>NZ_CAKZHQ010000004.1 GCF_936925435.1 uncultured Ramlibacter sp. | reverse complement strand
CAACGTATCGAGCCACAGCGCCTCCGGTACGAGTTGCCGCAGTCTAAGAGTCAGGGGGTTTTCACACAACCTCGGCCGGAAGCGGCCTTCAGGTTGGTACAACCCATCCAGTCTGGCTCTAGCAAGATGATGGAGTTGCTTCGAAGTTCGCGGCCTTCGTGTGAACGCGCATGCCTGTAGCCGGAGTCAGAAAAGTGAAGCCTGTCGGGTACCATGTGCCCTCCAAAAAATCAGGAGGGATTCCATGAAGAAGATCGCATTGGGCATGATGACCGTTGCATTGTTGGCCGGATGCGCCTCGGTGAAGATGGAATCGAAGGAGGCATCCAACAAGGCGAAGCAATTCGCCGCTCCTACGGCTGGCATGGCGGGCGTCTACGTTTACCGCGACAGCTTCGTGGGCAAAGCGCTCAAGAAGGACGTCTGGATCGACGGCAAGTGCGTCGGCGAGTCCGCCTCAGACGTGTTTTTCTACACCGAGACGACGCCGGGCAAGCACACGTTGTCCACCGAATCTGAGTTCTCGCCGAACGATCTGTCGATCATGCTTGATGCCGGCAAGAACTACTTCTACCGCCAGTTCATGAAGATGGGACTGGTGAAGGGCGGCGCGGATCTGGAAGTCATTCCCGAAGCCGAGGCCAAGCCCGCTATCGCGAAGCTCGAACTCGCCTCCGGCGGTGCATGCAGCGGCGTGTACGCTAAGTAAGAAATGCGGGCCACCCATCTCACAGTGCGGGGATGGGGGCCTTCTGACTCCTGGGATGTCGGGCTCCAAGTCTCAGGTCCGCTCCCGGCCGATTCTGTTGAAAAACTCGATCTTCGCGTGATGCGGCGTGTCGCCGTCAAAACCGACCTCGTAGAACGGGCTAGGAGACGCGGTCGTGAGACGGGTAAGGGGTCGATGACCCCCAAAAACATGTGTTCAGTAAGTTGAGCGAGTTTTTCAACAAAATAGGCCAGAAGCGGACGTTCCGAAACCACCTAATTCAAGTGACTGTACGGGGCACGCAAGCTGAGGAATAGCCGCGCAGCCCGCATGCACACTTCCATATCCATACTGCCGATTTGAAGCGTCATAGATAGATTCTCCAAGCGGTTACGGCAGCTGTACTGGAGGCTTCATGCCTCCACAAAGACGCGGGATTGTGGCTACGAGCTCATCCAGCATCCGCCACAGGCTTGGCTCTCGAGCCTCTGTGAGTTGAGTCAGCCTCGTTCGTTTGGCTTCCAGAAGGGGAACAAATGATGCCTTACGAACTCGGAGATGCGTCTGGTGAAGGCGCGCGGGAATCAGCGGACATCACCCGAGGTGGACTCACTTTGGAATACCCATGCGCTTGACCTGCCTGAGCATCCCGCAAGTTGAATGTCCAAAGACCTGTAGTCACGAAATCCGCCGTTGAAGCGTCGGGGGCACCAATCCGCGCCGTAGCTGACCGTGGCAATATCTTTGGCGCCCATAGCAAGCGAGACAGCCTTTTCATATTCAGCGAAACGTAAGAAACATCTGGCAACATCCGGCCCGCTTCGCGTTGGAAACATGGCGTATCAAGAGGCATCCACTAGGATGCAAATCATAAAAGAAGAAGAGGAGACAAGTTGTCGTCACGCGCCGAATTCCGTCTGAAGACCATACAGCTTCCCGTCTGACTGACGGCCGCGGCCGAAGCCGCGCATACCAAGTATCCGCCGTTGCGCTCTCGCACATACGTAAGCTTGCGTGTGTCGGCGGACGCCTGCCCGCATCCTGTGGTCTCCCTCAAAAGGTAGAAGTAGAAACCTGAATATGAACCAGCATTTCCACTGTTTCACTGCTGCTTCGCGCAGCCGCCTGCTGGCCGTCCTGGCCAGCTTGCTCTTGGCCGCTTGCGGTGGTTCCGCGACCTCTCCCGTTGTGCAGCAACCGGAGCAGGGCAAGCTCTGCGAGGTCAATGCATGGCGCCTAGATGCCGTGGCGAAGGCGTGCAAGCCGGGTCAGAAGATCGTGTTCTTACCCGAAACCTTCGGCAACGAGCAACTGCCGGTGATATTCGCGGCGGTGAACTGCGACCTGCGTTATCAGGTGGCGTTGACGCGAGGCGGGGTCAGCTGCATCTACGGACCGATCAATGAGCCTCTGCAGCAAGGCGAAGCGACCGCGGCCAGCAAATAGGAATAGAAGTGTTATCTTCCAAATCAATCGTGTACGCCCTGTGTGCGGCCGCACTTGTCGCCGGCTGCGGCACCACGAATACGACTGTCAAGGCTGGGGTGCAGGATTCCGCCGCGTCACTTTCAATCGGCTTCTTCAAAGACTTCAGTGAGTCTGCATTTGCAGTCATCGAACGCACGGGCGATGGCTGGCGCCTTCAAACGCTCACCCAGAAGCGCCCGGTGCGCGAAAGCGAAAACCAGGAGATCGTCGCGATAGACGCATCGGGTCGTCGTTTCGAGCCTGCTTACGTCAAGACCTATTCACAGTTCAACGAAAAAGGCGAACTGATCTGGTTCGACTGCAGCGAATTGCTGGTCGCGATATCGGGTAAGAAGCAGGACGCGGCCGACTACGGCGGCTGCGGTCAGAGTGCATTCACCAGAATCGATGTGATCAGCACCGTCGGGAAGAACGCGGTCGCCGGCGTCGTGACATTGGGACTGGCAGCTGGCACCAAACGGCAGATCGACACGGACACCATGAACCGGGCATTGCAGCAGTCCGGCGCTTACGAAGGTTTGCAGAACTACCTGGCAGAACTGAAGCTCCTGTCTGCGGCACGTCGCGACGTAGAGACTGTAGTGAACGCTGCCAAGGTCACCGCTGCACCGACGATTAAGGTCGCGGATCCCAGGAAGCTCGTCCTCGACAACGTAAAGGTTACGGCGCCGCTGAATATCAGTGGAAGCTACGCCTTCGACGTCGTTACCGATGTGGATCTTCGCAATGGCGCATCTCACGTCCAGGCCCTTAAGGACTTGCACCATCGGATCGAAGCCAGGAGGTCCGACCTCCTGGCCAACACGACCTTAACTATCACTTGCGGCAACGTGACGACCAATGGATTCGAAGGACGATGCCTACCGAAGTCCGTCATGGTTCGCCTAGGGCAAGTTGCACCCCCTTTCACTCTCACCGTCACCAGCAACAAAGGCTATCTTTTAGCGAAAGCGGCTGCTGTAGCACGCGCGATGGAGGAGGCTGCGCGCGCTAAGGAGGAAGCCATTCGCCGGCCATCCCGTGAAGCAACGGGGCAGCGGAACTGCAAGATCGTCACCGACATCGAGCAACGACCATTCATGGAAAACGTCTGTGACTACAACAACTATGGCCCGGTCAACTGCCGCAATATTGCGACGCGGTATGACGAAATACGGCACGAGCGGAGGATCTGCAACTAGGCGGGTCGCGTCGAGAGTCGCCAAGAGGAAAGCGCAGCCGGGACTTGCGCGCTTATGAGGCGGTCTCTTCTTGAAGAGTACATTCGCCGCTGGAACGGCCAACTGCCCTGAACGTATCGAGGTACGGGTGGGCGGCATGACCAAGATGAGGGCTCCGCGCTCAGCCGTCAGCGCGTGCAGCCTGGCCATCGCCGCCGCCGTTCCCGACCATCTCGTGCCATGAGCCGCAACTCGCCCAATCCCGGACCCTGCGCTTCCTCTCACCCGATCAGCCCACCGCATATGACCACCGGCCAAGCAGAGCTTCTGGAAGACCGCGCGCGCGCCTTCATCACCAAGATCGAGCCCGACTTGGCTGGCGTGATGACGGCGGGCGCCTTGATTGAAGAATTGATCGGCGTGCGCTGCGGCGCGCAAAGCAAGGGTCTCGGAAGCCGCTGGCGCGAGGTGAAGCATCTCTTCCCCGCTGACCTCGACGACAAGATGGGTGTGATCATCGGCGCGCGCAACAGCGTGGCCCACGAAGCCTTCGCGGAAGTACGTTCCAAGGGCCGGTTCGTGAGCGCGGCGCGCGAGGTGATCCAGACATTGTTGGACTGGAAGCCGCCCAAGGCGCAACGCGTGTGCCTCGGCTTCAGCCAAGCCGCGCCGGACCGGCTTGTGCAACTGAGTGCCGGCGCCCGCATGGTGATCGCGCCTGCAGCCTTGACCATCGCGGCTTTCGTCGTCTTCATCCTCTTTGTGGGCCGACAGACTGAAGGCGCGGAGCAGGAGCATCGCGCTAAGCCCGAGCGTTTTGACCGCGCGCGGGGGGAAATGAAGCACGAAAAGGGGAGTTGGGCTGCCGGCAGCCACGCTTCGCTGGCCTCCTCGGCGCCGGCTTCCGTGAACGCGCGGGTCGGAAGGACGGAGGTTGCGGTGCCGGAGCGTGCCAAGTCCCCTGAAGAGCCCGCCGACGCGGGCGCGGATGGCCTCACGCTGGACCAATTGCGCACCATCAAGGACCGGCTCTGACCGAACCAACAAAATGAAATACAAGAAATCTCTCCTCGCTGCCATTGTCCTCGTGACGCTCGCCGCTTCGTCCGGCGCCGCCGAACTCGAGTTGTTCGGCCTAAAGCTGGTCGATGCGCCGGCGGATCAGGTGCGCTCAGCGGCTATTGCCGCGGGCGCCGAGCCGACGTCCACGACGGGTGCGGTGGCCACTCTCAACGCCACGCGCCTGGGACTGCCCGGCGCGCAGACCCTAGAACTCACCTCGGCGAAATCCCGGGTCGTCGTGGCGCAGTATTTCTTCGGCAAGCATCCGTACAAGACCGACGAGACTTTGCGGAAAATGCTGGTGCAGAAATACGGGCAGCCCCAACGAAAGGACAGATTGGGCTTTCAGCAGTCCAACGACTTCGCCGGTCAGTACGTCTCCGATGGCAGCTACGCCTGGAACTTTGATCGCGATACGCAGTTGGTGTACCGCAAAGAGTTTTTCGGGGAGGTGTACCTGTCGTACGTGAATCGCAAGCTGCTGGCCGCCGCCGAAGCGGCGACCAAAGCTCACGAGGACCTCAAGACAAAGTCTCAGGCTGAACGCAGCAAGGGTGTGTTCTGAGCCTCGTCATCGCGGCCACCGTGGGGACTGCAGACGACCAGCGCTGGAGCCGGGCGGCTTACGCCGCCGAGGCGTGCGATACCGCCGCGCGCCGCATCGAGCTGAGCACTCGCCATGGCGCGGCTTTGGGCCTGCGCGCAGTGCCAGCGGTCGTGCAGCTTCAGCCCTTCACTGTGGACATCGAGTCGACAGTGCGCATACCCGTGACGTATCGAACGCTTGCGGGCCGATGCACCGAGGGCGAGGACGTCCAGGTGGTGGGCGGCGAGTCTGAGGCGTCCGAAGCACAAGATGGGGAGGTTGAGAGGATTCTGCACGACACGGCGACCTCGGCGGCGTTGCGCAATGCGGCGGGCCGGGCGCCGTATCGCGAGGTACAGGACGGCCGTTACCTGGGAATCCGCGGGAAAGACATTCGCTGGTCGCATCCATGCGCTTCGTGCGACGGCGACGGAAAGGTGCGCTGCGGCTACTGCGCTGGTTCGGGCCAGGAAAGTTGCGGCTTCTGCGCCGGAACGGGATCGCGCACGGAGTCCACAACGGACGACAAGGGCCATACCACCTGGCACTCTGTGAGCTGCGGGCACTGCTTCATGGGGAGCATTACCTGCTCGTCCTGCGGCGGCTCCGGCGACGTCGACTGCAGCGCGTGCGAGGCCTCCGGCTGGCAAACGCGGTCTTCGGTCGCCAAAGCATGCATCGCGGAGAAGCGTCGCATCTCCGCCGATTGGGCGCATCCGGCCTTCGCGCGCATCTTCGGCGGCACCATCGCGCTGGAGCAGCTCGCTGCCGACGGGCTCGGCCGCATCGAGCGCAATGAGGGGCCGCTTGTACAGGAGAGCAGGGCGCTTCGCCGCTTCCACTTCAACATTCCTACCGCCAGCATCGCCATGAGCGTTGACGACATCCGGGAAGAGGTCTTTGTGGTGGGATTTCGGCCGCGCCTGCAGCTCGCGGAAGCGTTCCTCGATCGCTTGTTGAAGGACGACATCGATCGCGCGGAATCGACTGCCACGCAACTGCGCTGGTCCGCGCCCTGGGTAATCCTGCGGGCCCGCCTTTCGTGGGAGATCTTCCGCCAGAACGAAGTCCTCGAAGCGCTGCTTCAGGCCGCGGTGTCGCGCTCGCAAGCCCCTCGTTCACGCTGGGCTGGGTTGGCCTGGTGCTGGCGCACCCGTCGCGTCACGCTCGATCACCAAGCACTTCATGCCGATGTCGCCGGATCGGTGTCCGTAGTCACGATCGCGCGCTCTCTGAACGCGGCGGATCGGCTGACGTCGTTCTCGCGCGCGGTCGCACGCACTTTCGGTGGTGCCGTGCTGCTGCTTGCCGCTGGCGTGTACGCCGCATTCGCGGTGCGCCATGTGGGCCCCCTCGCCTGGATCGGCGGAAGCCTGCTGGGCGCCTGGGCCGCAGCGGAGTCGGTGGGATGGTGGCTAGGGCGCCCGTTGGGACCGCTGGCGCGGGCTCGCTAGGTGTGGGGCCCAATAGATTGAATTTGTTCGTCTGAGTTGAGTTTGCGGGACTGCGAATCGCCCGTCTTACTCAAGGAACGCAACCCGATGAACATTCACTCGCAGGACCTCGATTCGCCGAACCCGCGTCGACCGCGACGAAGTAGTGTGGCGGGCGATGATTGCGACTAGGGTGATCCTTGCGAGAACGTAGCGACCTCTTCTTCGCTCGGCGGTCGCCCCAGGGTACGTGCGATGCATTCGGACAAGGCGTGCGGCGGCTGCTTCACATCACGGCATTTCACGAGCGCGGCGTGCACGGGGATCAGCTTCGCCAAGCGGGAGAGGAACTCGGTGCGAAGCTCGCCGACCAGCCGGGTGATGTAGGTTGTGGATGGTTGGCTTGCTTGCAGCCGGCATAGTTCGAAACCGCGTCGCAGCCTTTCCTCGGAAAGCTGCGCCCCGACGGATCCGGCAGGGGGCAGTGGTCGCCGCCCCTGAGCGTCATCCATGCACAGCAACTGATCCAGCGGCGCGGCCGAGCCTAGTGCGCTTCCGATCGCAGTTAGGCGAAGCAGTTGTTGGATGTCCTGTTCGTCCACCGACGTGCTGCGTGCGTCGGCCACAGCTAGCCCCAGTATCGCAGCGACACCCCAGGGCAGCAGTGCGCGCGTCACTGGTCGTTCCCCGCCAGCAGGAAACCGGACCAGTCACGCACCGAGGCTCCCCGTGCGCGGGCCTTGAGCTTGGCGTTGCGCAGCGCCCCGGCCTTGCCTTCACCCGCGGCTAGGCCCTGGTACAAGTCAGTCATCAACTCTGTCGTGCGGCGGCTGGACACCGGCCACAGTGAAGTCAACGTGGCGCTGGCCCCAGCCTCCTCGGCTGCGCGGCGTAAGCTGGTGAGCCCTTCGCCGGCGTCAATCAGGCCGTTGCCCGTGTCACAGGCGGACAGCACAACAAGCGAGGTGCCGCGCAGGTTCATCTGCGCCAGGTCGGCGGCCCACAACATCGATCCGCTCGCATCCGGAGTCAGCGCCAGGCCGGTTAGCATGCCGGGCAGCACCACCGCGATTCGGAAGCGCGCTGGGTCGTCCGGATCTATATCTGGCATCAGGAACAGCCCGTGGCTGGCAACGTGCACAAAGCGCGGGGCGTTGACGCTTCGAAGCGCAGTCGGCGTGGCCTGCGCGCCCAGTAGGACCTGTGGTATCGCACCCAGTCTCTTCATGGCGTCGGCTACGGCCTGAGCCTCGATGCGGGTATCTGGCAAGGGCTTGAGCTGCAAGTTGGACACGCGGCGATCGACGGAACGCAGGCCGACGTTGCCCGCCGCCGAGAGGATCTGTTCTGCCGAGGCGTATTGCGGATCGGCGAGTACGATCGCATTTGATTGCCCTGCTACGGGCACGGTCGCGCCGCCTTCAACCAAGGTGGCCAGCGAGCTTGCATAGCGCACGAGATGGCTGTCCAGTACAACGCCATTGCCAAGTGGCAGCGCCTCGAAGGGCAGCAGGGCCAGCGCGCCATCCGGGTCAAGGGTCCAGCGCTGCGCGTTGGTGACCTCAGGACGTAGGTTGGCAAGCAAGGCCTTGGACAGCGCGACGCCCGTCGGCGGCAGGCCGGGCCGGTCGACATCGGCCCGCCAGGTACGCAGCAGCCGGTCGATCGTCTGCTTGTCGCCCACGTCTTCCACATCCATGAACTGAGGAGTGATGATATAGCGCAGGTAGCGCGCGGGCTTGGGCTTCAGAGTCGCCAGGTCGGTGGGCTCGTGAACCTGGAAGCCGATCACCGCATCGGACTGGCCCAGCTGCTTGCGCACGCCGGCCAGAATGGCCCGGCCATCGGCGAATACGCTGGTCAGCCCCCCCGAAGTCAGGGCTTGCATTGCCGGACGCAGGGCCGCATCGTAGGCATTGAGCCACTCCACATGGGCGTGGATCGCTGCTTCGCCCGTGATCGGCAGCGCGCGTAAGCTCTCTTCCAACGCGCGCAGTTTGTCACGCGCGGTTTCGACGGTCCGGTCGGGCAGCGTATTCAGCAAGGTACGGCGGCGGTTGGCGTAGCGCGAGGCAAGGCCCTTGCCGCTTGTGAGGGCGGCCAGCACTGCTTCGGTGTCGGCGGCATTTGCCGGACCAGACATCACGTGGCTGGCGTAAGCCGCGGTGATCATGCGCCGGCGCTGGAAGCCGCCGATCTGAACATCTAATAATGTGGACTGGCCACCGATTGCGCTTAGGCGCGCGCCATTGAACTCCATCGCTTTCCCGAACAGTTCATTGGCCTCCTCTCGCAAGCCCGCGCGCGCCAGCGCTACGGCCAGGTGCAGGGACACCGACTCACCTTCGATAGCGGCCAGCGCGGCGCCGCGATCCCGCTCCTGTGCTATGCGGGCCAGGAAGCGCGGGAAGACGTCCCGGAACAGTTGCAGCAGTTTGTCGCGGTCTGCGGGGGTGCCGCGCTGTGTGTAGACCTGTGACAGTAGCGCGATGGTTTGCCGCGGCTCGGGCTGCGGCATGGACAGGACGTCGGCCGGACGCGGGTCGCCGTTCGGGCCTTCAAGAATGAGCGAGCGGTTCAACTGCCGCGCCCCTTCGGATGCCAACTGCCGCGCACTGTGTAAAGCCAGCATCGCCGAGTGGATCGAGGCGTTGCCGCGTGCGGCGGCCACCTGCTCCGTTTCGAGCGCCATCGCCCGCAGCAGCGCGCGTTCGGCTTCGTCGAAGCGCTGCAGCTTCAGCAGCACCGCCCCGTACGAAGGTAGCATCAGCACTTCGCTTCCGGCCAACTGGGGCACGCCGGCGATGTCTTGCAGGGCCCGCTCATAGGCGGCTGCGGCCTCAGCATTGCGCCCGGCGGCTCTGTTGTCATCGCCGGCCTTCAGGTCGTTCATCCAGGCGAGGCCCGGCATGGCACGCGGCATCTGTCGCGAGATTCCGGGTATCGGCGGGAATATCGGCGGGAATGACAGTTCGCCTGGCAGCAACTGCTTCAGGATCGAAGGGACTTGGGCTTGCGCGGCCGCGCCCAGAAGGGCTGCACTCAAGAACACCCAGGGGGCTTTGCGGGAAATGGTTCTGTTCATTCGGAGATTTCGATACGGGCGGTTACGCCACCGTCCGCATTTCCTGAGATTGAAAGACTCGCGCGAGCGCCATACTGCGCCTGCAGGCGCTCGCGTACGCTGCGCAGGCCCAGTCCTGTGCCGCGCGTGCGCGGGTTCGGCTGCAGGCCGACGCCGTTGTCGATCACTTCGACTACCAAGCCTGTTTGACCCTTCGAGGCTACACGGACGGTGAGGCGGGCAGACCCGACCTTGGGTTCCAGTCCGTGCTTGACTCCGTTTTCTACCAGAGTCTGCAGCAGGAGCGGTGGGAAGGGTCGCACGCGACAGGCCTCATCGATCTCCACCGTTACGTCGAGGCGCGAACCCATTCGGTAGACCATCAGCGCGAGATAGGCGCCCACCGAGTCAGCCTCCGAACCCAGTGTGGTGCTCTCACTGCGCATGTCCGCCAGCGAGGCGCGCAGGTAGGAGATTAGGTGGCCCACCATGTCGTGGGCCTGCTGTGGCTGCTTGAGGATCAGGTACTGCACGTTGCCCAGCGTGTTCCACAGGAAATGCGGCTCCACCTGCGCGCGCAGCATCATCAGTTCTGACCGGGCCAATTCGCGATCGCGTTCGGCAATTTCAGCGCGGGCCTGCTCAGCGCGCAGGCGCTGGCGCGCGTATTGGATGCCGGCGCGCACCGCCACGAACAGTCCCAGTCCCAACAGCGCGAACACGATCGCGTCCGTCGCCACATCGTCGCGCATCAGGCGCATCACCAGTCCGGCAGGAAGCCATAGGGCCAGTGCGACCGCGAAGACGACCACCATCGCGACGCCAAGCGCGAGTTGCCCCACGGATTCCAATGCGGAGGCCCAGGCCGTGAGAGCGGGGTTCGGAGACTGTTGAAGCGTCCAACCTGCGGCCCCGATCAACGCGCACAGCGCGACGCCGGTGAGCGGGCCGGGCGTTGCCGAAGTGGAAAGCGACCACTCCACCGCTGCGAGCCCGCAAGCGACCGTGAGAAGTACCAGCAAGGTCGGCAAAGCAATGCCGTGACGGGGTGTCATGGTGTTGCTCCTCACATTGCGCGGAAAAGATGGTGGTTTGGTGCCGAGACCGGCAACTTCTCGGACTGGCCCTTGATCTCTAGCTCCATCGCGTCGTCAACACGACGTACCGCCCGTATGAAGCGACGGTTGACCACAGCGCTGCGGCTGATCTGCACAAATACCCGGCCATCTAGCCCATCGAGCAGGTCTTTTAAGGACAAACGAATGACACCGTCGCAATCCCCGGCAACCACCCGCGTGTACTTGTTGTCGGACTTGAAGAACATCACGTCGTCCACGTGGACCATGCGCACCTGCGTGCCCTGGCCCACTTGCAGCCATTCGGGGCCAGAGGCCTGCGCCGGGGGCTGCTCCCGCTGCAGAGCCGCCATCACCTGCGCCAGCGATACGGCAGGCATGGTCTCGAGGCTGCGCTGCAGCTTGGTCACGAGCTTCGCGACGCGAACGGTATCGAGGGGTTTCAGCACATAGTCGACGGCATTGGCCTCGAAGGCTTCCAGTGCATGAGCGTCGTGGGCGGTCACGAACACGACGCACGATCGGGTGCTGATGGATTGCGCGACCTGAAGGCCGGTGAGGCCGGGCATCTGAATGTCCAGGAACGCGATGTCCGGCTGCAGCGCTTCGATAGCGCGCAATGCGCCGGGGCCGTCTTCGGCCTCCGACACGATCTGCAGTTCGGGCCAGAGCGCCGCCAGTTGGTCGCGCAGCGCGGCGCGCATGAAAGGTTCGTCGTCGGCAATGAGGGCGGTGGGCATGGGTAGTAGTCGGGGGTGCGCGAACGAGTGAAACCGCCCGGCACGGACCGGGCAGGACTGTGCGGCCTGGGTGTCCAGGCCGGCGTGCGTCAGAGTTTGGCGGCCTGTTCCTTCGCCTCGGCGGCTCGCTCCGCGGCGCGGCGCTTGTGGAATTCGTGCTGGAAGGTCTTCGACAAGTAGGTCAGGCTCATTTCGAAACTAAGGTGAGGTGCATCGAGCTCAATGAGCGACTCGCCAGCGTAGTAGTGTACCCACGCGTCCCCGACGAACGGAAGCTGTTGCGCGTTCACCTTGTACTTCCCGCGCAGCTGGCCGGCCATCGTGCGGAAGCCGTCCTTGGCCAGCGTCATCCGCACCGCGGAAAGCACGCCCTTCGAATCGAAGATGAACAAAATGCGTTGCAGGCCGGCCACATCGAGGCCTTTGCCTTCGCCTTTGAGCATGTGCCCGTCGCTGTAGGCGTTGATGCCGCCGTCCTGAAGTGCGGTCTTGCTGCCGATGCTCGCCTTGACCTGTTCGATGGTTGCGACGCCTATTTCGAAACCCATGGGCGCTGCATTGCGTGCAGCCAAAGTGCTGGCAGATGCGAACAGGGCAAGCGCTGCGAACAGGGCGGTAATGATGCGTTTCATTCGATGACTCCTCGTTGGTTGATATTTGCAGTATTCCGGGGCCGGACGGCGGCGGTGCGGACGATGCGACGGGCCGCTTTACTTTGGCGACGAATCCCGGGTTGGCACAGACAAACGTATTGGGAGAGCGTAGAAATAAAATGTCATCTTGTCCCGCCCGCGCGAGGATGACGAACTAACTCGTCTGCGCCCCTGCCTCCTCCGATGGATGTGTCGACGCTATTCCATTCATCGCCCAAGCGCCGGCTTCGTCGCGTGTTGCCGGGTATTCGTCGCAAGCAGGCCGCCATGGCGATCCGCCGTTCCTACAGTCCAGCCCATCGCAACAACGAACGGAGAGCAAGACATGAATGTGCAGACGAACACCGCCTGTGCCTGGAACGGCGCTGAGAAACCCATCCGCTGCTGGTGACCTCGGCGCCTACAGTGAGTCCTGTATCACATGCAAGCCACCTGGAAGAAATCAGATGCGAAGAAGTCCCTTGAAAGCCTCCGTCGAGCTGGTGCGCCAAGCCACCGGACAGGACCTGAGCGACCTCGACTGCGATGAGTTCATAACAGCAGTGGAGCGGCTAAGTGAGGACGCCGACGGGCTACAGGCGCCCCATCCCCAGACGGACTACAAGATTGTCATTAGGCTTAAGACGCCGGGGTTCCTGGAGGCCGCGGTACTGGCCGCGGTCGTGAACATCGAGAAGAAACGGCGCCTGAACTGATGCCAGAGAAGGAGTGGAGTGCAACCCGGTCATCTTGCGTTCAAGCGGTGTCACTCACATGGCAGCGAGCTCCAAGTACACCGCGGCGGGCCGATAGAATATTCGCAAACAACAGCTGATGCACCGGGCCAGGAATAGGCCGAACCCTGTGCTGAGGCAATTGATTCGCTGGCGGCGTCATGAGACGGAATTGTTGCTGTGGACCTTCCCCGGCATCGGCCAGACGACATCAAAGAGGGAACTTCATGGCAAATCTCAAAACATCCTGGCGTCTGCTTTGTCTGGCGCCGTTTTTCGCGCTTCCGACCCTCGCGAGCGCAATGGCCTCCGCCGTGGCTTACGGCACCGATGCTGCAGCGTGGGCCACTCATTCGACCCAGAAGGAAGCCAACAAAATGGCGTTGGATGTTTGCAATGCGAAAACCGTAAAGAAGGATTGCAAACTGCAGGTGACAAAAGCACTGGCCCGTGCTGTAAGCGACGCCCACACAGGCTGGGGTCGCAGTGGCATCAGCTTAGCTGAAGCTGAGAAACTTGCACTGAAGCATTGCGGGGACAAGGACTGCAAAGTGAATTTCAGGCTCACGAAGCCTGGTTTCTTTTCGGTCGCGAGAACTGCGGAGCCGAACAACGGGGTTGGCAGGTTCTACGCGGCGCACCAGTACGACAACATGAACGAGAGCGAGAACGACGCTATCGCCGGGTGCGAGAAAGCCGGCCAGAAGTGCGCACTCTTCTGGACTGGGGTCATCCCCGGACAGCAGGATGTCGCGCCGGCGCCCAAAGCTCAACCCGTTGCCAAGGCCGAGCCCCAGCCCAAGAACTGCCGCCCTCAGACGGCCTCCATCCGTTGCAGCTCCCAGTGCGTCAATGGGAGCTGCGTGGTGGCCTATGAGAACGGCTGCAAGCTGCGCGTCGTTGTCCAGGCCGAATATGACCCTTTCACCAACCAGTGGAAGTACCCGTCACCTGCCTGCTAGAGAAGAACGGAAAGCAAAAATGGGATCGGATCATCTCTTCCTGCTGGCCCTCGTGTTCAACTTCGTGTGCGCGGTCAGCATCATCTCCGCCGTCATTGTGCGGCGGAGAAAGAAGCGCAAGCAGGACTTCGCCTGGTACAAGGCGGAGAACCCCAGCCTCGTGACGAACGGCCGGGTCCAGTGCAACAGCTGCGGCGGTAGCACCATCGTGACCGAGCGGCTCTTGAACGGGACGTACCTGCGCGCGCACATCTGCCGCACTTGCGGCACCACCCTGTACTACTCGCCAGAACAGACGTAGCTGGGGCTGTCAGTGCCGCTGCCGGGGCCTGCGCGGCGGCCGGCCCCTGCCGCTGCACTCGAGCTACCTAGAAGCATTCACAAAATATATTAACAACGGAGAAGAAGATGAAGAAGCACCTGTTGGTTTCCATGCTCGCGTGCGTGGCCGCGTTCTCACACCCGAGCGCGCATGCCGAATGGAGCTGCGGTGGCGCCGTGACGCAAAAACTGGCGAAGGCCATCGCATCGGACATGGATGAAATCGAACTCACCGCGAAACTCTTGCTTAACTACCTGATCATAGACGCCACCTACAATCAGAAAATTCATCTCTTCAGCATCGACGGCGGCGCTAATGCGATTAGCGCGCTCCAACGAGGCGCCGCCATGACGGCGCAAGCCTGGGCCCTCAAAGATCTCGTCGAGATTCGCGACCAGGCCACGGGCAAGACCAAGCAGCAGTTGGAGAAGCACATCAACCGCCAGTTGAGCAGACTGCGCGAACGCGCCAACGACATTACGGACGACGTCCCAAAGCTGCGCCAGGTTGCGACGTCCAAAAGTCTGGCCGAACTGGAAAAACTTGACCGCTTCAGCAGGAACATTGTGAATGTCGTGAAGGACTGCGAGGACTAAGGCGTCCGGTGAGGCGCCTGGACTCGCGCTGTTCAGTGCTCTCAGGTGGCCCGCACAGCGTGGCGAGGACGCGAAGGGAAGGCGGACGTTGCTTGCCGACCTTCGTGCCAAGGCCCCGCCGCCGGGTCAGGATGGGCGGCAATGCTTTGGCGCTGGTGCCTCGCTCGCCCAAGAGCTTGATCATGGGGTCCGGCAACACAATGCCAAGATGAATGATCGGCGTGCCAGCCCGCGCCCTGATCGCGTCCGCAAATCCGCTGTGATCGCACGCCCAGTGCAACCCGGCTTTCTTGCGTTCTCTCGCTGTCACTCACGTGGCAGCGAGCTCCAAGGACACCGCGGCGGGCCGATAGAATATTCGCAAACAACAGCTGATGCACCGGGCCAGGAATAGGCCGAACCCTGTGCTGAGGCAATTGATTCGCTGGCGGCGTCATGAGACGGAATTGTTGCTGTGGACCTTCCCCGGCATCGGCCAGACGACATCAAAGAGGGAACTTCATGGCAAATCTCAAAACATCCTGGCGTCTGCTTTGTCTGGCGCCGTTTTTCGCGCTTCCGAGCCTCGCTCACGCGCAATATTCCGCCATAGCCTGGGGCACCGGCGACCACAAAGATAAAGGGAGTTGGGCCCACGAGCGCACCCAAGAGGAGGCGAACAGGAAGGCGCTGGAGTTCTGCAATGCCCGGCTTGAGAACATCAACTGCAAGCTGAGTTCCACCAAGGCAGTGGCTCGTGCCGTGAGTCCGTCCAATGTGGGTTTCGGCCGCAGCGAAGTGAGTCTCGCCGACGCCGAGCAGAACGCGTTGAATACTTGCGGCGAAGGCTGCGAAGTGAATTTTAGGCTCGCCAAGCCTGGCTTTTATGCGCTCGCTAGATCGGAGGAGGATGCAAACGGCGACGTGAAGCTCCGCCTGTTCCACCAGGGCGACAACTTGGGCGAAACTTCACGCGAGGCCGTCCGATCTTGTGAAAATGGCTCCGGCCGCAGGTGCCAGGTGAGATGGGAGGGCGCCATCGACGGCAAGATCGAGCCCCGCGCTGCGTCAAAGCCTGCCCCCATAGTCAAGGCCGAGCCCCGCGCTGCGGCAAAGCCCACCCCCGTTGCCAAGGCAGAGCCGCAGCCCAAGAACTGCCGCCCTCAGACGGCCTCCATCCGCTGCAGCTCCCAGTGCGTGAATGGGAACTGCGTGGTGTCCTATGAGAACGGCTGCAAGATGCGCGTCCAGGTCCAGTCTCAATACGACGGCCTGAGCAATTCTTGGAAGTACCCGTCGCCTGCCTGTTAGCGATCTGCAGGACGACCGGCTTGCTGTACTTCTTCACCTGCGCACGCCGATCTCCCGGTTCACATTGCAGATGTCACCCTATGTGTGGTGGCCACAGCTGGCACGCATCCAGAGCGCGGTGGAAGATCTCGATTGCCAAGACCTTTTGAAATGAGGGGTAGCGCGAATTGAGCAAACCGCACCTCAAAATGTCCGCTTTGGGTCGGTCTCGGACCCCGCGCTCGCCGGGCCACTGCGGTAGCGATGTGAAGGGCTCTTGTTGCATACTGGAGCGAAATGAAATCCTCCGTGTCTCCAGGCCGCCTCCTGCGGTCTACCGGCTTCACGCTGATAGAGGTTCTCCTCGCCGTGGCGGTGGTCGCAACGCTGTCGCTGGTCGCGGTGCCTGCGTACCGCGCGTACGTGGAGCGAGCACAGCTTTCCCAACTCTTGACGCAGATTGACCAGATTTCCACCACGGTGCAACTGGAAGATGCGCTGGGCGAGCGTGCCCTGCAGCAGGGTGCCCAGGTGGGGAAGGCGCCGCCGCGGCTGCAGACCGTGCCCGACGCCGCCTTCAACGAGCCGGGTGGCATCCGTTTGTTGCTGATCCGGGCACCGGCCGGCTTCTTCGCCTCGTCGGGCGACCAGGCCCGGTATGGCCTGGTGGCGGATGCAAGCGCCGATGGACTCGCTGCCCGCCTGCACGGGTTGGCGCATGTTCTGCCGTTTCAGCCAGGCGACAAGCTGTGGCTCACGCCGACCCAGCTGGCGTTTCCGCTGGTGGACCGTGGCCCGGTGACGACGGTATCAGGCACGGGAACTTTGCCGGACAGGAGTACACCTCCCGCCAGCACCCCCACGACGCCCAGCACCACACCTGGCGCGGGCGGTACACCCGCTGGCGGCACCAGCTGGAGCGGCACAGCCCTAGATACAGGCAACGGAAACTGGACGTGCAGCGGTCGTGTGACGGTGCTGGGAACGGACGGTAACCCGCTGGGCGGCAACGCCGGGGTGCAGATGCGGGTGACGACCTATTTCAATGACTGGAATGGCACCCCGGGCCAGCGCGGCTGGAACGACCTTGGCAACCTGCAGGGCGGCGTGGCGACCATCAGCCTGGCTGGACTCAATGGACAGGCCGGCCGCGGCGAGGTGATCACCGGCTGCCAGTTCGACGTGACCGGCGTCGTGTACTACTGGCCCACCCAGCCCGCGGTCCGCTGGGACGGCACCACCGCAACAATCCGCATCGCAAAGCCCTGAACATTCCCCATGCAACAAGATCCCCTCTCAGGTGACGCTCCTCGCGCCGATCTCGATGCGCTGGCCGCGCAGGCGCACGACGCCCTTGTCGACAAGCAGGAGCGAGCCGACGCACTGCAGCAACGGCGCCAGTCTTCGCCTCTGTTGCGCGGTGCAGCGGGCAGCGTGGCGATCCTGGCGCTTTCCTTTCTGGCCTGGCAAGCGGTGGACGGTGCGCCGGCCCCCACACCCGAGCAGTTGGACCAGGGCCGCCATGCCATGCTGAACCTGGTTTCCGACTCACTGGCCGAGCATGTGCGCGTCCATGGAAGCTACCCGGAACGGCTTGAAGAGGCGCTGCCGCTGCAGACCGGCCCCAGCATCGACTACCGGCGTACCGCAGGCGGATACGAACTTGATTTGCGCAGCCCGGATGGGCGCGTGCTCACCGTCCGACATGGTTGAGCCGTCTCTTCACGCCGAGCCCGGTGAAGCCGGGCTGCCCGCCTGGCTGCTCCGCCTGGCACTGGCCCGTTTCCCGGGGCGGCCCGCCCTCGCCGACGTTGTGTTGCCCCCCAACCTGGCAGAGGCTTGGATGCTGGTGGCGTCGCTTGCGGGCATCACGCCCCAGGATCTGGCCGCCCTGGTCGCTGACGCGAGTGGCCTGGCCCTGGCGCCACGCGGCGCTCCCGATCCCGCGTTGGCCAAACTTCTTCCCGAGTCCATGGCGCGGCGCCACGGCGTGGCCCCGGTGGCGCTGGACGACGGCCGGCTGGTGGTCGCCGTGGCGACGCCAGACATCTCACAGGCGCTGCAGGAGCTGCGTTTTGCCGCCGGCGGCCGCACGGTCGAAGCCCGCATCGCCGCACCCGAGGACATCGAGGCAGCGCGCGTCGCTCTCTACGGCGCGACCCCGCGCAGCGCGGCGTCCCAGCACGGGCGCATCCTCGACCTGGATGACGAAGGCGCCGAGACCCTGTCGGGCGACGCGCAGCTGGTGCGCTTTTGCCGCGCACTGGTACGGCAGGCCATTGCGCGCCGCGCCTCCGACATTCACATCCATCCGCTGGCCGGGACCGGCGTGGTGCGCCTGCGCATCGACGGCCGCCTGGTGCGCGTGGCTTCCATCAGCCTGACCGTGATGGCCGCCGTGATCCGCCTGCTCAAGGCGCAAGGCGGCATGGACTCCACCAACGCCATGGTCCCGCAGGACGGGCGCGCCAGTCTCACGTACCAGCGCCGTCGCTATGACCTTCGCATCTCCACGCTGCCGGCCTCCGGCGCGGAGTCTCTGGTGATGCGCCTCCTCGACCAGTCGCGCACCTTCGACCTCGAGCACACCAACTTCGCTCCGTGGGCGCTGGAGGCGCTGCGCCGGCTGGCGTCCAATGCCAACGGCCTGGTGCTCATCACCGGTCCCACGGGCAGCGGCAAGACCTCCACCCTGTATTCGCTGCTGGCTGCCTTGAACAAGACCACCCGCCGCATCATCACCGTGGAAGAACCGCTCGAGTACGAACTGGACGGCCTGACCCAGGTCGAGGTGAACAACGCTGCGGGTGTGACATTCCAGCGCGCGCTGCGTTCCATCCTGCGCCAGGACCCCGACGTCCTGCTGATCGGAGAAATCCGCGATGCGGAGACGGCGCAGATCGCAGTGCAGGCAGCGCTTACCGGCCACCTGGTGTTCAGCACGCTGCATACCCAGGACGCCGTGCGCGCCATCCCCCGTCTGGTGGACCTGGGCGTGGCCCCGGAACTCCTGGCCGACACCTTGCTGGGCGTTGTGTCGCAGCGCCTCATGCGCCAGCTATGCCCGCACTGCAAGACCGCCTGCGCTGCGCCCTTGCGGCCGATCGAGTCCCTGTTTGAGCAGGTCACCGGTGCGCCGCCGGGTGCCCGCGCCGTCGGCTGCAAGCACTGCGACCACACCGGCTACCACGGCCGCTTTCCCGTGGTGGAGGCGCTGGAAATTCCCGACACCATGCGGTCCCAGCTGCTGCGCGGCAACAGCGATGGCGATGCACTGGCCGCAGCCATCCCTGGCCATTGGCGGAGCATTGAGAGCAACGCGGCGAACTGGGTGATTTCCGGGCTGACCACGCCTGACGAGGCCTTCGAATCCCTTGGACTGCGGTTGTGGACCACGCTGGCGCGCAAGGCCGGTGTGGACGCACCCATTGCGGCGTTGCTCGGGTCCAGCGAGAGCGTGGGAACGCAGGGCGCCAGTCAGGCGACCGCCCTGATCATCTCAACCAACGTGCCGATGGCCGGCGTGCTCTGCGCACGCCTGGAGCAGCTGGGGCAGGTGCCGCTGGTGGTGGACTCGCCATTGGCAGCCTCCCAGGCGTTGCAGAGCGAACACCACCTGCAGCTGCTGGTGGTGGACATCACCGAACCCGATCCGCAAAGGCGCGCTTACGCGCAGGAGCTTCGTGCCTCGCTCGCCTGGTCGGGCCTGCGCACGCTGGTGATCTACGACGGCGCCGAGGCCGGGATCGTCGAGCGCATGGAGGCCTTCGGCATGCGCTCGTTCCTGCCGGCGCCACTGGACGAGGCGGCTTTCGAGCAGAGGGTGGCGCAGCTCATCAGCGAGGGATGAAGCGGGTCGACCGCTCGTTGAACAGGTACCCGCTGCGCTAAACACCCGGTGCCCGCTTGATGAACCGCACGGGTCCGTCTAACAGGTCGTCCTCCTGCCAACCGAGGTGCCGGTAAAAACCATTTGCGCGAACGCGTTCATCGTCGTCTGTCACCAGCCATATCTCCTCGCACCCTTCGGAGAAAAGCCACTCCTCGGCCTGGCGCATGAGTTGACGGCCCAAACCTTGTTGCTCATGGCCGGGACGCACGAACATGGCCACGATGCGGGCTTCCAGGGAGCTTGCGATCACGAAGGCCATGACCTTGCTGTCCTTTTCGGCGACCCAGGCGCGCGCTCGTCCATCAGCGCGGGAAGGGTTTGGGGCGTGACGCCTTGCGAGGCAAGTTCCTCCATCGACATTTCGTTTTCACGTGCGCTGGTCCGGATCTCGAAGAAGGAAGGCACATCGGCTGGGGCTGCGGGGCGAACTCGCATGGCGGCAAGCAAGAGTACGTACGTTCGCGTACGGCGTCACGCTGGCCGTTTCAGCGCATCGGGAGGCGGACCTTGCCGAAAACCTGATCCGGCTACAGTTGAAGCAGTGGTGATCCGCCCGTGCCGGGCCAACCCTGGAGATCGCATTGACCCTTTCGATCCTCCTGCAGTTCGTCGTCGTGCTCGCGGCCATCTGGATGGGGGCGCGCTATTCGGGTGTGGGCCTGGGCCTGTGGGGCGCCGTGGGCCTGCTGGTGCTGGTGGTGGTGTTCGGCGTTCATCCCACGTCGGCGCCGATCGACGTGATGCTGATCATCCTGGCCGTGATCATGGCCGCGTCGGTGATGGATGCCGCCGGCGGGATCGACTTCCTCGTTCGCATCGCCGAGCGCATCATCCGCGCCAATCCGAAGTATGTGACGATCGTCGCGCCTCTCACGACCTGGAGCTTCACCTTCCTGGCGGGAACGGGCCACATCGTCTACCCGCTGCTACCTGTCATCTACGAGACCGCGCATCAGTCCGGTATCCGGCCCGAACGGCCGATGGCCATCGCCACGATCGCTTCGCAACAGGCCGTCACCGCGAGCCCTGTCGCTGCGGCCACGGCTGCGATGGTCGGCCTGTTCGCCGAGAAGGGCCTCACGCAATGGGGCCTGCCGCAGATCCTGATGGTCTGCGTGCCAGCGTCCCTCACCGGCGTCATCGTGGCGGCGATCGTTTCGACATTCCTGGGCAAGGATCTGGCCGACGATCCCGAGTACCAGGCGCGGCTGCAGGCCGGCGAGGCTCCGGCAGCGAAGACTTCGCAGCAGCGGCCGCCCCTGAAGCCTGGCGCGAAAACCGCCGCCTTCATCTTCCTGGCCGGGGTGGCGCTCGTCGTGCTGTTCGGCTTCTTCCCGGCGCTGCGCACCCTGCCTGGTGACAAGAGCGCTCTGGCGATGCCGACGGTGATCGAGATCGTCATGATGTCGGTCGCCGCGCTGATGCTGCTGGCGGCCAGGGTCGATGTCGACGAGGTGCCAAAGACGGCAACACTGCGCGCCGGCGTGGTGGCGGTGATCGGCATCTTCGGCCTGGCCTGGCTGGGCGACAGCTTCATCGCGGCCCACAAGGACGTCATCGTGCCCGCGATCGGCCGCTGGGCGCAGGCTGCGCCATGGACCTTCGCGTTCGGTCTGTTTTTCGCCTCGGTGCTGCTCTACAGCCAGGCCGCGACCACGCGGGCGCTGATGCCGCTGGGCATGGCCCTGGGCATCCCGCCGCAGTTCCTGATCGCCATGTTCCCCTCGGTCAACGGCTACTTCTTCATTCCGACATACGGTTCGCTGATCGCGGCGATCAATTTCGACCTGTCGGGCACGACCAAGATCGGCAAGTACGTGCTCAACCACTCGTTCATGGTCCCGGGCCTGATCGCGACCTCGGTGACGGTGGCCGTCGGCTTGCTCCTTGCACGGCTGATGTTCTGAGAGAGCCCAAGACCGCTTCCGGCCCGAAGCAGAGCGCCAGGCGGAGGAAGTCTTAGCGACGCACGAGCGCGAGAAGATACCTGCACGCTTGCTTGCCGGGATTGAAAAAGCTGCAATCCGCGGGTGGGCCCAGCTGCAGGCAATCACCCGTTTCCAAACGGTGCGCAGTGGCGCCCTCCTGAAACACGAGCGTCCCATGGGTGACGAGGATCTGCTGGTGCTGAAACACGAAAGCCGTGGCTGGGTAGGACACACGCACATTGGCGGGCAGTTCAATCTCAAGCAGCTCAAGCACCCCGTGGTCTGCAGGCGAAAGCATGCGACGCAAGTAACCGCTTTCGGGGTCCTGCCAGACTGGCTGCGCCCCGTGGCGACTGATTCGCTCACCCTGCCGTTCGGCCAGCGCCAGCAGCGCCGACAGGGCCAGACCGAATGCTCCCGACAATTTGCCCAGCACGGTTGCCGTGGGGCTGGCTTCGTTGCGTTCGATCTTGCTGATCATGGCCTTGGAGACGCCGGAGCGCTCGGACAAGTCGGCCAGTGACCAGCCGCGGGCAATGCGCTCCTTCTTGAGGGAGGCCGAGATGGCGTCGGAGGGGTTGTCGCTCATTTGCCTCTATTGAATCGAATCGGGAAAATATCTTCCAAAGTGGTCGATCGTCCATTATGCTGGACTGGCAAGGAAGCTGCCATGACCCGTCAAATCCACTTCAACGCGTTCGACATGAACTGCGTCGGCCACATCCAGCAGGGCCTGTGGGCCCATCCGCGCGACCAGTCGATGCGCTACCTCGACATCCATTACTGGACGGACTACGCCCGCAAGCTCGAGGCAGGGCTGTTCGACGGCATCTTCTTCGCCGACGTCGTCGGCGTGTACGACGTGTTGGGTGGCAGTGCCGACGCAGCGCTGCGAGGCGCGGTCCAGGTTCCGGTCAACGATCCGACCCTGCTGATTCCGGCGATGGCTGCCGCGACCCGGCACCTGGGCTTCGGGGTGACCGCCAACCTCACGTACGAAACGCCCTATCTGTTCGCCCGCCGCATGTCGACGCTGGACCATCTCACCGGTGGCCGCATCGGCTGGAACATCGTGACCGGCTACCTCGACAGCGCGGCGCGCGCGGTTGGCCTCACCGGCCAGACGGCACACGACGATCGCTACGACCTTGCCGACGAGTACATGTCGCTTGTCTACAAGCTCTGGGAAGGCAGCTGGGAAGACGGCGCCGTCCTGCGCGACCGGGCGCGCGGCCTCTACGCAGACCCGGCCAAGGTCCATGTCGTGCACCACGAAGGGCCCCAGTACAAGGTCGATGCGATGCACCTGAGCGAGCCTTCTCTGCAGCGCACCCCGGTGCTCTACCAGGCCGGCTCGTCGGCGCGCGGCTCGCGTTTCGCCGCAAGCCACGCGGAGTGCGTCTTCGTCAATGGCCAGAGCAAGCCGGACGTCAGGAAGATCGTCGACGACATCCGCAGCCTGGCCGTCGAGAACGGGCGTGCCGGGTCGGACATCAAGGTGTTCGTCGGTGCCACCGTGATCACCGGTCGCACGGATGGCGAAGCGCAGGAGAAATACGCCGAGTACCGGAGCTACGTGAACTCCGAGGCGGCTTTGGTTCACGCGGCGGCCTCGATGGGCATCGACTTCGCGAAGTACGACATGGACGAGCCGATCGAGACGGGCAAGAGCCAGGCGATCGTGTCCAACGTCGATGCCATGACACGCAGCGCCGGGCCGCAGTGGACCAAGCGCAAGCTGCTCGAGCAGATGGTTCTGGGCAGCCGGCAGCAGCCGCTGGTGGGGTCGGCACAGAGCGTCGCGGACGCGCTGGTTGCCTGGACCACCGAGGCGGATGTCGACGGTTTCAACCTGTCGCGCACTGTGGTGCCGGAATGTTTCGACGATGTCATCTCTCTCGTCATCCCGCTGTTGCAGGAGCGCGGCGTCTACAAGACGCAATACGCGCCCGGCTCGCTGCGCGCCAAGCTGTTCGGCCGCGATCGGCTGCCGCAAAGCCACCCTGCGCAGCAGTACCGCAAGCTCGCCGGCGCGTGACTTCAGTGCGCATCGGCCAAGAGGAACGCAAGATGGTTGACAAGCAGAGCTACAGAGAGGCGATGGCCAAGCTTGGCGCCGCTGTGAACGTTGTCACCGGTAGCGGTCCTGATGGCCGGGTCGGCTGCACGGTCTGCGCCGTGTGCAGCGTCACCGACGAGCCGCCCACATTGCTTGTCTGCATCAACCGCAACAGCCAGAACAATGCGGCCTTCAAGGCGGCCGGCAGCCTGTGCGTCAATGTCCTGTCGGCCGAGCAACGCCTGATCGCGGAGCGCTTCGCAACGAAGAACATCAGCGCCGACGAGCGCTTTGGCCTGGCCCAGTGGGATGTCCTGGCCACCGGAGCGCCGGCGCTGCGCGACGCGCTGGTGTCGCTCGACTGCGAGATCATGTCGACCATGGAGGTCGGGACCCACACGGTGTTCTCGTGTGCGGTCAAGGCGGTGCGGTCCGGGGCGAGCGGCGATGGCCTTGTGTATTTTGGCCGCGGCTACCATCGCCTCAATCAGAGCACGTCCACCCTGGCCTGAAGCTCAAGCCAGCCCAAGCCATGAGTGTTCACGACCCAAGCCGCAAGCGCGCCAAGGCTTTCTCGCTCGCCATCCTGCTGCTGTGCGAAGTGGGCGCCATGACGGTCTGGTTCGCGTCGGCCTCGGTGGTCTCTGCCATTGGGCGCAGCCAATCGGTCAGCGAGCAGTCCGCGGCACTTCTGACGAGCGCGCTGCAAGCCGGCTTCGTGACCGGGACCATCCTGAGCGCCGTTCTCTGCCTGGCCGACCGGTTCGATCCCCGACGGCTTTTCATGGGCTCTGCGCTGGTCGCTGCGGCGGCCACGGCGTCGCTGGCGTTCCTGCCGCCGACCGGGCTGCTCGTCTACGCACTGCGCTTTTTGACCGGCATGTGCATGGCGGGCGTCTATCCGGTGGGGATGCGCCTGGCGGCAACGTGGGCGCATCGCGATATGGGGCTGTTGATCGGCTTGCTCGTGGGGGCATTGACCCTGGGATCCGCCAGCCCGCACCTGTTGGCGGCCAGTGGCGGCGTCGACTGGCGCCTGGTCTATGCGGTTGCCGCAAGCTGTGCGGCGCTATCGGGGCTGGGGGTGCTGCTGTGCGAGGTGGGACCGAACATCACGCGCGCTGTACGGCTCGATCTGTCGAACTTCGTGCAGGCCTGGCGCAATCCTGCCCTGCGGCTGGTCAACCTGGGTTATCTGGGCCACATGTGGGAGCTCTATGCGATGTGGGCTTGGCTGGCCGTGTTCCTGGAGGCCAGCTTCAACCGCAACGGACTCCCCGACGCCGCCCACAGCGCCAGCCTGTGGACCTTTGTGACGATTGCCGCCGGCGTGGTCGGTGCGTGGGGTGGCGGCCTGCTGGCTGATCGCTACGGTCGCACCGCAGTCACCATAGGCTCCATGGCCGTCAGCGCGGCCTGTGCACTGCTCATTGGCTGGATGCTCGGGGCGCCGCCCTGGGCCGTGATTGCCGTTGCTCTGGTCTGGGGTGTGACCGTGATCGCCGACTCTGCCCAGTTTTCCGCCAGCATCGCCGAGCTGGCCGAGCCGTCATCCGTGGGAACCTTGTTGACGGTGCAGACCTGTGCCGGCTTCCTGCTGACGCTGGTCAGCATCCATTTGGTGCCCAAGGTCGTCACAGCGGCCGGATGGCCCGGTGCCTTTGGCATGCTGGCCATCGGCCCGCTGCTGGGCTGCGTTGCGATGTACCGACTGCGTCAGAAGCCACAGGCCCGGCAGCTTGCAGGCGGCATGCGTTAGCGGGCTGCTGCTTTTCGCGGCGTTCGCTCTCGCGCAGAAGCAGACGTCACCCAATGGGAAGCGCTTGGGCAGGATATTTGATGGTTGCAAGGCCTACCGCAGCGGCACCGGCCTCATGAAATCCACGCTGCAGGTGCGCGCAGCCTCATAAGCCCGCGAGGCCCGCAGCACCAGCGCATCGCCGAACATCGGCCCGACGAACTGCACCCCAATGGGCAATCCCGCTTTGCTCAGGCCGCAGGGCACGGTGCTGGCCGGCTGCTGCGTGAGGTTGAAGGGGTAGGAAAACGGCGTCCAGCCGAGCATGGCTTGCGGATCCATGGGCGTGTGGCCGGCAGGCCTGGCATCGAACGCCGGCACGGCGACGCTGGGCGTGACCAGCAGGTCAAAGCGCTGCATGAACTGGCGCATGTGCGAGCCGAGCGCGCCGCGCCGCAGCTGCAGGCGCTGCAGGTCCAGCGCGCTGAATGATTCACCGATCAATGCCTCGGCGCGAAAGTCCGGGTCGGTCAGCGCCTGTTGCGCCGGACTGAGTGTGTTCCAGATGGTCCATGCCCCGGCAAACCACAGGCCGGTGCTGATCTCCAGCGGGTCGTCGAAACCCGGGTCGATCTGCTCCACATGGGCGCCCAGGTCGGCCAGTTGCTCCACCGCGGCCGCAACCGCTTGCGCGACCTCAGGGTCCACGCCCATGGCATAGCCCAGCGTCGGCGACCAGGCGATGCGCAAGCCCCGGATGCCGTCTTCCAGGCCATCGAGGTAATCCGTGGCATCGAAGGGCAGCGACGTCCAGTCGCGCGCGTCGGGCTGCTTGAGCACATTCATCAACACAGCCGCGTCGGCCACGCTGCGGCTGTGTGGCCCCAGGTGGGCGACCGAGCCGAACGGCGACAGCGGATAGGCCGGCACCCGGCCAAAGCTGGGCTTGAGGCCGACGTTGCCGCAAAACGCCGCCGGGATGCGCACCGACCCGGCGCCGTCCGTGCCGATGGCCAGCGGTCCCATGCCGCAGGCCACCGCGCCGGCCGCGCCGCCCGACGAGCCGCCGGGTGTCTTGCGCACGTCCCAGGGATTGCGGGTGATGCCCGTGCGGGGGGAATTGGTTTCGCCCTTGCAGCCGAATTCCGGCGTGCTGGTCTTGCCCAGAATCACCGCGCCGGCTTCCCGCAGACGCGCGGTGGCAGGGGCGTCCACATCCCAGGCCTGGTTCGCATCCACGGTATGGCTACCGCGCAGGGTGGGCATGCCCGCGGTCAGGATCAGGTCCTTGACCGAGACCGGCACGCCCTCGAGCGCACCACAGGCCTGGCCATGGGAGCGAAACTGCTGCCAGCGCGCTTCGCTCTGCTGTGCGGATTCCATCGCGCTTGCATGCGCCACCAGGCAGAAGGCGTTGAGCTGCGGGTTGTGCTTGTCGATGCGCGCCAGCACCGCGCGCGTGGCTTCCACCGGCGAGGCGGCGCCGCTTCGGTACAGCTGCAGCAGCTCGGTGGCCGTGCAATCGGCCAGGTCCTGGGGATGTTCTGCTTGCGCCATCGGGTCCTCCGTCCAGGGAACTGTTCAGGGCCTGCGCCGGGTGGACGCGGGCAAATGCTTCCACGGCAGATCGGCCGGGTCGGCGGCCATCGGCCCGGCTGCCTTGGCAACCAGGATGTCGGTGGCCGCATCGGCCACCAGCGGCGTGAAGTCGGCGCGGAAATGGTTGCTGCTTTTCACCACGATGAGTTTCATCGCCTCGGGCGTGATGCCCACCATGCGGAACAGCTCGCGGTCCAGCATCTGCTTCTTGCCACTGGCCACCGCAACCAGCACGCCATCGATTTCAAGGCAGGCGCAGGGCCCCAGGTGCACGGTGAGCCCGGTCATCATCGGGCCCTTGAGTGTGACCTTGCCGTCGTGCACTGCGCGCACCTTGAACTCGCCGCGCACCGGCGGGTCGCTCAGGTTTCCTGTGAAGGTCGGCACCGCCTTGCCCAGCGTGGTGGAGATGGTGGCGCCTACGCCTGCCGCGGCAGCCATGGCCGCAGCTTCGGAATCGAACAGCAGGCCGAGCGCGACCTGGCCGGGAAAGCGCCGGCCTGCCCCCTGTTGCAGCAGGGCGTGCAGCATGCCCGTGGTGTTGCTGTCGCCGCCCGCGCCCGGGTTGTCCTGGGTGTCCGCCAGCACCACCGGCTGGCTGCGGTTGGTGGCCAGCGCCAGTGCATGGACCACGGCATCGGCCGCGTCCAGCGTCGTCAGGCGCCACTGGGTGGGCTCGGTCACGCGTTCGGCCAGGCGCCGCACCGCTGCCTCGGCCTGCGCGCCATGGCCCCAGACCATGGGCGCGCATTCCGCGAAGTCTGCCGCCGGAAACGCCATGCAAAAACTCAGCACCGAATCGAAATCCCGGTCCAGTTCCAGCAGTTCTTCATAGACACCCTTGGCCGGCTCCATCCAGGTGCTCTGCGCGTTCAGCGGGATGAGGAAGGGCAGACGCTGAAAGTGCAGGGGCTCGCGCCGGCCCAGCTGGAAGCGGCGTGCCAGCAACTGCGCCGCCAGCTCGCCGGTGGCGGCCATGTCGACGTGGGGGTAACTGCGGTAGGCGACCAGCGCATCGGCCTCCTGCAACATGCGGTGGGTGACGTTGGCATGCAGGTCCAGGCTCGCCACGATGGGGATGGCGGCGCCGACGACGCGCCGGATGCGCGCGAGCAGTTCGCCCTCGGTGTCATCCACATGCTCGGCGACGGCCGCGCCGTGCAGGTCGAGGTAGACCGCGTCGAAGCCACCCTTGTGCACATCGGCCAGGATGGACGCGCTGATGCGCTCGAACGCGTCCTCGGTCACATACGACGAGGGGATCGCGCCGCACCAGCTGCTGGGAACCAGCTGCCAGCCCCTGGTGCGCGCGGCATCGATGAAACCGCCGATGGGGATGTTGATGCCCGACAACTTGTCCAGCATGGCCTGGCCGTGGATGAAGGCGGGAAACGAATCGCCCCGGTTGAAGGCCGCCCAGTCGGCCTTGGTCGGCGCGAACGTATTGGTTTCATGCTGGTAACCAGCCACGAGAATCTTCAAGCGATGCCTCCCGGCGCGGCTGCCAGCAGCCGGCGTGTGTAGTCGTGTTGCGGATCGGCGTACAGGCTGCCTGTCAGCCCTTCTTCCACGATCGCCCCATGGTGCATCACGATGACGCGGTCGCACAACTGGGCGGCGACGCGCAGGTCGTGCGTGATGAACAGCAGCCCCAGACCCAGCTCTGCCTGGATCTCGCGCAGCAGTTTCAGGATCTGCGCCTGCACGCTCACGTCCAGGGCGCTCACGGCCTCGTCGGCCACCAGCACGCGCGGCCGGCAAGCCAGAGCGCGCGCGATCGCGATGCGCTGGCGCTGCCCGCCGGAGAACTGGCTGGGGTAGCGCTGCAGCCCATCGACGGGCAGCCTCACTTTTTCCATCAGACTGGCTGCGAGTTCCAGGGCTTGCGCGTGGGTGGCGCCGAAATTGATGGCGCCTTCGATGATCGAATCACCCACCTTGCGGCGCGGGTTGAGCGAGCGATTGGGGTCCTGGAACACCACCTGCACCTGGTTGCGCAAAGGCCGCAGCTGGCCTTCGCTGAAGCGGGCCACGTCCAGCACTGCGCCCAGCGGGTCGTCTGCCTTGTCCTGCCCGGTCCGGCCCCAAAGCACCTCGCCCGCCGTCGGGTCGATCAGCCGGATCAGGCAGCGCGCCAGGGTCGATTTGCCCGAGCCGGATTCGCCGACGATGCCCACGGTCTCACCGCCATGCACCGCAACCGAGGCCGCCTGCAATGCGTTGGTCAGCCGGCTGCGGCCCAGCCAGTCGCGCGCGCGGTAGGTCTTGCCGACCTCCTTGCCGCGCAGCAGCGGCGGGCCCGCTGGGGCAGGGCGCGCCGGCGGCGGCGTCATGCTGGGCACGGCCGCCAGCAGCATCCGGGTGTAGTCGGCCTGGGGTCGCAGCAGCACCTCGTCGCGCGTGCCGTACTCAACGGCGTGACCCTGGTGCATCACCAGCACGTCGTCGGCGATCTCGGCCACCACACCCATGTCGTGTGTGATGAAGAGCACGGCGCAGGCCTGGCGCCGGCCACTGGACCGGTCTTCCTGCAGCTGCGCAATCAGTTTGAGGATCTCTTTCTGGGTGGTGACGTCCAGCGCGGTGGTCGGCTCGTCGCAGATCAGGAGGGCCGGTTCCAGGATCACCGCCATCGCAATCACGATGCGCTGGCGCTGGCCACCCGACAGCTGGTGCGGATAGCTGCGCAGCATGCGCTCGGGCTCGGGCAGCTTGACGCGCCGCAGGATGTCCAGCACCGCCTCGCCGCGGCGTTTCGCGCCCCAGTCGGTGTGCTGGCGCAGCAGTTCGTCGATCTGATCGCCGCAGCGCATCACGGGGTTCAACGCCGTCATCGGTTCTTGGAACACCATGCCCATCGCCTGGCCGCGCAAGGCGCGCAGGCGCTGCGCCGAAGCATCCAGCAGCGATTCGCCGCCCAGCACGATGCGGCCTGGCCCCGGCTTCAGTTCGCGCGCCAGCAAGCCCATGATGGCGGTGGCCATCACCGATTTGCCCGAGCCGGATTCGCCCACCACACACAGCGTCCGGCCTGGGTGGATGGTCAGGCTGACGCCCTGGACCGCAAAGGGGCGGTCGCTGCCCGGCGGCAGCGCCACATGCAGATCGTCCACGACCAGGACGGGTTCGGGCTGTCCGTTCATGGGCTGCGCCTGGCGAATTTCGGGTCCAGCACGTCGCGCAGCCCGTCGCCCAGGAGGTTGATCGCCAGCACCGTGGGCACCAGGAACAGGGCGGGGAACAGGACATTGCCCGGGTACTGGGTGAACTGCACCCGGCCCTCGGCCATGATGTTGCCCCAGGTCGGAATATCGGCCGGCAGGCCCAGGCCAAGGAAGCTCAGGATGGCTTCGGTCAGCACGGCGGACGCTGCGACGAAGGTGCCCTGCACGATCAGCGGCGCCATGGCATTGGGCAGGATGTGCCGCCACAGGATCACCGGCGTCGGCGTGGCCAGCGCCCGCGCTGCTTCGACGAAGGGCTCTTCACGCAGGCTAAGCACCATGGCACGCACCAGGCGCGTGACGCGCGGAATCTCCGGAATGGCGATGGCAACCACAACGGTCCACAGTTGCGCTCCCAGGGCAGCCACCAGCGCGATGGCCAGCAGGATTGCGGGGATGGCCATGAGTCCGTCCATGAAGCGCATCAGCACGGCATCCACCAGCCGGAAATAGCCGGCCAGCATGCCCAGGAGGGCGCCCACGCCGATCGCCAGCGTGGCAGTGAAGGCGGCCACCAGCAAGGAGGTGCGCGTGCCGTACAGCACCCGGCTGAAAATGTCGCGGCCGAAGTTGTCCGCGCCCATCCAGAACGTGTGGGCGACTGCGGTTCCGTCAAGTTGCGCGAACTGGCCGCGTGCACCTGCGGCGGTGTTGATGTGGGCCGAATCCATGGCCGCCGGGTCCACCGTGCCCAGCACCGGCGCCAGCGCGGCCAGCAGCAACAGCACGCCGAGCACCAGCACGCCGAACCGGAAGGCGCTGTTGCGCCAGAGCCGCTGCGTGAGAAGTTGCCTGCGCTGCATCAGTAGCGGATCCTCGGGTCCAGGAACAGGTAGCTCACGTCCACCAGCAGGTTGACCCCCACGTACAGCACGCTGAAGAACAGCACCAGGCCCTGGATCACCGGAAAGTCGCGGTTGAGCACCGCATCCACCGTCAGCGAGCCCAGGCCTGGAATGGCGTACACCGTCTCGGTGACGACCACGCCGCCGATCAGCAATGCGACGCCGATGCCCACCACGGTGACGATGGGCACGGCTGCATTGGCCAGCGCATGGCGCATCAGCACGGCCGATTCGGCCAGGCCCTTGGCCCGGGCGGTGCGGATGTAGTCCTCGGTCAGCGCCTCGGACACGCTGGCACGCGTCACCCGCGCGATCAGCGCCACATAAATCATCGCCAGCGTGATCCAGGGCAACACCAACTGGCGCATCCACGCCCACAGGCCCTGGCCGTCAGTTCCAAACAGGCGCCGGTACCCCTGCACCGGCAACCATTCGAGCTGCACCGCGAACACGTAGATCAGCAGGTAGCCGGTCACGAAGACCGGGATGGAGAACCCTGCCACCGAAAAGCCCGACAGCACGCGGTCGAGCCAGCCTCCCATGCGCCAGGCAGCGATGGTGCCCAGCGGCACCGCCACCAGCACAGCCAGCACCAGGGTACCGACCGCCAGGCTCAGGGTCGGCTCCAGCCGCTGGGCGATCAGCTGCGTGACGGGTTTGTTCAGGTAGAACGAATACCCCAGGTCGCCCTGCAGCACGTTGCCAAACCAGATCCAGAACTGGGCCAGCAGCGGCTTGCTCAGGCCCAGCGTGTCGCGAATCTTCTCGATGTCTTCGTTGGTCGAGTTGTTGCCGGCGATCACTGCCGCCGGGTCGCCCGGCGTGAGCCGCAGGATCAGGAACACGACGACGGCCACGACCAGCAGGACCGGAATGGTCGCCAGCAGCCTCTGCAGCAGGAATCTCAGCATCTGGAGTCAGGTCACGGACACGGCACCGGGCACCGGCGCCCGGGGCGCCGGCCTGGTAGCACAAGCACCGGGCCAATCGGTCAAAGGCCTAGTTTTTCTTGATGTTCCAGTACACCTGCGCGCCACCGGGCACCAGGCCCGAGATGTTGGTGCGCAGGGCCGCCGGGTTGTTGTACTGCCCCAGGTGCACATGCGTCGCGGTTTCGATGGCACGCAACTGCAGCTGTTCGGCGAGCTTCTTCTTCTCGGCCTCGGTGCCCGCCTGTGCGAACTTCACCTTGAGGTCTTCGATCACCTGGTCGTCCTGCCAGCCGAACCAGCCCTTGTCCCCCGTGGCGTTGAGCATGGCCATGGTCAAGGGATTCTGGATGTCGCCCGCGGTCCAGGCGGTCATGAAGGCATGCCAGCCGCCCTTGTCGGGTGCGTCCTTCTTGGCGCGGCGGGCCAGCAGGGTCGCCCAGTCGGACTGCTGCATGTCGACCTTGAAGCCGGCCGCCTCCAGCTGCTGCTTGGCCACCAGCGGCAGCTTGGCGATCGAGGCCAGGTCGGTCGGCCGCATCAGCACGATGGGCTCGCCCTTGTAGCCGGCGTCGGCCAGCATCTGCTTGGCCTTGGCAGGGTTGGCCATGCCGGTGTAGATGCCCGTGTTGTCGCTGGCGTAGGGCGTGCCGCAGGGGAAGATGCTCTTGCAGTACTTGAACATGCCGGGCGCGCCGACCTGCGTCTTCAGGAAGGCCTCCTGCCCCATGGCCACCATCGCGGCCTGCCGGATCTTCACGTTGTCGAACGGCGCATGCAGGTGGTTGAAGCGGAAGATGTACTGCAGGCCGGCGGGCTGGGCGTCGACGATCTGAACGTCCTTGGCCGCTTTCAGCGAGGCGTATTGCTCGAAGGCCGGCTGTTCGATGATGTCGACCTCACCCGCGATCAAGGCATTGAACTGCGTCTGCGGATCGCGGATGACGATCCACTCGACCCTGTCGGTGTAGACGACCTTGCCACCGGTGGTGCCGTTGGGTGCCTCGGTGCGCGGCTTGTATTTGTCGTTCTTGACGTAGACCAGCTTCTCGCCCGGCTTGTAGTCGGCCGTGACGAACTTGTAGGGGCCGGAGCCGATGTACTCCTTGATCTGCTCGCTGCCCGGCGTGGCCGCGATGCGGGCGGGCATGATGAAAGGCACGTTGGACGACGGCTTGCCCAGCGCCTCGAGCATCACGCCGAAGGGCTGCTTGAACTTGATGATGAAGGTCTTGGCGTTGGGCGTCTCGTAGCTGTCGAGGCTCTTGGCCATGACGCCGCCAAAACTGTCGCGACTGGACCAGCGCTTGAGCGATGCCACAACGTCCTCGCTGGTGACGGGCTTGCCGTCGTGGAACTCCAGGCCGTCGCGCAGGGTGAACGTCCAGACCTTGTTGTCCTTGGAGGCGCTGAAGGTCTCGACCATCTGCGGCTTGACGCGGCCTTCGAGATCGGTGCCGAACAGCGTGTCGTAGATCATGTACCCGTGGTTGCGGGTGACGAACGCCGTGGTCCAGACCGGATCGAGGATGGTGATGTTCGCATGCGGAACGACGCGCAGCGTCTTGGTCTGGGCCCAGGCCCCGGGGGTCAGCCCCAGGCCGAGAACAAGGGCAGCGCAGGCGGCCAGGGCAAAAAACGGGCGACGTTGCATTGCGAATTTCCTTTCAGGCGTGAGTGGATCTTCAGAAAGCAGTGACGCTGGGACTGTAATCCTGGCTGCCAATGCTGGCTGACTTTGATGCGCGAACGGATGCAGCCCCCGGTCTTTTGCGGGCCAGTCTGCGATGCTTTGCAAGATCCGGGCCGCCACTGGCCGCATGCGTATCCCGGCATGAGGCTGGCGAGTCGACCGGATGCGCACGCTGCCCACGGGTAAAACTGGTTCTCGAGTGCCACGCCCCAAAACCGCACGCTCCTGCACCATGGCGACGCGCTGCACGTCGAGCGCGTGGAACTCCGTGCCAAGCTGCTGCAGTGGAGCCCGCGCGCCGCTGACTGTCTGCTCGCTGAGCTGCGTGGTGGTCGTTGGACCTTGTGGGACGCAATCATGATGAACAGCAACTAAGTGATCGAATGTCCGCATTGGGGCGGTTGCCGCCGTCGCTCTGCGCGCCAGCTCGAAATTTCTTTTTATTGCGTCGACCGGCCGCCTAAGAAATAAGCAACAGCTGCAGAGCGAGCACCGGCGCGGCTCTCGAAAGAGCTCCACAGCGTTGTCCACAACCTTCTCCACGCCTCGCGTGGACAGCAACGCGAGGCAGGTGTGCTAGGGATGTCTCGCAGGGCGAGCTTCCGGCCAGTAGCGGACCTCACCCAGAGGAAAGCGCGTAGCCATGCGTGGATTGCGGTGGAAAAGATCGCATGCATTGAATGTTGAATGCGTTTTAAATAAGAATTTGTGATATCATTGAAGATGTTGCCGGTTGCTGTTTATTGGACGCGTCCGCAACGCCTGCTCAGGAGCAGTCATACGTTCCTTGCAGGTCGCGTTTTGCGACCCCAGTGTCGCCCTGTTGGTCTGTAGAGCTGCAGCCACCAGAGTTCCTAGATGCTCAGCGCAGGGTGATTCAAGCCCTGCGATCCTGAATGAATTTGATTCCAAACACTGCTATTTCCATGGGCAAGTACGTCGTTTCGCCCGCGACACACCAGACAGACTGTGGCCGCTTTCGCGCCTCCTTCTCGGTCCATCGTTCCCAGGGCAACGGCAGCTACTGCCGAGTATTCAGCTTCGACAAAGCCTTTGCCTCGCGAGAAGCCGCCCGACTCTTTGCAGTCACTCAAGGGTGGCTGCAAACGTGCATGCCGCACCCCCCGGTGTGCTGATGGCCGTAGCCGCCGGCTCTGTCCACCTTTGCCAGTTGCAGCGGACTTCCAATCCGCATGACCGCATTTCAACGGCGCAACATTCGTTGCCCACCTTCTTTTCGAAAGCCCCTCTCTATGAGCACCAAAATCTACGTGGGCAACCTGCCCTATTCCGTGACCGATTCCACTATGGAAAGCAACTTTTCCGAGTTTGGCGCCGTGTCTTCGGCCAAGGTCATGATCGATCGTGAAACCGGTCGTTCCAAAGGCTTCGGCTTTGTGGAAATGGCTTCTGCCGAAGCCGCCCAAGCTGCCATCACTGCGCTGAACGGCATGTCCGTCGATGGCCGCGCGATTGTCGTGAATCTGGCCCGCCCCCGCGAAGCGAACAGCGGCTCGGGTGGTTACAGCTCGGCTGGGTATAGCGCGGGCAAACGGTCGGACGTTGGCTACGGTACTGGCGGCTTCGGCGGTGGTCGGTATTGAGTTGCTGAACTCCTTCGAAAGACCGGCTCCTTGGCCGGTTTTTTTTCGCCTCGACTTTCGCTGGGTCGGCAGCGAGGAACGGGGGCTGGCACATTGAAGCGCGCATGAACCCTTGCCGCCGTTTCAGCTCCAGCAAGCTCGATCCCTACGCCGAGAAGCTGGCCACCTGAGCGGGAATCGAGGCAAAAAAAATCGCGGAAACAGCGGCGCTGTTTGAGGCAGATCTCCCTGGATGGGACTTAGGTCCCATTCTTCCCGGGGACGGCGAGTCCGAATATTGCATCCGCGGATCGCCTGTGCCTTGTCTAACCCTTGCTGTGCGGGCACCGTCCGCTTTCCATGGTCATCAAAGTGGAGGCAGCATGCAACGACGCAAATTCCTCATTGTTGGTCCCACGCTCGTCGCGATGGGGGCGAGTGTCCATGCGCAGGGTGACTCCGGCGCCAAGCGGTCCGAGGTCAGGGAGAAGGCCATGCTGGCTCTCCAGGACTTCTACAAGGCCGACCCCAAACTCAAGGATGCCGTCGCCAAGGCGCCGGGCTACGCCGTGTTCACGACCTACGGCCTGAGCTTCGGCCTCGGTGGGGCGGCGGGCAAGGGTGTCGCGCACGACAAAAAGACTTCGAAAGACACATACATGAGCGTTGCGCAGGCGAGCGTCGGCTTGCAACTTGGCGCTTCCGACACACGCTATCTCTTCATCTTCGAGACTTCGCAGGCACTGGCCTCCTTTATCGACAAGGGCTGGGATGCCACGGCAGGCGCATCCGCAGGCGCCGGGGCCGGTGGCAGCGCTGCCAACGTGGGGGCAGGCGCCGGCAACATCACGGGCGGCAGAATGTTTGCGCTGACCAAGGCAGGCCTGCAGGCGGGAGCTGCTGTCTCCGGCCTGAAGGCCTGGAAGGACAAGGACTTGAACTAGGCAATTGCGGCGCGCCGTTGGGGCATGCCTTTGAGCCGTGCGGCGGAGCAGTCTGCTTCGGGTGGCGGATTCGATCCCCTTGGGCAGGTAGCCGCTGCGCTAAACACCCGGTGCCCGCTTGATGAACCGCACGGGTCCGTCTAACAGGTCGTCCTCCTGCCAACCGAGGTGCCGGTAAAAACCATTTGCGCGAACGCGTTCATCGTCGTCTGTCACCAGCCATATCTCCTCGCACCCTTCGGAGAAAAGCCACTCCTCGGCCTGGCGCATGAGTTGACGGCCCAAACCTTGTTGCTCATGGCCGGGACGCACGAACATGGCCACGATGCGGGCTTCCAGGGAGCTTGCGATCACGAAGGCCATGACCTTGCTGTCCTTTTCGGCGACCCAGGCGCGCGCTCGTCCATCAGCGCGGGAAGGGTTTGGGGCGTGACGCCTTGCGAGGCAAGTTCCTCCATCGACATTTCGTTCTCACGTACGCTGGTACGAATCTCGAAGAAGGAAGGCAAATCGGCTGGGACAGCGGGGCGAATTCGCATGGCGGCATGGATGAGTACCTATGTTCGCGTACGGTATCACGCTGGCCGTTTCAGCGCCTCGCTGGCGTTTTCCCCAATCGCGTTGGGCTGCGGACGCCATGTGCAACACGCAGAAGCGGTCGCTCAACGCAACTTCATTGTTCACCGCATGTCACCTGCGACGGTGATGGATCTGGCAAATCCTAGCTCTTGAAGAACGCCAGCAAATCAGGAGTGACTCTGTTCGAGATCATTCAGATGGAGGAGGTGTGCTTGCGCAAGCCGACGAGAGCAGCGGCTTGATCCGCGCCACTGCGCATCACCAGTCCTCCTTCACCGCCAGCACCGCATCTCGCCCCGCGGCCGCGCGTCCAGCGAGCCATGCCGTCGCTGTGCCGGCAACGATGACGGCAGCGCACAGCGCCAGCAGGCGCAGCCAGGGCACGAGCAGGTCCATGGTCCAGTGGAAGCTCTGCGGGTTGACCACATGGACCAGCACCACGGCCACGGCCAGGCCCAGGGCCAGGCCGGCGATGGCGCCGGCCACGGTCCAGGCCGCGCCTTCACCGGCCACCAGGGCCAGCACCTGGCGCCGCGTGAAGCCCAGATGCGCCAGCAGGCCGAACTCCTTGCGCCGCGCCAGCACCTGGGCGCCAAAGCTGGCGGCCACGCCGAACAGGCCGATGGCGATGGCCACGGCCTGCAGCCAGTAGGTGACGGCGAAGCTGCGGTCGAAGATGCGCAGCGAGCTGGCGCGGATCTCGGCTGCCGAAGCAAACTCCAGCAAACCGGCGGCATGGCCTTCGCGCTGCGCCAGTGCGCGCACCGCCTGCTGGATCTGGGCCGCATCGGCGCCGGGCGCCAGCCACAGCTGCAGGTCGTTGGCGCGCCGGTCGCCTGTCAGGCGCTCGTAGTCGGTCTGGGCCAGCAGCACGGCACCGGACTGGCGGACATAGTCGCGCCACACGCCTGCTACAAAAAAAGGAGCTGCATCGGCGGTGTTCCCGGGGCTTAGAGGCATGAAAGCCTGTTGCAGCGGGGGGAAGATGGCGCCCGGGCGGGCGCCGTACAGGTCGACCATGGCCTCGCTCACATAGACCGGCACCTGGCCTGGCGGCGCGGCATGCAGCACGCCCACCAGCGGCAGCTCGGTGGCCGGGTCGGCCAGCGGCCGGGCCAGCAGGGCCACGGACGGCAGCGCCGGGTCCAGCAGCAGGGCGCGCACGCGCTGCGGCGCAACCCGCTGCACGCCCGGCAGCCGCGCCACATCCTGCACGAACTGCGGCGTGAGAAAGGCGGTCTCCGCGGCGGCGCTGGACTGCGCGGTGCGCAGATAGAGGTCGGCCGGCAGCACCACGTCCAGCCAGCGCGCCACCGATTCGCGAAAGCTGGCCACCATCACGGTCAACGCCACTGCCAGACTGAGCGCGGCCACCACGCCGCTGACGGCCACGGCGGCGCTCTCGCGCACGCGCCGCGCGCGCTCCACGGCCAGCAACGGCAGCAGAGCGTGCGCCAGCAGCGGCGCCAGGCTGTCATAGAGCAGGCCGACGGCCCAGGGCAGGGCGGTGATGCCGCCCACCAGCAGCAGTCCCACCGACAGGTAGGCCGCCAGCGGGATGCCGGCCACCGGCGGCAGCATGGCCAGCGCCACGCCGGCGGTCAGCAAGAGCTGGCTGGTCCAGCCGTGGCGCGCGCTGGGGCCGCTGCTGCCCAGGCCCTTGAGGGTCTGCGCCAGCGGCATGCGCTGGGCCGCGCGCGCCGGCAGCCAGCCGCCCAGGCCGGCGGCCAGCACGCCCAGGGCGCCATAGCCCAGCGCCGCAGCGGCGCTCCATTGCAGCGGGGGCGTGACGCCGGGGAAATAGCCGCCGCCCAGGTCGCCGCCCAGCAGGCGCAGCGCCGCGGCGGCCAGCGCCGAGCCCAGGGCGATGCCGGCGGCGCTGCCCACGCATCCCAGCAGCAGCGACTCGGTCAGCACCAGGCGCCCGCGCTCGCGTTCGGCCAGGCCCAGCACGCCCAGCAGGGCGAACTGCTGGGCCCGCCGCGCCACGCTCAGGGCCAGCACCGAGAACACCAGGAAGGCGCCGGTGAACAGGGCCACCAGGGCCAGCACCGTGAGGTTGACGCGGTAGGCGTGCGACAGGCTGCTCACGCGCTGCGCCGCATCGCCGGGCTCGGCCCCCGCCACGCCGGGCGGCAGTTGCAGCGCGCGCAGCACGGCCGACGGATCGGCGCCGGGCGCCAGCCGCAGATCGATGCGCGTGAGCTGGCCGCCGCGGCCGAACAGGTCCTGCGCCGCGGCGATGTCCATCACCGCCAACGGTCCGCCGCCGGCGCTGACACGGCCGGCGATGCGCGCCTCGCGCAGCTGCAAACCGCTTTGCAGGCGCAGCACTTCGGTGGTCGCGCCGAAGGCCTGGCGTGCGGCAGGGTTGAGAAAGACCTGGCCGGGCGCCAGCACCGCCAGCCGCTCGCTGCCCTCGGCCGGCACGGGCATCAGGGCCGGTGCCAGTGCCGCCACGGCCAGCGCATCGACACCAATGACGCGCAGCGGCTTGCGTTGCCCGTCCGCTGCCAACGCCAGGGTGGACAGCTCCAGCACCGGGCTGGCCAGCGCCACCTGCGGGTGGGCGGCCACGCGCGCGTACAAGGTTTCATCGAAGCCGCCCTGGGCTGCGCGCAGCTCCAGGTCGCTCTGGCCGTTGACCGAGCGCACGGCACTGGAAAACTCCGACAGTGCCGAGGCGTTGATCAGGTGCACCGAGAACGCCAGCGCCACGCCCAGCATCACCGCCGCCACCGCTGTCGCATTGCGCCAGGGATGGTGGCGCAGTTCCTGCCAGGAGAAGGTGCGCAGCAAAGCCAACATGGGGGCATTGTGCAAAATTGCGTGATGCACCTGCCACACGACGACATCGAAGCCATCGAGCGCGCCACCCTGGCCGCCGTGCCGCCCGCCACGCTGGAAGAGGTCCATGGCTGGCTGCTGGGCCTGGACAGCGGCACCGTGGGCCGCGCCCACAGCGCCCTGCCTTTGCGCCACGACCTGCCGCCGGCCGCATCAGCCGTCCAAGCGATCGAGGCGCGTTACGCTGCCAAGGGCCTGCGCTGCGTGCTGCGCCTGCCGCATGTGGCCGCTTTCGACAGCCTGCGCGCTGGCATCGCGCCGCGCTACAGCGACACCTCATCGCCTGTGCTGGTCCAGGTGGGCACGGTACAGGCACTGGCACAGCTGGCCGGCGGCAGTGCGGCGGTGCAGGTGGCGGATGTGCCGGATGCAGGATGGGCCTCGGTCTTCCTGGGCGAAGGCTTCGATCCGGTCGACGGCGCCAGCCGTGTCGCCATCCTGCGCAGAGCCAGAGACTCGGTTTTTGCCAGCGTGCAAATCGATGGCCGTGTCGTGGCCGTGGGTTGCGCGGGTTTCAGCCAGGGCTGGGTCGGCATCCACGGCATGCGCACCGCGCCGGCTTGTCGCGGCCGCGGCTGCGCGGCGAGCATCCTCCAGGCCTTTGCGCGTGAAGCGCAGGTGCGCGGCATCGCGCGCGCCTTCCTGCAGGTGGAGGAGGCGAACACCGGCGCGCAGACGCTTTACCGCCGCGCCGGCTTTTCCACCGCCTGGACCTACAGCTACTGGCGCGCGCGCTGAGCGCGGGCCTCAGGCCAGGGCGCCGGCCTCGGCCAGCAGTTCTTCCTTGCGCGCCGCCAGGTCGTCGCGCATGGCCACCAGGTCGAGCTTGCGGTTGGCGCGGGCCTTGGGGAACATCTCGTTGCGTTCTTCCTTGACGTGGTGGTCGATGTACTCGCCCAGCACCTTGACCTTGGCATCGAACATCTCGTCGGCTTCCTGCAGGGCGTCGAGTTGGGCGATCAGGTCCTTGGCGCCGGCGTGCTCGACCTCGGCCTCGGCGACGATGTCGGTCTCCTTGAAGGCCTCGCGCAGCGCGGGGTAGAGGATCTCTTCCTCGATCTGCGTGTGGACCTTCAGTTCTTTGCAAATTTCGCGAGCGATGTCCAGGCGCTTTTGCGCCGCGCCCCTGGCCTTGGAGCCGGCCAGTTCGTCATAAGCGTTGAAGAGTTTTTTGACGGCCTTGTGGTCGGCGTCGAGCAGGTCGCAGGCGTCTTTTTCGGTACGGGTCGTGGGCATGTCGTTCTCCGGTTGGTATGGTGGGGCGTGGGACAAAGAAAACCGCACTGCACTGGCCTGGCGGGCCAACACAGTGCGGTTGTCGGGCAACCGCGGCGGTGCTTAATTGCGGTCGGCGCGGGCCGGGGCTTCGGCGACCACGACCGGCTCGGCGGGAGCGGCGCCCATGGTGGCTTGCTGGGGCGGCTCAGCAGCGGCGACCGGGGCCGGCTCGACGGCGGCGACCACGGGCTCGGTCACCACGGCGGCCGTCGGAATCAGCTTTTCCCAGGAGGGAACGCCGGTTTCGCCCATGGCCGTGTCCTGCGAGCTTTGCTGGCCGGCGCCGATGGCGGGGTTGGTGATGCGGGCATCGGGCTCGACGCCCTGGGCAACGGCAACGCCGATGACTGCAACGGCGGAGACACCGGCCAGCAGGCCCATGATTTTGGAAGAGGTCGACATGTGGAAGCTCCTTCAGGAAGGTTGGGGTTTGAAACTGCTTGCGGGCCTGATTGCCTGCCTGCTGACTGCAGATTAGTGGCGCACCGCGGCCGCCGCGTCAGGTCGCAGCGCCTCATCGTGTCGGACGGCATCTGCCGGGCACGCGGCCTCATCACCGACACGGCTGTGCCACGCGCACAGCGCGCGCAGCGCAGTCAGGACGCGGTGATGCCCGTGCCGCTCAGGTGCAGCACGCGGTCGGCGCGGGCCGCCGCGGCTTGCGAATGCGTGGCCAGCACCAGAGCCGCGCCATGCTCGCGCGTCTGCGCCACCAGCAGATCCAGCACCCGCGCTGCGGTCGCCGGATCGAGGTTGCCCGTGGGCTCGTCGGCCAGCAGCAGGGCGGGGCGGTGCACCAGGGCGCGCGCGATGGCCACGCGCTGCAACTGGCCCCCACTGAGCTGGGCCGGCAGGCGCGTGCCCAGGCCCTGCAGGCCGACAGCGGCGAGCATGGCCTCGACCCGCGCGTTGTCGGGTCGCTGCAGCAGCATCAGCGGCAGGCCCACGTTCTGCGCCACGTCCAGATGCGGCAGCACATGGAAGGCCTGGAAGACGAAGCCTGTCTTTGCCCGTCGCAGCAGGGCGCGCTGCTGTTCGCCCAGCGTGCCCAGGTCCTGGCCTTCGAGCAGGACGCGGCCGGCATCCCAGTGGTCCAGGCCGGCCATGCAATTGAGCAAGGTGGACTTGCCCACGCCCGACTCGCCGACGATGGCGACAAACTCGCCGGGCGCGACCGTGAGCGACACGTTCTCGAACACAGTCTCATCGCCGTAGCGCTTGGCCAGGCCTTCGACGACGAGGCTCATGCGAGGGGCTCCACCTGGCTGAGCAATTGCGCCAGTGCATCGGGTGCATCGCAGGCAATGACACGCCGGCTCTCCATGCCGCGCAGCCAGGTCAGCTGGCGCTTGGCGAGCTGGCGCGTGGCGGCGATACCCTTGTCGCGCAGCAGCCCGATCGGCCACGTGCCGTCCAGTGCTTCCCATGCCTGGCGGTAGCCTACGCAGCGCATGCTGGGCAACTCCGCGTGCAGGTCGCCGCGCGCGCGCAGGGCTTGCACCTCGTCCAGCAAGCCTTCTGCCAGCATCGCATCAAAGCGTTGCGCGATCCGTCCGTGCAGCCAGGCCCTGTCTGCCGGTTCCAGAGAAAACATGGCTGCAGCCCGCATCCCCTGGCCCTGGTGTGCTCCTGAATCAGGAGCATGGAAGCTGCTCAGCGGCCTGCCGCTGAGTCTGAACACCTCCAGCGCGCGCTGGATGCGCTGGGCATCGCGCGGTGCCAGGCGGGCCGCGGTGACAGGGTCAACGCGCTCCAGTTCGGCATGCAGCGCGGGCCAGCCCTGCAGGGCAGCCTGGGCCTCGAGTTCGGCGCGCACGGCGGGGTCGGCCGGCGGCATGGGGGCCAGGCCCTCGAACAAGGCCTTGAAGTACAGCATGGTGCCGCCCACCAGCAGGGCCAGTTTGCCGCGCGCATTGATCTCGTCCACCAGGCGCTGCGCATCGGCGGCAAACTCGGCCGCGCTATAGGCCTGGGTGGGGTCGCGGATGTCGATCAGGTGATGCGGCACGCCGGCGCGCTCGGCGTGGCTGGGCTTGGCCGTGCCGATGTCCATGCCGCGGTAGACCAGGGCCGAGTCGACGCTGATGATCTCGCAGGGATGGCGCGCCGCGATGGCCAGGGCCGCGCCGGTCTTGCCCGAGGCTGTGGGGCCCGCGAGCGCGATCAAACGGGCCCCCACGCTCGGCACTGGCGTGTCCTCGCTGCCCCCCGAGGGGGCTCTCATGCCTTGGGGCGGCCCAGCGGCATTCGGGCGCTTACCCAATTCTTGGTTCGCCATGGCGTTGCACCAGGGTCCAGGACAGGGCGGCGATGCAGGCGCTCCAGAGCCAGATGCCGTTGCTCAGGGGAAAGACCGTGCCGTCCAGCCGCCAGCCGATCCAGCCGCCGACGGCAAAGGCCACCAGCATCGCCAGAAAGCCGTTGAGCGCGGATGCCGCGCCCGCTGCATGCGGGAAGGGCCCGACCGCGCCGCTCTGGCTGCAGGGCTGGTGCACGCCATGGGCCAGCATGAACAGGCAAAAGGGCAGGAGGATGGCCCAGGTGCTGTGCACGCCGGCCAGCGCCAGGCCGCCCAGCAGCGTGCCTGCCGTCAACGACACCGCGCCGGCAATGGCCACCGTGCGGCGCACGCCGAAGCGCGGCAGCAGCCGCCGGCAAGCAAAGGTTCCCAGGATGTAGATGAAGGCCATGGAGAACATGACCAGGCCGTACTGCGTGCGTGTCAGGCCCAGCACCTGGATGAAGACGAAGGACGAGGAGGCCAGGAAGGTGAACAGGCCTGCATAGGAAGCCGTGGACAGGGCCGACCAGGTCAGGAACGTGGGGTTGCGCAGAATGGCCCACCAGGTGGCGGCCAGCACGGCCGGCCGCAGCGCGTTGGGTTTGGTGGCCGGCGCCGTCTCCTCGAAACGCAGCGCCACCAGGACCAGCGTGGCCGCGCCAAAGCAGGCCAGAGCCGACAGGGCGTAGCGCCAGCCGAGCTGGTCGGCCAGCAGGCCGCCCAGCGGCGCGCTCAGGCAGGCGATCACCCCCAGGCCCGTCAGTCCCTTGGACATCATGCGAGCGCCCAGCTCCGGCGTGTACAGGTCGCGCACGATGGCGCGCGCACCCATCACCGCCGCGCCCATGGCGGCGCCCTGCAGCGTGCGCCAGACGATCAGCTGGGCCATCGAGGGCGCCAGCACGCAGCCGGCCGAGGCCAGGGTGTAGGCGCCCAGGCCGCACAGCAGGATGGGACGCCGGCCGAAGCGGTCGGACAGCGGACCCCAGACCAGCTGTGAGCAGCCGAAGGCCAGCAGCAGGCAGGTCAGGGTCAGCTGGGCCTGGGCCACGGGCGCGCCAAAGCCCGCGGTCAGGCTGGGCAGGGCCGGCAGGTACAGATCGGTGGTGACGGGCTGGATGCCCAGCAGCAGGGCCAGCACCAGCACGACAAGGCCTGGAGCCATGACGGGCCGGGTGGCGGTGGCGCAGGAAACAGCTGGTGGCAGGGAGGACATCGGCTTTGAGGGTAGCAGACGGCCAGCACCTGTTTTTTTCAGCGGCGCGCGTTTCGTGCGTTTCGTGTGACCAAGTTCCATTGCCGCGCGAGCCGGTGCGACGCAATAATCCACACATGCCCGCCGTCCCGCAAAAAGCGCCGCCAACAGCCCAGGCCCCGGCCGCTTTCGACGGCAACTCGACCACGCATTTCCAGGCGAAGATGAAGCGCGCGCCGGTGTGGTTCTGCTCCTTCCTGGCGGGCAACAAGCGCGAGAAGCAGCGTCTGGGCGACGAGCTGCTGCGCATGCGCGGCGCCTGGCCCTTGCTGATGAAGCAGCGCAACGGCGGCAAATGGACGCCGGAAGACAAGGACCAGCTGCGCCTGATGCTGCACTCGGCCTCCTCGGTCAGCCCCTACCTGGCGATCTGGGCCCTGCCCGGTTCCCTGCTGCTGCTGCCTTTCCTGGCCTGGTACCTGGACCGGCGCCGCCGCAAGGGCAAGATCAGCGCAGGCTGAACAGCTGGGTCACGGCCTCGCGGTACCTGGCCTGGCCCACCACCATGGTGCTGTGGTGCGAGCCGCCCTCGACCAGCAGGAACTGCTTCTTGCCCTGGTAGGCGTCGAACAGCTTGCGGCCCAGCGTGCTGTCGATCAGGTTGTCGTTGGCGCCGTGCACCACCAGCAGGGGCGAGCCGATGTGGGCCACCTTCTGGATGGAGTCGAAGCGCTGGGTGATCAGCGGCCCCACTGGCAGCCAGCCCCACTTCATGGAACTGGCCACATCCGGGATGGAGGTGAAGGTGCCCTCGACGATGGTGCCTTCCTCGTCGTTCACCTTGGAGGCCAGGTCGATGGCGATGGCGCCGCCCAGCGAGTGACCGAAGATGTAGCGTGGCTGGCTGGGGTACTTCGCGGCCAGCCAGTCCCAGGCGGCGCGGGCGTCCTCGTAGGCCATGTCTTCCGAGGGCAGGCCGGCCGTGCTCTTGCCAAAACCCCGGTAGTCGATGGCCAGCACCGAAAAGCCAAGCTCCTGCATCCGGCGCACGCGCCCGGCCGAGCCCGCCACGTTCCAGCGCGCGCCGTGCAGGTACAGCAGCACCGGCTGGGCCGCGGCCGGCTGGTCGGCAGCCAGCCACAGCCCATGCAGTTTGGCTTGCTCGCCCGTGACCTTGGAGTCGAACCCGATCCAGACATCGTCCATGCCCTCGGCCTGGCTGGCGCTGCCGCCCCAGGCGCGGTCGCTGGGCTGGAAGATCCAGGCGCGCTGTCTTTCGTCCAGGGTGGCGCAGCCCAGCAAGGCCAGGCAGGTACAGGCCGCGGCGGCGGCAAGGAGGAACCAGCGTTTCATGGAAGAGATGGACAAGGCAGGACTGGAAAGGTTCGCCAAGCTGACCAGCTTTACAGCAGTGTGACACAGGCGTCAGTGCCAGCATGCATGCCAGAATCGGCCGCGTCCTCCCCCCAAAGCCATGCCTTCTTCTGCCCCGCAAGTGCGCATCGAACCCATGCAGGAGGCCGACATGGCCTGCGTGCTGGCGGTCCAGGCCCAGTGCTACACGGCCATCGTGCCGGAGTCGGCCCAGTCTTTGCGCGCCAAGCTGCTGGCGGCGCCGCAATCTTGCTTCGTCGCCCGCCGCGGTGCTGCGATGGTGGGCTACCTGGTGGCCCTGCCCCTGCGCTGGCCCGAGCTGCCGGCCTTGGACAGCCCCGACTGCCTGCTGCCGGCGCAGCCCGACACCCTCTACCTGCACGACCTGGCCCTGGCGGCCCCGGCGCGCGGCAGCGGCGCCGGCCGCGCCCTGGTGGACGCTGCCCTGGCCCAGGCGGCGCTGTGGCGGCTGCCGCAGGCCGCGCTGGTGGCGATCCAGGACTCGGCGCGCTACTGGCAGGCCCTGGGTTTCCGGGCCCTGGCCGCCCAGGGCCAGCCGCTGCAGGCCAAGCTGGCCAGCTACGGCGCCGGCGCCGTGCTGATGCGCAAGGAATTGTTGTAACGCTTGCGTTTTCATGAAGCCGTCATCCTCGGCCGCCACAGTCGCGGCTTTTGACCCGAGGAGAAGCTTCATGACAAGACACCCCAACGCGCTGCTGCTGTGCCTGCTGGCCACCCTGTCCGCCTGCGGCGGCGACGACGGCCCGAACTATCCCACCTTGAACGGCGCTGCGCCCCTGGTCGTGGGCCACCGCGGCACGGCCGGCTACCTGCCCGACCACACGCTGGAAGGCTACAAGAAGGCCATCGAGATGGGCGCCGACTTCATCGAGCCCGATCTGGTGGCGACCAAGGACGGCGAGCTGATTGCCCGCCATGAGCCCAACATCACAGGCACCACCGACGTTGCCAGCCGGCCCGAGTTCGCCGGCCGCAAGACCACCAAGAAGGTGGACGGTGTGGACGAGACCGGCTGGTTCGCCAGCGACTTCACGCTGGCCGAGATCCGCACCCTGCGCGCCATCCAGCCGCTGGCCGACCGCGACCAGTCGCACAACGGCAAGTACGCCATCCCGACGCTGCGCGAGGTGCTGGACCTGGCCAAGTCGGAAGGCACACGCCTGGGCCGCAGCGTGGGCGTCTACCCCGAGACCAAGCACCCCACCTACCACGTGGGCCTGAATCTGGCGCTGGAAGACCGGCTGCTGGCCATCCTGGCCAGCTATGGCTACACCGCCAAGGACTCGCCCGTCATCCTGCAGTCCTTCGAGGTGGCCAACCTCAAGTACCTGCGCAGCAAGACCCAGCTGCGCCTGGTGCAGCTGATCGACGCCGACGGCGTCGACGCCAAGGGTGCCATCACCCTGGCCGCGCCCTACGACAAGCCTTACGACTTCGCCGTGGCCAAGGACCCGCGCACCTTCCCCGACCTGGTGACGGCCGCCGGCCTGCGCGAGATCAAGACCTATGCCGACGGCATCGGTCCCTGGAAGCCGTATCTCATCCCGACGAAGCAGGTCGATGCCAACAACGATGGCAAGGCCGACGACCTCAACGGCGACGGCAAGATCGACGAGCGCGACCGCGTGCTGATGCCGGCCACCGATGTGGTCAGGAACGCCCATGCCGCCGGCCTGTTCGTCCACCCCTTCACCTTCCGCAACGAGGCATTGCGCCTCGCATCGGACTTCAAGGGCGACCCGCAGGCCGAGTACAAGCTGTTTTACGCGCTGGGCGTGGACGGCGTGTTCACCGACTTCACCGACACCGCGGTGGCGGCGCGCCGCAGGTAAGTCAGCGTCCGCGCAGGAAGAGGGCGTCGAGCTCGCGCACCGTGAGCTGGCGCCAGGTGGGCCGGCCGTGGTTGCACTGGTCGGACCGCTCGGTCGCTTCCATCTGGCGCAGCAGGGCGTTCATCTCTTCCAGCGTGAGACGGCGGTTGGCGCGCACCGCACCGTGGCAGGCCATGGTGCCCAGCAGCTCGTTCTGCGCGCGCTGGATCACCGTGCTGGCGTCGTGCTGGGCCAGTTCGGCCAGCACGCTGCGGGCGAGCTCCACCGCGTCGCCCTCGGCCAGGCTGGTGGGCACGGCGCGCACCGCCAGGGTCTTGGCCGAGAAGGGCGTGACCTCCAGGCCCAGGGCCTGCAGCGTGGCGGCGTGGGCCTCGGCGGCCGCCACTTCCTGCGGCGTGGCGGCAAAGGTCGCCGGGATCAGCAGGGGCTGGCTGTGGATCTGGTGTTGGTCCATCTGCAGCTTCAAACGCTCATAGACGATGCGCTCGTGCGCTGCATGCATGTCGACGATGACCAGGCCCTGGGTGTTCTCGGCCAGGATGTAGATGCCCTGCAATTGCGCGATGGCGCGGCCCAGCGGCCACTCGCCGGGTGGCAACTCGCTTGCCGTGGGCGCGGGCCCAGCGATGGCTTGTGCAGGCGGGGTGGACAGCGGGGAGGGCTGCCACAGCGCCCCCAGGTCCGACACCGCCTGGCCTGCTGGCGCTCCGAAATTCATAGCGGGTTGCGCCCACTGCATGCGGGATACGGGCTGATTTTCTTCTGAAACCGAAGCCAGGCCGGGCATCAGCGGCACGGCAGCCTGGCCTGCGCGCGGCGCGGCCAGCGCCTGGTCGACCGCGCGGCGCACGGCCTGGTGGACTTCGCGGCTGTCGCGAAAGCGGACCTCGATCTTGGTGGGGTGGACGTTGACGTCGACCCGCTCCGGCGCGATCTCCACATACAGGGCATAGACCGGCTGGCGGTGCCCGTGCAGCACGTCCTCGTAGGCGCTGCGCGCGGCATGGGTGAGCACCTTGTCGCGCACATAGCGGCCGTTGACGTAGCAGTACTGCTGGTCGGCGCGCGAACGGGCGGCATCGGGGATGCCGGCGCGGCCCGTGATGTGGATGGCGCCGGCGCGATAGTCCACCGCCAAGCCCTGGTCGAGAAAGTCCTGGCCCAGCACGTCGGCCAGCCGCTGCTCGCGCGTGCTGCTGCGCCACTGCTCGACCAGCCGGCCCTCGTGCCAGATGGCAAAGCCCACGTCGGGCCGGGCCAGCGCATGGCGGCGCACCGCCTCGATGCAATGGGCCAGCTCGGTGGCGTCGGTCTTGAGGAACTTGCGGCGCGCCGGCGTGCTGAAAAACAGCTCCTTGACCTCCACCGTGGTGCCAGTGGCGCGGGCCGCCGGCCGCAGCTCGCCGCTGCGCGCGTCCAGCAGGACGGCGTTGGGCTGGCCCTCGGTGCGCGATAGCAGGCTCATCTCCGAGACCGAGGCGATGGCGGCGAGCGCCTCGCCGCGAAAGCCCATGGTGCCCACGGCCTCCAGGTCGGCCAGCGAGGCGATCTTGCTGGTGGCGTGGCGGCGCAGGGCGACGGGCAGTTCCTCGCGCGGGATGCCGCTGCCGTCGTCTTCCACCGAGATCAGGCGCACGCCGCCGGCCAGCAGGCGCACCGTCACCTGGCTGGCCCCTGCGTCCAGCGCGTTGTCGACCAGCTCGCGCACCACCGAAGCGGGCCGCTCGACCACCTCGCCTGCGGCGATCTGGCTGACCAGTTCGTCGGGCAGGTCACGGATGGGGCGGCGCGGGGAGGGCGAGAGGACGGCGTTCACAGGGGGATTCTAGGTGGCAGGGATAATCGCCGCCCATGGACCTCATTGCCTTTCTTCTGGACTTCATCCTGCATGTCGACCAGCACCTGGAAAACTTCGTCACCACTTACGGCGCATGGGTCTATGCCCTGCTGTTCCTGATCGTCTTTGTCGAGACCGGGGTGGTGGTCATGCCCTTTTTGCCGGGCGACTCGCTGCTGTTCGTGGTGGGCGCGCTGTGCGGCGTCGGGTTGCTGAGCTTTCCCATCGCCTGCGTGGTGCTGATCGCCGCCGCCATCCTGGGCGATCAGTGCAACTACGCCATCGGCCGCTACTTCGGCCCCAAGGTCTTCCAGTGGGAGCAGTCGCGCTTTTTCAACAAGAAGGCCTTCGACCAGGCCCATGCCTTCTACGAGAAGTACGGCGGCATCACCATCGTGCTGGCGCGCTTCATGCCCTTCATCCGCACCTTCGCGCCCTTCGTGGCCGGCGTGGCCGCCATGTCGCGCGCCAAGTTCAGCGCCTGGAACGTCGGCGGCGCGCTCATCTGGGTGCTGGGCATCTGCACGGCGGGCTACTTCCTGGGCAGCTTCCCCTGGGTCAAGGCCAACCTGGACAAGATCATCTGGGCCATGATCCTGCTGCCCGGCCTGGTCGTGTTGTTCGGCGCCTGGAAGGCGCGGCGCCGGCCGCAAGCCTCATAGCAGGCTCTCGGGGACCAGCGGCGACAGGAAGATGTTCTGCAGCCACATCAGCGGCGTGGTCTCGGGCTCGCTGGTGAACACGGTCTCCTTGCCGTCGACCGTGGCCAGCCATTCGATGCTGCCCTGCGCATCCAGCCGCAGCTTGTAGGCGCCGGTGCGCTTGTTCATGTCCAGCACCTTGAGCATCTGCGCCGCCAGGGCGGGGCTGTCCACCAGCACGCCCAGCTCGGTGTTCTTGTCGGCCGAGCGCGGGTCCAGGTTCATTGAGCCGATGAAGGTGGTCTGGCGGTCGATCACCAGGTTCTTGGCGTGCAGCCTGCCGATCGACATGCTGGGCACCATGCCCATGGGTGAGCGCGTCGGGCGGCCGCTGCGCGCCGGGCTGAGCTCGTACAGGTCGACGCCGTGGCGCAGCATCTCGGGCCGGTAGCGCGCATAGCCTGTGTGCACGAAGATGGAATCGTTGGCCGCCATCGAATTGGTCAGGATGCTCATCTTCACGCCCTGCTGCGCCAGGCCGCGGATCAGCTCCATGCCCATTTCGCGCGGGATCAGGTAGGGCGAGGACACCACCACTTCCTGGCGCGCCGTCCACATGGCGCCACGCACCTGGGTGGTGACGCTGTTGGCGTGCAGGTGGTCCAGGTCCTTGTTCAGCACCTTGCCGGGCGGGTCGGCAAAGGCATAGGCCGAGCCGCCGGTCAGCGTGAGCCTGCCGGCTGCGAACTCCAGGCCCGGCGCGGTCTGCCCCAGAGCGTCGAGGGCGCTTGGCGGCTCGGGCGCGGCCGGCTCGCCGCTGTCGCCGATCTTGCCATCCCAAGGCAGCTGGCCCAGTGGCCACGCCGGCGGGCTGTCCCAGTAGCGGGCGAACACCGACGCCAACTGCGGCACGATGGCGCCGGCCATCAGCGCGTCCATGTCGACGAACTCGCTGTGCATGTTGCGGGCGAAATACTCGTCGCCCATGTTGCGCCCGCCGGCGACGGCCAGGGCGCCGTCGGCCAGCAGCAGCTTGTTGTGCATGCGGTGGTTCAGGCGCCGCAGGTCGGCCGCGCCGCTGCCAAAGCGGCCGACCACGCTGGTGCGGCCGCAACAGAAGGGGTTGAAGACGCGCACCTCCATCCCGGCCTGGGCCTCCATGTGGCGCAGCATGGGCTCGATGGCGTCGGTCGCCAGGTCGTCCACCAGCAGGCGCACCCGCACGCCGCGGGCGGCGGCCTGCGTCAGGGCGCGCAGAAAGGCCAGGCCCGAGTCGTCGTGGCCGATGTAGTAGTACTGGGCGTCCAGGCTGCGTTCGGCCCGGTCTATCAGTTGCATGCGCGTGTCGAAGGCCTGGCCGCCGTCGGGCAGCAGGCGAAAGCCCGAAGGCTGGTCGGCCGGCAGCGACACTGCGGCAATGCGGCCCAGGGCACTGGCCGGTATCAGGGCCTGGGGCTCACCGGGTGCAGGTGCCATGCGTGCGGGCAGGCTGCTGCAGGCGGCCAGCAGCAGGGGCGCAGCCAGGCACAGGACCAGGCGGCGCCAGAGGGCGGCGGGGGAGGGGAGATGGGAGGAGTCCAAGGCAGTCCTTTGTCGCGCCGCAAGATTACCCCCGTACGGACCGGTGCGCGATCCCTCCAAAGGCCAGGATGGGCCAGGGGCAGCCCGCTTCCGTCTGGGGCAGGTCAGCATCATGGGCAATGAGGCGCTTTCGTGGCCGGGTGCGCCGGCTCTTGCACAAGTCCGCGGTGCAGCGCTGTGGCGACCGCCTCGGTGCGGGTGGACGCGTTCAACTTGTCAAGGATCGCCGCCACGTGGGTCTTGACCGTTCCCGGCGCGACATGCAGCAATTGCGCGATGCTCTTGTTGGCCAGGCCCTGTCCCAGCAGGGCGAGCACCTCCAGTTCACGGGGCGTCAGGGCTTCGTTGTTCAGGCCGTTGGCGACGCACTGTGCCGCCAGCTGCGTCACGTAGCGGCCCCCTTTGGCCACCGTGCGAACGGCAAGCCAGAGTTCTTCCGGATCGCAGCCCTGGTGGACATAGCCATGCGCCCCCGACTCCAGGGCGCTGCGCACCTGCCACTCCCGCTCCAGGGGGCCGACAACGATGATGCGCGGCGCGCCCAAAGCGGCCGTGCGCTGGCGCGTGGGCGCCGCAAGCCAGGCCGCGATGTCTGAAAACTCCACGACGACGATGTCCCAGCTGTTGGCCGCATACGAAGGATCGCCTGCAGGTTTGCCTGCAGCGCCGACTCTCACCGCAAAGTCCGCTTGCTGGGCGCAGATGCTGGCGACTCCCTCTCCCACCACCGGGTCCTCGTGGGCCACCCAGATCCGGATTTTCGATCCGCTGTTGCCGGACGGCAGGCGCGGGCTCACCGGGCGTATCCCGACACCGGCGCAAATGCGTCGCTCGCCTTGACCAGGCCGCGCTCGATGGCGATCGAGGTCGCCTGCGTCCTGGTGGCCGCGCAGAGCTTGGACATGATGGCCCGGACGTGGCCTTTGACCGTCCCCAGGGAGATCTGCAGGTGCTGCGCGATGACCTTGTTGGCCGAGCCCCTGGCCAGGCTCTGCAGAACCGATTGCTCCCTGTTCGTGAATGCGACGTTCGACCAGCTGTCGGCCATCTTCGGCGCCGACACCGGGCAGAAAAAGCGTTGGCCGCGCGCCAGCGCATGGACCGCGTCGCCCAGAAGGTCTGCACGCCCCCCGCCCAGGACGATGTAGCCAGTCGCCCCCATGCGCAGGGCGCTGTGCACCTCGGCTTGCCGGCACTGGTGGCTCAGGACAAGCGTCGGCCGCTCGCATCGCAACCTGGGCTCGTGCCCCGATGCCCTGGCGACAACCGATGGCAGATCTGTGACCAGAACGTTGGCGTTTTCGACCGAATCGGCCAGTTCAATCGCAGACCCGTTGGGCCGCGCGCGGCAAAGAATGGCCATGACGCCGGCAGCCACGATAGGCTCGGTGTGCAGGACATGGCAGCGGATGGTGGACGGGGTGGCCGCCGTGGATCGCGCCGGAAAGGCAGCACTTTGGTGTTGCATAATTGGCTCTGTTGAAGTGAAAAGAAGCATAGGGGTTTGCCCTGATTCTTTGCAGCCAAAGCGACCCATGAATTCGGGATCCAGAAGTGGATTCTTCTAGTGATTCCACTGAACTGTGGCTGAATCCACTCCGTCTCTCGATAAAGTCGATATCAAGATCCTCAAGGTGCTGGCCGAGGATGGGCGCATTTCATGGCGGGACCTGGCCGACCAGGTTGGCCTGTCCGTGACCCCCGTCCTGCGCCGGGTCAAGGCCCTGGAGGATGACGGTCTGATCCGTGGCTACTCCGCCGACCTCGATGAGCCCAGGCTGGGCGGCTCCCTGAGCATCTTTGTGCAGGTCAGCCTGGAAAAGCAGGAAGCCGACGCGCTGGCCCGCTTCGAGGAAGAGATCAGCCTGATCCCACAGGTCATGAGCTGCTTTCTGATGACCGGCGACTATGACTACCAGCTGCGCGTCGTGATGCCCAACCTGCAGGCGTTTCACCTCTTCCTGACGACCAAGCTGGCCACCATCCCCGGCGTCGCCAACGTGAAGTCCAGCTTCGCGCTCAAATCGGTCCTGCTGCGCAAGTCCCCGCTGTTCTGAGCCTGGGAGACAAAAGCACCATACGAAGGTGCAATGGCGCAGGCCCACGCCCGCACCTATGCTGGCGCGTGCCAGAAACTTCAGATCCAGGAAACGGCCGCCACGCCATGTCGGCCGTCAAGCCATTGTTCTGCGTGGTCAGCGACGACGCGCCCTTGCGCTCTTTTGTGCGCTCTGTCCTGTGCTCGATCGGCTTCGATGTTCAGAGCTTCGACGCCGGCAGTGGATTCCTGCTGTCCGGACTGGCACGCCGCTGCGACGGCCTCATCATCGAGACGCAAATGCGGGACATGACGGGCCTGGAATTGCGGCAGGCTTTGCGAGAAGCCGGCGTGCTTGTTGCGGTCATCCATCTGGAGAGAGTCCACAGCGCTGAGGCGCACCCGCAGGAAGCCTGTGTGACACTGACCATCCCGGCGCAGGAAGGCGCGTTGCTCAAGGCGGTGCGCAGTGCCCTGGCAGGGGCCAAGGCCTGACGGCTCAGGCGTTGGCCCGCACGTCCCCGTTGGCTCTGCGAACGGCGGCCGATGCCGGCTGCAAGCCCGATGGCGTCTGGCGCGACACCAGCCCACGCCGGATGGCCACGTGGGCCGCCTCGGTCCGCGAACGCACGCACAGTTTTTCCAGAATGGCTTTCACGTGGGTCTTCACTGTCCCTTCGACCACACCCAGCCTGTTGCCAATCATCTTGTTGCTCCAGCCCGTTGCCACCAGCTCCAGCACTTGGGCTTCGCGCTGCGTCAGGGTGGGGTAGGAGAGCCGCTCCGCGATGCGCTGCCGCGCGATCTCCGAAAGATGGCGTTGGCCGCGTCCCAGCGCCAGCGCGCCCTGCACGATGTCTTCAGCCCTGCAGTCCGTGGGCACATAGCCCAGGATGCCCACAGCCAGCGCGGACTGGACGTCGGACTCGGTCTCGCGCGGCGTGACGACCAGAATGCGCGGCATGCCGGCGCGCCCCCAGTGGGCCGTCGCCAGCGCCGTTGCTGTTTCGTAGTCTGCGACCGTGACCTGCGCGCTGGCCGCTGCCGCCACGGCATCGGCCAGCGTCACGGGGGATGCCACACAATGCCCGACCAGGAACCGGGTGTCTTCGCGCAATGCGGCGCTCACCCCCAGGCGCAGCAGGGGGTCGCGGTGGCAAACCGCCACCCTGATGCGGGGGGAGTCTTCAGGGGATGGGGCTGCAGGTGGCACGATGCTCTCCGGGGATGGCGGCTTGGCGTTGCGAAGTCTGGGGTGGTCCTATTTTTGGGCTTTCGAAGACCCCTGCCCACGGTCCGATGGCATAGACGGATACGGCAAATGGACAGGGGAGGGTGGCGCTCAGCTCTTGAGAAACGCCAGCAGGTCGGCGTTGAGCTTGTCCTTGTGGGTGTCGGTCAGGCCATGGGGCGCGCCGGGATAGACGACCAGCTTGGAGCCGGCAATCTGCGCAGCGGCGGCCTGGGCCGAGGCGGCGATGGGAACGATCTGGTCGTCGTCGCCATGCAGCACCAGGGTGGGCACGTCGAACTTCTTCAGGTCCTCGCTGAAGTCGGTCTCGGAGAAGGCCTTGATGCAGTCGAAGGTCGCCTTGTGGCTGGCCAGCATGCCTTGCATCCAGAACCAATCGACCAGTCCCGGCGACGGCTTGGCGCCGGGCCGGTTGAAGCCGAAGAAGGGGCCGGAGGCGATGTCCTTGTACAGCTGCGCACGGTTGGCGCGCTCGCCGGCGCGCAGGCCGTCGAAGACTTCCATGGGCAGTCCACCCGGGTTCTTCGCGGTTTTCAGCATCTGCGGCGGGACAGCCGAGATCAGGCCGGCCTTGGCGAGCCGCCTGGTTCCGTGCCGGCCGATGTAGCGCGCCACCTCGCCGCCGCCCGTGGAAAAGCCGAACAGGGCCGCGCCCTTGAGGTCCAGCTTCTCGAACAGCGTCGCCAGGTCGTCGGCGTAGGTGTTCATCTCATGGCCACCCCAGGACTGGCTGGAGCGGCCGTGGCCGCGGCGGTCATGGGCGATGACGCGATAGCCGCGTTCCGCGAGGAACAGCATCTGGGATTCCCAGCTGTCGGAGTTCAGGGGCCAGCCGTGGCTGAAGACCACGGGCTGGCCCGTGCCCCAGTCCTTGTAGAAGATCTGGGTGCCGTCTTTGGTGCTGATGTAGCTCATGGAATTTCCTGGTTGAGGGTTGGAAGTGGATGGGACGGCCGATGCAGGGCTTGCAACGGCCGCCAGCGGCAGCGCCAGCGCGGCCGCGATTGCTGCGCCAGTGGCCAAGACGTCCCGACGCGCGGGACACTTTGGATCCTGGTAATTTGCGAGGGACATGGCCCGGCTCCTTGGTTGGCCGGTCTCCGCAGGGGACGGGAGGCCGACCATTCAAGCGTAGGCAGACGGACGGGCGCGCGCACGTGCTGGATGGCGTGCGCCGGACCTTGTCGTTGGAGGTAGAGGCGCCCTTGGGCGATACGCTGACACGCTTAGACTTGCGGCCATGACTGCCTCTCCCTTTCGGCTTTTCCAGCTGGCGCAGTGCCTGCTGGGCCTGGCGCTGCTGCTGGCCGGCGGCTGGCCGGCCCAGGCCGCCAGCGTGGCCGCGGCCGGGCCGCGGGGCCTGGCCACGCCGGCCCTGGCGCTGGCCGATGCCCAGGGCAAGACCTGGAGCCTGGCCGACGCCAGGGGCAAGGTCGTCATCGTCAACTTCTGGGCCAGCTGGTGCGAGCCCTGCCGGGCCGAAATGCCCTCGCTGCAATCGCTGGCCGACCTGTACGGCAACGAGCTCGTGGTGTTGGCGGTGAACTTCAAGGAGCGCGATGCCCGCGCCCTGCAATTCGCCCAGGCTGCCGGCCTGAGCCTGCCCATGCCCATGGACCGCGATGGCGCCGTCGCCGCGCGCTGGGGCGTGAAGGTGTTCCCCAGTTCCTTCATCATCGGCCGGGATGGCCAGGTGCGCTGGCGCGTCAGCGGCGAGGTCGACTGGACCGGCCGCGAGGCCGCGCGCTGGATCGAGCCGCTGCTGAAATAATCCCCCTGCAACAGTTTTCCCCACAGACCTTCCCATGACCACCATTTCCCGCCGCCACCTCCTCGTCACCGCCGGTGCCGCCGCCCTGCCTGCCACCGCCGCGCTTGCCCAGGAACGCCGCTTCGCGCCGCAGCCGGGCAACTGGCGCAGTTTTGAAGTCACCACCCGCGTGGAGATTCCCGTCAGCAGCGGCGTGACGCGCGCCTGGCTGCCTCTGCCCTCGGTGGACGACAGCTGGCAGCGCACCGGTATCAGCGACTTCCGCAGCAACGGCAAGGCCGTGCTGGGCACCGACCCGCATTACGGCGCGCGCTTCCTGCAAGTGGAGTTCGCTGCCTCCCAGGCCGCGCCGTTTGCGGAACTGACCAGCCGCTTCCAGACCCAGGACCGCGCCGTCGACTGGTCGAAAAAGGATGAGCCTGCCCTGTCGCGCGCCGACCTGGCGCCCTGGCTGCAGCCGACCGAGCTGATGCCGCTGGACGGCATCGTGCTGCGCACCGCCAAGCAGGCGACGGCTGGCGCGACGACCGACCTGGAGAAGGTGCGCAAGCTCTACGACTGGACGGTGGCCAACACCTACCGCGAGCCCAAGGTGCGCGGCTGCGGCACGGGCGACATCAAGACCATGCTGGAGACCGGCAACATGGGCGGCAAGTGCGGCGACATCAACGGCCTGTTCGTCGGCCTGTGCCGCGCCGCCGGCATCCCGGCGCGCGACGTCTACGGCATCCGCCTGGTGCCCAGCGCCTTCGGCTACAAGGAACTCAGCGGCAATCCCGCCAGCCTCAAGAGCGCGCAGCACTGCCGCGCCGAGGTCTACCTCACGGGCTACGGCTGGGTGGCGATGGACCCGGCCGACGTGGGCAAGGTCATGCGCCTGGAAACGCCAGAGTGGATCAAGACCACGGCCAACCCCGTGGTGGCCCCGGTGAACAAGGCCTTGTTCGGCGGCTGGGAAGGCAACTGGCTGGCCTTCAACCGCGCCCACGACGTGGCGCTGCCCGGTGCCACCGGCGGCAAGCTGGGCTTTTTCATGTACCCCACGGCCGAAGACGCCAAGGGCCGCTTCGATTCGCTGGCGCCGGACGACTTCAAGTACACCATCACGGGCCGCGAGATCAAGGCCTGAGGCGCACGCTCAGGCCTTGCGCTTGCGGGCATCCTTCATCAGGCTGCTTTCGCTGGTGATCACGCCCAGCACCTTGGCCAGGTGCCGGCTGACCGACACATAGGCGTGGCCGATGCGGCTGTCGAAGTACAGCGAGTCGCCCCGCTTGAGGCGCACCACCTGGCCGGTGTCGAAATGCACGTCGATGCTGCCGCTCAGCACATAGACGAACTCCTCGCCGGGATGGCGCGCATAGTCTTCAGGTCCCGAGACGGCGCGCGAATGCACCGTGCCATGCACCGGGTGCATCTGCTTGCCCACCGCGGTCGTGCCCAGGAATTCGTAGGAGAAGGCAATTCCCCGGTAGACCACGCCCTGGCCGGCACGGGTGAGCACCGGTCCTGCAAACGGCGTGGCTGCCACCCCGGCCTCGGCGAACATGGCGCCCATGTCCATCTTCAAGGCGCGGGCCAAGCCTGAAAAGTTTTCGTAACCCAGGGCCAGCTGGCCGCGCTCGGCGCGCGAGATGGTGGTGATGGACACGCCGGAGCGCTCGGCCAGCTCCGCCAGGGTCCAGCCCAGCTGCTTGCGCGCGGCGTGCAGCCGCCGGCCGAAAGTCACCCGGTCCAGGGTGTGGCCCGAGGCTGGGGGAGGGGCCGCCGCAGGGGGCGCGGCCGATTTCAGCTGGGAGTTGCGCATCCGCAAATTTTGCCCCAGTTGCCCAGCTTGCATTCAGGGAAAACCCCGTGCAAGGAATTTGCGTATCCGCAAAATTGGCCTACACTGCTGCGCAAATCAACGAGATTTCATGTCCTCTTCATCCAGGGCCCGGCGGGCCGACTACCTGATCATCGGCGGCGGCATCGCGGCGGCGTCGGTGGGCCACTGGCTGGCGCCGCATGGGCAGACCATCCTGCTGGAGCGTGAGTCGCAGCCGGGGTACCACTCCACCGGCCGGTCGGCGGCGCTGTTCATGGAAAGCTACGGCACGCCACAGGTGCGCGCGCTGACGCTGGCCAGCCGCGCCTTCTTCGACGCGCCGCCTGCCGGCTTTGCCGACCACCCGCTGCTGACGCCGCGCGGTGCGCTGATGGTGGCCGAGCCTGGCCAGGAATCTGAACTGCAAGAGTGGTGGGAGGTGCTGCGCAGCGTCACGCCGCGCGCGCGCCAGCTCGATGCCGATGGCGCCTGCGCGCTGGTGCCTGCGTTGCGGCGCGAGCGCGTTGCCGGCGCCGTGCTCGAACCCGACGCGGCCGACATGGACGTGCACGCTATCCACCAGGGCTATCTGCGTGGCCTCAAGCGCGCCGGCGGCAGCGTGGTCTGCGATGCCGAGGTCACCGCGTTGCGCCGCGAAGGTGGGCTGTGGCAGGTGCAGGCCGGCGGCCAGCTCTACGAAGCGCCTGTGGTGTTGAACGCAGCCGGGGCCTGGGCCGACGTCATCGCGCAGCGCGCCGGCGTGCCCGCGATAGGGCTGCAGCCGCGGCGCCGCGCGGCCTTCATCTTCGCGCCGCCCCAGGGCGTGGACGCCCACGGCTGGCCGATGGCCATCGGCGTTGGCGAAGACTGGTACATCAAGCCCGACGCCGGCATGCTGCTGGGCTCGCCGGCCAACGCCGACCCTGTGGAGCCGCACGACGTGCAGCCCGAGGAACTCGACATCGCACTGGCCATCCACCGCATCGAGGAGATGACCACGCTGCAGATCCGCCGGCCCACCCGCACCTGGGCGGGCCTGCGCTCCTTCGTTGCCGACGGCGACCTGGTGGGCGGCTTCGATCCCGCCGCGCCCGGCTTCTTCTGGGTCGCGGCCCAGGGCGGCTACGGCATTCAGACCTCGGCTGCCATGGGCGAGACCTGCGCTGCACTGGCGCGCGGCCTGCCCATCCCTGAACGCATCGCCGGCTTCGGCCTGACCGAAGCCATGCTGTCGCCGGCCCGCCTGCGTGCGGCGCCCCTTCCCGCCTGACCCTTCCCAAGAAACCCAGACATGCGCGTCTTCAGCGGCTCCCTCGCCACCGAAACCAACACCTTCGCTCCCATGCCCACGGGACTGGCCTCGTTTCGCGCCCGCGGCTACTACCCCGCTGGCCAGCACCCGGACCACATGACCTTGTTCTCCGGGCCCCTGTGGGCGGCGCGCCAGCGCGGCAAGGACAAGGGCTGGACGCTGATCGAGGGCGTGGTGGCCGGTGCGCAGCCCAGTGGCACCACGACCCGCCACGCCTACGAGACGCTGCGCGCGGAACTGCTGTCCGACCTGAAGAAGGCCATGCCGGTGGACATGGTGTTGCTGGGCCTGCACGGCGCAATGGTGGCCGACGGCTACGACGACTGCGAAGGCGACCTGCTGCAGCAGGTGCGCGCCATCGTAGGCCCCGACGTGGTGGTCGGCGCTGAGCTCGACCCGCACAACCATCTCACGCCGCTGATGACGGCCAGCGCCGACATCCTGATCGCCTTCAAGGAGTACCCCCACACCGACGTGCTGGAGCGCGCCTTCGAGCTGGTGGACCTGTGCGAGGCCATCGCGCAAAAACGCATCCGTCCGGTGGCGGCCGTGGTCGACTGCGAAATGATCGCGCTGTTCCACACCTCGCGCCAGCCCGCCCGCGGCTTCGTCGAGCGGATGCAATCGCTGGAAGGCAAGGACGGCATCCTGTCGGTCTCGCTCACCCACGGATTTCCCTGGGGCGACGTGCCGGAGATGGGCACCAGGGTGCTGGTCTATGCCGATGGCGATGCCGCCAAGGCGCAGGCTCTGGCGCGCCAGCTGGCCAACGAAGTGATCGCCATGCGCGAGCAGCTCTCGCCGCCGTCGCCCGGCATCGACGCCGCGCTCGATGAGGCCCTGGCCTTCGATGGCGGCCCGGTGGTGCTGGCCGACGGCGCCGACAACCCCGGCGGCGGCGCGGCCAGCGATTCGACCTTCATCCTGCGCCGCATGGTGGAGCGCGGCCTCACGAATGTCGCCGTCGGCCCGATCTGGGACCCGGTCGCCGTGCGCATCGCCTCCGAAGCCGGCGTCGGCGCCCGCCTGATGCTGCGCATCGGCGGCAAGGTCAGCGCGCTGTCGGGCGACCCGATCGACCTGGAAGTGACCGTCAAGGCGCTGCACCAGGACCTGGTGCAAACCGGCCTGTCCAACACGCCCACCAGCATGGGCGAGTCGGCCCTGGTGGAGGCCAAGGGCATCGAGATCCTGCTGTGCACGGTGCGCAACCAGGCCATGGGCGCCGATCTGTTCACGCGCGCCGGCTGCGAGCTTGCCAGCAAGAAGATCGTCGTGGTCAAGTCCTCGCAGCATTTCTATGCCTCGTATTCGCAGATCGCCAGACACGTGATCTACGCCGACGCGCCCGGTTCCGTGGCGCGTGACCTCAACACCCTGCCGTACCGCAAGGTCCGGCGGCCGCTGTGGCCGCTCAAGACGGCGGCCCGCTGAAGCTTTCCCCGACCCACTCCTGGAGAACACCAAGATGAATCGACGCTCTCTTTCCGTGCTTGCCTCGGCTGCCCTGGTCGCGGGCGCGCTGTTCGCCGCGCCGGCCATGGCCCAGACCCCGGCCAAGACGCTGCGCATCGTGGCGCACGCCGACCTGAAGATCCTGGACCCGACCTTCACCACGGCCTACATCTCGCGCAACTTCGGCTACATGGTCTACGACACCTTGTTCGCCCAGGACGCCAATGGCAGCCCGAAGCCGCAGATGGTGGACAAGTACAGCAGCTCCAAGGACGGCCTGCAGTGGAGCTTCACGCTGCGCCCCGGACTGAAGTTCTCCGACGGCAGCGCCGTGACGGCCGCCGACGCCGTCGCCTCGCTGCAGCGCTGGGGCGCGCGCGACTCGATCGGCCGCGCCATGGGCGCCGCCGGCGCCGAATGGAAGGCGGTCGACGCCCGCACTTTCGCGTTGTCGCTCAAGGAACCCTTTGGCATGGTGCTCGACGGCCTGGCCAAGCCCTCGGGCTACCCCATGCTGGTGCTGCCCGAGCGCCTGGCCAAGCTGCCGGCCACCTCGCCGATGTCCGAGGTGCTGGGCTCCGGCCCCTTCATCTTCAAGCGTGACGAATGGGTGCCCGGCAACAAGGCCGTGTTCGTGAAGAACCCCCACTATGTGGCCCGCACCGAGCCCGCCAGCGGCCTGGCCGGCAGCAAGAAGTCCAGCTTCGACCGCGTCGAATGGCTGTACCTGCCCGACTCCAACAGCGCGGTGGCCGCGCTCAAGAAGGGCGAGGTCGACATGATCGAGCAGCTGCCGCCCGACTACATCACGCCGTTGCGTTCCGACGCCAACATCAAGATCCGCGCCGCCGGTGCCTGGCAGGGCTTCATCGTGATGAACCAGCTGCACCCGCCCTTTAACAACATGAAGGCGCGCCAGGCGCTGGCGCACGCGGTGAGCCAGGACCGCTTCACGGCGGCCATGGGCTATCCCCTGGACATGCGGGTGACCTACTGCGCCACCTACTTCATCTGCGGCGGCCCCAACGAAACCTCGGCCGGTGCCGAACCCTTCCGCAAGCCCGACCTGGCCAAGGCCAAGCAGCTGCTGGCCGAGTCCGGCTACAAGGGCGAGAAGGTGGTGGTGCTGGTGCCCACCGACGTCACCTACCTGAACGCCGAGGCGTTGATGACTGTGCAGACGCTCAAGAGCATGGGCGTCAATGTCGACGCGCAGAGTTCGGACTGGGCCTCCATCGGCGCGCGCCGCGCCAAGCGCGACGCGCCCGAGGCCGGCGGCTGGAACGTCTACGTCACCGTCGCCGGTGAGTTCGACGTGAACTCGCCCGTCACCAACGCCTACCTCGCGCCGTCCTGCGGCAGCAGCATGCCCGGCTGGCCCTGCGACAAGGAACTGGACGAACTGCGCACCGCCTGGCTCAAGGAAACCGTGCCGGCCAAACGCAAGGAGCGGCTCGACGCTTTCCAGACCCGCGCCTACCAGGCCATCCCCTACGTGAATGCCGGCCAGTATTCGGCCGCCATCGCCGCCCGCACCAGCCTCAAGGGCCTGGACAAGATGTGGGCCGGCATGCCCACGGTATGGATGCTGGACAAGTAAAGGCCGCAAGCACCCATGGCCTACCTGCTGCGCCGGCTGCTCGCCACGCTGCCCGTGATGGCGGTGGTGGCCGTCATCGTCTTCCTGCTGATCCACCTGTCGCCGGGCGATCCGGCGGCACTGATCGCCGGCGACCTGGCCACCGAGGAGGACATCGCCAAGCTGCGCGTGGCGCTGGGCCTGCACCAGCCGCTGTGGCAGCAGTTCGCGATCTGGCTGGGCAAGCTGCTCACCGGCGACCTGGGCACCTCCATCTTCACCCAGGTGCCGGTGTCGCAGCTGCTGGCGCAGCGGCTGGAACCCACGCTGTCGATCGCCGCGCTGACCATGCTGATCACCCTGGTGGTGGCCGTGCCGCTGGGCACCCTGGCGGCCTACCGCGCCGGCAGCTGGGTCGATCGTCTGGTGATGCTGTTTTCGGTGCTCGCGTTCTCGCTGCCGGTGTTCCTGGTCGGCTACCTGCTGATCTACGGCTTCGCGATGCAACTGCAGTGGTTCCCGGTGCAGGGCTACGTCCGCTTCGCCGAGAGCCCGTTCGGCTGGCTGCAAAGCCTGGTCCTGCCCTGCGTGAACCTGGCCCTGGTCTACATTGCGCTGGTCACCCGCATGACGCGCGCCACCGTGCTGGAAGTGCTGCACGAGGACTACATCCGCACGGCCTGGGCCAAGGGCCTGGGCGTGCTGCCGGTGCTGGGCCATGCGCTGCGCAACGCCGCGATCCCGATCGCCACCACCGTCGGCGTCGGCATCGCCTTGCTGATCGGCGGCGTGGTCGTCACCGAAACCGTCTATGCGATCCCTGGCGTCGGCCGGCTGGTGATCGATTCCGTGCAGCGCCACGACTACCCGGTGATCCAGAGCGTGCTGCTGCTGTCCGCCGGCGTCTATGTGCTGATCAACCTGCTGATCGACCTGAGCTACCGCCTGTTCGATCCGCGCATCCGTTACTGAAATGTCCGCCGCACTTCCCGTTGCCGACGCCGACCCGAACGGCGACGCCGCTGCGCCCATCCGCCGCTGGCGCTGGCTGCGCAAGCACCCCACGCTGGTCATCGGCGCGCTGATGCTGTTGCTGGTGGCCGCGATCTCGCTGGCCGCGCCCTGGCTGGCCACCCACGACCCGCAGGACCTGGACCCGCTGGCCCGCATGCAGCCGCCTTCGGCCGAGCACTACCTGGGCACCGATGCGCTGGGCCGCGACGTTTTCAGCCGCGCCGTCTGGGGCGGCCGCGTGTCCCTGGTGGTGGGCATCGCGGTGGCGGTGCTGGCCACCATCGCCGGCGTTGCCATCGGTCTGGTCTCGGGCTTCGTGCGCTGGGCCGATGGTCCCATCATGCGTTTCATGGACGGCCTGATGGCCATTCCCGGCATCCTGCTGGCGATCGCCCTGATGGCCGTCACCCGGGCCAGCCTCACCACGGTGATCGTCGCCATCACCATTCCCGAAATACCGCGGGTGGCGCGGCTGGTGCGCTCGCTGGCGCTGACGCTGCGCGAGCAGCTGTTCGTGGAAGCGGCGCATGCCGTGGGCACCCGGCTGCCCACCATCCTGTGGCGCCACGTGCTGCCCAACATGGTGGCGCCGCTGATCGTGCAGGCCACCTTTGTCGCCGCCTCGGCCGTTCTGATCGAGGCCTCGCTGTCCTTTCTGGGCGTGGGCATCCCGGCCCAGACGCCCAGCTGGGGCAACATGATGGCCGAGGGCCGCAACTTCGTGGCCGTTGCCTTCCACATCATCCTGTACCCCGGCATCTTGCTGGCGCTGACCGTGCTGGCCATCAACCTGCTGGGCGACGGCCTGCGCGACGCGCTGGACCCGCGGCTGGCGCGCCAGCTATGAGCATGAAACCCATTGCCGACGCGCCGCTGCTCGAAGTCGACGGCCTGCGCACTTACTTCGACACCCTGGCCGGCACCGTGCGCTCGGTCGACGGCGTGAGCTACACCGTGCACGCCGGCCAGACCCTGGGCGTGGTCGGCGAGTCCGGCTGCGGCAAGAGCGTGACGGCGCTGTCCATCCTGCGCCTGGTGCCGCGTCCGCCCGGCCGCTTTGCTGGCGGCGCCGTGCGCTACCGCGGCATCGACCTGCTCAAGCTGTCCGAGAAGGAGATGCGCGAGATCCGCGGCAACCGCATCTCCATGATCTTCCAGGAGCCCATGACTTCGCTCAACCCGGTGCTGACGGTGGGCCGGCAGATTGCCGAGACCGTGCAAGTGCACCAGAAGGTGGGCCGGGCCGAGGCGTTGCAGCGCGCCGTGGAGATGCTGCGCGTGGTGCAGATCCCCGAGCCGGAGCGCCGCGCCAACGAATACCCGCACCAGCTGTCGGGCGGCATGCGCCAGCGCGTGATGATCGCACTGGCCCTGGCCTGCAACCCGGAACTTCTGATCGCCGACGAGCCGACCACCGCGCTGGACGTCACCATCCAGGCCCAGATCCTGGACCTGCTCAAGCGCCTGCAAAAGGAGTTCGGCATGGGCGTGGTGCTGATCACGCACGACCTGGGCGTGGTGGCGGAAAGCTGCGACCGCGTGGTGGTGATGTACGCCGGCCGCAAGGTGGAAGAAGCGGATGTGCAAGACCTGTTCGACCGGCCGCTGCATCCCTACACGCGGGCGCTGATGTTGGCGATGCCGGCCATGAACACCAGCAGCCGCCGGCTGGCCGAGATCCCCGGCATGGTGCCTGCGCCGCACGAGCTGGGCCGTGGCTGCGCGTTCGCAGCACGCTGCGGCCATGCCAACGAGCGTTGCCGCACGCAGGCGCCCGCGCTGACCGAACAGGGCGCGGGCCATACGGTGGCCTGCTTCGCGGTGCAGGAAAACCGCCTGCCGGCGCGCGAGGAGGCGGCAGCATGAGCACGCCCCCTTTGCTGCAAGTCAGCAACCTCAAGAAGCACTACATCTCGCCCAAGCGCTGGCTGATGCCGCAGCAGCCGCCCATCCAGGCGGTGGACGATGTCTCGTTCACGGTGGCCAGGGGCGAGACCCTGTCATTGGTGGGCGAGTCGGGCTGCGGCAAGACCACCACCGCCAAGTCGGTGCTGCGGCTGGTGGAGCCCAGTTCCGGCTCGGTCAAGCTCGCCGGCGAGGAACTGCTGGGCCTGTCAGCCGAGCAGTTGCGCCAGCGCCGCCGGCAGATGCAGATCATCTTCCAGGACCCCTATGCCTCGCTGAACCCGCGACTGAGCGCCGGCGAAGCGGTGGCCGAGCCCTTGCGCAACTTCGGCGTCGGCGACCGCAAGGAGCGCGCCGAGCGGGTGCAGTGGCTGTTCTCCAAGGTTGGCCTGCGGCCTGAGGCGGCCAAGAAGTACCCGCACGAATTTTCCGGCGGCCAGCGCCAGCGCCTGGGCATTGCCCGCGCGCTGGCCTTGCAGCCGCAGCTGATCGTCTGCGACGAGCCGGTGTCGGCCCTGGACGTGTCGGTGCAAGCCCAGGTGGTGAACCTGCTGATGGACCTGCAGCAGGAGTTCGGCATCGCCTACCTGTTCGTGGCCCACGACCTGGCCGTGGTGCGCCACATCAGCCACCGCGTGGCCGTGATGTACCTGGGCCACATCGTGGAGGTGGCCGACCGCGACACGCTGTTCGCCGCGCCGCGCCACCCCTATACCGAAATCCTGCTGTCGGCCGTGCCCGTGCCCAACCCGCGCACGCCGGCCAGGCGCATCCTGCTGCAGGGCGACCCGCCCAGCCCGGCCAGCCCGCCCACCGGCTGTCGCTTCCACACCCGCTGCCCGCTGGCGCAGCCGGTCTGCGCCGAGCAAAAGCCCGCGCTGAGTGCGCGCGAGGGCCAGGGCGAGCACCTGGTGGCCTGCCATTTCCGCTGAACCTGGAGAAGACCTAGTGAACGACAAGCAGGTGGACCTGATCATCCGCAACGGCACCGTCATCGACGGCAGCAAGGCGCCGCGCTATGAGGCCGACGTCGCCGTCAAGGACGGGCGCATCGTGGCCATCGGCGAACTCGCCGGCTACACGGCCACGCAGACGCTGGATGCCAAGGGCCGCATCGTCGCGCCCGGTTTCATCGACTCCCACACCCACGACGACACGGCCGTGCTCTCGCATCCCGGCATGGACTTCAAGGTCTCGCAGGGCGTCACCACCGTGATCGCGGGCAATTGCGGCATCTCGGCGGCGCCGCTGCGCCACGACATGGAACTGCCCATGCCGCTGGCCCTGGTGGAAACGACGCCAGCCGCGCGTTTCACCAGCTTCGCCGCCTACCTGGCGGCCATGCGCGCCCAGCCCTCGTCGGTGAACATCGCGGCGATGGTCGGCCACTCGACCCTGCGCGCCGTGGTGATGAGCGAGCTGGACCGCCCGGCCAATGCCCGGGAAATCGCGCAGATGCGCGAGATGGTGGAGGAGGCCATGCAGGCCGGCGCCATCGGCCTGTCGACCGGCACCTTTTATCCGCCGGCGGCGGCCGCCACCACCGAGGAGATCATCGAGGTGGCACGGCCGCTGACCTCGCGCAAGGCGATCTATGCCACGCACATGCGCGACGAAAGTGCCCATGTGATGGATTCGCTGGAGGAGACCTTCCGCATCGGCCGCGAACTGGGGGTCCCGGTGGTTGTCTCGCACCACAAGGTGCAGAACCAGGCCAACTTCGGCCGCTCCCAGGAGACCTTGCCGCTGATCCGCGAGACCATGAAGCACCAGTGCGTGTCGCTGGATTGCTACCCCTACACCGCCGGCTCCACCATGATCCGCACCGACCGCGGCATGCTCGAGGGCCGGGTGCTGATCGCCTCCAGCGATCCCCATCCCGAGATGGCCGGCCGCGACCTCGACGACATCGCCAGGGAATGGGGCGTGGCCAAGGACGCGGCGGCGCGCCGCCTGCAGCCGGGCAGCGCCATCTATTTCATGATGGACGAGAACGACGTGCAGCGCATCCTGGCGTTCGACGAGACCATGGTCGGATCGGACGGCATCCCGGTGGGCGACAAGCCGCACCCGCGCCTGTGGGGTACCTTCCCGCGCGTGCTGGGCCACTACAGCCGCGACGTCGGCCTGTTCCCCCTGGAGACCGCGGTCTGGAAGATGACCGGCCTGACCGCGCGCAACTTCGGCCTGGCCGGTCGCGGCACGCTCAAGGCCGGCAACGCCGCCGACATCGTGGTGTTCGATGCCGCCACGGTGCGCGACGCCGCCAATTACACCAACCCGACCCTGCCCGCCGAAGGCATCCACGCCGTGATCGTCAACGGCGCGCTGACCTGGCGCGACGGCGTCCACCAGGGCGCGCGCCAAGGCCAGGTCCTGACCCGCAGCAATTCCAAGTAAAGGTAGCCATGAGCAATTCCATCGAACGCTTCCCCACGCCCCTGCCCGTGCCCTTTTCCAAGGCGGTCCGCGCCGGCGGCTTCATCTTCCTGTCCGGCCAGCTGGCCATGCAGGCCGATGCGACCATCGTCGCCGGCGACGTCCAGGTGCAGACGAAGTTCGTGCTCGAGCGCATCGCCGCCACCTTGCAGGAAGTCGGCTCCAGCATGGGCGACGTGGTCAAGGCCACCGTCTGGCTGGCCAACCTGGACGACTTTGCCGCTTTCAACGAAGAGTACAAAAAGCATTTCAGCGCCGGCCTGCCGACGCGTTCCACCGTCGAGGCCAAGCTCTACAAGGGCGCGCTGGTGGAAGTCGAGGTGCAGGCGCTGGCCCGCTAAGGCCTGTCGATCCGGCGCGCTCTGGTTCGTCGTGTGTTTTTCAGGAGAATCACGCCATGAGCACACAAACCGTCCGCTTCCACCGCGTGCTGCGCGCCCCGCCAGAACGCATCTACCGCGCTTTCACCGAGCCCGCTGCCTTCGAGCGCTGGCTGCCGCCATTTGGTTTCACCGGCAAGGTTCACGCCATGGACCCGGTGGTCGGTGGCACCTACCGCATGTCGTTCAGCAATTTCGGCTCAGGCCACAGCCACTCGTTTGGCGGGACCTACCGCGAGCTGGTACCGGGCCAGCGCATCGCCTATGACGCCGCCTTCGATGACCCCAATCTGCCGGGCACCATGAAGACGACGGTCACGCTGACAGCCGTCTCCTGCGGCACCGAGATGCAGATCGTGCAGGAGGGCATCCCCAGCGTGATCCCGGCCGAGATGTGCTACCTGGGCTGGCAGGAGTCCCTGGTCGCCCTGGCGCAGCTGGTCGAGCCGCAGATTCCCGACTGAAGCGGCGGGCGCGCTGGTTCTTCAGCGCGGCGCGACCCGGCTGTCCAGGCTGGGCGGCACATAGGCCGGCTGGATGCGGCAGCCCTTGCCGTAGCCGGCTTCATAGCCCTGGCACAGGGCCAGCACTTTTTGCGGCGTGGGCTTGTCGCCCTTGTCGACCCAGTCCAGCAGCGCAGTGAACAGGGCGGGGTACTGGGCGTCGGCCAGGTAGCTGTGCTCGGACTCGTCGCTGAAGGTCTGGACCAGCAGATGGCCGGTGCCGGCGCGCTGCAGGATGCCGCGGTAGGCCGACTCCAGCTCGACGAAGGCCGTGGGATCGTTGAAGGCATGCAGGGTCAACACCGGCACATTGACCTTGCCCTGCGGCTCGCTGTCCTGCGCCAGCAGGGCCACGGCGGCGGGGTCGGCCGCGTAACGCAGCACGCCGGCATTGAGGGCCGCATCGTTGGCCGATCCTTTGTAGGCCACGGCTGTGTTGCCGAAGGCGTTGCGATTGCCCAGGCGCAGCTGGCTCAGGTCCTGCAGCAACCAGGTCGCCCAGTTCAGATGGCCCAGCAGCGAGCGCTCCTGGATCTTGATGACATTCACGATGGCGGCGAGATTGGCCTTCTGCTGCTCGCTGCGCTGGGCGGCCGGCGCTCCGATGCCGGTGCACTCGCGCACCCGGGCGGCCAGCTCAGCGCGCGTGAGCTTGCTGTCCTTGGGCAGGCCCATCCACAGCGGGTAGGCCGGCTCGTCGGCCTTGGGATGGTTCTTGCACACGGCCTGGTAGACCACGCGCAGGTCCAGCCGGAAGCCATAGGCCCGGTTGCCGCCGCCCAGAACCGAGCTGGTCAGCAGCACGCCGTCGTAGGGGCCGCGCTGGCCGTCCACCGTGGCATACAACTCTGCGGCCTTGGAGGCGACGCCGCCGCCGTAGCTCTGGCCGTGCAGCAGGGTGCGGCGCGGCTGGCCGAACTCGCGCACAAAGAGCTTGCGCAGGCGTTCCGTGTCTTCAGCCGCCATGGTCACGCCATAGCCGCCGCGCCGGTAGGTGGAGCCGGCCCAGGCGTAGCCGGCCTTGACGGTGACGGCCCAGCGCTTGAGGTCTTCCTCGCTGCGCTTGAGTTCGGCCGGGCCAGTGTCGGCCGGGCCGCCATGGGCGTGCATCACCAGCACACCGGTGCTGGGTGACCAGTCCTTGGGCAGGGCGATCCAGTAGAAGGCGCCGCTGCCGTCCGCGCCGGTGAAGCAGCGCGCCCCGGCCGGCACTTCGGCCGGGCAGGCCTGGGGCGCAGGCTTGGCCGCCGGGGGCAGGGCGGCAACGGGCGCGTCGAAGGCAGAGGGAGTGGGAGACGGTGTGCTGGCGCAGGCGGCCAGCAGGGCGGCCGTGGCCAGGGCAAGACAGGTGTTTCGCATGCCGAGCATGCTAGGGGAAGGGCCGCAGCCCGTCATTGTGGAGAACACGCAGGGGCAAACCCTGGCGTGGCGCGGGACGGGGGGCGCTTGTGCGAATGCTATGCACGCGTATCATTTCCGGCAGGAGACAGCTGCCATGAACGCCCCGCAATCCCTGGCGCGCTGGGACCAGCCCGGTTCCAGCCGCGTGCCCTTCTGGGCCTATACCGACGCCCAGCTGTACCAGCGCGAGCTGGACAAGATCTTCTACGGCCCGCACTGGAGCTACGTCGGCCTGGAGGTGGAAATCCCGAATGTGGGCGACTTCCGGCTCAGCCACATCGGCGAGCGCCAGGTCATCCTGGTGCGTGACCGTGTTGCACCCAAGGACCGGGCCACGGACCATGGCATCCGCGTGGTCGAGAACCGCTGTGCCCACCGCGGCGTGCGCTTTTGCCAGCAGCCCCATGGCAATGCCCGCAGCTTCGTCTGCCCCTACCACCAGTGGACCTACAAGCTCAACGGCGACCTGGCGGGCCTGCCGTTCAAGGACGGCGTCAAGGCCGTGGGGCCGGACGGCGCCCAATGTACCAACGGCGGCATGCCCGAGGGCTTCGATCTGCAGGCCCATGGCCTGGTCAAGCTGCGTGTGGCCGTGCTGCATGGCCTGGTCTTTGCCACTTTCAGCGACGCAGCCGAGCCGCTGCAGGACTACCTGGGCCCCCAGGTCCTGCCCTGGCTGGAGCGCATCTTCAAGGGCCGCCAGCTGACCCTGCTGGGCTACAACCGCCAGCGCATTCCGGGCAACTGGAAGCTGATGATGGAGAACATCAAGGATCCCTATCATCCGGGCCTGCTGCACACCTGGTTCGTCACCTTCGGCCTGTGGCGGGCCGACCAGAAGAGCCGCATGGTGACCGACGCGCATGGGCGGCACGCGGTGATGATCTCCAGCCGGAACGAGGGCGGACAGAACGCCGCCGTGACGGCGGGCGTCACTTCGTTCAAGGCCAATATGGCCTTGAACGATGACCGCCTGCTGGACGTGGTGCCCGAGCCCTGGTGGAAGGTCGATGACCCGGGCCAGCCGGGCGCGCAGATCATGCCCACGGTGACCATGCTCACGCTGTTCCCCAGTCTCATCATCCAGCAACAGGTCAACTCCCTGTCCACGCGCCACATCGTGCCGCGCGGCGAGGGCGAGTTCGATTTCGTCTGGACCCATTTCGGCTTTGCCGACGACACGCCCGAGATGACGCGCCGGCGCCTGCGCCAGGCCAACCTGTTCGGTCCGGCCGGCTTTGTCAGCGCCGACGACGGCGAGGTGATCGAATTCAGCCAGGACGGTTTCAAGCAATGGGGCGAGGGCGGCAGCACCCTGTGCGAACTCGATGGCACGGGCACCGGGCCGGCCGGCCACATGGTCACCGAGACACTGATCCGCAGCATGTACGCCTACTGGCGCAAGGTGATGGCCGAATGACGATGGAGAGACTGCTGCTGCAGCTGGAGATCGACCAGCTCAATGCCGCCTATGCCGCGGCGCTGGACGAGAAGCGCTTCGACGACTGGCCGGGCTTCTTCCTGGAAGACGGCAACTACACGGTGCAGGCCCGCGAGAACCATGACCGTGGCCTGCCGCTGGCCTTGATCGCGCTGGAAAGCCAGGGCATGCTCAAGGACCGGGTCTACGGCATCACGCAGACCATCTACCACGGGCCCTACTACACGCGCCATGTACTCAGCCCCGCGCAGCTGCTGGGCCAGGAGGGCAACCTGATCCGGGCCCAGACCCACTACGCCGTGTTTCGCACGCGGCCCGGTGATGCCAGCGAGGTCTACAACGTGGGCCGCTACATCGATGCGATGGAAAGAACAACAGCCGGCCTGAAATTCAGGAGCCGGCTGTGTGTCTATGACAGCGAGATGGTGCTCAACTCGCTGATCTACCCGGTCTGACCCGGGCGAAGCTCTTACTTCTTGGTGGCCTGGTTGCCGATCACGGCGCCGGCACCGGCGCCAAGGATGGCCCCACCCGTACCGCCAACGGCACCGCCAGCCACGCCGCCGATGGCAGCGCCGCCCAAGGTGCCAGCGGTCTGGCGGTCCATCGAGGCGCAGCCTGTCAGGGCGATCAGGGAGGCGGCAGCCACGGCCGCATAAATTGTGCTCTTCATAGTGTTCACCTTCTGGTTGGTTCGACCGCAACAAGGCGCGGACTGCCTGTGAACCCAATGTAGGGAGATGCAGAGCCGCAAGGTGTAGGAGAAGCCAGACGACGTCTGTGGTCAGACGGCCCGGTTGCGCGCCAGCGGAGGGTTCTTCGCGAAGTAGCGGTTGATGCCGCGCATGAGGGCGTCGGCCAACTGCTCCTGGTAGGCCTCGCTGCGCAGCTTGGCCTCTTCGTCGGGGTTGCTGATGAAGGCAGTTTCCACCAGCACGCTGGGGATGTCGGGTGCTTTCAACACGGCGAAGCCCGCCTGCTCCACGTTGCGCTTGTGCAGCCGCGCGCCGATGCCTCCGATCTCGGTGAGCAGGGCGCCGCCGAGCTTGAGGCTGTCGTTGATCTGCGCTGTCGTGCTCATGTCCAGCATGGCGCGCGCCACGTGCGCGTCCTGCGTCTTCACATTCAGCCCGCCGACCAGGTCGGCCTTGTTTTCCTTGTCGGCCATCCAGCGCGCGGCCGAACTGGAGGCGCCGCTCTGGCTCAGCGCGAACACGCTGGCGCCGCTGGCCGCGGGCGTGATGAAGGCATCGGCATGGATGCTCACAAACAGGTCGGCCTGCACCCGGCGCGACTTCTGCACCCGGATGTGCAGCGGCACGAAGAAGTCGGCGTCGCGCGTGAGGAAGGCGCGCATGGGGTTGCCGTTGACCACGCTGGCATTGATGCGGTCGCGCAGGCGGTGCGCGATCTGCAGCACGATGTCTTTTTCGCGCGTGCCATTGGGACCGATGGCGCCCGGGTCCTCGCCGCCGTGGCCGGGGTCCAGGGCGATGATGATGAGGCGGTCGGTCTTTTGCGGCGTGGTTGTCGCCTGAGCCGTGGTTTGGGATGGAAGTGGGGCGACAGCCCTCGCCAAATCTTGCTTTGGTGTTATGGAATTGGGAGCGGATGCCGGCTTGCGGGCCTGTTGCGCCATCAGCTCGCCCAGTGGGTCGGACAGCGGTTGCTTTGGGCCTGGCGGCGGGATCGGCCCCACCGAGGGCGGCACCGGCCCCAGCGCCGCCGGATCGCGCATGCGCTCGGCGATCAGGGCCTCCAGCGGGTCGGCGGCCTGCACCGGATACAGGTCCAGCACCAGCCGGTGCTGGTAGGCGGCCACCGGCGGCAGGGTGAAGACCTGGGGCAGGGCCTGCTGCTTGAGGTCGATCACCAGGCGCACCACGCCCGGCGCGTTCTGGCCCACGCGGATGCCGGCAATGAAGGGATCGTCGGCCTTGACCTTGGCCACCAGTTCGCGCAGGGCCGGATTCAGGTCGATGCCTTCGAGGTCCACCGCCAGCCGCGGCGGGCTGGTGACCACCGTCTGGCGCGAACTGAGCAGGCCGTCCGACTCGATGGTCACGCGCGAGTAGTCGGGCGCGGGCCAGATGCGCACCGCCACGATGCTGGCGCCGCGCGCGATCTGCGCCGCGCCCAACAGCAGGACCAGGGAGCCGCCGCGCAGGACGTCGCGCCTTGTGATGGTGCCCCCACGCTCGCCCACTGCGTGTGGCTCGCTGCCCCCCGAGGGGGCGTTCGCGTCTTGGGACGGCCCAGCGACGCTCATTGCAGCAGCTCCCGCCCGATGGCCGTTTGCGCGACCAGGCGGACCTTGCGCGAAGCGTCGTCCAGGGTCTCGATGTGGATGGCCAGATCGGCCGGCGGCAGCAGGGCGGCGGCCTTTTCCGGCCATTCGGCGATCTTCAGGCCCGCGCCGGCGAAGATGTCGCGAAATCCCGCATCCTCCCACTCGCGCGGGTCGCTGAAGCGGTAGAAGTCGAAATGCCAGGCGTTCAGGCCCGCCAGCTCATAGGGCTCGACCACGGCGTAGGTCGGGCTCTTGATGCGGCCCTGCACGCCCAGGGCGCGCAGCAGGTGGCGCACCAGGGTGGTCTTGCCGGCCCCCAGGTCCCCGTGCAGTTCGATGAAGGCGTTGGCCAGCGCGGGATGCTCCGCCAGCCGCTGGGCAAAGGCGCGGGTGTCCTCTTCGCTGGCCCAATCCAGGGTTTCTACAATCGGCGGGTGGCGTTCAGCAGCGGTCAGATCAACGGTCCTCAACTGGTGGCAGACATCGGGCGGTGGGCCCGCGAACTGGGATTTTCCCAAATCGGCGTGGCCGGTGTGGATTTGTCCTCCGCCGAGCCGGGGCTTGCGGCCTGGTTGTCCAACGGTTTCCATGGCGAAATGGACTACATGCAGGCCCATGGCCTCAAGCGCGCCCGGCCGGCGGAGCTGGTGCCCGGCACGGTGAGCGTGCTGACGGTGCGCATGGACTATCTGCCGCGCGCCACGCCACAGGACTGGCAACAGCGCGAATTCGCCCGGCTGCAGCGGCCGCAGGAAGCCATCGTCTCGCTCTATGCGCGGGGCCGCGACTACCACAAGGTGCTGCGCAACCGCCTGCAAAAACTCAGCGAGCGTATCGCAGTGGAGGTGGGGAGCTTCGGCCACCGCGCTTTCACCGACTCGGCGCCGGTGCTGGAGGCGGAACTGGCGGCGCGCAGCGGCCAGGGCTGGCGCGGCAAGCACACGCTGGTGCTCAACCGCGAAGCCGGCTCCATGTTCTTCCTGGGCGAGATCTATGTCGACCTGGCCCTGCCGGCCAGCGCGCCGGTGACGGACCATTGCGGCAGCTGCAGCGCCTGCATCGCCGTCTGCCCCACGCAGGCCATCGTCGCGCCGCAGCGCCTGGATGCGCGCCGCTGCATCTCCTATCTGAGCATCGAGCACGCCGGCCCCATCCCCGAGGAACTGCGGCCGCTGATGGCCAACCGCATCTACGGCTGCGACGACTGCCAGCTGATCTGCCCCTGGAACAAGTTCGCGCAACGCAACGCGCTGCCGGACTTCGACGAGCGCGCTGGCCTGTCCGGCCAAGGCCTGGCCACTCTGTTCGGCTGGAGCGAGGAGGAGTTCTTGCGCCGCACCGAGGGCAGCCCGATCCGCCGCATCGGCCATGCCCGCTGGCTGCGCAATATTGCGGTGGCCATGGGCAACGCGCTGCGGGGGGAGGACAGCGCGGATCTGCGCTCCGCGTTGTCGGCGCGGGCGGAGCACCCGAGCGAGCTGGTTCGGGAGCACGTGGCATGGGCTCTTTCCCAAGGCTTGTCATTGCGGGCTTGACTCACCATCCATGGTGGCGCGCCCCAGCCGCGTGCGGGCGGGCTGCGTGGCGCCAATCCCCATTTGCTCCTGAATCAATAGCACGAGAGGCACATTTGGCGGGGGGTAGAGGCCAATCTGCTTGCTAGAACGCCGCTTTCCGGACCGATCGGTGCAAGCCGCGTTTGCGCCAAATCGATCCCTATTCCCCGTCGAATGGTCGTTGCTTGCTATGGATTCGGGAGCAAGCGAGATGAATACGCCGCGAGTGATTGGCACAGTGCGGACGAGGAAATCTCAAAAAGGACTCGATCATCCAGGGCGCCCACTTGGGAGAAACCAAGCCTGGTGTGCAGCCGGATTGATGCCTGGTTGGACGTGTGGACACGCGTGCGCAGCGTTGCATCGGGCCAGGATCGAAGGCGCAGCGCGGCTTGCGCGAGTAGCGGGCGCAGGACCGATGTGCCTTTGTAGCGCGGGTGAACCTGCAGCGACGGGATGTGGAATTCGCCGTTCAGCGGGGGCACGTACTCAAGATAGGCAACGAGCTTGGCCTCTCGTCTGACTTCCAGGATCTTTGCGCCCGCCGCTATTTCGCGTTGCAACCCCGCCAGCCGGACCGATGGGTCGAACAGGCTGTTGGACGCGATGAAGTGCCCCGCCATGTTCAGGCCATCGAGTTCAACGACCTCTTGCGCCAGGTTTGAGAGCGACATGCGAGCCTGAACGGGTGGTTAACGCAGCAGACCCAGCGCAAACGGCAAGCTCACCACCCCGAGCAGGGTGCTCAGGGTCACCAGACCCGCGACATAGGCCCCGTTGTAGCCCATGCGCGCCGCCAGCACGTAGGCGCTGGAAGCGGTGGGCAGGGCAGAGAAGGCGAGCAGGGCGGCGGTCTGGGCGGGGTCGAGGCGCAACGCCCGGGCCAGGCCCCACGCGATGATGGGCGAGAACAGATGGCGGATCGCCAGCACAGCCACCGCCAGCACCTTGCCCTGCGCCAGCCGGGCGAACTGCATGCCGGCGCCCGCCGCCATCAGGCCCAGCGCCAGTGAGGCGGCGCCGATGCGGCTGACCGTGGGTTCCAGCCAGGGCGGAATGGCAAAACCCAGCAGGTTGGCCGCCAGGCCGCAGGCCGTGCCGATGATCAGCGGATTGCGCAGCAAGGCCTTGCCGAAACCCGTCTTCGCATGGCGGGCCATGGGCCAGACCGCGGCGACGTTGAAGACCGGCACGCAAACGCCGATCAGCACAGCCACCATCAGCGGCCCCTGCGGCCCCGCCACCCGGTCGGCCAGCGCCAGCGCGATGAAGGAGTTGAAGCGGAAAGCCACCTGGGCGCTGGCCGCGTGGTCGCGGCGGTCGATGTGGCGCCCGATCCAGGGCAGGTGGGGCAGGCTGTAGGCCAGGGCGATGCCGACCAGGCCCGTCAGCAGGCCGGCGGCGATCAGGCTGGAGGCCGCGCCCAGGTCCAGCGGGCTGCGCACGATGGACTGGAACAGCAGGACGGGAAAGAGAAAGTAGTAGACCAGGGCCTCGACCTGCTCCCAGACGGTGCGGTTCAGGGCCGTGTAGCGGCACACCAGCCAGCCGCACAGGATGAGGGAGAAGTCGGGAAACAGCAGCTGGGCGAAGTTCATGGCTGGGACCGAGGATAAAGGCTGCTTCGGGTTAGCCCTCATGTGGTATTCCACAAAACACGCGGCGGCCGTCTGCACTTAGGATCCAGGGTTTCCGCCTTTCACGATTCCCAAGGAGAACTCCCCATGCAACGTCGCCACTGGTTTGCCCTTTCCGCCGCCGCGCTGGCCGTGGCCGCCGGCCCGGCCCTGGCCCAGGGCTACCCGAACAAGCCGATCAAGCTGCAGGTGCCGTTCGCGCCCGGCGGCACCACCGACATCATTGCCCGCGTCATCGCCGAGCCGCTGGGCAGGGCCCTGGGCCAGAGCGTGATCGTCGAGAACAAGGCCGGCGGCGGCGGCGTGATCGGCGCCACCGAGACCGCGCGCGCGGCGCCGGACGGCTATTCGCTGGGCGTGGCCACCGTGTCCACCACGGCCGCCAACCCCGCCATCAACCCGAAGATCCCGTACAACCCGACGACGGATTTCACGCCCATCATCAACATCGCGGCGACGCCCAACATCATCGCCGTCCATCCCAGCTTCCCGGCCAAGGACTACAAGGGCTTTGTCGCCGAGCTGAAGAAAGCGCCCGGCAAGTACTCCTATTCGTCCTCAGGCACCGGCGGCATCGGCCACCTGCAGATGGAGCTGTACAAGAGCCTGTCAGGCACCTTCGTCACCCACATCCCCTACCGCGGCGCGGGCCCGGCCCTGAACGACACGGTGGCCGGCCAGGTGCCGATGATCTTCGACAACATGCCCTCGGCCCTGCCCTTCATCAAGGAAAACCGGCTGGTGCCCATCGTGGTGGCGGCGCCGCAGCGCCTGGCAGTCTTGCCCAACGTGCCGACCTTCAAGGAAGTGGGCCTGGAGCCGGTCAACCGCATGGCCTACTACGGCATCTATGGCCCCAAGGGCATGCCCAAGGACGTGGTCGACAAGATCCACGCCGGCGTGCTCAAGGCCTTGCAGGACCCGGCGGTGAAAAAGCGCATCGAGGACACCGGCTCGCTGGTGGTGGGCAACACGCCGGCGCAGTTCGCCGAGCAGATCAAGGCCGAGTTCGAGGTCTACAAGAAGGTGGTCGAGAGCTCCAAGCTCAAGCTCGATTGATCCCGGCGCCACGCGGCACACATAGACGAGGCCGCCCGCGAGGCGGCCTTGTCGCGTGTGCGTATGATCAAAACCCATGCGGCCCAAGATCCTCGTCATCTGCGACATCCACATGCCGGGTGTCCAGGCTGGCGTGAAGCGCCTGACCAGGCTCTGAGGCGCAAGCAGATGCCTGTGCTGCCGCAAAGGATCCAGCGCTGGCTCCGCGGCCTGGCCGCGGGCCTGCTGCTGGCGCTGCAACTGCTGCCGGCCGGCGCCGATGCGCTGCCGCAGGCCCAACGCGGTGTGCTGGAACTGCCTTCCGTGCCGGCCCAGGGTGTGCGCCTGGAAGGCGAGTGGACGCTGGTGCGCGACGTCTTTCTCGATCCGGCTGCTGACGCTCTGCCGGGCACCTTTGTGGCCGTGCCCGGCCCCTGGAATGCTGCCGGCGGCGCGCTCGGCTGGGGCACTTATGCGCTGCAGGTCCGGTGCCCGGTCGGCCAGAAGCTGGCGCTGTCGGTGCCTGTCCAGCGCAGCGCCATGCGCCTGTATGTCAATGGCACGCTGGTGGTGCAGCAAGGTGAGCCCGGTCCTTCGGCCGAAGCCGCGCGCGCGGCCATGGGCGCGCGCGCCACCGTGACCGAGTCGTTCGCCTGCCCGCTGGCCGTGCGCGCGCACCTGTCCAACTTCAACCACCGCCAGGGCGGCATGGTCCGCGCCATCGCCGCCGGCGAGCGCATGCAACTGGGACTGGATATACGGCGGCAGCTGACCTACAACACCTTGATGCTGGGCGGCTATGCCATGCTGGGCCTGCTGTCGCTGTTCTTCTTTGCCGCGCGCCGCAAGGACGCGACGCCGCTGTACTTCGGCCTGTTCTGCCTGGTGCAGGCGACCTCCTCCGACATGGTGGGCGAGCGCAACCTGGTGCTGTCGTTCGGACGCGAGGTGCCATGGGAGCTCGCCCTGCGCATCGAGTACCTGGCCTGGTATGCCACCATGGCGAGCTTCCTCATGGTGGTGCACCGGCTCTTTCTGGGCGATGTGCGCTGGCGCGTGGTGCGGGTCTTCCTGGCGCTGATCGGCCTGGCCATGCTGGCGGTCGCGGTGCTGCCCGGCCGCATCTCCAGCCATCTGATCGTGCCGGGCCAGGTGCTGACCGTGGCCATGGGCGTGTACCTGACCAGGGCGGTGGCGGCGGCGGCCCGGCGGCGCGATCCCGATGCCATCGTCATGCTGGCCGGCCTGGTGTTTCTGCTGGTGGTGGTGGTGGTCGACGCGCTGTTGTACAGCACCGGCTACTGGCTGCGCTCGCTCACGCCGCTGGGCCTGGTGGGTTTTGCGCTGGCGCCCGGTTTCGTGATGACGCGCCGCGTGGCGCGTGCACTCAACGCCGAGGAGCTGCGTTCCCTGGAGCAGCGTGTGCGCGGCGACCTGCTGGTGCGCACCACCCAGGCCGGTATCTTCGACTGGGACACCACGCAGGACCGGCGCGGCTACTCGCAGCGCCTGCGCGAGATGCTGGGCGATCCGCCGCAGCTGCAGGGTGGCGACGGGCCCATGTTCCATGCCTTCGTCCATCCCGACGACCGCGAGCAGGTGGTGCGGCAGTTCGAGCAAGGCCAGGCCGGGCACGGCGTGGCCAGCGGCGAGCTGCGCCATCCGCCCAGCGAGTACCGGCTGGTGCGCGCCGATGGCGCCGTGGTGTGGGTGCTGGCCGAGGCGATCAGCCTGACCGGCACCGACGGCGGCACCCTGCGCTTCATCTGCTCCTTCCTGGACATCAGCAGGCACCGCGCCATGGAGGAGGGGCTCAAGGCCTCGCATGACCAGGTCGCCGAGCAGGCCGGCAAGCTGCGCAAGCAGAACGCCCAGCTCGAGCGCGACGCGCTGCTGCGCGAGGACGTGGAGCGCATGTCGCGGCACGACCTGAAGACACCGCTGAACAGCCTGATCGGCGTGGTGCGCTTGCTGCGCGAGGAGGCGCGGCAGCCGCCGCGCTCGCACGAGCTGCTGCGCATCGCCGAGCGGGCCGGCTACCGCATGCTGGAGATGGTCAACCTCTCGCTCGACCTGTTCCGCATGGAGCAGGGCAGCTACAGCTTCGAGCCCAGGGCAGTGGATCTGGCGGCCGTGGTGGCCCGCGTGCTGGTCGATACGCGCAGCCTGGCCGAAGGCAGCCAGGTGCAGATCGTGCTGGACAACGGTGCCGGGCCCTGGCCGGTGCGCGGCGAGGAGCTGCTGTGCTACAGCATCGTGGCCAACCTGGTGAAGAACGCGGTGGAAGCCACGCCGCCGGGCGGGCGCGTGGACATCGCCTTCCTGCCCGGCACGCCGGTGCGCCTGCGCATCCGCAACCCCGGCAGCCTGACGCCGGGCGTGGCCCGGGGTTTTTTCGACAAGTATTTCAGCAGCGGCAAATCCGGCGGCAGCGGGCTGGGCACCTACTCGGCGCGGCTGATGGCCCGGGTGCAGGAGGGCGAACTGACACTGGAGACCGGCCCCGGCCAGGGTGTGGCGGTGGTGCTGTCCTTGCGGCCTGCCGGGCCGGAGCTGCCTGCAGCCGTTGCCGTGGCCGGCGTGCCGGACTCGGCCCGGGAGAGCGCGCCGGCGGTGGCGCCGCTGGTCGGCCTGGTGCTGGTGGTCGACGACGACGACCAGAACCGGCTGGTCATCCGCCACAGCCTGCCGGGCGCGCCGCTGGAAGTGGAAACCGCGGTCCATGGCCGGGCCGCGCTGGAAGCCGTTGCGCGGCGCTGGCCTGACGTGGTGCTGATCGACATGGAGATGCCGGTGATGGACGGCCTGGAGGCGACGCGCCGCATCCGCCAGCACCAGCAGGCGCACCGTTTGCCGGCCTGCACCATCGTGATGATGTCGTCCAACGACGATGAGGCCTCGGTGCAGCGCGGCCTGCAGGCTGGCGCCGACCACTACCTGGTCAAGCCGCTGGCGCGCAGCGTCCTGCTGGGCATGCTGGCGTCGCTGTTACCGGCCGCACCACCGTCCGCTGCACCGGCGCAGGATGAGAGTGTCGGCGCGGCGCCGGCGATGGTGCAGGTCGATGCCGCCCTGCTGGCCGAGATCCCGGCCTTCCTGGCCTCGCGCCAGGAGCTGACGCTGGCCCTGGGCCGGGCGCTGGACGCGCAGGACCGGGCCACGCTGGGCGCGCTGGCCCACCAGTGCGGTGGCGCTCTGGCGATGTGGGGCTTTGACTGGGCTGCCCTGCAGTGCAAGCGCATCGAGCACGGCGCCGGCCATGCCGACCTGGCCAGCCTGCGCCGGGTGCTGGCCGCGCTGGAGCGCCATCTCGCGCAGGTGCGCGTCGAGGCGGCCGATGGCGACTGAAGCGGCCATTGCCGGCGCCGGCCAGCAGGCCATCGACGGCTTCATCGACGCCCTCTGGCTGGAGGAGGGCCTGGCCAAGAACACCCTGGCGGCCTACCGCCGCGACCTGGCGCTGTACGCGCGCTGGCTGGCCGGCGAGCGCGGCCTGCAACTGCCGGCGAGCTCGGAGGCCGATCTCAGCGCCTACTTCGCCGCGCGCCATGCCCAAACCCGGGCGACCTCGGCCAACCGCCGCCTGACGGTGTTCAAGCGCTACTTCCGCTGGGCCCTGCGCGAGCGTCTGATCCACGCCGACCCCACCCTCAAGCTGCAGGCCGCCAAGCAGCCGTTGCGGGTGCCCAAGACCTTGAGCGAGGCCCAGGTCGAGGCCCTGCTCGCTGCCCCCGACACCGACACGCCGCTGGGCCTGCGCGACCGCACCATGCTGGAGCTGATCTACGCCAGCGGCCTGCGGGTGAGCGAGCTGGTGACGCTCAAGACCTTCAACGTCAGCATGAACGAGGGCGTGCTGCGGGTGCTGGGCAAGGGCAGCAAGGAGCGCCTCGTGCCCTTCGGCCAGGTGGCCCGCGACTGGATCGCCAGGTACCTGGATGAGGCGCGCGCCGCCATCCTGGCCGGCCAGCAGACGGATGATCTTTTCGTCACCGCGCGCGGCGCCGGCATGACGCGCGCCATGTTCTGGGTGATCGTGAAAAAGCAGGCGCACGCCGCCCGCATCACCGCGCCGCTGTCGCCCCACACATTGCGCCACGCCTTTGCCACCCACCTGCTCAACCACGGCGCCGACCTGCGTGCCGTGCAGATGCTGCTGGGCCACGCCGACATCACGACCACCACCATCTACACCCATGTGGCGCGTGAGCGCCTCAAGCAGCTGCACGCCCAGCACCATCCGCGCGGCTGAGGGCTTGCGGCGCCAGCCGGGAGGCTCAAAGATAATCAGGCCATGAAGAAATTCCTCACCCTGCTGGCGCTTGCGGGCGCCGCCACGCTGGCCGGCGCACAGGCCTGGCCTTCCAAACCCATCCGCATCGTCGTCGCCTACCCGCCCGGCGGGGTCAGCGACGCGGTGGCCCGCGCACTGGCCGACAAGCTGGCCCCGGCCCTGGGCCTGCCGGTGGTGATCGACAACAAGGCCGGCGCCAGTGGCAGCATCGGCGTCGATGCGGTGGCCAAGGCGGCGCCCGACGGCCACACCCTGGGCTTCGCGGCCATCAGCCCGCTGGTGCTCAACCCGCACCTGGGCAAGTCGCCCTTCGACCCGGCCAAGGACATCGTGCCGGTGGCCAGCGTGATGTACTCGCCGGTGCTGCTGCTGGCCACCTCGGCCAGCGATGCCAAGGATCTGCCAGCCCTGCTGGCGGCCGCCAAGGCCAAGCCCGGCGCGGTGCGCTGGGCCACATCCGGTCCGGCCTCGCTCGGCCACATCATGCTTGAGCAGCTCAAGGCCGGCGCCAAGGTCGACATCACGCAGGTGCCCTACAAGGGCGGCGGCCAGCAGATCACCGATGCGCTGGGCGGCCAGTTCGAGGTGCTGTCGGTCAACAGCGCGCCGGCCATCCTGCAGCACATCAAGGCCGGCAAGCTGCGTGCCCTGGCCGTGGGCGCGCCCACGCGCGTCGACGCCCTGCCCAATGTGCCGACGCTGGCGGAGCTGGGCCTGCCGGCGGCCAACATGAGCTCGCTGTTTGGCATCTTCGCGCCGGCGGGCGTGCCGCCGGCGGTGCTGGCGCGCCTGAACGCGGAGATCAACAAGGCCATGGCCACGCCCGACATGCGCGCCCGTCTGGACGCCGCCGACAACGTGCCCACCGGCGGCAGCGCGGCCGACTTCGCCAAGCAGATCGCCGCCGAGTCGCAGAACAACGCCCGCGTCATCAAGGCGGCCGGCATCAAGGGGGACTAAGCATGGAACGCACGCTGTACCTGGACGACCTGAAGGTGGGCGACAGCTTCCGCAGCGGCGAGCATGTGCTGGACGAGGCGCAGATCATCGCTTTCGCCCGCGACTTCGACCCCCAGCCCTTCCACACCGATCCGGCGGCGGCGGTGCAGCACCCGCTGTTCCAGGGCCTGGCGGCCAGCGGCTGGCACACGGCGGCGCTGACCATGAAGCTGCTGGTCACCAGCGGTATCCCGCTGGCCGACGGCATCATCGGCTCGGGCGGCGCGCTGGCCTGGCCCCAGCCCACCCGTGCGGGCGACGTGCTGCATGTGGAGGCGCAGGTGCTGGAGGTGACGCCATCGCGCTCCAGGCCCGACCGCGGCATGGTCGTCATGCGCTTCGAAACACGCAACCAGCACGGCGAGCTGCTGCAAAGCTTCACGCCCAAGATGGTGGTGTCCAGGCGGCCGGCCTGAGGCCGGCCGGGACTGCCGTCAGGGACGGGCGGCCGGCGGATCGCAGGCCCACTGCGTGGGCGTGACCCAGCGGCAGCTGCCGATGCTGCGCTGCTGTTCCGCGGGCGCGGCAGCAGCTGCAGCAAGCGGTTTGCTGCGCGGCGTGAGCTGGTAGGCGTGGTCCGCCACGGCTTCGGTCATGGCGATGCTGGGATACGTCCCCCGTGCCAGCAGGGCCCGGTGCCGTTCCATGATCTGCTGCAATATGGCCTGGCCTTCTGCGGAGCGCAGCAGCGGGTAGTCGGTCATCGCACGCAGCAGCACGCGGTCGGATTCGGCGGCGACGTTGGCTTCCTCGCGTTTTTTCCGCTCCAGTTCCGCCGCCACCCTGGCGGCCGCGGCGCGTTGTTCCGCCGAACGCTGGGCGGCCTGCTGCGCTGCGATCTGGCTGGCGGTCAGGCGCTCGGTCTCGGCGCGCTCCGCGGCGGCGCGTTGCTCGGCCAGCCGTTCTTCCTGGACCCGCTCATAGGTGGCCATCGCGGCGGCCCGGCGGGCGGCTTCCTCGGGAGTCAGGGGAGCGGCGGCGGCTGCTGCTGCGGCGGCTCCGGCTGCCGCAGCAGCAGCCGGACTGCCGAGCGGCTGCTCGGTCTGGCTGCCAGAGCCGCTGGACGAGGAGCCGGAGTTGGTGCGGATCGTGACGGGCGGGATGTAGCTGCCGCTGCTGCTGTCGTGGTCGGACTTGCTGCTGCTATGGCTGCTGTGGCCAGTGCCGGAACTGCTGCGGCCGCGTCCGCCCTTGGCGTCGGCATCGGCAATGCCGGCCAGCACAAGGGCCGCGCAGACGGCCAGACGCCAGGCAGCAGCGGGCAGCACGGTAGACGAATTTTGTTGCATGGGTTTTTCTCCCTCCTCGCGCGCTCTGTGGACGCCATGATAGCTGCCGCGCCCGGCCAGTTTCTGCTTGCCGGCCGGCGCCGGAAAATCTATAAGCAGATGCATTCAGGCCTCGTGGCGGCAAGCGCAGCGGGGCTGGTTCAGGAGGGGTTCAAGTGGATCGCACACAACGCGGCGTGGCCGTCGGGATGGCATCGGCCTTGCTGCTGGCGCTGGCCATTTTCACCCTGGCCGCAGTCTTTGGCGCTCAGCGCATGGCCGCAAGTGCTGCCGTGGAATTGCGCCTGGCGCTGCTTGCCGGCTGCGTCATGGGGCCAGCGGTCGCGCTGCTGGTTTGCATTGCCCGCTTGGCCAAACACCGTTTTTTCACGCCGCAAGACATTGATGGCAGCGCGCTGACGGGGGGCACGCCGCGCGCCAGGCTGCTGCAGGCGTTGCTGCAAAACACGCTGGAGCAGCTCGCCCTGGCCCTGCCGGTGTACATGGCTTGCGCGTTGATCTTTCCGGCGCGTTGGCTGGTCCTCATCCCGGCGGCGGCCCTGATGTTCCTGCTCGGCCGCGTGCTGTTCTACGCTGGCTATGCCGGCGGCGCCCCGTCAAGAGCGTTCGGATTTGCCCTGACCTTCTATCCGACGGCGCTGCTCGCTGGCATGGCCATCGTGGTGCTGGCGGCCAAGGCCATCCCTGCCTGAGGCTGCGCAGGCCTCAGCTGGCCTGGCCGGCCTTAAGAGGCGGACTTGGCTGCTTTACGGGCAGCTAGGGCGACTTCCATCTTGGCGCGGCGCTCAGGCGTCCAGCCCGGTCGTGCCTTGGCCGTCTTAGCTGCCTTGGGCGTCTTGCCAGCCTTCGACTTCCGAGCGGCTTCTGCCAGCTTGGTGCCGATCCTTACCTTCGCACCGGACAGGGCAGCAAGAGCGGCTTCAAGGCTCTTAAGTTCTTCCTTGCGGCTCGCGATTTCCTTACGCAGTTGCTCAACGATGGTTGCCATGTGGTGCTCTTTCTCGTTAGAGGTCGTGATCGTACCCATTATTCGGACGCTCCTACGGCACCAACGCCGAACTGCACCGAAGTATGAAGGGTGCGCTATGTGCTGAAGGCCGCCGCCTAAAGTCCGGGATGAAAATCGTGCCGTCACGGGATCACGATGTGGACAAGGCCTAAAGAGACCCAGATGAGTTCCACCGACACGCGGCCTTTCAAACAGTCTTTGCCTGCGCGGTGTTTAGAGTTGGCCGCTCGACTTGCTACGCAGCCAAGCAAAGGCTGCGCTGGTCTGCCTGAGCCTCAGCTGGCTTGGCCGGTCAGCATGGCCAGCTCCGCATCGGTGAAGCCGGCCTGCTTGCGCGCCGCCTCGTTGAAGGGCGGGTGCAGCTTGGGCGCGTCATGGCGTTCGACCAGCACGCCGTAGTGGGCCACGGGGTCCAGGCCTTCATGGCCGCACAGCCAGCGGTACCAGTGGTTGCCGATGGCGACATGGCCGACCTCGTCGGCCAGGATGATGTCCAGGATCTCGACCGCGCGCAGCGCCGCCGGCGTGCCGACCTGGCGCAGCTTGCGCTGGATCAGCGGCGAGGCGTCCAGGCCGCGCGCCTCCAGCGTGCGCGGCACCAGGGCCATGCGGGCGATGACGTCACCGGCGGTGCGCTCGCACATGCTCCACAGGTTGTCGTGGGCGGGAAAGTCGCCATAGGCGTGGCCCAGCGTCGCCAGGTGCTCGCGCAGCAGGGTGAAGTGCAAGGCCTCTTCGGAGGCCACGCGCAGCCAGTCGTGGTGGAAGTCGGGCGGCATGCCGTCGAAACGCCAGGCCGCGTCCAGCGCCAGGTTGATGGCATTGAACTCGATGTGGGCGATGGCATGCAGCAGCGCGGCCAGGCCTTCGGGATTGAAGGGCGAGCGCCGCGGCACCTTGGCGGGGTGAATCAGTTCAGGGCGCAGCGGCCGGCCGGGCAGGGTAGCGCCGTTGGCCGCGGGTGCGTGCTGTGCAATCGTCAGCGTCGATGCGCGCGCATACAGGGCGCGCGCCAGCGTCGCCTTTTCCTGGGGGTCTGCAGTGCAAAGAGCGTGCAGGGCCAGCTGGCGCAGCTCGCGTTCCATCAGTCCCGCAGCAGGTGCGAGGCCCAGGCCAGGGCCTCCAGGTGGGCGGTGTTGACCTGGCGGCCCGACAGCTGCAGGGCGTTGGCGGCACGGGCGAAAGCCTCGTGGTTCATGTCCTCGCAGGCTTCGGTCAGTTCCAGGAAGGGCGCCAGCGTGCCCTTGCGCTGCAGCAGGGCTTGCAGCACCGGCTCGGGCAGCGAGATGCCCTCGAGGACGCGTTCCAGCGGCATGCCGGTCATGGCCTCGAGCAGCGAGAAGATGCCGACCACGAAGGCGTGGTCGCATTCTTCCGGCGTCAGCAATTCGGCGGCCAGCAGTTCCATCAGCCGGCCGCGCACCACGGCGGTGTGGCCGACGGCGGTGGCGCCGCCGTCGCGCGAGGTGGCGATCAGCAGGGCGGCCCATCGGAACAGGTTCTTCAGGCCCATGATCATCACCGCGTGACGGAATGAGCTGACCTCGCAGCTCAGGCCGAAGCCGGACGAATTGATGAAGCGCAGCAGGTTGAACGACAGGGCCGGGTCGCGCTTGAGCACGGCTTCGATCTCGCCGGTGTCGGCGTCGGTGCGCACCAGGTGGATCAGTTGCAGCACGGTGGCCTGGCCGGGCCGCATGGTCTGGTTGCGCACCAGCACCGGTCGGGCGAACCAGTTGCCCTGGAACATCTTGACGCCGGCGTCGACGGCGGCCTTGTGCTGTTCGGCGGTCTCGATGTTGCAGGCGATCAGGCGGGCGGCGGGATGGCGCCGGGCTTCCTTGACGGTGGCCTCGACCACGCCGGGCGGCAGCAGGGCCATGTCGAAGCGGATGAAAGAGGCGTTGAGCAGCCAGCTGCGCCAGGCCGGGGCCAGCACGCGGTGGTCGAAAGACAGGCGAAAGCCGCGTTTGCGGGCCGTGTGCAGGGCCACGGCGGCGGCGGCGATGCCGGCGGCGTCGATGGCCGGCGGCAGGGCGATCTCCAGCACCACGCGCGCGGCGTCGACCAGATCCAGGTGGCCGGTGGCCAGGGTCTCCAGCGAGCAGCGCATGAAGAGGGGGCGGTGATCGGCCGCTGCCGCGCTGTCGGCCAGCGACAGCACGTAAAGCAGGAACTCCGCATCGCGCGACTCGCCGGCCGCACCCGAGCGATCGAGCATTTCATAGCCGAAGACCGACAGCTTGCCGTCGATGATGGCCTGGCGGGCCATAGCGAAGGGCGTCTGGTCGGCGACAGGGCGGTCAGCGGTGGCGGCGTGCATGGGAGGGCTCGATGGAGTTCAGTCCGGACCATTCTAGGCAGGGCTGGCCGGCCGCAACGCCGGAACACCGGGCCGGGAATGCCTCTTTTCCGGCGCTCCCCGGGGTTCGCCGGCCAAGGTAACATGGCTTTCATGGCAATTTATGAACTCGAAGGCAAGGCGCCGCAACTGGCCGAGGGCGCCTGGGTGGCGGACAGCGCCGAGGTGATCGGCGACGTGGTGATGGGTGAAAACGCCAGCGTCTGGTGCGGCGCGGTGGTGCGCGGGGACTGCGACACCATCACCATCGGCAAGAACAGCAATGTGCAGGACCTGTCGGTGCTGCATGCCGATCCGGGCGTGCCACTGACCCTGGGCGACAACGTCACCGTCGGCCACCAGGTCATGCTGCACGGCTGCACCATAGGCGACGGCAGCCTGATCGGCATCCAGGCCGTGGTGCTCAACCACGCCAGGATCGGCCGCAACTGCATCGTCGGCGCCGGCAGCGTGGTCACCGAGGGCAAGGAGTTTCCTGACAACTCCCTGATTGTCGGCAGCCCGGCCAAGGTCATCCGCACCCTGGACGAGGCTGGCGTGGCCAAGCTGGCGCATCTGGCACCGCACTATGTAGCGAACGCCAGGCGCTTTGCCAAAGGCTTGAAGAAGATTGCCTGACCCCAAGCTGGTTTCGATGTCTGAACTGCACAAATTCCTGTTCGACGGCCTGCCGGTGCGCGGTGCCATCGTCCGACTGACCGACGCCTGGACCGAGATCCTGGCACGCCGCCGCGCCAACCTGGGCACGGGGGCATGGCCGCCGCCGGTGGCCGAACTGCTGGGCGAGATGGCTGCGGCCGGCGCGCTGATGCAGTCGAACATCAAATTCAACGGCGCCCTGGTGCTGCAGATCTTCGGCGACGGCCCGGTCAAGGTGGCGGTGGCCGAAGTCCAGCCCGACCTGAGCCTGCGCGTCACCGCCAAGGTGGTGGGCGATGTGGCCGTGGATGCGCGCCTGCCCGAGCTGGTGAACCTGGGCAACAAGGGCCGCTGCGCCATCACGCTGGACCCCAAGGACAAATTCCCCGGCCAACAGCCCTACCAGGGCGTCGTGCCCCTGTATGGCGACCAGGGAGAAAAGCTGGACAAGCTCAGCGACGTGCTGCAGCACTACATGCTGCAGTCCGAGCAGTTGGACACCACCCTGGTGCTGGCGGCCGACGACAAGGTCGCCGCCGGCCTGCTGATCCAGCGCCTGCCGCTGCAAGGCGAAGGCAACCTGGCCGGCAGCCTGACCAGCCAGGCCAATGAGGACGAGATCGGCCGCAACGAGGACTACAACCGCATCTCCATCCTGGCCTCCAGCCTCAAGCGCGAAGAGCTGCTGGAGCTGGACGTGGACACCATCTTGCGCCGCCTGTTCTGGGAAGAGAAAGTGCTGCGCTTCGAGCCGCAGGCGCCGCGCTTTGCCTGCACCTGCAGCCGCGAGCGCGTCAGCAACATGATCCGCAGCCTGGGCCGCGACGAGGCCGAATCCATTCTGGCCGAGCGCGATGAGATCGAGGTGAGTTGCGACTTCTGCGGCGAGCAGTACCGCTACGACGCGGTGGACGCGGCGCGCATCTTCGCCGCGCCGGGTGACCAGCCGCCAGTGACATCCGCCGTGCAGTGAGCTTTCAGGCCTGCTTGAGCGCCGAGCACCAGTCGATGAACCCGGTCGTGCCTTCGGACTTCTGGAACACTGCATCGGCGCCCAGCGACAGGCAGTGCTTGTGGATGCCGGGCGTTGCGTAGTCGCTGAACACCACGATCTTGCTGCCGGCCGCTTCGCGGCACTTGGCGATCACGCCCATGCCCGTGCCCTGCTCGAGGATCAGGTCGACCACCGCCAGATCCCAGCGCCCGGGGTTTTCCTCCAGCCAGAGCTTGGCTTCGGCTTCGGTGGACACCTCGCCCACCACCTCGAAGTCCCCGATGCTGGCCAGCAGATCGGCGATCACGGTGCGCAGGTGCTTGAGGTCTTCCACCAACAGGACGGCGATGCTCACTTGGTCTCCATTGCGCTGCGGCGCGGTACCACGCGCCCACTGCATTATTGCCCCAGGCGCCGCGCCGCGGGGGCCGCGCGGGCGCTTTTGCTGGCTCAGCCGCGCGCCTGGGCCAGTTGCGCTTCCAGGCGGACGCGCTCCTCGATCTCTTCTTCCAGCAGCTCCGTCACCACGGCCAGCTCCTCGGCCGCTTCCTGCACCTTGGCTTCGGTGCGCACATGCTGCTCCAGCGCGCGGCCGACATCGCCGTCCTTGGTCTGCGGCGGCAGGTGGCGCTCCAGTGCGGCATTGCTCAGGTGCAGTTCGGCGCCGGCCAGCTGCAGGTCCTGGCTGACGGTATCGGCCTTGTCCCTGGCCTGTTCGATCGGCTTGGGCTGGGCAGCGGGAAGGCTCTTGGGATCCATTGCTCTGACTCCATGGTGAACATGGGCCAAAAATAGTCAGGGCTGGCCCAGCCGTGTGTAGGCCGATGGCTGAGGCAACCGCCAGCCATCGCCCTGAGATGCCTCAGAGCCGGCCGCTGAAGATGCGGCGTTCGCACTGCGGATCGCCGCAGTTGGCGCAAAAATGGCGCCAGGTCGCACTATCATCGGGAAAGCGACTGCTTCCCCCCGCCGATTGGCCCTCTGATGCTATGGAATCGATAGCGCGCAAGGCGTTGGCCAGGCGCTGCGGGCCGATGCCATAAACCACCCGGTAGGCCAGGTCCTGTCTCTGCAGGGCAGTGCGGATGAGCGCGTCCACCGCCTCGCGCGCCTGCGGGCCGTCGGCCACCCAGGGCAGGTCCAGGCCGCACAGCAAGATGGCGTCGTAGCCGTGCAGCTGTTCCAGCGCAAAAGCAGAGAGTTCGCCTTCCGGGCACAGCATGGTGGCGGTCACCACAGTGACGGACTGGCCGCGGCTGCGCAGCGGTGTGGCCAGGGCGGTTGCCAGGCTGGTCTTGCCCGTGCTCTGAGCTCCCAGCAGGGCGATCTTCATGGCGGACTGCGCGTGGGCCTACTTGCCGTAATGGACGTAGATCTCGTTGGGCTTGACCATGCCCAGCTCCATCCTGGCCTTTTCCTCGACCATCTCCAGGCCTTCCTTGAGGTCGCGCACGTCCGAGGCCAGCCTCTCGTTGGCCAACTGGGCCTGGGCGTTGGCGGCCTTGCGGGCGTCGAGCTTGCGCTGCATCTCATCGACGTTGGACACGCTGCCTCGGCCGGACCACAGCTGCGCGTGCAGCACCAGCAGCAGCGCGACCAGCAGGGCGGGGACGAAGCGGTTGCCCAAGTGAGGGATCAGCGCAGGTTGTAGAACGCCGCCTTGCCCGGGTAGCTGGCGATGTCGCCCAGGTCTTCCTCGATGCGCAGCAGCTGGTTGTACTTGGCCGTGCGGTCGCTGCGGGACAGGGACCCGGTCTTGATCTGGCCGGCGTTGGTGCCCACGGCGATGTCGGCGATGGTCGAGTCCTCGGTCTCGCCCGAACGGTGGCTGATGACGGCGGTGTAGCCGGCGCGCTTGGCCATCTCGATCGCGGCAAAGGTTTCGGTCAGGGTGCCGATCTGGTTGATCTTGATCAGGATGGAGTTGGCGATCTTCTTGTCGATGCCTTCCTTGAGTATCCTGGTGTTGGTGACGAACAGGTCGTCGCCTACCAGCTGCACCTTGCTGCCCAGGCGCTCGGTCAGGGTCTTCCAGCCGTCCCAGTCGCTCTCACCCATGCCGTCTTCGATGCTGATGATGGGGTACTTGTCGACCCAGGAGGCCAGCACGTTGGTCCATTCGCCGGAGTCGAGCACCAGGCCTTCAGCCGACACGTTGTACTTGCCGTCCTTGTAGAACTCGCTGGCCGCGCAGTCCAGGCCCAGGGCGATCTGCTCGCCCGGGCGGTAGCCGGCGGCCTCGATGGCCTGCAGGATCATCTGGATGGCAGCTTCGTGGTTGGCCACGTTGGGGGCGAAGCCGCCCTCGTCGCCGACGGCCACGCTCATGCCCTTGTCGTGGATGATCTTCTTGAGCGCGTGGAAGACCTCGGCGCCGTAGCGCACGGCTTCACGGAAGCTGGGTGCGCCCACCGGAATGATCATCAGCTCCTGCAGGTCCAGGTTGTTGTTGGCATGGGCGCCGCCGTTGACCACGTTCATCATGGGCACGGGCAGGGACATGCCGCCCATGCCGCCGAAGTAGCGGTACAGCGGCAGGCCGGATTCTTCGGCCGCGGCGCGGGCCACGGCCATGGACACGGCCAGGGTGGCGTTGGCGCCCAGGCGGGCCTTGTTGTCGGTGCCGTCCAGGTCGATCAGGGTCTTGTCCAGGAAGGCCTGCTCGGAGGCGTCCAGGCCCAGCACGGACTCGGAGATCTCGGTGTTGATGTGCTCCACCGCCTTGAGCACGCCCTTGCCCAGGTAGCGGCTTTTGTCGCCGTCGCGCAGCTCGATGGCCTCGCGCGAACCGGTCGAGGCGCCCGAGGGCACGGCCGCGCGGCCCATGGTGCCCGACTCCAGCAGCACGTCGCATTCCACGGTGGGATTGCCGCGGCTGTCGAGGATTTCGCGGCCGACGATGTCAACGATTGCGCTCATTGTTGTAGTTCCGACTGAATTGAAGTTTGAAAAGGATCACACACCTTCGACGACGATCATGCGCATCACGGCGGCACCCTGGCGGGCCTTGCGCGCGGCGTCGTACTCGACTGAATCGTTGAAGGCTTTGGCGGCTGCGACCGAAGGGAATTTCAGAATCACCAGGCGGCTGGGCGACCAGTCGCCTTCGAGCACCTCGACCTGGCCGCCGCGCACGCAGACTTCGGCGCCATGGGCCTTCATCGCGATGCTGGAGAGCTTTTTGTACTCCTCGTATTGTTCGGGGTTGGTGACGGTGACGTTGGCAAGGATGTAGGCGCTGGGCATGGCTCTCAGGCGTTGAAGTTGTTCTCGAGGAAACCGTTCTTCTTGGTCACCGTGTCCAGCGCCAGCAGGGTCTCCAGCAGGGCCTTCATGTGCTTGAGGGGCACGGCGTTGGGGCCGTCCGACAGGGCCTTGGCGGGGTCGGGATGGGTCTCCATGAAGACGCCGGCCACGCCCACGGCGATGGCCGCGCGGGCCAGCACCGGCACCATCTCGCGCTGGCCGCCGGAGCTCGTGCCCTGGCCGCCGGGCAGCTGCACGCTGTGGGTGGCGTCGAACACCACCGGCGCGCTCTCGCGCATGATGGCCAGCGAGCGCATGTCCGACACCAGGTTGTTGTAGCCGAAGCTGGCGCCGCGCTCGCAGGCCATGAAGCTGTCGGCGTCCAGGCCCTTTTCGCGGGCGGCATCGCGCGCCTTGTCGATCACGTTCTTCATCTCGTGCGGCGACAGGAACTGGCCCTTCTTGATGTTCACCGGCTTGCCCGACTGCGCCGCGGCCCGGATGAAATCGGTCTGGCGGCACAGGAACGCCGGCGTCTGCAGCACGTCCACCACCTTGGCGGCTTCGGTGATGTCTTCCTCACTGTGCACGTCGGTCAGGATGGGAAGGCCCAGTTCGCGCTTGACCTTGGCCAGGATGTCCAGGCCCTTTTCGCGGCCGGGGCCGCGAAAGCTGGTGCCCGAGCTGCGGTTGGCCTTGTCGAAGCTGCTCTTGAAGATGAAGGGAATGCCCAGCGCGGAAGTGATTTCCTTGAGCGCGCCGGCCGTGTCCATCTGCAGCTGCTCGGACTCGACCACGCAGGGGCCGGCGATCAGGAAGAAGGGCTGGTCCAGCCCGATGTCAAAGTTGCACAGCTTCATGGTTTCAGTGCCCCGCTCATGCGACGGCTTTGAGCGCCTTGTTGCCCACCGCATGCTGGTCCACCGCCGCCTTGATGAAGGCATTGAACAGCGGGTGGCCGTCCCAGGGCGTGGACTTGAACTCGGGGTGGAACTGGACGCCCACGAACCAGGGGTGCACGTCCTGCGGCAGCTCGACGATCTCGGTCAGCTGCTCGCGCTGCGTGAGGGCCGAGATCACCAGGCCGGCCTGGCGCAGCTTGTTCAGGTAGTTGACGTTGGCCTCGTAGCGGTGACGGTGCCGCTCCGTGACGACATCGCCGTAGATCTTGTGGGCCAGAGTGTTCTTGGCCACATCCGAGCTTTGCGCGCCCAGGCGCATGGTGCCGCCCAGGTCGGAGTTCGCGTCGCGCTGCTTGATCGTGCCGTCGGCGTCCTTCCACTCGGTGATCAGGGCGATCACCGGATGCGGCGCGTCGGGCTCGAACTCCGTGCTGTTGGCGTCGGCCAGGCCGGCGACGTTGCGCGCGTACTCGATGGTGGCGACCTGCATGCCCAGGCAGATGCCCAGGTAGGGCAGCTTGTTCTCGCGGGCATAGCGGGCGGCGCAGATCTTGCCCTCGATGCCGCGCTTGCCGAAGCCGCCGGGCACCAGCACGGCGTCGTGCTTGGCCAACTGGCCCACATTGGCCGTGGTGATGGTTTCCGAGTCGATGTAGTCGATCTTGACCCGCACGTGGTTCTTCATGCCGGCGTGGCGCAGCGCTTCATTGAGCGACTTGTAGCTGTCGGACAGGTCGACGTACTTGCCGACCATGGCGATGCTGATCTCGCCTTTGGGATGCTCGGTCTCGTAGACCAGGTCGTCCCAGCGCTTGAGGCTGGCCGGCGGCGTGTTCAGACGCAGCTTGTCGCAGATCAGGCCGTCCAGGCCCTGCTCGTGCAGCATGCGCGGCACCTTGTAGATGGTGTTGACGTCCCACATGGAGATCACGCCCCACTCGGGCACGTTGGTGAACAGCGAGATCTTGGCGCGCTCGTCCTCGGGGATGGCGCGGTCGGCGCGGCACAGCAGGGCGTCGGCCTGGATGCCGATCTCACGCAGCTTCTGCACCGTGTGCTGGGTCGGCTTGGTCTTGAGCTCGCCGGCGGCGGCGATCCAAGGCACGTAGGTCAGGTGCACGAAGGCCGCGTTGTTCGGGCCCATCTTCAGGCTCATCTGCCGGGCCGCTTCCAGGAAGGGCAGGGACTCGATGTCGCCCACCGTGCCGCCGATCTCGACGATGGCCACATCGGCCGCGCCGGGCTCGCCATAGCGCGCGCCGCGCTTGACGTATTCCTGGATCTCATTGGTGATGTGGGGGATGACCTGGACGGTCTTGCCCAGGTAGTCGCCGCGGCGCTCCTTTTCCAGCACCGACTGGTAGATGCGGCCGGTGGTGAAGTTGTTCGCCTTGCCCATGCGGGTGGTGACGAAACGCTCGTAGTGGCCCAGGTCCAGGTCGGTCTCGGCGCCGTCGTCGGTGACGAAGACTTCGCCGTGCTGGAAGGGCGACATCGTGCCGGGATCGACATTGATGTACGGATCCAGCTTGATCAGAGTGACTTTGAGGCCCCGCGATTCCAAAATCGCAGCGAGGGAGGCTGAGGCGATTCCCTTGCCCAGGGAGGACACCACACCGCCGGTGACGAAGACAAATTTGGTCATGTCAGGGTCGGAAGGCTGGCTTCCGGGAGGTGGTAAAGCGAGATTATAGAGGGCTGCCCATGCCCTGCTACATTGCAATCCCATGAACGATCTGGCAGGCAAACACTTTGTCCTTGGACTGACCGGCGGCATCGCCTGCTACAAGGCGGCCGAATTGTGCCGCGCCCTCATCAAGGAAGGAGCGACGGTGCAGGTCGTGATGACCGAGGCAGCCGAGCGGTTCATCACGCCGGTGACCATGCAGGCGCTGTCGGGGCGGCCGGTCTACGGCTCGCACGATGCTTCGGGTTTTGATGGACGTGAAGCCAACGGCATGCCGCACATCAACCTGTCGCGCGAAGCCGATGCCATCCTCATCGCGCCTTGCAGCGCCGACTTCATGGCCAAACTGCTGCACGGCCGCGCCGACGAACTGCTCTCCCTGCTGTGCCTGGCCCGGCCCATCGCCCGCGTGCCGCTGCTGCTGGCGCCGGCCATGAACCGCGAGATGTGGGCCCATCCTGCCACCCAGCGCAACATGGCGCAGCTGGCCGCCGACAGCACCACCATCCTGGGCGTGGGCAGCGGCTTCCAGGCCTGCGGCGAAACCGGTGACGGCCGCATGCTGGAGCCGCCGCAACTGCTGCAGGACGTCGTCGCCTTCTTCCAGCCCAAGCTGCTGGCCGGCAAGCGGGTGCTGATCACCGCCGGCCCCACCTTCGAGGCCATGGACCCGATCCGCGGCATCACCAACCATTCCTCGGGCAAGATGGGTTTCGCCATCGCCCGGGCGGCGCAGGAAGCCGGCGCCGTGGTCACCCTGGTGGCGGGGCCAGTCCACCTGGAAACGCCGCGCGGCGTCGAGCGCATCGACGTCAAGTCGGCCCGTCAGATGCTGGAGGCGACGCTGCGCCACGCGCCGCTGTCGGATGTCTTTGTCGCCACCGCGGCCGTGGCCGACTGGCGGCCGGCGGCAGAATCGGAGCAGAAGATCAAGAAGGACGGCACGGGCCAGGCGCCCACCGTCGCTTTCACCGAAAACCCCGACATCCTGCTGACGGTGGCGCAGTCGGAGCGCGCCCAAAGCGGGGCATTGTTCTGCGTGGGCTTTGCGGCCGAGACCAACGACCTGGCCGCGCACGCCAAGGCCAAGCGCGAGCGCAAAGGCATCCCGCTGCTGGTGGGCAACATCGGCCAGCTCACTTTTGGCCTGGACGACAACCAGCTGCTGCTGGTCGACAAGGATGGCGCGCGCGAACTGCCACGTGCCTCCAAACTCGTTCTTGCTCGCCAATTGATAGCGGAAATCGCCCAGCGGACGGGGGCTACAGCCTGATTTACTTGTAAAAGACCATGAACATCGACGTCAAGATCCTGGACCCGCGCATGGCGGACCAGCTGCCTTCCTATGCCACGCCAGGCAGTGCCGGCCTGGACCTGCGCGCCTGCACGGACGAGCCCATCACATTGGCCGCCAATGCCTGGCGCCTGGTGCCCACCGGCATCGCCATCTACCTCAAGGACCCGGGCTACGCGGCGCTGATCCTGCCGCGCTCGGGGCTGGGCCACAAGCACGGCATCGTGCTGGGCAACCTGGTGGGCCTGATCGACAGCGACTACCAGGGCCAGTTGATGGTCAGCTGCTGGAACCGCAGCGACGTCGAATTCACCCTCCAGCCGATGGAGCGGCTAGCCCAGCTGGTGATCGTGCCGGTGGTGCAGGCGCAATTCAACGTGGTCAGCGAGTTCCCGCTGACCCAGCGCGGCGAGGGCGGTTACGGCTCCACTGGCAAAAGCTGAGCGCCCGGCGTCCTACACCTTTTCAAGTCAGTTCCTACAGCAAGGCGCGGCATCGGCCGTGCCGGCAGCGCGGCAGCATGCGCCTCAATGGCGGCACGGGAGGCCTGCCAGGCCTTTCCCCGTGTCAACAACACCAGGAGAATTCCATGCTTGCCTCTTCCCGCTTCCTCACCATTGCATCGGGCGCCGTGCTGGCCGCCGCGCTCGCCGCCTGCGGCACCACCAACCCGTCCCAGCCGGTCAGCAGCTATCCCAGCAGCACGCCGGTGGCCACGGCCCCGGCCGTTGGCACCGAATACGGCCGCATCACCAACATCGAATACCTCCCCGGCACCGGCACGACCACCGGCAGCACCACCAACAGCGCCATCGGCACGGTGCTCGGCGGCGTCGCCGGCGGCCTGCTGGGCAACCAGGTGGGTGGTGGTTCGGGTAAGACCGCGGCCACGGTGCTGGGCGCCGTGGGCGGCGCCGTGATCGGCAACCGCATCGGCAAGAACCGCGACGGCACGACCTACACCGGCCCGGCCTACCGCGTGACGCTGCAGGCCGACAACGGCGCCTGGCGCACCTACGAGGTCAGCTCCACCGGCGAACTGCGCGTGGGTGACCGCGTGCGCGTCGAAAACGGCGTGATCTACCGGGGTTAACGGACACAACACGGCACCACGGGCGCCGTGAGCTTCAGGCGCCTGCGGCGGGCAAATCAGTGCAGCGTGCTGCCGCCGGGCGCTTGGGCCTGCACCTTGAAAAAGCCCGTGCCGGCCGTGCCACGGCCGATTTCGTCTTCGGTGGCTTCGCGCACCGCTTCGACCTTGAGCGCCAGCCGGATGGCAATACCCGCCAGCGGATGGTTGCCGTCGAGCACCACGTGCTCGGGGTAGATCTCAGTCACCGTGTAGAGAACATCCTTGGGTGCATCGGGGTTGGTGCCCGGCGGCAGGCCTTCAAACGTCATGCCTTCTTCCAGCTCGGCCGGGAACATGCCGCGCGGCTCCAGGAAGACCAGTTGCTCGTTGTAGTCGCCGAAGGCTTCTTCCGGTTCCAGGTGGACGTCGATCTTCGCGCCGGGGCCGTGGCCTTGCAGCGCTTCCTCGATGCGGGCAAACAGGTCGCCGCCCCCGATCAGGAACTCCACCGGTTCATCCAGCACGTCCAGCGTCTCGCCCAGCGTGTCCTTGAGCGTCCAGGTCAGGGCCGCCACGCATTGTTCAGTGATTTCCATAGGAGAATTGTCGCAGTTTGACATCGGCGCTGCATGGACACCTCACAAGCTCTTCCCCTGTTGGGCGGCCTCACGGCCGACCAGTTCATGCAACGCCACTGGCAAAAGAAGCCTCTGCTGGTGCGCGGTGCGGTGCCGGGCATGGCGCCCCTGCTCGAGCGCGGCGATCTGTTCGCCCTGGCCGGCCAGGAGGCGGTGGAGTCGCGCCTGGTCTCGCAGTCGGCCAAGGGCTGGCAGATGCGCAGCGGACCGTTTGCGCGGCGCTCGCTGCCGCCGTTGGGGCGGCCGGGCTGGACCCTGCTGGTGCAGGGCATGGACCTGCACCACGCAGGCGTTCATGGGCTGCTGCAGCAGTTCCGCTTCGTGCCGGAGGCGCGGCTGGACGACCTGATGATCAGCTACGCCAGCGATGGCGGCGGCGTGGGGCCGCATTTCGACAGTTATGACGTGTTCCTGCTACAGGCCCAGGGGCGTCGGCGCTGGCGCATCGGCCGCCAGCGGGACTTCACGCTGCAAGAAGGCGTGCCGCTGAAGATCCTGGCCAATTTCGAGCCGGAGCAGGAGTACCTGCTCGAGCCCGGCGACATGCTCTACCTGCCGCCGCGCTATGCCCACGACGGCATCGCCGAAGGTGAGTGCCAGACCTATTCCATCGGCTTTCGCGCCCCCGGCCGCGGCGAGCTGGCGCGCGAGCTGCTGCAACGGCTGGCCGAGGACGCCGACGAGCTCGCCGGTGGCGATCTCTACCGCGACAAGGGCCAGAGCGCCACCGCCACCCCGGGCGCGATTCCCGCTGCCCTGCAGGACTTTGCCCGCGAAGCGCTGCAGGCGGCGCTGCGCGACGCTGACGCGCTGGCCCGCGGTCTGGGCGAATACCTGACCGAGCCCAAGGCCAACGTCTGGTTCGATGCCGGGCGCGCGCCGGCGCGGCTGCGCAGCCTGGCGCTGGACCGGCGCACGCGCATGCTGTACGACCAGCGCCACGTCTTCATCAATGGTGAGAGCTGGCGCGCTGCCGGCCGCGACGCGACCTTGCTGCGGGCTCTGGCCGACAGGCGCCAGCTGGACGCGAGCGAACTGGCGCGGGCCAGCCCGCAGGCGCAGGACCTGCTGGCGTCCTGGTGCGAGGCCGGCTGGGCGCACGAAGGAGGTGGCGATGGCCGATGACAAGCCGCAGGCCGCGGCCTTGCCGCAGGGCCGCTTCACCGGCCGTGCCGATTTCCAGCAACTGGTGCGCGACGCGCTGGCCTGCGCCGCCCGTGAAGGCTGGAGCGAAATCATCGTCAGCGATGCCAGCTTCGAGGACTGGCCGCTGGGCGAGCGGGCCGTGACCGAGTCGCTGCTGGCCTGGTCGGCCGGCGGGCGGCGCTGCACCTTGCTGGCCTGCAGCTACGAGGCGGTGCTGCGCCGGCACGCGCGCTTTGCCACCTGGCGGCGCACCTGGTCGCACATCATCGAGGCGCGGGCCTGCAGCTTTGCCGATCCGCTTGAGTTGCCCAGCGCGATCTGGAGTCCCGGTTGGGTGCTGCAGCGGCTGGATCCGGAGCGCAGCAACGGCTACAGCGGCAGCGAGCCGCAGCGGCGCGTGCTGCTGCGAGAAAGCCTGCAGGAGTGGCTGCAAAAGAGTGCGCCGTCCTTTCCCGCTACCACGCTGGGCTTGTGACTGGCTGCAGGAGAACCTAGGGTTTACCGGGGTTGATCATGCGTTTCACCATATAATTTGCGGCTGAGTATGAGGAGCTCGAGTCCTCTCTGCTCAGTCTCGGTTTTTCATTCTGGAAGGCCGGGACAATTTCCGGAAATTGTTTTAGTCCCCATCAAAGGAAACCTGAAAAATGAACAAATCGCTCGTCCTGGCGACCCTGATTGCTGCCGCTGCCCTGGCCGCTTGCGGCAAGAAGGAAGAGCCGGCGCCCGTCGCGGCTCCCGCTCCCGCTGCTGCTCCCGCACCGGCTCCGGCTCCCGCCGCTGCCCCGGCTGCTGACGCTGCCGCTGGTGCCGCTTCCGCTGCTGCTGGTGCCGCTGCTGCTGCCGCTGGTGCCGCCACGGCCGCGTCTGGCGCTGCTGCTGCTGCCGCTCCGGCTTCCGCCGCCAAGTAATCGGATTTTTCCGGTTCGCAAAAAAGCCGCCCTCGGGCGGCTTTTTTCATGGCCGGCCACCGGCCTCAGGCGCTGAGCCAGCTGCTGCCGCTGTGGGCGTCCGCCACATGGACGTCGACCCGTTCCCCCAGGGCCTGGGCCAGGGCATGACGGGCCAGCTCGGGCCGGTTGTTCTGCTCGCTCAGGTGGGCCGCCAGCACCTGGCGCAGGCCCAGCGGTAAGCCGGCCAGCGCGATCTGCGCGGCCGCCCGGTTGGACAGGTGTCCCCAGTCGCCGCCCACACGCCGCTTGAGAAAGGGCGGGTAGGAGCCGGCGGCCAGCAGGTCGGTGTCGTGGTTGCACTCCAGCAGCAGCGTGGCGCAGCCAGCCAGGTGGGCCAGCACATGCGCTGTCGCATGGCCCAGGTCGGTCAGCACACCCATGCGCTTTGCGCCATCCGAACAGGTCAGCTGCAAAGGCTCGCGCGCATCGTGGGGCACGGTAAAGGGCCGCAGCTGCAGCGCGCCCAGGGCGATGTCCTGGCCATCGCCGGCGATGCGCAGCAGGCCGTCGAAGTCGGGTTCGCCGATGGCCATGTAGGTGCCGCGGCTCATCCACACCGGGATGCGTTCGCGCAGGGCCAGGCGGTGCGCGCAACCGATGTGGTCGCCGTGCTCGTGGGTGATGAAGATGGCGTCGATCTGCTCGGCCAGCATGCCGGCCGCGCCCAGCCGGGTGTCGAGCTGGCGGATGCCCAGGCCGCAATCGACCAGCACATGGTTCAGCTGTGTGCCGCAGCGCGCCTGGATGACCGTCGCGTTGCCGGTGCTGCCGCTGCCGAGGCTTTTGAAGCGCAGCATCAAATGGCCCTAGTCAGTTGGCGACAGAGCAGATTGCTTCGCAATACTGGTCTGTCCCGCAAAGCAATTACTTCAAGTCGTCGGCGATGACCTGGACGATGCGCTGGGCATTGGCCGAGGCCTCGGGCGCGCCGGCGGCATTGAGCACCGAGACGGTGGTGGCATCGCCCTGGCTCTTGAGAGTGATGCGGTACTTCAGTGGCGTCACGGTCTTCTCGGAGCTGAACAGCTTGCCCAGGAAGCCCTTGTCCTGCTTGTCGGCATTGGGCTCGACATAGCGGACGAAGTAGGTGCCTTGCGCGCGGTCACGGTCCTCGACGGTGAAGCCGGTGCGGTCCAGCGACAGGCCGACACGGCGCCAGGCGCGGTCGAAGCCCTCGTCGATCTGCACCACGGGCGTGTTGTTCACGCTGGCCACGCGCGCCACCGGCTTGACCGCGCCGGACGCCACCAGGGCCTTGGCCTGCTCCTGCGGCGCGCCCAGCTTGATCATCAGGCGGCGCAGGAATTCGGCTTCCAGCTCGGGGTCGGTGGGGCGCGGCTGCCAGACGGTCTGGTCCTTCTCGCGGTTGGCGTAGACCTCGATCATGCCGCGGTGCGACACGTAGATCTCGGTGCCGCCGGTGGCGGTGCGCTCCAGGCGGGTGCGAAAGCGGTCGCGCTCGGCGGTGGAATAGAAGGAGTCGAGCAGCTTGCCCAGCGACTGGCGGATGAAGTCCTGCGGGATCTTGGCGCGGTTCTCGGCCCAGTCGGTTTCCATGATGCCCAGGTTGGACTGGTCCAGCGTCAGCAGGAAACCGTTTTCCTGCCAGAAGTCGCGGATCGGGTTCCACAGCTGGTCGGCCGGGCGGTTGATCACCAGCCAGCGCTGGGTGCCGGCGCGCTCGATGCGCACGTCGCCCAGCGTTGTTGCCGCGGTGGGCATGGTCGGCGCAGCCTGGCCGACCTGGAAGCTGCTGGCGGTGACTGCGCCGCCGGGGATGGTATAGCGCGTGTCGCGCGACAGCTGCGTCAGATCGGGAGGCACCTCCAGCGACACGCCCTTGCTCGCGCTCTTGTAGTCGATCTTGTCGCCATCGAGCACCGAGCACGATGCCAGCGCCGCGCACAGCGCCAGCAGGCTCAATTTTGCAGATTGCTTCACTTCATACCCTCTTGTTGGATCGGTCCGCGCTCAGCCCAGCAGGCCGGCGCTGCGCAAAGCGTCTTCCACCACTTTTTCATTGGCGGATTGCAGCGGCGTCATGGGCAGGCGCATCGCGCCGCCGCACAGGCCCATGCGCGCCATCGCCCACTTGACGGGGATGGGATTGGCCTCGACGAACAGCTGCTTGTGCACCGGCATCAGCTCGCGCTGGATGGCCATTGCGCCCCTGGCATCGCCGGCCACGGCCGCGACGCAAAGCTCGTGCATCAGCCGCGGCGCAATGTTGGCCGTCACGCTGATATTGCCCTGGCCGCCGCACATCATTAGGGCCACAGCGGTGGGATCGTCGCCGGAATAGACGGCGAAGCCCTTGGGAACATCGCGCACCAGCCATTGGGCCCGCTCGATGTTGCCGGTGGCTTCCTTGATGCCGATGATGCCGGGCACCTGGGCCAGCCGCAGCACGGTGTCATGCAGCATGTCCGCGACGGTGCGGCCGGGCACGTTGTACAACACGATGGGCAGGTCGCCGGTGGCCTCGGCGATCGCCTTGAAGTGCTGGTACTGGCCTTCTTGCGTCGGCTTGTTGTAGTAGGGCACGACCTGCAGCTGGCAGTCGGCGCCGACCTTCCTGGCGAACTTGGCCAGCTCGATCGCCTCGGCGGTGGAGTTGGCGCCGCAGCCGGCCATGATGGGCACGCGCTTGTTGGCCTGCTCGACCGACACGCGGATGATTTCCTGGTGTTCCTGCACGCTGACGGTGGGCGACTCGCCGGTGGTGCCGACCACGCCGATGCAGTCGGTGCCTTCGGCGATGTGCCAGTCGATCAGCTTGCGCAGGGTGGGGTAGTCGACGCTGCCGTCGTCGTGCATCGGCGTCACGAGCGCCACGATGCTGCCTGTAATCGGTGTCATGTCCGGGTTTGGTCGGGGAAACGCCAATTCTACCTAGAGCCGGTGGCGCGGCCGGGGTTCCTCCGGACCGGGCCGGACGGCGGCGATCCGCTGCACGAAGCGCTCGGGCGCTTCCAGGAAGCCGTCCTCGTAGGCCACCACGCGCAGGCCGGCGCAGGCGGCCAGCAATTCGCCCGGCTGCAAGAGGAAGTCCGGGCGCGAGGGCTTGCCCACGGTCTCGTTGCCGGCGGCGAAGGTTTCATAGAGCAGGACGCCGCCCGGCGCCACGCTGGCGACGATGGTGGGCAGCAGGGCGCGCCACAGGTAGTTGGTCACGACCACACCGCCGAACTCCTCACCGGCAAAAGGCCAGGGCCCGTCCTCGATGTCGGCGCGCACGGCGCGGCCTAGGCCTGCTACGGAATCGATAGCGTCCTGCGACCGGTCCACGCCGGCTACGGCATGGTTTTGTTGAGAAAACCAGCGCATGTGGCGGCCCGCGCCGCAGGCGACGTCCAGCACCGTGGCGCCGACAGGCACGAGGTGGGACCAGCGCTGGACCCAGGCGGAAGGGGTTTGGGTACCGTGCATGAAAGCTTTCAATGGGGTTTGACGCCGTCCTTGAGCGCGGACAGCGCCATCTTCTCCACCAGGCCCGGCGCGATGAGCTTGACGAAGCGGCCCAGCCTGCCCTTGGCCGTCATCACCACCTCGCGTTGGCGTTTGTCCATGCCGTCGATGATGAGCCTGGCGCATTCCTCCACGCTCATGGCATCCTCTTCCTTCAGGCCGCTGGAGCCGGCCGCCACGCCCTGGGCGTTCAGGCCGCGGTAGCGGATCTGGGTGGCGACCACACCAGGGTAGGCGGTGGTGACGCTGACCCCGGCACCCTTGAGTTCGGCGCGCAGGGCCTCGAAGAAGCCGGTCATGGCGAACTTGCTGGCGCTGTAGGCGGTGCGGCCGGGCACGCCGACCAGGCCGGCCAGCGAGGAGACGGCGACGATGCGGCCCCTGGACTGCTTCAGATAAGGCAGGGCCGCATGGGTGGCCCAGACGGCGCCCCAGAGGTTGATGCGCATCAGGTCCTCGTACCAGTGCAGGTCGCCGGGCTGGACGTCGGCGAACAGGGCCTGGGCCGAGACGCCAGCGTTGTTGACCAGCAGGTCGATGCCGCCGAAGTGCTGCAAGGCGATGTCGACCAACCGCCGGCACTCCGGCTCCTGGGACAGGTCAGCGGCAAAGGTCTGGACCTGCGCCCCCTGGGCCTGGCACTGCGTGGCGACGGCGTCGAGCTTGGCCTGGTTGCGGCCGGCCAGCATGAGGCTGGCCTGGGACTTGTGGCTGGCCGCGAGCTGGCGCGCCATTTCGGCGCCGATCCCGTCGGAGGCGCCCGTGATGATGAAGATAGGCATAAAACTCCTGGATCCCTGCGCCCGCGGGGATGACGGCCCTTCGGCCGTCAGTTGAAGCAGGCCCAGAGCTGGTCGGCGAGTGTGACCATGATCTGCGGCTGCGTGTACAGGGCAAACACTGCCAGCAGGGCGGCGGTGGCGCCGCCCCAGGCCAGCAGGGTGCGCGTGCGCCGCTTCACTCAGGCGCCTTGCGGCAGCGGCCGCGCGATCGGGGCCTCGCGCACCGGCAGGTTCACCAGGGCGGCGAAGATGCCCAGAGCGATGGCGATGTACCAGACGATGTCGTAGCTGCCGGTGCGGTCGTACAGGTAGCCGCCCAGCCAGACGCCCAGGAAGGAGCCGATCTGGTGGCTGAAGAAGACGAAGCCACCCAGCATGGACAAGTGGGCCACGCCGAAGATCTGCGCCACCGTGGCGTTGGTGGGCGGCACGGTGGACAGCCACAGCAGGCCCATCACGCTGGCAAAGACATAGACCGACAGCGGGCTCAAAGGCGCCCACAGGAAGACGGCGATGGCGATCGCCCGGCCCAGGTAGATGGCCGCCAGGATCTTGCGCTTGGCCAGCTTCTGGCCCAGGGTGCCGGCAATGTAGGTGCCGAAGACGTTGAACAGGCCAATCAGCGCCAGCGCGTAGCTGGCGACCTGGGGCGACAGGCCCTTGTCCTTCAGGTAGCTGGGCATGTGGACGCCGATGAAGACCACCTGGAAGCCACAGACGAAGTAGCCGGCCATCAGCAGCTGGAAGCTGGGGTGCTTGAAGGCTTCGCGCAGGGCCTGCAGGATGGACTGTTCGCGCACCGGCGCAGCGCCACCGGCAAAACCCGGCTCGCGCAGGCCGATGGCCAGGGGCGCGATCAGCAGCACCACCAGGCTCAGGGTCAGCAGAGCCTGTTGCCAGCCGAAGCCGCTGATCAGAAAGCCTTCCACCGGCACCATCAGGAACTGGCCGAAAGAGCCGGCCGCGGCTGCCACTCCCATCGCCCAGGAGCGCTTGGCCGGGTCGATCTGCCGGCCGATCACGCCGTAGACCACGGCATAGGTGGTGCCGGCCTGGGCTGCGCCCAGCAGCACGCCGGCCGTCAGGGTGAAGGTGAAGGGGGTGGGGGCCAGGGCCATGCCGGCTAGGCCGGCCCCATAAAAGAGGCAGCCGCCGACCAGCACGCGGAAGGCGCCGAAACGGTCGGCCAGCATGCCGGCGAAGACGCCAAACACGCCCCATGACAGGTTCTGGATGGCCAGGGCGAAGGAAAAGGTCTCGCGGGTCCAGCCCTGGGCCTGGGTGATCGGCAGCAGCCACAGGCCGAAGCCGTGGCGGATGCCCATGGACAGGGTGACGATGGCGGCGCCGCAGGCGAGGACCTGGGCCATGGACAGCTTGCGGGAAGATTGCATCGGGCGACTGTAGCGAAAGCCCGCGCCGCTTGCGCGCCGCCCCGGCGACAACCCTGTTGAAAGTTTTCGGGCGGATTGATGACCGCCAGGCATGAAAGGTGGGTCGGTGGTCGGTCCGACGGAAAGCCTGTATGCTTGTCCAGTATCTAAACCGGACGCGCCACTACAATCGCCCCTCCCATGGCCAGCAAACCCACACCCGAGTATTCCGAGGGCTCCATCCGCGTGCTCAAGGGCCTGGAGCCCGTCAAGCAGCGGCCGGGCATGTACACCCGCACCGACAACACCCTGCATGTGCTGCAGGAGGTGTTGGACAACGCCGCGGACGAGGCGCTGGCCGGCCACGGCAAGCGCATCAAGGTCACGCTGCACACCGACGGCTCCAGCAGCATCGAGGACGACGGCCGCGGCATCCCCTATGGCCTGCACCCGGAAGAAAAGGCCCCGGTGATCGAGCTGGTGTTCACCCGCTTGCACGCCGGCGGCAAGTTCGACAAGGGCAAGGGCGGGGCCTACAGTTTCTCCGGCGGCCTGCACGGCGTCGGCGTCTCCGTCACCAATGCCCTGGCCAAGCGGCTGGAGGCGGTGACCCACCGCGACGGCATGGTCGCCCGCCTGGTCTTCGAGGGCGGCGACGTCACCGAGTCGCTGCAGCTGCGCAAGGCTGCCGAGGGCGACCGCCGCCAGGGCACCTCGGTGCGGTTCTGGCCCGACCCGAAGTACTTCGAGTCGACCCAGCTGCCGATGGCCGAACTGGCCCACCTGCTGCGCAGCAAGGCGGTGCTCATGCCCGGCGTCACCGTCTCCCTGGTCAACGAGAAGACCAAGGAGACGCAAAGCTGGCAGTACAAGGGCGGCCTGCGCGACTACCTGATGCAGACCCTCAACGGCGAGCCTGTCATCCCCCTGTTCGAGGGCGAGGGCTTTGCCGACAGCAACGACAACTTCGCCGAAGGCGAGGGCGCCCAGTGGTGCGTGGCCTTCACCGAAGACGGCCAGCCGGTGCGCGAGAGCTACGTCAACCTGATCCCCACCAGCGCCGGCGGCACCCACGAGTCCGGCCTGCGCGACGGCCTGTTCAACGCCGTCAAGAGTTTCATCGAGCTGCATTCGCTGCTGCCCAAGGGCGTCAAGCTGATGCCCGAAGACGTGTTCGCGCGCGCTTCCTATGTGTTGTCCGCCAAGGTGCTGGACCCGCAGTTCCAGGGCCAGATCAAGGAGCGCCTCAATTCGCGCGACGCCGTGCGCCTGGTCTCGACCTTCGTGCGCCCGGCGCTGGAGCTGTGGCTCAACCAGCATGTGGAATACGGCCGCAAGCTGGCCGAGCTGGCCATCAAGGCGGCGCAGAGCCGGCAAAAGGCCGGCCAGAAGGTGGAAAAGCGCAAGGGCTCGGGCGTGGCCGTGCTGCCGGGCAAGCTGACCGACTGCGAAAGCAAGGACATCCGCCACAACGAGGTCTTCCTGGTCGAGGGCGACTCGGCCGGTGGCAGCGCCAAGATGGGCCGCGACAAGGAATGCCAGGCCATCCTGCCGCTGCGCGGCAAGGTGCTCAACACCTGGGAGGTCGAGCGCGACCGCCTGTTCGCCAACACCGAAATCCACGACATCGCGGTGGCCATCGGGGTCGACCCGCACGGGCCCAACGACACGCCCGACCTGTCGGGCCTGCGTTACGGCAAGGTCTGCATCCTGTCGGACGCCGACGTCGACGGCTCGCACATCCAGGTGCTGCTGCTGACGCTGTTCTTCCGCCACTTCCCCAAGCTGATCGACGCCGGCAACGTGTTCATCGCGCGGCCGCCGCTGTTTCGCGTCGATGCGCCGGCACGCGGCAAGAAGCCGGCCTCCAAGGCTTATGCGCTGGACGAGGGCGAGCTCATCGCCATCCTGGACAAGCTGCGCAAGGAAGGCGTGGCCGAGGGCAAGTGGAGCATCAGCCGCTTCAAGGGCCTGGGCGAGATGAACGCCGAGCAGCTGTGGGAGACCACGCTCAACCCTGACACCCGCCGCCTGCTGCCGGTGCACCTGGGGCAGAGCGACTTCGCCGCCACCGAGAGCCTGATCACCAAGCTGATGGGCAAGGGCGAGGCCGCCGCCCGGCGCGAGCTGATGGAACTGCACGGCGACGCCGTGGATGTGGACATCTGAAATGACAGCCGACGCCCCCGCCGTGTCAGCGCAGCGCGTGCGTCCGCGGGTGCGGCTGCGCCCGACCATGACCAGCGACCTGGAGTTCGTGCTGTCGCTGGAGCAGGACGAGGCCAACCTGCCTTTCATCACGCCCTGGGAGCGCACCCAGCATGAAGCCGCGGTGCGCTTCCCCGATTTTCGCCACTTCATCATCGAGGCCGGCGAGGGCCTGGAGGCGGCCGGCTTTCTGATCCTGATCGGCTGCCGCAGCCGCCACCAGTCGCTGGAACTCAAGCGCATGGTGGTCAAGGCCAAGGGCGCAGGCCATGGCCGCGCCGCCCTGCGGGTGGCCAAGAAAGTGGCATTTGACGACCTGGGCGCACACCGCTTCTGGCTGGACGTGAAGACCCGCAACGCCCGCGCCAAGGCCTTCTACGACAGCGAGGGCTTTGTCGTCGAAGGCCTGCTGCGCGAATCGGTGCGCACGGCAGATGGCTTCGAGTCGCTGATCGTCATGTCCATGCTGCAAAGCGAGTTCGCCGCGCGCCGTGCACAAGGCCTGGAGATGGCGGCATGAAGGCCTGCCTGCGTCCGCTGTGGGCCCTGGCCCTGGCGTTCGCGCTGGCGCCGGCGGCGCGGGCCGAGGTCTGGGGCTATGTCGACGCCAGGGGTCTGGCGCATTTCGCCGCCGAGAAGCTCGACGCGCGCTACGAGCTGTTCTTCCGCGGCGGCGAAAGCTTCGACACCGCCAGGGGCCTGCGTTCCGCCACGCCGCGCTCGGTGAGCGTGCCGACGGCGGCGCCCCGGCTGATCGCGTTTTTTGAGGTCTCGCCCAGCTACAAGCAGGTCAAGCACCACCTGCGGGAAGCGTCGAACACCCACGGCATCGACTACGAGCTGCTGCAGGCGCTGATCGCCACCGAGTCGGGCTTCGACGCCGGCGCCGTCTCGCCCAAGGGCGCGGTGGGCCTGATGCAGATCATGCCGGCCACGGCCGCGCGCTACGGCGTTGCCGCCGATCCCAAGACGACGGTGGAAATGAAGCTGGCCGACCCGCGCACCAACATCCGCACCGGCGCGCGCTACCTGGACTACCTGCTCAAGCTCTTTCCAGGCAACCTGGAACTGGCGCTGGCCGCCTACAACGCCGGGGAGGGCGCAGTGCAGCGCGCCGGCAACCGCGTTCCCAACTACCGCGAGACGCAGAACTACGTGCAGACGGTGCTGCAGCTGTATGCCATGCTCAAGCCGCCGGCCGCCCTGAGCGCGCCGCAGCGCGTGCGAATGGAAATGTCCGCGCCGCAGCGTGTGCAGGTGGGAATGTCCGTGCCCGGCGGCGCCATCGGCCGCGGCAATCTGCCTGCTGGCGCCGTCGCCGTGCCCGCGTTGGCCGCCGCAGCCAACCCATTCAGCTCCCCGCAGTGAGTGAGCCCGCCGGTCAACGCGATGCCGTTGCTCCCACCATCGCCGGGGAGGGCGCATGACCCTGGCCGATCCCACTGCACTGGTGGTGCTGGGCGCTTTTGGCGGCGCCATGGTGCTGGTGGTCTGCCTGAGCGTGGTCATCGCTAACGCCTACCGCGAGCGGGCGCTGCTGCTGCACGCGGCGGCCACCATGATGGCCGTGCTGTGCCTGCAACTGCAGGTGGGCAGCCAGCCCTACATGGCCGAGTCCGCCTTTCTGCTGCTGCTGGGGCTGGCCGGCCTGCAGCTGCGTGACCTGGTCAACCACGCGGGCGCCCTGCGGCTGCCGCGCCGCTGGCTGGTCGGCGTCAGTGCCGTGCTGCTGCCGGCGCTGGCGATCGCCGTGGTGGTGGCCAAGATCAACCTGCTGCTGCCCGGCCTGGCCGCCTGGAGCGCGGTGGCCAGCGTGCTGATGCTGCGCGCCTGGCCGCAAAGCCAGCCCTGGGTCCGCTGGCTGACCGCCGGCCTGGTGCTGCTGGTGCTGGCTGGCGCCTGGATCGGCTGGGGCGGCCTCGACGTGGACCCCGAGCCCGTGCTGCCGCAGGCCGCGCTGCTGCCGCTGTGGTCGGCTGCCGTGTTCCTGGCCACCATCTGGCGCAGCCGCATCTTCAGCGAGACCCGGGTGCGGCTGGACGCCCGCACCACGGTCGACCCGCTGACCGGCCTGTCGACCCAGCTTGTCTTCAACGAGCGCGTGCTGGCCGCGCGCAGCCTGGTCAAGCGCTACGGCCATCCCAGCCTGCTGCTGCTGGTGCACATCGACAACCTGCCCGGCCTGGCCAGCGAGTTCGGGCCCGAGGTCGCGGAGTCGGCCGTGCTGGTGGCGGCCAGCCGCATCCGCCAGGCCATGGGCGACGGCGACGTGGCGGCGCGTCTGTCGCATTCGCGCATCGCGGTGCTGGCCGAGGGCGTGGCCCCGGCCGAGGGCGCTTCCAACCTCGCCAGCCGCATCCTGGTGGCGGGCCTGAAGGAGCCGGTGCCGATGGCGCCGACCGAGTTTCTGCAGTTTCGCATCGTGCTGGCCCCGGTGCCGGCGGCCGACATGTCGGCCAAGTCCATCCTGCAGCGCCTGGGCGTGCGCATGGACGAACAGCTTTTCCATCCCTCCGAACGCCGCATCCACACCCTGGCTGCGGACGAACTGCGGGCCTAGTCCCTTACTTTTTCCGCCTGCATCCCATGGAGCAAGACCTCATCCCCCTGTCCAGCGGCGACGACAGCGAGCTCGACCTCGCCTCGTACGCCCAGCGCGCCTACCTGGAGTACGCGCTCAGCGTGGTCAAGGGCCGCGCACTGCCCGACGTCTGCGACGGCCAGAAGCCCGTGCAGCGGCGCATCCTGTACTCGATGTCCCGCATGGGCCTGGGTTTTGGCGGCCCCAACGGCGCCACCGGCGCCAAGCCGGTCAAGAGCGCCCGCGTGGTGGGCGACGTGCTGGGCCGCTTCCACCCGCATGGCGACCAGGCTGCCTACGACGCGCTGGTGCGCATGGCACAGGACTTCAGCCAGCGCTATCCGCTGATCGATGGCCAGGGCAATTTCGGCAGCCGCGACGGCGACGGCGCGGCCGCCATGCGCTACACCGAGGCCCGGCTGTCGCGCATCACCAGCCTGCTGCTCGACGAGATCGACGAAGGCACGGTGGACTTCATCCCCAACTACGACGGCAGCACCCAGGAGCCGCGCCAGCTGCCGGCGCGCCTGCCCTTTGCCCTGCTCAATGGCGCCAGCGGCATCGCCGTCGGCCTGGCCACCGAGATCCCCAGCCACAACCTGGCCGAGATCGCGGCGGCCTGCGTGGCCCTGGTCAAGACACCCAAGCTCAGTGACGAAGAACTGCTGGCCCTGGTGCCCGGTCCCGACTACCCCGGCGGCGGCCAGATCATCAGCAGCCCGACCGATATCGCCGAGGCCTACCGCACGGGGCGCGGGTCCCTGAAGGTGCGGGCGCGCTGGAAGATCGAGGAACTGGCACGCGGCCAGTGGCAGCTGGTGGTCAACGAACTGCCACCGGGCGTCAGTTCGCAGCGCGTGCTCGAGGAGATCGAGGAGCTGACCAATCCCAAGGTCAAGGCCGGCAAGAAGGCCCTCAGCCAGGACCAGGTGCAACTCAAGCAGAGCGTGCTGGCGGTGGTCGACGCGGTGCGCGACGAGTCCAGCAAGGACGCCGCCGTGCGCCTGGTGTTCGAGCCCAAGACCAGCCGCATCGAGCAGTCCGAGCTGATCACCACGCTGCTGGCCCACACCAGCCTGGAGACCTCGGCACCCATCAACCTGACGATGGTGGGCCTGGACGGCCGGCCGACCCAGAAGTCGCTGCGCCAGATGCTGGAGGAATGGATCGCCTTTCGCCAGCAGACCATCGAGAAGCGCTCGCGGCACCGCCTGGACAAGGTGCTGGACCGCATCCACATCCTCGAGGGCCGGCAGCTGGTGCTGCTCAACATCGACGAGGTGATCGCCATCATCCGCGGCGCCGACGAGCCCAAGGCGGCGCTGATCGCACGCTTCACGCTCAGCGAGCGCCAGGCCGACGACATCCTGGACATCCGGCTGCGGCAGCTGGCGCGGCTCGAAGCCATCAAGATCGAGCAGGAGCTCAAGGAACTGCGCGAGGAGCAAAAGAAGCTCGACGAAATCCTGGGCAGCCCGGCGGCCCTGCGCCGCCTGATGGTCAAGGAGATCGAGGCCGACGCCAAGCTGTTTGCCGACGCCCGCCGCACCCTGATCCAGGCCGACAAGCGCGCCACTGCCGAGATCAAGGTGGTCGACGAGCCGGTCACCGTGGTGGTCTCGCAAAAGGGCTGGGTGCGCGCCCGCCAGGGCCACGGCCACGACGCGGCCAGCTTCGCCTTCAAGGCCGGCGACGGCCTGTACGGCGCCTACGAATGCCGCACCGTGGACACGCTGCTGGCCTTCGGCAGCAATGGCCGGGTCTACACCGTGGCGGTGTCGCTGCTGCCCGGGGCGCGCGGCGACGGCCAGCCCGTCACCACCTTCATCGACCTGGAGGCCGGCACGCACCTGCTGCACTACTTTGCCGGCGCCAGCAACGCCTGGCTGCTGCTCAGCGGCTCGGGCGGCTATGGTTTCCTGGCGACGGTGGAAAACATGCTGTCGCGCCAGAAGGCCGGCAAGGCCTTCATCAGCCTTGGCGCGGACGAGACGGTGTGCCGGCCTTCACCGGCCAACCTGCCTGCGCCCGCGGGCGTGGAGGCAAGCGGCCTGTACACGCCGGCCACCCATGTGGCCTGTGTGTCGGCCAGCCGACGGGTGCTGACGTTCGAGATCGGCGAGCTCAAGGCCATGGCCAGTGGCGGCCGCGGCCTGATGCTGATGGACCTGGACGCCAAGGACAGCCTGGCCGGCGCCGCGGCTTACACCCGCAACGTGCGCATCACGGGCGTGTTCCGTGACAAGGAGCGCGAGGAAGTGCTGGAAATTCGCTCCCTGAACAACGCCAAGGGAGCGCGCGGCCGCAAGGGCAAGGACGGCAGCTTTACCTTCAAGCCAGTGACCGTCGAGCGCATGGAATAGCCGGGCACTGGCCCGGCTCTTATGGCCTAGTACTTGATGTCGCGGGCTTCCTGGCGGCCGCCCTGCTTGGTTTCGCGCTTGTCCTGGCGGCATGCCGCATTGCTCTTGTTGTTGGCCTGTCGGCAATCGATCTTTTCCGAACGCGCTTCCTGCTTGGTGTCCTGCCTGACATCGCGGCCGTCGCGGCGCTGGTTGGCCTGTTCGGTGGCCGCGGCCACAAACGGCAGGGCAGCCAGGCATGCTCCCATGAAGGCGGCGCGGATGAACTGTGTGTGCTTGCTGGTGGTCATTGGGAGTCCCTTCAGTTGAGATCAGAGTCTTTGTAGTACTTCGTGCCCTTGGCGGTGAGTTCCAGCGCCAGGCTGTTGCCGGTGACCTGGTAGAGCCAGACGCCCGGTGAGACGCTCACCGCGCCCTGGTAACTCGCACCCGTGTTGCCGCTCTTGGCCGATGCGGTGGCCTGGCCGCCGATCTCCCAGCCGGAATTGACGAACTTGTCCAGCGCCTGCTGGTTCTCGAACACCCACAGCAGCTGGAACTTCTTGATCCCGAAGCCCAGGCCCGCCTGGAGTTCGGCCATCTTCATGTAGGTGACGGCCTTGGTCTTGTTGTTGACCGCCGTGCCCTTGCCGGTGCCGCTGCCGGCGACCAGGATCTTCATGCCGAAGTTGCTGAAGGAGGCGTAGCCGGCGGACGATTCGACCGCCTTGCGCGCGCTGGGCTGCACCTTGTAGACGGCGGCCAGGGCGTCGCTGGCGGCCTTGCGGACCTCGGCGCGTTCCTTTTCCTTGTCATCGGCGGCAAGGACGAGGCTGGGGACTGCCGCCAGAACTCCGGCGGCAACAAGGGTGGCACGGCGCTTCATGGAAACTCCTGACGCCCACAGGGGCGAAACGTCAGCTCAGTGTAGCCCTGCCAACAGTTCAAGCCCCCAGGGTTAGGGGCAGTGTGGACAAGCCCGCGCCTTAGCGGCGCATCAAGCGATCTGGGCGATCAGCTCGATCTCCACGCAGGCGCCCATGGGGATCTGCGCCACGCCAAAGGCGCTGCGCGCATGGGTGCCGGCCTCGCCGAAGACCTGGCCCAGCAGTTCGCTGGCGCCGTTGGTCACCAGGTGTTGCTCGGTGAAGTCGCCGGTCGAATTGACCAGGCTCATCAGCTTGACGATGCATGTGACCTTGTTGAGATCGCCCACGGCCGCATGCAGCGTGCCCAGCAGCTCGATGGCAACGGCGCGGGCCGCGGCCTTGCCTTCCTCGGTGGCCATGTTCTTGCCCAGCTGGCCGGTCCAGACCTTGCCGTCCTTGCGGGCGATATGGCCCGACAGGAAGACCAGGTTGCCGCTGCGAACAAAAGGCGCATAGGCGGCGGCCGGCGTGGCCACCGGCGGCAGGGTGATGCCCATGTCCTGCAGCTTGTCGTAAATGCTCATGGCGCTCTCCTTGAGAAGGTAAACAACCTCAAGCCCCCGTGAAATGGGCTTGAGCAGCTATCAAATACGTAGCGGACGGGCCGCCCGGAACCTCAGGCGATTGTAGGGGCGGGCGGCGCATCGACCGGCGTGACGGTGACGGCCACGTGCAGCTGGTGGCTGGCGCCGCCGTGGATCACGCCGCGCATGGGCGCGACGTCGGCGTAGTCGCGGCCTGTCGCAAGGGTCACGTAGTCTTCGCCGGCGAAGCGGTCGTTGGTGGGATCGAGGTCGGCCCATGCGCCTGCCGCGTCATCCTCGCCGAACGGCAGGTAGACCGAGACCCAGGCATGCGAGGCATCGCTGCCCACCAGGCGCGGCTGGCCGGGCGGCGGCGTGGTCAGCAGGTAGCCGCTGACATAGCGTGCCGGCAAGCCAAGGCTGCGCAGGCACCCCAGCATGACATGGGCAAAGTCCTGGCACACGCCCTTGCGCAGCGCCAGCGCCTCCAGCGCCGGCGTGCCCACGTCGGTCACCTCGGCCTCGTAATCGAAGTCGGCATGGATGCGCGCTGTGAGTTCGCGCGCTGCCTCCAGCAGGGGTCGGCCCGCAGCGAAGCTGGGGCGCGCATAGGCGATGAAGTCCTCGTGCCGCGGCACATAGGGCGAGCCGAAGATGAACTCGGCCGCCGGGTCCCAGGCCGCCTCACGGTGGTAGCGCATGCGCTCGCGCACCTCTTCCCAGGCCATGGCGCTCCCGGGCAGCGCGGGCGCCGCAGTCGAGACCACGCTGTCGGCCACCACCTTGAGTTCCTCATGGGCCGACTGCAGGCTGAAGAAGGAGCGGGTGTTGCCATACACGTCCACCGTCTCGCCGCGCTGGGCCGGCTCCGGGCTGATCGCCAGGCTGTGGCGCAGCACCTGCTGGCGGCGGTTGTGCGCCGGCCGCAGGTGGGCCATGTGCTGGGCGGTCTTGACCGTCGGCACGTAGTCGTAGACGGTTTCATGGACGACGTGCAGCAGCATGGTCAGGCTCCGACGCTGTAGCGCGCTTCGCCCGAGTGGGTGAAGTAACGCGCGCCCAGGTCGTCCGAGAGCTGCCAGGCGGCATCGGCGCATTGCTGCAGCATCTCCAGCAGCCGGCTGTAGCGGCCATCGGCATCGCGCTCGCACATGGCCTCCAGCGACCAGTCCTTGGGGTCAGGCACGGTCAGGGCAATTTCGGGTACCTCGCCGGGCGCGCTGCCGGCCAGCCGAGCCAGGCGGCCGCGCAGGGTCTGGGTGACCCAGCCCAGCGAGCGCGGGTTGTCGCGGTCGAGCACCAGCAGGTCCAGCAGGGCCGGGATGTCGCGCCGCTGCTGGTACTGGGCGTGGAAGGTGATGGTGCTGTCGAACAGCGCCACCAGCGCCTCGAAGCCGCCCTCGTCAAAGACCGCGCCGGTCTCGAAGCCGCTGGCCAGGGCCGAGGCCAGGAAGCCCAGGCGCTCCAGGTGGCGTCCGCTGGACAGCAGGCGCCAGCCGTCGTCGCGCGTCATGCGGTCGGTCTGGGCGCCGGTCATGGCGGCCGTGTGGACCGACAGCTGCTCGAGCACCCGCACCGCTTCCACCGGCGAGTAGTCGCCGTCCTCGGTGCACAGGACGCAGCCGCGCTGGAACTCCTGCTCGGCGCGGTTGATGATGTTCCACTGCTCCAGCGACAGGCGCTCGCGCACCGCCGAGGCCGCGTTGCGCAGCGCCGCCAGGTTGTAGCCCACGCTGGCGGCATCCTCTGTGTCGGCCAGGCCGGCGATCAGCGAACGTTCGAACACGCGGCGCGACTGCGTGGCCGGCGGTACCGCCGGCAGCACCAGCGCATGTTCTTCCGCCAGCTCGGACAGCCAGGCCAGCAGGGGCTGGGAGGACTGGTCCTCGCCGTTGAGGCTTTCCAGCACCAGCCGGGCCAGCCGCGTGCTGTTCTCGGTGCGTTCGGTGTAGCGGCCCAGCCAGAACAGGTTCTCGGCGGCGCGGCTGGTCACCGTGCGGCTGCGGCGCGCGCCTGCGGTGTCGCTGGGGTCCTGGCGCAGCAAGCTGGTTCGGTCGACCTCGCCCCGGGTCAGAACCCAGGTGTCGGCGCTGCTGCCGCCGCGTTGCATGGAGGCGATCTCCAGCGTCGTGCCGGCGATGCGGGTCAGGCCGCCGGGCAGCACGCGCCAGGACTGGGGGCCGTCGGCGACGGCAAAGACGCGCAGCATCATCGAGCGCGGCTGCAGCCGCTCGCGCTTCCAGGTGGGCATCTGCGACAGCGGCAGATAGGCCTGCACCGTGTGGTCATCGGCTTCGCGCGCGATGCGGCCGGCCCATTCGTCCAGCTCGCGGCGCGACAGCGACTTGCCCAGCACGGAGGCGGCGCCTGCGCCGGCGCCGGCCCAGGTGGGCTTGATCACGCTGGCCTGCAGCTGTGGCAGGGCCGCTTCCATCGCCGCGCGTTCGCCGCACCACCAGGTGGGCAGCGAAGGCAGCTGCAGTTCCTCGCCCAGCAGGTGCCGCGACAACGCCGGCAGGAACCCCAGCAGCGCGGTCGACTCCAGAAAGGCCGAGCCCGGCGCGTTGGCCACCAGCACGTTGCCGGCGCGGATGGCCTGCAGCAGGCCGGGCACGCCCAGGCGCGAGTCAGAGCGCAGCTCCAGCGGGTCGAGGAACTCGTCGTCCAGGCGCTTCAAGATGCCGTGCACCGGCTCCAGGCCCTGCAAGGTCTTGAGGTACAGGCGCTGGTCGCGCACCGTCAGGTCGCTGCCCTCGACCAGGGTCAGGCCCAGGTAGCGCGCCAGGTAGGCGTGCTCGAAGTAGGTCTCGTTGTAGGGGCCGGGTGTGAGCAGCACGATGCGCGCCTCGCCGCGCGCCGGGCTCATGGCACGCAGGCCGTCGAGCAGGGCGCGGTAGCAGCCCGCCAGCCGCTGCACCTTGAGGTCGCCGAAGGCCTCGGGGAACAGCCGCGAGATGATGAGGCGGTTCTCCAGCAGGTAGCCCAGGCCCGACGGCGCCTGCGTGCGCTGCGAGGCCACCCACCAGGCGCCCGAGGGGTCGCGCGCCAGATCGAAGGCGGCAATGTGCAGATGGGTGCCGCTGGCCGGTTTGACCCCGTGCATGGGCCGCAGGTAGCCCGGATGGCCGTGCACCAGGGCCGGTGGCAGCAAATTGGCCGCCAGCAGATGCTGCGGGCCGTAGACGTCGGCCATCACCCGGTCCAGCAGCTTGACCCGCTGCAGCACGCCGGTCTCGATCTGGCGCCAGCTCTCGGGCGTGACGATCAGCGGGAACAGGTCGAGCGACCAGGGCCGCTGCGGCCCGTTGGCATCGGCGTAGACGTTGTAGGTGACGCCGTTGTCGCGCACCTGGCGCGCCAGGTTGACGGTGCGCCGGTTCAGGTCCTGGAAGCCTTCGGGGCCCAGGTTCTCGAAAAAGCGGCTCCAGTGGGCGGTCGGTGCGCCATGGGCGGCGACGGTGCGCCCGCCATGGCCGGCAGCGGGCGCGGAGACGCCGCCGCGCAGCTCGTCCCAATGGCCGGCGGCGGCCGGTGGCGCCAGGGCTGCCACCAGGGCGGCAGGGCTTTCTTCGGCACCGGGGCCGAGCAGCGAGTCGTTGTTTGTTTTGTCCACTTGAAACAGGATTGTTGCATCCGCCGCCGCAGCCGGCCATGGCGCTGTTGCCGGGCCACGACGCGCAGGGTGGGCCGGCCCGGCCCGAAGGTGGTCCAAGGTCCACTACCGGCCGGCTGGGCGTGGCGCGACCATTGCGGCAACAGAGGAGTGGTCGCAGATGGGTTCAGGCGCCGCAAGGGGATCTTGCGCGCTGGCAGGGCTGCTGGCGCTGGCAGTGCCGTGGGCGCAGGCCCAGGGCATCTGGCTGACCGTGGCGGGCGACCCGGCGGACAAGGCGGTGGACACGGTGCAGGTCGATCCGATCCCGCTGGAAGTGCAAGACAACGCGCGCACCATGCGGGTGCGTGTCAGCCGAGCCAACCCACGCACCAGCTGGGACGGCGTGCCTTACCGCTCCTATGTGGCCGACGTGCTGTTCGATTGCGGCGCCAACACGGCGCGCTACCTGTCCATCAGCTACTACGCACTGCCGCACTGGCCCGGCCAGCCCTCGCGCACCATCAGCTACAGCGGCGGGGAGCCGCGCTGGATGGAGTTCCGCCAGATCGAGCCCAATCCCACCCAGCGCATCCTCAACGCGGCCTGCAACCGGCCGGGCCGTTGAATCTTCTGACTGGTGCCTCTCAAGCCTGAGGCGGTGAGCGCAGGTCCAGGGTGAAGGGGAACTCGCGGCTGCCCGGCACCTCGATGGTCGCCGGCGGCACCTGCAGCTTGCCCGGCGTGTGGCCCATGCGGAAGAAACGCGCCATGCGCCGGCTTTCCGCCTCGTAGGAGTTGACCGGAAAGCTGTCGTAGTTGCGCCCGCCGGGGTGGGCGACGTGGTACTGGCAGCCGCCGATCGAGCGGTTCATCCAGGTGTCGACGATGTCGAAGGTCAGCGGCACATGCACGTCGATCGAAGGGTGCAGGGCCGATGGCGGGTTCCAGGCCTTGTAGCGCACGCCGGCGACGAACTCGCCCATGGTGCCGGTGGGCTGCAGGGGCAGGGCGCGGCCATTGACGGTGACGACGTGGCGGCTCTCGTTCAGGCCGGTGACACGCACCTCGATGCGCTCGAGTGACGAATCGACATAGCGCACCGTGCCGCCGGCCGAGCCTTCCTCGCCCATCACGTGCCAGGGCTCCAGGGCGTTGCGCAGGGTCAGCTCGATGCCGCTGGACTGCACCTCGCCTACCAGCGGGAAGCGGAACTCGAAGTGCGGCGCGAACCAGGCGGTGTCGAAGGCGTAGCCGGCCTCGCGCATCTCGGCCAGCACATCGTTGAGGTCGGCCTTGATGAAGGCCGGCAGCAGCCAGCGGTCATGCAGCTGCGTGCCCCAGCGCGCCGCCGGTGCCCGGTAGGGCTGCTTCCAGAAGCGCGCCACCAGGGCGCGGATCAGCAATTGCTGGGCGATGCTCATGCGTGCATGCGGCGGCATCTCGAAGGCGCGCAGCTCCAGCAGGCCCAGCCGGCCGGTGGCCGAGTCGGGCGAGTACATCTTGTCGATGCAAAACTCGCTGCGGTGGGTGTTGCCGGTGACGTCCACCAGGATGTTGCGCAGGCTGCGGTCGACCAGCCAGGGTGGCATCTCCTCGCCATGGAGTTTGCGGCTGTGGCCGATCTCGCCCAGCGCGATCTCCAGCTCGTACAGCTGGTCGTTGCGCGCCTCGTCGACGCGCGGCGCCTGGCTGGTCGGGCCGACGAACATGCCGGAAAACAGGTAGGACAGGCTGGGGTGGTTGTGCCAGTACAGCAGCAGGCTGGCCAGCAGCTCGGGCTTGCGCAGGAAAGGCGAGTCCGCCGGCGTGGCGCCGCCCAGCACGAAGTGGTTGCCGCCGCCGGTGCCGGTGTGGCGGCCGTCGGTCATGAACTTTTCGGCCGACAGACGGGTCTCGAAGGCCGCGTTGTAGAGGAACTCCGTGTGTGCCACCAGTTCGCCCCAGCTCGCGGCCGGGTGGATGTTGACCTCGATCACGCCGGGGTCGGGCGTGACGGCCAGCAGCTTCAGGCGGGCGTCGCGCGGCGGCGGGTAGCCTTCCAGCACGATCTGCACGCCCAGCGCCTGGGCCGTGTCTTCCACCGCCGCCAGCAGCTGCAGATAGTCCTCCAGCTTTTCCAGCGGCGGCATGAAGATGTAGAGCACGCCGTACTTGTGGCCGGTGCGCTCGGCCTGCGGGCCATTGGCGCGGCGCGGGTCGCGCGCTTCCACGCACAGGGCGGTGCGGGTCAGCTCCAGGGCCGACTCGAAGCGCTCGGGCGCGGGCGCGAAGCCGGTGGTTTGCGTTGGCAGGCTCGTGTCGTTGCGCAGCTGCAGCGCCACCGGCGGCGGCAGCGTCTCGCGCTGCACCGAGGGGTCTTGCTCCACCATGTAGGGATAGTCGGCCTTGCTGACCCAGGGCAGGGCGTCCAGCGGCAGGCGCAGGCCCATGGGCGAATCGCCGGGGATCAGGTACATGCGGTCGTCGCGGAAGTACCAGGGGCCGGTGGACCACACTGCTCCGGCCAGCGCGGGGCTCTTCTTCGACGCGGGGTTCGCCTGCAGCGGCAGCACATAGCCCACCACCGCATCGAGCTTTTGCTCGAAGACGCGGCGCAGCCGCATGCGTTCCATCTCGTCGTCCAGCCGCGAGTCAAAGGGATCGACGTTGACCGGCAGCTTGCGCTCGCGCCACAGGTAGTAGAAGACATCCTCGTAGCCGGGCCGGATGAATTTGTCGCTGAGATTCAGGCGGCCAGCCAACGCGCGGATGAAGCGGCCGGCGTCGGCCTGCGTGTACTGCGAGGGCTTGCGTTCGTCGGCGAACAGGGCCGGGTTGCGCCAGACCGGCTGGCCGTCGGCGCGCCAGTAGATGTTGAGCGCCCAGCGCGGCAACTGCTCGCCGGGATACCACTTGCCCTGGCCGAAATGCAGGAAGCCGCCGTCGCCGTATTCGGCGCGCAGTTTCTGCACCAGCTCGGTGGCGTAGCCGCGCTTGGTCGGGCCCAGCGCGTCGGTGTTCCATTCCGCCGCGTCGCGGTCCTGGGTGGCGACGAAGGTCGGCTCGCCGCCCATGGTCAGGCGCACGTCGCCGGCTTGCAACTCGCGGTCCACCGCCTCGCCCAGCGCCAGCACCTTCTCCCACTGCTCCTCGGTGTAGGGCTTGGTCACGCGCGGCGACTCGTGGATGCGCGTGACCTCCATGTGGTGGCTGAACTCGACCTCGGCCTTTTCCATCACGCCTTCGACCGGCGCCGCGCCCGAGGGCTGGGGCGTGCAGGCCAGCGGGATATGGCCCTCGCCGGCCATCAGGCCCGAGGTCGGGTCCAGGCCGATCCAGCCGGCGCCCGGCAGGTAGACCTCGCACCAGGCGTGCAGGTCGGTGAAGTCCACCGTCGTGCCGCTGGGGCCGTCGAGCGACTTGACGTCGGGCACCAGCTGGATCAGGTAGCCCGAGACGAAGCGCGCCGCCAGGCCCATGTGGCGCAGCAACTGCACCAGCAGCCAGCCCGAGTCGCGGCAGGAGCCGCTGGCGTTGCCCAGCGTCTGTTCCGGCGTCTGCACGCCGGGCTCCATGCGGATCAGGTACTTGACGTCGCCCTGCACCTGCTGGTTCAGGCCGACCAGGAAGTCGATGGTGCGCTTCTTCTTGCGGTCGATCTTGGCCAGGTAGGCCTTGACAAGCGGCGTGGCCGGCTCGGCCGCCAGATAGGGCGCCAGCTCGGTGGCGACTTCGGGCGCGTACGTGAAGGGGAAATTCTCGGCCTCGGGCTCGAGGAAGAAGTCGAAGGGGTTGTAGACCGCCATCTCCACCACCAGGTCGACCGTGACCTTGAATTCACGGGTCTTTTCCGGGAAGACCAGGCGCGCCTGGTAGTTGGCGAAGGGGTCCTGCTGCCAGTTGACGAAATGGCCGGCCGGCTCGATGCGCAGCGAGTAAGAGATGACGTTGCTGCGGCAGTGCGGCGCCGGCCGCAGCCGGACGACTTGCGGCCCCAGCTGCACCAGGCGATCGTATTTGTAATGGGTGACGTGGTTCAGCGCAGCATGGATGGGCATGCGCAGCATGCTAGCAAGACTGGGGCCCGCGCAGTGGACTTCGACCCTGTCGGCAGCGCGGCGCCATGCTCCGTTGAGCAGGCGACATGGACAAAGACCACGGCCACCGGGGCGGGCGCTGGCTGCTGCCGGTGCTGCTGGGCGCGCTCGCCGGCCCGGCCTGGCAGCTGCAGCAGCCGCAGCTCTGGCCCGTCCTGGTCTACGCTGTATTTCTTGCTGTAGCCCCCGTCCTCTGGTCTTTTCTTGCTATCAATCGAGGAGCGCTCTGGTGGCGTGGCGTGCTGCTGGCGCTCTCTGCCGGCGCGCTGGCGTTCGGCGTCTGCGGGCTGCGCGCGGCGCACTTCGCTGCCCAGGCGCTGCCGCCGGCGCTGGAGGGCCGGGACATCGTGGTCACAGGCGTCGTTGCCGCGATGCCGCAGCGCAACGCCCTGGGGCTGCGCTTTCGCCTGCGCATCGCGTCCGCGCAACTGGCGGGCGCGCCGGTGCGCCTGCCGGCCCAGGCCATGCTGGGCTGGTACGGCGGGGATGCGGTGCCCGAACTGCGCGCCGGCGAGCGCTGGCAGATGACAGTGCGGCTGAAGGCGCCGCACGGCAACCTCAACCCGCATGGCTTCGACCATGAGTTGTGGCTGTGGGAGCAGGGCCTGCAGGCCACCGGCTATGTGCGTGCCGATGCAGCGCCGCAGCGCCTGGAGCAGACCTGGAAGCACCCGGTGGAGCGCTCCCGGCAGGCGGTGCGCGAGGCGATCTTCGCGCGCGTGGCGGATCGCCAGGCAGCCGGGGTGCTGGCGGCCCTGGTGGTGGGCGACCAGAACGCCATCGAGCGGGCCGACTGGGACGTCTTTCGCGCCACCGGCGTCGCCCATCTGATGAGCATTTCGGGCCTGCACGTGACCATGTTCGCCTGGGCCGCCGCCTGGCTGGTGGGCTCGCTGTGGCGGCGCAGCCGGCGCCTGTGCCTGGCCTGGCCGGCCCAGCACGCGGCGCTGGCCGGTGGCGTGCTGCTGGCCGCCGCGTATGCCCTGTTCAGCGGCTGGGGCGTGCCGGCCCAGCGCACGCTGTGGATGCTGGCGGCCGTGGCCCTGCTGCGCCTGGCCGGCCGGCGCTGGCCCTGGCCCCTGCTGTGGCTGCTGGCCGGCGCCGTGGTGGTCAGCATCGACCCCTGGGCCCTGTTGCAAGCCGGCTTCTGGCTCAGTTTCGTCGCCGTCGGCGTCCTGTTTGCTACAGATTCAGGAGCATCTCAGGTCCAGCAGACGGGAGCTGGAGGCCGATTTGTTGCATTTTTTCGGGAGCAGGCGGTGGTCACGCTGGCCTTGGCACCCCTGTCGCTGCTGCTGTTCGGCCAAGTCTCCATCGTGGGCCTGCTGGCCAATGCCGTCGCCATTCCCTGGGTGACCCTGTGCATCACGCCGCTGGCCCTGGCCGGCGCGCTGCTGCCGGCGGCCTGGGATCTGGCGGCCTGGGCGGTGCAGGCCCTGGCCGCCTTCCTGGCCTTGTTGGCGGCCTTGCCCTTTGCCAGTTACAGCGGTGCCGCGCCGCCGCTGTGGGCCGGCGCCGCCGGCGTGCTCGGTGGCCTGCTGCTGGCCATGCGCCTGCCCTGGGCCGCGCGCGTGCTGGGCCTGCCCCTGCTGCTGCCGGTGCTGCTCTGGCAGGCGCCGCGGCCGGCGCCCGGCGCCTTCGAACTGCTGGCGGCCGATGTCGGCCAGGGCAACGCCGTGCTCGTGCGCACCGCGGGCCACACCCTGGTCTACGACGCCGGCCCGCGCTACAGCGCAGAGAGCGACGCCGGCCACCGCGTGCTGGTGCCCTTGCTGCGGGCGATGGGCGAGCGGGTCGACCTGCTGGTGGTCAGTCACCGCGACAGCGACCACAGCGGGGGCGCGGCTGCCGTGCTGGCGATGCAGCCGCAGGCGGCGCTGGCCAGTTCCATCGAGGCCAGCCATGAACTGCAGGCCTTGCGGCCGGCCCGCCGCTGCCTGGCGGGCCAGCGCTGGCAATGGGACGGCGTGGATTTCATGTTCCTGCACCCGCAGGAGGCCGGCTATGGCGCCGGCGGCAAGGCCAACGGCCTGAGCTGCGTGCTGCGCATCGCCAACGCCCAGGCCAGCGCGCTGCTGGCCGGCGACATCGAGCAGCCGCAAGAGGCGCAGCTGCTTGCGGACCGTGCTGTGCTGCGCTCCGACTTCCTGCTGGTCCCCCATCACGGCAGCAAAACCTCCTCCAGCGAGGCCTTCCTGGACGCAGTGCAGCCGCGCTGGGCCCTGGTGCAGGCCGGCTACCGCAACCGCTTCGGCCATCCGGCGCCGGCGGTGGTGCAGCGCTATGCGCAACGCGGCATCGCGCTGGTCGCCTCGCCAGCTTGTGGCGCGGCGCGCTGGTCCTCGGAGCAGCCCGGGCGCCTGGCCTGCGAGCGTGAGGAGGCGCCGCGTTATTGGCGGCACCTGGGGGCCAATTTCGCGCCGACGGGCCGCCCCTAGGCGCGAACGCCCCCTCGGGGGGCAGCGAGCCACACGCAGTGAGCGAGCGTGGGGGCCACATTTACGGCCCGGATATTGCTATCCTCATGTGACGGAGAACAGCCTTCCATGCACAAATTCGACGAGATGTACGCCCAGTTGCCCGCCTCGGGCCAGTTCCAGGTGCAAAGCCAGTCGCAGGGTGGGCAAAGCCAGGTCCAGCTCCAGGGGGTGCGCGAGCACTACCGCGACTACGCGCAATGGCTGGCCGGCCAGCCGCAGGACGCGATGCGCGATCGCCGCGAAGAGGCGGAAATGATCTTCCGCCGCGTGGGCATCACCTTTGCCGTCTACGGCGCCAAGGACGAGGACGGCGCGGGCACCGAGCGGCTGATCCCCTTTGACCTGATCCCGCGCATCATCCCGGCCCACGAGTGGGCGACCATGGAAAAAGGCCTGGTCCAGCGCGTCACCGCCCTGAACCGCTTCCTGCACGACGTCTACCATGGCCAGGAGATCCTGCAGGCTGGCGTCATCCCGGCCGAACAGGTCCTGAACAACGCCCAGTTCCGCAAGGAGATGATGGGCGTGTACACGCCCCACCATGTCTATTCGCACATCGCCGGCGTCGACATCGTGCGCGCCCCCAATGCCAAGGGCGAGGGCGAGTACTACGTGCTGGAAGACAACCTGCGCGTGCCCAGTGGCGTGAGCTACATGCTGGAAGACCGCAAGATGATGATGCGGCTGTTCCCGGATCTGTTCTCCAAGCACCGTGTGGCGCCGGTGATGCATTACCCCGACCTGCTACTGGAGACGCTGCGTTCCAGCGCCCAACCCGGCGCACCCGATCCCACGGTGGTGGTGCTCACCCCCGGCATGTACAACAGTGCCTACTTCGAGCACGCCTTCCTGGCCCAGCAGATGGGCGTGGAGCTGGTCGAGGGCCAGGACCTGTTCGTCAAGGACCGCTACGTCTACATGCGCACCACGCGCGGCCCCAAGCGGGTCGACGTGATCTACCGGCGCGTGGACGACGACTTCCTCGACCCGGACGTGTTCCGCCCGACCTCCACCCTTGGCACCAAGGGCCTGATCGACGCCTACAGCGCCGGCAACGTGACCATCTGCAATGCGGTGGGCACGGGCGTGGCTGACGACAAGTCGATCTACCCCTACGTGCCCAAGATGATCGAGTTCTACCTGGGCGAAAAACCCATCCTGAACAATGTGCCCACCTACATGTGCCGCAACGCGGACGACCTGAAGTACACGCTGGACAACCTCAAGGACCTGGTCGTCAAGGAGGTGCATGGCGCCGGCGGCTACGGCATGCTGGTGGGCCCGGCGTCCACCAAGGCCGAGATCGAGGACTTCCGTCAGGCCATCCTGGCCAACCCGGCCGGCTACATCGCCCAGCCCACGCTCAGTTTGTCGAGCTGCCCGACCTATGTGGACAGCGGCATCGCGCCGCGCCACATCGACCTGCGACCCTTCGTGCTCTCGGGCAAGGAGGTGCAGATGGTGCCAGGCGGCCTGACCCGCGTGGCACTCAAGGAAGGTTCGCTGGTGGTCAATTCGTCCCAGGGTGGCGGCACCAAGGACACCTGGATTTTGGAGGTCTGAACATGCTCTCAAGAACTGCCGACCACCTGTTCTGGATGGCCCGCTACACCGAGCGGGCCGAGAACACCGCCCGCATGCTGGACGTGAACTACCAGACCTCGCTGCTGCCGCAGTCGGCCGCCGTCGCCCAGGTCGGCTGGCAGGGCCTGCTGTCGATCAGTGAGCTGGTGCCCTCGTACACCGAGCAGCACGGCGAGATCACGCCCAAGGCGGTGATGGAGTTCATGGTCAAGGACGAGAACAATCCCTCGTCCATCATCTCCTGCCTGAAGGCGGCCCGCGAGAACGCCCGCGCGGTGCGCGGCTCGCTGACCACCGAGGCCTGGGAGACCCAGAACCAGACCTGGCTGGAAGTCGGCCGCATGCTGCGCAGCGGCGCCTTCGAGCGCGACCCCGCCCAGTTCTTCGAGTGGGTCAAGTTCCGCTCGCACCTGTCGCGCGGCGTCACGGTGGGCACCATGCTGATGGACGAAGCCTTGCACTTCATGCGCCTGGGCACCTTCCTGGAGCGCGCCGACAACACGGCCCGCTTGGTCGACGTCAAGTTCCATGCGGTGCAGAGCGACTTCTTCGGCGCCGCCACCGAGCAGGACCAGGAGTACGATTTCTACCACTGGAGCGCCATCCTGCGCTCGGTCTCCGGCTTCGAGATCTACCGCAAGGTCTACCGCGACGTGATCAAGCCCGAGCGCGTGGCCGACCTGCTGATCCTGCGGCCCGACATGCCGCGCTCGCTGCACGCCAGCATGAACGAGGTGGTGAGCAACCTCGAGATGGTGGCCAACGACCAGTCGGGCGAAACCATGCGCCGCGCTGGCAAGCTGCGCGCCGACCTCAAGTGGGGCCACATCGACGAGATCCTGGCCACCGGCCTGCATGCCTTCCTGACCCAGTTCCTGGACCGGGTCAATGAGCTGGGCGGTCGCATCAGCCGCGACTTCCTCGTGCCCGCCACCATCTGATGGGGCCTGCGCAGAGCCTGGCGCCGGGCGCGGCCCTGCTCGAGGGCGGGCGCTTCCACGAGGCCCTGGCCTTTTTCCGCGAGGCCTTGCAGCGCGAGCCCGGCTCGGTGGCGGCGCGCCTGGCGATGGCCCAGGCCTGTGCCGGCACAGGCGACGCGCTGACCGCCGCCGCCTGGCTGGGCGATGCCTGCCGCCTCGCGCCGCACGATCCCCAACCCTGGCAGCTGCTGGGCGAGTTGCAGCTGGGACGCCAGCTGTACCTGCAGGCCCTGCCTGCGTACGCCCACCTGTACGGCGCATTGGGCCAGCGCGACCGCGCCACCTTGCTGCACTACGGCTTTTGCCTGGAGCATGCCGGCGCCTTGCATGAGTGCGTGCAGCGCTACCGCGAGGCCGTGGCGCTGGAGCCCGAGTTCTTCGAGGCCCATGTCGACCTGGCGGGCGTGCTCTGGCGCATCGGTGATTTCGAGGGCGCCCTGGCCCATGCGCGCCAGGCCGAGGCGCTGCAGCCGGCCCATCCCTACGCGGTGCGCATCACCGGCACGGCGCTGCTCAATCTGAACCGGCTCGACGAGGCCGAGGCACAGCTGCGGCGTGCGCTCAACCTCAAGCCCGGTTTCGACCTGGCCGAACTCGACCTGGCCTTCACCCTGCTGCTGGCCGGCAAGCTGGCCGAGGGCTGGCGCTGGTACGCGACGCGCTGGAAGGACACGCAGCGGCTGCAGCGGCCGGCTTTCTTCAACCCGGCTTTCGAATGGCGCGGCCCGCGCGAGCAGCCCTTGGCGGGCCGGCGCGTCGCTGTCTATGCCGAGCAGGGTCTGGGCGATGTGCTGCAGTTCCTGCGCTATGTGCCGCTGCTGCAGCAGCAGGGCGCAACGGTCAGCTGCGTGGTCCAGCCCGAGTTGGCACCGCTGATCGAACACAGCCTGGCCGGCGTGCAATGCCTGGGGCCGCAGCAGCGCCTGGAAGTCGATTCGCATGTGGCCCTGCTGGAGCTGCCGCTGCACCTGGGCACGACCATGGACAGCATCCCGGCGGCCGTGCCCTACCTGCGCGCCAGGGCCGACACGGTGGCGCAGTGGCGCGAGCGCCTGGCACCCTGGAACGGCAAGTGCAAGGTCGGCATCGCCTGGTCGGGGTTCCAGGGCCAGGTGAACAACCACAACCGCGCCATCGCCCTGTCCGCCTGGCTGCCGCTGCTGCAGATGGAGGGCGTGCAGTGCTTCAGCCTGCAAAAGGCCGACGCCGGACCGTATTCGGACATCGCGTTGCCGGCCGGCCAGCTGCCCGATTTCACGGGCGACTGGCAGGACTTCAACGACAGCGCCGCCATGCTGGAAGCTTTGGACCTGGTCATCACCGTGGACACGGCGATTGCTCACCTGGCCGGCGCCCTGGGCCGGCCGACCTGGCTGCTGCTGGCGCCCAATGCCGACTGGCGCTGGCTGCTCGAGCGCGAGGACTCGCCCTGGTATCCGACCCTGCGCCTGTTCCGGCGCGGCTTCGGCGAGGACCGGGCGCAGCAGATGGCGCGGGCGGTGCAGGCTTTGCGGCAGCTGGCGCAGCCAGCGGACTAGGGCGGTCTAGGTCCTTGGGGCCATGGACGGGCGCAGCGGATGCGGGCCAAGATGGGGCGTGTTCTGCCAATCCCCAGGAGGAATGCCATGGCCCAGATTCCCCGCGAAGAGACCTTCCAAGGCAAGGGCGGCGTCAGGATCTTCTTTCGCAGCTGGCGGCCGGCCATCCCGGTGCGCGCTGTGGTGGTCATCTGCCACGGCGTCAATTCGCACGGCGGCCAGTACAGCTGGGTCGCGCAGCAGTTTTCCGCCAAGGGCATGGCCGCCTATGCCATCGACCTGCGTGGCCGCGGCAAGTCGGAAGGCGAGCGCTTCTACGTCGATGCGGTGGACGACTACGCCGACGACGTCAAGCGCCTGATCGCCATCGCCAAGGAGCGTGAGCCCGGCCTGCCGGTCTTTCTCCTGGGACACAGCGCCGGCGGCGTGGTCTCCTGCGTCTACGCCCTGGACAACCAGGCGCAGCTGGCTGGCCTGATCTGCGAGAGCTTTGCCTTCAAGGTGCCGGCGCCGGACTTCGCCCTGGCGGCCATCAAGGCCCTGAGCCACGTGGCGCCGCGGCTGCCGGTGCTCAAGCTCAAGAACGAGGATTTCTCGCGCAATCCGCAGGCCGTGCTGGCCCTCAACAGCGACCCGCTGACCGCGGGCGAGGTGCAGCCGGCCCAGACGGTGGCGGCCCTGGTGCGGGCCGACGAGCGGCTGGAAAAGGAGTTCCCGCGCATGACCCTGCCGGTGCTGATCATGCACGGCACGGTCGACAAGGCAACTTTGGCGCGCGGCAGCCAGTTCTTCTTCGATACCGTGGGCTCGGCCGACAAGACCCTCAAGCTCTATGAGGGGCACTTCCACGACCTGTTCAACGACTTCGGCCGCGAAGGCGTAATGGCCGACACCCAGCGCTGGATCGAGCGCCAGCTGGCGGGCTGAGCCGCGGCCCAGCCTAAGTCGGGGCCGCCAGCCGCGCCAGCGAGCGCTGCAGGTTGGCGCGGGCCTGCAGCTCGCAGGCCTGGTAGAAGCGCTCGGTGTTGTACAGCCGGGGGCGCGCCAGGAAGCCATTGAGAACGCGCCGGCGGCCCTGGCGGAACTCGGCCTCGGGCACATGGGCGAACTCGGCGCGGATCTGCGCATCGGACTCGTCGAAACGCGCCGGATCGGCGCCCAGGATGGACAGGTCCACGTCCACCAGCAGCCTGGCGTCCGGCTCGGCCGGTGCCTGCAGGTGCAAGGTGTCCATGATCAGGGCGTGGATGCGCTGCGCCACCTCGGCGCTCAGGCCGGCCTGCAGCACGGCGTCACGGGCCCAGGCGGCGCTCAGGGCCTCGTTGTCGTGGCGCTGCGGCTCATAGACCGCGTCGTGGAACCACAGCGCCAGCTCGATCTCGGCCGGCCGCTGCGCCATGGTGCGCACCGCATCGAACTGCTCCAGGCATTCGCGCAGGTGCTGCAGCGTGTGGTAGTGGCGGTGCTTCTCGCTGTAGCGCGCGATCAGGGTGTTGAACAGCGCGGTGTCGGGCGCCGTGGCGCCCAGTTCGCGCCAGCAGCGTTGCCAGGAGGCCAGAGTAACGCTCATGACGCAACCTCCGCGCGGCGCGCTGCGGTATTCACCTTGGGAGCGGCCCAGCGGTTCATGGCCCGCCCCGCTGCATTGCCTGCTGGACCTCGCGGCCCAGCTCGATCACCGCCATGGCGTAGTAGCTCGACCAGTTGTAGCGGGTGATCACGTAGAAGTTTTCCGTTCCCGCCACGTAGCGCGGCGCTGCTTCGCCCATTTGCAACTCCACCAGTGCCAGAGGCCCATTGTGCTGCAGGGCCTGGCCCTCCAGCACCGCGCCCTTGGCCGTGAAACTGGCCACGCTGAAACTGGGCAGGATGTCCGGCGCCAGCAGGGCCTCCTTGTCCAGCCGGGCGCTGTCGAAGGCCACCGGGTAGTGGGTGGGCATGCCGGTCTGCCAGCCATAGCCCTTGAAGTAGCTGGCGACCGAGCCGATGGCGTCGGCCGCGCTGTTGGACAGGTCGATGCGGCCGTCGCCGTCGAAGTCCACCGCCCACTTGACGTGGCTGCTGGGCATGAACTGCGGCAGGCCCATGGCGCCGGCATAGCTGCCCAGGGGCTGGAGCGGGTCGCCGCCGCTGCGGTGCTGCAGCGACAGGAACTGCTCGAGTTCGCCGCGGAAGTACTCGCTGCGCTCGGCGGCGCGCGGATGCGAGGCGGGGAAGTTGAACGCCAGGGTGGCCAGGGCGTCGATCACGCGGAAGTCGCCCGTGTTGCGGCCGTAGATGGTTTCCACGCCGATGATGCCCACGACGATGGCCGCCGGCACGCCGTATTCCTGCTCGGCGCGCTCGAGCGTGGCGCGGTTGTCTTGCCAGAAGCGCACACCGGCATTGATGCGCACCGGGTCGATGAAGCGGCTGCGGTAGACGCCCCAGTTCTTGCGCGTGCCGCCCGGCGGCGGCTGCATCAGGCGCGACACCACCGCCAGGTTCTGGGCGCTGCCGACGGCGCGGCGTGTCCACTCCGGGTCCAGGTCGCGCCGCTGCGCCACGTCTTGGGCAAAACGCATGGCCTGGTCGTTCGCGGCGAAGGGCGTTCCCTGCCGGGCTGCTACTTGGGTTTTGGCAGGTTTCTTGGCCTCAGCCCCCGCCGGTAGAGCGTGGATTGCTATCAGAAAAAGAGCAAAAAGGGTGAGTCGAAGGGACATCAAGATGGCCAGGCCAGTTGGTTGAATTCGCGTTGCAGGGTGGTCAGGCTGGCGCTCGGGGCGCGGGCATAGCGCTGCGCCTCCAGCCGCAGCAGCCAGTCTGCCAATCCTCGCCCATGGGAGCCGAAACGCGCTGTGACAGCCGTCGCAATTTGGCGCGGGCCGGCGGCAGCGGGCAGTTCCAGCCCGGCCTCGCGCAGGCGCTTGCGCGTGCGCCCCAACAAGCGCAGCCAGGGATCGTGCTGGCTGCGCTCCCACAGCGACCACAGGGCGCCGACCAGGGCCACCAGCACGATGAGCGCCAGCAGCACGTAGCTGAGGTCTTCCCAGCTGGGCGATTCAAAGCCGATGTCCTTGAGCAGGTTCAGCTGCTTGCTTTGCGTGTAGTTGAGAACCCACTGGTTCCAGCCGTTGTTCATTGCGTCCCAGGCGGCGCGCAGGCTGGCCGCCAAGGTGGGATTGAAGGTGCCGATGGCGCCGGCCAGCACACCTTGGGGCGGGCGCAGGCGCTGGAGGGCGCCGGTGCGGCCCGGGGCCACGGCGGAGGTGGGGTCGACCCGCACCCAGCCGCGGCCGGCCAGCCAGACCTCGGTCCAGGCGTGGGCGTCGGCCTGCCGCACCACCCAGAAGCCGTCCACCGTGTTCATCTCGCCGCCCTGGTAGCCGGTGACGACACGCGCGGGGATGTCCATGGCCCGCATCAGCACCACGAAGGCCGAGGCGATGTGTTCGCAAAAGCCCTCCTTGCGGTCGAACCAGAATTCGTCGGCGGTGTGCTGGCCATACACACCAGGGTCCAGCGTGTAGGTATAGCCGCCGCTGCGCAGATGCTCCAGGGCCCCACCCACCAGGGCGGCCTTGCCGGTCGTGCCCGTTGCAGCGTTGCGCACCAGCTCCTGCGCCAGTGCCTGGGTGCGCGGGTTGAAGCCCGGCGGTAACTCGCGGTATTCGGGCGGCAAGGACACAGCGCTGGCCTGTGGCCCATGGCGGAACTGGAAATAGCTCTCGGCCCGGTAGCGCAGCAGGTCGGTGACCGGCCGGTCGGCCACCCATTGCAGCTCGCTGGTCATCAGCGTTGCCATGCCCGGGACCTCGGGCGCGCTGGAGGCCGCGTCCAGCACCAGCAGCCAGGGCCGGTTATTGGCTTCCATCGTGACCTGGTAGCGTACCGGCGTGCCGGCCACTTGCAACAGGGAAGGCGCTTGCAACCCCGGTGCGAAGCGGTTGCCCAGGCGCTGCAGCGGGCGCCATTCACGGCCGTCGAAATTGGCCAGCACAGGGCCGCGGAAGTACAGGTCCTGCTGGGCCGGAGGCCGGCCTTCGAACTTGACCCGCATGGCGATGCTCTCGTCCAGCGCCAGGCTGGCCAGATTGCCCACCTGCATGCTGGCCGACAGGCCGCTGCGGCCGCTCATGGCGTCGCCGGGAATGCCCCAGAGCGGCGCGAAGCGGGGAAACAGAACGAACAGCACGGCCATGATGGGAGCACCCAGCAGCGCCATCCAGGCCGCCGTCTTCGCCGCTTGCGCCAGCGGCGGCCGGCCCACCGGCATGTGGGCATTGACCAGGGCGGTGAGCAGGCCCAGCAGCGCCACCAGCATGGCGGCGGCCACCGGCAGCGACTGCGAGAAGAAGAAGTTGCTGAGCATCACGAAGAAGCCCAGGAAGAAGATGACGAAGGCATCGCGGCGTCCGCGCAGTTCCAGCGTCTTGAGCGCCAGCAGCGCCACGATGAGCGTGACGCCGGCGTCGCGGCCCAGCAGTGTCCGGTAGCTGGCCAGGGTGGCCAGCAGGGTGACGGCCAGCACGCCCAGCAGCCACCACTTGCCCGGCAGCGGCCGCGCGGCCAGGGCCAGCCAGCCGCGCCATAGCAGGATGGCTGCCGTGCCCAGGCTGCACCACAGCGGCAGGTTACCGGCTTGCGGCAGCACCACCCAGGCGATCACCAGCAGCAGGAACAGGGTGTCGCGGCTGTCGCGCGGCAGGGCCGCGATGCGGGCGCGCAGCGCGTTCATGAGGTGGCCAGTGCTTCCAGGCAGCGCCGCTTGTGGGCCTCGCCGCTGTCCGGCGCGATCTCCTGACCGGGCAGGCGCAGGCCGTAGTCCAGCGCCAGCTTGTTGGCCTGCAGCACCCAGGCCGCCAGCCGCGACAGCCTGGCTTCTGCATCAAGGTGACCGCTCTGGGCATGGTCCAGCCACAGCTCGTAGCGCTGGGCCTGCTGGGTGTCGCGGCTGACCAGTTCGTCGGCCTTGGCGGCTTTTTTCCAGACCACGAGCTTGAGCGGGTCGCCACGGCGATAGGGGCGCACGCCATCGAATTCGCCGCTGGACTGGGGCTGTGCCAGCGCGCCGCCGCCCGAGCGCGGCTCGCCCGGCGGCAACGGCGGCGGGAAGGGCTCGGGCGCCGGGTAGACCATGACCTGGGCGGCCGGTCGCCACACTGTCCAGACACGGAAGGTGCCCAGCGGAAAGCGCGTTTCGGCCGTCAATGGCGGCACGCGGTGCAGGCCGCGCCGCGTGGGCTGGAAGGCCACATGCACGGTGGCGCTGCCCTGGGCTGGCACGTCGGTCCAGACCCAGCGGTCCGCATGGGTGGCGTCCAGCACGGCCAGGCCGATGCCGTGGCGCGCCGATTTGCGTTGGTTGTGCAAGGTGATGGCCAGGGTGGCGCTGCCACCGGCGAACTGCGCATCCGGCGCGCTCAGGTTCATGGCCAGCCCGCGCAGCGTGGCATGGCACACGTGCATGCCCACCACCGCGCTGCCCGCCAGCAGGAAGGTCAGCAGGTAGCCCAGGTTGAGCTGGTAGTTGATGGACGCGATGAGCAGCACCAGCAAGGTGGCGCCCAGCATGAAACCCGGCCGCGTGGGCAGGATGTAGACGTTGCGCTGGGTCAGGCTGATGCTGTCGGCCAGCGGCAGCCGCGCCTGCCACCATTGGCGGAATCTTGCACGCACCATTGCCACCGGATTCCATTCGTGGGCCGCCGTGGATCCGGCTTCGCCGGGCCACTGGGGGCGCCCCCTCGAGGGGGAGGCGCCGAAGGCGCTTCGGGGGTGGGCCATTTCTTCAGGGAAGGGGCGTTGCCTCGACCATGGCACGCACCTGCTCCACCGCGCCGCGGCCGGCATCGCCGACGGGAATGAGGCGGTGCGCAATGGTCTGCGGCAGGATGGCCTGGACATCGTCGGGCGCCACGTAGTCGCGGCCCGACAGCAGGGCCTGGGCCTTGGCCGCGCGCACCACGGCGATGCCGGCGCGTGGCGACAGGCCTTGCAGGAACCAGCGGCCCGAGCGGGTGGCGGCCACCAGGTCCTGCACGTAGTTGAGCAACGGCTCCGAGGTATGGACTTCCAGCACCTTGCGCTGCAACCAGTCCAGCTCGATGGGTGTCAGCGTGCTCTGCAGGTTCAGCACCATGTCGCGCCTGTCGTTGCCGGCCAGCAGCTGGCGTTCGGCGGCGCGGTCGGGATAGCCCAGCGAGATGCGCATCAGAAAGCGGTCCAGCTGCGACTCGGGCAGGGCGAAGGTGCCTAGCTGGTCGTGCGGGTTCTGGGTGGCGATGACGAAGAAGGGCGAGGGCAGGGCGCGTGTCTCGCCCTCGACCGTGACCTGCTTTTCCTCCATGGCCTCGAGCAGGGCGCTCTGGGTCTTGGGGCTGGCGCGGTTGATCTCGTCGGCCAGCAGCACCTGGGCAAACACCGGGCCGGGATGGAAGACGAAGGCCTCCTTGGCGCGCTCGTAGATGGACACGCCCGACAGGTCGCTGGGCATCAGGTCGGCGGTGAACTGCACGCGCGAAAAGTGCAGGCCGAAGGCCCGTGCCAGCGCGTGCGCCAGGGTGGTCTTGCCGACGCCCGGAACATCCTCGATCAGCAGGTGGCCGCCGGCCAGCAGACAGGCCACGCAGTCCTGCACCTGGGCCGCTTTGCCCACGATCACCGTGTTAAGCTGACCGAGGAGCGCCTTGATTTTTTCTTGTGCATCCATGGCACGACGTTATCCGAAAATCGGTTGAGTTGACGATGACTGCAAACAAAACCGGGTATTTCACCCACCCCGATTGCCGCAAGCATGAAATGGGTCCGGGCCATCCCGAATGCCCCGAGCGGCTCGATGCGATCGAGGACCGGTTGCTGGCCAGCGGCGTTGCCGATGTGCTGGAGCGGCGCGAGGCGCCGCGAGCTTCGGCCAGTGACATCGGTCTGGCCCACGACGAGCGCTACGTGAAAGCCATCGGCGAGATCGCGGCCGAACTGTCCGAGCATGTCGACAAGGGCGGCCGCGGCTACGCGCGCCTGGACGGCGACACCGCCATGAACACCTACAGCTTTGATGCCATCCTGCGCGCCTGCGGCGCGGTGGTGGCGGCCACCGACGCGGTGATGGCCGGCGAGCTGGAGAACGCTTTCTGCGCGGTGCGCCCGCCCGGCCACCATGCCTGTCACGACCGTGCCATGGGCTTTTGCATCTTCAACCAGGTGGCGGTGGGCGCGCGCTACGCGCTCGAGCACCATGGCCTCCAGCGCGTGGCCATCGTCGACTTCGACGTGCACCATGGCAACGGCACGGAAGACATTCTGTCGGGCGACGAGCGCGTGCTGATGGTGGGCATCTTCCAGCATCCCTTCTACCCGGGCACGGGCGAGAACCCGCTGGGCGACAACATGCTGAACCTGCCCATCCCGGCCTACACCAAGGGCGACGTCATCCGCAAGAAGATCGAGGAGCAGTGGCTGCCGCGGCTGGAGGAATTCAAGCCCGAGATGATCTTCATCAGCGCCGGCTTCGACGCCCACCGTGAAGACGACCTGGGCCAGCTCGGCCTGGTCGAGGCCGACTACACCTGGATGACCCAGCGCATCAAGGAGGTCGCCCGCAAGCACGCCAAGGGCCGCATCGTTTCCTCGCTGGAAGGCGGCTACAACCTCAGCGCCCTGGGGCGCAGCGTGGAAGCGCACCTGCGGGCGCTGGCCGACCTGTGAGCGCGGATGCCGCTGTCCTTAAGCAGCGCGACGCGCGCGGCGTTGTCACGCTGACCCTGAACCGGCCAGCCAGTTTCAATGCGTTGGGCCAGGAGATGCTGGCGGCGCTGCAGCAGGCGATCGACACCGTGGCGCACGACGAAGCTGCGCGCGTGGTGGTGCTGGCAGCCGCCGGCAAGGCCTTCTGCCCCGGCCACAACCTCAAGGAAATGCTGGCGCAGCCGCACCTGGCCCATTACCAGGCGCTGTTCGCGCAATGCAGCCGCCTCATGTTGGCCATCCAGAAGCTGCCGGTGCCGGTGATCGCGCGCGTGCACGGCATCGCCACCGCGGCCGGCTGCCAGCTGGTGGCCCAGTGCGACCTGGCCGTGGCCTCCACCGAGGCCCGCTTTGCCGTCAGCGGCGTCAACCTCGGCTTGTTCTGCGCCACACCCAGCGTGCCGCTGCTGCGCAGCATGGGCTCCAAGCAAGCGATGGAGATGCTGCTGACCGGCGACTTCATCAGCGCGCAGGAGGCCCAGCAGCGCGGCCTGGTCAACCGCGTGGTGGCGCCGGAGCAGCTCGATGCGCAAGTCGCCGCCCTGGTCGACAGCATCCTGCAAAAGCCCAGGCTGGCCATCGCCATGGGCAAGGAGCTGTTTTACCGGCAGCGCGAGATGGGGATCGAGGCGGCCTACCAGCTTGCCGGCCAGACCATGGCGCTGAACATGATGGACGCGTGCGCCCAGGAGGGCGTGCGCGCCTTCACTGAAAAGCGTGCCCCGTCCTGGAAGGCTTGAGCGTGTGAGCGACTTCGACAAGCTGCTCGCTGAACTCGGCCGCCCTGGCGTGCACACGGGCATCCTGGTGCTGCTTGCCTGCCTGGCGGTTGCCTATGGCGTGAGCTGGCTGGCCGGGCGTCACCGGCAGGCCGAGTCGGTCTGGTTCGGCCGCGCCATCTTCGACGGCCTGCTGTTCCCGCTGCTGGCCCTGGTGCTGAGTTACATCGCGCTGCTGGTGCTGAGCCACCTCAAGCAGTCCGTGCCCGTGCTGCGCATTGCCGTCCCGATCCTGATCTCGCTGGCCGGCATCCGTCTCGTCGCCCGCGTGCAGACGGCTGTGTTCCCGCAGTCGGGCCTGGCGCGCCTGGTGGAACGCCTGTTCTCCTGGATCGCCTGGGTTGCCGCCGTGCTGTGGATCGTCGGCCTGCTGCCCATGGTGCTGGAGGAACTGGAGTCCATCCAGTTCATGTTCGGAAAGACCCGGCTGAATCTGCTGACCATCATCCAGGGCATCCTGTCTTCGGGCGCGGTGCTGGTGCTGGTGCTGTGGATTTCGGCCACGGTGGAGCGCAACCTGCTGCGCGACACGGTGAGCGACCTGTCCTTGCGCAAGGTCGCAGCCAACACGCTGCGCGCCGTGCTGCTGCTGGTGGGCCTGTTGTTCTCGCTGTCGGCCGTGGGTGTGGACCTGACGGCGCTGTCGGTGCTGGGCGGCGCGCTGGGCGTGGGCCTGGGCCTGGGCCTGCAGAAGCTGGCCGCCAACTATGTCAGCGGGTTTGTCATCCTGTTCGAGCGCTCCTTGCGCATCGGCGACGTGATACGCGTGGACGGCTTCGAGGGCGAGGTGGTCGACATCAAGACGCGCTACACCCTGATCCGCTCAACCAATGGCCGCGAGTCCATCGTGCCCAATGAGAAACTCATCACCGAGCGCATCGAGAACCTCTCGCTGGACGACCCGCGCGTGCTACTGACCACTGAGGTCACGGTGGGCTATGCCAGCGACCCGGCGCTGGTCGAGCAGATCCTGGTGGATGCAGCCGCTGCCGCCGATCGCGTGCTCAAGGACCCCGCGCCGGCGGCCCGCCTGGCCCGGCTAGGCCCTGACGGCCTGGAGTTCAGCGTGCTGTTCTGGATCTCCGACCCGGTCAACGGCCAGCTCAACGTGCGCTCGGACATCAACCTGGGCATCCTGCGTGGTCTGCGCTCTGCGGGCATCGACATCCCATCGCCGCAGCGGGTGGTGCACTTGAAGCAGGTGCCCGATCCCGCAGTCATTTCATCAGGGACGGCAGCCACAGACTGATCTGCGGGAACGCGATCAGCAGGCCCAGCACGACGACCATCATCGCGACGAAGGGCCAGCAGCCGCGGAAGATGGCGGCCAGGCCGACGCCCGGCAGCAATGAGTTCAGCACGAACAGGTTCATGCCCACCGGCGGCGAGATCAGGCCGATCTGCACGATCATCACGATCAGCACGCCGAACCAGACCGGGTCGAACCCCAGCTGGGTGACGATGGGAAAGAACAGCGGGATGGTCAGCAGCACCATGGTCAGTTCCTCCATCACCGTGCCCAGCACCACGTAGATCGCCATCATGGCCACGATGACCATGGTGGGCGACAGGGCCAGGTGGGTGATCCAGTGCATCAGGTCGCCCGGCAGGCTGGTGAAGTTGATGAAGTTGGCGAAGATGGTGGCGGCGATCAACAAGGTGAACAGCATGGCCGTGGTGCGCGCCGACTCCACCAGCACCTGCAGCAAGATGGCCCAGGTCAGGCGCCTGCGGGCCAGGGCGAAGAAGAACGCGCCTGCGGCGCCGAAGCCCGCGCCTTCGGTGGCGGTGAAGAAGCCGCCGTAGATGCCGCCCAGCACCACCACCAGCAGCAGCAGCACGCCCCAGATGCCGCGCAGGGCGCGCCAGCGCTCAGGCCAGGAACTGCGCGCCCCCGGCGGCGCGTGTTCAGGATCGCGCAGGGTCATGACCGACACCGTCAGCATCAGCAGGGCGGCCGTCAGCAGGCCGGGGATGACGCCGGCGGCAAACAGCTTGCCGATGTTGGTCTGGGTGACGATGCCGTAGATCACCATGATGGTCGACGGGGGGATCATGATGCCCAGCGTGCCGCCGGCCGCCATCACGCCGGTGGACAGCGAATTGCTGTAGCCCAGTTTCTGCATCGAGGGATAGGCCACCTTGCTCATGGTCGCGGCGGTGGCGATGGACGAGCCGCAGATCGCGCCGAAGCCGGCGCAGGCGGCGATGGTGGCGTGGGCCAGGCCGCCGCGCACATGGCCGATGAAGGCGTAGGCCGCCTGGAACAGCTCGTGGGCCAGGCCGGCGCGCGCCACGAAGTTGCCCATCAGGATGAACAGCGGGATCACCGACAGCGTGTAGGCAAAGCCGGTCTCATAGACCACTTGCGCGGTGCTGGCCAGGGCGGGTGCCCAGCCGCGGGTCAGGGCTATGCCGGCCACGCCCACCAGGCCCATGGCAAAGGCCAGCGGGATGCGCAACAGGGCCAGGACGAAGATGGCGGCAAATCCAAGCAGGGCTTCAATCATTTGCAAGCCTCCGCGCGGCGCGCTGCGGCATTCGCCTTGGGAGCGGCCCAGCGGTTCATAGTGCTGCCCCTTCGCCTTCGGCCGGCTCGACCGGCGGCTGCGTGACCAGGCCCAGGTGGACCAGGCCGGTCAGCGCGCACAGCACGCCCATGGCGTAGATGAAGGGCGCCTTCAGGATCTTGAGCTGCGCCGTGGTCTCGCCGGTGGCCAGGAATTGCCCGCCCTCGCGCCACATCAGCCAGCCCAGCGCCAGCATGGCGGCCGCGCACAGCAGGTGCACCAGCATCGCCTGGCGCCTGCGCAAGCCAGCTGGCAGCCAGCTGTCCAGCGAGTCGAAGCTGACGTGCTCGGCGCGCAGCGACACCAGGGGCAGGGCGGCGAAGATCACCGCCACCATCATCAACTCGGTCAGCTCCAGCGAGCCGGGGATGGAGTTGTCCAGGAGCTTGCGGCTGCACACGTCCAGGAAGGTCAGGGCCATGATGCCGAACAGGGCAGCAGCGGCCAGCACACCGCAGGCGGTTTCAAGTGTTTTTTTCATGGACAGCAGAAAAAAGCGGCGCTCACCGGGAGGCCGCATGCCAGGACGGGACGGTGCTTACTTTTCCTGTTTGGCGATCTCGGCGCGGAAGTCGGCCAGCACCTTGCCAGCGTCCTTCAGGCCCTTGGCCTGCGCCTCCTTGACCCACTTGGCCTCCAGGCCCGAGGTCTTGGCCTTGACGTCGGCGACGAAGCCGGCGTCGGCCTTGGTCATCTGCACGCCGTTGGCCTGCATCAGGGCGATGCCGCGGCGGTCCACCTTGTCCCAGTTGCGGCCGAAGGTGCGCGCGGCGATCTCGCCGGAGATCGCGTCCACGGCTTTCTTTTCATCGGCGCTGAGCTTGTCGTATCTGCCCTGGTTCATCATGAAGACGAAGCTGGTGTTGTACAGGCCGCCGGGGAAGAAGGTGGCGTACTTGATGATCTTGTCGATCTTGAAGGACTCGGTCGATTCGGCCGGGAACAGCGTGCCGTCCATGACGCCGCCGGCCAGCAGTTCGTAGGAGTCCGGCGCCGGCTTGAGGGTAACGTTCATGCCCAGCGTCTTGGTGATCTCGTTGACCATGCCGCCGCCCACCCGCCATTTCAGGCCCTGCAGGTCCTCCGCCCTGGTGACCGGCTTCTTGGTGTTGAAGACGATGCCCGGGCCGTGCGTGAAGAAGGCCAGCACCTTGATGCCCTGGTGCTCGGCGGCGAACTCGGGGTGCGCCATCGCCACCTTGTTGAAGGCCACGGAGATCGGCTCCGAGGTGTTGCCCAGGAAGGGGAACTCGGCCATCTGGGTGTAGAGGAAGCGGCCCGGCGTGTAGCCGTGCACGGTGAAGGAGATGTCGGCCAGCCCATTTTTCACCGCGTCCAGTGTTCCGGGGGGCGCCGCCACGCCGCGCGGCAGGATGTTGCACTTCATCTTGCCTGTGGTGTTCTTTTCCAGCAGCTCGCACCACTCCTTCTGGGCGATGCTCAGCGAGTGGCTGGGCGGGACCCAGGTGGAGACGGTGAACACCGTCTGCGCGGCGACCGGGCCGCAAACCAGCGCCGCGGCGGCGGCGCTCAGGGTCAACAGGTGGCGATGCATGCAAGCTCCTTGGGATGGCTGCCCGACTGTATGACGGCATCCGCGCCCGCTCCGTCCAGACTTACCCGAATTCGCCAACCGTGCGGTCGGTCAATTGTCGTCCGCCCGACAAGCCGGCTGGTTTCTCTTGCCCGGCAGCGGAGGCCGCGGCCTATAATCGCAAAAGCGAACGGTCGTTCTTTTTTGAATGCATGCTGGCCTGTCACTGGCCGCAGCGGCGTCTGCGTGTTGCGTCGCCGCATAGAATTCCCGTTTACGTCAACGTCAATTCAAACCCTTAGGAGCGCCCCAGCATGAAGGTCCTGGTACCGGTCAAGCGCGTGGTGGACTACAACGTGAAGGTCCGCGTCAAGTCGGACAACACGGGTGTGGACATCGCCAACGTGAAGATGAGCATGAACCCCTTCGACGAGATCGCCGTGGAAGAGGCCGTGCGGCTGCGGGAAAAGGGCGTGGCCACCGAGGTGATCGCCGTGTCCTGCGGTGTTGCCCAATGCCAGGAGACCCTGCGCACCGCCATGGCCATCGGCGCCGACCGCGCCATCCTGGTGGAGACCACCGAGGAACTGCAACCCCTGGCCGTGGCCAAGCTGCTCAAGGCCCTGGTCGACAAGGAACAGCCCGGCCTGATCATCCTGGGCAAGCAGGCCATCGACGACGACTGCAACCAGACCGGCCAGATGCTGGCGGCGCTGTGCGACATCCCGCAAGCCACCTTCGCATCGAAGGTCGAAGTGGCCGACGGCAAGGCCAAGGTCACGCGCGAGGTCGACGGCGGCCTGGAGACCCTGTCGATCAGCCTGCCGGCGGTGATCACCACCGACCTGCGCCTGAACGAGCCGCGCTATGTGACGCTGCCCAACATCATGAAGGCCAAGAAAAAGCAGCTGGACACCTTCAAGCCCGAGGACCTGGGCGTGGACGTGACGCCGCGCCTGAAGACCCTCAAGGTCGTCGAGCCGCCCAAGCGCAGTGCCGGCATCAAGGTGCCCGACGTCGCCACCCTGGTGGCCAAGCTCAAGAACGAAGCGAAGGTGATCTGAGATGACCGCACTTGTTATTGCTGAACACGACAACGCCTCCATCAAGGGCGCAACCTTGAACACCGTCACGGCTGCATTGCAATGCGGTGGCGACGTCCACGTGCTGGTGGCCGGCGCCAACGCCGGCGAAGCAGCCAAGGCCGCGGCCCAGATCGCCGGCGTTGCCAAGGTCATCCACGCCGAAGGCGAGCAGTTCAACCACGGCCTGGCCGAGAACGTTGCCGCCCAGGTTCTGGCGATCGCCGCAGGCTACAGCCACATCCTGTTCCCGGCCACCGCCGCAGGCAAGAACATCGCCCCGCGCGTGGCTGCGAAGCTGGACGTGGCGCAGATCTCGGACATCACCAAGGTCGATAGCCCTGACACCTTCGAGCGCCCGATCTACGCCGGCAACGCGATCGCCACCGTGCAGAGCGCCGATGCCACCAAGGTCATCACCGTGCGCACCACCGGTTTCGACCCGGCAGCTGCCACCGGTGGCAGCGCCGCAGTGGAAGCTGCCAGCGCCGTGGCCGACAGCGGCAAGAGCCACTTCGAAGGCAGCGAGATCGCCGCTAACGACAGGCCCGAGCTGACGGCAGCCAAGATCATCGTGTCCGGTGGCCGTGCCCTGGGCTCGAGCGAGAAGTTCACCGAAGTGATGACGCCGCTGGCCGACAAGCTGGGTGCCGCCATCGGCGCCTCGCGCGCCGCGGTGGACGCTGGCTACGCGCCCAACGACCTGCAGGTCGGCCAGACCGGCAAAATCGTTGCGCCCCAGCTGTACATCGCCGCCGGCATCTCCGGCGCGATCCAGCACCTGGCCGGCATGAAGGACTCCAAGGTGATCGTGGCGATCAACAAGGACCCCGAAGCACCGATCTTCTCGGTCGCCGACTACGGCCTGGAAGCCGACCTGTTCACGGCAATCCCCGAGCTGATCGCTGCACTGTAACCGCTACGCTCCAGAGGAAAACAAGGCATCGCAAGCGATGCCTTGTACTTGTGGTTGTAGGAGACAAAATGACATACATCGCCCCCGTCAAGGACATGCTGTTCGACATCCGCCACCTGGCGGCCATCGACGAGATCGCAAAAATCCCGGGCTTCGAAGAAGCCGGCTTCGAGACGGCGCAGGCGGTGCTCGAGGAGTGCGCCAAGTTCAACGAGGGCGTGGTCGCGCCGCTCAACGTGGAAGGCGACCGCAACCCCTCCAGCTGGAAAGACGGCAAGGTCACGACCACGCCGGGCTTCAAGCAGGCCTTCAAGCAGTATGCCGAAGGCGGCTGGCAAGGCCTGCAGCATCCGCTGGACTTCGGCGGCCAGGGCCTGCCCAAGACCATAGGCGCGGCCTGCGGCGAGATGCTCAATTCGGCCAACCTGAGTTTCGCCCTGTGCCCGCTGCTGACCGACGGCGCCATCGAGGCGCTGCTGACGGCCGGATCGGATGACCTGAAGGCGACCTACCTGGAGAAACTGGTCAGCGGCCAATGGACCGGCACCATGAACCTGACCGAGCCGCAGGCCGGCTCCGACCTGGCCCTGGTGCGCACCCGCGCCGAGCCGCAGGCCGACGGCAGCTACAAGGTCTTCGGCACCAAGATCTTCATCACCTACGGCGAGCACGACATGGCGGACAACATCGTCCACCTGGTGCTGGCCCGCGTGGTGGGCGCGCCCGAAGGTGTCAAGGGCATCAGCCTGTTTGTCGTGCCAAAGTTCATGGTCAACAAGGACGGCTCGCTGGGCGCGCGCAACGACGCCCATTGCGTGAGCATCGAGCACAAGCTGGGCATCAAGGCCTCGCCGACCGCTGTTCTCCAATTTGGCGACAACGGTGGGGCTGTGGGTTATCTCGTGGGCCAGGAGAACCGCGGCCTCGAATACATGTTCATCATGATGAACGCCGCCCGCTACGCCGTCGGCGTGCAGGGCATCGCGGTGGCCGAGCGCGCCTACCAGCAGGCCGTGGCCTACGCCAAGGACCGCGTGCAGTCGCGCCCGGTGGATGGCAGCATCAATGCCAGCGCACCCATCATCCACCACCCCGACGTCAAGCGCATGCTGATGACGATGCGCGCTTCCACCGAAGGCTGCCGCGCCATGGCCAGCGTGGCGGCCGCCGCCTACGACGCGGCGCACCACCATCCCGATGCGGACGTGCGCAAGCAGAACCAGGCCTTCTACGAGTTCATGGTGCCCCTGGTCAAGGGCTACAGCACCGAGCAGAGCCTGGAGGTGACTTCGCTGGGCGTGCAGGTGCACGGCGGCATGGGCTTCATCGAGGAGACCGGCGCCGCCCAGCACTACCGCGACGCCAAGATCCTGACCATCTACGAAGGCACAACGGCCATCCAGGCCAACGACCTGGTGGGCCGCAAGACGGCGCGCGACGGCGGCCAGACCGCCAAGGCGATTGCAGCGCAGATCGAGAAGACCGAGGCCGCACTGGCCCAGTCCGCAACGCCTGCCGCGCAAGCCGTGCTCAAGCGCCTGAGCGCTGCGCGCAAGGCCTTTGTCGAGGTGGTGGACTTCGTCGCCGGCAATACCAAGGCTTCGCCCAATGCGGTGTTTGCGGGTTCCGTTCCCTACCTGATGCTGGCGGGCAACCTGATGGCGGGCTGGCAGCTGGCGCGCTCGCTGCTGGTGGCGCAGGAACTGCAGGCCAAGGGCGAAGACCTGGCCTTCATGCAGGCCAAGATCGCCACCGCGCGCTTCTATGCCGAGCACATCCTGGCCAAGGCGCCGGGCCTGCGCGACAGCATCGTCGAGGGCGCGGACAGCGTCACCGCCCTGGCCCTCGACGCCTTCTGATCGCTCCTTTTTCGATAGCGCCCTAGGCAGATTGGCCGGGGGCTACAGCCGGATTCAGCTCTTCAAACGCAAGAAAAGGCCTCTTCACCATGTCCAAGCTGCCCCAGACGCTGCAGAACCTGCCGCTGCCCATCATCGGCTCGCCGCTGTTCATCATCAGCAACCCCAAGCTGGTGATCGCGCAGTGCAAGGCCGGCGTCGTGGGTGCCATGCCGGCATTGAACGCGCGGCCCGCGTCGCAGCTGGACGAGTGGCTGCACGAGATCACCGAGACGCTGGCGGCCTACAACAAGGCCAATCCGGACAAGCCGGCCGCGCCCTTTGCCATCAACCAGATCGTGCACAAGAGCAACGAGCGCCTGGAACACGACATGGAGATGGTCGTGAAGTACAAGGTGCCGGTGATCATCACCTCGCTGGGCGCGCGCACCGATGTCAATGAAGCCATCCACAGCTACGGCGGCGTGGTGCTGCACGACATCATCAACAACTTCTTCGCGAAGAAGGCGATCGAGAAGGGCGCAGACGGCCTGATCGCGGTGGCGGCCGGCGCCGGCGGCCACGCGGGCGTGAAAAGCCCGTTCGCACTGATCCAGGAAATCCGCCAGTGGTTCGACGGCCCGCTGGCCCTGTCGGGCGCTATCTCCGCCGGCGGCCAGGTGCTGGCGGCCCAGGCCATGGGCGCCGACTTCGCCTACATCGGCTCGGCCTTCATCGCCACAGAGGAGGCGCGTGCCTCGGACGCCTACAAGCAGGCCATCGTCGAGGGCAACTCGGACGACATCGTCTACTCCAGCCTGTTCACCGGCGTGCACGGCAACTACCTCAAGCCCAGCATCATCGCCGCCGGCATGGACCCGGACAATCTGCCCGAAGGCGATGTCAAGACCATGAACTTCGCCAGCGGCGAAGGCAGCAAGAGCAAGGCCTGGAAGGACATCTGGGGCTGCGGTCAGGGCATTGGCGCGGTGACCGAAGTCACCAGCGCCGCAGCCTATGTGGACAAGCTCAAGCGCGAGTACAAGGAAGCGAAGGCGCGGCTGCAGTAGCCTTCGGCCGGGGCGTCCCATGCAGTCCCGATCCCGCAGCCCCATCGATGCGGTGACCGCTTGGGTGACCGCGCTGGCCGCCGCCGCCTGCGTGGCCCTTGCCGTCCTGCAGACGCCCATCGCCCTGCAGGACATGCAGGAGGATGCCTCGCTCGATGCGGACGGCCAAGTCACCAAGGGCAGGGTAACGGCCCACCGGCCCGATGAAGGCGCGTACCTGCACAGGTCAGCTGCCACGGTGGTGTTCCATGTGCACGGCCGGCCTTACGAGGCCAGCCTGGAGGGCGAGGGCGCCACGCCGGAGCGCTTGCCCGTCGGCGCGTCTGTCGACGTGGCCTATCTCCCGGCGACGCCGGAGGTGTCGCGCGCCAGCGCGCCGGATGCGCAAACCAGCCGGCTCACGCTGATGCAGTTGGGCGCGCTGTGGGTGCTGGCAGTGGCACTGTGCGCTGCCGCGTGGTTTCAGTACCGCCGCAGTCAGTAGTCCTTGCTGGCCGGCATGTAGCTCAGGATGCCGGCGCGGCCCCAGAACACCCGGTACAGGAAGACGGTGTAGGCGATGATGGCCGGCAAGGTGATGGCCACGCCGACGAAGATCACCACCAGCGACTCGTGGGCGCTGGCCGCCTGCCAGACGGTCAGGCGCTCAATCACGATGTAGGGGTAGATGCTGTAGGCCAGGCCCAGGAAGGCCATCATGAAGATCAGCACCGTGCTGGCAAAGACCACCCAGCCGTAGCCGGCTGCCACCGCCCTGGGCTTGCCCAGTACATGGAAGGCGGCATAGAAGGCCGCCGCACAGGCCAGCGGGATGGGCAGCAGGCCGATGATCTGCGGCATGCTGAACCACTTGTCGAACACCGTGCTGCTCACCATGGGCGTGGCCAGCGAGATGCCTACCAGTGCCAGGCCCATGGGCCAGAGCACGGCGCGGGCCCAGCCCACAGCCTTGGCCTGCAGTGCGCCGCCGGTCTTCATGATCAGCCAGCCGGCGCCCAGCATGGCGTAGGCCGTGGGCAGGGTCAGCGCGATGCCGGCGGCAAACAGCAGCGACCAGCCATGGTGGTCGAAGCCCGTGAGGTAGCTGCCCAGCATCCAGCCCTGGGCCATCGCCGCCAGCAGCGAGCCCAGCGAGAACAGCTTGTTCCACAGGCCCTTGCGGGCGGCCCGCGCCTTGACGCGGAAGTCGAAGGACACGCCGCGCAGGATCAGGCCGATCAGCATCAGTGCCACCGGCAGGTACAGGGCAGACAGCACGATGCCGTGCGCCATCGGGAAGGCCACCAGCAACACGCCGATGCCCAGCACCAGCCAGGTCTCGTTGGCGTCCCAGAAGGGGCCGATGCTGGCGACCATTAGGTCCTTCTCGTCGTCGCTGGCAAAGGGCAGCAGGATGCCCACGCCCAGGTCGTAGCCGTCCAGGATGACGTAGGCCAGCAGCGACAGGCCCATCACCGCCATGAAGATCAGCGGCAAGATGGTGGGCCAGGTGAGTTCGGGATGCATGGCGGTCTCCTTCAGGCGGGCCCGCCGATGGGTGTGGCGGCCTTGGGACTGAGCGGCGTCTCCGGTGTCGGCATGGCCGGGTGCTGGGCCATGTACATCAGCACCAGGATGTAGGCCGCCAGCAGGAAGGCATAGACCACCAGGTAGGCGATCAGCGTGCCCAGCACCATCTGCGGCGGATGGTCGGCCACCAGGTCCGCAGTGCGCAGCAGGCCGTAGACCAGGAAGGGCTGGCGGCCGATCTCGGTGACGCACCAGCCGGCCAGGGTGGCGACCCAGCCCGAGAAGGTCATGGCCGCCAGCAGGCGCAATTGCCAGGGTGACAAGGGTGTCTGCGCGGCGTCGCGCCGGTGCCGCCACAGCGTCCAGACGCTCCACCAGGACAGGGCCAGCATCAGCATGCCCATGCCGACCATCACGCGAAAGCTCCAGAACACCGGCGCCACCGGCGGATGGGCGTTGGGAAATTCGTTCAGGCCCTTGAGTTCGGCGTCCCAGTCGTGCGCCAGGACCAGGCTGGCCAGCTTGGGCACCTGCACGGCGTAGTCGGTGCGGCCTTCTTTCTCGTTGGGCCAGCCGAACAAGGTCAGGGGCGCGCCTTTCTCGGTGTGCCAGATGCCTTCGATGGCGGCGATCTTGGCCGGCTGGTGTTGCAGCGTGTTCAGCCCATGGAAGTCGCCGGCGACGATCTGCAGCGGGATGGCGATGGCCGCGGCGATGACGGCCGTGCGCAACGCGCGGTGCGTGCCCGCATTGGCGCTGCGGCGCAGCAGCTGCCAGGCCGACAGGCCGGCGATCAGGAAGGCCGCAGTCAGCGTGGACGCCAGCAGCTTGTGCACCAGGCGGTAGGGAAACGAGGGATTGAAGACGATGTCGAACCAGTTCGCCGCATGGAATTTGCCGTCGATGATGGTGTAGCCGGCGGGCGTCTGCATCCAGGAGTTGAGGCTGAGGATCCAGAAGGCCGACAGCGTGGTGCCGATGGCCACTGCCAGCGTGGCCGCCATGTGGACACGGTCGGAGACGCGGTCGCGACCGTACAGCATGATGCCCAGGAAGCTGGCCTCCAGGAAGAAGGCCGTGAGCACCTCATAGCCCAGCAGCGGGCCGGCGATGTTGCCGGCCTTTTCCATGTAGCCCGGCCAGTTGGTGCCGAACTGGAAGCTCATGGTCACGCCAGTGACGATGCCCAGCGCGAAGCTCAGGGCAAAGATCTTGGTCCACAGGTAGTAGGCCTCTTCCCAGGCCTGGGCCTGCGGCGTGCCCTGGGCCGCGCGGTTGCGCAGGCGGAAGTACACCAGGAACCAGCACAGGGCGATGTTGATGCTGGGGAACAGGATGTGAAAGCTGATGTTCGCCGCGAACTGGATGCGCGATAGCAGCAATGCGTCCATGTCAGCCTCCCTTGGGTTTGGCGGGGGACTTGCCGGTCATCCTGTCCTTGAACTCCAGCACTCGGGTCACGGTGGCGCCCATGCCCATGAGTTGCATCGCGGTTTCGGGCGCGAGCTTTTGCACATCGTCGAACCAGGTCATCAGGCGGTCGATCAACTCGTGCATCTGGCGCATGCGCTGCTGCGCGTGGCGGTCGGCCTCGCTGGCAGGCTCTTCGAGCAGGGCCATGCGCAGCATCGACAGGGTGGGCTCGATCTCGCGGCGGCGCCGCTCCTCGGCCAGCACCCGGAAGATCTCCCAGACATCGGCCGGCGCCTCGAAGTACTCGCGCCGGTCGCCCGGCTGGTGCTTCAGGCGCACCAGGCGCCAGGACTGCAGCTCCTTCAGGCCCATGCTCACGTTGGAGCGGGAAAATTCCAGGGTCTCGGCGATCTCGTCGGCGTTGAGCGCGCGCTGCGAGATGAAGATCAGGGCATAGATCTGGCCGACGGTGCGGTTGATGCCCCAGCGGCTGCCCATCTCACCGAAGTGGGCGACGAACTCACGGCTCAGGGGAGGCAGGCGGTCTTGCAGCGACATGGCCGCATTCTGCCTGAACTTCTTGAATTTTCAGTAATGACTGAAAACTCAGCAATGGCAACAGGGTTTTCAGGCCGGCTGGGCCTCGGGCAAGGCGGCTTCCAGCGCGTCCACCAGGGACGCCAAGGCCTGGCCGAAGCGTTCCAGATGGCCGTCGATGTTGGCGCGTGGCTGCTGCGCCCGGATCGCCGCCTCCAGCGCCGTGGCCAGGCTGGTCAGCGCCGTCGCGCCGATGTTGCCGGACACGCCCGCATTGGTGTGGGCCAGGCGCTCGGCCGTGGCCCAGTCGCCTGTGTCCAGCGCCGCGCGCACCTGGGCGGCGCAGCCGCGCTGGCCGTTGACGTACAGGCGCAGCATCGCCAGGTACAGCGGCATCTTGCCCATCATGCGGCGCAGGCCGGTGGCCATGTCCAGGCCGGGCACCGCCTGCAGGCCGGCTGCCGTGACTGCGGGTGCAGCAGGTAACGCCGGCGCCGGCGTGGCTGCGGCGGACGTCATCGGCTTGAGCCACTGGAGCAGCGTCTTGCACAGCTGGTCGGGGTCGATCGGCTTGGTGATGAAATCGTTCATGCCGGCGTTCAGGCAGCGGTCGCGGTCGCGCTGCATCACGTTGGCGGTCATGGCGACCACCGGCAGGTTGGCGTGCGCGTGGAGCTTGCGCAGCGCGATGGTGGCTGTCAGGCCGTCCATCACCGGCATCTGCATGTCCATCAGTACCAGGTCGTAGCGCGATGCGGCCACCATCTCCAGGGCTTCGCTGCCGTTGCCGGCGCAGGCGACCACGAAGCCCGCTTCTTCCAGGATTTCCATGGCCACGCGCTGGTTGATGTCGTTGTCCTCCACTAGCAGGATGCGCGCGCCGCGCACCGCCGCCAGTTCCGTCGCCAGCGGCGCCGGCAGCCGGCTGATGCCGGCATTGCGGCTGATGCCGGCGCGCACCGTGAACCAGAAGCTGCTGCCCTCGCCGAAGCGGCTCTCGACGCCAACGTCACCGCCCATGAGCTGGGCCAGCTTGCGCGAGATCGCCAGACCCAGACCGGTGCCGCCGTACTTGCGGGTGGTCGAGGAGTCGGCCTGCTGGAAGCTCTGGAAGAGGCCGCCCATCTGCTCGCTGGTCAGGCCGATGCCGCTGTCAGTGACGCGAAAATGCAGCAGCACCTGACCGTCGTCACGCTCCCGGGTGCGCACCGCGACCACGATCTGGCCTGCTTCGGTGTACTTGACGGCGTTGTTGACGTAGTTGATGAGGATCTGGCCCACCCGCAGCGAGTCGCCCACCAGGTGCAGTGGCACGTCGCCGCCGATATCGAACAGCAGATCGATGCCCTTGGCGGCGCACTTGTCGGTGACCAGACCGGCGACGTTGTCCAGCAGCGTCTGCAGGCTGAATTCGGCCTGCTCGATGCCCAGCTTGCCGGCCTCGACCTTGGAGAAGTCCAGGATGTCGTTGATGATGCCCAGCAGGTGCTGGCTGGACGATTGCACCTTGCCGATGTAGTCGCGCTGGCGCGGGTTGAGATCGGTCTTGAGCGCCAGGTGCGTCATGCCGATGATGGCGTTCATCGGCGTGCGGATTTCATGGCTCATGTTGGCCAGGAAGTCCGACTTCATCCGGGTCGCTTCCTCGGCCATCTCCTTGGCGCGCCGGATGTCTTCCTCGTTGCGCTTGCGCTCGGTGATGTTGCGGCCGATCGCCACCGTGCCCAGCAGATGGCCCTCGCCGTCGAACATCGGCGAGACCAGGGTCTCGAACAGGGCTTCGCGGCCGTCGGGGTAGCGGTAGGGGTCCTCGAAGCGGCGGGCCTGCTTGGACCGCGCCACCTTGGCGTCGCGGCCCGACAGGTGGCGGGCGATGGCCGGCGGGAAAATCTCGTGGGAGGTCTTGCCCATGATGTCGGCCGGCGAGCGGCCGGTCATCTCGGCAAATGCGCCATTGCCGCCCAGGTAGTGGCCCTCGGTGCTCTTGAACCCCACCGGGTCGGGAATCGAGTTGATCAGTGCCGTGAGCAGGGCCTGCTGGCGGCGTTTTTCCTGCGCCGCCTTTTTCTGCAGGGTCGTGTCCTTGTAGCTGACGATGTAGACCGACTTGTCGTCGTGCTCGACCAGGAAGGCCGTGCCGTCGACATGGCGGATCTCGCCGTTCTTGCAGATGAAACGGGTGCTGAAGCTGGCTGGCCGGCCGGTGCGCTTGAGTTCGTCCTCGAAGGGCTTGAGGGCGGCGGGCGAGTAGTCAGCATCGATGTCGAGCACCGAGCGGCCGGCGATGTCACTGGCGCGGTAGCCCAGGTGGTCGCAGGCAGCTCGGTTGGCATAAATCACCAGCCCGCTGTCGCGGTCGGCCCAGAGCATGGGACCGGAGCTTTCGACCACGATGTGGTTGAACATCAGCTTGTGCTCGAAGTCCACCCGCTGCGTCACGTCGCGGTAGTTGATGACCCGGCCCACGCTGCGGCCGCCGACGAGCTGTGGCTTCACGCTGCGCTCGAAGACGCGGCCATCCTTGAGTTCGACGATGCTGAAGTCCTCTGCATCCCGGTCGAGCGCGCTGTTGGCGGCGAGCAGCTCGTCGGGATTCTTCACCTGCACCGCTTGCAGGGCCAGCATCTGGTTTTCTTCCAGACAGCCCAGCATGTCGTCGGGAATCCCCCACATGCAGGAAAAAGCTGCATTGCAATGCAGTCTGCCGTTGGCGAAATGGACCGCGACAACCCCGTCGTTGGTGGAGTCCAGCGTGGCGCGCAGCAGCGACAGCGACGAACTCGTGCGCGCGAGCGCCAGCCTCTGCGCGTCCAGCTCGCTGCGCACCTGCGCCAACTCCAGCTTCAGCGCGCTGGTTTCGCAGGTGTCGCCGTCGGCGAAGCTGCGCCCGGCGTCGCCTGCGTCGCCGGCGGCGCTGAGGTCCAGGTCCAGCTCCTGGTTCATGGACTCAGTGCAGGCGCTCGGCCATCTCGCGGGGTTCGCTCGCCGTGGCTGTCGCTTCAGCCTGCGGCATCTGGTCCAGGTCGATCAGCACGCGCATGCCCAGCCGCTCCCAGCGGAAGACCTTGCGGGCCGGGGCCGCGCCATCGCCGGCCTCGCAGCGCACGGCGAACGCGTGGATGGGATTGGCAAAGCCCTTGGCAGCCAGGGGCGCGCGGGGATCGGCGGCGATTTCATCGCCGACCAGTTCATGCGTTGCGCTGGAAATGAGGATGCCGCCGGGGGCTGCGGCCTGTTCCAGCCGTGCCGCCAGGTTCACCTCGGGGCCGATGATGGTGTAGTCCATCCGCAGGTTGCTGCCGAAGTTGCCGACGTCGCAGTAGCCGGTGTTGATGCCGCAGCGGATCTGGAAGCTTTTGTCGGCGCCCAGCTCGCGCCACTGCTGCTGCAGCTCGCCCATGCGCCGCTGCATGGCCAGCGCCATCTTCACGCACTGCAGGGCGTCTTCCTTGATGCCGCGGCTGTGCGGGTCGCCGAAGAAGATCACCACGGCGTCGCCGATGAACTTGTCCAGGGTCCCGCCGTACTCGTGGGCGATCTTGGACATCTCCGAGAAGTAGCTGTTGAGCAGGTAGGTGATGTCCTGCGGCTGCCATCGGGCGGTGGCGGCGGTGAAGTCCTTGATGTCCGAGAAGAACACCGTCAGCTGCTTGCGCTGGGTCTGGATCTGCGCCTCGCGCGAGCCGTCGAAGAGCGACTGGTAGACCTGGGGCGCCAGGTAACGACCGAGCTGCTCCGACAGGGTTTGCAGGCGCCGCGCATTGGCGCTGCGTTCCAGGTGGCTGTGCACCCGCGCCAACACCAGCGGTGGGCTGATCGGCTTGGTGATGTAGTCGACCGCGCCCAGGTCCAGGCCGTACTGCTCCTGCTCGATGCTGCTCAGAGCGGTCAGGAAGATCACGGGGATGGAGGCGGTGGCGATGTCCTGGCCCAGCTGGCGCAGCACCTCATAGCCGTCCATCTCCGGCATCATGATGTCCAGCAGGATCAGCTCGGGCGGGCTTTCCGAACGGGCGATCTCCAGCGCCTGCGCGCCGCTGGACGCGGTCGAAACCGCGTATGCGTCCTCGAGCAGGGCTTGCATCAAATAGAGATTGTCCGGCGTGTCATCGACCACGAGAATCCGGGCCTTGCCGTCGGCTGCCTTGGCCTTGTCCATCGCTATGTCCTTTCTGGGACTTGCATCAGACCATTGCGTCCCTGCGCGCGCTTACGGGGATTGCTTCGGGCCGCTAGGCAAATCACTGATGGTGACGCCTGAAAAATCCCTCAAGTTTTGGCAACCCCTTGCGTGGCGTGGTTGTATGACGCATACTGTATAAATGAACAGTTCATGCATGAAGGCGCGCGATGGCTGAAGTCAGCGTGCCGCTCGATGCCATCAAGGGGCGCGGTGCAGCCAGCCGCATGGCGCACCGTTTCGAGCGCGACGCTCGCCAGGTCTTCGACGACGGCTGGACCACGCTGGACCAAGAGCAGGGCGAGCAGGCTGCGCCGCGAACCGAGGTGATCTGGGAGGACGCGCGCAGCATCATCACGGCCAACGATTCGCCAGACGTGTATTTCGAGCGCTCCATCAACCCCTACCGGGGCTGCGAGCACGGATGCATCTATTGCTATGCGCGGCCCACCCACAGTTACCTGAACATGTCGCCCGGCCTGGACTTCGAGACCAGGATCGTCGCCAAGCGCAATATCGCGGCGCTGCTGCGCGCCGAGCTGTCACGCAAGGGCTACCAGCCGCGCCCTCTGGCCATCGGCACGGCCACCGACTGCTACCAGCCGGTCGAGCGGGAGCTGCGCCTGACCCGTTCGGTGATCGAGTTGATGCACGAGACCGGCCATGCCTTTTCGCTGGTGACCAAGTCCAGCGGGGTCGAGCGCGACCTCGACCTGCTCGCGCCGATGGCGCAGAAAAAGCTCGTGGCGGTCTACGTCACCATCACCACCCTGGACAGCGAGCTCACGCGCAAGCTCGAGCCGCGGGCCGCGGCGCCACAACGCCGCTTGCGCATCCTGCGCACGCTGGCCGAACACGGTGTTCCCTGCGGGGTCAGCCTGGCGCCCCAAATCCCCTTTTTGACAGAAGATATGGAGCAGGTCATGCAGGCGTCCTGGGATGCCGGCGCGCGCAGCGCCTTCTACCATGTGCTGCGCCTGCCCTGGGAGGTCAGCCCCCTGTTTCGCCAGTGGCTGGCGCTGCACTATCCGCAGCGCGCCGAGCGCATCATGGCGCGCATCCACGACATGCGCGGCGGCAAGGACTACGACGCCGATTTCGCCACGCGGATGAAGGGCAGTGGCCCCTGGGCCGACCTGATCGCGCAGCGCTTTCGCAAGACGGCCCAGCGCCTGGGATTCAACCGCGTGCGGGTGGAGCTCGATGGCGGCGCCTTCCGCCGGCCGGGGCCGCCGGGGCAGGCCAGCCTGTTCTAGGCGCCGGCCGCAGGCATTCAGGCCAGAATACGTGCCAGCAGGTAGCCGCTGGCGGCCAGCACCACGCAGCCAATGACAGCGCCGCTGGCATTGAAGCCGAGCTGTTGGGAGCCGGGCAAGCGCCGCACCTGCACCAGGCGCAGCCAGAGCATGGGAGGTAGCGCCAGCGCTGCCAGCAGGGCCAGCAGCTGCCAGCGCACCAGGCTGGCCCCTGCCGGAAGCACCGGACTGCCCCTGTCCCAGAGCCCACCGTCAGCCGGCGGCGGTTGCAGCCACCAGGCGCAGGCAGCGACGGCAGCCAACAGCACCAGCAGGCTTGCGCAGGATTTGAGTGTGCGGCGCCAGCCCAGCAGGCTCAGCAGGATGCCCACCATGGCCGCCAGCAGCAGGGCCAGGATCAGCGCCCGGCCGGTGGCGGCGGCGCTACCCGACGCCAGCGCACGCCACAGAACTACGTTGCAGGCCAGGCCCACCCACAGGCTGATGGCCATCACCAGCCAGCCCGGGTGCATGGCAACGCGGGTCTCGCCCGGCACCAGAATGGACGAGTACCCCGTCGATCTGAACAATTTGAGCGTCATCGGCTGGCATTCTCGCTTTTTTGGCCGCGCAGACAACTAGGGGTGTGGCGCCGCTGCAGCAAGCCGGCCGTCCACGCTGGATGCAGCCTGCTCGCTCTGGGCCAGTTCCAGCTCCTTGACCATTTCCTCGATGCTCACCTGCCGCTCGAACAGGCGGTGGCGGTGCATGGTGTACGCCATGCGAACCCATGCGCGTGGGGCAACCATTTCCAGCCGGCTGTAATGGACGCGGACCCAGCCAGCCAGTTGCAGGACCTGCAGGTAGTGGGACAGCAGGGTGCGCGACACGCCGCACATCGCGGCGATCAGCGACTGCTTGATCGGCACGGCCAGGACGTCCTTGCCATCCCAAGAGGCAGACAGTGCCTCGGCGATCTGTGCCAGTCCCAGCACAGTGCGCACTGTGGGTGAGTCGATCTTGAGCGAAATGATCAGGTCCATCTGCAACTGCGCGTGCCGGGCTGTCATGCGCAGGACCTGGGCACCCAGTGCCGGCTCGGTCGCCACCAACTGCCGGAAGGTCTCCGCCGGCATGCGGATCAGCTGCACATCGGTGGCACAGACGTAGTCCAGCACGGTGGGTTCGTCATTGAGAAGGCAGACCTCGCCGAACCAGGATTGGGGGCCGTGCAGCGTCATGGGCAGGCGCTGGCCGCCCAGTCGCGGCGAGGTGCCGACGACGATGCCGGTCATGATGAAGCACCATGCGCCGAGCATCTGGTTTTGCAACCACACCGGCTGGCCGACGTCGTAGGAGGCGATGACCAACTTCGGTGCAATGCCGCGGGCCGATGGCTCGGTCAAGCCCAACTTGACCAGGATTTGTGCTGCATAGTCCGACACCGTAGTTCCGCCGAAGTGAGCCCGCAACCGGTTACGTGCTATTTCGCCGGCAAGGCGCCGACAAACTCGAGTATGCGCACGTCAGACTTTGTTTAAAAGAGTATCTATAGGCAAGCGCGTTGTAAAAAAATGCCATTGGCCTGTTTCTCCCACGGCGTGCGGGCATCAGGCCGGCTGATGGGCAAAGGCCTGGACCACCTGCAGCAGATCCTGCAGGTCAATCGGATGCGTCAGGTAGACCGGGGACACCTGGGAGAGCGTGGAGCGCATGCTTTTGAGCACGGTGCCTGAAGGCACCACCGGCACCATCACCGGCATGGGATCGCGCGAGCGTTGCCGGCGCACCAGGTCGCCGATCAGGTACCACTCGATCTGCGTGGCATCGGTCGGGATGTCGATGAAGATCATCTCGTAGGCATGCGCGTCGGCCTGCGAGATGGCCCGGGTGAGCGATGCCTTCTCCGCATGCAGGTTGGGCATGTTCATTTCCAGCCATGAAAATGACATCGCGCTGGCTTGCGAGAACTCCACCAGCAGGAGGTTGCAGTCGGCCGCTGGCATGGCCGGCCTAGAGCGCACGGCACTCCGCCAGCGGGGCTGGCAGCGTGTCGGGGGCGCGTTCGATGCCGAAACCGCTGTCATGCAGGGCTTCGTCAATGGCTTCTTCCAGCCGGCTGGCGGTGGGCACCACCTGCAGGCCGATGCGGGGAGCATCATTGCCCAGCAGCACGATGCGGCTGCCGTGGGCCTCGTTGACCAGGCGGAACACGGCCGACCAGTTTTTGCCGCGGGTGTCGATGACCGAAACGTCCGGCAGGACGTCGCTATCCGCCAGCGTGGCGTTCCAGACCTGCCAGTCTGCCAGCGGCGAGCGCATCTGACAGATCTCGGCTTCGGCCAGCTCCAGATCGCCTGGGGCATAGCCGCACAGCTCAATCTGTCTGAAACTCTGCATATGTAACCCCCGTGTTTCGGCTGGTCACGAGAATCTCTCAGAAGCCGTGCTTGGGTGTGTGCTTTTGTTCGCAGCGGAACAAAGCGCCCCAAAAACGCCGGATCAGCCTCCGAAAAGGCCGCGCAGCTTGTCGGACCAGCTGTTTTCGCCGGGGGAGTGCTTGGCGCCGCCCTTGCGCAGCGAATCGTCCAGTTCCCGCAACAGCTTGCGCTGGTGCTCCGACAGCTTGACCGGGGTTTCCACACTGACGTGGCAATACAGGTCGCCGGGGTAGCTCGAGCGCACGCCCTTGACGCCCTTGCCGCGCAGCCGGAACTGCTTGCCCGCCTGGGTGCCTTCGGGGATGTCGATCGCCGCCTTGCCTGCCAGGGTGGGCACCTCGATCTCGCCGCCCAGGGCCGCGCGGGTGAAGCTGATGGGCACCACGCAGTGCAGGTCGTCGCCGTCGCGTTCGAAGATGTCGTGCTTTTTCAGGCGGATCTCGATGTAGAGGTCGCCCGGCGGTCCGCCGTTGGTGCCCGGCTCGCCGTTGCCGGCGCTGCGGATGCGCATGCCGTCGTCGATGCCCACCGGGATCTTCACTTCCAGCGTTTTTTGCTTCTTGACCTTGCCCTGGCCTTGGCAGACGGTGCAGGGCTCGGGAATGATCTTGCCGGTGCCGCGGCAGGTCGGGCAGGTCTGCTGCACGCTGAAGAAGCCCTGGCGCATCTGCACCACGCCGGCGCCATTGCAACCGGTGCAGGTCTTGGCCTGGGTGCCGGGCTTGGCGCCGCTGCCGTGGCAGGTCTCGCATCCGTCCCAGCTGGGGATGCGGATCTGTGCCTCCTTGCCGGCGGCCGCCTCCTCGAGGGTGACTTCCATGGCGTAGGACAGGTCGCTGCCGCGAAAGACCTGGCGCCCGCCCCCCTGGCCGCGTCCGCCGCGCCCGCCGAAAACATCGCCGAAGATGTCGCCGAAGGCCTCCGCGAAACCGCCGAAGCCCTCCGCGCCCGGTCCCCCGGCGCCGCCGCGCATGTTCGGGTCCACACCGGCGTGGCCGTACTGGTCGTAGGCCGCGCGCTTGGCGGCGTCCGACAGCATTTCGTAGGCCTCCTTGGCCTCCTTGAACTTGGCCTCCGCGCCCTTGTCCGCGTCACCCTGGTTCCGGTCAGGGTGGTGCTTCATCGCCATCTTGCGATAAGCCTTCTTGATCTCCTCATCGGAGGCGTTCTTGGGGACGCCCAGGACGTCGTAAAAGTCTCGTTTCGTAGCCATGTTTTTCCGTCAAAAACCCAGGGTCTTCCAGCAACAACGCCGCGCCGACCTTCACCGGGGGTGAGTGTCGAACGCGGCGAACCGATGCGGCGCTTGCGCGCCCGCCATCAGCCTTTCTTGACTTCCTTCACTTCGGCGTCGACCACGTTGTCGTCGTCGCTGGGCCGGGATGCCGAAGCAGCTTCCGCGCCGGCGGCGCCGCCCGCGGCGGCCTGGGCGGCCTGCTGGGCCTGCTGGTCGGCATACATCTTCTCGCCCAGCTTCTGGCTGGCGGTCATCAGCTCGTTGGTCTTGGCCTCGATGGCTTCCTTGTCCTCGCCCTTGAGGGCTTCTTCCAGCTCCTTGAGCGAGGCTTCGATCTTTTCCTTCTCACCGGCATCGAGCTTGTCGCCGTACTCGCCCAGGCTCTTCTTGACGCTGTGCACCGTGGCCTCGCCCTGGTTCCTGGCCTGGACGATCTCGAGCTTCTTCTTGTCGTCGGCCGCGTTGAGCTCGGCGTCCTTGACCATCTTCTGGATCTCTTCTTCGGACAGGCCCGAATTGGCCTTGATGGTGATCTTGTTTTCCTTGCCCGTGCCCTTGTCCTTGGCGCCCACGTGCAGGATGCCGTTGGCGTCGATGTCGAACGCCACTTCGATCTGCGGCGTGCCGCGCGTGGCCGGCGGGATGCCTTCGAGGTTGAACTCGCCCAGCAGCTTGTTGCCGCTGGCCATCTCGCGCTCGCCCTGGAAGACCTTGATGGTCACGGCCGGCTGGTTGTCATCGGCGGTGGAGAAGGTCTGCGCGAACTTGGTCGGGATGGTCGTGTTCTTGGTGATCATCTTGGTCATCACGCCGCCCAGGGTCTCGATGCCCAGGGACAGGGGTGTGACGTCCAGCAGCAGCACGTCCTTGCGGTCGCCGCCCAGCACCTGGCCCTGGATCGCCGCGCCGACGGCCACGGCCTCATCGGGGTTGACGTCCTTGCGCGGCTCCTTGCCGAAGAACTCCTTGACCTTGTCCTGCACCTTGGGCATGCGGGTCATGCCGCCGACCAGGATGACGTCGTGGATCTCGCCGACGCTGACACCAGCGTCCTTGATGGCCATGCGGCAGGGCGCGATGGTGCGCTCGATCAGCTCGTCGACCAGGCTTTCCAGCTTGGCGCGGGTCAGCTTGATGTTCAGGTGCTTGGGGCCGGAGGCGTCGGCCGTGATGTAGGGCAGGTTGATGTCGGTCTGCGCGCTCGACGACAGTTCGATCTTGGCCTTCTCGGCGGCTTCCTTCAGGCGCTGCAGGGCCAGCACGTCCTTGGACAGGTCGACGCCTTGTTCCTTCTTGAACTCGCCGATGATGAAGTCGATGATGCGCTGGTCGAAGTCCTCGCCGCCCAGGAAGGTGTCGCCGTTGGTGGACAGCACCTCGAACTGCTTTTCGCCGTCGACGTCGGCGATCTCGATGATGGAGACGTCGAAGGTGCCGCCGCCCAGGTCATAGACGGCGATCTTGCGGTCGCCCTTTTCCTGCTTGTCCAGGCCGAAGGCCAGGGCCGCCGCGGTGGGCTCGTTGATGATGCGCTTGACGTCCAGGCCGGCGATGCGGCCGGCGTCCTTGGTGGCCTGGCGCTGGGCGTCGTTGAAGTACGCCGGCACCGTGATCACGGCCTCGGTGACTTCTTCGCCCAGGTAGTCCTCGGCGGTCTTCTTCATCTTGCGCAGGATGTCGGCGCTGACCTGCTGGGGCGCCATCTTCTTGCCGCGCACTTCCACCCAGGCGTCGCCGTTGTCGGCCTTGGCGATGGTGTAGGGCATCAGGTCGATGTCCTTTTGCACTTCCTTCTCGCCGAACTTGCGGCCGATCAGGCGCTTGATCGCGTACAGAGTGTTGCGCGGGTTGGTGACGGCCTGGCGCTTGCCGGAAGCGCCGACGAGGACTTCACCGTCCTCCTGGTAGGCCACGATGGACGGCGTGGTGCGCGCGCCTTCGCTGTTTTCGATGACCTTGGGCGTGTTGCCCTCCATGATGGCGACGCACGAGTTGGTGGTGCCCAGGTCGATGCCGATGATTCTTCCCATGTTTTTCTCCTTTAGCTGCGGCCTGTCGGCCAATTCAATAATCTTGTGGGTTACTTGTGGATATCTTGTGGGGTTTCAAGCGCTATTTGGGCGCCGCCACAGTCACCAGGGCCGGGCGCAGGATCCGGTCGGCGATGGAATAGCCCTTTTGCAGAACGCTCACCACGGTGTTGGCTTCCTGCTCGGCCGGCACCATGGAAATCGCCTGGTGCTGGTGCGGGTCGAACTTCGTTCCGGGGCTGGGGTCGATCTGGATCACCTTGTTGCGCTCCAGCGCGCTCTTGAGCTGGCGCAGCGTGGCTGCGGCGCCTTCACGGATGATCTCCGGCCCGGCGTCCTTGATGGCCAGGCCGGCTTCCAGGCTGTCGGCCACCGGCAGCAGGCTCTCGGCAAAGGCCTCGACGGCGAACTTGCGCGCCTTCGAGATCTCGTCCTCGGCCCGGCGGCGGGTGTTCTGCATGTCGGCCTGGGCCCGCAGGTATTGCTCCGACAGTTCGGTGTTCTTGGTTTTCAGGCCGGCCACTTCGGCCAGGACCTGGGCCAGGATATCGGCCTGGTTGGCGGCCTGGGCGGCCTCGCGTTCTTCGGGACTGGGGTCAGCGCCAAAGCCCATGGGCTGGCCGGGATCGTTTGGGTATTGGTCGGACATATGGTGGCTGCAAAAAAAGTGCGTTGCGCGTCATCTGGGGATGCGGGTGGCCCTTTTCAAGGCAGGGGTATCGCCCGCCGGCGCCCGGAAATGGCTGTCATTGATGAAAACTGGCACAAACCCCCGTGTTTTCTTGGGGTGGCGCTATCAATTCAGGAGTTTCGGAGGGGCTACAGTCTTCTTTTTTTGGGGGGCAGCGGCATGGCCAGACAGTTGATCAGTTCAGGGTCGTCGTTCGAGCGGGACATCGGCTATTCGCGCGCCGTGGTCGACGGTGACTGGGTCTTTGTCTCGGGCACCACCGGCTTTGACTACGCCAGCATGGCGCTGGCCGACGGCGTGGTGGCGCAGTGCGAGCAATGCCTGGTCAACATCGAGGCGGCGCTGCAGCAGGCCGGTTCCAGCCTGCGCGACGTGGTGCGGGTGCACTACATCCTGCCCGATCCCAAGGAGTTCGAGCCCTGCTGGCCGGTGCTGCGCAAGTACTTCGGCGAGGTCCGGCCGGCCGCCACGATGTTCAGTGCCGGCCTGATCGACCCGGCGGTGCGCATCGAGATCGAGGTCACCGCCCGCAAAAACACCGACTGACAAGTCCCCTTCCAGGGCCACCGCGGATCCGGCTTTGCCGGGCCGCTGGTGGCGCCCCCTTGAGGGGGAGGCGGCCGCAGGCCGCTTCGGGGGTGGGCTTTTAATGCGCGTCGAGCAGTTCGACGTCGAATTTGAGCGTGGCGTTGGGCGGAATCACGCCGCCGGCGCCGCGCGCGCCGTAGCCCAGTTCCGGCGGGATGACCAGGGTGCGCTTGCCGCCGATCTTCATGCCGGCCACGCCTTCGTCCCAGCCCCTGATGACCATGCCGGCGCCCAGGGAGAAGGCGAAGGGGTCGTTGCGGTCCAGGCTGGAGTCGAACTTGGCGCCTTGCACGCCGTCGTTGTAGAGCCAGCCGGTGTAGTGCACGTGGACGTGCTGGCCCTTTTGGGCTTCGCCGCCTTCGCCGACGGTGGTGTCTTCGTATTGCAGGCCAGAGGGGGTGGTGATCATGGGGATTCCTTCGATGGTCAGTTCAACAGTCCGCGGCGGGCCAGATCCCGCATCAGCGCGACAGCCCCATAAGTCCAGGGCGCCACGCGATCGCTGGTGTTGATGCGATTGGCGAGTGTACCGAGTTGCGGCGAGGCCACGGTGACGATGTCGCCCACCACATGGGTGAAGCCCTGGCCCGGGCCATGGCGGTCCTGGGTGGGCGCGTACATGGTGCCCAGGAACAGCACCAGGCCGTCCGGGTACTGGTGGTTGGGGCCCAGGGCCTGGGCCGCCAGGTCCAGCGGATCGCGGCTGATCATGGCCAGCGGGCTTTCGCCCTGCATGGCAAAGCCCTCGGGGCCGGCAACGCGGGTGGTGATCACGCACTGGCGCACGTCGGCGATGCCGAAGTGGGCATCGAACAGCCGGATGAAGGGGCCGATGGCGCAGCTGGCGTTGTTGTCCTTGGCCTTGCCCAGCAGCAGGGCGCTGCGGCCCTCGAAGTCGCGCAGGTTGACGTCGTTGCCCAGCGTGGCGCCGCGCACCTCGCCGCGGCTGTTGACGGCCAGCACGATCTCGGGTTCCGGGTTGTTCCAGGCGCTGCCCGGGTGGATGCCGGCGTCGGCGCCGGTGCCCACCGCGCTCATGGGCTGCGACTTGGTGAAGATCTCGGCGTCCGGCCCGATGCCCACTTCCAGGTACTGCGACCACACGCCCTGTTCGATCAGCACCTGCTTGAGCTGCGCGGCCTCGGGTGAGCCGGGCTTGACGGCGCTGAGGTTGTCGCCGATCACGCCCACCACGGCCTTGCGCACGGCCTCGGCGCGCGATGCATCGCCACGCGCCTGTTCCTCGATCACCCGCTCCAGCATGGAGGCGACGAAGGTCACGCCGGCGGCCTTGATGGCCTGCAGGTCGCAGGGCGCCAGCAGCCAGGGCAGGGCGGTGTCGCGCGCATCCTGGGCGCTGTTGGCCAGCACCGCCTGGGTATCGGCCAGCCGCGGCAAGCTGGCGGCGCGGATGGCGGCCGCCGGGTCGGCCAGTTCCAGCAGCTCGCTGCAGGTGGCGGCCACGGCCGACAGGTCGTAGACGCCGTCAGGACGCACCTGCACCAGGACGGCGCCCAGGCCGTGCACCCAGGCACGGCCGACCAGCAGAGCCTGGTGTGCATCAAGGGGCAGGGCGGTGGAAGCTTGCAGATGGGGCAGGAGGTTCATGGTGTGCGGACCGGGCATGGAGTGGAAGATGCGAACCGGGCGATGCTAAGGCAAACGGGCCGGCCAAAAAAAAAGGGACAGGGCGTGCGCCCCATCCCTGCCTGCAATGGTCGAAACTTGCCTTGTTATTTTTTCTTGCCCTGGCTCGTGACCCATTTGGCCGCGAACGCCTGCAAATCGTTGAGGCGCTTGAGCAGGTCGGAGCCGGTGGCGGTGACGCTGTAGCCTTCGCTGCCATGGCCCACCAGGCCGGCTTCGCGCAATTCCTTGATGCGGGTGTTCAATGTGTTCGGGGTGATGCCGCCCACGCTGTCTTGCAGCAGGCGGAAGGTCTGGGCGTGGCCATCCTTGAGCGCCCACAGCACGCGCAGCGCATACCGCGCTTCCAGCAGTTCCAGCAACTGGCTGACGGCGGCATTTTCCTTGGAACTCATGGGTCGTTTCTCCTGGGCCAGGCGGCCGCTTGACTGATGGCGGAGGTGCAGTGTACGCAGTTCCTGCTATGCAAACAATAGCACCGTGACGAAAGCGCAACGCCGGCTCCGCTACAAAGTTTGTAGCTGCTCACGTCCTGTTGGCGGGGGCTGCAGGCCGATTGGCATTTCAGAGATAGATCTTCTGAAGCAGCCGGATCAGGGTTTTGAGCTCGCTGACCGAGAGCCGGGAGGCCACTTCGCCCTCCAGCGCCGTGGCGGTGCGCTCTGCGTCGAGCATGAGCTTGTGGCCGGCCGCCGTCAGGTGCAGGCCCATGGCGCGGCCGTCGCGCGGGTGCGGCTTGCGGGTGATCAGCTCGCGCTGTTCCAGCGCGTTGAGCATGCCCACCAGGTTGGGCGGCAGGATGCCCAGGTTGCTGCACAGCTGGCGCGAGGTGATGCCCGGGTTGTGCGTGATCAGTGACAGCACCGAGAAGTTGACCGGCTTCATGCCGTAGACGGCCATGCGCTCCAGGAACACCGTGACCACGGCCAGTGAGGCCCGGCTGGCGTTGTAGCCCAGCAGGCTTTCCAGGTAGCTGGCGTCGACCTTTTCGACCGTGGGCGGGAGCTTGGCGGCCATGGCGGCGTCTCAGCCTGCGACGGCGGCGGGACGCGCCGCGCCGAGATAGGTTTCGATGACACGGGGATCGGCAGCCAGCTCAGAGGCAGGTCCCTGCAGGCTGATCTCGCCGGTCTCCAGCACGTAGCCGTGGTCGGCCACTTCCAGGGCGGCGCGGGCGTTTTGTTCCACCAGCAGGATGGACACGCCGTCGGCGCGCAAGCGCTTGATGATCTCGAAAATCTCGCGCACGACCAGCGGCGCCAGGCCCAGGCTGGGTTCGTCCAACATCAGCAGCTTGGGCTGCGACATCAGGGCACGGCCCAGGGCCAGCATCTGGCGCTCGCCGCCCGACAGCGTGCCGGCCAGCTGGTCGCGGCGCTCCTTCAGGCGCGGGAAGAGTTCGTACACGCGCTCCAGTCCATTGCGCCACTGCGGCACGCGCAGCTTCATCGGCCGGTAGCCGCCCAGCACCAGGTTGTCTTCCACCGGCATGGTGCCGAACAGCTCGCGCTTTTCCGGCACCAGGGCCAGGCCCAGCATGACGCGCTCTTCCAGCGTCGTGCCGGCCAGGTCGGTGCCGTCGAAGACGATGCGGCCTTGCGCCGGCAGCAGGCCCATCAGGGCATTGAGCGTGGTCGACTTGCCGGCGCCGTTGGGCCCGATCACGGTGACGACCTGGCCGCGCGGCAGCTGCAGGGCGATGCCCGACAACACCTCGGCACGGCCGTAGCCGGCGTGCAGGCCGGAGACTTCAAGCAGGAGGTCGGTGGCCATCAGTGTTCCGTTCCCAGGTAGGCGGCGCGCACTTCCGGGCTGGCCTGGACTTGTGCCGGCGTGCCTTCCATCAGCTTGGTGCCGAATTCCATCACCACGATGCGGTCGGTCAGACCCATCACGAATTCCATGTCGTGCTCCACCAGCAACAGGCTCATGCCTTCGCGTTTGAGTTGGCGCAGCACCTCGCCCAGGGCTTGCTTCTCCTTGTGGCGTAGGCCGGCAGCCGGCTCGTCCAGCAGCAGCAATGCGGGATCGGTGCACAGGGCGCGGGCGATTTCCATCAGCCGTTGCGGGCCCAGGGCCAGGTTGCCGGCGAGTTCGTGCATGCGGTCGGCCATTCCGATGCGCGCGAGCTGGCGCTCGGCTTCGGCGAACAGCTGGCGCTCTTCGGCGCGGTCCAGCCGCAGCATGGCGCGCGTGGTGCCGCTGCGGCTGCGCAGGTAGCCGCCCAGGGCCACGTTCTCCAGCACCGTCATCTCGGGGATCATCTTGACGTGCTGGAAGGTGCGCGAGATGCCGTGCCGCGCGATGTCCCGCGAGGCCAGGCCGGCGATGGGCTGGCCGCGCCAGCGCACCTGGCCGCCGCTGAGCGAGAGCACGCCGGTGATCAGGTTGAAGGTGGTGGACTTGCCGGCGCCGTTGGGGCCGATCAGGCCGACGATGTCGCCGCCGCGGATCTCGAAGCTGACGTCGTTGACCGCCAGCAGACCGCCGAACTGTTTGCGCGCCGCCTCGACCTGCAGCAGCAGCTCGCCGTGCGCAGGCTTGTCGCGCGCCGGCAGGGGCGCGGCATCCTCCCAGTCGCGCTTGCGGTCGGCGCGCGGCAGCTTGCGCACCACGAAGGTCCACAGGCCATCGGGCGCGTACTTGAGAACCACCACGATGACGATGCCGAAGACGATGGTCTCGAAATTGCCGCTGCTGCCAATCAGCTTGGGCAGCAGCACCTGCAGCTGGTCTTCGGTCAGCTTGACGACGGCCGCGCCCAGGAAGGCACCCCAGACATGGGAGACGCCGCCGAGAACCGCCATGAACAGGTACTCGATGCCCTTGGTCAGGGAAAAGGGTGTGGGATTGACGGTGCGCTGGAAAAAGGCGAACAGCCAGCCCGAGACGGCCGCCAGCACGGCGGCCAGCACGAAGACGGTGAGCTTGTAGCGGAAGGTCGAGATGCCCATGGCCTCGGCCATGGTGGAGCCGCTCTTGAGCGATCGGATGGCCCGCCCGGGCCGCGAGTCCAGCAGGTTGGCGCAGCCCAGGGCCGCGACCAGGGCGAACAGCCAGATCAGCACGTGCAGGCCGCGGCCCGTGCCCAGGTCGGCGCCGAACAGCTTGAGCGTGGGCACGCCCAGGATGCCGTCGTACTTGCCCAGCCACTCCATGTTGCCCATGGTGTAGTACAGCGCCAGGCCCCAGGCGATGGTGGCCAGAGGCAGGTAGTGGCCCGACATGCGCAAGGTGATGGCGCCCAGCAGCAGCGCGAAGACCACGGCCAGCGCCACGCCCACCAGCAGCGCCAGCCAGGGCGAGGCCGACAGCGTGACTGCCATGTAGGCCGCGGTGTAGGCGCCGACGCCGACAAAGGCGGCCTGGCCGAACGAGGTCAGGCCGGCCACGCCGGTCAGCAGCACCAGGCCCAGGGCGACCAGGGCGTACAGGCCGATGTAATTGCTCTGGGTGATCCAGAAGTCGGGCACCGGCAGGGCCGGCAGCGCCAGCATCAGCAGCGCGAAAACGGGGAAGGCGAAACGGCGCAAGTTGGACATTCAGTGCTCCTCCGGGTGCGGGTCGCGCAGCGAGCGCCACAGCAGCACCGGCAGGATGGAGGAAAAGACGATCACTTCCTTGAAGGAGCTGGCCCAGAAGGAGCCGAAGCTTTCCAGCAGGCCCACGGCCAGCGCGCCCACCAGGGCCAGCGGGTAGCTGGAGAGGCCGGCGAACACCGCGGCGACGAAGCCCTTCAGCCCGATCAGGAAGCCGCTGTCATAGAAGATGGTGGTGGTTGGCCCGATCAACAGGCCGGACAGGGCGCCGATCAGCGCCGCCATGGTGAAGGCCAGGCGGCCGGCGCCGTTGGACGAGATGCCCATCAGGCGCGCACCGGCGCGGTTGACGGCGGTGGCGCGCAAAGCCTTGCCCGTCAGCGTGCGCTCGAAGAACAGCCACAGCAACACGATCAGCGCCACCGAGGCAATGAAGATGATCAGGGTCTGGCCCGTCAAGGTGAGCGGGCCGGCCGACAGGCGGATGTCCCAGAAGCTGGGGTTGCGAAAGCCCTCGGCGCCGAAGAAAAACAGGCCCAGGCCGACCAGCGCGAAGTGCACGCCGACCGAGACGATGAGCAGCACCAGCACGGATGCATCGGCCAGCGACTCATAGGCCAGGCGGTAGATCAGGTTGCCGAAGGGCGCGACCAGGGCGATGGTCAGCAGGGCTTGCACGGCCAGGGGGAAGCCCTTGGGCGCGGCCCAGATGGCGACCAGGGAGGCGGCGACCGGCCAGGCCAGCGTGCGCAGCGCGTTCTGCGCGATGCGGCGCGACGGCAGCTTCTGGCGCCAGCCGCCCACCACGTCGGACAGCGCGGCCAGCACGGCCAGCCCCAGCAGAAACCACACAGTGCCGGGCACCTTGCCGGTCTGGAACAGCGCCAGGGTGAGTGCGCCGAAGGCGACGAACTCGCCTTGGGGAATGAAGATGACGCGCGTGACCGCGAACACCAGCACGGTGGCCAGCGCGAGCAGCGCGTACACAGCGCCGTTGGTCAGGCCGTCGAGCGCCAGGATGCCGGCAATGGAAAAGTCCATGGAGAGTCGCAAAAAGCGGGGCCACCGGGGCCCCGCTGTGGTGAAGGAAGACGGGGCTTATTTCTCGACGACGAATTTGCCGTCGGCAACCTTGAGCATCACACCGGTCTCGTTGGTGTAGCCCCAGTGGTCGTCCTTGGTCCAGTTCATCACGCCGTGGGAGAAGACGGTGCGGCCCATGCTTTCGAAAGCGTCGCGCAGGGCGGCGCGGAATTCCGGCGTGCCCGGCTTGGCCTTGGCCTTGGCCAGCGGCACGGCTTTTTGCAGCGCGATGGCGGCGTCATAGCTGTGGCCGGCGAACTGGTTGGGCGCGCCGAAGCTCTTCTCGTAGTTGGTGAAGAAGTCGATCGCCGCCTTCTTGGAGGGATGGCTGTCGGGCAGCTGGCTGCCGACCACGGCCGGGCCGGAGACCACAAAGGTGCCTTCCACCGCCTTGCCGCCCACGCGCATCAGGTCCTGGGTGGCGGCGGCGTGGGTCTGGTAGATCTTGCCCTTGTAGTTGCGCTCATGCAGGGCCAGTTCGGGCATCGCGGCGCCGGAGCCGGAAGCCACCACCAGCATGGCGTCGGGGTTGGCCGAGACGAGCTTGAGGGCCTGCGGCGTCACGCTGGTGTCGGTGCGCTGGAAGCGTTCGGTGGCGATGATCTTGATGCCGGCCTTGTCAGCCAGGGGCGTCAGCGCCTTGAGCCAGAGCTCGCCGTAGGCATCGGTGTAGCCCAGGAAGCCGACCGTCTTGACGCCCTGCTTCTTCATGTGCTCGACCACGGCATGGGCCATGACGTCGTTGCCCTGCGGCAGGCGGAACAGCCAGGGGCTGTCGCCGCCCACCGGCGAGGCGGCCAGTTGCACCGTCTTCGCCTCGGTGGCCACGGGCGTCATGGCGCCTGCCACCGGCGTCAGGCAAGAACCGATGATCAGGTCGACCTTGTCCTCGGTGACGAAGCGGCGGGCGTTGCTCACACCCTTGCCCGGATCCGACGCATCGTCCAGGATGATGAGGTTGACCTTCTCGCCGGCGATCTCCTTGGGGAACAGCTTGAACTGGTTCTGCATCGGGATGCCCAGGCCGGAGCCGGGGCCCGTCAGCGACAGGCTGACGCCGACGTTGATATCGGCCAGCGCGGCGCCGGCAGCGAGGGCCGCGGCAGCGGCGACGAGGGTGCGTACGAGTTTCATGGTCTTGTCTCCTGGGTTGAAAAGTTTCAGCGCGGCGCCATCCGCAAGGCGCCGTCAAGGCGGATCACTTCGCCGTTGAGGTGGTTGTTGGTGACGATGTGGGCGGCCAGCTGGGCGAACTCTTCGGGCTTGCCCAGGCGCGGCGGGAAGGGGATGGAGGCGGCCAGCGACTGCTGCACGGCCTCGGGCAGCTGCTGCATCAGCGGCGTGGAAAACAGGCCGGGCGCGACGGTGCAGACACGGATGCCGTGCTGGGCCAGGTCGCGCGCCATCGGCAGCGTCATGCCCACCAGGCCGCCCTTGGAGGCGCTGTAGGCCTGCTGGCCGACCTGGCCGTCGAAGGCCGCGACCGAGGCGGTGAACATCATCACGCCGCGCGCGCCGTCTTCCAGCGGATCGAGCTTGACGCAGGCCGCGGCAAACAGCCGGCTGACGTTGTAGCTGCCCACCAGATTGACGTTGATGACGCGGGCAAAGTCCTCCAGCGGCGCGGCATTGCCGTCCTTGCCGACGATGCGCTTGGCCGAGCCGATGCCGGCGATGTTCATCAGGATGCGCGCCGGCCCGTGGGCCGCGGCAGCCAGGGCCAGCGCCGCCGTCACGCTCTCGGTGTTGGTGATGTCGCACTGGCATGCGATGCCGTTGATCTCGGCCGCGACCTTTTGCGCCAGTTCGAGGTTGACGTCCAGCACGGCGACCTTGGCGCCCAGGCGTGCCAGTTCGCGTGCCGTGGCTTCGCCCAGGCCGGAGGCGCCGCCGGTGACCAGGGCTGCTTGTCCTTGGATGTTCATGGCTTGGCTTCAGGGATGAGGGTGAAGGGCAGGGCGCCGCCGTGCAGGGCCTGGACCAGGGCGTCGCGGTGCTTGAGCACGGCGCGCTGGTTGACCGAGCCCTTGTCGGTGACCTCGCCCTTGTCGATGGAAGGCGGCTCGTGCAGCAGGTGCATGCGGGCCACGCGGGTGGCGCTGCCGGTGGCGGTTGCAGCGCACTGGTTCAGGACGTTCCGGAAATGCGCCTGGACCGACGCGCTTTGCAGCACATCCTGCAGCGGCGCGTCGGCCGGCAGTCCGGCGAGCTTGCGCACAGCCTGCGTGGGGAAGACCAGGGCACCAACCTCGTTGCCGTTGATGCCGGTGATGACCGCGTCCTGGATGTAGGGCGCGCCGGCGGCAATGATCTTGGCGCGCAGCGGGCCGACGCTGACGAAGGTGCCGGTGGCCAGCTTGAAGTCCTCAGCGATGCGGCCGTCGAACTTCAGGCCCTGGTGGACGTCGGCCTCGTCGATCCACAGCACGGCGTCGCCGGTGCTGAAGAAGCCCTCTTCGTCGAAGGAGTCCTTCGTGGCCTCTTCATTGCGCCAGTAGCCCTGCGTGATGTTCGCTCCCTTGTAGCGGACCTCGGTCTTGCCGTCCACCGGCACCAGCTTGAGTTCCAGGCCCGGCGTGGGCACGCCCAGGTAGCCGGCCTTGACGTTGGGATTGGTGATGAAGATGGCGAAAGGCGAGGATTCGGTCATGCCCAGGCCCGTGCCCATGACGATGCGCTCGCCGATCTCGCGCTCCTGGCTCTCGTGCAGCGCGTCCCAGACAGGCTGGGCCAGCGCCGCGCCGGCGAAGAAGAACATCTGCACGCGCGACAGCAGCTTCTTGCGCAGGGCGTCGTCAGTCTTCATCGCGTTGGCGATGGCCTCGAAGCCTGTGGGCACGTTGAAGTAGACGGTGGGGGCGATCTCGCGCAGGTTGCGCAGGGTCTCGCCCATCAGGGCTGGCACCGGCTTGCCGTCGTCGATGTAGAGCGTGCCGCCGTTGTACAGGACCAGGCCGACGTTGTGGTTGCCGCCGAAGGTGTGGTTCCAGGGCAGCCAGTCGACCAGTACCGGACCGCCGCCGTCGATCTGTTCGCCCAGCACTGGCATGCTCTGGCGCATCTGCTGCTGGTTGGCGCACCACATGCCATGGGTGTTGACCACGGCCTTGGGCGCCTTGGTCGAGCCCGAGGTGAACAGGAACTTGGTGATGGTGTCGGGGCCGGTGGCGGCCATGGCGGCGTCGACGGCCGGCGTCGCTTCAGTGGCCAGCAGCTGCGCGAAGGGCGTGACTGCGCGGCCTTCCAGCGTGCCGGCGGCCAGCACCACTTCCACGTCCGTGCCGACGGTGGCGGCGATGGCCTTGCCGTAGCGTGCCGCATCCGCGGCGAACACCAGGCCGGGGGTGAGCGTGGCCAGCACGTGGCGCAGCTTGTCGTAGTCCTGGCTGACGGTGCAATAAGCCGGTGACACGGGGCAGTGGGGTACGCCGGCATACAGGCAGCCCAGGGCCAGCAGGGCGTGTTCCAGGCTGTTCTCGCTGAGGATGGCGACCGGTCTGTCCGCGCCCAGTCCGCGGTCCAGCAGGGCCTGTCCTATGCGCCGCGCGCTGTCCAGCGCCTGGCGCCAGCTGATGTGCTGCCAGTCACCGGTGCTGCCGTCGGCGTTCTTCACGCGCCGCGCCATGAAGGTCTTGTGGGGAATGACCTCGGCCCAGTGGACCAGGCGGTCCGTCATGCGGCGGGCGTAGGGCTGCAGCGGCTGATCGGCCACCATGTAACGCACGCCGCCGGCGCCCTCGCGCATCTGCACGCGGGTGACGCCGAACTTCAGCGGCCGGTAGCGCGGCGTTGCCAGGTCGCTCATGCCTTCTTGACCTTGTTGGCCCGGCCTTCGAGGAAGGCGCGCACGCGCTCCTTGGCCTCGGGCGCGCTCTGGGCGATGGCCGCCATCAGGGCTTCGGTGAGGAAGCCCTGGTCGGCTGGCTGCTCGGCGATGCGCGGCAGGGCGTGCATCAGGGCGTAGTTGGTCAGCGGCGCGTTCTCGGCCACGCGCTGGGCCAGCTCGAAAGCCTTTTCGGAGGCTGTGCCGGTGGGCACCAGGTACTGGGCCAGGCCGATGCGCTCGCCGTCCTGGGCGTTGTAGACGCGGCCGGTCAGCATCATGTCGGCCATGCGCGCCGCGCCGATCAGGCGGGGGATGCGCACCGCGCCGCCGCCGCCGACGAAGATGCCGCGCGAGCCCTCGGGCAGGGCGTAGAAGGTGCTCTCGTCGGCCACGCGGATGTGGCAGGCGCTGGCCAGTTCCAGGCCGCCGCCCACCACCGCGCCATGCAGGGCGGCGATGACGGGCACGGGACCGTACTGCAGGCTTTCCAGCGCGGCGTGCCACATGCGCGAGTGGTGCAGGCCCTGGCCGGCATCGCGCTCCTTGAGTTCGGACAGGTCCAGGCCGGCGCAGAAGTGCTCGCCCTCGCCGTCGATGACCGCGGCGCGCACCGTGTCGGGCAGGTTCTGGAAGACGTCGCGCAGCGCCAGGACGAGGCTGTCGGACAGGGCGTTGCGCTTGGCCGGACGGCTCAGGCGTACCACGGCGACGGCGCCGCGAATGTCGAGTTGAATGTCTTTGGTGGTCATCGGAAGGTTTGCCAATTGCCGCGATTATTGTTATAAACAATAATCAAATTCAACAGGTTCGCGGCGCATTTGCCTAGGGCTTTCCCTAGGGTCGCGACAACGGAGACGCCCTATGGACCACGCCAACCTCATCGCCATCGACGTGCACACGCACGCCGAGGTCAGCTGCTGGAACCCCTTTGACAACTACGGCGAGGAATACGATCGCGCCGCCGACAAGTACTTCCGCAATGCGCGCCGCCCGACCATCCAGGAAACCATCGATTACTACCGCGAGCGCAAGATCGGCCTGGTGATGTTCACGGTGGACAGCGAATCGCAGCTGGGCCGCCGCCGCATCCCCAACGAGGAGATCGCCGAGGCCGCGCAAAAGAACAGCGACATGATGATGTGCTTCGCCAGCATCGACCCGCACAAGGGCAAGATGGGCGCGCGCGAGGCCGAGCGGCTGATCAAGGACTACGGCGTCAAGGGCTTCAAGTTCCACCCGACGGTGCAGGGCTACCACCCCTACGACAAGATGGCCTGGCCGATCTACGAGCTGATCAACGCCCACAAGCTGCCGGCCATCTTCCACACCGGCCACAGCGGCATCGGCTCGGGCATGCGCTGTGGCGGCGGCCTGAAGCTGGAGTACAGCAACCCCATGCACCTGGACGACGTGGCCATCGACTTCCCCGACATGCAGATCGTCATGGCCCACCCCAGCTTCCCCTGGCAGGACGAGGCGCTGTCGGTGGCCACCCACAAGCCCAACGTCTGGATCGACCTGTCGGGCTGGAGCCCCAAGTACTTCCCCAAGCAGTTGGTGCAGTACGCCAACACCTTGCTGAAGGACCGCGTGCTGTTCGGCAGCGACTACCCGCTGATCACGCCCGAGCGCTGGATGAAGGACTTCGAGGAAGCCGGCTTCAAGCCCGAAGTGATGCCCGGCATCCTCAAAGGCAATGCCGTGCGCCTGCTGGGCCTGGACGCGGCTGCCTGATCAGCGTTCCACGGTCTTGTTCCAACGCGTGTTCCATTCGGGCCGGGCCGCGTTGATCGCATCCCAGTCCAGCGTGACCACGGTCTTCATGTAGCCCTTGAAGCGCTCCACGGTGGCCTGCGCTGCCGGTGTGCCGGGCTGGGTCTTGAGGTTGGATGGGATCTGGTTGCCAAATTCCAGGGCCGCTGCCTGGGCCTGGGGCGTCAGCAGGAATTCCGCGAGCTTTTGTGCCAGCGCCGGGTTGTCGTTTTTCGCGGTCACGCACTCCGCCACCATCAGCAGCACCGAGCCCTCCTTGGGCTGGGCGTATTCCATCGGCACGCCACGCGCTTTCTGGGTGGCCACCGCGGTGGGCGTGAGCGGGAAGATGGCGGCTTCGCCGTTTTGCACCATTTCCGACAGCTTGCCGGAGCTGGGGATGTACTCCAGCACGTTCGGGCCGATGGTGCTGGCCCATTTGCTGAAGCCCGGGTCCACGTTGTTGTCCTTGCCGCCCTGGATGCGGTTGAACATCAGGAAGCCGTGCAACCCGAAGGTGCTGGCAGGCAGCGACTGGAACACCACCTTGCCCTTGAACTTCGGGTCGGCGAAGTCCATCCACGAGGTGGGCGCGGCCCACTTCTTCTCGTCGAACATCTTCTTGTTGTACGCGATGCCGGTCATGCCCACGTTCACGCCGGCCGCCATGTCACCCGCCATGCGGGCGCTGGGATACAGGTCCTTGAGCGCAGGCGTATCGGCGAGCTTCTGGCACAGGCCCATCTTGATGGCACGCACCATCACGCCGTCGTCCAGGAACATCACGTGCACCGGGGGCTTGTCTTTGCTGGCCTGCACCTTGGCCAGGATGTCCGAGGACGTGCCGGGGACGACCACCACCTTGGCGCCGTGGATCTTCTCGAACGCCGGGAACACGTACTTGACGTAGGCGCGCTCCATGTCGCCGCCGTTCATGCCGATGTACAGCGTCTTGTCCTGGGCCTGGGCGCCGGCCGTGCCCAGCAGCGCGGCGGCCGAGAGCAGGCCCAGGCGGGCGAGGGTCTTCGATAGGGTGCGCGATGTGGACATGGTCAGTCCCTTTCCTCGGTGAGTCGGGCCTGTGGGGCATGCGGCGGCCGTGGCCGTGAACCGGCCGCTGCAGGGGTTGATTGCGCGATGTCCGGCGCGAACCGGTCCATCGAGAAGGCATCGAGCGGCGCGCTGCTGCGCCCCAGATGCACAAGTTCGGCCAGCGCCTCGCCCACGGCGGGCCCGGTCTGAAAGCCGGCGCCGCAAAAGCCGAAGGCGTGCAACAGCTGCGGCGTGCCGGGACTGGGCCCGATCACCGGCTGGTGGTCGGGCAGCGAGCCCTCGACACCGCTCCAGAAGCGGATCACATGGGCGTTGGCCAGCGGCGGGAACAGCTGCGCCATGTCGCGGCACAGCTGCTCCATGGCCACCGTGCTCGGTTGCGCGTAGAACGAGCCTTTGCCGACGCCCCGGCTACCGCCCATGACGCAGTTGCCGCGCTCGGTCTGCCGCCCGTAGATGCCGCCGCCTTCGACGCCGACGTTCACGTCCATGAAGCGCGGCACGGGCTCGGTGACGGCCATGCCAGGATGGATGGACGTCATGGGCGCGCTGTCGCCGAAGCGCCGCGCCACGTCCAGCGCCCAGGCGCCGGCGCAGTTGAGCAGCCACGGTGAGCGAACCTCCAGCCCGCGGCCGTCGCTCGCCACGAAGCCGGCGCCGGTGTGCTCCAGCTGCGTGACTTCACAACGCTCGATCACGCGGGCGCCCGCCGCCTGTGCCGCGCGGGCGAAGGCCGGCGACACCAGTCGCGGGTTGGCGTGGCCATCCTGCGCGCAGAAGCTGCCCGCGATCGCGCGATCGCCCAGCCAGGGGTAGGCCTCGCGAAAGGCGCGGCCGGTGATGAGATGCAGGTCCAGGCCGTGCTCGCGCACCCGTTCGCGGTAGGCCTGCAGGCTGTGCAAGTCAGCCTCCGAGCGCGCCAGCTTGAGGTGGCCCGAGGCTAGGTATTCGCCATCGATGCCGATGAACTCCGGCAGGCGTTCCCAGATGCGGCGCGCGCGCAGCGCCAACGGCAGCTGCGAGACCGGGCGGCCTTGCGTGCGCACGCCGCCATAGTTGACACCGCTGGCGGCCGCTCCACACAGGCCGCGTTCGAGCAGCACCACGCTCAGCCCGAAGCGACACAGGAACAGGGCCGCCGCACTTCCCACGATGCCGCCGCCGACGATGGTCACGTCGGCGCGGATGCGCTCACTCATCGTGCTCCTCCACCAGTTGCGCGGCGGGAGCGTTCTGGCTGGAGCCCGGGACGGCGCCCGGCATCAGCGCGATGGGCAGGGGCTTGACCGGCGGCTGGCCGCGCAGGCGGCCGGCATCTTCCAGGCTGCAGGCCGCGGCATCGGCCAGCAGGCGTGCGGTGGCCGGCGCACACATGCGGCCCTGGCAGCGCCCCATGCCGATGCGCGTCAGCGCCTTCACGCGGTTGACATCGCGCGCGCCTGTCTCAGCCACGCAGGCGCGCAGTTCACCGGCTGTGATCTCTTCGCAGCGGCAGACGACGAGGTCGTCAGGGGCATGGGCCGCCCAGTCCGGCGGCAGCGCCGTGAGGGTCTCCATGCCCTGGCGGAAACGCAGTTGGGTGGCTGTCTTGCGTTCGAGGTCCGCTGCAGAGCGCGCGCTGTGTTCGCCGCCGAAGTCATGCAAGGCTGCAAGCGCCGCGCGCGCGCCGCTGATTTCGGCTGCGTCGGCGCCCAACGTGGCGGCGCCGTCGCCGGCCAGGTAGACGCCGCGTACGCTGGCGCGGCCGGCGCCATCCCGCGTGGGCTGCCAGGCCTGCTCCAGCGCGCTGAAGGCGAATTCGCAGCCTGCCAGGTCGGCCAGTTGCGTTTCGCTGCGCAGGCCGTAGCCGAAGGCCACGGCATCGCAGGCCGTGGTGTGCGTCACGCCCGCTGCCTTCCAGGTCAGCGAGTCGACGCGTTCCTGGCCTTGGGCGCGCAGCAGGCTCGCGCCATGGTGGACCAGTACGCCCATCAGCCGCAGCCGCGCGAGGTAGTACGCGCCCTTGGCCAGAACGCCGGGGCGGGCCAGCATCTTGGGCAGGGCCTGCCAGGCGGCGCTGCGCGGCGCGGCATCCAGCACCGCTGCCACTTGCGCGCCATGGCTGGCGTACTGGAAGGCCACCAGGTACAGCAGAGGCCCGCTGCCGGCGAAGACCACGCGTGGCCCGAGCAGGCAGGCCTGGTATTTCAGCGCCACCTGCGCGCCGCCCAGCGTCGTCACCCCCGGCAGCGTCCAACCCGGGAAGGGCAGGACCCGGTCGGTGGCGCCCGTGGCCAGGATCAGTGCGTCATAGGCAATGGTGGCGTTGTGTCCCTGCGAGACGGTCTGCAGCGCATTCGCGGCGAGCTGCCACACCAGGGTGTCGGGACGGTAGTCGATATGCGGCCGCAGTGCCTCGAAGCGGTCGAGCACCGAGGCCGCCCGGCTGGCTTCGAAGCCGTACAAGGCGCGGCGGCTGCGCGCGAAGGCGGCCGGTGGCTGGCGGTAGATCTGGCCGCCGTGGCGCGGCGCTTCGTCCAGCACCACCGGCCGCACGCCGGCTTGCACCAGCTGTTCGGCGGCCCGCATGCCGGCCGGGCCGGCGCCGACGATGACGTAGCGCGCGCTCATGTGGCCGACCCCGTGACCAGCCGCATGCCGTCTTCCAGCAGCGTGGAGCAGGCACGCAGCCGGCGCCCTTCGTGGGTCTGCACCCAGCAGTCCTGGCAGGCGCCCATCAGGCAGAAGCCGGCGCGCGGCGCGCCGCTGGCCTCCGCCTGGCGCAGCCGCGTTGCCTGCGTCAGCACCGCGGTGAGCACGGTATCGCCCACCTGCGCCGTGCAGGCGACCCCGTCGAGCTCGAAGTGCAGCGCAGGGCGCGGCGCGCCGGGCAGGCGTTGCAGCAGCGCCTGCGTCATTTCTGGCCCACCAGGATCTTGTCCAGGCCGTAGAGCCGGTCCAGCACCACCATCACCAGGGCCGTCAGGCCCACGATCAGCGCCGAGACGGCCGCCATCATCGGGTCGATCGATTCGGTGGCGATCATGTACATGCGCACCGGCAGCGTCACCGTCTGCGGCGAGGTGATGAAGATGGACATGGTGACTTCGTCGAAGCTGTTGATGAAGGCCAGCATCCAGCCGCCGGTGATGCCGGGCAGCATCAGGGGCAGGGTGATGCGGCGAAACACCGTGGCGCGGCTGGCGCCCAGCGACAGCGCGGCCTGCTCCACACCCTGGTCCATGCCGGCCAGGGCCGCCAGCACCAGCCGCAGCGCATAGGGCGTGACCACCACCACGTGGGCCAGCGTGAGCCACAGCGAGGAGCCGCGCGCGTCCAGCAGTGCGAACAGGCGCAGCATGGCCACGCCCAGAACCAGGTGCGGCACGATCAGGGGCGACAGCAACAGGCCGTTGAGCGCCTGCCGGCCGGGGAATTCGAAGCGTGCGATGGCCAGGCCGGCCGGCACAGCCAGCGCCACCGACACCGTGGCCGCCACCGCCGCCACGGCAAGGCTGTTCCAGAACGACTGCACCAGGTCGGAGTGCTCGAACACCGCGCGGAACCAGCGCAGCGAATAGCTGCCCCAGGGGATGGACAGCGTGTTTTCGGGGGTGAAGGCCACCAGGCACACGATGACCAGGGGCGCCAGCATGAACATCACCACCAGCGTGTGGAACGCCAGGGCGAGAGGGCCGTTGCGCTGCGGCTGCATCAGCCCATCCGCTTGCGGTAGGCGCCTTCGAGCAGCGCGTTGTAGCTGAGCATGACGGCCAGGTTGACCAGCAGCAGGATCAGGGCGATGGCCGCGCCCAGTGGCCAGTTGAGTTCATGCAGGTACTCGTCGTAGATGATGGTGGCGACCATCTTCAGGCGCCGCCCGCCCAGCAGGCCGGGGATGGCCAGGGCGCTGGCGCTGAGCGCAAAGACGATCAGGCTGCCCGACAACAGGCCCGGCGTGACCTGGGGCAGGACCACACGCCGCATCACCGTCCATTGCGAGGCGTTGAGCGAGAGCGCGGCGTTCTCCACCAGGGGATCGAGCTTTTGCAGCGAGGTCCAGACCGGGATCACCATGAACGGCAGCATCACGTGCACCAGCGCGATGACCACCGCGGTGGAGGTGTAGAGCATGCGCTGGCGGCCAATGCCCACCATCTCGAAGACCTGGTTGACGATGCCGTTCGGGCCCAGCACCAGGCTCCAGCCGAAGGCGCGCACAACGACAGACACCAGCAGCGGCGCCAGGATGACCAGCAGGAACACCGAGCGCCAGGGATTGCCCATGCGGCTGAGGATGTAGGCCTCCGGCGCACCCACCAGCATGCAGATCAGCGTGGTCAGCAGCGCGATCCAGGCCGTGCGAAAGAAGATCTCGTAGTAGTAGCTGTCGCCCAACACATGCGCATAGGCCTTGAGCGTCAGGCCACCTTGCACGCCCAGCTGCTGGTCGTATTGCTGGAAGGACAGCACGGCCGTCAGCGCCAGCGGCAACAGCACCATCAGGCCGAACAGCGCCAGTGCCGGCGCGCTCAGCGCAAAGGGCGCCCAGCGGGCGGGGCGGTTCGTGCTCAAGGCGCCGCCACCGGTACCAGCCGCGCAACGTCGGGCGCCCAGTCGATCTGCACGGCCGCGCCTTCCGCATGGGGCGCGCTGCCGTCGTTGGCGCAGCTCACTTCCAGTTCGCCCAGTTGCGAACTGACGCGGTACAGCCACTGGCTGCCCAGGAAAAACCGCTCTTCGACACGCGCCGCCAGGCGTCCTTGCGCCACGAAGCGCAGCTTCTCCGGTCGCAGGCAGACCTTGACCGCGCTGCCGGCCTCGAAGCCCGTGCCGTCCACATCCACCGCCAGCCCGGGCGCAAGCGCGACGCTGCCAGCGCCAAGGCGGCCGGGCAGCAGGTTGGTCTTGCCGACGAAGCCCGAGATGAATTCGCTGCGTGGGTGCTCGTACAGGCGGTAGGGCGCATCGATCTGTGTGGCGCGGCCGGCCTCCATCACAACCACGCGGTCGCTGATGGACAGCGCTTCCGCCTGGTCGTGCGTGACCATGATGGTGGTGGTGCCGACCTTGCGCTGGATGCGGCGCAGCTCGAACTGCATCTCCTCACGCAGCTTGGCGTCCAGGTTGGACAGCGGCTCGTCCAGCAGCAGCACGGGCGGCGCGATGACCAGGGCCCGCGCAATCGCCACGCGCTGGCGCTGGCCGCCCGACAGCTCGCGCGGGTAACGCTGGGCCATGCTGTCCAGATGCACGAGCGCCAGCATCTCGGAAACGCGTGATGCGCATTCGGCCTTGGGGACCTTGCGCATCTCCAGGCCGAAGCTGACGTTCTGCGCCACCGTCATGTGGGGAAACAGGGCGTAACTCTGGAACACGATGCCCAGCCCGCGCTGGTTGGCCGGCAGGTGGGTGATGTCGCGGCCTTCCAGCGTGATGCGGCCCCGCGTCACCGGCACGAAGCCGGCCAGCGCTTGCAGCGTCGTGGTCTTGCCGCAGCCCGAGGGGCCGAGCAGCGAGATGAATTCGCCGCGTTCGACGGACAGGTCCATATCGACCAGCGCGCCGAAGGCGCCATAGAACTTGGAAACGTTCTCGAGGACCAGAAACGACATCGTGGGGCTCCGTCAGCCAATTCAGTGTGGGCGGTGACGCCGTGACGTGTCAATGACAAAACCCGGTGAACGGAATAAATATAGATAAAAAATCGAATATCGGAAAATAATGGATGAACATGTTTTAGTTCTTCCGATAGGCAATGAATCAAGCCAACGATGCCCCCGTGTCCAGCCTGCACCGCGCGCTGCAGATCGTCCGTGCCCTGGCGGCCAGCGCAGAGACCGGCCTGCGCGTGAGCCAGTTGTGCGAGCAGTTGGGCCTGACCCAGGCCACGACGCACCGCCTGCTGCAGCAGCTGGTGGAGGAAGGCCTGGTCGAGCAGCCGCCGCAGGGCAAGCTGTACCGCCTGAGCCTGGACCTGTTCTCGCTGGCTGCGCGTGCCGGCGACCAGGGCGGCTTGCGTGCCCTGTGCCGTCCCGCGCTGCTGCGTCTGGGCGCTTCGCTGGGCGACAGCCTGTTCCTGCTGGTGCGCTCGGGCTTCGACGCGGTCTGCCTGGACCGCTGGGAAGGGCCTTTTCCCGTGCGCACCTTCACCGGTGACATCGGCGGGCGGGTGCCGCTGGGCGTGGGGCAGGGCGCGATGGCCATCCTGGCGCACATGCCGCCGGCCGAGCAGGAAGAGGTGATGCGCTTCAACGTGCCGCGCATCCGGCACATGGGCGCGCTCGACGAGGTGTTCCTGCGCACCGAGGCGGCAAAGGCGCGCAGCCAGGGCTATGCCAACACCAACATGGGACTGATCGAGGGCATGGCCGGCGCGGCCGTGCCCGTGTTCGACTGCAATGGGCAGGTCGTGGGCGCCCTCAGCGTGGGCACGCTGTCCAACCGCCTGAACGCCGAGCGGCTGCCCGTGGTGGTGGACCTGCTGCAGCGCGAGGCCAGAAGCCTGTCGGCGCGGATCAACCCGTTTGACCGCTCGCTGCGGCGCGTGTCGGACGGGCTGGGCGCGGCGTCCGCCGCCCGGCCCGAGCCGCCTCAGGGCACGATGGTCGTGAACAGGTAGACCGCGAAGATCACCAGGTGCACCACGCCCTGCAGCACGGTGGTGCGGCCTGTGCCCAGCGACAGCGTGGCGACGATCAGGGTCAGCACCAGCAGCACGGTGGACTTCAGATCGATGCCCAGGGTCAGGGTCCAGCCTGTGGCCAGCGAGACGATGGCCACCGCAGGGATGGTCAGGCCGATGCTGGCCAGGGCCGAGCCCAGCGCCAGGTTCAGGCTGGTCTGCAGGCGGTTGGCGCGGGCGGCGCGCAGGGCCGCCAGGCTCTCTGGCATCAGCACCACGGCGGCAATGATCACCCCCACCACCGCCTTGGGCGCACCGGCGCCCGCCACCAGGGCCTCGATGTCCGCTGCCAGCGACTTGCCAAGCAGCACGACCGCGCCCAGGCAGGCCAGCATCAGTGCCAGGCTCAGCTGGGTGACGCGGGTGGACGGCGGGTCGGCATGGTCATCGCCGTCGGCATCGCCCACGTCCTCCGGCAGGAAGTAGTCGCGGTGCTTGATGGTCTGGACCAGCACAAAGGTGACGTACAGCACCAGAGAGACCACGGCGACGAAGGCCAGCTGGCCAGGGCTGTAGACCGGGCCGGCCACGGTGGTGGTGTAGTTGGGCAGCACCAGGGTCAGCACCACGATGGCGGCCAGCGCCGCCAGCGAAGCGCTGACACCGTGCTGGCCGAAGCTCTGCTCATGGTGGTGGTGCGCTCCCACCAGCAGGCACAGACCCAGCATGCCGGTCAGGATGATCATCACCGCGGCGAAGACGGTGTCACGCGCCAGCGCCGCCGTGCTGGGCCCGCCGGCCAGCATCAGCGAGACGATCAGAGCCACCTCGATCACCGTGATGGCCACCGCCAGCACCAGGGTGCCGTAGGGCTCGCCGACCTTGTGCGCCACCACCTCGGCGTGGTGCACGGCGGCCAGCACGCTGCCGAACAGGCTGATGGTCAGCACGATGGACAGCCAGCCGCCCAGGCCCAGCGTGCTGGCGCCCAGCAGCAGCCAGGCGCCCACGGGCGCGGCGATGGTCCACAGCGGCATGCGTGCAAAGCGCTTCATGCAGCCGATGATACGGGCGCAACGGCCCGGAGCCGTTGTTCGCGAGCAAAAACGGCCGCTAGCCCCCGGGGAATGGACCGTGGATGCTATTGAAAAAGTAGCAACACGCGGTCTGCCCCGGGTCAAAGGCCAAACAGGCTGCCCCAGCTCTGCACGCGGCGGGTGTCGACGCCGGCGAGTTTGAGTGACTTCCAGACCGCCGTGGCGATGGTGTCGTAGACAGGGACGCCGAACTCGGCTTCGAGGTCGGCAACCAGTGGCGCGCCCGCCAGGTTGGTGCAGAAGATCGCCACCGCCTGGGGGCGTGTGTCCGGCGCGCCGGACATGACCTCGGCCACCATGGCGCGCAGCTGCTCGGGTGTCACATCGGCGAAGGAAAAGTTGTCCCGCAGGCCCAGGTGGCGCTCGGCGGCGCACGCAATGCCTTCGGCGGCGTAGTTGCGCACGATGGCTCTCTGGACGTCCTCGGTGTAGGGCGTCACCAGTCCGAGCCGGCGCACTCCCGTCATCTGCAGGACTTCATTGAGCGCCAGCACCGAGGTACAGGCCAGGGCGCCGCTGCTGCGCTGGATCGCCGCGCACAGCTGCCGGTCCGACTCGAACCCCAGCCAGCCCGACGAGGTGCCGTTCCAGGCGATCACCTGGCAGCGCGCATGCGACAGCAGTTCGGCGGCGGCGAGGATCTCGTGGTTGTCGAACTGCGCCAGCGCATTGGCCGACAGCGCGATCTCGGTGACCCGAAAGCGCCCGAAATGCGCGCTCACCTCCGGCAGGCTGGACAGCATGGAGGCGGTCACCGGCTCCAGCATGGTGTTGGAGGACGGGGTGAGCATGCCCAGGATGGTTCGCGCTGACATGGGTCTCTTCCTTGGTCGGGAGGGCGTCGTGAACGCGAGAACCGTGCCAATGGCGCGCATAGTGGATACGATCCCTGGATCGCAATGGATACAGCGGGACGCGCCGGCTTGCACGATCCTTGCAGGATTCTTGCTCACTGCCCACCATTGACCGGATTGCCTCCAGCCACCATGACCCGAACCACAGCCCCCGCAGGGAAAAAGCAGGCCCTGCCTGCGGCGCGCAGCGCAGCGAGCCAGGCCGACATCCACCAGAGCATTTACGACGCCATCGTCGAGCACCGGCTGCTGCCCGGCACCAAGCTGTCGGAGGAGCGCGTCGCCGAGCTGTTCAACGTCAGCCGCACCCAGGTGCGCGGCGCCTTGCAGCGGCTGGCCACCGAGCAGTTGGTCACGGTCATCCCCAACCGCGGCGCCTTCGTGACCACACCCAGCGCGGAAGAGGCGCACGATGTGCTCTCGGTGCGGCGCACGCTGGAGCCGGCGGCCGTGCAGCGCCTGATCGAGCGCATCAGCGCCGGCAAGGCCGCTGGGGCGGTCAAGCAGCTGCGGGCCCTGGTCAAGCGCGAGCAGCAGGCCCATGCGCGCGGCGACCGCCGCCAGGCCGTGCGCCTGTCGGGCGACTTTCATGTTGTGCTGGCCGAGCTGTCCGGCAGCACCATCCTCGCGCGGCTGATGCGTGAACTGACGCCGCTGACCTGCCTGGCCATCCTGACCTTCGAGACGCCCACTGCCGTTGCCTGTCCGAACGACGAGCACGCGCTGCTGCTCGACGCGATCGAAGCCGGCGACGTTGCCGGTGCGTCCCGGCTGATGGTCGAACACCTGCACCACATCGAGAAGGCCCTCAAGCTGGACGCGCAGGAGGTGCAGGAGGTCGACCTGGCCGAGGTCTTGTTCGGCTGAGGCCGTTCAGTCCATCAGCGGCGAGGGGGGCGATGCGCCCAGGATCTGCTCGGCCTGCCAGGCCAGTTGCAGGACCAGCGCGTCGGCAAAGCGCGTTCCGGCGATTTGCAGACCCACTGGGAGGCCCTGGCGCCCCGTTCCGCAAGGTAGGGACAGCGCCGGCACGCCGCCATAGTTGAAGATCGGCGTGAAGGCCGCGTGGCCGCGCGGGCCGGCCGGTTGGCCACCGATCCGTGCCGGGCCGAGACTGCCCAGCGGCCAGGCCTCCACCGGGCTGACCGGGCAGAGCAGGGCATCGTGCGCGTTGAAAAAACGCGTGAAGCTGGCGTGGAATTCCTCGCGCAGCTTCAGCAGCTCAGACATCCGCGTTCCGCTGACGGACAGGCCCAGCTCGATCTGCGCGCCGATATCGGGATCGAGCAGTTCCGGCGTGCGCCGCCAGATGGCACCGAAGCGCTGCGCAAGGCCGGCCTGCTGCAGGGCGATGAGCGGGTACTCGTTGGCGCCCGCCGGCCACACCGGGTCGGCCTGTTCGATCTGCCAGCCTGCGGCGCGCAGCTTGTCGATGGCCGCTTCCAGCGTGGCCAGCACGTCGGCGTCGATCGCCAGGCCGCAGCCGATCTGGGGCGACCAGGCCAGGCGCAGCGGCCGCAACGGCTGCTTGAGCGAGGCCAGCGCATCGGGCAGCGCGAACGCCGGGCAAGACAGGGTGTCGGCCGGCTCCCAGGCGGTGAGCGCGTCCAGCAGGAAGGCCACGTCTTCCACATTGCGCCCGATCTGGCCGATCACCGACAGCAGGTGGTTGGGGTCGTCGAAGCCCCAGGGGTTGGGCACGCGCCCCAGCGTGGGCTTCATGCCGACCAGACCGGTGTGCGCGGCCGGCCGGCGCACCGAGCCGCCGGCGTCCGTGGCCAGCGCGATCGGCCCCAGTCCGGCGGCCACCGCGGCCACGGCGCCGCCGGAGGAGCCGCCTGGCGTGCGTTGCAGGTCCCAGGGGTTGCGGGTCTGGCCGTGCAGGGGCGTGTCGGTGATGCCCTTGCAGGCGAACTCGGAGCAGTTGCTCACGCCCAGCGGCACGGCCCCCAGGGCGCGCAGCCGCGCCACGCACCAGGAGTCGCGCGGCGCCACGAAGTCAGCGAACACCTTGGAGCCGAAGGTGGCGGGACGGCCGCCCAGCCAGAGGTTGTCCTTGACGGTGAAGGGCACGCCGGCCAGGGGCAGGGCCTGGCCGGCGGCCAGGCGTGCATCCACCTCTTGTGCCGATGCCAGCGTCAGGGAGGGGGCGAGGTCGGCGAAGGCGTTGAGCTGGGGTTGGAGTCGGGCGGCCCGCGCCAGCATGGTCTGCGCGACCTCGGTGGCCGACACCTGGCGCGCCGCCACCTGCTGCGCCATGTGGCGAGCCGTCCAGCGGTGTAAATCGTCTTTCATGCCTGGTCCTTGCTCTGTCTGTGGATGCACCACGGTGGATGTTTTGTATCCAATCTGGTGCGGCGACAAGATGATTTGCATCTGCGCCCCACATCGACTGGTCAGTGAGTTCCTCCTTGCAAGACTGGTTCCAGGTGATGGCAGTCGGCAAGTCAGCCGGTCCGCTAGATTGGATACAAAGTTGGCACGGCATTTGCGAGATCACCGGCATGAACCCTGCCGCCGGACAAAGCCTCACGCTGGACGACATCGTCCACCGCTATGCCGCTTCGACGGCTGTGGACCACGTCACCCTGGAAGTGAAGGCCGGCGAACTCGTGGCCCTGCTGGGCCCCAGCGGCTGCGGCAAGACCACCTTGCTGCGCATCATTGCCGGCTTCATCACGCAGACCTCGGGCAAGGTGGTGATCGGCGGCAAGCGCATTGACGAATTGCCGCCCGCGCGCCGCGATGTGGGCATCGTGTTCCAGAACTACGCGCTGTTCCCACACATGACGGTGGCGCAGAACGTGGGCTACGGTCTGGCCGCGCGCGGCACGGAGCGCAATGCGGCCCGCAAGCGCACGGCCGAGATGCTGGAGATGGTGCAGCTGGGCCACCTGGCCGACCGCCTGACCAAACAACTCTCAGGCGGCCAACAGCAACGGGTTGCACTGGCCCGTGCATTGGCGATCGAGCCGCGCGTGCTGCTGCTCGACGAGCCGTTCTCGGCGCTGGACAAGAGCCTGCGCCTGGACATGCAGATCGAGATCAAGCGCATCCAGCGCGCCGCCGGTACCACGGCCATCATCGTAACCCACGACCAGGAAGAGGCGCTGGGCATGGCCGATCGGGTGGCCGTGCTCAGCCAGGGCAAGCTCGAGCAGTTCGCCCCACCGTCGCAGGTGTACGACGCGCCGGCGAGCTTCTTTGTCAACCAGTTCGTCGGCACGGCGAATGTGCTGCCCGGCACGCTGGACAGCGTCACGGGCGACAGCGCCACGGTGCGCCTGGACGGCGGCGGCCTGTTGGCCGCCCGCGCGCCGATCGGTCTGGCCCCCGGCGCCAAGGTCGTGGCTTGCATCCGCCCCGAGAACATGGGCCTGGTGGACAGCGCCGATGGGGCGCTCCAAGGCACGGTCGAATTCGGCATGCCGCTGGGCGCCATCATCGTCCACGAAATCCGCACCCGCGACGGCATCCGCATGAAGCTGTCCGAGGCGCGCGCCCACGGCACGGCGGCGCGCGAAACCGGCACGCCCGTCTGGCTGCGGCCCCTGTCCCCGGCCAGTGTCGCGGTGTTTGCCGCGCCCTGAATTTCTCTCCCACGTCGTTCCAGCCATCCATCACTTCACGAGGACCGTCATGCAACTCAACCGCCGCAACCTGCTCACCAGCGCGCTCACGCTGAGCGCCCTGGAGCTGTTTCCCGGCATCAGCCATGCGCAGGCGCGCAAGCTGGTGTTCGCCACCTTCACCGGAAGCTGGGAGGAAGCGCACCGCGACGTGATCGTCCCGGCTTTCAAGAAGGCGACAGGCCAGGACATGCTGCTGGACGCGATGCTGTCGGTCGACCAGATCGCCAAGGTCCAGGCGGCGCGCGCCAACCCGCCGATCGACATCATGCTGCACGACCCGGGTCCGGCCCTGACCGCGATCGGCCAGGACCTGGTCGAGCCCTTCCCCGTGGCCAGCAGCAAGCACTACAAGGACCTGATCCCCGAGGCGCAGGAAGTGAGCGGCCCGTCGATCTTCTTTCAGGCCGTGGGCCTGACCTACAACCCCGAGAAGATCAAGACACCGCCGACCTCCTGGGCCGACCTGTGGAAGCCCGAATACAAGGGCCGCGTGGGCATCACCAACCTGAACTCCACGCTGGGCACGGGCTTCCTGGTCGAGATCTCGCGCATGCACGGCGGCAGCGAGGGCAATGTGGAAGCGGGTTTCAAGGCCATCGAGAAGCTCAAGCCCAACCTGGCTGCGGTCGCTGCCAACCCCGGCGCGCTCGCCGCGCTGTACCAGCAAGGCCAGATCGACATCAGCCCGGGCAACTTCAACGCCATCCAGATCCTCAAGGCGCGTGGCGTGCCGGTCGAGTTCGTGGCCCCCAAGGAGGGCGCCATCGCCTTCAAGACCAGCATCCACATCGTCAAGAATTCGCCGAACAAGGCCCTGGCCGCCCAGATGATCGACGTGGCCCTGTCGCCCGAGGTCCAGGCCAAGCTGATGCAGGCGCCCTATCTGATCATGCCGACCAACACCAAGGTGAAGATGGAAGGCGAGATCGCCAAGGTGCTGGCCAAGGACACGGCCGACATGAAGAAGAAGTTCGTGTTCCAGGACTGGAAGAAGATCAACGAGAACCGCGCCGCCTGGATCGACCGCTTCAACCGCGAAATCAAGCTCTGAGCATGACCACCGCCGCCAGCACACAGGGTCCACCGGTCACAGGCTACAGCCTGGTGTTTGCCACGCCGCTGGCGGCGTTCTTCTTCCTGTTTTTTCTGGCGCCGCTACTGCTGCTGATCTTTATCAGCTTCTACACGACGCCCGAGCTCAAGGCCTTCGGGGCTGACCAGTACGTCAAGATCGCCACCGACGGCTTCAGCCTGCCGGTGCTGCTGGACACGCTGTGGCTGGGCGTGCAGACCACAGCGCTGTGCCTGGTGCTGGGCTACTCGCTGGCCTGGTGCTATGTGCGCAGTCCGGGCACGCTGCAGAAGGTGCTGATGCTCATCATCATCATGCCCCTGCTGACCAGCGTGGTCGTGCGCACCTTTGCCTGGGTCGTGATCCTGGGCCGCCAGGGCATCGTGAACTCTGTGCTGCTGGAGTTCGGCTGGGTCGACGGCCCGGTCAAGCTGCTCTACACGCGCTGGGGGCTGATCGTCGCCCTGGCCAACGTGCAGCTGCCGCTGATGGCATTGCCGCTGATCACCGCTTTGCAAAAGCTCGATCCCAACCTCGAGGACGCCTCGTCCGCCCTGGGTGCGAGCGCCTTGCGCACTTTCGCCAAGATCACATTGCCGCTGACGCTGCCGGGCATCCTGGCCGGCTGCCTGCTGACCTTCGCCGCCAGCATCACGGCCTTCATATCGCAGTCGCTGATCGGCGGCGGCCAGATGCTGTTCATGCCCATGTACATCTACCAGCAGGCTTCGTCGCTGCAGAACTGGCCGTTTGCCGCGGCGATTTCACTGGTGTTTCTCGTCGCCGTCATGGCCTGCGTCACGCTGTTCAATTCCCTGGGCCGCCTCAGTCGCGGGCACGTGGCAGCATGAACAAGTCCATGGAGCACGCGGTATGAGCGCCGGCCGCCGTCACGCCACTTCCACCATCGCACTGTCCGGCGTTCTGGGCAGCATCGCGGTCCTGGCCACGCTGCTGCTGCTGGCGCCGACCGTGGTCGTCATCGTGCTGTCGTTCACCAATGGCTTTTCGCTGAAGTTTCCGCCGCCAGGCTATTCGCTGCGCTGGTACCAGTCGCTGCCCGATGCCTTCCAGCTGCAGTATGCGGCGCTCAACAGCCTGAAGGTGGCGACGGCCGCCACCTCGCTCGCAGTGGTGCTTGGCGTCGCCGCGGCGATGGCGATTGCGCGCTCCGAGAAGGCCATGGCCAGGGTGCTCGATTCCTTCTTCATGTCGCCGCTGATCCTGCCTGCGCTGGCGTTCGGCCTGGCATCGCTGATCTACTTCTCGCGCGTCGGCATCAACCTGTCGCTGTGGACGCTGGTCATCGGCCACACCGTGGTCGGCGTGCCCTACGTGATCCGCACCACCGTTGCCGCGCTGTCGCAGCTGCCGCCGGCCTTGCTGGAGAGCTCGGCCAGCCTGGGCGCCAACCGCATCTACACCTTCCGCCGCGTCACGCTGCCGCTGATCGCCCCGGGCATCGCGGCCGGAGCCTTCATCTGCTTCATGTCCTCGTTCGACAACGTGCCGGTGTCGCTGTTCCTGCGCGATGCCTCGACCGACATGTTGCCGATCCGCATGTGGCAGGACCTGGAAAGCCGGCTCGATGTCAGCATCGCCGCCGTGTCCAGCCTGATGGTGCTGGTCACCCTGGTCCTGATGATCGTGATGGAGCGCCTGACCGGCATCAGCAAGCGCATGAGTTGAGGCAAATGAATGGCGACGCAAACTGAATTCGACCTGGTGCTGCGCAACGCGCACGCCATCACCGCCTCCGACGAGATGCACTGCGACATCGGCATCCGCGGCGGCCGCATCGTGCAGCTGGGCCAGGGCCTGGCCCGTGGCGCGCGCGAGATCGACGCGGCCGGTCGTGTCGTGACGCCCGGTGGCGTCGATGCGCATTGCCACCTGGACCAACCCATGGAGGCGCCCGCGCGCATGGCGGACGACTTCCACACCGGCACCCGGTCCGCGGCCTGCGGCGGCACGACGACGGTGATCCCGTTTGCGGCGCAACGCAAGGGCCAGTCGCTGCGCGCCGCGGTCGAGGACTACCGCGCGCGCGCCGCCGGCAAGGCCCACATCGACTACGCCTTCCACCTGATCGTGAGCGACCCCACGCCCATGGTGCTCAAGGAAGAACTGCCGCAGCTGATCGCCGAGGGCTTCACCTCGTTCAAGATCTACATGACCTACGACGACCTGAAGCTCGACGACGGCCAGATGCTGGAGGTGCTGGACGTGGCGCGCCAGCACGGCGCGATGGCCATGGTCCATGCAGAGAACGCGGACTGCATTGAGTGGCTGACCAAGCGGCTGGAAGCGGCTGGGCGCACGGCGCCGCGTTTCCACGCCCATTCCCGCCCCATGCTGGTCGAGCGCGAAGCCACGCACCGCGCCATCGCGCTGGCCGAACTGGTCGACGTGCCCATCCTGATCGTCCACGTCTCCGGCCGCGAGGCGGTGGAGCAGATCCGCTGGGCGCGCGCCCATGGCCTGAACGTGTTCGCCGAAACCTGCCCGCAGTACCTGTTTCTCACCGCTGAGGACCTGGGGATCGACGACAGCTACAAGGGCGCGAAATGCGTCTGCAGCCCGCCGCCGCGTGACAAGGCCAACCAGCAGGTGATCTGGGATGGCCTGAACGACGGCCTGTTCACCGTGTTCTCCTCCGACCACGCGCCGTTCAAATACGACGCGCCCGAGGGCAAGAAGCCGCACGGGCAGGAGGTCGCGTTCCGTCACATCCCCAACGGCATTCCCGGCCTGGAAACGCGCATGGCCTTGCTCTGGTCCGAGGGCGTGCTGGCCGGGCGCATGACCGCCAACCGCTTCGTTGAATTGACGGCGACGGGGCCGGCCAAGGCCTACGGCCTGCATCCGCGCAAGGGAACGATCGCCATCGGCGCCGACGCCGACCTGGTGGTCTGGGACGAGCGTGAGTTCGTCCTGAAGAACGAGCAACTGCACCATGAGGTCGACTACACGCCCTATGAAGGCATGGTCCTGAAGGCCTGGCCGGGCGTGACGCTCAGCCGGGGCGAGGTCGTGTGGGACGCGGACGGCTTTCATCCGCGCTCCGGCCGGGGCGAACTGCTGGCCTGCGGCGCGCCCAGCCTGCTGCCCAAGAGACGCTGATGCGGCTGCTGGTCATCAATCCCAACATCTCGGACAGCGTGACGGCGCTGATCCAAGCCGAGGCGCTGCGCAGCGCCTCACCGGGCACGCAGATCTCGATGCAGACCGCGGCCTTTGGCGTGGCCTACATCGAGACCCGCTTCGAAGCCCTGATCGGCGCCTATGCGGCTGCGCAGCTGGCGGCGGAGCACCATCCCGGCCATGACGCCGTCATCGTCGCCGCCTTTGGCGATCCCGGTCTGGCGGCGCTCAAGGAAGTCATGCCCGTGCCGGTGCTGGGCATGACGGAATCGGCGTTGGCGACGGCCTGCCTGCTGGGCCACCGCTTCTCCATCGTCGCCATCTCGCAGCGCATCCAGGCCTGGTACCGCGAGGTGGTTGATTCGCACGGCCTGTCGGGCCGGCTGGCCAGCATCCACGCGCTGGACCGTCCGCTGGCGAGCATCGGCAATGTGCAGGGCGAGCACGCCGACGCGCTCCTGGCCCTGTGCGAGCGCGCCGTGGCCGAAGATGGCGCGGAGGTGATCGTGCTGGCCGGCGCCCCTCTGGCGGGACTGGCCCGCTCGCTGGCCGGCAGATTGTCCGTGCCCGTGGTCGACGGCGTGAGCAGCGCCGTGCGCCATGCCGAAACCCTGGTCGCGTTGCGGCCGGGCAGGGCGAGCGCCGGCAGTTTCGCGCCGCCGCCGCTCAAGCCCAACCGCGGCCTGCCCGAAGCGATCGAGCGCCTGCTGGCAGGACAGGCAGGGCCGTGAGCAGCGCCGTCGCCCGCACGCTGCCGGCCATGACGGCGGTGCAGGCGATCGTGGCGATGGGCACGTTCGCGCTGTCCGTGCTGGCGCCGCAACTGGGCGTGGACATGCGCCTGCTGGGTTTCATCGGCAGCGCGCTGTTCGCGGCAGGTGCGCTGTCCTCGCTCATGAGCGGCTGGCTGGTGCGCCGCTTGGGTGACCTGCAGCTGGCGGCGCTGTGCATGGGCTGCGTCATGCTGGCCATGCTGTGCCTGGCGGGCGAAGCCGCCGGCGGGGGAGTGCTGCGCTGGTCGCTCTGGCCTGCGGTGATCCTGCTGGGATGCGCGTTCGGCCCCGAGACGCCGGCAAGCGCTTCGGTGCTGACGCGCGTGACGCCGCTGGCGCGCCGGCCCTGGGTGTTCTCCATCCGCCAGACCGGCAACCAGATCGGCGCCATGGCGGGCTCGCTGGCGCTGCCCGTGCTGATGCTGTGGCACGCCAGTGGTCCATTTGCGGTGGTGGCTGCGCTGGCCCTGTGTGTCGGGCTCTGGTGCCTGGCGCTGGTGCGCCGTGACGGTGGCGCGCCGGCCGTGGTCGTTGCCGCAAGCCGCAAGGGCAACGGTCTGCGTGAAGTGGCCGCATCGCCCCTGCTGCGCCTGCTGACTTTGACCATGGTGGTCTTCATGGCCACCCAGGTCTGCCTGAACTTCTTCGCCATGAGCCACGCCGTGCGGCACTGGCAGCTGCCCGTCCCGGTTGCGGCCGGCTGCGTCGCGCTGATGCAGGGGGCCGGGCTGGCCGGGCGCCTGTTCTGGGGCCGTGTGGCGCAGCGTTCCGGCCTGCCGACCTCGCGCCTGCTGGGCGGCCTGGGCTTGTGGATGGGCGCCGCGGGCCTGCTGCTGTTCCTGTGGCCGGGCACGCCGCCGTCCGTGGTGATGGCCGTGCTTTTCGTTTTGCTTGGGTTCAGCGCCAGCGGATGGAACGGCGTGATGATCGCCGAGATCTCGCGGGTCGCGGGGATGGAGCGGGCCGGCGCCGTAACCGGCGCGGCCCTGATGTTCGGCTATGCGGGCCTGGCGGTGGCGCCCCTGGCCTTTGCCGCGATGGGCCAGGCCTGGGGCACGGACAGCGCCTATGCCGTGCTGGCGGCAGCCACAGGCGCGTTGGGCCTGCGGCTGCTGCTGGGCCGGCCGTCCAGGGACAGCTGAGACTGCGTCAGGCCTTGATGTTCAGCTTGGTCATCAGCTGCTTGAAGTAGACGTTGTCCTTGGCCATGGCGGCGCGGAACTGGGTCTCGTCGGCAAAGGAGACGCCCAGGTTCTGCTTTTCCATGGTGTCCTTGAGCACCGGCTCCTGCATGGCCTTGGCCGTCACCGTCTTGAGCAGGTTGACGATCTCCGCCGGCGTGCCCTTGGGCGCGCCCAGGCCGCGCCAGGTGCCGATGGACAGGTCGATGCCGCGTTCCTTGAGCGTGGGCACCTTGTCGAAGCCCTTGGCGCGCTGGTCGGCCATCACCGCCAGCATCTTGAGCTTGCCGCCGGCGACATGGGCCGTGACCTCGGCCGGGCTCACGGCCACGGCCTCGATGTGGCCGCCCAACAGGGCCAGCACAGCGGGGTTGGCGCCGTTGAAGGGGACATGGTTGAACTTCACGCCGCTCTTGTCCTCCAGCGCGGCCGCTGCCAGGTGCCAGATCGAGCCATTGCCGGAATTGCCCACGCGCATGTCGCCATTGGATTTCTTGGCCGCGGCCAGGAATTCCTCGATGGTGTTCCAGGGCGCGTCGGCCTTGACTGTGATGGCGGCCGGGTCGGCGTTCAGGCGCGCGATCGGCACGAAATCCTCGTAGGTGAACTTGGCCATGTTCATGTGCGGCAGGGTCGTGAGCTCCACCGTGATCACCGCCAGCTTGTAGCCGTCGGGCTTGGCGTTGACGACTTCCTGCCAGCCGATGGCGCCGCTGGCGCCGGGCTTGTTCATCACCGTCATGGGCTGGCTCATGTGCTTGCGCGCGGCCTCGGCATAGGCGCGGGCCAGCACATCGGTGCCGCCGCCGGCGCCATAGGGCACGACCAGCTCGATCGGGTGGTTGGGGTAGTCGCCCAGTTGGGCGAAAGCGGCGGGGGCGAAAGCGGCTGCGATGGCCGTCTGGATCAGGGTTCTGCGTTGCATTGCGTGTCTCGTTGGGAATGTTGATGGAAAAGAGGTCAGGGCAGGTCGATGATCTCGACCCAGTTGGGATTCTTGCCCAGCGGCAGGCGCTGCAACGCATTGAGCGCGCCATTGGCGGGGTCGATAGCGTAGAGCGTGGCGCTGTGCGACTCCTGCCCCACGGCCACCAGGTAGCGGCCACTGGGGTCGATCGCAAAGCCACGCGGCGTCTTCTCGGTCTCGGTCTGGCCCAGCGGCTGCAGCAGACCGGTGGCGGGGTCCACGCGGAAGCGCGACAGCGTGCTCGACGTGCGCTCGGAGGCGTACAGGTAGCGGCCATCGGGGCTCAGGTGCAGGTCGGCGGCCCAGGGCTTGCCGGCAAAGCCGGGGGGCAGGGCGGTAGTGCTTTGCAGCGGGCGCAGCGTGCCGGTCGCGCCGTCCCAGGCATAGACCTGCAAGCTGGCGTCCAGCTCGCCCAGCAGGTACAGGTATTTCTGCGCCTTGTCCCAGACGAAATGGCGCGAGCCGGACTTGGCCGGCGTCTGGACCAGGGCCGGGCTGTGCGCCGTGAGCTGGCCGCTGCTGGCATCGAAGCGCCAGACCGAGAGGTTGTCGCCGCCCAGGCTGGTGGCCAGCACGAAGCGGTTGGCGGCATCGGCGTGGATAGCATGGGCATTCGGCGCGGTTGGAATCAACTGCCCGATGGCGCCGACCTTGCCTTCCTTGTCGATCGCGTTGACGCTGATCTTGTGGCCCGGGTAGGAGGCGGCAAACAGCCAGCGGCCGCTGGCGTCGGTGTCGATGTTGGCCATGCTGTCGGCCAATGGTGCCTCGCCGAGCTTCTTGAGGCGGCCACTGCCGGCATCAATGCCGAAGCTGACGACGCGGAAGGGCTGCGAGCGCAGGGCCGCGTAAAGAAAGCGCTTGTCCGGACTGACCGCCAGCGGCATGACGGCGCCGCCGACTGCCTGCGTCTCCAGCGGCTTGAGCGTGCTGCTGCCGCGGTCGAGTTCAAGCACGGAAATGTCCTGGCTGTCGGCGTTGGACACGTAGACCAAGGTGCCGGCCAAGGCCGGGCCGGCCAGGCCCAAAGCCAGCAATGCGGGCAAGCGCATCAGCCACAGCCAGCGCGGCGAAAAAGCGGAGTGAGAAGTCATGGTCAAGGATGTTTCTCGGGAAAAGCGGCCCGGCGCCCGGTGCTTGACCGGGTGCTGGGCCTGGGCGGATTTACTTGATGGCCTGGATGCGGTCGAACAGCTCGCGCGGCCACGGCGCGTCGGCGGCGGTCAGCGGGCCGCGCACGGCGGCGGCAAAGGGAGCGCGGTCCACCTTGTTCACGGTCTTGCCGCGCTTTTCAAACTCGGCCACCAGCTTGTTCTCCGCATCGACGATGTCCTGGCTGGCGCGGTTGGAGGCTTCCCACAGCACGGCGTCGAAGGTCTTCTTGTCGGCGTCGTTCATCTTGGACCAGGCCGGCGAAGCGACGATGGTCACCAGCGACTCCAGGATGTGGCCGGTCAGGGTGATGTACTTCTGCACCTCGTAGAACTTCTTGGCGTCGATGGTCGGCAGCGGGTTCTCCTGCGCGTCCACGGTGCCGTTCTGCAGTGCCAGGTAGACCTCGGCGAAGGCGATGGGCGTGGGGTTGGCGCCGACGGCGCGCGGGAACATCACGAACAGTGGCGCGTCAGGCACGCGCAGCTTCAGGCCCTTCATGTCCTCGGGCTTGCTGATGACCTTGTTGGAGGTCATGTGGCGCAGGCCGTAGTAGGTATAGCCGGCGATGTGCTGGCCGCTGGTCTTGCCGGCGTAGGCGCTGACGATGTCCTTGAACACCGGGCCGTTGCGGAAGGACTGCCAGTGGGCGTAGTCGCGGAAGACAAAGGGTGCCGAGGCAATCGACATCGGCGGGTAGGCGCGGCCGGCGAACGCCATGCCGGTGTAGATGATGTCCACCGTTCCCAGCGACAGGCCCTGGTTGATCTCGGTTTCCTTGCCCAGGGTCGAGGCCGGGAAGACCTCCACCTCGTAGCGGCCGCTGGTGCGCTTCTTGATCTCCTCGGCGGCCCACACCGCCTGCTTGTGGTAGGGCTCGTTGGTCTCGTAGACGTGGGCCCACTTGAGCTTGGTCTGGGCGAATGCGCCGGGCAGGGCGCAGGCAGCCAGGGCCAGGGTGGCCAGGCGAAGAATTGTTTTGCGTTGCATGAGATGTCTCCTAGAAGGTTTTTATTTGCTCAGGACGAGACCGGGAAGCCAGAGGGAAAAGGCGGGAACGTAGGTCACCAGCATCAGGGCGATCAGCAGTGCGCCGTAGAACGGCCAGATCGAGCGCATCACCTCGCCCACCGAGATGCCTCCGATCGCACAACCGACGAACTGTGTCGTTCCCACCGGCGGCGTGTTCAGGCCCAGGGCGCAGTTGATCAGCATCATCACGCCGAACTGCATCGGGTCCATGCCGTAGTGGGCGCAGATCGGCAGGAAGATGGGCGTGCAGATCAGGATGGTGGCCGCCATGTCCAGGAAGGTGCCCAACAGGAACAGCAGCACGTTGACCATCAGGAAGATCATCCAGGGCGTCTGCGTCACCGTGCTCATCAGCTCGCCGGTCTTTTGCGGCACCTCGTACAGCGCCATGAAGTAGCCGAAGGCCGAGGAGATGCCGATCAGCAGCAGGACCACGCCGGTGGTCTTGCAGGCCTTGGCGCAGGCCTTGAGGAAGTTCTTCCAGGACAGCGAGCGGTAGACCAGGCCGGTGACCAGCAGCGCCCACAGCACGGCGGTGGCCGCCGATTCGGTGGCGGTGAACACGCCCGACAGGATGCCGCCCAGGATGATGGCGATGATCAGCAGGCCGGGCAGGGCGGCGGCGAAGGCCACCGCTACCTGGTACCAGCCGACGAAGGCGCCACGCGTCGGGTAGCCGCGCTTGACAGCCACGTAATAGGCCGCCGACAGATTGCACAGCGTCAGGATCAGCGCCGGCACCAGGCAGGCCACGATCAGGCCCAGCACACTGACCGAGGCGATGCCCGTGGTGGCCAGGGTGAAGATGATGATGTTGTGGCTGGTGGGCATCAGGGCGCCGACCAGGGCCGCGTGGGTGGTCACGTTCACCGCGTAGTCGGCGTGATACCCCTCCTTCTTCATCAGCGGGATCATCACGCTGCCCATGGCCGAGACGTCGGCCAGGGGCGAGCCTGCGACGCCGCCGAACAGGGTGCAGCCGATCACGTTGCTCATGCCCAGGCCGCCGCGCACGTGGCCGACCAGGCTGTTGGCGAAGCGCACGATGCGGTCGGCGATGCCGCCGTACAGCATCAGCTCGCCGGCGAAAACGAAGAAGGGGATGGCCAGGAAAGAGAAGACCTGCATGCCGCCGACCATCTTCTGGAAGACCACGGCGGTGGGCAGGCCGGCGGCCATGATGGTGGCCACCGAGGCCAGGCCGATCGAGAAGGCGACGGGCACGCCCAGCACCAGCAGGGCGATGAAACTCAGCGCCAGGACAGTCAATTCCATGCGGGTTCTACTTCTTGTCCCTGGATCAGGGCGATGATGTGTTCAATGGAAAACAGTGCGATGAGCAAGCCGGCCACCACCAGGGGCACGTAGTCGGCGCCTTCAGGCACGCCCAGCATGGGCTTTTTTTCGCTCCACTTGCCGACCGCCCACATCCATCCGGCCTTGGCCATCAGGACGCCGAAGAACGCCACCAGCATGTGGATGACGATCTCCAGCTTCAGGCGCATGCGCTCGGGCAGCAGGAAGATCAGCGATTCCAGGCCGATGTGGCCGGCGTCGCGCACGCCCACGGCCACGGCCAGTGACGTGAGGTAGAGCACCAGCAGCAGGGCCAGGGCCTCGGCCCAGGTGGGCGTGTCGTTGAAGATGTAGCGGCCAATCACCTGCCACTGCACGCAGGCGACGATGACCAGCAGCAGGACGACGGCCAGCATCAGGCTGGCGCGGGACAGGCCCGCGCACAAACGTGTGTAAGCGCGCCCCGCGGGGCCGGGCGCACGGGCGACAAGCACCATTTACTTGGTGTCCTGCACTGCCTTGACCATGCGCTTGAGGTCAGGCGTGTTCATGAACTTGTCGTAGACCGGGCCCATCGCCGCCTGGAACGAAGCCTTGTCGACGTCGACGATCTGGGCGCCGCCCTTCTTGACCACCTCCAGCGACTTGATCTCTTCCTCGTCCCACTTCTTGCGCTGGAAGGCCACCGAGTCCTTGGCGGCCTTGCGGATCATCTGCTGCTCGGCGGGGCTGAGCTTGTCGTAGACCACCTTGCTCATGAGCAGCATTTCCGGCGCCATCGAGTGCTCGGTCTTGCTGTAGAACTTCACCGCCTCATAGTGCTTGAAGCCATCGTAGGAGGGGATGTTGTTCTCGGCGGCGTCGATCAGGCCGGTCTTGAGGCCCGTGTAGACCTCGCCGATGGGCATGGGCGTGGGGTTGGCACCCATCGCGCCGACCAGAGCAACCCACAGGTCGGATTGCTGCACGCGGATCTTCATGCCCTTGGCATCGGCCAGGTTCTTCACGGCCTTCTTGCCGTAGATCGAACGCGCGCCCGAGTCATAGAAAGCCAGGCCGACGAAGCCGTGCGATTCGCAGTCCTTGAGGATCTCTTCGCCCACCGGGCCGTCCAGCACCTTGCGCATGTGCTCGACCGAGCGGAACAGGAAGGGCATGGTCGGCACCTGGGTCTTGACGCAGATGGCGTTCATCGGGCTGATGTTGACGCGGGTGAAGTCCAGCGCGCCGATCTTGGCCTGGTCGATGGTCTCTTTCTCGGTGCCCAGGGCTCCCTTGTTGAAGACCTTGATGGAATGCTTGCCGCCGCTTTCCTTCTTGATCTGCTCGCTCATGAACTTGACGGCGGCGACCGTCGGGTACTCGTCGCTGTTATGGACGTCGGAGGATCGGAACTCCGTGGCCTGGGCCGCGCAGGCGAAGGCGGCCAGGGCGGCCACTGCGGCGATCTTTGTCAATTGGCGTTGCATTTGTCTTCCTCTCGTTGGTGGTGGTTTCGGTTTCAGCTTGCAAAAGGTTCGGCGATGCCGCGTACGCCCGGCCGCAGCGCGAACACGCCGCCGGCCAGGGGCTGGTCGGACAGGTCGCCGCCGGGGCGGATCGATGTGACGTACAGCGTGTCGAGTTGAGCGCCGCCGAAGGCGCACATGGCGGGCTTTTTCACCGGCACGCTCAGGGAGCGGTCCAGCTTGCCCTGCGGCGTGAAGCGGTGCACCTGACCGGCGTCGTTGCCGCAGATCCAGTAGCAGCCGTCAGCGTCGATGGCGGCGCCATCGGGCCGGCCGGGCAGGGGATGCATGTCGACGAACAGGCGCCGGTTCGAGGGCGTGCCCGTTTCCGTGTCGTAGTCGAAGGCCCAGATGGCCTGCACGCTGGGGTGGGAATCACTCAAATACATGGTGCGGCCGTCCGGGCTGAAGGCCAGGCCGTTGGGCACGATCAGATCGGCGACCAGGGTTTGCAGTTCGCCGTTGGGCTGCAGGCCGTAGAGCGCGCCCACGGCCTGGCCCTGGGCCATGTCCATCAGCATGGTGCCGGCGCGCAGGCGGCCCTGGCGGTCGCAGCGGCCATCGTTGAAGCGCATGCCATCGCGCGCATGCGCCACGCTGGCGACGCGGCTGGCCTGCAATGCACCCGCAGCGCCTGGCTCCAGCACGAAGACGCCGCTTTCCATCGCGCACAGCCAGCCGCCCTGGCGGCGCGGCGCGATGCAGGCGGGCATCTCCTGCGTGGCCCATGCATCGACCTGGCCGCTGGCGGCGCTCCAGCGCTGCAGCTTGCGCCCCGGGATGTCGACCCAGTACAGAGCCTGTTCGGCCACGCTCCAGACGGGGCTTTCGCCCACGCCATCGCGCGCGTCGAGGACCAGTTCTGCGCTCATGGCTGGGGCAGGGTCTCGAAAGGACCGGCCTTGACGAAGCCGCCGCCCTGGTACTGGGTGGCCAGGTCGGCCGGGTCCGGCAGGGGTTGGGCCTCGACCTTGGCGCGAAAGACTTCCGACGTGTCTTGCGGCTGGAAGCCCAGGTGGGCCGCGCCGGCGTTGTCCCACCACTTGTCGCGATTGGCCGAGGCGCCGTAGACGATGGTGTGGCCCAGCGTGGGCGCGAACAGGCAGCAGCGCACCAGCTCGGTCAGGTCGCGGAAGCTCAGCCAGGTGACCATCATGCGGCGGTCTTTCGGCTCGGGGAAAGACGAGCCGATGCGCAGGCAGGCGGTCTGGATGCCGTAGCGGTCGAAGTAAAAGCGCGACAGATCCTCGCCGTAGGACTTGGACAGGCCGTAATAGCCGTCGGGCCGGCGCGGGCAATCCGTGTCCAGCAGCTCGCCCTGCTTGTGGAAGCCCACCACGTGGTTGGAGCTGGCGAAGACCACGCGCTGAACGCCGTGGCGGCGCGCCGCTTCATAGAGATGGAAGACGCCCTTGATATTGGCTTCCAGGATTTCCTCGAAGGGCCGCTCGACCGAGATCCCCCCCAGGTGGACAATGGCATCGCAGCCGCGCACCAGCGCATCCACGGCGGCCTTGTCGGCCAGGTCGCAGGGCAGGACTTCTTCGTTTTCGCCGGCGCTCGCCATGGGCGCCACGTCCGACAGCCGCAGCTGGTGGGCAAAGGGCTTGAGGCTGTCGCGCAGCACCTTGCCCAGGCCACCGGCAGCGCCCGTCAGCAGCAATCGATTCACTCGGTTCTGTGTCATGTCTTCCGTTATCAGTTGTCGTACAACATCTAAGCCATTATCATCAGCCCATGGCGAACCTGTCAACGGCGAAACCCCTGGGCAATCCCGAGGTCCTGCGGTCCACCGCGAGGCTTGCCGCCGGCGGGCCCGACCCCGCCGTGCCGCGCCGTTCGCGCAGCCTGACGCACGACCTGGTGGAGGGCATCAGCGCCCAGATCCAGTCGCAGGCGCTGCGCCCGGGCGACAAGCTGCCCACCGAGTCGGAGATCATGCGCAACTACGGCGTCAGCCGTACCGTGGTGCGCGAGGCGCTGTCGCGCCTGCAGGCCGGCGCCCTGGTCGAGACGCGCCACGGCATCGGCACCTTCGTGCTGCAGCCGCAGGCCGGCATGGGCTTTCGCATCGACCCGGCCGACATTGCCACCGCGGTCGACGTGATGGCCGTGCTGGAGTTGCGCATCAGCCTGGAAACCGAGTCTGCCGGCCTGGCGGCCCAGCGCCGCACCGAGGCGCAGCTGGGCGAATTGCGCTCCGCGCTCGACGCGCTGGAGGCCAACAGCGCCGGGGTGGGGGACACGGTCTCGCCCGACTTCCGCTTCCACCTGGTGATCGCCAACGCCACCGGCAACCGCTACTTCGCCGACATCATGAGCCACCTGGGCGCCACCCTGATTCCGCGCGCCCGTATCAACTCATCCCGGGTGGCGCAGGAGGATCTGCCGGCCTACATGCGGCGGGTCAACCGTGAGCATGAGGAGATTTACGAGGCGATCGCCCGGCGCGACCCGGAGTCGGCCCGCGCCGCCATGCGCATCCACCTGACCAACAGCCGCGAGCGCCTGCGCCGGGCACAGGAAGCGTTGGCGCCAAACCCCTGAGCGGCAGTCTGGAAAGGCTTGCAGGCCTGTCGGAGTAGTTGTACGATGACATACAACAACAACGCAGGAGACATCCATGGCTTTTAACCGCCGTAAATTGCTGTCACTTCCACTGGCTGCCGTGGTCGCAGCGCCCGCAGTCCAGGCGCAGAGCGCCGGCTGGCCGTCCAAGACCATCCGCATCGTCGTGCCCTATCCGCCGGGCGGGTCGTCCGACATCATTGCGCGTGCCATCAGCCAGCCGCTGTCGGACGCGCTCAAGCAGTCGGTCATCGTCGAGAACAAGCCCGGCGCCAACGGCAACCTGGGCGCGGAATTCGTCGCCCGCTCGGCGCCGGACGGCTACACCCTGCTGCTGTGCGACACCGGCGCCCTGGCCATCAGCCCCTCGGTCTACACCAAGCTGTCCTTCGATCCGTCGACCGACCTGCGCGGCGCGACCATGCTGGCCTATTCGCCGCACCTGCTGGTGGTCCATCCCTCGGTGCCCGCCAACAACCTCAAGGAACTGATTGCGCTGTCCAAGACGCGTGACCTGAACTTCGCCGTCACCGCCACCGGCAGCGCGCCCCACCTGGCCGGCGTGGCGCTGGAGCGCGCCAGTGGCGCGCGCTGGGTCTACGTTCCTTACAAGGGTGGCGTGCAGGCGATTCAGGACACGGTGGCCGGCCAGACCCAGGTGCTGATGAATGGCATGCTGGCCACGCTGCCCCAGGTGCAGGGCGGCAAGCTCAAGCTGCTGGGCGTGTCCAAGGGCACGCGCATGCCGCTGATCGGCGAGACGCCGACCATCGCCGAGCAGGGCGTGCCGGGCTTCGAGTCCGGCACCTGGCAGGGCGTGCTGGTGACCAAGGGCACACCCGAGGCCATCGTGCAACGCCTGAACGCCGAACTGATCCGCGCCATCCGCACGCCCGACGTGCGGGCGCGCCTGGCCGGGCAGGGCGCCGAAGTGGTGACCATGGCGCCCGCCGAACAGGACAAGTTCTTCCGTACCGAACGCGAGCGCTGGGCCAAGGTGGTCCAGCAAGCCCAGATCAAACTCGACTAACCCATGACACCCCAAGATCTCAAGACCATCATCGGCTCCGGCCTGTTGTCCTTTCCCCTGACCGACTTCGACGCCCAGGGCGACTTCGATCCGCGCGGCTATGCCAAGCGGCTGGAATGGCTGGCGCCCTATGGCGCAACGGCCCTGTTCGCCGCCGGCGGCACGGGCGAGTTCTTCTCGCTGACGGCCGACGAGTACCCGGCCATCATCAAGACCGCGGTGGACACCTGCCGCGGCAAGGTGCCCATCATTGCCGGCGCGGGCGGACCGACGCGCTTTGCCATCCAGTGCGCGCAGGCGGCCGAGAAGGCCGGCGCCCACGGCGTGCTGCTGCTGCCGCACTACCTGACCGAGGCCGGCCAGGAAGGCCTGGCGGCGCACGTCGAGGCGATCTGCAAGAGCGTCAAATTCGGCGTCATCGTCTACAACCGTGGCGTCAGCCGCCTGCAGCCGGACACGCTGGCCAGGCTGGCCGAGCGCTGCCCGAACCTGGTCGGCTTCAAGGACGGCATCGGCGACATCGAGCTGATGGTCTCGATCTACCAGAAGATGGGCGACCGCTTCGCCTACCTGGGCGGCCTGCCCACGGCCGAGGTGTATGCCGCGGCCTACAAGGCGCTGGGCACGCCGGTGTATTCCTCGGCGGTGTTCAACTTCATTCCCAAGACGGCGGTGCAATTCTACGAGGCCGTGCGCACCGACGACATGGCCACCCAGCACCGCCTGCTGCACGACTTCTTCATGCCTTACCTGGAGATCCGCAACAAGGGCCAGGGCTATGCGGTCAGCATCGTCAAGGCCGGCGCCAAGCTGGTCGGCCACGATGCGGGCCCGGTGCGCGCGCCGCTGACCGACCTCAAGCCGCAAGAGATGGAGGAGCTCGACGCGCTGATCCGCAAGCTGGGCCCGCAATGAGCGCCGCCGACGAGGTCGCAGCCGCGGCCGAGCATCTGCGCCGGACCATGCTCAAGCCCGATGCGGCGACGCTGGACGCCCTGTTTGCCGACGACCTGAGCTACGGCCATTCGAACGCCCGCGTCGAGACCAAGGCCGACTTCATCGGCGACCTGCTCAGCGGCGCCTCGGCCTGGCTGAGCATCGACATCGACGCCCAGACCATTCGCGTGACGCAGGACACTGCCTTGCTGCGGCACCTGCTCACGGCAGACACCAACGACGGCGGCAAGCCCGGCCACGTGGTGCTGCACATCCTGCAGGTCTGGCAGCGCCAGGGCGGCCAGTGGCGGCTGCTGGCGCGCCAGGCGGTTCGTCCGCCAGTGTGAAAAAGGCCCCCACGCTCGCTCACTGCGTGTAGCTCGCTGCCCCCCAAGGGGGCCTTCGCGCCTTGGGGCGGCCCAGCGGCGCTCAAGCCTGCTTCTACGTTAGCGGTAACATGCGGCAATGCCTGCCGCCGTGCCGCTTCCCCGCCCCCCCCGCAGCGCCCGCCGCGGCTCCGGCGGCATCACCCTCAATGACGTGGCGCGCCTGGCCGGCGTCTCGGCCATCACCGTCTCGCGCGCGCTCAATACGCCTGATCTGGTTTCGGTCGAGACCCTGGCCAAGGTGCGCGACGCCGTGGCCCGTACCGGCTACGTGCCCAATCTGCTGGCCGGCGGCCTGGCCTCGAACCGCAGCCGCCTGGTGGCGGCCCTGATCCCCACCATCGCAGGCTCGGTCTTCCTGGAGACGGTGCAGGCGCTCACGGACACATTGGCCGCCGCTGGCTGCCAGCTGATGCTGGGCCAGAGCGGTTACGACGGCGCGCGCGAAGAAGCGCTGGTCGACGCCATCATCGGCCGCCGTCCCGACGGCATCGTGCTGACCGGCCTGCTGCGCTCGGCGGCCGCGCGGCGGCGCCTGCTGGCCTCGCGCATCCCCGTGGTCGAGACCTGGGACCTGACGCCCACGCCCATCGACATGCTGGTGGGCTTTTCCCACGAGAAGGTCGGCGCGCGGGCGGCTGAGCACCTGCACGCCCAGGGCTACCGCAGCCCGGCCATCGTCACTGCCGACGACCACCGGGCCGGCCTGCGCCGCGCCGGCTTCGAGGCCCGCATGCGCGAACTGGGTGTCAAGAAGGTGCCGGTCTGCGTGGTGGCTGCCCCCAGCACCCTGGGCAACGGCCGGGCCGGCCTGCGCCAGCTGCTGGCCGGCCGCGGCAAGGTCGACGCCGTGTTCTGCAGTTCCGACGTGCTGGCCCACGGCGTCATCACCGAGGCCCTGGCCCAGGGCCTGGCCGTGCCGCGCGAACTGGGCGTGATGGGCTTCGGCGACCTGGGCTTCTCGGCCCACATCCATCCGTCGCTGAGCACGGCGCAGGTCGATGGCGCAGCCATCGGCGCCCAGGCCGCGCGCTTCATCCTCGACCGGGTGGAGGGGCGCGATCCCGGGCCGCGGGTGCGCGACATCGGCTTTGCCATCGTCGCACGCGAGAGCACGTGAATCCCCGATTGACAAGCCGCGTGCCCCGGCTACCATCTGGTTCTGTTAGCGCTAACATCATTCAACCATGACCACGAACCCCCGCAAAAAGCCCGAAGAACTCCGCTCCCACCGCTGGTACGGCGTGAAGGACCTGCGCTCCTTCGGCCACCGCTCGCGCACCGCCCAGATGGGCTACCACCGCAGCGACTACGCCGGCAAGCCGGTCATCGCCATCATCAACACCTGGAGCGACATCAACCCTTGTCACTCGCACTTCAAGCAGCGGGTGGAAGAGGTCAAGCGCGGCATCTGGCAAGCCGGCGGCTTCCCGGTGGAAATGCCGGCAATCTCCTTGAGCGAGCCGTTCCAGAAGCCCACGACCATGCTGTACCGCAACCTGCTGGCCATGGAGTGCGAGGAGCTGCTGCGCTCTTACCCAGCCGACGGCTGCGTGCTGATGGGCGGCTGCGACAAGACCACGCCGGCCCTGGTGATGGGCGCCATCTCCATGGATCTGCCCACCATCTTCATGCCGGCCGGTCCCATGTTGCGCGGCGACTACCGCGGTGAATACCTGGGCTCGGGCTCGGACACCTGGAAGTACTGGGCCGAGCTGCGCGCCGGCAACATCACGGAAGACGACTGGCAGGATGTGGAGAACGGCATCGCCCGCTCGCCCGGCCACTGCATGACCATGGGCACGGCCAGCACCATGACCAGCGCGGTCGAGGTGCTAGGCCTGACGCTGCCCGGCGCATCCTCCATCCCGGCGCCCGATTCGCGCCACGCCCAGATGGCCACGCTGACGGGCAAGCGCATCGTCGACATGGTCTGGGAAGACATCAAGCCCTCGGACATCCTGACCACCCAGTCCTTCGACAACGCGGTGACGGCCTGCCTGGGCCTGGGCGGCTCGACCAACTCCATCGTCCACCTGATCGCCATGGCGCGCCGCGCCGGCGTGGCGCTGGACTTGAAGCGCTTCGATGCGCTGGCCCGCCAGACGCCGGTGATCGCCAACCTGCGGCCCAGCGGCAAGTACCTGATGGAGGACTTCTTCTACGCCGGTGGCCTGCGCGCCTTCCTCACCCAACTGGGCGAGCTGATCGACTTCTCGCAAAAGACCATCAACGGCCAGACCCTGGGCCAGAACGTGGAAGGCGCCAAGGTCTTCAACGACGACGTCATCCGTCCGCGCAGCAAGCCGCTGGTCGAGAGCGACGGCCTGGCCGTGCTCACCGGCAACCTGGCGCCCGGCGGCGCCGTCATCAAGCCGGCGGCCATGGAAGCGCATTTGCGCAAGCACAAGGGCCCGGCCGTGGTCTTCAAGGACTACAACGACATGAACGCGCGCATCGACGCGCCCGACCTGGCCGTCACCAAGGACAGCGTCATCGTGCTGCAAAGCGCCGGCCCGCAGGGCGCGCCCGGCATGCCTGAATGGGGCCAGCTGCCGATTCCGCAGAAGCTGCTCAAGGAAGGCGTGCGCGACATGCTGCGCATCAGCGACGCCCGCATGAGCGGCACCAGCTACGGCGCCTGCGTGCTGCACGTCACGCCCGAGTCGCACGTGGGCGGGCCCTTTGCCCTGGTGCGCGACGGCGACATCATCGAGCTGGATGTCGAGGCGCGCAGCATCAACATGCTGGTCCCGGCCGAGGAGATCGCGCGCCGCCAGGCGGCATGGCAAGCGCCGCAGCCGAAGTTCACGCGCGGCTTCGGCGTGATGTACCTCAAGCACATCCAGCAGGCCGACACCGGCTGCGACTTCGACTTCCTGGAGACCGAGAAGAAGGCCGCGGCCGGCGAAGAGCCCGAGATCCATTGACGGACTCCCCAAGAAAAGCACAGGAGACAAACATGACACTGCAACGACGCACCGCGCTCAAGGTGCTGGGCGCGGCCGGCCTGACCGCCGCCGCGCCCTGGACCCTGGCCCAGGACGGGCCCTGGCCATCCAAGCCCGTGGCCTACATCGTGCCTTTCACGCCCGGCGGATCGACCGACGTGATCGGCCGCACCCTGAGTGAGAAGCTGCAGGCGGCGCTGGGTCAGCCCTTCGTCGTGGACAACAAGCCGGGCGCGGCCGGCGCGATCGGCGCCAGCTACGTGGCCAAGGCCAGGGCCGACGGCTACACCTTGTTTGGCGGCACCATCAGCACCCATGCCATCAACGCCAGCCTGTACAAGAACCTGCCCTACGACCCGGTCAAGGACTTCGAGCCTGTGGCCCTGGTGGCAACCTTGCCCAACGTGCTGCTGGTCGGCCCCGGCCTGGGCGTCAACAGCGTGCAGGAACTGGTGGCGCTGCTCAAGAAAGACCCAAGCAAGCGCAGCTTCGCGTCCTCGGGCGCCGGCACCTCGACCCACCTGGCAGGCGAGATGTTTGCCGACCTGATCGATCTCAAGCTCACCCACATCCCGTACAAGGGCACGCCACCGGCCATGGTCGACGTGGCCGCGGGCCAGGTGCCCTTCATGTTCGACCAGATGACGGCCGCCGTGGCCCTGGTCCAGGCCGGCAAGCTCAAGGTTCTGGCCTGCACCACGGCCAAGCGCATGGCGCTCGCGCCGCAGGTGCCCACCATGATGGAGTCGGGTGTGCCGGGCTTCGAGATGTCGTCCTGGCAGGCGGTGTACGCGCCCAAGGGCACGCCGCGGCCCATCGTGCTCAAGCTCAACGCCGAGATCAAACGCATCCTGGCCCTGCCCGACGTCAAGGAAAAGCTGGGCACGACCCTGGGCATGGACATCGTGGCCAGCACGCCCGAGGAACTGGCGGCCCACATGGGACGCGAGATCCCGCGCTGGGCCGAACTGGTGAAGAAATCCGGCGCAACGCCGGGCTGAAGAAGATGACCATGACCAACGACCTTTCCGCCGACACCCGCGAGCTGCTGCGCCACGTCAGCGTCGCCACCCTGTGCACCCAGTTGTTCAAGCGCGGCTTTCGCAACGTCTTCATCCAGGGCATCGCGCGCCTGACCGACCCCTCTGTCGGCAACCTGGTGGGGCCGGCCTACACCATGCGCAACATCCCGGCGCGTGAGGACCTCGACCAGATCAGCGCCTTCGACAACCCCGAGCACCCGCAGCGCAAGGGCATCGAGAGCGTGCCGCCAGGCCATGTGCTGGTGATCGACTGCCGCGGCGAGACACGTGTCGCTTCCGGCGGCCAGATCCTGACCACGCGGCTGATGGTGCGCGGCGGCGCCGGCATCGTCTCCGACGGCCCGGTGCGCGACAGCGCCGCCATCAGCGAGATGGACTTCCCGGTCTACTGCGCCGGTGGCAGCGCGCCGCTCAACCTGATCCACCACCATGCGATCGACCTGAACGTGCCCATCGGCTGCGGCGGCGTGGCGGTCTATCCGGGCGACATCATGGTCGGCGACGACGAGGGCGTTGTCGTGATCCCGCGCCATCTGGCCGACGAGGTGGCGCGCGACGCGGTGGAGCAGGAAAAGATGGAAGCTTTCATCCTGGAGCGTATCGCCGGTGGCGCCGCCTTGCCCGGCACCTACCCGCCCAATGCGCAGACCCGCGCGCAGTTCGAGGTCTGGCGCAAGGAGCGCGGCCTCTGACGGCGCCGCCGTCCAGGGAGGGCCCAAAGAAAAAGCCGGCGCAGCGCGCCGGCTTTTTTGCTTTCAGCCCTCCTGGAGGGACACTGATTATGCGCGTGTGCCGCGCAAGCGGGCACAGGTTTACAAGTGCTTTTTGCGCGCAAGCAACAGCTCCTTTGGACCTCAAGCAGGACTGGCCGACAGAACTTTCCCCTAGAAACTTATGCCTCTTTCGCTGTGTCCATCTTTGACCTACAGTGAAGCCGGATTCCGGCCTACAGCACGCTTGTCACACAGTTGGGTCAAGCGCGTAAAGTGGGCACAGAAATGGCTTGCTGCACTGGTGTCAATTTCACTTGACCGAAGGAGGTTCCATGGACGTCGTTCGCAATTTCCTGGCGCGTTATGAGCAGACACGCGAAGAGGAAATGTCGCTGGAAGAGTATCTGGAGGCGTGCAAACGGGACCCCCTGGTCTACGCCACAGCGGCCGAGCGCATGCTGGCAGCCATCGGCGAACCCGAGCTGGTCGACACGCGCCACGATCCCCGGCTGTCGCGCATCTTCGGCAACAAGATGGTCCGCATCTATCCGGCGTTCAAGGACTTTTACGGGCTGGAAGAGCCGATCGAGCAGGTCGTCTCGTGCTTCCGCCACGCCGCCCAGGGTCTGGAAGAGAAAAAACAGATCCTGTATCTGCTGGGCCCGGTGGGCGGCGGCAAGTCCTCCATCGCCGAGCGCCTCAAGGCCTTGATGGAGCAGGTGCCGTTCTACGCCATCAAGGGCTCACCGGTCAACGAGTCGCCCCTGGGTCTGTTCAACAACGCCGAGGACGCGCCCCTGCTGCAGCAGCAGTACGGCATCGCGCCGCGCTACCTGCAGCGCATCATGTCGCCCTGGGCCGTCAAGCGCCTGGAAGAGTTCGGCGGCGACATCCGCAAGTTCAAGGTGGTCAAGCGCTACCCCTCCATCCTCAAGCAGTGCGGCATTGCCAAGACCGAGCCGGGCGACGAGAACAACCAGGACATCTCCTCCCTGGTGGGCAAGATCGACATCCGCAAGCTCGAGACCTATGCCCAGGATGACCCCGACGCCTACAGCTATTCGGGCGGCCTGTGCCTGGCCAACCAGGGCCTGCTGGAGTTCGTCGAGATGTTCAAGGCGCCGATCAAGGTGCTGCACCCGCTGCTCACGGCCACCCAGGAAGGCAACTTCAAGGGCACGGAAGGCTTTGGCGCCATCCCGTTTGACGGCATCGTCATGGCCCACTCCAACGAGAGCGAGTGGAAAGCCTTCAAGAACAACAAGAACAACGAGGCCTTCCTCGACCGCATCTACATCGTCAAGGTGCCGTACTGCCTGCGCGTGGCCGAGGAAACAAAAATCTACGACAAGCTGCTGCGCAACTCATCGCTCAAGGACGCGGTCTGCGCGCCCGGCACGCTCAAAATGATGGCCCAGTTCTCGGTGCTGACCCGCCTGAAGGAGCCCGAGAATTCGAGCATCTTCAGCAAGATGCAGATCTACGACGGCGAGAACCTCAAGGACACCGACCCCAAGGCCAAGAGCTTCCAGGAGTACCGCGACTATGCCGGCGTGGACGAAGGCATGACGGGCGTCTCCACCCGCTTCGCCTTCAAGATCCTGTCCAAGGTCTTCAACTTCGACTCCACCGAGATCGCGGCCAACCCGGTGCACCTGATGTACGTGCTGGAGCAGCAGATCGAGCGCGAGCAGTTCGCGCAGGAGGTCGAACAGAAATACCTGTCCTACATCAAGGAGCACCTGTCGGCCCGCTATGCGGAGTTCATCGGCAAGGAAATCCAGACGGCCTACCTGGAGTCGTATTCCGAGTATGGCCAGAACATCTTCGACCGCTACGTCACCTACGCCGACTTCTGGATCCAGGACCAGGAATACCGCGACACTGATACGGGTGAGATCTTCGACCGGGTGGCGCTCAACGCCGAGCTTGAGAAGATCGAGAAACCCGCCGGCCTGTCCAACCCCAAGGACTTCCGCAACGAGATCGTCAACTTCGTGCTGCGGGCCCGCGCCAACAACGCCGGCAAGAACCCGCTGTGGACCAGCTACGAGAAGCTGCGCACGGTGATCGAGAAGAAGATGTTCTCCAACACCGAGGACCTGTTGCCGGTGATCTCCTTCAATGCCAAGGCCAGCGCCGACGAGCAGAAAAAGCACGAGGACTTCGTCAACCGCATGGTCGAGAAAGGCTATACCCACCGCCAGGTCCGCTTGCTGTGCGAGTGGTACCTGCGGGTTCGCAAGAGTTCGTGATGGCGGAGCGTTCCATGCTCCACCAGGTCATCGACCGCCGGCTGTCGGGCAAGAACAAGTCCATCGGCAACCGCGAGCGCTTCCTGCGCCGCTACCGCGAGCAGATCAAGGACGCGGTGCGCAAGGCTGTGGGCGACCGCAGCATCCACAACATCGAAGAGGGGGCGGACATCACCCTGCCCAGGCGCGATGTGTCCGAGCCGGTGTTCAACCATGGGCCCGGCGGCAACCGCGAGACGGTGCATCCGGGCAACCAGGAGTACGTGCGCGGCGACCGCATCCCCAAGCCCCAGGGCGGCTCCGGCGGGGGCGGCGGCAGCCAGGCCTCGGATGACGGCCAGGGCGAGGACGACTTCGTCTTTCGCATCACGCGTGAAGAGTTCATGAACTACTTCTTCGACGACCTGGCCCTGCCGCGCCTGATTCGCACCCAGCTGCTGGCCGACGCGCCGGAGTGGAAGAGCCGGCGCGCCGGCTTCGTCTCCGAGGGCAACCCCACCAGCCTGCATGTGGTGCGCTCCATGCGCGTGGCCCTGGGCCGGCGCATCGCCATGGGCGGCGACGCCCGTGTCGAGCTGCGCGAGGCGCAGGAGCAGCTGGCCAGGCTCAAGGCCCTGGACCACACGCCGCCTGCCGAGATCGAGGCGCTGGAAGAACAGATCGAGGTCTTGCAAGCACGCCTGCGCCGCGTGCCCTTTCTCGACCCCTTCGACCTGCGCTACCGCAACCGCATCCGCGAGCCTCTGCCCACCAGCAAGGCCGTGATGTTCTGCCTGATGGACGTCTCCGGCTCGATGGACGAGGGGCGCAAGGACCTGGCCAAGCGCTTTTTCATCATGCTCTACCTGTTCCTGAGCCGCCACTACCGGCAGACCGACGTGGTCTTCATCCGGCATCACACGCAGGCGGCCGAGGTGAGCGAGGACGAGTTCTTCCATGCCACGGAGAGCGGCGGCACCGTGGTCTCCAGCGCCCTGAGCCTGATGCACGAGGTGATCCGCGAGCGCTACATGGGCACGGAGTGGAACATCTACGGCGCCCAGGCCTCGGATGGCGACAACTGGCAGCAGGACTCGTCCAAGTGCCGCGAGCTGCTGGACAACAAGCTCCTGCCTCTGTGCCGCTACTTCGCCTATGTGCAGGTGGCCGACGAGGACCAGAACCTGTGGGAGGAGTACACCGCCGTGCGCGCCGTCAACAGCAACTTCGCCATGCAGAAGATCTGCACGCCGGCGCAGATCTTCCCGGTGTTCCGCGACCTGTTCAAGAAGAGTCCGGCCAACGCAGCATGAACACCGCAGCCCATACCGACAGCGACATGATCAGGGGCGCGAGTCGCCTGCCCAATGCCTCGGACTGGACCTTCGAGCTGATCGAGACCTACTTCGCCGCCATCGAGAAGACGGCCAAGAGCTTCGGCCTGGACACCTACCCGGTGCAACTGGAGCTGATTTCGGCCGAGCAGATGCTCGACGCCTACGCCTCGGTGGGCATGCCGGTCAATTACCGCCACTGGTCCTTCGGCAAGCAGTTCATCTCCAGCGAGAAGAACTACCGGCGCGGCCACATGGGCCTGGCCTACGAGATCGTCATCAACTCCGACCCCTGCATCGCCTACCTGATGGAGGAGAACACCCTGCCCATGCAGGCCCTGGTGATGGCCCATGCCTGTTTCGGCCACAACAGTTTCTTCAAGGGCAACTATCTGTTCCGCATGTGGACGGACGCCAGCTCCATCATCGATTACCTGGTCTACGCCAAGGCCTACATCGCCGAGTGCGAGGAGCGCCACGGCGTGGACACGGTGGAGGAGGTGCTCGACGGCTGCCATGCGCTGATGCACTACGGCGTGGACCGCTACCGCCGGCCGCAGAAGATCTCCATGGTCGAGGAAGAGGTGCGGCGCAAGGACCGCGAGGCCTACCTGCAGCAGCAGGTCAACGACATGTGGCGCACCCTGCCCAAGGCGGCCGGCAAGCAGGCCGAGAAGAAGGCGCGGCGCTTCCCCGAGGAGCCGCAGGAGAACCTGCTGTACTTCATCGAGAAGAACGCGCCCCTGCTCGAGCCCTGGCAGCGCGAGATCGTGCGCATCGTGCGCAAGGTGGCGCAGTATTTCTACCCACAGCGCCAGACCCAGGTGATGAACGAGGGCTGGGCCACCTTCTGGCACTACACCCTGCTCAACACCATGTACGACCAGGGCCAGCTGGCCGACGGCTTCATGATGGAGTGCCTGAGCTCCCACACCAACGTGGTGTTCCAGCCGCCGGTCACCCACCCCGGCTACAGCGGCATCAACCCCTATGCGCTGGGTTTTGCCATGTTCACCGACCTGCGGCGCATCTGCGAGCACCCGACGCAGGAAGACCGCGAATGGTTTCCCGACATCGCGGGCAGCGACTGGATCAAGACGCTGGACTACGCCATGCGGCACTTCAAGGACGAGAGCTTCATCGGCCAGTACCTGTCGCCGCGCCTGATGCGCGAGATGCGGCTGTTTTCCATCGTCGACGAGGCGCAGCAGCAGGAGCTGGAGGTGGCGGCCATCCACGACGACGCGGGTTACCGCCGGGTGCGCGAAGCCCTGTCCAAGCAGCACGACCTGAACTGGCGCGAGCCCAACATCCAGGTCTGGAACGTCAACCTGCGCGGCGACCGCGCTCTCACCCTGCGCCACGTGCGCCACAACGAGCGGCCGCTGCACGACGGGGCAGAAGAAGTCATCAAGCACGTCGCCCGGCTCTGGGGCTTTCGCGTCCGGCTGGAAAGCGTGGATGCCCAGGAGCGGGTGTTGCAGCACTGGGAAGTGACGCCGCAGCACCAGCACGGCTGAGGTTTCATCCGTTTGTTCCGGCCCTATCATGGTCGTCAGTTGCGGCCAACGTTCGGCGTTGACAGCGACCCGTCGGCGCAACAACCAAAGAAGGCTGAACCTCAATGAACCCCGATCTCACTCCTGACTCAGTTGGTTTGAATCAGGATGCGCTCGCCCGGCTTGGCGCCTCCATTCAGGCCGACATCGACAGCGGGAAGCACTTTGGTGCTTCGATCCTGGTTGCCCGCCACGGTCAGGTGGCTTACCAGGCGAGCTTCGGAACGGTGGCTCCGGGTCGCGCTCCATCAGGTGAGGACCGCTACCTGCTCATGTCGATGTCGAAGGCATACACCGCGACACTCGTTCTCAAGGCAATCGATGAAGGCCGGTTCGGCCTCGATACACGGATCGCGGACCTCGTTCCCGGCTTCGGCGCACTGGGAAAACAGCGGGCGACCCTGCGGCAGTTGCTGGCACACACCGCGGGGCTGCCCTTCGGCCTCGTGCCGCCTCCGCTGAGCCTGGACAAGGTCGGCGACCTCGCGCTCAAGGCTGCCGCGATGTGCGCATTGCCTGCCGCCTACAGTCCGGGCACCAAATGCATCTATACCTCCGGCTTGGGCTACGACCTGCTGGGCCACATCCTCGTCATTACCGATCCGAAAAAGCGCGACTTCAATCGCATTGCCCAAGAGGATTTGTTCACCCCATTGGGCATGGTGGACAGCAGCTTCGGGTGCGCGACCGACGATCCGCGGCGGGTTCCGGTGTCGTTTACTGAAGCGAATGTGGGGCCCACCACACCCATGCTTCTTCGCCTTTTCAATGAGTTCCTTGGCGCGCAAGCGGAGATGCCGAGCGGGAATGCGTATTCCACGATCAATGATGTCTTCCGTTTCACAGAAGTCTTGCGCGGGCGCGGGACGGCGCACGGCCGGCGCGTTCTCTCGCCCGCGCTCTTCGACTACGCCCGGCAGGACCATGCACCGGGCTTGATGAACGACGCGACCGCCTTCGAGGTCGAAGCGCGCGGCCTCGACGATTTCCCGGCGCACTTTAGCTTGCTCGGTGGTTATGTCCGCGGGAGTGGGCACATCCTGAACGCGACCGGGCACACAGCGTCACCGCAAAGCATCGCGGCGGTCGGTGGTGCCTCCACTGGGTGGATGATCGACCCCGAGCGTGATCTCACGGTCGTCTTCCTGTCTGCCGGCTTCATTGAGGGGCTGCGCCATATCGAACGTGTGCAACGCATCAACGACCTCGCCCTCGCGGCGGTCGACGCCTGACGCAGGGCGGAGACGCAATCCGGGAGCCGCCTGGCCAATCGTTCAAGCCGACGCCGGTGCCCAGGCCTGCGTCAGACCACGCCCTGGGCCAGCATGGCGTCCGCCACCTTGACGAAGCCGGCGACGTTGGCGCCGTCCACGTAGTTGATGCTGCCGTCCTTGCGCTGGCCGTGGGTCACGCAGGCCGCATGAATGCCCTTCATGATGGTCAGCAGGCGCGCATCCACTTCCTCGCGCGGCCAGCTCAGGCGGCTGGCGTTCTGGCTCATCTCCAGGCCCGATGTGGCGACACCGCCGGCATTGCTGGCCTTGCCGGGCGCGAACAGCACGCGCGCTTGCTCGAACACCTTCACGGCGCCCAGGGTCGAAGGCATGTTGGCGCCTTCGGCCACGCACAACACGCCGTTGGCCACCAGGGTACGGGCGTCCTGCTCGGTCAGCTCGTTCTGGGTGGCGCAGGGCAGGGCCACGTCCACCGGCACAGTCCAGGGTTTTGCGCCGGCGTGGAATTCGCTGCCGGTGCGCTGCGCGTAGTCGCTGACGCGGCCGTACAGGTGGTTCTTCACCTCCATCAGCTCGGCGAGCTTGGCCGGCGTGAAGCCGTCGTTGTCCACCACGGTGCCGCTGGAGTCCGAGACCGTGACCACCTTGGCGCCCATGGCCATGGCCTTTTCCACGGCGTACTGCGCCACGTTGCCCGAGCCCGAGACGCTGACGCGCAGGCCATCGAAGGAGCGGCCGCTGCGCTGGAGCATTTCCTGCGCGAAGTACACCGTGCCATAGCCGGTGGATTCGGGCCGGATCAGCGAGCCGCCGAAGGACAGGCCCTTGCCGGTGAACAGGCAGTCGGCGCGGTTGGTCAGCTTCTTGGCCATGCCGGCCATGTAGCCGACCTCGCGCGCGCCCACGCCCATGTCGCCGGCCGGCACGTCGGTGTCCGCGCCCAGGTGGCGGAACAGTTCGCTGATGAAGGCCTGGCAGAAGCGCATCACCTCGCCCGGGCTCTTGCCCTTGGGATCGAAGTCGCTGCCGCCCTTGCCGCCGCCCATGGGCAGGGTGGTCAGGGCATTCTTGAGCGTCTGCTCGAAGGCCAGGAATTTCAGGATCGACAGGTTGACCGAGGGGTGGAAGCGCAGGCCGCCCTTGTACGGGCCGATGGCCAGGCTGTGCTGGATGCGGAAACCCCGGTTCACGCGCACGGCGCCGTGGTCGTCCACCCAGGACACGCGAAAGATGATGACGCGCTCGGGCTCCACCAGCCTGTCGAGCAAGCCGTGCTCGGCGTACTTGGGGTTGCGCTCGATGAAGGGCCACAGGCTGTCGATGACCTCGGTCACGGCCTGGATGTACTCGGGCTGACCGGGGTTGCGCTCGGCCATCTGGGCCATGAAGTCGTGGCTGCTTGCGTGTTTCATGCGTGAGAAAAGTGTCGGGGATAGAAAGGATGAGCCTGGATTTTCGCACCGGAGATGTGCGTAATCCATTGGTATGCACTCAATCGGTGCACTTTGGCTCGTGCAGACGGGGGCCGTACACTCCCAGCAAGGACCTCCCCCCCCAGTGCACCATCCTGATAGACCTGGGATCGCCTCACCCACCGCGAAGGCTGGCGTTCCATGCTGCGACTGATCCACGACGACGCCGACCTGGTCGCGATCGACAAGCCGGCCGGCCTGCTGGTGCACCCGACGCGGCTCGATGCGCACGAGCAGCTGTCGGCCTTGCGCCTGCTGGAGCAGCAGCTGGGCGTGCGGCTGTTTCCCCTGCACAGGCTGGACAAGGGCACGGGCGGCGTGCTGCTGTTTGCGCGCACCGCGGATGCGGCGCGGCATTGGGGGGCGGCCTTCATGGACGGGACGGTGGAGAAACGCTACCGCGCCCTGGTGCGCGGCTGGCCGGATGCCTCGGGCCATATCGACTACGCCCTGGCGCGCGACCCTGAGCTGCCTTCCGAAGGGCAGGCCCGGCTGGAGGCCGTCACCGAGTTCCGCCGGCTCGCGAGCTTCGAATGGCCCTTCAGCGTCGACGGGCGCCACACGAGCAGCCGCTACGCGCTCGTCGAGGTCAACCCGCGCAGCGGAAGGCGCCACCAGATCCGCAGGCACTTCAAGCACATCGGCCACCCCCTGGTCGGCGACGCCACGCATGGCAAGGGCGCCCACAACCGCGCTGTCGCGGCCTGGCTGGGCCTGCAAAGGCTGTGGCTGCACGCGACCAGCCTGTCCTTGCCTGGCGGGCCCTGCATCGAAGCGCCCTGCGGGGCCGAGTGGGACCGCCTGGCTGCTAGGAACCAGGCAGCATGAAGGCGGGCGCGGGGCGGCCGGCGGCGATCAGCCAGGCGCCCATCGCATGTACGACGGGCGCCACCGCGGGCCGCGCCATCATCCGCCCACGCCAGGCCAGCAGGCGGGGCATGGCGGCGGTCAGCGGCGCGCCCTGGCGCTCGCCGAACAGCGCAGCCATGAAGAAGGCGATGTCGGCATACGAGTAGCTGCCCGCCAGCCACTTCCGGCCTTCCAGCAAGGCCTCCATCTCCATGCAGTAAGCGGTACAAGCGGCAATGGCAGCGCGTGCCGGCTCGCCGTGCAGAACCTGCTGCAGGCCCATGAGCTTGATGACGTGGGGGAAGTAGACCTCGTCGCTCTTGTGCTCCAGCAGGCGGGCGTGTGCGCGCTCCTGCGCGCCGGCCGGCCACAACGGCGGCGCCGGCTGCAGGTCTTCCAGGTACTCGAAGATCTGGGTGGAGTCGAAGATCTCCAGGCCGCCATGGACCAGCACCGGAACCTGGCGCTTGGGGTTGATGCGCAGCACCTCGGGGTGTTTGGGCTCGTAGCCACGCTGCGACTCGTAGTCCACCATCACCAGCTCGAATGCCAGGGCCTTCTCCAGCGCGGCGATCTGGGCCTTGGCGCCGAACATGCTCAGGGGACCTGAATAAAGGATGGGCGTGCTGACAGGATGGGACATGGTTCAACCTTAGCATCGGCTCCACAAGGAGATGTCAGCATGGTCACACCGAAGCTTGCCGAAGGATTGTTTGCCGACGAGGAGGGCGCCTGCCGCTGCGCCTGGTGCCAGGCCACGCCCGTCTACCGCAGCTACCACGACAGCGAATGGGGCTTCCCGGTGGCCGAAGACCGCCGCCTGTTCGAGAAGATCTGCCTGGAGGGTTTCCAGAGCGGCCTGTCCTGGCTGACCATCCTGAACAAGCGCGAGGCCTTCCGCCAGGGCTTTGCCAACTTCGAGGTCGACAAACTGGCCAGGTTCAAGGACAAGGACATCGAGCGCCTTCTGGGCGACGCCGGCATCGTGCGGCACCGCGGCAAGATCATCTCGGCCATCCACAATGCGGCCAGAGCGATCGAGTTGCGCCAGGAGTTCGGTTCGCTGGCGGCGTATTTCTGGCGGCACGAGCCGGCCGCAGCAAGCCGGCCCAAGCGCATCACGCGCAAGGCCTTGCTGGAGAACACCACCTCGCCCGAGTCCGTGGCCCTGTCCAAGGATTTGAAAAAGCGCGGCTGGAGCTTTGTCGGCCCGACCACGGTCTATGCCTTCATGCAGGCCATGGGCCTGGTCAACGACCACATCGAAGGCTGTGCCACGCGCGACAAGGTACTGCAGGCGCGGGCGGCTTTCACACCACCATGCTCCTGAATCCATAGCGTCAAACGTCCATCTGGAGCGGGCCATGGGGCGATCTGACATAGACGGCGCGGCTGAGGGCTGTGTGCTTCAGCCTGTTTTTGCAAGAAAATCGGCCTTAGACCCCTGCCAAATGGCGCTGTTGTGCTATCAAAAATGGAGCGCAGCGGGTGGGCGGCTGGCTTGCTGCTATAAATCAGGCGGCACAGAACAACGCAGCGCAGGAGGCCTCGATGCACCGTCAGCCACGTGATGCAGCAAGCTCGATCGCATGAACCGGGTCTACACACGAAGCGCACGGGCCTTTGCCAATGGCTTGCTTGTGCTTTTGCTCTTCGCAGTCGTCTGGATTGCCCGGAATGAATCTGCACTTGGCACCGTCCTTGTGCTGGTGCTGGCCTCGCCAGGCATCATCTGCTACGGACATTTCCTGTCGTCACAGCTTTGTGGGCGGTGCCGGGAGTCCATCTTTGATCTTTCCAGCGACGGCCCGTTCTGGCGCCTCACGGCACTGGCGACGCCGTTCCAGATTCCCATGCGATGCCCGCATTGCCAGGCAGCCACAAAATGGTAGGGCGCCATGCGCGCTGCCGCCGCGAAAAGCGATCCCCCGCAACGACAGGCGCCAGATGATGAAAATCGCTTAGGGTCGATGCCACTTTGGACCGTTTCCCCATGCACCCACATATCCAGATCCGCACGATCACCCGCCAGGACCATGCCGGCTGGCGCCCGCTATGGGATGGCTACAACGCGTTCTATGAACGCGTTGGCCCCACCGCGCTGCCCGAGTCAATCACCGAAGCGACCTGGGAGCGGTTTTTCAGCGAGAGCGAACCGGTCCACGCGTTCGTGGCCGAAGAAGACGGCAAGCTCGTGGGCCTGGTGCACTACCTGTTTCACCGCAGCACAACGCGCCTGAACGACGTCTGCTATCTGCAGGATCTGTTCACCGCGAGCCATGTGCGCGGGCGGGGTGTTGGCCGAATGCTGATCCAGGCCGTCTATGACGCAGCCAAGGCCCAAAACAGCAGCCGCGTGTACTGGACGACGTACACGACGAACGCGACCGCAAGGGCTTTGTACGACAAGGTCGCTGAACACCGCGGTGCCATTGTTTATGCACGTGAACTCTAGGTGCTCGTGTTGACGGAACAAGGAACGAAGAATGACCATGCCGAAGAACATCCTCATTGTCGGCCTGCAGCCTGAGCTGATCGACTTTTCCAGCCCCGAGTTCTCCGCCTTCCCGGGCTTGAACGCGGCCAAGGTCATGGAAGGGCTCAATGCCAGCGCAGCCAGCCTGGTGGCGCAGGGCCACGACGCGAGGCTTTGTCTCACTGACTTTGGCGCCACCGCGCACATCGTGCTGCGCACTGAACTCCAGACCAGGAAGTACGACTGCGTGGTGGTCGGCGCGGGTGTGCGGACTGTCGCCACCCACTTTCTTCTGTTCGAAAAAATCATCAATGCCATCCACGAGCACGCGCCGGGTGCGCGGATCTGCTTCAACACCAAACCCGGCGACACGGCAGAGGCTGTGAATCGCTGGATCTAGAGGCGCGCATGATCGAATCGCACCGTAAACCCCAAGTCTGTGTGCTCGGCAGCGCCGAGCCCGGATCTCCTGCCTACGAGCTTGCCGGCGCAGCCGGCGAGGCGCTGGCTGCCCTGGGCATCACCTTGGTCAGTGGCTGCGGCAGTCCTGCGACCCGGGTCGCGGCCGAGCGCGCCATCCAGGCCAACGGCCTGGTGCTGAGCATCGTGCCGCCAGACCAGATGCCTGCTGCGGATTGGCCGGCCACCGTGGTTGTTCCCTGTGGCATGGGCGATGCCCGCAACCTCCTGATGGCCCTGGCCGGCGATGCCTGCATCGTCATCGGGGGCCGCGCTGGCACCAAGTCCGAGGTGCACCTGGCCTGGCTGCACAAGCGGCCCCTGCTGCCGCTGGTGGGCTGCGGCGGCTGGTCGGACGAGCTGCCGTCCAATCCTCCCGACGAGCGGGAGAACTCGCCCATCCTTCCCTGGAGCACGGTCGCCGAACTGCAGGGGCATCTGCGCAAGCTGGGGCTGGTTCGAGGCGCCTCGCAATGAAGAAGACCCTGCTGCTTGTGGCATCGCATGCCTGCGTTCTCGCAGTGGGGTTCGCGATGGGCATCTATGCGCTCCCCATCCTGACGGCGCCGCCGGCGCCAACGAACGCGCAGGCTTCCTCGGCTGCAAGCCAGGCGGCCTACAGCGGGCAGTTTCGCCGCAACCTCAAGGACAGCGACGCGCTCCATTGGGGCGAGGGCACGGTGTCCGTCGGCCGCCAAAGCATCGTGCTGGTCGGCAAGCTGGCGCCGGGGCCGGACTACAAGCTCTATCTCTCGCCTGTGTTCCTGGAGACCGAGGCGGATTTCATCCGCCTGAAGCCGCAGATGGTGCGCGTGGGGGATGTGCGCACCTTCGACAACTTCGTGGTCGCCGTTCCTGGATCGGTCGACGTCTCGCAGTACAAGGCCGTCATCGTCTGGTGCGAGTCGTTCTCGCAGTTCATCACGGCCGCGCAGTACAGGCAGTAGCGCTCATGCGCGCACTGCCGGGGCTGCGTGGCGCGTGAAGATCAGCCCCAGACTTCCTGAGCCGTCTCGATCACCAGGCGCAGCTTGTTGCGCTGGGCTTCGACGGCGATGTTGTTGCCGTGCACGGTGCTGGAAAAACCGCACTGGGGCGACAGGGCCAGCTGGTCCAGCGGTGCGTACTTGGCCGCCTCATCGATGCGGCGCTTGAGGTCGTCCTTGCTTTCCATCTGGCCGAACTTGGTGGTCACCAGGCCCAGCACCACGGTCTTGCCCTTGGGCAGGTAGCGCAGCGGCTTGAAGTCGCCCGAGCGGGCGTCGTCGTACTCCAGGAAGAAGGCGTCCAGATTCATCTCGCTGAGCAGGGCCTCGGCCACCGGCTCGTAGTTGCCGGCGGCGGCGTGCGTGCTCTTGAAGTTGCCGCGGCACAGGTGCATGGCCAGGGTCATGCCGGCGGGCTTTTGCGCCACCACCTTGTTGATGAACTTGGCGTAGCGGTGCGGCAGCTCGTTGGGGTCATCGCCGCGCTGGCGCGCCGCTTCGCGCATCTTCTCGTCGCACAGGTAGGCCAGGTTGGTGTCGTCCATCTGCACGTAGGTGCAGCCGGCGGCGGCCAGCGAGCGCAGCTCGTCGCCGTAGGCCTTGGCCACGTCGTCATAGAAGGCCGGGTCCAGCTCGGGGTAAGCGTCCTTGCTGATGCCGGCGCGACCGCCGCGGAAATGCAGCATGGTGGGCGAGGGAATGGTCACCTTGGGCGTGTTGCCCTTGGCCACCTGGCTCTTGAGGAACTGGAAGTCCGCCAGCTGGATGTCCTTGGCGTGGCGCACCTTGTCGATCACGCGGATCACCGGCGGCGCCAGTTCTTCCGTGCCGTCGGGTTTGCGGATGGTGACCGGGATGTCGGTCTTGACGCCGCCCAGCTGCTCCAGGAAGTCGATGTGGAAGTAGGTGCGGCGGAACTCGCCGTCGGTGATGCTCTTGAGGCCCACGTCTTCCTGGAACTTGACGATCTCGGCGATGGCCTTGTCTTCCACTTCGCGCAGCTGCTCGGGCGTGATGTCGCCCTTGGCCTTTTGCTCACGCGCTTCCAGCAGGTACTGGGGGCGCAGAAAACTGCCGACGTGGTCGTAACGGGCGGGGAGTTGGCTCATGGATGTGTCCTCGGGTCGTTGTTGGGAGAAAACAGGGCAGGCGCAAATGGTAGCTAAAGATCGAGCACCAGCACGGGCGAGAGCGAGCGCGAGCAGCAGGGTGTGAACTGGTCGTTCCTGGCCTTCTCCTCGTCGGTGAAATACATGTCGCGGTGGTCGATCTGGCCCTCCAGCACACGGGTGATGCAGGTGCCGCACACGCCCTGCTCGCAGGAGGTCAGGATCTCGATGCCCTGGGCCTCCAGCGCCTGCACGATGGTCTGGTCCTTGGGCACGGTGCAGCTCTTGCCGGTGCTGGCGATGCGCACCTCGAAGCTGCCGTCGGCCGAGGTGTCCTGCGGCGCCGCGCCGAAGTACTCCAGGTGGATCTGCGCGGCCGGCCAGCCCTGGGCCTTGGCCGTGTCCACCACATGGGCGATGAAGCCCGAGGGGCCGCAGACATACAGATGCGTGCCGGCCTCGGGCTTGGCGATCAGGCTGGCCAGGTCCAGCTTCTGCTCGGGTGCGCCGCTGTCGAAGTGGAAGTGCACCTTGGCGGCAAAGGCCGAGGCAGCGATCTCTTCGCGGAAGGCCGTGCGCTCGGGCGCGCGGGCGCAGTAGTGCAGGGCGAAGTCGGCGCCCAGGGTGGACAGGCGCTGCGCCATGCACAGCAGGGGCGTGACGCCGATGCCGCCGGCAAACAGCAGGCTGCGCTGGGCCTGCTGCAGCGGGAAATGGTTCTTGGGCTCGCTGATGTGCAGCAGGTCGCCTTCGCTCAGCGCATCGTGCATGGCGACCGAGCCGCCGCGCGAGGCCGGGTCGCGCAGCACGGCGATGCGGTAGCGGTGCTGCTCGACCGAGTCGTTGCACAGCGAGTACTGGCGCGTCAGGCCGCCGGGCACCTGCACGTCAATGTGCGAGCCAGCGCCAAAGGCCGGCAGGGGCGCGCCGTCGGGGCGGGCCAGCTCGAAGCTGGTGATGTCTTGCGCTTCCGTGTGCTTGCGCACGACGCGGACTTCGAGTTTTTCCATGGCCTTCAGGCTCCTTGTTCCTGGGCGATCATTTTGTCCAGGATGCGGCGCGACTGCACGCCGCCGGCGTCGATGTTGAGCATCAACAGCTTGCGCCCCGGGTGCTTGCTGAGGTTGCGCTGCTGCGCTTCCAGCACCGCCGTGTCTTCGGCAAAGACCTTGGCCTGGCCTTCGCGGATCTGCGCCGTCAAGGCCTTGTCCTTGGGATTGAAGTTGCGCGCCATGCCCCAGAAGTACCACATCGAGGTCTCGGTTTCGGGCGTGATGAAGTCCACCACGATGCTGTGCACCTTGTCCTTGGGGTCGGCGTTGTAGCCGCCCTTGCCGGCGTGGGCCACGCCCACCTCGATCATGATGTGGCTGGGCGGCGTGAAGCGGCAGACCTGCCAGCGGTCCACCGGCACGTCGTCGGCCAGGTTGTTGCCGCGCAGGTTGGCGCGCCAGAACGGCGGCGCCATCACGTTCTCCATGTAGCGGCTGGTGACGACCTGCTCGCCCTCGGTCTTGGTCGACACCGGCGCCTCGTCGATCTCCTTCTGGCCGATGCTGGTGGTGTGCACATAGGTCTCGTGCGTCAGGTCCATCAGGTTGTCGATCATCAGGCGGTAGTCGCAGTGGATGTGGTACAGGCCGCCGGCATAGGCCCAGGCCGGATTGTCGGCCCACTCCAGGTGGTGGATCTTGGCCGGCTCGGCCAGGGCCGCGTCACCGGTCCAGACCCAGATGAAGCCGTAGCGCTCCACCACCGGGAAGCTGCGGATGGCGGGAAAGCCGCCCACGCGCTGGCCGGGCATGGACACGGTCTTGCCGTCGCAACCCATCACCAGGCCGTGGTAGCCGCAAACCAGCTTGCCTTCGCAGACCGTGCCCAGGGAGAGCTGGGCGCCGCGGTGGGGGCAGAAGTCTTCCAGAGCCGCGACCTGGCCGTCGGCGCCGCGGTAGAAGACGATGGCCTCGCCGCAGATCTTGCGGCCCAGCGGCTTGTCGTCGATTTCGTTGGGGGTGCAGGCGACATACCAGGTGTTTTTCGGGAACATGGCGTGGACTTTCTGTATACAGGAAACGCCACGAAGTTTGCCATAAACCCGGATTCAAGCCAAATCACTTGCTTGAATGAATGCAATGTAGTTATATTCCTTTGAAGTATGTATACAGCAAGGCCGCCCATGACCACCATCCCTGTTGATGCCGAAGCCGGCGACGCCGGTGCCTCCCAGGCAGTGAAGGCCCAGCTGCGGCTGCGCGAAATGATCCTGGCCGGCGAGTTGCCCGGCGGCAGCCGCATCGCCGAACTGGCCATCGTCGACAAGCTGGGCATGTCGCGCACGCCCATCCGCGCGGCCCTGATGCGGCTGGAGCAGGAGGGCTTGCTGCAGGCCCTGGCCAGCGGCGGCTACGCGGTGCGCATCTTCTCGGAGCAGGACGTGGCCGATGCGATCGAGTTGCGCGGCACGGTCGAAGGCCTGGCGGCGCGGCTGGCGGCCGAGCGCGGCGTGCCGGAGGCCGTGCTGGACGAGGCCGGCGCCTGCCTGGATGCGGTTGACGCGGTGCTGCGCCAGAGCGCGCTGGATGACGAGGCTTTCACGCGCTACGTCAGCCTGAACCAGATGTTCCACACCCTGCTGGCGGGGATGGCGGGCGGGACGGTGATCGCGCGTGAGCTGGAGCGGGTGGTCAATCTGCCGTTTGCCTCGCCTTCGGCCTTTGTCGTGCTGCAGGCCAATTCACCGCAGGCGCGCGACATGCTGGTCGTGGCCCAGCACCAGCACCGCCAGGTGCTCGATGCGATCGCGCGCCGCGAAGGGACGCGCGCCGAGGCCATCATGCGCGAGCATTCGCGCATCGCCCAGCGGAACCTGCGCGACGCGGTGCAAGGCGCCAACCTGGAGCGGATGCCGGCGGTGCGGCTGATCCGCCAGGTTGGTTGAATGTCAATACCGCAGCTTGCCGTCGCTGCCGATCACGCCGATGTCCACCCAGCGGCTGCCCACAGGGCCCTTGCTGAAGTCGACGCGGTAGCCGCCGAAGTCGATCTCGCCCATGGAGCCCAGCGTGGCCGCCAGGCCGGCGGCGGTGGGCTGGCTTTCCTTGTTGCGCCGGATGGCCTCGCCGATGGTGCGGGCCGAGAGGTAGCCTTCCAGCTGGAAGGGCGTGTAGACCTGGACGGACGGGAAGGCGGCCTTCATGGCAGCCTCGAACTCCCGGTGCAGGGGCAGGGTCTTGCCGTTCGGGTTGGGGAAGGTCTGGGCGATGCCAACGCCGCGCGCGCCTTCCGGGCCGGCGAGCTTGACGATCAGGCCGGCCGGCACATACGACAGCACGAACAGCGACTGCGGGACGCCGGCCTTGCGCAGGGCGGCGACGCCGTCGGCCATGAAGCGCGGCGCGCCGATCACCAGTACGGCCTGCACGCCCATGGCGCTGATCTGCTGGGCAGCGGCCGCCAGCGGCGCCGGTTCGGGGGCGGACTTGACGCCCTTGAGCTCCAGGCCGGCCACGCTGCTGGCCGAGGCCTGCGCCATGGCCATGCCCGAGATGCCTATGCCCAGGTCCTGGAACAGCACGCCCACCTTGGTCATGCCCAGGGTGCGCATGTGGGTGATGATCTTCTCGATCTGCTGCTTGTCGCCGGCGCGGATGTGGAACAGCTTGGGGTGGCCTGGGCTGCGGAAGCTTTCGGCGCCGGGGATGGCGTTCATCACCAGCACGGGGGAGGTGTCCAGCAGCTTGTCGTCGAGCAGGCGCTTGAGGGCGTTGGAACCGATGGGCGAGAGCAGGGCGACCGGCTTGCGTTCCATTGCCTTGTTGAACTGCTCGGCGAAGCCGTCGCCGCTGTAGCGGTCGTCCAGCTCGAAAAAGTCCAGCTTGTGGCCGCGCACGCCGCCGGCCTTGTTGACCTGGGCCACGTAGGCCTTGATGCCCTGGTTGATTTCCGGGGCGTCGGGCACCGGGATCACGGTGAAGGGGCCGACCTGGCCGATCACGACGTCGGCCAGGCCGGCGCCGGCGAAGCTGGCAAAAAGGGAGGCGAGCAGCAGCTTGCGCAGCAGCGAAGTCATAGAGAGAGTCCTTCGGTTCTTTTTTGTGCCCCGGAGTCAGCGGGATGTTTACAAAGAATAACTAGATGCGGCTGAGCTGTCCATGCCGCGTCAGCGTGGAGCCAGTGAGCGACCGGCTATCCGTTATATAACTGAAGGACTTCCATAGCAAAATCAGATAGCTGATAGTCCGCGGCAGGGCTTTGCATCCTCAAGGTGCGGGCTGAGAATCGCGGATTCCTTCCGGGGGCGCGCGCCTGCGCGCCGCCTTGCGCCTTGCCAACACTTGATTTGGAGACCGCCATGCACAAGAGAACGTTCATTCAGGCAGCCGTTGCCGCCACCATGCTGTCAACCGGCGGCCTTGCGTTGGCCCAGGACAACGTCTTCAAGATCGGCCTGATCCTGCCGATGACCGGCCAGCAGGCCAGCACCGGCCGCCAGATCGAGGCCGCAGCCCGCCTGTACATGGCGCAAAACGGCGACACCGTCGCCGGCAAGAAGGTGCAACTGATCCTCAAGGACGACGGCAGCGTGCCGGCCAACACCCGCCGCCTGGCGCAGGAACTGGCCGTCAACGACAAGGTCAACGTGCTGGCCGGCATGGGCATCACGCCCTCGGCCCTGGCCGTCGCCCCCATCGCCACGCAATCCAAGACGCCGCTGGTGGTGATGGCCGCCGCCACCTCCAGCATCACCGAAGCCTCGCCCTTCATCGTGCGCACCAGCTTCACCCTGCCCCAGGCCTCGGTGGGCCTGGCCGACTGGGCACCCAAGAACGGCATCAAGACCGTCGTCACCCTGGTGTCCGACTACGGTCCCGGCCTGGACGCCGAGAAGTACTTCAAGGACCGCTTCCTGTTCAACGGCGGCAAGGTGGTGGAGTCGCTGCGCGTGCCGCTGATGAGCCCGGACTTCGCCCCCTTCCTGCAGAAGGTGCGCGACCTCAAGCCCGACGCGCTGTTCGTCTTCGTGCCCTCGGGCGCCGGCGCCGCCGTGATGAAGCAGTTCGGCGAGCGCGGCATGGACAAGGCCGGCATCAAGCTGATCGGCACCGGCGACGTGACCGATGACGATCAACTCAACGACATGGGCGACGTGGCCCTGGGCGTGGTCACCTCGCACCACTACTCCACCTTCCACCCCTCGCCGGCCAACAAGAAGTTCGTCGCCGAGTTCCAGAAGGCCAACAAGAACCTGCGCCCCAACTTCATGGCCGTGGGCGGCTATGACGGCATGCGCGTGATCTACGAAGCGCTCAAGAAGACCGGCGGCAAGGGCGGCGGCGAGGCCCTGCTGGGCGCCATGAAGGGCCAGATCTTCGAAAGCCCGCGCGGTCCGATCTTCATCGACGCCCAGACCCGCGACGTCGTGCAGAACATCTACCTGCGCAAGGTCGAGAAGAAGGACGGCCAGTTGTGGAATGTGGAATTTGACGTCATCAAGGACGTCAAGGACCCGGGCAAGACAAAATAAGACTCCCCCCCGAAGCGCCGCTGCGCGTCGCCTCCCCCTCAGGGGGCGACACCAGCGGCCCGGCGAAGCCGGATCCGCGGTGTCCCTGGTAGAACTCCCCCCATCTTCATGTTGACGATCCTTTTCGACGGCGTTGCCTACGGCATGCTGCTGTTCATTCTTGCCGTCGGCCTGGCGGTGACCATGGGCCTGATGAATTTCATCAACCTGGCCCATGGTGCCTTTGCCATGGTGGGGGGCTACATCACGGTGCTGCTGATGCAGCGCCTGGACGTGCCCTTCCTGCTGTGCCTGCCCATCGCCTTTGCCGGCGCCGCCCTGCTGGGCGCGGTGCTGGAGCGCACCCTGTACCGGCCGCTGTACAACAAGCCGCACCTGGACCAGGTGCTGTTCTCCATCGGCCTGGTCTTCATGGCCGTGGCCGCGGTGGACTACTACGTGGGTTCTTCGCAGCAGATCATCCATTTGCCGGCCTGGCTCAAGGGCCGCACCGAGATCGGCTCGCTGGGCATGGGCCACTACCGGCTGTTCATCATCGCCGTCTGCGCCGCGCTCACCGTGGGTCTGCAGTTCATCCTGACGCGCACCCGCTTTGGCAGCCGCCTGCGCGCCTCGGTGGACGACCAGCGCGTGGCCGCCGGCCTGGGCATCAACGTCAACGTGGTGTTTCTCTCCACCTTTGCCTTTGGTTCCGGCCTGGCCGGCCTGGGCGGCGCGCTGGGCGCCGAGGTGCTGGGCCTGGATCCCTCGTTTCCCCTGAAATTCATGATCTATTTCCTGATCGTGGTGGCCGTGGGCGGCACGTCCTCGATCACCGGTCCGCTGCTGGCGGCGCTGCTGCTGGGCATCGCTGACGTGGCCGGCAAGTACTACATCCCCAAGATGGGAGCCTTCATCGTCTACGCGCTGATGATCGCCATCCTGCTGTGGCGGCCCAACGGCCTGTTCGTGCGCCAGGGGGGCAAATAAGATGGACACGCAACAAAGCCTTTTGCGCGCCAACCGCATCCGGCCCTGGGAGCCGGTGCTGTGGCTGCTGGCGTTTGCCGCGCCCGCGCTGATGCCTTCCCAGGCCCTGATGATCAACGAGATCGCCTATGTGGCGCTGTTCGCCGTCTCGCTGGACCTGGTGCTGGGCTACGGTGGCATCGTCTCGCTGGGCCACACGGCTTTCTTCGGTGTCGGCGCCTACGCGGCCGCGCTGTTTTGCAAGCACGTCATGCCCGACCCGCATCTGGGCCTGCTGGTGGCGATGGCCGTGACGGCGCTGCTGGGCCTTGTGGCCAGCTTCACCGTGCTGCGCGGCACGGACCTGACGCGCCTGATGGTGACGCTGGGCGTCGCGCTGCTGCTGTACGAGCTGGCCAACAAGCTCGACTGGATCACCGGCGGCATGGACGGCATCCAGGGCCTGATGTTCGCGCCCGTGTTGGGCAAGTTCGAGTTCGACCTGTCGGGCCAGACGGCTGCCTACTACTCGCTGGCTGTGCTCTTCGTCCTGTTCCTGGCGGCGCGGCGCATCGTGCGTTCGCCTTTCGGCGCGACGCTGGAGGCCATCCGCGACAACCGCCTGCGCGCCATGGCCATCGGCATCCCGGTCCATGCCCGCCTGGTCTCGGTCTACACCATCGCCGCGGCCATGGCCGGCGCGGCCGGCGCCCTGTTCACGCAGACCTCCGGCTTCGCCTCCATCGAGGTGCTGGAGTTCCACCGCTCGGCCGACGTCATGCTGATGCTGGTGATCGGCGGTGTGGGCTGGCTGTACGGCGGCATCGTCGGTGCCGTGGTCTTCAAGCTGCTGCAAGACGTGATCTCGCAGATCACGCCGCAGTACTGGACCTTCTGGATCGGCCTGTTCCTGGTGGTGCTGGTGCTGGTGGGCCGCGAGCGCCTGTTCAAGCCCTGGACCTGGTTCGGCAAGGGAGGCAAGGCATGAGCGACAACAACATCGTTCTTTCAGCCCAGGGCCTGGTCAAGCGTTTCGGCGGCATCACCGCCACCAACAACGTCACGCTGAACCTGCGCAAGGGCGCGCGCCACGCGCTGATCGGCCCCAATGGCGCCGGCAAGACCACCTTGATCAACCTGCTGACCGGCGTGCTCGATCCCACCGAGGGCATCATCACGCTGGAAGGCCAGGACATCACCCGCCTGGCGCCGTACCAGCGTGTGCGCCGCGGCATGGTGCGCACCTTCCAGATCAACCAGCTGTTCAACTCCATGACGCCGCTGGAAACCCTGGCCATGGTGGTCTCGCAGCAGCGCGGCCTGGGCGCCAAGCTGTGGCAGCCGCTGGGCGCGGACAAGGCCGTGGCCGAGCGCTGCCTGCAGCTGCTCGAGCAGTTCCGGCTGGCTGAGGTGATGAACCAGCGCACCGAGCACCTGGCCTACGGCAAGCGCCGCCTGCTGGAGATCGCCATTGCGCTGGCCTGCGAGCCGCGCGTGCTGCTGCTGGACGAGCCGGTGGCCGGCGTGCCCGCCGGCGAGCGCGAAGAACTGCTGCAGACGGTGGCGGCTTTGCCGGCCGACGTCTCGGTGCTGCTGATCGAACATGACATGGACCTGGTTTTCAGTTTTGCCAACCGCATGACGGTGCTGGTCAACGGCACGGTGCTGACCGAGGGCGACCCCGAGCAGATCGCCAACGACCCCCAGGTCAAGGCGGTGTATCTCGGCCACGGGGAGGAAGCGGCTCATGGCTGAACTCCTGAAAGTCGAGAACCTCAGCGCCGGCTACGGTGAAGCTGTCGTCCTCAACGGCGTGAGCCTGTCCCTGGACGAGGGCGCGACCCTGGCCTTGTTGGGCCGCAACGGTACGGGCAAGACCACGCTGATCAACACCCTGGCCGGCGCCACGCGCCAGCATGGCGGTGCCATCAGCCTGGGCGGCGTGGCCTTGCACAAGCTGGCGCCGCACCAGCGCGCCGCCGCCGGCATCGGCTGGGTGCCGCAGGAGCGCAACATCTTCAAGTCGCTGACGGTGCACGAGAACCTGACCGCCGTCGCGCGGCCGGGCAAGTGGACGCCGGATGCAGCCTACGCCATGTTCCCGCGCCTGGCCGAACGCAAGACCAACCTGGGCACGCAGCTGTCGGGCGGCGAGCAGCAGATGCTGGCCGTGGCCCGCGCCCTGGTGCTCAACCCCAGGCTGCTGCTGCTGGACGAGCCGCTGGAAGGCCTGGCGCCCATCATCGTGGAAGAACTGCTGCGCGCCATCCGCCGCATCACGCGCGAGGAGGGCCTGTCGGCCATCATCGTGGAGCAGCATCCGCAGGCCATCCTGGCGATCTCCGACAGCGCCGTGGTGCTGGACCGCGGCAGCGTGGTCCATGCCGGCACGGCGCAGCAGCTGCGCGAGCAGCCCGAGCTGCTGGACCGGCTGCTCGGCGTCGCGCGGTAGAGTCCACCCCCGAAGCGCCTGCGGCGCCTCCCCCTCAAGGGGGCGCCACCAGCGGCCCGGCTAAGCCGGATCCGCGATGGCCCACGAATCTGGGTGCTACTGTTTCGGTAGCTAAGTAGGCAATATCGACGGGGGCTAGAGCCCTGAAGGAGCACAAGATGCAAGCGAAACGCGCGTTTCTGGCCCAGGGCGGCGCCCTGGCACTGGCCGGCCTGCTGCCGGGCCTGGCGGCGGCCCAGACCTTCCCGTCCAAGGTGCTCAAGATCGTCGTGCCCAACGCCGCCGGCGGCGCCGCCGACCTGACGGCACGCACCATCGCGCAGAAGATCGCCGGCCCGCTGGGCCAGAGCGTGGTGATCGAGAACAAGCCCAGCGCCGGCGGCATCGTCGCCGGTGACCTGGTGGCGCGCGCCGAAGCCGACGGCCACACCCTGCTGCTGGTGTCCAGCGGCACGGCGGTCAGCGAGGTGCTGTTCAAGACCCTGCCTTTCGACACGCAAAAAGACTTCGCGCCGGTGTCCATGCTGGCGACCTTCGACCTGGCCATCGTGGTGGCCGAGGGCGGGCGCTTCAAGACCCTGGGCGAGCTGCTGGCCTGGGCCCGCGCCAACCCCGGCAAGCTCAACCTGGCGACGCCGCAGATGGGCACGACCCAGCACCTGGCGGCGGAGCTGTTCAAGATCACCACCGGCGTCGATGCCCAGGTGGTCCCCTTCAATGGCACGCCACCGGTCATCACCGCGCTGCGCGGTGGGCAGGTCGACACCGCCATCGAGATCCTGGGCCCGCTGATGGGCCAGATCAATGCCAAGGTCCTGCGCCCGCTGGCCGTGCTGGGCGCCAAACGCGCGCCGCAGCTGCCCGACGTGCCGGCGGCGCGCGAGAGCGGCGGGGCGTTGGCCAGTTTCGACGTTTCCTCCTGGAACGGCCTGGCCGTGCCGGCGAAGACGCCGCCCGCCGCCATCGCCCGCCTGAACAAGGAGATCGTGGCGGCCCTGGCCCTGCCTGATGTGAAGCAGCGCCTGCTCGAGCTCAACCTCGTCGCCCAGAGCAGCACACCCGAGCAGCTCAATGCGCGGCTGTCGGCCGACATCAAGCGCTGGGGCGATGTGATCAGCGCCGCCAAGATCCAGAAGCAGTGAACGCCATGCGCGTCCAGACCATCGGCCTGATTGGCTACGGCGAAGTCGGCAAGACCTTCGCGGCCGGCCTGAAGGACAAGGCCGGCGTCACGGCCGCCCATGCCTGGGACCTGAAGTTCGCCGCCGCCGCAAGCCAGCAAGCCGAGAAGGCGCACGCGGCCCAGGCCGGTGTCAGCGCCCAGCCCTCGATGCAGGCCCTGTGCGCCGCCAGCGACCTGCTCATCTCCGCCGTCACCGCGTCCAACACCCTGGCCGTGGCGCAGGAGGCGGCGCAGTCCATCCGCCCCGGCAGCATCTTCCTGGACCTGAACTCTGCCTCGCCCGGCATCAAGCAGCAGGCCGCGGCCCTGATCGATGGGGCTGGCGCGCATTACGTGGAAGCGGGTGTCATGACCTCGGTGCCGCCTTATGGCATCAAGGTGCCCATGCTGCTGGGCGGCGCCAGGGCGGCGGAACTCGCAGCCCTGCTGGCCTCCTGGGGGCTGGATGCCAAGGCCGTGTCCGAACAACTGGGCGTGGCCTCGGCCATCAAGATGTGCCGCAGCGTGATGATCAAGGGCCTGGAAGCTCTGGTCATCGAGAGCTATGCCACGGCGCGCCAGTACGGCGTCGAAGACCACGTGCTGCCCACGCTGGCCGAGACCTTCCCTTCCATCGACTGGCACAAGCAGGGCGCCTACTTTTTCAGCCGCGTGGTCCAGCACGGCAAGCGCCGCGCCGAGGAGATGCGCGAAGCGGCCAACACCGTGCGGGAGGCCGGCTTCGATCCCTTGATGGCGGCGGCCATCGCCGACAAGCAGCAGTGGGTGGCCGACCAGGCCGCGGCCGGCGTCTTCCAGGGCTTGCCCAAGGACGCGCCCTGGCAGGCCTACGCCGACCGGCTCCTCGCCGCGCGCAAGGACTGAGCTTCAGTCCCAGGCCGGGGCCAGTCGCTCCGGGTTGACCAGGCGGTGGCCGCGCTCCAGCGCCGCGATCTGCTCCATCTGCGCTGCGCTCAGTTTGAGGTGGCGGGCCTGCAGATTGCTCTCCAGGTTGACGCGCTGGGTCGACGAGGGGATCACGGCGTAGCCTTGCTGCATCGCCCATGCCAGGGCAACCTGGGCCGGCGTCGCTGCGTGGGCGCCGGCAATTTGCAGCAGCACCGGGTCTTTCAGAACCTCGCCATAGGCCAGGGTCATGTACGAGGTGACGGCGATACCCTGGCTTTGCGCAAAAGCCGCGAGCTTGCGGTTCTGCAAATAGGGATGGAGCTCGACCTGGTTGGTGGCGATCTCCTGAGCGCCGACGGCGGCAATGGCCTCTTGCATCAGCGCGATGTTGAAGTTGGACACGCCGATCAGCCGCGTCAGGCCCTGGGCCTTGGCCTGGGCCAGCGCGCCCATGAATTCGGCCACCGGCACGGCGCCGCCCGGCGAGGGCCAGTGGATCAGGGTCAGGTCGACCTGCTCGGTGCGCAGCTTGGCCAGGCTCTCTTTCAGACTGGGAATGAGCTTGTCCGCCGCATAGTGGTCGACCCAGATCTTGGTGGTCAGGAACAGGTCCTGGCGGGCAACGCCGCTGTCGGCGATGGCTTGGCCGACCTCGGCCTCGTTGCCGTAGATCTGGGCGGTGTCGACCAGGCGGTAGCCCAGGGCCAGGCCGTTGCGCACGGAATCGATGACTGTCTGGCCCTTGAGGCGGTAGGTGCCCAGGCCGAAGGGAGGAATGGTGTGGGTGCTCATGCGTTGGTCCTTGGAATGAGTGCAGTTTGCGCCATGGCCTGGTCCAACCGGCCGCTCAGGTGGGTCAGGGCCAGGGCCCCGAGCACCACCACGGCGCCGATCCAGGGCGTGTGCAGCAGGCCGGCCTGGCTGACGATCAGGCCGCCGGCCCAGGCGGCGAAGGCGATGCCGACATTGAAGGCGGCGATGTTCAGGCCCGAGGCCACGTCCACCGCCTGCGGCGCGACGCGCTGGGCCTGCTGCACCACATAGACCTGCAGGGCCGGCACGTTGCCGAAGGCGAAAGCCCCCCACAGCATCACGGTGGCGACGGCCAGCCAGGGATGGGGCGCCGTGAAGTTCAGCAGCAGCAGCACGGCGGCCAGGGCGGCGAAGACGATCTTGAGCGCCGGGATGGGCCCCAGGCGGTCGGCCAGCCTGCCGCCCCAGATGTTGCCCACGGCCACCGAGACGCCATAGGCCAGCAGCACCCAGCCCACGGCACTGGCCTGCAAGCCCGAGACCTCCTGCAGGATGGGCGCGAGGTAGGTGAAGGGAATGAAGGAGCCGCCGTAGCCCACGGCCGTGGTGGCGAAGACCAGCAGCAGGCGTGGCTGGGTCAGCACGCGGGCCTGCTGGGCCAGCGAGGCCGGCGCCTTGTGCGCAATGCCGCGCGGCACGAACAGCAAGGTGCCCAGGAAGGCCAGCACGCCCAGGCCGGCCACCGCCAGAAAGGTCTCGCGCCAGCCGAAGTGCTGGCCGATGAAGGTGCCCAGGGGCACGCCGGTGACCAGGGCCACGGTCAGGCCGGTGAACATGGTGGCGATGGCGCTGGCAGCCTTGTCTTTGGGCACCAGGCCGGTGGCGATGGTCGAGCCGATGGAAAAGAAGACCCCATGCGCCAGGCCGGTCAGCACCCGGGCCGCGACCAGCGAGGTATAGCCCGGCGCCTGCCAGGCCAGCAGGTTGCCGGCGGTGAACAAGGCCATCAGGCCAAGCATCAGCCACTTGCGCGGCACTTTGCCGGTCAGGGCGGTGAGCACCGGCGCGCCGATGGCGACGCCCAGGGCATAGAGGCTGACCAGCAGGCCGGCCGAGGGCACGCTGACGGCCAGGTCGGCCGCCACCGTGGGGATCAGGCCGACGATCACGAACTCGGTCGTGCCGATGGCGAAAGCGCTGAGCGTCAGCGCGAGCAGGGCGATGGGCATGGGAACACTCCTTGGGAGGACGGAGTGTGGGGCCGGGTATTTTGCAGAAAAAGCCGGTTGGAAGCAGAATATCCTTGACTTGGAATCAAGAATGAAAACAACGCTCGAAGAACTTCTGGCCTTTGTCGCAGTGCACGACACAGGCTCCATCACGGCCGCCGCCGAGCAGTTGGGCCAGACCGTGTCGGGCATCAGCCGGGCCCTGGGCCGGCTGGAACGCAAGCTGGAAACCACGCTGATGCGGCGCACGACCCGGCGCATCGAACTGACGGAAGAGGGCGCGGCCTTCCTGGCCCACGCCCGCGCCATCCTGGCTTCCATCGATGCCGCCGAGGAGCAGATGGCGCTGCGCCGCCAGCAGCCCGCCGGCCTGCTGCGGGTCAATGCCGCCACGCCCTTCATGCTGCATGCCATCGTGCCCCTGGTGGGCGAGTTCCGCGCCGCCTGGCCGCAGATCACCCTGGAACTCAACACCGACGACCGCTTCATCGACCTGCTGGAGCGTCGCACCGACGTCGCCATCCGCATCGGCAAGCTGGAGGACTCCAGCCTGCATGCGCGGCCGCTGGCCAGCCACCGGCTGCGGGTGCTGGCCAGCCCGGCCTACCTGGAGCAGCAGGGACGGCCGCGCACGCTGGCGGCGCTGGAGCGGCACAGCCTGCTGGGCTTCACCCAGGAGGCGCTCAATGCCTGGCCGCTGCGTGGCGCGCATGGCGACGAATGGCAGGCCCGGCCGACACTGGCGGCCTCCAGCGGCGAGACCCTGCGCCAGCTGGCGCTGGCGGGCCAGGGCCTGGCCTGCCTGTCGGACTTCATGACCGAGACCGACCGCCGCTCGGGCGCCCTGGTGCAGGTGCTGGCCAATCTCACGGTGGACATGCGCCGGCCGGTCAGCGCGGTCTACTACCGCAACACCGCGTTGTCGGGGCGCATCGCCTGCTTCGTCGACTTCCTGGCGGCGCGCATGGCGCAGCAGGCCTGAGCCTCAGACGGGCGCGAGCAGGCTGCGCGCGGTCTGCTGGATCAGCTGCAACACCGAGGTCTGGGTCAGGGTGGCGGGGCGCTGCGAGCTCATCGCCGCGGTCAGTTTGCTGCGCAGGCCGGGTGTGGCTATGGGCCGCAGGGCAAAGGCCTGCGGGTGGGCCGAGGTGGCGACCGCGTTGTGCGACAGCACGGCGCTGCCGGCGCCGTCCTCCACCAGGTCCAGGATGGCGGCCACGCCGTCGATCTCCAGCGCCACCTGCAGCTGGCAGCCCAGCTTGGCCATCTCGGTTTCCACCAGCATGCGGATGGCGTTGGGCCGGCTGGGGATGACCAGGGGCAGGGCGGCCAGTTCGCGCAGGGCGATGGAGCGGGCCCGCGCCGCAGTCTTGCCGCTGCGGCGCTGCACCAGGAACAGGGGCTCTTCCAGCAGCGGCGTGAGCTCCAGCTCGGGGCTGGGGCCGGCGTTGTAGAGCAGGGCGATGTCCAGCCGGCCGTTGGCCAGGGCCTCGTGCATGCCCACCGACAGGCCTTCGCTGATGGACAGGGTGGCCTCGGGCATGCGCTTGCGGAACTCGCGCACCAGGGGCACGGTGAGCACCTTGGCCACGCTGGGTGGCAGGCCGATGGCGACGCGGCCGGCCAGGGCGCCGCGCACCCGGCCCAGCTCCTCGCGGGCCCGCTCGACCTGGTGCAGGATGCCGCGGCCATGCTCCAGCAGCAATTTGCCGGCTTCCGTGGGCGTGGCGCCGCGGCCGTTGCGGGTCAGCAGGTTTTGTCGCAGCTCCACTTCCAGCAGGCGCACCTGCCGGCTGAGCGCGGGCTGGGCCACGTCCAGCGCGATGGCGGCACGGGTGAAGCTGCCGAGCTCGGCGACGCGCACGAAATACGCCAGTTGCTTGAGGTCCACGGTCCGCCTGGTTTTGAATAGCTAAGGCGCCATTATGCCGAGGTGTTATAGCTGATAGCGGGGGGGCTGCCTTCCGCAGGGCCGCTGCGGCGCGCAAAATCGCCGCCATGAACGCAGTGCTCCGCGGTATTTCCTCGATGGCCACGCGCCAGCTGCTGGCCGAGCTGCTGGCCGCCTACGAACAGCGCATCGGCACCGCCGTGGCAATGGAGTCGGTAGGCGGGGTCGACGCCGCCAGGCGCGTGCAGGCCGGCGAGGCCTTTGACGTCGTGGTGCTGGCCTCCGACGCCATCGCCAAGCTCGAAGCGGCTGGCCATGTGCTGGCCGGCAGCAAGGTCGACCTAGTGCATTCCGGCGTCGCCGTGGCCGTGCGCGCCGGCGCTGCTTTGCCCGGCCTGTCGTCTGAAGAGGCGGTCAAGCAGGCCGTGCTGGCCGCGTCCACCATCGGCTACTCCACCGGCCCCAGTGGCGTCGCGTTGGCCAGATTGTTCGAGCGCTGGGGCATTGCCGACCAGGTGGCGCAGCGCACCGTGCAGGCGCCGCCCGGCGTGCCCGTGGGCTCGCTGGTGGCCAAGGGCGAAGTCGCTCTGGGCTTCCAGCAGCTGAGCGAGTTGATGCACCTGGAAGGCATCACCGTCGCCGGCCCGTTGCCGCCCGCCATCCAGATCACCACGACTTTTTCCGCCGGAGTTTGCGCGACGTCAAAGCAGCAAGAGGCAGTGCGCCGCATGCTGGACTTCCTCGCCTCGCCCGACACGGTGGACGCCAAGCGGCGCCAGGGCATGGACCCGGCCTGACGCATTCCAGACTGAACACGTTTTGAGGAGACAAGAGAGCATGAGCCTGATCATCGATTGCCACGGCCACTACACCACGGCGCCCAAGGCGCTGGAGACCTGGCGCAACCAGCAGATTGCCGGCACCAAGGACGCATCCTTGATGCCCAAGGTCGCCGACCTGAAGATCAGCGACGACGAGCTGCGCGAGTCCATCGAGAGTAACCAGCTGCGTTTGATGAAGGAACGCGGCAGCGACATCACCCTGTTTTCGCCGCGCGCCAGCTTCATGGCCCACCACATCGGCGACTTCCAGGTGTCGTCCACCTGGGCCGCCATCTGCAATGAGCTGTGCTTTCGCGTCAGCCAGCTCTTCCCCGACCACTTCGTGCCCGTGGCCATGCTGCCGCAGTCGCCCGGCGTCGACCCCGCGACCTGCATCCCCGAGCTGGAGAAGTGCGTCAAGGAATACGGCAACGTCGGCATCAACCTCAATCCCGATCCCTCGGGCGGCCACTGGACCAGCCCGCCGCTGACCGACAAGCTCTGGTACCCCATCTACGAGAAGATGGTGGAGTACGACCTGCCGGCGATGATCCACGTCTCTACCTCCTGCAACCCAGCCTTCCACACCACCGGCGCGCACTACCTGAACGCCGACACCACGGCCTTCATGCAGCTGATCCAGGGCGACCTGTTCAAGGACTTCCCGACCCTGCGCTTCCTGATCCCGCACGGCGGCGGCGCCGTGCCCTACCACTGGGGGCGCTTCCGCGGCCTGGCCCAGGAGATGAAGAAGCCGCTGCTGTCCGAGCACCTGATGAACAACGTGTTCTTCGACACCTGCGTCTACCACCAGCCGGGCATCAACCTGCTCAACACCGTGATCCCGGTCAAGAACGTGCTGTTTGCCTCCGAGATGATCGGCGCCGTGCGCGGCATCGATCCGGAGTCCGGCCACTACTACGACGACACCAAGCGCTACATCGAGGCCTCGACCATCCTGAGCGCCGACGACAAGCACCAGATTTACGAAGCCAACACGCGCCGCGTGTTCCCGCGCCTGGACGCACTCCTGAAGACGAAGGGACTCTGACATGTTCGAACTCGGCGTTGTTTACCGCAACATCCAACGGGCCGACCGCGCGGCCACCGACAAGCTCGCCAGCCTGGGCTCGGCCACGGTGCACGAAGCCATGGGCCGCGTCGGCCTGATGAAGACCTACATGCGCCCCATCTACCCGGGCGCGCAGATCTCCGGCACGGCCGTCACCGTGCTGTTGCAGCCCGGTGACAACTGGATGCTGCATGTGGCGGCCGAGCAGATCCAGCCCGGCGACATCGTCGTGGCGGCCTGCACCACCGACAACACCGACGGTTTCTTCGGCGACCTGCTGGCCAGCAGCTTCATGGCACGCGGTGCCCGCGGCCTGATCATCGACGGCGGTTGCCGCGACGTGAAGACGCTGCAGGAGATGGGCTTTCCGGTCTGGAGCCGGGCCATCAGCTCCAAGGGCACGGTCAAGGCCACCCTGGGCTCGGTCAACATTCCCATCGTCTGCGCCGGCATGAGCGTGCAGCCGGGCGATGCCATCGTCGCCGACGACGACGGTGTGGTCGTCGTGCCCGCCGCTCTGGCCGGCAAGACCGCCGACGCTGCCGCGGCCCGTGAGTCCTTCGAAGGCGAGAAGCGCGCCAAGCTGGCCTCGGGCGTGCTGGGCCTGGACATGTACAGCATGCGAGAGCCGCTGGCCAAGCTGGGCCTTAAATACATTGACTGAACATGACTGAATTCACCAAGACCCCCGGCTGGCTCGACTGGTACGCCGGCCCCAGCAAACCCAGGTTCCAGCTGCCGCCCGGCAGCGTGGACGCGCACTGCCACGTGTTCGGCCCCGGCAACGAGTTCCCCTTCGCGCCCGAGCGCAAGTACACGCCCTGCGACGCCAGCAAGCAGCAGCTGTTCGCCCTGCGCGACCACCTGGGCTTCGACAAGAACGTCATCGTCCAGGCCACCTGCCACGGTGCCGACAACAGCGCCCTGATCGATGCCCTGAAGCACTCGAACAACAAGGCCCGCGGCGTGGTCACGGTCAAGCGCAGCGTCACAGACGAGCAACTGCAGGACATGCATGCCGCCGGCGTGCGCGGCGTGCGCTTCAACTTCGTCAAGCGCCTGGTCGACTTCACGCCCAAGGACGAGCTGATGGAGATCGCCGCGCGCATCGCCCCCCTGGGCTGGCATGTGGTGATCTACTTCGAGGCTGTGGACCTGCCCGAGCTGTGGGACTTCTTCACCGCGCTGCCGACCACGGTGGTGGTCGACCACATGGGCCGGCCCGACGTCAGCCTGCCGGTGGACGGCCCGCAGTTCGCGCTGTTCCAGAAGTTCATGACCGAGTACCCCAACGTCTGGTCCAAGGTCAGCTGCCCCGAGCGCCTGTCGGTTGCCGGGCCCAAGGCCTTGAACGGCGAACAGAACGCTTACCGCGACGTCATTCCCTTTGCCCGCAAGATCGTCGAGACCTTCCCCGACCGGGTGCTCTGGGGCACGGACTGGCCGCATCCCAACCTGAAGGACCACATGCCCGACGACGGCCTGCTGGTGGACTTCATCCCGCACATCGCGACCACCGCCGAACTGCAGCGCAAGCTGCTGGTGGACAATCCGACCCGGCTGTACTGGGGCTGAAGCGCCACCTCTGGCACCCCCACAGCAGGAGACAAGCATGAACGAGCGCGCATCTGTCCTTCGCCCCGCCGCCCTGGCTGTGGCCCTGGCGGCCGGCCTGCTGGCGGCCTGCGGCACGCCGCCGCTGCCGGGTGCGGTGTCTCTCAACCTGGGCGAGAAGCCGCCGCAGGCCTGCGCCACGCTCACCGCGCCCCTGCCGGCCACCGTCATCGGCCTGCCCAGCGGGGATGCCAGCATCGACTCGGCCACCTGGATGCCGGTGACGCCGCTGGCCGTGGCCGAGCGCGGCGCTACGCCGGCTGGGCGCATCACGCCCAACACCCCGGCCTACTGCCGGGTCCTAGGTCGCATCGCGCCACTGGACCCCAAGGCGCCGCCCATCCTGTTCCAGATCAACCTGCCGGCGCAGTGGAACGGCCGCAGCGTGCAATACGGCGGCGGCGCCTTCAATGGCGTGCTGATCAGCGGCCTGGCGCTGCTGCCCGGCGCGCGCTACGAGCAGCCCACGCCGCTGGCCCAGGGCTATGTCACCTACGGCACGGACTCGGGCCACCAGAACCAGGCCGGTCAGCCGCCGCAGGCCTTCGCGCTCAATGACGAGGCCCTGGAGAACTTTGCTCACGCTTCCTACAAGAAGGTGCGTGACGTCGCCGTTGCCATGACCCACAGGGCCTATGGCAGCAAGCCGGCCAGGCTGTACTTCGTCGGCAGCTCGGAAGGCGGGCGTGAGGGCCTGGTCATGGCCCAGCGCTACCCATACGACTTCGACGGCATCTTCAGCCGCGTGCCCGTCATCAACTGGACCGGCTTGCAGCATGCCGGCACCCGCAACGGCATTGCCAGCATGGGCGAGGGCTGGCTGCGGCCGGCCCAGGTCAAGCTGGTGCACGACGCCGTGCTCAAGACCTGCGACGCTGCCGACGGCCTGGCCGACGGCGTGGTGTCCAACTTCGAGGGTTGCCTGCGCAGCTTCGACCCGGCCAGCCTGCGCTGCACGGCCGGCACCGGCACCGGCGGCGACGCCTGCCTGGCTGACAAGCAGGTGCAGGCCGTGCGCACCTTGCGCAGCGACTGGCGCTCGCCGGTGCCGCTGGCCCATGGCGTGACCGGCTACCCCGGCTGGAGCATCGGCGGCGAGGGCACGCCCGCTTCCGGACCCACCGGCGGCTGGAGCGCCTGGTGGCTGGGCTCGGCCGAGCCCGCCGTCCCGCCGGTGCCGGCCAATGGCATTGCCTGGTTCTACGGCAGCGGCGCCCTGCAGTACTTCTATGCCCGCGACCCCCAGGGCGACGTGCGCCAGTACAGGCCGGAGAACTTCGCGGCCCGCATCGCGCAGGTGTCGCAGCTGATGGACGGTACCAATCCCGAGCTGTCGACCTTCCAGGCCCGCGGCGGCAAGCTGATCGTGCTGGAGCACATGGCCGACTACGCGCAAAGCCCGTTTGCCGGCATCCGCTATTACGAGTCGGTGGTCCAGGGCATCGGCCTGGACAGGGCACGCGCCTTCATGCGCCTGTACACCGCGCCGGGCGTCGACCACGTGGGCAGCGGCGCGCCGGCCAACGTGGACATGTTCGGCGCCCTGGTCGCCTGGACCGAACGCGGCTTGCCGCCCGAGGGCCTGGAGCTGGCCGAGCAGGACCTCAATGCACCGAAGTTCCCCGTGCTGCGCAGCCGTCCCCTGTGCGAATGGCCGGCCTGGCCGCGCTACCGCGGCGGCGACGCCGCCCAGGCGGGCAGCTTCGAATGCACCCGCTGAAGATTTGAAGGAAACCACACCATGTCTCTCGACAAACCCTACCTGGACGTGCCCGGCACGACCATCTTCGACGCCGAGCAGTCGCGCAAGGGCTACCACCTGAACCAGTTCTGCATGTCCCTGATGAAGGCCGACAACCGGGTCCGCTTCAAGGCCAATGAGCGCGCCTACCTGGACGAATGGCAGATGACCGAGGCACAGAAGCTGGCCGTGATCGACCGCGACCTGAACCGTTGCATCGCGCTGGGCGGCAACATCTATTTCCTGGCCAAGATCGGCGCCACCGATGGCAAGAGCTTCCAGCAGATGGCCGGCAGCATGACCGGCATGAGCGAGGAGCAGTACCGCAACATGATGATCGCCGGCGGCCGCTCGGTCGAGGGCAACCGCTACACAGGGGAGAAAAAGTAAATGGCACGCATCACAGCCAGCGTTTTCACATCGCACGTGCCCGCCATCGGCGCGGCGCTCGACCTGGGCAAGACGGCCGAGCCGTACTGGCAGCCCGTGTTCCAGGGCTATGACTATTCCAAGCAATGGCTCAAGGACAACAAGCCCGACGTGGTCTTCCTGGTCTTCAACGACCACGCAACGGCCTTCAGCCTGGACATGATTCCGACCTTTGCCATCGGCACCGCCGACAGCTACACGCCGGCCGACGAGGGCTGGGGCCCGCGGCCGGTGCCGGTCGTGCAAGGCCATGCCGACCTGGCTTCGCACATCGCACAGTCGGTGATCCAGCAGGACTTTGACCTGACCATCGTCAACAAGATGGACGTGGACCATGGCCTGACCGTGCCGCTGTCGCTGATGTGCGGCCAGCCGCAGGCATGGCCCTTCCCGGTGATACCGTTCGCTGTCAACGTGGTGCAGTACCCCGTGCCCAGCGGCCAGCGCTGCCTGAACCTGGGCAAGGCCATCCGCAAGGCGGTGGAGAGCTATGACGAGGACCTGAACGTCCATATCTGGGGCACGGGCGGCATGAGCCACCAGTTGCAGGGCCCGCGCGCCGGCCTGATCAACAAGGAATTCGACAACGGCTTCCTGGACCGCATGATCGCCGACCCCGAAGGCCAGGCCGCCGTGCCGCACATCGACTATGTGCGCGAGGCCGGCAGCGAAGGCATCGAGCTGGTGATGTGGCTGATCGCGCGCGGCGCCATGAGCGACCTGGCCGGCGGCCCAGCCCCCAAGGTCAAGCACCGCTTCTACCATGTGCCCGCGTCGAACACCGCTGTGGGTCACCTGATTCTGGAAAATAGCTAAGCAACTTTGCGGGACAGACCAAGAGCCGCAGCGCGGCGGGCTTGCTCTGTCCCCAACTGACTGGAAGGAAATGAAATGATCAAAGTAGCCCTCGCCGGCGCCGGCGCCTTCGGCATCAAGCACCTGGACGGCATCAAGCTGATCGACGGCGTGGAAGTCGTCTCGCTCATCAGCCGCGACATCGACAAGACCAAAGAGGTCGCCGCCAAATACGGCATCGGCCACGTCACCACGGATCTGGCCGACAGCCTGGCCCTGAAGGAAGTGGACGCCGTCATCCTGTGCACGCCCACGCAGATGCATGCCGCCCAGGCCATCGCGTGCATGCAGGCCGGCAAGCACGTGCAAGTCGAGATCCCGCTGGCCGACAGCCTCAAGGATGCGCAGGCCGTCGTCGAGCTGCAGAAGAAGACCGGCCTGGTCGCCATGTGCGGCCACACCCGCCGCTTCAACCCCAGCCACCAGTACGTCCACAAGGAAATCCAGGCTGGCAAGTTCAACATCCAGCAGATGGATGTGCAGACGTATTTCTTCCGCCGCACCAACATGAACGCGCTGGGCCAGGCGCGCAGCTGGACCGACCACCTGCTGTGGCACCATGCGGCTCATACGGTGGATCTGTTCGCCTACCAGTGCGGCAGCCCCATCGTCAAAGCCAACGCCGTGCAAGGCCCCATCCATCCCACGCTGGGCATCGCCATGGACATGAGCATCCAGCTCAAGGCCGCCAATGGCGCGATCTGCACGCTGTCGCTGTCGTTCAACAACGACGGCCCGCTGGGCACCTTCTTTCGCTACATCGGCGACAGCGGGACCTACCTGGCCCGCTACGACGACCTGTTCAACGGCAAGGACGAGAAAATCGACGTGTCCAAGGTGGACGTCTCGATGAACGGCATCGAGCTGCAGGACCGCGAGTTCTTCGCCGCGATCCGCGAAGGCCGCGAGCCCAATTCCAGTGTCGCCAAGGTCCTGCCCTGCTACCAGGTGCTGCATGACCTGGAGCAGCAGCTGGCCTGAGCTTGCTGCGTTTTCAATAGCGGCCCGAGCCCATTTCACGGGGGCTACGGGCCTTTTTCACTAGATTCCCATGCGCGATGCACCGGACCTGAAGCAGCGCCTGGCCCGTTTGCGCCGCCGGCTGCTGGCGACGCTGCGGCGGCCCATGTTCCGCGCCGGCATGCGCGACTGCCTGCCATTGGCCATCGGCATCGCTGCCTGGGGCATGGTGGCCGGCGTGGCCATGGGCAAGAGCGGCATGGGCGTGCCGCTGGCCGTGCTGATGTCCTTCCTGGTGTCGGCCGGTTCCTCGCAGATCGCGGCGCTGCCCCTGATCGCCGGTGATGCGCCGATGTGGGTGGTCTGGGCCACGGTGGCCTGCGTGAACCTGCGCTTCCTGGTCTTCAGCTACCAGTACCGCCCGTACTTCGGCCATCTGCCGCGCCGCAATCGCGTCATACTCAGCTATTTCATGGGTGACACGCTGTTCGCCATCTTCCTGCGCCGCTTTCCGCAGGAGCGGCGAGAGCCCGGCCAGGTGGACTATTTCTGGGGCGCCACCGTGGTCAACTGGGGGGCCTGGCAGGCCTCGGTGGTCACCGGCATCGTCGCCGGCCACGCCATCCCCACCGAGTGGGGCGTCGGCTTCGCCGGCACCATGGCGCTGCTGGCACTGGCCTGCAGCCAGCTGCGCAGCCGCTCGACCTGGATCGCCGCGCTGGTGGCCGGCTGCGCTGCCGTGGCCGCCTATGCGCTGCCGCTGCGCCTGAACATCGTTGTCGCCATCGCAGCCGCGGTGGCGGTGGGTGCCCTCGCGCAACGGGCGCGCCCTGTGGAGGCTGCATGAGCCAGTGGGAGGTCTTCTTCACCATCCTGGGCATGGCCGTTGTCACCCTGCTGTGCCGCGCATTCTTCCTGTTGCCCGAACGCGAGCTGCCGATGCCGCGTTGGCTGCGCGACGGCCTGCGCTACGCCCCGGTTGCCGCGCTGACGGCGGTGGTCGCGCCCGAGATCGTGATGACCCAGGGCCACCTGGTCCAGACCTGGCAGGACGCGCGCCTGTTCGGCGCGGCGGCGGGCCTGGGCTTTTACGTCTGGCGCCAGAGCCTGTTGGGCACCATCGTGTGCGGCACGGCGGTGATGCTGGTGCTGCGTTTTGCTCTGGGCTGGTGAGGCAGCCTGGCTTAAGCTCGTACCCATGAAACAACGAACCATAGGCCCCTTCACCGTCAGCGCCATCGGCCTGGGCTGCATGAACCTCAGCCACGCCTACGGAACGCCGCCGCCGCCCGAGCAGGCCGGCCGCGTGCTGCTGGCCGCGCTGGACGCCGGCGTCACGCTGTTCGACACGGCTGCGCTCTATGGCTTTGGCGCCAACGAGTCCATCCTGGGCCGCGTGCTCAAGCCGCACCGCAACAAGTTCACCCTGGCCAGCAAGGGCGGCATGGCGGGCGTGCAGTTCGACGGCGGCGTCAAGCGCGTCATCGACGGCCGGCCCGAGGCCATCCGCCGCAATTGCGAGGACAGCCTCCAGCGCCTGCAGACCGACGTGATCGATCTGTACTACCTGCACCGCTGGGACAAGAAGGTGCCCGTCGAGGACAGCGTCGGTGCGATGAGCGACCTGGTGCGCGCCGGCAAGGTGCGGGCCCTCGGCCTGTCGGAAGTTTCTGCAGCCACCATCCGCAAGGCCCAGGCCGTCCATCCCATCAGCGCGGTGCAGACCGAGTACTCGCTGTGGACGCGCAACCCCGAGATCGCCGTGCTGGACGCCTGTCGCGAGATCGGTGCGGCCTTCGTGCCTTTCAGCCCTGTGGCCCGCGGCTTCTTGTGCGATGCCGTGCATGACGTTTCGGCCTTCGACGCCAAGGACATCCGCCGCAGCATGCCGCGCTTCACGCCGGAGAATTACGCGGCCAACCTCAAGCTGCTGCCGGCCTACAAGGCGCTGGCCCAGGAGGCCGGCTGCACGCCGGCCCAGCTGGCCCTGGCCTGGCTGCTGCACAAGGCGCCGCACATCGTTCCCATCCCAGGCACCACCAGCGTGGCCCACCTGGAGGAGGACCTGGGCGCGCAGGCGGTGCAGCTGGCGCCGGACCTGCTGGCCCGGCTGGAGGCCCTGGTCAACCAGGACTCGGTCAGCGGCCACCGCTACAGCGCGCAAAGCCGCACCGAGGTGGACACCGAGGAGTTCACGGCCTAGAACCATGCGCAGCCATCTTGTGGCCATCCTGCTGGCCTTCTGCGCGGTTGCGGCCGCCCAGCAGCCGCCCCGGGTCGAGCCCGAGATCGTGCGCCTGCCGCTGGTGATCGAGGGCAAGACCACCGAGGTCGTGGCCCACATCTACAAGCCGGCTGGCGCCGGTCCCTTTCCCCTGGTGATCCATTCGCATGGCCGGGCCGGCACGGCCGTGGACCGCGCCAAACTGGAGTACCCGGTGCCGGTGGGCCATGGCAATTACTGGCTGCGCAAGGGCGTGGCTGTGGTCGCTCCGGTGCGCCCCGGCTACGGCGCCACCGGCGGCGCCGACGTGGAAAACTCCGGCGTGCGCTGGCGCGAAGCCGAGTGCTACACCGACCCCGACTTCACCAGCGTCGCCGTCCACGCCCGCCGCACCGTGGTCGCCACCTACCACTGGGCGCTGCAGCAGCCCTGGGTGCGCAAGGACCGCATCCTGGTGCAGGGACAGTCGGTGGGCGGCCTGACCACGGTGGGCGTGGCCGCGCTGAACCTGCCCGGCGTGGTGGGCACGGTCAATTTCGCCGGCGGCTCCGGCGGCTATCCCGAGGTTTCGCCAGGCAAGAGTTGCAAGCCCGAGCGCCTGACGCTGACCTACCGTGAGTTCGGCCGCCTGGCCAAGGCGCCCAGCCTCTGGCTGTACGCGCAGAACGACAACTACTGGGGGCCGGACATGCCCAAGGCCTGGCACCAGGCCTACGCCGAGGGTGGCAGCGACACCCGTGCAGTCTTCACTGGCCCGGTGCCCGAGCACGACGGCCACCAGCTGCTGCTGCACGGCGGCCGCATGTGGTCGATGCCGCTGGACGAGTTCGTGAAGAAGGTCGGCCTGACGGCGCGCTAAAAGCCCGGCCTCAGTCGGTCGCCGCGTCCAACGCCGCCCGCGCGCGCGAACGCTCGCCGTGCAGAACATAGAGTCCGGCGCCCAGCAGCAGGGCAATGCCGCACCAGGCCAGCAGGTTGGGCACGTCGCCCCACACCGCATAGCCCAGCACCAGGGCGAACAGCAGGCCGGCATAGCGGAAGGGCGCGATCACGCTCATCTCGCCCTCGCGCATGGCGATGATCAGCAGGTAGTAGCCGGCGCTGAGGAAGACGCTGGCCGTGGCCAGCAGGCCCAGTTGCTGCCACTGCATGGGCTTCCATCCCTGCAGCAGGCTCCAGGCCCCGGTCAGCAGGGTGACGGACAGTGCGGTGCTCAAGGTGATGAGAATGGATGGCACTCTGCGGTCGATCACCCGGGTCAGCAGGTCGCGGGTCGCATGCAGCACGGTGCCGCCCAGGCACAGCAGGCCGTAGGCATTGAAGGCCGCGCCTGTGGGCTGGACAACCAGCAGCACGCCGCAAAAACCAGTGACGATGGCCAGCCAGCGCGCTGCACCCACCCGCTCGCCGAAGGCCAGCACTGCGAACAGCGTGATGAACAGCGGCGTTGCCATGTTGATGGCGGTGGCGTTGCCCAGTGGCAGATGGAACAGTGAGCTGAGATAGGTGACGGTGGCAAAAGCGTCGAAGGCCGCGCGCAGCAGCACCGGGCGCTGCAGCAGGCCGCGCATGTGGCGGGTGGCACCCATCGCATGGGCCACGGCCAGCAGCAAGGCGGTGGCGCACACCCCGCGCAGGAAGATCAGCTGGGCGGGTGGCAGCGACTGGCTGACGTACTTGACCAGACTGTCGTTGGCCACGAAGCTGGCCATGCCCAGGGCCATGGCGGCGATGCCGCGGCGGTTGGCGGCGGCGCCGGAAAGCGGAGAACTCATGTGTCTGCGATTGTGCGTGCTTGCGCGCCCCTGCGCGCCCATGGGGTCATGCACGCATCAGTTGAAGGTTTTGCGCACACGCTGCCGCTCGCCAGCCGCGCGACCTGCGCCGCGTGCGGCTTTGGCCTTCGCCTTGGCCTTGGACCGGGCCTGGGGTTTGGGCGGCTCCCAGCCCGGCTCGATCCAGCGGCGGATGCGCTCGGCATCGGCTGAGCGGGCGCCGGCGTCGCCCGCATCGAGCAGCACCAAGGCCAGGTCACGGCCGGCAATGCGGGTGCGCAGCACCATGCAGTGGCCGGCCTCGATGATGTAGCCGGTCTTTTGCAGGCTGATGTCCCAGCCGCCGTTGCGCACCAGCCGGTTGGAGTTGTTGTACAGCAGGTCCCTGGGCTCGGCCTGCAGGCGGTGCTGCGCGCTGGTGGAGTACTCGCGCAGCAGTTCGTGACGCGAGGCCGCCACGGCCAGCACACTGAGGTCGCGCGCGCTGGAGCGGTTGCCGCGCGACAGGCCGGTGGGGTCCACATAGCTGGTGTTGGTCATGCCCAGCTGCGTCGCTTTCGCGTTCATCGCCGCCACGAAGGCCACCATGCCCTGCGGCCAGGTGCGCCCCAGGGCATGGGCCGCGCGGTTCTCGCTGGACATCAGGGCCAGCTGCAGCGCCTGGCCGCGGGTCAGCACGGTGCCGACCCTCAGGCGCGAGCGGCTGTGCAGTTCGTTGTCGACGTCGTCCTCGGTGATGGCCAGCGTGGCGTCCAGTGGCAAGCCCGACTCCGCGATCACCAGGCCGGTCATGAGCTTGGTGATGGAGGCCATGGGCAGCACCGCTTCCTGGTTCTTGGCGAACAGGACCTGGCGCGTGCGGGCGTCGATGACCATGGCCGCGCTGGAAGCCAGGCGCAGCGGGTCGACGGTCTTGTGCAGGCCGGCTGCATGGCCTGCGGAGCGGCGCGGCAGCACCTTGTCCTGCACAGGCTCGGTGTCTCCGGTCTCCACTTCCTCGAGCGCACTGGAGGGGGAAGGCAAGGAGGCAGAGGGTGTGAGTGCGACCGCGTCCACGCGCGCCGTCGCGCCCAAGGGTTGCAGCGACGGCAAGGCGGGCGTGACGGGACCGGCCGCGACCGGTGGCTGGGTAGGCGGCCCGTCCATCGCGGGCAGGCGCCAGAGCGTCACACCCGTGACGGCGGCAAGGAGGAGGGCAAGTGCGGCAGTTCTTGTTCGCATTGGAGGTCGCGCTGGCATGCTCAATATCGCCCAGGGCGCGGGCCGGTCTTGACGGCCAAGCGAGGTGATTGCTGTAGTCGCAGTCCGATGGGCAGGCAAAAAAAAGCGCCCCGGCCTGGAGACCGGGGCGCTGTGGCTCGGCAGGCTGTTACAGCGTGTCGATGAAGCTGCGCAGCTTGTCGCTGCGGCTGGGGTGCTTGAGTTTGCGCAGGGCCTTGGCCTCGATCTGGCGGATGCGCTCGCGCGTCACGTCGAACTGCTTGCCCACTTCTTCGAGCGTGTGGTCCGTGCTCATCTCGATACCGAAGCGCATGCGCAGCACCTTGGCTTCACGCGGCGTCAGCGAGTCCAGGATGTCCTTGACCACGTCGCGCAGGCCGGCCTGCATGGCGGCCTCGATGGGCGCCGTGTTGGTGCTGTCCTCGATGAAGTCGCCCAGATGGGAATCGTCGTCGTCACCGATGGGCGTTTCCATGGAGATCGGCTCCTTGGCGATCTTCATGATCTTGCGGATCTTGTCTTCCGGGATCTCCATCTTGGCCGCCAGGATGCTGGCGTCAGGCTCGAAGCCGAACTCCTGCAGGTGCTGGCGCGAGATGCGGTTCATCTTGTTGATGGTCTCGATCATGTGCACCGGGATGCGGATGGTGCGCGCCTGGTCGGCGATCGAGCGCGTGATGGCCTGGCGGATCCACCACGTCGCGTAGGTCGAGAACTTGTAGCCACGGCGGTATTCGAACTTGTCCACCGCCTTCATCAGGCCGATGTTGCCTTCCTGGATCAGGTCGAGGAACTGCAGGCCGCGGTTGGTGTACTTCTTGGCAATGGAGATCACCAGGCGCAGGTTGGCCTCGATCATCTCCTTCTTGGCGTCGCGCGAGGACGACTCGCCCTCGTTCATGCGCTTGTTGATGCCCTTGAGCTCGGCCAGCGGCACCACGACGCGCGACTGCAGGTCGGTCAGCTTTTGCTGCAGTTCCTGGATCGGCGGGATGTTGCGGGCGATGACGACCGACCAGGGCTTGCCGGCGGCGGCCTGTTTCTCGACCCACTTGAGGTTCAGCAGGTTGGGCGGGAAGTCCTTGACGAAGGTTTCCTGCGGCATGCCGCACTTGTCGACGATGATGCGGCGCAGCTCGCGCTCCTTCTTGCGCACGTCGTCGACCTGGCCGCGCACCATGTCGCACAGCTTCTCGATGGTCTTGGCGGTGAAGCGGATGGTCATCAGCTCTTCCGACAGGGAGGTCTGAGCCTTCACGTAGGCCGGCGTGCCGTAGCCTTCCTTGTCGTAGATCTTGTGGACCTTCTCGAACAGGCCGGCCATGCGGTCGAAGCGATCCAGCGCATCGCGCTTGAGTTCCTCGAGCTTCTTGGTCAGGGCCTTGGAGCCGCCGTTGCCGTCGTCGTCGTCGTCGGCGTCGAACTCGTCGAAGTCTTCCTCGGCCACGTAGTCGTCGGCCTCGTTGGGATTGGAGAAGCCGTCCACCACGGTGGAGATGACGATCTTGCCTTCACGGATCTCGGCGCCCAGGCGCAGGATTTCGGCGATGGTGGCAGGCGAGGCCGAGATGGCCTCCATCATGGCCATCAGGCCGCCCTCGATGCGCTTGGCGATCTCGATTTCGCCTTCGCGGGTGAGCAGTTCCACCGTGCCCATTTCACGCATGTACATGCGCACAGGGTCGGTGGTGCGGCCGAACTCGCTGTCCACGGTGGACAGGGCGGCTTCGGCTTCTTCTTCCGCTTCTTCCACCGTCGACGCCGTCGGCGTGGTGTTGTTCAGCAGCAGCATCTCGGCGTCGGGCGTCTGCTCGTACACCGCCACGCCCAGGTCGTTGAGCATGGTGACCACGACTTCCATGGTCTCGGCGTCGACCAGCTTGTCGGGCAGGTGGTCGGAGATTTCGCCTTGCGTCAGGTAGCCGCGGGTCTTGCCCAGCGTGATCAGGGTCTTCAGGCGCTGGCGGCGCTTGGCCATGTCCTCTTCGGACAACACGGTCTCGTCCAGGCCGAACTCTTTCATCAAGGCCCGTTCCTTGGCCTTGCTGATCTTCATGCGCAGTGGCTTGACCTTCTCGGTCGTGGCCTCGACCACAGGCTCGCCGGCCAGGTCGTCCTCGATGTCCGACATGTCCATGTCCTCGCCTGGGCCCTTGCCTTCGGCGCTCTTGGGCTTGCGGCCGCGCTTGGCGCCGGTCTTGGCGGGCGTGGCGGTGCCGTCAGCGGAGGCAGCCTTGGGCGGGCGGCCGGGCTTTTTCTTGACGACTTCGGTGGCAGCAGGTGCGGCGGCCTTGACGGGGCTCTTGGCCTCTTCCTTGGCGACGGCTTTCTCGGCGGGCTTGGCGGCAGGGGACTTCGATGCGGGCACTGGCTTGGCTTTCGTTGCTGGCGTGGCAGCGGCTTTGGCCATGGGCTTGGCGGAGGTCTTGACGACCTTGAGCGGGGCCTTGGCCGGCTTGGCTGCCGGTTTGATCACTTTTTTGGCGACAGGTTTCGCGGTGGGCTTCGAAAGCTTCGCGGACTTATGAACGGGCATGGATACCTCGGGTCATCAGAAACGGCAGAAACACAAAAAGCGCCACAACTACCCGGCGCTGGGAAGGGGGAGGCTGGACTGGGAACCTCGGAAAGAGGAACTCAGCCTGTCACCAGGGGGCGAGATGGATGGGCGAACATTTGGAGTGCAGTCCTTGCGGGGAGATGGCGGGTCGGGAGCTGTGTCCGCGGTTGGCCTGGTCCGGAGGTGCTGCTGTCGCTCTCGCGCTGGCAAGCCTTACATTATACCGGCAGGTCCGGATTTCAAGCTTTGGGCGTTGTTTTTTGCCCGTCCAGCAGCTGCTTGAGGCGCTCGTAGGCGGCCGGATCGCTGGCCGCCCGCGCCGCCAGTTCGCGCATCTCCTCGTCGCGGCTGCGGTCGCGCTCGCGCTGAAGGATCTGCTGCAGCTCGGCTGGATCGGCCTCGATGGCCGCCGGCATGCGGCCCACCAGGCCGATGGCATAGGCGCCGTGCTCGTGGCTGCTCAGGGCCTCGCGCAGGGCCGGCCAGGCCTGGGGGCCGTGGTCCAGCACCTGGCCGTCCAGCCAGGCGAACAGCGGCCCGTGCGGCGGGGCCAGTTCGCACAGCAGATGGTGATCGTCATGGCTGAGGTTGATCCAGGTGCCGTCGTCGGCCAGCACGATCTGCAGGGCCCGGTCCGCCCGGCCCGGCGGCAAGGTGCGCCCGCGCGGCCGCGGCGGCGGCGCCGGCCGGCGTGCTTCGTGGCGGCGGGCGGGCCGCGGCGCCTCCGGGCCGGCACCGGCCTTGTCGCCCCACAGGCCGGCCAGCTCACGCGTGTCCAACTGCACCTTGTCGGCGATCTCGCCCAACAGCTGGCGCTTGAGCGCGCCTTCAGGCAGCAGGGACCACAGCGGCCGGGCATTGGCCGCAATGTGGGCCCGGCCCTCGGCCGTCGTGAGGTCGCAGCCTGCGCCCGCCGCCTCGAGCAGGAAGCGCGACAGCGGCGTGGCCTCGCCCACGTATCTGGCGAAGGCGTCCTTGCCGAACTCGCGGATGTAGCTGTCGGGGTCGTGCTCGGCCGGCAGGAACAGGAACTTCACCGAGCGCACGTCGGTGGCATAGGGCAGCGCGCCGTCCAGTGCCTTGCGGGCGGCGCGTCGGCCGGCGGCGTCGCCGTCGAAGCTGAAGACCACGCTGTCGGTGAAACGGAACAGTTTTTGCACATGCTCGGTGGTGCAGGCCGTGCCCAGCGTGGCCACCGCGTTGGGAAAGCCCAGCTGGGCCAGGGCCACCACGTCCATGTAGCCCTCGGTCACCAGCACATAGCCCTGCTCGCGCAGGGCCTGGCGCGCCTCGAACAGGCCGTAGAGCTCGCGCCCCTTGCTGAACACCGGCGTTTCCGGCGAGTTCAGGTATTTGGGTTTCTCGTCGCCCAGCACCCGGCCGCCAAAGCCTATGCACTCGCCCTTGACGTTGCGGATCGGGAACATGACGCGATCGCGGAAGCGGTCGTAGCGCTTGTCATCCTCCTCGTTGACGATGACCAGGCCGCTCTCGGCCAGCAGCGGGTCGTCATATTCGGGGAAGACGCTGGCCAGGCTGCGCCAGCCTTCGGGTGCATAGCCCAGGCCGAACTGCTTTGCGACTTCGCCGGACAGGCCGCGGCCCTTGAGGTAGTCGACCGCCCTGGGCGAGATCTTGAGCTGCTTGCGGTAGGCCTCGCCGGCTTTTTCCAGCACGTCGCTGAGCGTGGCCTGCTTCTGGCGTTGCTGGGCGGCGCGCTCGCGCTCCTGCGGCGAGACGTCCTCTTCCGGCACCTGCATGCCGTATTGGCCCGCCAGGTCCTTGACCGCCTCCATGAAGCTCATGCCCGCATGTTCCTGCAGGAACTTGATGGCGTCGCCGCTCTTGCCGCAGCCAAAGCAGTGGAAGAACTGCTTGCTCGGGCTGACGGTGAAGGAAGGCGACTTCTCGCTGTGGAAGGGGCACAGGCCGCTGAAATTGGCCCCGGTCTTCTTCAGCTGCACGTAGCGCCCGACGATCTCCACCACGTCGGCGCGCGCGATCAGTTCCTGGATGAAGCTCTGGGGGATGGCCATGGACCCGGTATTCTGACCGAGGCCGCCGGCGCCGCCGGGGCGTCAGGTCTTCATCGCCAGCCCGAGCCGCTCGATCAGCAGCTTTTCCTTGACGTATTGCTCGGTGATGAACCTGGCGTAGTCTGCCGAGTTCATGTAGATCACCGACTGGTCGTACTTCTCGAAGGTGGCCAGCACGGCCGGGTCCTCGATGGCTTTCTTGAAGGCGTCGTGCAGCTTTTGCGTGACGGCCGGCTCCATGCCTCGGGGCCCGCCGATGCCGAAGGGCGAATCGGAGATGGTGTCGAAGCCCAGCTCGTTGAGGGTGGGCACGGCGGGCCATTTCTTGGTGCGCTTGGAGCCGTAGGTCGCCAGCAGCCTGGCCGTGCCCGCATCGACCTGCGACGCCCAGCCGGTGGAATCGCTCTGCGACATGACGTGGCCGCCCAGCACGGCCTGCATGCCGTCGGCAAAGCCCTTGAAGGGCACGTGCTGCAGCTTGATGCCGGCTTTGAAGGCGAATTCCTCCACCGCCAGGTGGGGCGTTGTGCCCTGGCCGGGCGAGGCGTAGGTGAACTGGCCCGGGTTGGCCTTGGCGTAGTCGACGAGGTCTTTGAGCGACTTGATCGGCGAATCGGCCTTGACCACCAGGCCGAAGGTGTAGCCGGTCAGGCAGGCCACGTAGCTGAAGTCCTTGAGCGGGTCGAACTGCATCTTCTGCATGTGCGGCAGCCGCGCCACGCCGATGGTCAGCTGCGACAGGGTGTAGCCGTCGGGTTTGGCCGTGACCAGCTCGTTGGGACCCAGCATGCCGCTGGCGCCGGCCTTGTTGTCCACCACCATCTGGCCGCCCAGGGTCTTGCCCGCGCTCTCGCCCAGGGCGCGCATCACCGCGTCGGTGGCGCCGCCCGCCGGCCAGGGGCAGATCAGGCGGATCGGCCGGGCCGGAAAGGCCTGGGCGAAACCGGGCAGGGCCAGGGCCGCGCCGGAAGCGGCGAGCGACCGCAGGACGGCACGGCGGTTCGGTGCAGGACGACGCATGCTGATGCTCCAGGAGTGGTGCGCCAGCCTAGGGCCGCGCGCGCCGGCTTGCATCGGGAAAAGCCTGAGGCGCATTTCTGCACAGCGGGTCGCCCCCGCGCCGGGCGCACCGGCGGCATACTGGCCCGCATGCATGTCCTCAGCCCCGCCATGGCCCATGTGGCCAGCCATCCCGGCGCCTTCGCCCTGCGCGTGCTGCGCGGCTTCGGCCGCAACCAGGGCCTGCTGCTGGCCGGGGCAGTGGCCTACTACGCCCTGCTGTCAGTGGTGCCAATGCTGATCCTGACGGTGATCGCCCTGTCGCACTGGGTCGATGCTGACGAGTTGTTGCGGGCCCTGGGCCGCTCCCTGGAGTGGCTGACCCCGGGCCAGTCCAGTGCCATCGTCGACGAACTGGCCAACTTCCTGACCCACCGCGACGTCATCGGCTGGGTGCTGCTGGGCACCATGCTGTTCTTCAGCTCGCTGGCCTTCACCGTGCTGGAAAAAGCCATGTCGGTGATCTTCCTGCACCGCTTCGCCGTCAAGCGCCGCCACTTCCTGGTGTCGGCCCTGCTGCCCTACATGTACATCCTGTGCCTGGGCTTCGGCCTGCTGGTGGTGACCCTGGTGTCGGGCGGCCTGCGCGCCATGGGCGAGGAGAGCATCAGTGTGCTGGGCCGCGAGTGGTCGCTGCTGGGCGTGTCCGGTCTGCTGCTGTACCTGCTGGGCCTGGCTGGCGAGATCTTCCTGCTGACCTCGGTCTACATGGTGATGCCGGTGGGCATCCTTTCCTGGCGCCACGCCCTGATCGGCGGCGCGACGGCGGCCCTGCTGTGGGAGCTGACCCGTCATGTGCTGGTCTGGTACTTCAGCACCCTGTCCCAGGTCACCGTGGTCTATGGCTCGCTGACCACCGCCATCGTCGTGCTGCTGAGTCTGGAGATCGCGGCGACCCTGTTGCTGTTGGGCGCCCAGGTGATCTCGGAGTACGAGCGCATCGGCCAGCCCGGTGCCGCCGTGCCGCCAGCGCCGCTGGCGACCGAGGAGGCCTGAGCGCTCAGTGCGCGAGGATCTTGGAGAGGAAGTCGCGGCCGCGCTCGGTCTGCGGCGCGCTGAAGAACTGCGCCGGCGGGCTGTCCTCCATCACCTGGCCCTCGTCCATGAAGACCACGCGGTCGGCGACGGCGCGGGCAAAGCCCATCTCGTGCGTCACCACCAGCAAGGTCATGCCCTGGCCCGCCAGTTCGACGATCACGTCCAGCACCTCCTGGATCATTTCAGGGTCCAGCGCCGAGGTCGGCTCGTCGAACAGCATGATCTTCGGCTGCAGGCACAGCGCACGGGCGATGGCCACGCGTTGCTGCTGGCCGCCCGACAGCTGCAGCGGGTACTTGTGGGCCTGGCCGGCGATGCGCACCCGCTCCAGCTGCGCCATCGCGCGCTCCACCGCTTCCTTCCTGGGCAGGCCGGTGACCCAGGTCGGCGCCAGGGTCAGGTTCTCCAGCACGCTCAGATGGGGAAAGAGGTTGAACTGCTGGAACACCATGCCGACCTCGCGCCGCACCGCCTCGATGGCCTTGACGTCGTCGCCCAGCAGGGTGCCGGCCACCGTCAGCGCGCCCTCCTGGTAGTCCTCCAGCGCGTTGACGCAACGGATCAGCGTGGACTTGCCCGAACCCGAGGGGCCGCAGATGACGATGCGCTCGCCCGGCTGCACCGCCAGATCGATGTCGCGCAGCACATGGAAGCTGTCGGCGTACCACTTGTTGAGCTTGTCGAAGTGGATGATGGGTTCGCTCATTCGGTCGTCCTTGGGCGTTCAGCGAGCCTGGCTGCGCGCCAGGCGTTTCTCGATGCGCAGGCTGTAGCGCGACATGGCGTAGCAGCAGGCGAAGTAGATCGCCGCGATGAAGATGTAGGCTTCGATCTTGAAGGGTCGCCAGTTCGGATCCGACCCCAGGGCCAGCGACAGCGAACCGGTCAGCTCGTAGAGCGAGACGATGGTCACCAGCGAGGTGTCCTTGAACAGCGAGATGAAGTTGTTGACGATGCTGGGCACGACCGTGGCCAGGGCCTGCGGCAGGATGATCTTGCGCTGGGCCTGCCAGTAGCCCAGGCCGATGCTGGCGGCCGCCTCGGCCTGGCCGCGGCCCACGGTCTGCAGGCCGCCACGCACGATCTCGGCCATGTAGGCGGCGGCGAACAGCGTCAGGCCCACGACCACGCGCACCAGCACGTCGGGCGACTTGCCCACCGGCATGAACAGCGGGAACATGAAGGAGGCCATGAACAGCACCGAGATCAGGGGCACGCCGCGCACCAGCTCGATGTAGACGATGCACAGGGACCGGATGGCCGGCATGTCCGAGCGCCGCCCCAGGGCCACCAGCACGGCGATCGGAAAGGCCAGGGCCAGGGATATCACGCTGAGCATCACCGTCAGCGGCAAGCCGCCCCACTGGTCGGTGGGCACCTGGCGCAGGCCGCCGACGCCGCCGCCCATCAGCACGAAGAAGGCCGCCAGGCCGGCGGCCCAGACCAGCACCAGCCAGGGCTTCCACAGGCGCGGGCTGCAGCTGGCCAGCACCGGCGCCAGCAGGGCGAAGGTGGCCAGCATGGGCCGCCACTGCTCGATCTGCGGATAGCGTCCCAGCAGGATGAAGCGGGCCTTTTCCTGGATCACGCCCCAGCAGGCGCCCAGGCCGCGGGCCGCCTGGCATTTGTCGGCGTCGGACACGAAGACGGCTTGCAGCACGCCCCAGCGCAGGCCCCTGGCCGCCAGCCACAGGACCAGCGCCAGCAGCGCCAGCGTGGCCAGGGTGTTGGGGAGGCTGGAGAACAGGTTGCGCCGCAGCCAGGCCGGGACGCCTGCGCTCCTGACGGGCGCCGGCCGCGGCGGAATGTGCGGATCATTGGATGTCATCGCCTCAGCGCTCCTTGATGGCGGCGCGCCGGTTGAACCAGTTCATCCCGGCCGAGGTCGACAGCGACATCGTCAGGTAGACCAGCATGATGATGGCGATGCACTCCACGGCGCGGCCCGACTGGTTGAGCGAGGTGTTGGCGATGGAGACCACGTCGGGATAGCCCACGGCCACCGCCAGCGAGGAGTTCTTGGTGAGGTTGAGGTACTGGTTGGTCAGCGGCGGGATGATCAGGCGCAGAGCCTGGGGCAACACCACCAGGCGCATCGTGCGGCCGCGCGGCAGGCCGATGGAGGCGGCGGCCTCGTGCTGGCCGCGCGGCACGGAGGCGATGCCGGCGCGCACCACCTCGGCGATGAAGGCCGCGGTGTAGAGCACCAGGCCCAGCAGCACCGCCATGTACTCGGGGCTGAGCGCGCTGCCGCCCTCGACCTGCAGTTCGCCGGCTTCCGGGAAGTGGAACTGCGCCGGCGCGCCGCCCGCCAGCCAGCCGCCCCAGCTCAAACCCAGGACCAGGAGCACGGCCGCGGCGGCCACCGGCCAGGGCTTGCCGCTGCGTTCGAAGGCGGCGCGCGCCACGCGCGCATAGGCGAAGGCAGCAATGCAGCCGGCCGCCAGCCCGCCCAGCGCCCACCAGTGGCCGCTCTCCCAGACCAGCGCCGGAAAGGAGATGCCGTTCTTGCTCAGGAACAGCGCATGGCCGGCGCGCCAGGCCTCGTCGGGCGGGGGCAGGTATTCGGTGAACAGCAGGTACCACATCAGCAACTGCAGCAGCACCGGGATGTTGCGGAACAACTCGACGTAGCCATAGCAGATGCCGCGCACCAGGGCATTGCGCGAGAAGCGGCCGATGCCCAGCAAGGTGCCCAGCAGGGTGGCCAGGAGGCAGCCGATGACGGCGACGCGCAGCGTGTTGACCACGCCGACCAGGAAGGCGCGCCAGTAGGGGTTGACCGAGTCGTAGGGGACCCAGCCCTCGCCGATGTCAAAGCCCGCCGGCTGCAGCAGGAAGTCGAAGCCGCTCTGGATGCCGCGCAGCCGCATATTGGCCAGGGTGCTGGACACCAGCAGCCAGCCGAGGAAGCCAATGACGGCCACCGCCAGCAGCTGGTAGGCCAGGGCGCGCACCCGGCGGCTGCGCCACGAGAACCGCCCCCGCCGCGCCGCTGGGGCACGGCGTGCCGCGACCGGCCCGGGCATCAGCGAACCGGCGGTGCGTAGATCAGGCCGCCCTTGGACCAGAGGTTGTTGCTGCCGCGCGGCAGGGCCAGCGGGCTCTTGGGACCGACGTTGCGCTCGAAGATTTCACCGTAGTTGCCGGTGGTCTTGATGGCGCGCACCAGCCAGTCCTTGTCCAGGCCCAGCAGCTTGCCCGTGTCCTCGGTCGTGCCCAGCAGGCGTCCGACCACCGGGTCCTTGCTGTCCTTGGCCATGGCATCGACGTTGGCCTGGGTGACGCCATATTCCTCGGCCTCGATCAGGCCGTACACCACCCACTTGGCGATGGCGAAGAACTCGTCGTCGCCGCGGCGCACGGCCGGGCCCAGCGGCTCCTTGGAGATCAGCTCGGGCAGGATGGTGTGTTCGGCCGGGTTCTTGGCTTCCTTGTTGCGGATCGAGGCCAGGCCCGAGGCGTCGGTGGTGTAGGCCTGGCAGCGGCCGGAGAAGTAGGCGGCGTTGGTGGCCTCCAGCTTCTCGAACACCACGGGCTTGATGCCCAGGTTGTTGGCCTTGGAGTAATCGGTCAGGTTCTTCTCGGTGGTGGTGCCGGACTGCACGCAGACCGTCGCGCCCTTGAGCTGCTTGGCGCTCTTGATCTTGTTCTTCACCGGCACCATGAAGCCCTGGCCGTCGTAGTAGGTGACGCCGGTGAAGTTCAGACCCAGGGAGGCGTCGCGCGTCAGCGTCCAGGTGGTGTTGCGCGAGAGGATGTCGACCTCGCCCGACTGCAGGGCGGCGAAGCGCTGCTGCGCCACCAGCGGCACCCACTTGACCTTGGTCGCGTCGCCCAGCAGGCTGGCGGCGATGGCCTTGCAGAAGTCCACGTCCAGGCCCGACCAGTTGCCGGCGCTGTCGGCCTGCGAGAAGCCAGCCAGCCCGGTGTTGACGCCGCAGACCAGCTGGCCGCGCGCCTTGATGGCATCGATGGTCTTGCCGGCATGGGCCGGCGCGGCGGCCAGGGCCAGTGCGCCCAGGGTGGTGGCGGCAGCCAGCGCGCGCAAGTCAAGCAGTTTCTTCATTGCAGCTCCAAAGGTGATGGGGTGGTCTCGTCGCAAAAGCGCGGGCCATGGTCGCACAGGAACACTGGCAAGAAAAGTGCCAACTTCCCTGAGCCGCAGGACTCAGTCACCCAGCACGATGCCTTCACGCCGCGGGTCGGCGCCGCTGAACAAGCCGCCCGGAACAGCGGCGATGCCTTGCAGGCCGCTGGTCAAAGGCACTTCCTGCACGCTGTGCCCGTTCGCGCGCAGGCCTTGCAATGTGGCGGTGGGAAATCGCTTGTCTTCCAGCAGCAGCGGGCCTTCCATCTGGCCGAAATTGGGCAGGTCGATCGCGCGCTGCATGTCCAGGCCCCACTGCAGGTTGCCGACCAGGGCCTTGGCCGCGTAGTGGATGATCATCGCGCCGCCGGGGCTGCCCAGGCTCATGAGCAAGCGTCCCGAACCGCGCTCGAAGACCAGGGTGGGCGCCATCGAGGAGCGTGGCCGCTTGCCCGGCTCGACGCGGTTGGCCACCGGCTTGCCGTCCGCGGCCTCAGGCACGAAGCTGAAGTCGCTCAGCTCGTTGTTCAGCAGGAAGCCGCCGGCAAGGCCTTTGCCGCGGTTGACCATCTGGCGCGCGCCGAAGGCGTCCTCGATGGTGCTGGTCATGGCCAGAGCGTGGCCCCGCGCATCCACCACCGAGATGTGGGAGGTGCCTTGTTCGGGCTGCTCAGGCATGGGCGCATAGGCCAGGGCTGTGCCACCGGGCCGGCCTGCGGGCATCTGCGGCGCGCGCTGCGGGCCGACCAATGAAGCCCGCTGTGCCAGGTAGTCCGGGCTCAGCAGGCCGGCCCATCCACCGGCAGGGGGCTGGACGAAAGCCGGGTCCGCCACGTACTGGGCGCGGTCGGCATAGGCCAGGCGCGAGGCCTCGGCATACAGATGCAGCCAGGGCGCACCGGGCAGGCCGTCCTGCAAAGGCAGGGAGGAGGCTGGCGTGCGCGCCAGCACACCCAGGATCTGGCCGATCGCGATGGTGGCCGAGCCCGGCGGTGGCATGCCGCAGATGCGCAGGGCCTGGGCCGCGGGCTGCCAGTCGAAGCACAGCGGCTCGCGCTGCAAGGCCCGGTAGCTCGCCAGGTCGGCCAGGCTGAGGTGCCCGGGGTTGCTGGAATGGCCACGCACCTTGGCGACGATGGCCTGGGCCACCTCGCCTTCGTGCAAGGCTTGCGAGCCTTCGGTGGCGATGCGGCGCAGAACGGCCGCCAGCTCGGGATTCTTCAGCACATGGCCGACCGGCCAGGGCTTGCCTTGGGCGTCGTAGAAATAGGCCGCGGCCACCGGGTCTTGCGCCAGCTGCTGTTCGGCCCGCAGCAGGCCGTGCAGGCGCGGGCTGACCGGAAAACCGGCTTCAGCCAGCGCGATGGCGGGCGCGAACAGCCGGGCCCAGGGCAGCCTGCCGTGCGCGCGCTGCGCCATCTCCAGCATGCGCACCGCGCCCGGCGTGCCGACGGCGCGGCCGCCGGCGATGGCGGCGCGAAAAGCCAGGGGTTTGCCATCGGCGTCCAGGAAGAGCCGGCTGTCGGCGGCGGCGGGCGCGGTCTCGCGGCCGTCGTAGGCCTGGGTGGTCTTGCCGTCGAAGTGCAGCAGGAAGGCGCCGCCGCCCAGGCCGCTGGACTGCGGCTCGACCAGGGCCAGCACCATCTGCACGGCCACGGCGGCGTCGATGGCGGAGCCGCCCTCTTGCAGCATCGTCCAGCCGGCCTGGGTGGCCAGCGGATTGGCGGCGGCGACGGCGGAGTGTCTGGTCGCCCAGCCCGGTTTGGCGGTCCAGCCGGTGGCTGCTTCAGGCTGGCGCGGGACGCTGGGGGCCGCGCAGCCGCCCAGCACGGCTGCCAGCAGCACAAAAAACAGTGTTTTCATGCTTTAGCCCCCGCCGATTGGGCGTCGATTGCTACGGATTCGATAGCAATTGGCTCAGCGCGGCGCCAGACGGATCGCGCCGTCCAGGCGGATCACCTCGCCATTGAGCATGTCGTTCTCGAAGATGTGCTTGGCCAGCTTGGCGTAGTCTTCGGGCGTGCCCAGGCGCGAGGGGAAGGGCACGCTGGCGGCCAGCGAGTCCTGCACCTCTTTGGGCATGCCGAACATCATCGGCGTGCCGAAGATGCCGGGGGCGATGGTCATGTTGCGGATGCCGTTGCGCGCCAGGTCGCGGGCGATCGGCAGGGTCATGCCGACCACGCCTCCCTTGGAGGCGCTGTAGGCGGCCTGGCCGATCTGGCCGTCATAGGCTGCGACCGAGGCGGTGGAGATCATCACGCCGCGCTCGCCCGTGGCTTCCGGCTCGTTCTTGGCCATCGCTTCTGCCGCCAGGCGGATCATGTTGAAGCTGCCGATCAGGTTGACCGTGATGGTCTTGGCGAACACGCCGAAGCTGTGGGCGCCGTTCTTGCCCACGGTCTTTTCGGCCGGCGCGATGCCGGCGCAGTTGACCAGGCCCATCAGCTTGCCCAGGGACACGGCCTTGGCGACCACGGCCTGGCCGTCGGCTTCCTGGCTGACGTCGCATTGGACGAAGGCGCCGCCGATCTCCTTGGCGATGGCTTGGCCCTTGTCGGCCTGCATGTCGGCGATGACCACGGTGCCGCCGTTGGCCGCCAGCATGCGCGCCGTGCCTTCACCCAGGCCCGAAGCGCCGCCGGTGACGATGAAAACCTTGCCCTTGATGTCCATGAATCTGCTCCTGCTGAGGGGATGACGTTGACGTAAACGTCAAATTATCGGGCACCGCAAGCCGTGCGGGAAAATGGCGGTACATGATCCATCGCAAATTCCGCGCCCTGGCCGCCTGCGCCCTGGCGCTGCTGCTGGCGGCCTGCGCTTCCACGCCCCCGCCGCCCGCCGATCCTCCCCCCGTCCCGCCAGCGCCGGTCGCCAAGCGAGCGCCCAGGATTGGCCTGGCCCTGGGCGGTGGCGCGGCGCGCGGCTTCGCCCATGTGGGCGTGATCCAGGTGCTGGAAGAGGCCGGCCTGCGGCCCGACCTGGTGGCCGGCACCTCGGCCGGCAGCCTGGTGGCGGCCCTGTATGCGGCAGGGCGCAACGGCCAGCAACTGCAGCAGGTGGCCGAGGCCATGGACGAGGCGGCTTTCACCGACTGGACATTGCCCATCTTCAGCCGCGGCATGCTGCGCGGCGAAGCCCTGGCCCGCTACGTCAACGCCCAGGTCGGCAACAAGCTGATCGAGAACATGGCCATGCCGCTGGGCATCCTGGCGACCAACCTGGCCACCGGCGAGGGCGTGCTGTTCCAGCGCGGCGACACCGGCACGGCGGTGCGTGCATCGAGTGCGGTGCCGGCAGTGTTCTTTCCGGTGAAGATCGGCGCGGCGGAGTACGTGGACGGCGGCCTGGTGGCGCCGGTGCCGGTGCGCTATGCCCTGCAGATGGGGGCCGAACTGGTGATCGCGGTGGACATCTCCAGCGCGCCCGAAGGCAATGCCTCGGGCGACCAGTTGCAGATCCTGCTGCAGACCTTTGCCATCATGGGCAAGCGCATCAATGCCCATGAGCTCCCGGCCGCCGACGTGGTGGTGCGCCCGGCCCTGGTGGGCGTGGGCAGCGCCGATTTCAGCGCCCGCCGCCGCGCCATCGAGGCCGGCCGCGCCGCCATGCTCAGGCAACTGCCCCAGCTGCGCGCGGCGATCGAGGCGAAGACCAAATAAAAAAAGCCCCAATCTTGCGATTGGGGCGAGCGTCGCTGCGCTCCCTCGCCCGAGGGGCGCCCATAAAAAAACCCCAGCCTTGCAGCTGGGGTTGAAGGGATCCTGAACCTTGGAGGTGTCGAAGGACCCGAGGAGACAACCTGAAGAACTCCCGTTCTCACGAGAGCTCTGGGTAGAGGCGCCGGAACTCCGGGAGTTCCGGCGCGTGATTCAGCGCTTGGCCTTGGTGGTGGTCTTGGCGGCGTTCACGGCCGTGCTTGCGACGGCGTTGAAGTTGGCTTCGGCCACGTCAGAGGCCTGCTTGACGGCCTTCTGCACGGATTCCAGGGCGTTGTTGCCGGCGGCGACAGCGCTCTTGAACACGGCGACGGCGGTTTCGGAACCGGCGGGGGCGTTCTTGGCGGCGTTATCGACCACGGCCAGGAACTTCTTCTGGGTTTCGGCAGCTTGCGCTTCGAAAGCACGGCCGAATTCGGCGCCGGTGCCCGAGGCGATGTCGTACAGGTGGCGGCTGTAGGCGGCGGTCTTCTCGGCCAGGGGCTGGAAGAGGCCGGCTTGCAGGGCCAGCAGTTCCTGGGCGTCCTTGACGCTCAGCACGGATTGGGTGGTGCCGGCGGCTTCGGACAGGGCGGCCTTGGAAGCGGTCATGTTCAGCTCGACGAGCTTCTCAACGCCTTCGAAAGCCTTGCTGGTCAGGCCAAACAGGGTTTCAACGGCGGCTTTTTGCGAGGCCAGGATTTGTTCAGCGGTCAACATATTCATCTCCAGTTCAAAGTTTGGGACAGGACGCTTGTTGGCTGCGCTCAACCGGCCGGGGCCTTCTCATGTTGCGGTGCAGCATGGTTCAAAGTATAGGGGCGGGTGCGCCGATTGCAAAGGGGTGTTTTGTTGCAATGCAGCATTCTAGAAGCGGGCACCTAAAAAGTCCGCTCAACAGCCACGTCACAGAGCGAAACAAATGCAGGTTTTCTATGCCACCCAGTTCGTCCTGCCCTTGCCGGCCGGGCACCGCTTTCCCATGGCCAAGTACCAGTTGCTGCGCGACCGGCTGGCCGCCGAGCAGCCCGGCGTCCGGCTGCTGCAGGCCGAGGCTGCCAGTGACGGCGAACTGGCCCTGGCCCACACGCCGGCTTACATCCAGGGCATCAGTGACGGCTCGGTGGACCCGGCCATCTTGCGCGAGATCGGCTTCCCCTGGAGCCAGGCCATGGCCGACAGGGCCCGTCGCTCGGTCGGCGCCACCATCACCGCCTGCCGCGCGGCGCTGGCCGAGGGCATCGCCGCCAACATCGCCGGCGGCACCCACCATGCCTACGCCCACAAGGGCGGCGGCTTTTGCGTCTTCAACGACGCCGCCGTGGCGGCGCGGCTGCTGCAGGCCGAGTGGGCGCGCCGCCATGCCAGGCCGCTGCAGGTGGCAGTGATCGACCTCGATGTGCACCAGGGCAACGGCACGGCCAGCATCTTCGCCTCCGACCCCAGCGTCTTCACCCTCTCGCTGCATGGGCAGAAGAACTTCCCCTTTCGCAAGGAGGCCAGTGACCTGGACGTGGGCCTGCCCGATGGCTGCGGCGACGCGGACTATCTGCACGCGCTGGAACATGCGCTGGACGAACTCGAGGGCCGTTTTGCGCCCGGGCTGGTGATCTACCTGGCCGGCTCCGACCCGCACGAGGGCGACCGCCTGGGCCGGCTCAAGCTCACATGGGACGGGCTGGAGGCGCGCGACCGCCGCGTCTTCAACTGGGCCTGGCAACGCCGCATCCCGCTGGCGTTTGCGATGGCCGGTGGCTACGGCAGGCGCATCGAGGACACGGTGCAGGCCCAGGTCAACACCTTTGGCGTGGCAATGGAGTACCACCGCCGCCACGCGGCGGTGCTGGCGGCCAGCGCCTGAGGGCCCGTGCCCTTCATGCCTGCTTGAAGGGCTGGCCAATGGCAGCGGGCATGCGCGCACCGCGGCCCAGGCCAGCCAGCACCAGCAGAGCCGCCAGATACGGCGTCATCTGGATGACGTAGGAGGACACCGGCAGGCTGAAGGCCTGGGCGCGCAGCGACAAGGCCTCGGCCGCGCCGAACAACAGGCAGGCCAGCAGCGCGCCGCCGGGCATCCAGCGCCCGACGATGATGGCCGCCAGCGCCAGATAGCCGCGTCCGCCCGTCATGCCGTCGGTGAAGGTGCCGACCTGCTGCAGCGACAGCACGGCGCCGGCCAGGCCGGCCAGGGCGCCGCCGGCCAGCAGGGCGCAGGTGCGCACGCGGTCGGGGCTGGCGCCGGCGGCAAACGCCGCCATCGGGTTCTCGCCCACCGCGCGCAGGGTCAGGCCGGCGCGGCTGCGCAGCAGGAAGAACCCGACCGGCAGCACCAGCGCAAAGGCCAGGTAGGTCAGGGGCGGCTGGCGAAACAGCAGCGGTCCCAGCACCGGCAGGGAGGCCAGGCCGGGCAGGGACCAGGCTTCGAGCAGGGGCACGCGAATCACCGGCGCGCCGCCGCCGCCGCTGGCCATGGCGCGCAGCAGGAAGCTGGTCAGGCCCAGGGCCAGGATGTTGGAGGCCAGGCCGGTCACCATGTGCTCGGTCTGGAAGCGCACCGTGGCGATCGCGACCACCAGTGCCAGCAGCATGCCGCCCAGGGCGCTGGCCAGCAGTCCGGCGCCGGCGTTCGCCGCGAAATGGGTGGCGACCACGCCGAAGAAGGCGCCGACCAGCATCTGGCCTTCCAGGCCGACCGCGAATGTGCCGCTGCGCTCGCACAGGATGCCGCCCAGCGCGGCCAGCAGCAACGGTGTGGCGATGCGCAGGCTGGCCGCGAGGAAGTCGAGCAGGATGGGCAGGTCCATGGCGTTCAGACCTTGTCGCCGCCGGAGCGGCCGATGGCACACAGGACGAAGAGCATGGTCAGACCTTGCACCACCAGCACCAGGGAGGAGGGCACGCCGACCTGGCGCTGCATGGCCAGTGCGCCGGTTTCCAGGAAACCGAAGAACAGTGCCGAGGGCAGCACATACAGGGGGTTGAGCGCACCCATCAGCGCGATGGCCACCGCGTTGAAACCAAAGCCCGCCGAGAAGCCCTCGATCAGCCGGTAGTGCACGCCCAGGCACTCGATGGCGCCGGCCAGTCCGGCCAGGGCGCCGGCGCTGCACATCAGGCTGAACATCGAACGGCCGGGCGACATGCCTGCGTAGCGCGCCGCCGGCAGGCTGGCGCCGACCACGCGCCAGCGAAAGCCCAGCGTCGTGCGCCACAGCAGGAAGTTTGCGCCCAGCGCGGCGGCCACGGCCAGCGCGATGCCCCAGTGCAGGTCCGTGCCCGGCACCAGCTTGGGCAGCCAGGCCGTGGCTTCGAACAGCGGCGACTGCGGAAAGCCAGCGCCTTCCTCGCCCATGCGGCCGTGCAGCAGTTCCGCCACCAGCAGCAGGGCGACGAAGTTCAGCAGCAGCGTGACCAGCACCTCGTGCACGCCGCGGAACACGCGGATCGAAGCCGCCACCCCGGCCCAGGCTGCGCCGCCGGCCGCGCCCGCCAGCAGGCACAGCGGCAGCAGCAGCCAGGCCGGCCAGCCGCCCGCCCCCAGGGCGAGCGCCGACGCGGCGGCGCCGCCGATGGCCAGCTGGCCTTCGGCGCCGATGTTGATGACCTTGCCGCGAAAGCACAGGGCGATGCCCACGGCGCACAGCAGGTAGGGCGTGGTCTTGTTCAGGCCGACCACCACCCGGTCCCAGGAGCCGACCGCGCCCATCACCAGGTGGTAGTAGGCGTTGAATGGGTTCTTGCCGGCCAGAAGGATCAGCAAGGCGGTGATGGCGAAGGCCAGGCCGACCGAGGCCGCAGCCCGCCACAGCGGGCCGGCGCGGCGGGCGGTCGCCAGCGGGTCCAGCGCCGCGCCGGCGGCGGGAAGTTCGCGGGCCTGCGTGGTCAAGCGGCCTCCTGCTGCGCCATGGCGCCGGCCATGGCCAGACCGATGCGTTCCAGGTCAGCGTCGGTGCGGTCCGTCAGCAGCACGATGCGGCCGTCCGAGAGCACGCCCATGCGGTCGCCGATGGCCAGCACCTCTTCCAGTTCCGAAGAGATGTAGAGAATGGCCGCCCCCTCATCGCGCAGCTTGAGCAGGCTGTCGATGACGAAGCGCGTGGCGCCGGGGTCCAGGCCCCAGGTGGGCTGGAAGGCGATCACCACGTCCGGCCCGCGCCCAAGTTCGCGCGCCAGCGCCACCTTCTGCTGGTTGCCGCCCGACAGGGTGCGGGCCGGCGCATCCGGCGAGGCGGCGCGCACGTCGAAATCTTGCATGCGTTGCAGCGCCATGCGCCGGGCCGCCGCGCGGTCGATGCGCCCGCCACTGGAGTAAGGCGCTCGGGCGATGTCGCGCAGCAGCAGGTTGTCCTCGATGGACATGCCCTGGACCAGGCTGGTCCCGGCGCGGTCGGCCGGGATGTAGGCGATGCCGGCGGCCAGCCGCTGCGCCGCCCGACCTTGCGTGATGTCCACGCCATCGAGCAGGATGCGGCCGCCCGAAGGCGCGCCCAGCCCGGCCAGGGTGTCGGCCAGCTCGCCCTGGCCGTTGCCGTCGATGCCGGCCAGTGCCAGCACCTCACCGGCGCGCAACTCGAAGCTGGCGTCCTTGAGCCGCAGTGCACCGCCGGCGTCGCGCGCCGCCAGCGATTGCACCTGCAGGCGCACCTTGCCGGCCGCGGCGTTGCCGCGCACCTGGGGCGCCGCTGTCTCGCGCCCGACCATCATGCGGGCCAGCGACTCGCGCGTGGCGCCGGCCGCCGGTGCCGTGCCGGCCACCTGGCCGTCGCGCAGCACGACCACCTCGTCGGCCACGGCCAGCACCTCGCCCAGCTTGTGGGTGATGAAGACCACCGAATGGCCATCGGCGCGGAAGCGCCGCAGGAACTCCAGCAGACGTTCAATCTCCGGCGGCGACAGGATGGAGGTGGGCTCGTCCAGGATCAGCAGGTGGGCGCCGCGCAGGATGGCCTTGAGGATCTCGACCCGCTGCTTCTCGCCCAGCGCTAGCTGCTCGACCCGCGCCTCGGGATCGATTTCCAGCCCGTAGCGCGCCGCCGCATCGCGCACCTTGCGGGCCATCGCCGCGTGGTCCAGCCAGCGGCTGCCGCCCTCGCTCCAACCGAGCATGAGGTTCTCGCTGACCGTCATCGCATCGACCAGGGTCAGGTGCTGGTGGATCATGGCGATGCCGGCCTGCAGCGCCGCCCGCGGGCTGCCGGTGTCGAGTTCCCGGCCGTTGTAGACGATGCCGCCCTCGTCGGGGCGGACCATGCCGAACAGCACCTTCATCAGCGTGCTCTTGCCCGAACCGTTCTCGCCGAGCAGGCCGACGATCTGGCCGGGCTGCACCGTCAGATCGACGCGGCGGTTGGCCCGCACGCTGCCGTAGGACTTCGAGATGCCGCGCATCTCGAGCAGAGCCGGCATCAGAGGCCTCCGCGCGCGTCTTCCCTGGCAACGCTGAGCTTGAGCTGGCCGCTGGCGAACTTCTTCTTCAGGCCCTCGATCTCGGCGACGACTTCCTTGGGCACCACCGGCGAATAGCCCTTGTCGGCTGCGTACAGCAGGTCGGCGCCGGGGCCGCCCTTGGCCTCGTAGCCGTAGGTGATGAGCTCGGGCTTGAGTGTCGCCGCGCGCACCTCGCCGGCGGCTGCGACATACATGTCGTCCCACTTCTCGATGATGGAGGCCAGCACGTTCTGCGGCGCGGCCTCGGCATGGCCGAAGGAGCGGCCGCTGGTGAAGACATTCTTTTCCTTGGCGGCCTGGACGATGCCGTTGTGGCCGGCATTGAGCTTGCCGAAGACGAAGTCGGCGCCGCCGGAGATCAGGGCCAGCGCAGCCTCCTTGGCCATGGCCGCGTCCTCCATGTCCTTGATGTAGATCACCCGCACTTCGGCCGTGGGCTTGACGCTCTTGACGCCCTGGCGGAAACCACCGACCTGCTGGACCACGTTGGGCAGGCCTTCCAGGCCGTTGACCGAACCGATCTTGCCGCTCTTGGACATGCGCGCGGCCAGCACGCCCATCAGGTAGCCGACCTGGGCGTTGTCGTAGTCGATCGCGGTGACGTTCTTGCCGGCGCCGGCGCCGCCGGAGCCGACGATGAAGCTGGTCTTCTCGAACTCGGGGCCGACGCGCTGCGCCGCCGACAGGAAGCGGCCCGAATGGCCGATCACCGGGTTGAAGCCGCGGCGCGCGTAGTCCTTCATGGTCTCGATGTGGTCGGCCGGCGCGACGTTCTCGGAGTACATGGTTTCCGTGCCCTTGGCCTTCATCTTGGTGATGGCGCTGTAGCCGGCGGCGTTCCAGCTCTGGTCGTTGATGGATCCGGGCAGCAGCATGGCGACCTTGCCCTGGGCCAGCACGGCCGGTGCGGCGAAGACGGCGGCCGCGGCGAGCGCGAGCGAGGTGGCAATGCGGCTGAAGCGGGGCAGGGCGGTGGGGGTGGACATGTCAGACTCCTGTGAAGTTGGGTGGCTTTCGCAAGAAGCAGGCCATCAACCAGGGCTTGCCGCAGGTCTGCGCGCGTGCATCGCGTGGACCGCAGGTCGATTGGGGCGCCGCGCCGCTCGGCGCTTTTTTTTGCTGCACTCCGTTGCCGTATTGGCAACGCGCTCGGAAGCGTGCGCGCAGCGCGGCGGACGCACTGAGATGGTCACTTGCGTCCCGTCTTTGGGTCGCCCGCCAACTGCTCGGCGATGAACTCGGCGAACTGCGCCGCCGCCACCGGCAGCACCCGGCCGCGCAAGGCCAGCAGCACCAGGCGGGCCGGCGGAAGATTGCGTTCCTCGATGGGCACGGCCACCATGCCGGCGTCGGCGCCGATCTCGATCTGGAAGCTGACGCCGCCGGCTTCGCGCGCGAAGCCGCGCATCATCTCGAAGGAGTTGGACACCAGGCCTGCATCGGGCCGGACCGACGACTTCTCCAGCAGGTCGTCCAGCACGCTGCGGCCCGAGAGGCTGCCGTCGGGCAGGGCGACCGGGTATTGCAGGCAGTCTTTCAGGCGCACGCTGGGGCGGCGTGCCAGCGGGTGGCCCGGCGCGACGATCGCACAGGTGCGCTGCCGCGCCTGCGCCAGCACCCGCAGGCCGTGTGCTGCGGGCGGGTTGAAGACCAGGGCCAGGTCGACCTCGAAGTCGATCACCGACTGCACGGCCTTGTCGCGGTCCAGCACCTTGACGTCGAAGGTCACGGACGGGAAGCGGGCCTGGAAATCGACGACGGCGCGCGGCAGGAAGACCGGCGCCAGCGCCTGGCTGCCGGCCATGCTCACCTGGCCGCGGCGCAGGCCCCGCAGCGCCTCGATCTCCGAGCGCACGTGCTCCAGGTCGGCGGCGCGCCGGCGCGCATAGCCGACGAAGAGTTCGCCCGCCGCCGTCAGCCGCACGCCCCGTGGCAGGCGCTCGAAGATCGGCGTGCCCAACTCGCGCTCCAGGTCCTGCACGCGGCGGTTGACCGCCGACGCGGCGACCTGCAGTTGTTCGGCGGCGCCGCGCATGGAGCCGCAGCGGGCAACTGCATCGACATAGTCGAGGAATCTGTGGTGTTGCATGCCCGTGCCGGATGCAAGACCGATGCCGGATCGGCAGCGCAGTGCAGGCAAACCAGGGGCAAGCTGGAGCGATCACTGGCACGCCGCTTGCGTCGGCTGCGCCATCCACCGCTATCTCTCACTGCAAAGGCCTCCTGACCATGTACAGCGTCGACGTCGTTCGCATTCCCTGCCATGGCCCCGGTGACACGGCCGGCCTGGCGGACCTGATCGCCTCGGGCCGGATCGCCGCGGCCGACATCGTGGCGGTGATGGGCAAGACCGAGGGCAATGGCTGCGTCAATGACTACACCCGTGAGTACGCCACCGCGGCGCTGGCCGCCATGTTGGGCCGCCACCTGGATCTCGAGCCGGCCGATGTCGGACGCCGCATCGCCTTCGTGATGTCCGGCGGCACCGAGGGCGTGCTGTCGCCGCACATCACGGTGTTCACACGGCGCCGCTCGGCGCAGGGCGCGCCGGCCGGCCAGAAACGCCTGTCCATCGGCATCGCCTTCACGCGCGACTTCCTGCCCGAGGAGATGGGCCGGCGCGCGCAGATCGAGGAGACCGCCGCGGCCGTGCGCCAGGCCATGGCCGACGGCGGCATTGCCGCGGCCGGTGACGTGCATTTCGTCCAGGTCAAGTGCCCGTTGCTGACGCAGGCCAAGATCGAGGCGGCCCGTGCGCGCGGCCAGGAACCGGCGACGGCCGACACCTACGAGTCCATGGGCTATTCACGCGGCGCCTCGGCGTTGGGGGTGGCGCTGGCGCTGGGCGAGATCGGCGAGGCATTGCCGGGCGACGCTGCCGTGCTGCGCGACTGGGGCCTGTCCTCCGCTGTCGCATCGACGTCCGCCGGCATCGAGATCGAGCACAACGTGGTCATCGTGATGGGCATGAGCGCCCAGGCCGGCAGCCCGCTGGTGATCGCCCATGATGTGATGGCCGACGCCATCGACGCGGCCGCGGTGCGCCGGGCCATGGCGGTGCTGGGCATCACCGACGCCGACGCGGCCAGCCGCATCGTCAACGTCTTTGCCAAGGCCGAGGCCAGTCCCGACGGCAAGGTGCGCGGCATGCGCCACACCATGCTGGGCGACTCCGACATCAACGCCACCCGCCATGCCCGCGCCGCGGCCGGTGCGGTGATCGCCTCGGTGGCCGGCCACGGCATGGTCTATGTCTCGGGCGGTGCCGAGCACCAGGGGCCGGCCGGCGGCGGGCCGGTGGCGGTGATCGCCCGCTGCTAGGGCTGGCGCCGGCGCTGGCAGAATCTGGCGCAATGAGCGAGACAAGCAAACCCCAGCCCGAGCCGCGCAGCGCCTACCGGGCCTTTCGCACCATCGCCACGCGCTGGATGGACAACGACGCCTACGGCCACGTCAACAACGTCGTTTACTACAGCTGGTTCGACACCGTGGTCAATGCCCACCTGATCGAGCAGGGCGTGCTGGACATCCACCACGGCCAGACCATCGGCCTGGTGATCGAGACCCAGTGCAACTACTTCGCCCCGGTGCAGTTCCCGCAGACCATCGAGGCCGGTCTGCGCGTGGCCCGCATCGGCTCGTCCAGCGTGCGCTACGAGGTCGGCATCTTCGTCCAGGGTGAGCCCATGACGGCGGCCAAGGGCCACTTCATCCACGTCTATGTCGACAAGGCCAGCCGCCGGCCGACGGCGCTGCCAAGCAATTTGAAAACCGTTCTGGAAGCCCTGCAATGACCCAGCCGCAAGTGAGCACCGTGGTGGCCGATCCCGCCAGCGTCGACGCCGCCATCGAGAGCCGCTTCTCGGCGCGGGCCTTCCTGCCCACGCCTGTGCAACGCAGCACCATCGAGGACATTCTGCGGGTGGCCAGCCGCGCCGCCTCGGGCACCAACACCCAGCCCTGGAGGGTTTATGTGTTGCAGGGCGCCAGCCGCGACAGCCTGGTCGACAAGGTCTGCAGCGCGCATGAGGCGATCTACGCCGACCCGTCGCAGGCCGTGCAGTACCGCGAGGAATACGACTACTACCCGAGCCAGTGGGTCTCGCCCTACATCGACCGCCGGCGCGAGAACGGTTGGGGCTTGTACGGCCTGCTGGGCATCACCAAGGGCGACAAGGACAAGATGCACGCCCAGCACGGGCGCAACTACCGCTTCTTCGACGCGCCTGTGGGTCTGATGTTCACGCTGGACCGCGTCATGGGCCGCGGCTCGCTGGTGGACTACGGCATGTTCCTGCAAAGCATCATGGTGGCGGCAAGGGCGCGCGGCCTGCACACCTGCCCGCAGGCGGCCTGGAACGGCTTTGCCAAGATCATCCTGCCGCATATCGGCGCCGGGCCGGACGAGATGCTGGTCTGCGGCATGGCGCTGGGCCACGCCGACACAAAAGAAAAGGTGAACAGCTTCCACACGCCGCGCGAGGCGGTGGAGCAGTTCACCCACTGGCTGGAGTGAGCAGCGGCGCCTGCGCGCCGCGCTCCTGCCTTAGCCCTTGGAAGCGGCCTTGGTGGCCTTGATGTCGGCCTTGGCGCTGGTGTGGGCGGCCTTGGCGTCCTTCTTGCACACGTCCTTGGCGTTGCCGCTCTGGTCGTCGCACTTTTCCTTGGCCAGCTCGTAAGCGGCGTCGGCCTTGGCCAGCTTGGCCTTTTCATCGTGCTTGGGGCTGGGCTGGTACTGGGCTTCCAGGTCGGCCTTGGCGACGTCATAGGCGCCCTTGGTTTCCACCTTGCAGATGTCCTTGGCGTTGTCCTTGAGCGGCTCGCAGCGCTCCTTGGCGGCCTTGTAGTCGGCCGAGATCTTGTCCTTTTGCGCCTTGTGTTCTTCCTTGGTCATGGCGCCGGCGGCGCCGGCAAAGCCCAGGCAGGTGGCGAGGGTGAGGCTGATGAGGGTGCGGTTCATGGTGTGGTCCTTGTGGCGTTGGGGTTCAGTACTTTTCGAACATGACATCGGGGTTGCGGCCTTCCCAGGTCTTGACCTGCTTTTCCGCCTCGTCCTTGGCGATGCCGTGGCGCTCCTGGATGCGGCCCAGCAGCTGGTCGCGCTTGCCGGCGATGACGTCGAGGTCGTCGTCGGTCAGCTTGCCCCACTGCTCCTTGACCTTGCCCTTGACCTGTTTCCAATTGCCTTCAATACGGTCCTGGTTCATCTTCGCTCTCCTTGGGTTGTGTCGCGCAAGCCTCTGTGGCCCGCTGCATCCGCAACCTTATGGCGACACCCTGGCTGGACCGGTAGGACCGGCAGGACCACCTTCGTAGGCACTTGCCTACAGCTGAGGCGGCTAGGAGCGAAGCCGTATCATCAAAGCCTTCCACAACAATAACGATGCCGAGACATGGCCATTGCCGGTATTCCGCTTGATTTCCTGCTGTTCGCGCTGACCCTGCTCGGGGTCGCGCTGTTCCACAACCAGACCCTGTATGTCGCCTTGACCGGCGTGGTGGTGATCGCCGGCTACAAGCTCGCCTTGGGCGATTTCGCCGGCACGCCGGGCTGGACCGGCTTGGCCGGCCTGCTGGGCCATGAATGGGTGACGCTGGCCAACCTGCTGGGCCTGCTGCTGGGCTTCGCCTTGCTGGCCGACCACTTCGAGCAAAGCGGCCTGCCGGCGCTGCTGCCGCGCTTCCTGCCGGACGACTGGAAGGGCGGCCTGTGTCTGCTGCTGCTGGTCTTCGCCATCTCCAGCTTCCTGGACAACATCGCCGCCGCCATGATCGGCGGCTCCATGGCGGCCGTGCTCTACAAGCGCAAGGTCCACATCGGCTTCCTGGCTGGCATCGTTGCCGCCAGCAATGCCGGCGGCTCGGGCAGCGTGGTGGGCGACACCACCACCACCATGATGTGGATCGCCGGCGTGCCGGCCCTGCAGGTGGTCGATGCCTACGTCGCGGCGGTGGTGGCGACCCTGATCTTCGGCGTGATCGCGGCGCGCCAGCAGCATGCCTTGCAGCCCATCATGAAAGACGCGCCCGCCGGTGCGCGCTTCGAGGGCCCGCGCCTGGCCATCGTGGTCATCATCCTGGCCTGCGCCATCGGTTCCAACGTCTTTTTCAACCTCACCGACGCCTCGGTGCTGACACGCGTCCCGGTCATCGGCATCGCCGTCTGGCTGGCCATCCTGGCGACCGCGCCCTGGCGCCGTCCGGCCTGGAGCCTGCTGCCCGGCGCGCTGCGCGGCAGCATCTTCCTGCTGGCCCTGGTGATGTGCGCGGCCATGATGCCGGTGCAAAGCCTGCCGGCGGCCTCCTGGCAGACCGCCTTCGGCCTGGGCTTTGTCAGCGCGGTCTTCGACAACATCCCGCTGACCGCGCTGGCCTTGCGCCAGGGCGGCTACGACTGGGGCTTCCTGGCCTATGCCGTGGGCTTCGGCGGATCCATGCTGTGGTTCGGCTCCTCGGCCGGCGTGGCCCTGTCCAATATGTACCCCGAGGCCCGCTCGGTGGGGGCCTGGGTCAAGGGCGGCTGGCACGTCGCCCTGGCCTACGTGATCGGTTTCTTCGTCCTGCTGGCCGTTCTGGGCTGGCACCCCGACCGCCCGCAAGCCACTGCGGGCGCTACAGATTCGATAGCTATCCAAGCCCATTTCGCCGGGGCTACAACCTGAAAGTACGACCATGACCAAGCCCAGCATCCTGGTGTCGCGCGCCATCTTCCCGGAAATCATCAGCAAGCTCGAACAGCACTTCAGAGTCGAGCACAACCAGGACGACGCGACCTGGACCAAGCAGCAGCTGGCCGAGAAGCTCAAGGGCAAGGTCGGCGCCTTCACCACCGGCGGCGAGCGCATCGACGCCGAGACCCTGGCGGGCAACGCCAGCCTGAGGATCTGCGCCAACATGGCCGTGGGCTACAACAACTTCGACCTCGACGCCATGACCAGCGCCGGTGTGCTGGGCACGAACGCGCCCGACGTGCTGACCGAGACCACGGCCGACTTCGGCTTCGCCCTGCTGATGGCCACGGCCCGCCGCGTCACCGAGAGCGAGCATTACCTGCGCGCCGGCAAGTGGAACAAGTGGAGCTACGACATGTTCGCCGGCTCCGACGTGCACGGCAGCACCCTGGGCATCCTGGGCATGGGCCGCATCGGCCAGGGCATCGCCAGGCGCGGCGCCCATGGCTTTGGCATGAACGTGATCTACCACAACCGTTCGCGCCTGAGCCCCGAGCTGGAAGCGGCCTGCAAGGCCAGCTACGTCAGCAAGGAAGAACTGCTCAAGACCGCCGACCACCTGGTCCTGGTCCTGCCCTACACGCCCGCATCCCACCACACCATCGGAGCGGCCGAACTGGCGCTGATGAAGCCCACGGCCAACCTGATCAACCTGGCACGCGGCGGCATCGTCGACGACGGCGCCTTGGCTGCAGCCTTGCGCGACAAGCAGATCGCTGCCGCCGGCCTGGACGTGTTCGAGGGCGAGCCCAAGGTCCATCCCGATCTGCTGACCGTGCCCAACGTGGTGCTGACGCCCCACATCGCCAGCGCCACCGTGCCCACCCGCAAGGCCATGGCCAACCTGGCCGTCGGTAACCTGATCGGCTTCCTCATCCACGGCAAGCCGTTGACGCCGCTCAACCCCGAAGTGCTGGCCAAGAAGTAAGGACGTGTCTTGACCGAACTGTGGGTCCTGATCGCGCTGGCCCTGACCATCCTGCTGGCCGTCATCGTGCTGCTGGTGCGCAAGCCGGCAGCGCAGGACAACGGCCGCACCGAACTGCTGGCCGCCAATGAGCGGCTGGAGCGCGAGCTGCGGCGCGAGATCAGCGAATCCTCGCGCGGCGCCCGCCAGGAGCTGACGCACAGCCTGGCGACCTTCCAGGAAGCCCTGGTCAAGCAGGGCGCGCAAGCCACGCGCACGCAGAACACCCAGATCGACGCCTTCGGCCAGCAACTGGCCCTGCTGCAGAAGTCGCTGTCGGACACCTTGAACACCCAGTTGCAAGGCCTGTCCGAAGGCAATGCGCGCCGCCTGGGCGAGGTGCGGGCCACGCTGGAGGCGCAGCTGGCCATGCTGCAGCAAAGCAATGCCGCCAAGCTCGACGAGATGCGCAAGACGGTGGACGAAAAGCTGCAGACCACGCTGGAGACGCGCCTGGGCGAGAGCTTCAAGCAGGTGGCCGACCGCCTCGAGCAGGTCCACAAGGGCCTGGGCGAAATGCAGAGCCTGGCCCAGGGTGTGAGCGGCCTGCAGCGCGTGCTGACCAATGTGAAGACCCGCGGCATGTTCGGCGAGGTGCAGCTCGAGGCCTTGCTCGAGCAGGTGCTGACCACCGAGCAGTACGCCAAGCAGGTCGAGACCCGGCCGCGCAGCAACCAGCGGGTGGACTTCGCCATCCGCTTTCCCGGCCGCAACGAGGGCGAGCCGGTCTGGCTGCCGGTGGACGCCAAGTTCCCGCGCGACGACTACGAGCGCCTGCTCGATGCCCAGGACCGGGCCGACCCTGCGGCCGCCGACATCGCCGCGCGCGCCCTGGAGGCGCGCATCCGCACCGAGGCCAAGTCGATCGCCGAGAGCTACCTGTGCCCGCCGCAGACCACCGACTTCGCCATCCTGTTCCTGCCGATCGAAAGCCTGTATGCCGAGGTGCTGCGCCGGCCCGGCCTGATGGACAGCCTGCAGCGCGATTACCGCGTGACCCTGGCCGGGCCGACGACGCTGCTGGCCATGCTCAACAGCCTGCACATGGGCTTTCGCACCCTGGCGCTGGAGCGCCAGGCCTCCGAGGTCTGGAAGGTGCTGGGCGCGGTCAAGACCGAGTTCGAGCGCTACGGCAACTGGGTCGAGAAGATCCGCGAGCAGGTGCGCAAGGCCTCCGACACGCTGGACACAGCCCACACCCGCACCAACCAGATGCGCCGCGCGCTCAAGGTGGTCGAGGCCCTGCCCGAAGGCCAGGCCCAGGCCCTGTTGCCGCCGGCCGGCGACGACAAGAGCGACGACGGCGAGGCCTGAGACCTGGCCATGGGCACCGAACTGGCCAGGTTGATCGCAGGCCACATCTTTTTGCACGCCTGCATGGCTGGCACGCGCATGGCCGCGCCGCTGCTGGCGCTGCGCGAAGGCCATAGCGAGGCCTCGGTCGGCGTGCTGCTGGCCCTGTTTGCCCTGACCCAGGTCTTCCTGGCCCTGCCGGCGGGGCGCTACGCCGACCGCCACGGCCTCAAGCGTCCGGTGGGCTTTGCGGTGGTGGCTGCGACCACGGGCGCTGGGCTGGCGGTGGCCTTCCCGGTGTTCCCCGTGCTGTGCCTGGCGGCACTGCTGACCGGCGGCGCCACCGGCACGGCCTCGATCGCCTTGCAGCGCCATGTCGGGCGCGCCGCCACGACGCCGACCGAGCTCAAGAAGGTGTTCTCCTGGCTGGCCATCGGCCCGGCGGTCTCCAACTTTCTCGGCCCCTTCAGCGCAGGTCTGGTGATCGACCACGGGGGCTTTCGCCTGGCCTTCCTGCTGATGGCGGTGCTGCCTCTGCTGTCCTGGTTCTGGGTCCGGCCGACCAGTGAGTTGCCGCCGGTGATCCGGCCCGAAGGCGACAAGCCGGGCACGACCTGGGACATGGTGCGCGAGCCGGGCTTTCGCCGCCTGCTGCTGGTCAACTGGTTGCTCTCGTCCTGCTGGGACGTCCACACCTTCGTCGTGCCGGTGCTGGGCCATGAACTGGGCCTGTCGGCCTCGGTGATCGGCAGCTTGTTGGGCGCCTTTGCGGTGGCGGCAGCAGCGGTGCGGGTGGTGCTGCCCGTCCTGGCCGCGCGGCTGCAGGAGTGGGCGGTGGTCGCCGGTGCGATGGCGGCGACGGCCGTGCTGTTCGCACTCTATCCGCTGCTGCACACGCCGCTGGCCATGGGCGCCTGCTCGGTGGCGCTGGGCCTGGCCCTGGGCTCGGTCCAGCCCATGATCATGAGCATGCTGCACCAGATGACGCCCGAGCACCGCCACGGCGAGGCCGTGGCCCTGCGGATCATGGCCATCAACGCTTCCAGCGTCGCCATGCCCATGCTGTTCGGCCTGGCCGGCACCTTCATCGGCATTGCCGGCGTGTTCTGGGTGGTCGGCGCGCTGGTGGGCGGCGGCACCCGGCTGGCGTTCCAGCTGCGCGGTCCCGGTGAGGCCGCTCAGAGCCGGTAAAAACCCTTGACCAGTTCCCAGGCTGTCTCGGCGTCGTCGGCGTACTTGAACAGGCCCAGGTCGGCCTCGGAGATCACGCCTTCCTCGACCAGCACCTCGAAGTTGATCAGGCGCTTCCAGTAGTCGCTGCCGAACAGCACGATGGGCACCTGCTTGGACTTGCGGGTCTGCACCAGGGTGATCACCTCGAACAGCTCGTCGAGCGTGCCAAAGCCCCCGGGGAAGGCGACCAGGGCCTTGGCGCGCATCATGAAATGCATCTTGCGCAGCGCGAAGTAGTGGAACTTGAAGCTCAGCGCCGGCGTGACGTAGGGGTTGGCGGCTTCCTCCATGGGCAGGGCGATCGCCAGGCCCACGCTGATGCCGTCCGCTTCATATGCGCCGCGATTGGCCGCCTGCATGATGCCGGGGCCGCCGCCGGTGCAGATGAACAGCTGGTCGGTCGGGTCCTTGCCCTTGCTGTACTCGGCCACCAGGCGGCCGAAGGCGCGGGCCTTCTCGTAGTAGTGCGAGTTGCGCGCAAGGGCGCGGGCCCGGGCGATGGCTTGCGCATCGCCGCCGGCCTCGGCTTGCGCCACCAGGGCCGTGGCCTCTTCCTCGCTGCGAAAGCGCGCGCTGCCGAAGACGACGATGGTGTTCTCGATGCCGAGGGCCTGCTGCTCCAGGTCGGGCTTGAGCATTTCCAGCTGGAAGCGGATGCCGCGGGTTTCGCGGCGCAGCAGGAACTCGGGGTCGGCAAAGGCCAGCCGGCTGGCGTCGGGACCCATCTGCATGGCCGGGTCGGCATGGCTTTGCAGGGTGGCCCAGGCGTCGGACAGGCGCTTGTCGTGAATGTTGCGGGTGGAAGACATAAGCGCTATTTTGCGGCAACAAATCACACTTTCTCCGTTATCCTTCGGCCAAACAAATTCAGGGGACCGAGGGTGGAGCAGCCAGTCTTCTACGTGGCGTTGGAGGGGCGCACGGTGGGGCCGTACGACCGCCGCACCATCGTTGGCATGCGGATCAAAAAGACGCTGACCAGCGAGCATGTGCTCATCGACACCGGTGGCTTGCAGCTGACCGTGGCCGACCTGATCGGCCGGCGGCCGCGCAACAACGACTTCCATCCCAACCGCACCGGCGGCTTCTCCATCGTCCAGGCGACCTATCCCGGCAGCGTGCTGGAGGTGCAAGGCAAGGGCTTCGACATCCCGGCCTTCCGCGACGAGGTCGAGGTGCGGGTGCAGGCCGACGTGCTGCGCATCGCCGGGCGCTACCCCACCGGCCTGTTCGGCTGGCGCGAAGGCCGCATCAAGCTGCCGCTGCAGGACATCATCCACACCCGCCAGCGCGGTTCGCGCGTCGACCTGTGGTTGCGCACCGGCCAGGCGCAGATGCAGCGATTGGCGCTGGAGATGTTCACCCACGATACGGCGGCCGCGCTGGTGCAGTGGCTGCCCCTGGCCACGCCCTGGCCGGAGCCGACCGCCGAACTGGTGCCCGTGCATGCACCGCATGTTCCGGTGGCGGCGCCAGCCGCCCAGGTGCTGTGGGTCTCGCTGGCCAGCGTGGTGCTGGTGGTCGGCGTGGTGCTGACGGTGTTGATGATCCGCCGGGTCTATTAGAGCGCCAGTGCCAGTGCCAGGGGGATGAAGACCACGGCCAGCGCGTTGCCCAGCAGGATCATGGCCGCGACCTTCTCTGGCTCCTGCCGGTAGCGCTCGGCCAGCATGAACTGCATCACCGCCGGCGGCAGGGCGCCAAACAGCAGCAGCTGGCCGCGCGCCGCGCCTTCCAGGCCCAGGGCCCAGGCCAGCGGCAGGGCCAGCGCCAGTCCCACCAGCGGCCGGGCAAACGCCCCCAACAGGCCGCGTGGCACGTCCTCGCGGCGCAGCGCCGTCAGCCGCACACCCAGGGCGAACAGCATCAGCGGCAGCATGGCCTCGCCCATGATCTTCATGCCCGTGAAAAGCATGTCGGGCGGCCGCAGGCCGCTGGCGGCGCTGGCAAAGCCCAGCGCGGTGGCGACCATCAGGGGGCTGAGCAAGAGGTCGCGGGTGCGGGCATGGGCGCTGGTGATGCGCGCGCCCAGCGAGAAGTGCAGCAGATTGCTGACCGAGAACAGAGCCACCGCGGCGCCGAAGTAGTCCGGCCCGAAGGCCAGCAAGGCCAGCGGCAGGCCCATGTTGCCGCAGTTGTTGAACATCACCACCGGCACCAGGGTGCGCGGCTGGGTGCCGGTCAGCCGGGCCAAGGCCCAGCCCGCGGCGCCGCAGCCCAGGATCAACAGGGCGCCGCCGGCCAGCAGCACGCTGTGATCCTGCAGCCTGAACTCCTTGGCCGCCAGCGCGGTGTAGACCAGCACCGGCGACAGCACGTCCAGCACGATGCGGTTGAAGGTGGCCAGGTCGGGCCGGCTGCGCCGGCCGTAGAAGAAGCCCACGGCGACGATGAAGAACACAGGCACGATGACCTGGGCGATGCGGGCAATCAGGTCCATCACGGCATCCTGGTGCGCAGCCAGCGCAGCAGCAGGGGCTGGGTGGCGGCGAGGTTCTTGTAGGCCAGCACGGCATCGCTCATGGAGGCCAGGCTGTCGTGCAGGCGTTGCGCCTTGTACGGCGTGTCCACGGCATGCACAAGAGGTTCAAGCATCACGCGGATGGTGAAGACCGCCTGGCGCGTGCCGCGGCCCACCGGAAAGAAGGTCTGGCGCTCGGCGCGCAAAAAGCATTGGTCCGCAAAGGCCTGCGGGTCTTGCGTGGCGGGCCAGGGCGCGCGCGGGTGGCGATGGGGATGCTGGTCGTGGCGCGGCGAGGGGCTGATGGTCCAGACATGGCGTTCCCAGCAGTCGCCCGCCGTCACCAGCTGCACCAGTTGCTTCGATGCCGCCAGCAACGCAGCGTTGTCGGCCACCGGCGCGTGCAAAGCCATGAAGTCCAGGCCCAGCTTTTCTTCCGGCGCCCAGGACGAAGGCACGCAGACGCACAGCCAGGGAAGGGCACCGGTGGCGCCGTCGAGGACGGCAAAGTCCTGCTCGAACGCCAGCTCCAGCGGCAATTCGGAATCGAACGTGCCGCTAGCCCCCGTCAATTGGGCGTGTTGCGCTATGGATTCAATAGCGGGAGCAGGGTCGAAGCCGGCCAGGCAATGGCGCGAACGGCCCGCCTGCAGCACCAGCTGTTTCTCCTGCCAGAGCGCGCTGGCCGGCGCCAGCGACGTCAGCTGCGGCGTGCCGGGCGCCAGCCGGGTCAGGCCGGGCTGCATGCGGAAGGGAACGGCGATGTGCGAGAAATCGAAGTCCACGCTGCACCCAAGAAAAAGGCTCCTTGCGGAGCCTGCGGGAACGAAGCTACCAGCGGCGGCTTGCGCGGCTGGTCAGACGCGCTTCCTGTATTCGCCCGTGCGGGTGTCGATTTCCACCTTGTCGCCTTGGGCCACGAACAGCGGCACCGGCACTTCGAAGCCAGTGGCGATCTTGGCGGGCTTGAGCACCTTGCCCGAGGTGTCGCCCTTGACGGCCGGCTCGGTCCAGGTGATCTCGCGCTCGACGCTGGTGGGCAGTTCGACCGAGATGGCCTTGCCGTCGTAGAACACCACTTCGACAGCCATGCCGTCTTCCAGGTAGTTCAGGGCGTCGCCCATGTTCTCGGCCTCGACCTCGTACTGGTTGAAGTCGGTGTCCATGCACACGTACATCGGGTCGGCGAAGTACGAGTAGGTGCAGTCCTTCTTGTCCAGGATGATCTGGTCCATCTTGTCGTCGGCCTTGAAGACCACTTCGGTGTTGAAGTTGGCGATCAGGCTCTTGAGCTTCATGCGCACGGTGGCGGAGTTGCGGCCGCCCCGGCTGTATTCGGTCTTGAGGACGACCATCGGGTCCTTGCCGTGCATGATCACGTTGCCGGCGCGGATTTCTTGAGCGATTTTCATGGCGGTTTAGCGAAAGTTGGCCGCTGGCGTTGGGCGGGATGCAGGTGCCGCGGCGGGCGCGAGGCTTCCCGGAACGGGAGGCTGCGCAAAGCCGCTTATTTTAGCGCTTTTCCGCCAGGAAACCCCGCAGCTGGGCAGCCAGGTCCGGCTGGGCCATCAGACTTGCGCGCGCCGCCTCTGTGCAGGCGCTCCAGGATGCGGCCTGCGGCGCTGGCAGTGCTGCTGCAGCGCCACCGTTCCACACCGCATGAAATTCGCGCAGCGAGGCCGGCGCCTGCAGCCAGTCGAGGAAGGCCTGCAGCTTGGCCAGGTGGGCGCCGTCGTGCTGTGGATAGATGTTCCAGACAAAGGGCTTGCCCGCCCACAGCGCACGCACCAGCGAGTCTTCACCACGCACGAAGTTCAGGTCGCAGGCCCACAGCAGGCGGTCGTAATCGGTCTGTGCGAGCAGGGGGAGGTATGAAATTGATAGCGACCCAGGTCCATTGGACGGGGGATAGGGGCCAATTCCCCTCTCAAGCAGGGCCTGGACGGCGGTCTGGGCCCGGCCGGCCGTGACCAGCAGGCGGCTGGGCTGCGGCCCCTGGTCCAGTTGCTCCAGCAGCGCAGGCAGGGCCGCGGGCTCGTAGCAAAAGAGCGAGACCAGCCGCTCGCCGGCCCAGGGGATGCCGTTGCCCTGCAGCCAGGCCTGGCGGTCGAAAGCGGCGATGGCTTGCAGCAGGTCCGGCTCGCGCAGCAGGCCGCCCGTGCGTTCAGTGAAGCCGGGATAGAAGAAGTGTTTGGTCAGGCCGGCACCCGGGCCGCTGAGCACAGGGGAGGGCAGGCCATGGCTGCGCTCGGCAAAGCGCTCGGCCGTCAGGTACTCCAGGTTGATCCAGGCCGGCGCGCGGCCTGCGCGCGCGGCCTGCGCCATGGCGGCGACAAAGCTGTCATCGAGTTCGCAGCCAAAGGCCTCGACCACCACCTGGCCCGGCACGGCCCGGGCTGGCGCGGTCCAGGGCAGGACCTCGACGCCGGCCTGGCCGCCGGGCGCCATCCAGGCCAGGGCCGAAGCATCGTCCACCCACAGCCGTGCCTGCTCGCCGCGTTGTGCGAGCTGCGATGCCAGGCGCCAGCACACGCCGATGTCGCCGTGGTTGTCGATGACCTTGCAGAAGATGTCCCACATCATGCTGATGCTCATGGTGCCGGGATAATAGTGCCGATGTCCGAGCATTCCGAGCAATTGCTGGCCGAGGTCGCGGCGCTTCCCGCCCTGCCCGGTGTCTACCGTTATTTCGATGCCGAGGGCGGCGTGCTCTACGTGGGCAAGGCGCGCAACCTGAAAAAGCGCGTGGCCAGCTACTTCCAGAAGAACCACGGCGGCACGCGCATCGGCCACATGATCAGCAAGATCGTGCGCATGGAGACCACCGTGGTGCGCTCCGAGGCCGAGGCCTTGCTGCTCGAGAACAATCTGATCAAGGCGCTCAGTCCCCGCTACAACATCCTGTTTCGCGACGACAAGAGCTACCCCTACCTGAAGCTGGTGTCGCATGCCTTCCCGCGCATGGCCTATTACCGCGGCGCTGTCGACCGCAAGCACAGCTACTTCGGGCCTTATCCGAGCGCCTGGGCGGTCAAGGAGTCGATCCAGCTCCTGCAGAAGGTGTTTCGCCTGCGCACCTGCGAGGACACGGTGTTCGCCAACCGCACCCGGCCCTGCCTGCTCTACCAGATCAAGCGCTGCTCGGGCCCCTGCGTCAACCTGGTGGCGCCCGAGGACTACAAGCACGACGTCGCCAATGCCGAGGCCTTTCTGCGCGGCGACACCCAGACCGTGCTGCGCACGCTGGAGGCGCGCATGCTGCAGCATTCGGACAAGCTGGAGTTCGAGCAGGCGGCCGAACTGCGCAACCAGATGGCGGCGCTGTCGACGGTGCTGCACCAGCAGTCGGTGGAGACCACCGGCTCGGACAAGGACGTGGACATCCTGGTGGCGGTGGTGCAGGGCGGCAGGGCCTGCGTCAACCTGGCCATGGTGCGCGGCGGCCGCCACCTGGGCGACCGCGCCTACTTCCCGACCCACATCGAGGACGCCAGCGTGGTGCAGGACTTCGACAAGATGGCCGATGCGGACACCGACGTGGCGCCGGCGCAGCCGGTCGAGACCCAGGTGCTGGAAGCTTTCATCGCCCAGCACTACCTGCAGGTGCCGGTGCCGCCGGCGCTGATCACAAGCCAGGCGGTGGGCCGCGAACTGATCGAGGCCCTGTCCGAGCAGACCGGCGTGCGCATCAACGCCGTTCACAACCCGCGCGAGCAGCGCCGCCTGTGGCTGGAGATGGCGCAGAAGAACGCGTCCCTCCAACTGGCCCGCCTGCTGGCCGAAGAGGGCTCGCAGCAGGCCCGCACCCGGGCCCTGGCCGATGCGCTGCAGCTCGATCCCGACAACCTGGACGCGCTGCGCATCGAGTGCTTCGACATCTCGCACACGGCGGGCGAGGCGACCCAGGCCTCCTGCGTGGTGTTTCACCACCACAAGATGCAAAACAGCGAGTACCGCCGCTTCAACATCGAGGGCATCACGCCCGGCGACGACTACGCCGCCATGCGCCAGGTGCTGCTGCGCCGCTACGCCAAGCTGGCCGAGGCCGGCCGCGATCCGCCCGACGCGTCGCCGCCAGGCGAAGCGTCTCCTGATGCTGCCGTGCCGCCCGAAGCGTCTGCTGAGACTGCTTCGCCGACCGAAGGTGCCAAGGAGGCCCGGTCCACGCTGCGCCTGCCCGACCTGGTGCTGGTAGACGGCGGCAAGGGCCAGGTCAGCATGGCGCGCGAGGTGTTCGCCGAGCTGGGGCTGGACCTGGCGGTGATCGTCGGCGTGGAGAAGGGCGAGGGCCGCAAGGTCGGCCTGGAGGAACTGGTCTTTGCCGATGGCCGCGAGAAGATCTGGCTGGGCAAGGATTCGGCCGCCCTGATGCTGGTGGCGCAGATCCGCGACGAGGCGCACCGCTTCGCCATCACCGGCATGCGGGCGCGCCGCGCCAAGGTGCGGGTGGGCGGGAGCAAGCTCGAGGAGATTCCGGGCATAGGCGCCAAGAAGCGGGCCCGCCTGCTGCAGCGCTTCGGCGGCATCCGCGGCGTGGCGGCCGCCGGGGTCGACGACATCGCCACGGTGGAAGGGATTTCACGCGAGCTGGCCGAAGAGATTTACCGCGCCCTGCGCTGAGCACGCCGTTGGGGCGGGGCGCCGCATGCCAGAATCGGCCATGTTCTTCACCATCCCCACCATCCTGACCTGGACGCGCATCGTCGCCATCCCGCTGATCGTCGGGGTGTTCTACCTGGGGATGGAAGCCTCGCTGCAGAACCTGATCGCCACCGTGATGTTCGTGGTGTTCGCCCTGACCGACTGGCTGGACGGCTACCTGGCGCGCAAGCTGAACCAGACCTCGTCGTTCGGCGCCTTCCTCGATCCGGTGGCCGACAAGTTCCTGGACTTCCCCTCGCTGCTGTAGCTGGTCCATCTGCAGCGCGCCGACGTCTTCGTGGGGCTGATCATCATCGGCCGCGAGATCGCGATCTCCGCGCTGCGCGAATGGATGGCGCAGATCGGCGCCGCCAAGAGCGTGGCCGTCCACATGCTGGGCAAGCTCAAGACCACGGCGCAGATGGTGGCCATCCCCTTCCTGCTGTACGACGGCGTGCTGTTCGGCCTGGTCGACACCGGCGTCTGGGGTACCTGGCTGATCTGGATCTCCGCCATCCTGACGGTGTGGTCCATGGTCTATTACCTGCGCAAGGCGCTCCCAGAAATCCGCAAACGAGTGAAATAGCCCACCCCCGAAACGGCCTGCGGCCGTCTCCCCCTCAAGGGGGCGCCACCAGCGGCCCGGCAAAGCCGGATCCGCGGTGGCCCTGGAAAAATCCATGACTTCCACCCATTCACGATCGGCTGCGCTGGTGGCTTCCATGCCCATCGTCTTCGTGCTGATCTGGAGCACCGGCTTCATCGTCGCGCGCTACGGCATGCCGCATGCGCCGCCGCTCAAATTCCTGGCCCTGCGCTACCTGCTGTCGGTCGCCTGCTTCGCCGTCTGGGCCTGGCTGGCGCGGGCGGCCTGGCCTGTGGGGCGCGCGCAATACAAGCACCTGGCTGTCACCGGCATCCTGATGAACGCGGGCTACCTGGGCGGCGTCTGGGCGGCCGTCAAGCTGGGCATGGGCGCCGGCCTGGTGGCTTTGCTGGTCGGACTGCAGCCTGTGCTCACCGCTGTGTGGATCGCTTCGCGCGGCGGCAGCGTGAGCGCGCGCCAGTGGGGCGGGCTGGCGCTGGGCCTGGCCGGCCTGGCCCTGGTGGTCTGGCAAAAGCTCGGCCTGGGCGAGATCGATCCCTTGAACCTGCTGCTGGCGGCTGGCGCCTTGCTCAGCATCACGGCCGGCACGCTCTACCAGAAGCGCTTTGTCGCGCCCTGCGACGTGCGCACTGCCAATCTCGTGCAAATGGCCGCTGCCTTCGTGGTCACCGCACCGCTGGCCTTGTTCGAGGCTGAGTCCATGCACTGGGTGATCGAAGGTGGCCTGAACCGTGAGCTGATTGGATCCATGGCCTGGTCGGTGCTGGCGCTGACGCTGGGCGGCAGCTCGCTGCTTTACCTGTTGATCCAGCGCGGCGCGGCCACCGCCGTCACCAGTCTGCTGTACCTGGTGCCGCCCTGCACGGCGCTGATGGCCTGGCTGCTGTTCGGTGAACCCATCACCGTGCTGACCATCGCCGGCATGGCGCTGACGGCCGTGGGCGTCAGCCTGGTCGTGCGCGCCCCTGCAGTTGCAAAGGCCTAGCGCGTCACGCGCTTCCAGGGTTCGCCACGGAAGCGCTCGGCCAGGAAGTCCACCAGCAGGCGCACCCGCTTGGGCGTGCGGGCCTGTTGCGGCGCCAGCCAGTGCACATCGGCGTCCGGCATCGCATAGGCGGGCAGCACCCGCACCAGCTGGCCCGAGGCCAGTTGGGGTGCGATGTCCCACAGGCTGCGCAGCATGATGCCGCGGCCGGCCAGGCACCAGTCACGCACCAGTTCACCGGAGTTGCCCGACAGCGGCCCTTGCACGCGCACGCGGGTTTCCGTCTTGTCGCGTTCCTTTTGCAGCCGCCAGGTGTCGAAGCGCTGGTCGCTCTCATGCACCACCAGGCAGTCGTGTTCGGCCAGGGCAGCGGGCGTGGCCGGCGTGCCGCGCGCGCGCAGGTAGGCCGGCGCGGCCGCCAGCACACGCTGGTTGCGCGCCAGCCGCCGGCCCACCCATTCCGAGGCGCGCTGGCCGCGCACCGACCACAGCCAGACCGCGCCGTCGAAGCCATCGACGGCCAGGTCGGGCAACTGCTCGGTCAGCTGCACCTGCACCTGGATCAGCGGATGGCGGGTCTGGAAGTCGGCCAGGGCCGGGCCCAGCCAGAGCCGGCCGAAGCCGAAGGTGGCGGCCAGGCGGATCAGGCCCGAGGGCTCGCTGCGCCGCTCCTGCAGGTCGCTCTCCAGCGCGGCGAACTCCTGCAGCAGGCGGGTGGCGCGCTCGCACAGGGCCTCGCCCTCGGCCGTGGCGACAACGCGGCGGGTGGTGCGCTGGAACAGCTTGAAGCCCAGCCTGGCCTCCAGGGCGGCCAGCCGCTTGGTGACCACGGAGGGGACGACGCCGGCGGCGGCGGCGGTGGCGGCCAGGCTGCCGTGGGCGCGCACGGCCAGCAGCAGTTCCAGGTCATTGCGTTCGAGCAGGGATTTCAATTCATTCCTGATTGGAAACAATCGATTGCCGCATTATTGCTTGCGGCATCTTGCGCCGCAATGCCAGAATCGGCTGATGCTGCTGGATGGCTTCGAGACCCTGGACTTTGTGCGTGACGGCGTGCGGCTGCGCGGCCGCCGCGCCGGGCAGGGCGCGCCGCTGCTGCTGCTGCACGGCCATCCGCAGACCCATGCCATGTGGCACAGGGTGGCGCCGGCCCTGGCCCAGCGGTTCACCGTCGTCTTGATGGACCTGCGAGGCTATGGCGACTCCCAGCGCCCCGCGCCGGGCGAGGGCAGTGCCGCCTACGCCAAGCGCGAGATGGCGGCCGACGCGCTGGCATTGATGCAGGCCCAGGGCTTTGACCGCTTCCAGGTGCTGGCCCACGACCGCGGCGCGCGCGTCGCCCACCGGCTGGCGGCCGACCACGGCGATGCCGTGCAGCGCATGCTGTTGCTGGACATCGCGCCCACGCTGGCCATGTACGAACAGACCTCGCTGGCTTTTGCCACGGCGTACTGGCACTGGTTCTTTCTGGTCCAGCCGCCGCCCCTGCCCGAGGCGCTGATCGACGCCGACCCGGTGCGCTACCTGCGCAGCGTGATGGGCAAGCGCCACGCCGGCCTGGCGGCCTTCGACCCGCAGGCGCTGGCCGAGTACGAGCGCTGCGCCCGCCTGCCCGGCACGGCCACCGGCGTCTGCGGTGACTACCGCGCCAGCGCCGGCATCGACCTGGCGCACGACCGCGCCGATGTTCAGGCCGGCCGCAAGCTGGCCATGCCGCTGCGCGTGCTGTGGGGCGAGCACGGTGCGGTGGGAAGCAATTTCGACGTGCTGGCGCTGTGGCGCGAGCGCGCCAGCGAAGTCAGCGGCCGCAGCCTGCCTTGCGGCCATTACATCGCGGAGGAGGCCCCGGCCCTTCTGCTGGACGAATCCCTCAACTTCTTCGGAGACACACCATGAGCAAGAAACGCATCGCAGTCATCGCCGGCGACGGCATCGGCAAGGAGACCATGCCCGAGGGCGTGCGGGTGATGGAGGCCGCGGCCACCAAATTCGGCATCGACCTGCAGTTCGACCACTTCGACTTCTCCAGCTGGGACTACTTCGAGAAGCACGGCCAGATGATGCCGGACAACTGGAAGGACCTGGTGGGTGGCCACGACGCCATCTATTTCGGCGCCGTCGGCTGGCCCGAGAAGATCGCCGACCACACCTCGCTGTGGGGTTCGCTGCTGCTGTTTCGCCGCGAGTTCGACCAGTACGTGAACCTGCGGCCCGCGCGCCTGATGCCCGGCATCATCTGTCCGGTGGTGCGCAAGGACGGCAGCCCGCGCCAGCCCGGCGAGATCGACATGTACATCGTGCGCGAGAACACCGAGGGCGAGTACTCGGCCGTCGGCGGCCGCATGTATCCCGGGACCGAGCGCGAGATCGTGATGCAGGAAAGCATCTTCTCGCGCATCGGCACCGACCGCGTGCTCAAGTTCGCGTTCGAGCTGGCCAAGTCACGGCCCAAGAAGCACCTGACCAGCGCCACCAAGTCCAACGGCATCGCCATCACCATGCCCTACTGGGACGAGCGCGTGGCCGAGATGGCCAAGAACTATGGCGACGTGCGCCTGGACAAGTTCCACATCGACATCCTCACGGCCCACTTCGTGCAGCGCCCCGAGTTCTTCGACGTGGTGGTGTGCAGCAACCTGTTCGGCGACATCCTGAGCGACCTGGGACCGGCCTGCACCGGCACCATCGGCATCGCACCCAGCGCCAACCTCAACCCCGATCGCAAGTTTCCCTCGCTGTTCGAGCCGGTGCACGGTTCGGCGCCCGACATCGCCGGCAAAGGCATCGCCAACCCGATCGGCCAGATCTGGTGCGGTGCAATGATGCTGGAGTTCCTGGGCCACAAGGACGCGCACGATGCGGTGCTCGCAGCCATCGAGAAAGTGCTGCATCCCCAAAGCGGTGCGCCTCGCACGGCTGACATCGGCGGCACGGCGGGCACCTCGGACCTCGGCCGTGCGATCGCTTTGGCGCTGTAACGTTTTGCTTGCCGAGGGGCTCGTGAAAATTGCGCAGTGCCGCACAAAACGCCCCGCAGCCCGCATGGAACCTCGTCAAATCCGACTAGAATCCGCCTCCGCGCTGTTGTAAAGCTGCATGTCGTATTGACACGGTCCATTGCCGTGGCTTTAATCGACTCCAGTGGCGATCAGCCGCGAAAAAGTCTCCCGCTTCCTGCCAGCAGCCGCCCTAGCGGCGTCGCAGGGACCGGGAGACAAAAATTTTTTTGAAGAGACATTCCTGATCAACTCTATCTCTCTACGAGGGGCCCCTTGTGAACAAAACCGAACTGATTGAGCACATCGCAAAACATGCCGACATCTCCAAGGCTGCCGCCACGCGTGCGCTGGAGTCGATGATCGGCGCCGTCAAGACGACGCTGAAAAAAGGCGGCTCGGTTTCGCTGGTAGGTTTCGGCACTTTCGCAGTCGGCAAACGCGCTGCCCGCGCCGGCCGCAACCCCCGTACCGGCGCTGCGATTAAAATCAAGGCCGCCAAGGTGCCGAAGTTCCGTCCGGGCAAGGCGCTCAAGGATGCGCTCAACTGAGGACAGACTCTTGGGTGCTTAGCTCAGCTGGTAGAGCAGCGCCCTTACACGGCGTAGGTCGGCGGTTCGATCCCGTCAGCACCCACCACAGACAAAGGCGAACAAGGGTTCGCCTTTGTGCTTTTGGACAGCAGGTTTTTTTCTAGAGAGATGCGCAATGTTCGAGTTTGTCCGCAAGCACACCAAGATCATGATGGGCCTGATGTTCCTGCTCATCATCCCTTCCTTCGTGTTGTTCGGCCTGGAAGGCTACAACCGCTTCAATGAGAAGGGTGAGACCGTCGCCAAGGTCGATGGGCGCGAGATTCACCAGGGTGAATGGGACGCCGCCCACAAGGCTGAGGTCGACAAGCTGCGCCAGTCTATGCCCACGCTCGACGCCAAGCTGCTCGACTCGCCCGAGGCGCGCTACGCCACGCTGGAGCGGCTGGTGCGCGACAGGGTCGTGGCCGCCGCCGCCGCGCATTCCAAGCTGGCCACCAGCGACCAGCGCCTGGCCGAGGAACTGCAGCGCAACGAGGTGATCGCCTCGCTGCGTGGCCCCGACGGCAAGCTGGACATGGCGCGCTACCGCCAACTGGTGAGCGCGCAGGGCATGACGCCCGAGATGTTCGAGAACTCGGTGCGTGCCGACCTGGCGACGCGCCAGGTGCTGGCGGGCCTGGGGGCAACCGGCATCGCCACGCCGGCGCAGGCCCGCCTGTCGCTCGACGCCTATTTCGAGAAGCGCGAGATCCAGGTGGCGCGCTTCAACGCAGTGGACTACGCGGCCAAGATCACGCCCAGCGACGCCGAGCTGGATGCGTTCTACAAGGCCAATCCGCAGCTGTTCCAGGCGCCCGAGCAGGCCAGGATCGACTACCTGGTGCTGGATGTGGACAGCGTCAAGAAGGGCATCACGCTCAATGAGCAGGACCTCAAGACCTACTACGAGCAGAACGTGGCCCGCATGGCCGGCCAGGAAGAGCGGCGTGCCAGCCACATCCTGATCGCCTCGCCCCAAAGCGCGCCGGCCGCCGAGCGCGCCAAGGCCAAGGCCAGGGCCGAGGAGCTGGCGGCCGTGGTGCAAAAAGCCCCCGACAGCTTCGCCGACGTGGCCAAGAAAAATTCGCAGGACCCGGGCTCGGCACCCGGCGGCGGCGACCTGGACTTCTTCGCGCGCGGCGCCATGACCAAGGCCTTCGAGGATGCCGCCTTTGGCCTGAAGAAGGGTGAGGTCAGCGGCGTCGTCGAATCGGAGTTCGGCTACCACGTCATCAAGCTGACCGACATCAAGGCGCCCAAGCAGCGCAGCTTCGAGGAACTCAAGCCCGAGATGGAGGCCGATCTGAAGAAGCAGCAGGCCCAGCGCAAGTTCGCCGAGTCGGCCGACGCCTTCAGCAACGCCGTGTACGAGGCCGCCGACGGCCTCAAGTCTGTGGCCGAGCGCTTCAAGCTGGAAGTGCGCACCGCCACCGTCACGCGCACGCCGGCCCAGGGCGTCACCGGCGTGCTGGCCAACCCCAAGTTCCTGGCGTCCGTCTTCACGCCCGACAGCGTGGAGAAAAAGCGCAACACCGAGGCGGTGGAAGTTTCGGCTGGCCAGCTGGTTTCGGCCCGCATCGCCCAGTACACGCCGGCGCGCACCCTGCCGCTGGAAGAGGTGAAGGCGCAGGTGCGCTTGCGTGTGATCGCCGCGCGCGGCGCCGAGCAGGCCAGGAAAGAGGGCATGGACAAGCTCGCCGCCTTCCAGGCCAAGCCCGCGGCAGCCGAACTGCCGGCCGCCATCCTTGTCTCGCGCGACGATTCGCAAAAGCAGCCGGCCCAGGTGGTGGAAGCCGCATTGCGCGCCGACCCTGCGGCATTGCCGGCGCTGGTGGGCGTGGACCTGGGCGCCCAGGGCTATGCGGTGGTCAAGGTCCTCAAGGCCGTGCAGCGCGAAGCGCCGGCCGCGGACGTCGCCGTGCGGGAACGCCAGCAGTACAGCCAGTGGTGGACCGCGGGCGAGAGCCTGGCCTACTACAACCTGCTCAAGGACCGCTACAAGACGCAGATCAAGGTCGCCAAGCCCGCGCCCAAGACCGGCGACGAGGTCGTCCAGTAAACGCGTTGCGAGCGGGTATAATCTCGCCTCTACGGTGGCTGTAGCTCAGTTGGTAGAGTCCAGGATTGTGATTCCTGTTGTCGTGGGTTCGAGCCCCATCAGCCACCCCACCCCTCTTCTAAGTGCTTGTTTTTCCTGGAAACCCAGATAGTTCAAGGGTTTTCAGCTCTCGGTTGCTACACAGGTTGCTACGCAAACCTGAGGAGCAATAGACGATGAAACAAGCGCTTCCCCTGCACATCCATCGACGCGGCAAACGCGGCACCCTGTACCTGCGCCGGCGCATCCCTGCCGATGTCGCCTCAACCTACCCCGCGAACAAAAAAGAGCACTGGGTCAGCCTGGAAACCACTGACCTGAAGCTGGCGATGCCACGTCTCCATGCCGAACAGCACCGGCTGGACCAGGAGTTCGAAAGACGGCGAGCCCTCCTGCTGGCTCGCAGCGCGGAGCGTCTGCCGTCCCAGCGTACCTTCAAGACCTTGAGCGATGACCAGATCGCTGCGATTGGCCAGCAGTGGGTGCATCAGACGCTGTCGAGCGACGCCATGGAGCGTGAACACGGGCTGAGCGACGACTACTACGACCACCTAGCCGTCGAGCTTGTCGAGAATCGACGAGTCTTTGGCGACTGGCTGGCCAGAGGGCGCTCAGAACCGATGATCGAGCCCATGCGCGAATACCTGCAGATCATTCGCCTGGACGCCGAACTGTCGCCAGAGCAGGAGCGAAAGGTGGCTCACACCATGCTGAAGGCGATGGTCGCAGCTTTAGACCTTCGGATCGCCCGCCACCGGGGCGAAGTTGTCGAGACCAAAGACAAGGCGCCGGCGCCTCCTAAGCATCCCGCAGCGATGACAGGGGCAGACGGGCCCACATGGGAGGCCGTCTACCAGGCGTGGAATACACGGGCGGACAACCGGCCGCTGTCGACGCAAAAGCACTTCAAGTCCCACTGGACCATGCTCAAAACGTATGCAACGGCGCACGAGATGGCGGGGCCCAGCCGCCTCACGCCCAAGGGCATGAGTGATTGGGTCAACCATATGGCCGAAAGCGTTTCGGTCGTCACCGTCAACACCAGGTTGGCCAACGTGAAGACGATCTTCAAGAACGCTCTTGGGCGGCACGTCGTCGCAGAGAATCCCGCGCGCGACACCCTTCCTTTGGCCGTCGTGAAGCGTGACCAGGGGAAGAAGGCGCACTTCCCGTTCACTCAGGGTGAAGTCGAGAAAATCTTCGACTCGCCGATCTTCCGGCACCTGGAGCTGCCACGGGGTCGGACTGGGGAGTCGGCCTACTGGATGCCTCTGATCTTGAGCTACACGGGGGCCAGGGCTGAGGAGATCGCCGGCATGGCCGCCTCCGAGGTCGTCCACGACCCTGAGCACGGCTGGTTCCTGCTGGTTACAGACATCCCGGACGACAATACCGCGGCCCTCTATGACGACGACGGGAAGCGCAGCAAGCGAGGGCTAAAGACCCTCGTGTCGCGCCGGCGCGTGCCGGTCGCGCAAGAGCTGGTCGACCTCGGCCTGCTGCGGTACGTGCAACACCTCAAGGACCGCGGAGAAGCTCAGCTGTTTCCGGAGTTGACGCCTGGCAACGACGGCAAGTGGTCGACGGCCTTCGGCAAGTACTTCGGACGTTACCTGCGCAAGCAGGGCGTCACCGACCGCACGAAGGTGATGAACAGCTTCAGGCACCGCATGAAAGACCTGCTGGAAAGGGCCAGGGCGGACAGCAAGTACCTGAAGCGGATTCTTGGCCATGCCACTGGCGACGGCTCCATCACTGACGGCTATGGCGAGGATGACCTTCCCTTCGGCGAGATTGCGGCCGAATTCGCCAAGGTGAAGTTTCCAAAGGTCTCCGTCCAGCCTTGGCAGCCTTTGAAAAAGGCGTCGGGCTCCATGGCATCGTAGGCTGCGCGCCTCCCTCATCCCTCACCGCGGGTAGAGGACGGAACCCTCATCCGAAGGATGCCGCGACTGTGGCACCGACTTGCCCACCGCGGCGTGCGTTCGTCGCAAGCGACGCCCGCCACCGTGGACAAGTCTCGGGGCCCATCACGGGCATTTCGATAGGCCAAGGCCGGGGCCGCACTGGCATCCTGGCCCCGCCCTCCTGACGCTGTCAGGATTTCCTCCCGTAGGCCACCGTGGCCCGCTCGCCTTCCCGGCGGACGAGCAGGCAACCTGGACCTGGCCTCGGTCGGATCGCAATTGGCTCCCTATACCAGCCATTGCAACAACCCTGGAGTGGCTAGTGCCTACCCCTTTCCGCGCCCCTGTCGGGCCAGAGAAATCGACACACACCCCTGCAATCGCTGATTGCGGCCCCAACATCCAAAAAAGGCCAAGCGCCGAAGGCTTTTCGCTGACCACACGGCCGATCGGACCGGTCCACAAACGTGGGCACAGCCCCGAAATCGCCAAGAACGGCGCGGAAAAGTTGACCAAGAACAACCGCAGCCGCTTCATCAAGGTCCGCGTCTCGACCGACGAGCACTGGGAGCTGCAACGCCGGGCTGACAGCCATGGCCAGACGCTGTCCGACTACGTTCGTCACTCAGTCACAGCTGTCCACGAACGTCTGGACGTGGTCGCTGCCCTGGAAGATCTGCGCAAGCAAGTGCATGGAGCTGCCGACCCGGCGGCCTCCGCCACCAACGCGCCTCAGACCGCATCAACGGAGGTGCTGCTTATCCTTCGGGAGCTAGCCGCGTCCAGGGACCCGCAGATCCTGGCCAGAGTGCGGGCGAGGCTGGCCGCGCCTGACCTCTATGCCAGGCTGAAGGGAGGCCTCGCATGAAGACGCACGACGCCTTCCTGCGCCACCTGTCGGGCCTGCGTGATCGGGCCCTCGCCTGGTTCTCGCTCTCCATCGCCCTCACCGCCGCTACATGGAGCATTGCCTGGGACCGCGGCTTGCACCGTCCTGCGGTCGACGGATGGGTGCTGCTCGCCGCAGCATGGGCCGGGAGGACTGCGGATCGCACGGCACTTACGCTGCTTTCTCTGTGTGTCGCCGTCGGCATGCTCGGGGCAACTCTGATCTCAAGTTGGCTGTTTCGCCGCTGGCTCAGGCGCGCCCAGGTTGCGCCCATGCAGCTCCGTGGCTCACGGTGGGAGCAGGACCAGTGATGCTCAATCCGTGGAAGCGCCCCCCTTTGAAGGCCGGCGCAGGGGGCCCAGCGAGCCGTTCCTCCTCTGCACCGGTGACACTGGGTGGAAGGCCCTGGCCCATCGAACTCGAGACCCTGCACTTGCTCACCGCCGGATCGACTGGAGCCGGCAAGTCAACGCTGATCGAAGAAGTCCTGGACGGCGTCTTCAAAAGAGGTGAGCGCGCCATTGTTTGCGACCCCAACGGCGCGTACTTCAGCAAGTTCGGCACCGATGAGGACCGGCTTCTCAACCCGCTCGACGCCCGGTCTGAGCGCTGGTCTCTGTTCAACGAGCTTCGGTCGGATTTCGACGCCGACCGGCTAGCGTGCTCGGTCGTGCCGGCTGGGCATGGGGAGTCCGCACCCTGGCATCACTATGCGCAGGTTCTGCTGGCCGAGGTGCTCAGAGCACTCGTGCGTGCGGGGGAGACCAGTACAGATCGACTGCTGTACTGGTCAACTTGCGCGCCCGCTCGCGACCTGGAGGCCCTGCTCGTCGGGACGCCGGCTTCCGGACTGTTTGACGAGGGCGCGGACAAGGCCCTGGCCTCTACCCGCTTTCTGCTAACGGCGCACCTGGCTCCGCAGCGCTACTTGAGGCCTGGGGAATTCGGCCTGCGGGAGTGGCTGGAGAACGGCTCCGGAAGCCTCTTTCTGACGTGGCGGGCGGACATGCAAAGGGCGCTTGCGCCCTTGCTCGCCTGCTGGGTGGACATTGTCACCAACGCTGTCTTGACCTTGCCGCCAGATCCGAATCGGCGGATTTGGCTGGTATTGGACGAACTGGCCGCACTCGGCAAGCTCGATGGGCTGGAAGCGGCCTTGACCCTAGGCCGCAAGCACGGGCTGGCAATCATCGCCGGGGTCCAGAGCACCTCGCAGCTGGACCGGCTGTATGGGCGTGACAGTGCGACCGTCCTGCGTTCGTGCTTCCGCAATCTAGCTGTACTCGCAATCGCGAAAGGCGATCCCACCACTGCAGACGAACTTTCGCGGGCACTGGGCGAACGCGAGATCCTGCGCCGCGAGCGCAGCAGCAGCCTCGGGTCGTCTGGTCTGGGAGAGTCCGAGTCGTTGCGCCAAGTGCAGGAACGCCTTGTCCTGCCCAGCGAAATCGCCGGTCTGCGGAACTTGGAGGGCTACCTGGCGTTGGCCGGTGATGCGCCCGTAGCCCGATTCCGGCTGGCTCCCCAGGTTCGAGCGCAACGCCGCCCCCCTTTCATCCCGGAGGATGCATGCTGACCCTGGACAAAGTGACGTCCGCTGAGTCTGCGGCGACCTACTACGAAGGGGCAGATGACTACTACTCCGAGGACGGCCGCGCGCCCAGCAGCTGGTGGGGCGAAGGCGCGGTCGCGTTGGGCCTGGTAGGTTCAGTGCGCCCGGATGAATTTCGGCGCGTTCTGGAGGGCCGGCTGCCCGATGGGAGCACGCTTCACCATGGCGGTGAAGGCCCGCGCACGGCCGGGATCGACCTGACGTTCAGCGCTCCTAAGTCCCTGAGCCTGCAAGCAATGGTCGGAGGTGATCATCGGCTCTTGCAGGCTCACAGGGATGCAGTGACCGCCACCCTGAAGCACGTTGAATCGACCATCGCCGCCTATCGTGTCACGTTGGGCGGTGAGACCGTCTTGGTGCGCAGTGGCAACCTCGTAGTCGCTCGTTTTGACCACGAGCTGAGTCGCGATAAGGACCCGCAGCTCCACACCCACTGCGTGCTGGTGAACGCGACCCAACGGCAGGACGGTCAATGGCGCGCCCTGAGCGCGAACGACCTCTACGCGCAGCAAAAGCTCCTGGGGGTCCACTACCGCGCCGAGCTGGCGGCTGCCGTGCAGGCCCTGGGGTATGCCGTCCGCCGCACCCATGAGGACGGCCGGTTCGAGCTGGCTCACATCAATGATGCCCAGGTCTCTGCCTTCAGCACGCGGCGCCAGGCGATCGACGCCGCGTTGGCCGCCCGCGGCCGTAACCGCCAAAACGCGTCGGCACGGGAGCGGGAGATCGCCAGCCTGAACACCCGGCGCAGCAAAGACAAGCAAGTGGACCGGGCAGCCCTCGCACAGGCCTGGCAGTCAAAGGCAGCTGAATTCAGCATAGATTGGACCGCCATCCCTCCCAGCACTCTGGCGGTTGGTCAGCGCGAAACCTCAGCCAACGAAGCAGTCCACTTTGCCGTCGCGCACCTGACCGAGCGCAATGCGGTGGTCTCACGAACAACCCTGGTCCAGGTTGCCCTCGCGCATGGGACTGGATTGGCACTTTTCAGCGACATCGAGGGCGCAATCAACACCGCAATCGCCAAGGAAAGCCTGATTTCCTCACCAGATGGTCGGCTCCTCACGACAGCCCAGGCTCAGACGACGGAACGCGAAATGCTCGCCGTAGAACAACGTGGGCGAGGCCTCCTACCGCAGCCTATTCAGCAATCGCCAACCGCAAGAACACGCCTGGCCACGCAGAACCTGAGCCAAGGGCAGCGTTCCGCAGCAGAGTTGATCCTGAGTACGAAGCACCGCGTCGTAGGAGTCCAGGGCCTGGCCGGCACCGGCAAGACGACCATGCTGCGGCAGGTCAAGGCCAATTTGGGTAGCTTCAAAGCCCTGGGGCTTGCCCCGTCAGCGGCAGCCGCCCGGGAGCTGGAGGCGACCGGAATACCCTCCATGACCACGGCTGCGTTCCTGGCCCGCAACGCCCAAGGGCTGACCGCGAACACCCTGGTCGTCCTGGACGAGGCTGGGATGGTGAGTGCGCGAGACATGCACCTCGTGCTCCAGGCTGTGGAGAAGGCCGGAGCTCGGGCAGTCCTGGTCGGAGACACCAGGCAGCTAAAAGCAGTCGAGGCCGGTGCACCGTTCTCCCAGCTTCAGAGGGCCGGCATGGAGACCGCCCGCATGGCCGAAATTCAGCGCCAAGCCGAGGGCCCCCTGCGAGAGGCTGTTCTGGATGCCGCTGAGGGCAGGATCGCGGCGTCCGTCGCCAAGCTGAAATCGAGCATTGCCGAGGTCCCACACGCGACCGAGCGCTACGAACGGATCGCCCGGCACTACGCCTCCTTGCCCCCTGGCGAGCGGATGGAAACGCTGATGGTGGCGGGAACCAACGTGGCCCGAACACGCATCAACGAGCTCGTTCGGCACCGCCTGGCCCTCGCGGGCACGGGGTTGGTCGTTACCGCGCTGGAGCGGCGAGATCTGACGCGCGCCCAGGCTCAAAGCTCCCTGAGCTATTCACCAGGTGACCTCGTTCAGGCCGAACGGCACTACCAGAGCATCGGATTAATGCGCGGAGACCTAGCCCGGGTTGTCGCCGCGGAACCTGGCTGCGTGACGCTGGAGCGAGCGGACGGCGTGAAAGTCTATTGGCGACCGACGACCATGTCCAACGTCACCGCGTACGTTGAGGTGGAGCGGGAACTCGCTGTTGGCGACCTGGTGCGATTCACGAAGAACGACTACAGCCAGGGGATCGTCAACGGTCAGCGAGGCCAGGTGGAGTCGGTGGGATTCGAAACGCGCGAAATCCATGTCCGGACGGACGGAGGCGTCCTGGTGACGCTGGATGCCGCGGAGCCACTCCAGATCGACCATGGCTATTGCACGACCGTGCACGCGGCTCAAGGCCAGACGTGCCAGCGAGTGCTGGTGGATGCAGATGTCTCTTCTGCGATGGCCAACCAGGCCCTGTACTACGTCGCGATCAGCCGAGCCAGAAGCGAAGCGGTGCTGTACACGGATGATCGAGAGCTGCTGCCGGAAGCAATGTCCCGGCTCGACACCAAGCATGCCGCTTTGGACATCGACTTACGCACTCCGCGCGAACACGCCTTGTCCATCTAGCCTGGTCAAAAGAAGAGGCTCTGTCACTAATCTGTGTTGGTTGCCTTGGCGCGAATCGGCCACCGGCCAATGGCAGTGCGGGCGTTCGCCAGTTTCTCAGGCCGCGTGGGAGGCAGGTAAGCTCTATGACGGCACAATCGGGGCCCGCCATCGTGCTCATCACTAGACGTCAATGGGGGCGCTTCGCCCCTTACCACTGAGGACCAAGCCTTAATATGGAAATAATGCTGGAACACTTCGTACAACTCGCGCTGTCAGCCTTCGTGCCGCTGGTCCTTGTGGCCACGTTCATCTTCATCATCCGGACCAACCGCAAGCAGATGGCGGCCATGCAGGCCCAGAGCTTCGCCGCGTACAAGCAGGCGCATCCGGGCAGGGTGTCCCACGACGGTCACGTTCGCTGTAAGGAATGCGGGGGCGGCAACATCGGAATCGAGCGGGTGATGAACCGCACCTTCATGCGCCGGCACTTCTGTCGAACCGACGGCACCACGCTTTACTACTCCAAGGAGCAGACCTGATTGAACGCCGACCTGAAAGCAATCTCCGCCTGAAGGCTGGCGTCTCGCGCCATTGTGATTCCCCGAGCCTCGACCGACCTGGTCGGGGCTTTTTATTGGCTAGGCGTTGATGGCCGCACATCGCGGCCGTCACAGGTCTCGATGGAAAATCTCGGTTGCGAGGCCTTGGAATCAACACAGTCTGGTGACAGAGCCAAAGAAAAAGGGGCGCGACGCGTCGGCCCTTGTCGTGCTCAGAACCCTTCTTAGCGGGTAGCGCTGTCGAGGATTCCGCGATGGAGACCTTCGACCTCCTCCGAAGCACGCCGGCGAAGCGCATTCTTCGGGAGACAGCTAACTCAGCCGTAGAATGGAAAAAGCCCACCTTTCGGTGGGCCTTTTCTAACTATCGCGTACGTCCCTAGGGGGAGGCTTTCGCCCACGATCCTAGTGGCCAGTGCGTCGATTATACGAATATTGGGGCATGGCTGCAATTCCACCTGACCAGGCGATCAAAAACGCCCTTTCCGCGCCTAGAGTAGGCACCTACGAGGCCGCTACGGCGGCGATGCCCAATCTGCCCGGCGCCCTGGCCTTGTACGCCTGGAACGCTCAAATTTCAGCCGCGTTCATGGCCCCACTCCACCTATGCGAGGTGGTTCTCCGGAACGCAGTTAACGACGCCCTGACGGCAGTCTACGGCCCGCTCTGGCCTTGGGATCCGACTTTCGAGCTCAGCCTACCCAATCCGCAAGGTCCTCACTTCAACGCTCGCAGGGAGCTAGTTCGAGCCCGGACCAACCAGCCAACCTCAGGCAAAGTCATCGCTGAATTGAAGTTCAAGTTCTGGCAAACGATGTTCACGGGACGATTCGATACCCGGATCTGGAATCCTCATCTCAGAGCTGTTTTGCCGTTCTTGGATCAGCTGCTGTCGGTGCAACAACTACGCAAAGCGATCTTCAACGACCTGGAGCAGCTGAGGACTCTGCGCAACCGCATCGCCCATCACGAGCCAATTTTTGCCCGGTCTCTCGCCAGCGACTTTCAGCAGATTCAGACGCTGATCGGATTTCGCTGCCCCGATACCGCTGCATGGATGGTTCAACACCAACAGGCCCAGGCCTTGATCGGCGCCAAGCCTCCCTGATTGAAAATGCCTGCCGATACCGCTTTGTACCTTGCCTGTTGGGGGGCGTTCTTGTCGACGTTGCTTGGGCTAGTAAAGCTTGGGGAGGTCTGGCGCGATCGCTTTCGGCTGGACGTTAGCTACAACCTGACCGGCAGCGACGTCTTCGGCAGTGACATCCTCTTGAGAAATCTCACCAGCCGACCCGTGATCCTGACGTATTGGGAGTTGATGTACGGGGCCAGGGGCTGGCGCAAGCGAAACTACGAATCGATCGCAATCCCAGGTCACGATGCAGACGATACCCGTATTGACCCGCATTCAACGCTGAAGCTCAGCTTCGTTGGGGACCAGAATTTCGAGTGGGGCCACAAGGCGCTGCGGGGCCGCGCCATCTACATTCGACTCCACGTCGCCGGCCGCCGGTCTTTCGTGCGGAGAGTGTATCCAGAGCTTGCGCCCTGGCTGCGCCAAAGGCTATAGCTCCGTCTGCGCGTCGATTCACGGAGGCGACACCAACACCCGGACCTTGTCGATTAAGACCCTGTTAAATCAACGACTTAGAAGGCGTCCGGGGTACAAGCGCTTCGGGGAAGTGGACCCCCGAGGTGGCACCTCAGAGGCGAGGCGCGATTATGGGTGCAAGAGAGTCAACGTCGCAAGCGTCATCATTCCCCGGTCAAAGCTGCATGTCGCGCCAGTTGTTGGCGATGTCTTCTTCGATAGGCAAGGCGACGCGCGGAGCTTGGCGGGTGTTGGATAGCGCAATCAAACGCCTAACGCCTGCGGCCGGCCGGCGGCTTGCAGGCCGCCGCCCCGATCTTGTCCTTGAAGTCCGAGTTGTCGTGCAGGTCGCAGCCTTGAAAATAGCCTAGTCCCAAGGTGGCGCTCGTCTGATCCGTGTAGTAGCTCTGATCGACGGTGTGGAAATGCGGGAAGTCGCCAAATGCAGATCTGAAATCCGCATAGTTGGCCATCCGAACGCGTAGTAGTTCGGTTGTGCTTGTCTGTCCATCGTTAGGCAGGGTGTAGCACGATCCATCCTGGCTGACGCCACCTTTTGCCTGAGGCATGTTGCCGACCGTCATGAGCGGCAGGATGGAGTCCGGCAAGCCAAGCTTCAAGTAGACGATTGTGCTGACACTGCCATCCGGATGTGTGGCAGTCCCCGTCATAACGGACTGCTTCAGCCGCCATGGCGTCCACTGGAATTTCGTCGCTTGATCAGCTTCACCGACTGTCAGATTTACACCGTAGGCCACCAACCCCTTTTTGAGCTTCCGGTACGCGGCAAACCCATAGTAGCGATCCATTTCAGCGTCGACGATGATGATGTTCTTCACCTTGCGACGAATAAGGGCGAAGGCAGCCAGGTTTTCAACGTGCCCACCGTCGGAGAGTTCAAGGTATTCGTTTGTCCCGGTTGGACTCGGCACCTCAAATGGCTGGGCCAGGAACGGTGCGAGTGCCGCACCCGAAATCGCCACGGCTTTGACCACGGGCACAGGTTTCCCAGTGTTGGCTCTCCAATAACCCCTGGACTGGTTGCCTGTAACCAGCGGAGTGAACTCGAAAACGCCGTGGTGCAGACGATGCTCGGGGTCGGGCTTGTGAATCGCCGTGTTCACGATCCAGTAGGGAACTTGTTTGACAAGCGTCGCATTGGCGAGTTGGTCGATGGTGCGTTCCGCGGGATTTCTGCCAAAGCTCCTTCTGAGGCTCGCCTCGTACATCTCGATTGATGCCCGTGACGGGTGCCATGAGAAAGCGGCGTCCAGATATTCAAAGTTGGTGACGAAGTTGCCGGTGCCGATTAACTCGCACACGCTTCGGCGGAATTTGTCGTCCGACAGAATCGATTCACCCAGTGGTTTTCCAAGGTTCTTCATCTGCTCCTCAACCAACCAGAGAGCGGCGTACGAGCCGCCAGAAGCAGACGAGATGACCTTGATGTGTTGGAGGGCGCCTTGGTCATAAAGCGCTTTCATGACACCCATCGAATAGAGTGCGGATCGTAGGCCGCCGCCGGAAAGGGCAATGCCCCAGTCGTCGCCGCCGAGGATCTTCTCTTCTCCGTGCTTCAGTTCCGTTGAAAGCTCGTAGTGTTTGATCGGAGCCCGACTGGCACACCCGGTGAAGGTTGCGATTAGCGCCAGTGCCATCAACGTGGACGTAAGGACTTTACCCAGCATGTTCCCCCCTGTCTTGATGGAGCGCAATTAGGCAATGGAGAGTCCAGCTCGTCAAGATCGAGCCTGGAAATCCGGAACGTTGTTCTTTGATGGATAGTGCAGCGGCGGGCACACCCTCCGCCATCTCAGTGATGTACGTCACTGGATTCAAGTGCCTTTAGTCCAATTTGAAATCTGGTTCCCGGAGCTAAATTTTCACCTCTCCCAACGACGTCCTTTCGAGGACTTATAGTCCGGGTCTCTCATGGCCGCGAGGTAAGTCTTGATCCCCCGGAAAGACGAAACTCCTGCTACGTCAATGACTTAGCAGGAGTCTGGGTGTTGGTGGCGCTTCGTCGCAGGTATTGCACGACCGGGACGCCGGCCATGCTATCCGTGTCGGTCGATACCGTACATGTCGAGGGCCTGCTTTTGGGTTTCGGGCACCAAGGTTCGAGCTGCGAGCCGCACTGCGTAGTCAGGATCGCACTTGTCCCAGAGCCTAATTGCGTCCACAAGGCCAAGTTCCCTGTCGATTAGGTACCACTCATCCCAGCCGGTCCCGTAGTAGAGCCCGTCACTGCCGATCCCGAGCGCCCTGAGCTGACTTGACAGGGGGTCAACATCTGCCCTTGCCTCGAACTCGTTCTGCCCGCGTCCCTTCACAACGAGGGTCGCAAGCAGCCGTCCGTCAGCGTTTTGGATCTCGTAAAACTGACGCACCTGGAAGTAGGGCAGTGCCAGCTCGACGTCAGTCACCTTCAGTTTCCTCATGCTGCTGCTCCACTGAGGAGCACGCCTTGCTGAAGCGCGGCGGCCTCATCTGGTGTCAGGCGCCTCCAGGCATCCAAAGGGGTTTCATACCCCGGGGGCAGAAGCGCCGCGTCACACATCGCGATCGCGAGCAGGATGCGCTGCCCGGTGCTGAGGACCCCGGCAAGGTTCGGGTTCCTCTGGTACGAGCGAATGATTTGAGAGAGTTCAGGTGCCGTCACGATTGCTCCGTTGAAGGTTAGATGGATGGCCCCGGGGAGGGGCCGCCTAGGTTGAACACCTAGGTCCTCTGTCTAGCCAGCACGAGCGTGAGGTTCTTTTCGGTATACCGTGGCGTGGAGATTCTTGAGCACATCCTTTGTGGCGAGGGCCTCACAGCGGCCACAAAAAAAGGACCCTAAGGCCCTTTGCGATCTGATTGGCAAACTACTTGCAAACCGCAGCTAATGTGCGTGCACCCGTAGTGCCGGGCACAATCGGCTTCCATTGCTGCTCGGCAGGCATGGAGGACGATGTGCCGTTGCCCATCTGGCCTCTATACAAGACCATGTGCAACATTCTTCTTCGCTCACCGGAACAGTCGTACTCCACCTGGGCTTTCATAGAGCGGAAAGCATCACCGCCTGCTTCTAATGGCTTGCTCATGTCACTCATTTCCCAGAGTCTGGCAATGCCTTTGATCTGCTTTACGCTGCTCGGATCGTAATAGTCACTGCCGCCTTCGTCTTGCCCCACCCTTGTCCAGCCAGCGTGGGCTCCGCAACATATTGCAGCAACAAGCACCCCGCCAAAAATTCGTTTGAATCGCAATTGCCTTCCTCCAAAAAATGAGTCGCTTTTAGCTCGATGAGTACACTTCTCTCAGGCAACCGCAGCCGGAGTCGCTTGCCGCAACGCCCGGATCGCCTGGAGCGTACGCGTCCCGCAATAGAGCATGTATCCACCCGCCGCTCCGAACAAAGGCCCAAAAAGACTGACCTCGAAGACTAGCGAACCGAAACCGCCGAGGAAGAAAAGCGCGCCGAGGAAGGTGTTGGCCACCCAACCCTCATGCCCCTCAACTTGAGTACTCAGGTTTCGATACGCCCGGGCATTGAACAGGCCGCGTCGGTTATCGCCGGCTACCTCCACCTGGTCTCCCGCATGAATCATGGCCGGTTGCGTTGCCTTCAAACGAACTTGACGGGCACCGAGCCTAAACATAGCAATGTGCGTCGTGGTGACTTGCCCGTCGTTGCCTCCACCTTGCACCGAAACGCTGGACTGCAGTGCCGTGACCACTCCAGACAGGATCTCCATCTTCACTCCTCGAATTTTTATTTTCTGTTGTTGCCGGCCCATGCCGAAGGGTCTGGTGTCGGCTATTGGCTCGGTCGTCGGCGACTATACCGGAGTTGATCCGCAGTCACTTTGCGGCATCCAAATCACGAGTTGAGGGAGCTCTGTGAGAGAGGCAGTTTCATCTGGCAGCGCGCTCTTTCTTGAAGGAGACCCCATGGGGCGATTAGGCGCGCCAGACAGGGCAGCGCGCCCTGCCTCTGCCAGCTAAACGGCTCGAGCTGCTACACTGGTCGTCACACGGCTGTGTGTAGCAACCCGCCGTAAACCCGCATAAACACTGGGGCGGGGTAAGTGGCAGTGGACCCCCATCAGCCACCCCATCAACACCAAGTAAAAAGCCGGCAGTTCACACTGCCGGCTTTTTTATTGGCTGTGGCTTCTGGCGCTTCTGGCTCAGTTGACCATCACCAGCTTGCCCATCACGCCGCGCGAACCCATGTGGGCATAGGCGGCCTTCAGATCGGCCATGGGCATGGTGCGGTCGATCACCGGCTTGACCTTGCCTTGGGCATACCACTGGGCCAGCTCGCCCATCATGGCGGCGTTGGCCTTGGGTTCGCGCCGGGAGAAGTCGCCCCAGAACACGCCGACGATGGAGGCGCCCTTGAGCAGGGCCAGGTTCAGCGGCAGGGCCGGGATGGGGCCGGAGGCAAAGCCCACCACCAGGTAGCGGCCGCGCCAGGCGATGGAGCGGAAGGCCGGCTCGGCAAAGTCGCCGCCCACCGGGTCGTAAATGACGTCGGGGCCCTTGCCGCCGGTGGCCGCCTTGATGGCCTCGCGCAGGTCCTGCGTGCTGTAGTTGATGGTCGCGTCGGCGCCGATGGACTTGCACAGCGCGCATTTGGCGTCGGTGGAGGCCGCGGCGATGACCTTCGCCCCCATGGCCTTGGCGATCTGGATGGCGGCGGTGCCGACCCCGCCGGCCGCGCCCAGCACAAGCACGGTCTCGCCGGCCTTGAGCTGGGCCCGGTCCACCAGCGCGTGGTGCGAGGTGGCGTAGATCATGATGAAGGCGGCGGCGTCCACGTGCCCAAAGCCAGCCGGCAGCGGCATGCACAGGGCCGCCGGCGCGATGGTGTGGCTGCCGAAGCCGCCGGTGCCCGACAGGCAGGCCACGTTCTGGCCGACCTGCAGGTGGGTCACGCCTTCGCCCACGGCCGCCACCACGCCGGCGTACTCGGAGCCGGGCACGAAGGGCAGGGCGGGCTTCATCTGGTACTTGTTCTGCACGATCAGCAGGTCGGGAAAATTCAGGCTGGCGGCCTTGATCTCGACCAGCACTTCACCCGCCTTGGGCTGGGGCGTGGGCAGCTCCTTCCACTGCAGCGCGTCGACGCCGGTGGGGTTCTCGCAGAGCCAGGCATGCATGGAATTCTCCAGTGGGGACAAGCGCGCAATGATAGGCGCGGCAGGTGCGGGGCCCGTGTCCCAGCGGTGACCGCGCGCCCTACAATCGGACGCTTGTCCCCCGCCCCCATGAAAATCCTCATCTCCAACGACGATGGCTACCGCGCGCCCGGCCTGGCTGCGCTGCACGAAGCGCTCAAGGACCTGGCCGGCGTCGAGGTCGAAGTGGTCGCGCCGGAACACAACAACAGCGCCAAGTCCAACGCCCTCACGCTGCATTCACCGCTGTACGTGCAGGAGGGTGGCAACGGCTTTCGCTACGTCAACGGCACGCCGGCGGACTGCGTGCACGTGGCGTTGACCGGCCTGCTTGGCTACCGGCCCGACCTGGTGGTCAGCGGCATCAACAACGGCGCCAACATGGGCGACGACACCATCTATTCGGGTACCGTGGGCGCGGCGATGGAGGGCTATCTGTTCGGCATCCCGGCGATCGCCTTTTCGCAGACCGAGAAGGGCTGGTCGCACATCGATGCCGCAGCCCGCAAGGCGCGCGATCTGGTGCAGCATGTGATCGCGCAGCAGCTTGTGGGCGGCCCGCCCTTTCTGTTGAACGTGAACATCCCCAACCGCGCCTATGGCGAGCTGGGCGCGTTCGAGGTCTGCCGGCTGGGCCGGCGCCACGCGGCCGAGAAGGTGATCGCGCAGACCGATCCGCGCGGCGAGACCATGTACTGGATCGGCAGTGCCGGCGCGGCCAAGGACGGCGCCGACGGCACGGACTTCCACGCCACCGCGCAGGGCCGCGTCTCGGTCACGCCGCTGCAGGTGGACCTGACCGACCACGACGGCCTGCAGGCCTGGCGCCAGATCGCCGGGCGCCTGGCGCCAGCGGAGCGCGGATGACGCGCCGCCCGGCCTTTCCGGTCCGGCTCGACCTGCGCTCGGGCGCCCCGGTTGCTCCTAAAAACATAGCTAACCGGGTCCAGGGGACGGGGGCTGGCGGCCCATCGGACCAGAAAATCAGCGTGCAGGGCGGGCACGGCATGGATTCAGCTGCGGTGCGGGCCCGCATGGTGCAAAAGCTCGCGGCGCAAGGTGTTTCCGATCCGCGCGTGCTGTCCGCCATGGGCACGGTGCCGCGGCATCGCTTTGTCGACAGCGCCCTGGTCAACCAGGCCTACGAGGACACCAGCCTGCCGATTGGCCTGGGCCAGACCATCTCCAAGCCCAATGTGGTGGCGCGCATGGTCGAACTGCTGCTGGGGGGCCGTGTCGACGACCAGGGCCGTCTGGGCCGCGTGCTGGAGATCGGCACCGGCTGCGGCTACCAGGCCGCTGTTCTGGCATGCGTGGCCACCGAGGTCTACAGCATCGAGCGGCTGCGCGGCCTGCACGACAAGGCGCGCGACAACCTGCGGTCGCTGCGGCTGGCCAACCTGCACCTGCTGTTTGGCGACGGCATGGCCGGCTATGCCAAGGGCGCGCCTTACGCCGGCATCATCGCGGCAGCCGGCGGCGATGCCGTGCCACAGGCATGGATCGAACAGCTCGCCGTGGGCGGGCGCATCATCGCGCCCACGGTCATGCCCGATGGGGCCCAGGCCCTGGTGGTGCTGGAGAAAACAGCCCGGGAGATGAAACAAAGTGTGCTCGAGCCCGTGCACTTTGTCCCCCTAAAATCAGGCATCGCTTGAAGGAACACAGATGCTCGAGTTGTTGAGTCAGGGACGGAAATGGGCAATTGTGGCGGTGGCGGCAGTGCTGCTGGCGGGTTGCGCTTCCAGTTCGCGCCATCCCGCACCGGTCGAAGACCGCAACGCAGGCACGCGTGCGCAGCCGGCGGTGGTCGCCGACGCGAAGCCGCTGGCGGGCGCCGAGAACGCCGGCAAGGCGGGTTACTACACCGTGCGCCCCGGCGACACCCTGATCCGCATCGCGCTGGAGAACGGGCAGAACTGGCGCGACATCGTGCGCTGGAACAACATCGACAATCCGAACGTGATCGAGGTGGGCCAGGTGCTGCGGGTGATCGCCCCGGCCGGCACGCCGGCCACCGACATCGCCGTGGTGCGCCCGGTGGCGCCGGCCTCGGCAACGCCCGGGACCGTGCCGCCGGCCCAGGCCGCCAGTGCGCCGCGCCCGCCAGCCTCTGCGGCCGCGCCGGCCGCCACGCCGCAGGGGGCCACGCCATCGGCCGCCGCGGACGACGAGCCGGCCTGGAGCTGGCCAGTGGCCAGCGGTGCCGTGCTCACCGGCTTCGACGAGACCAAGAACAAGGGCCTGGACATCGCCGGTAAGGCAGGCGATGCGGTGATGGCCTCGGCCGACGGCCGTGTGGTCTATGCCGGTGCCGGCCTGCGCGGCTACGGCAATCTGATCATCCTCAAGCACAACAACACCTACCTCACGGCCTATGCCCACAACCAGCAGTTGCTGGTCAAGGAAGACCAGACGGTGAAGAAGGGCCAGAAGATCGCCGAGATGGGGTCCAGCGACGCCGACCGGGTCAAGCTGCACTTCGAGATCCGGCGGCAGGGCAAGCCTGTCGACCCGGCCAAGTACTTACCGGCGAGGTAGCGACATGGCCAGGCGCAACGGACACGACAAGTCGGCGGTTCGAAGCGCGAAGGAGGGTGCGGATGCCCGCCCTGAGGCCGAGATGCCCGACGAGGGAAGCGCCGCGCCGCGCGAGGTCCAGGCCGACGTGGCCGGTGAGTCCAGCGACACGCTGACGCTCTACCTGCGCGACGTGCGGCGCACCACGCTGTTCACCCCCGAGCAGGAATTCGAGGCCGCCACCCTCGCGCGCGCCGGCGACTTTGCGGCGCGCCAGTCCATGATCGAGCACAACCTGCGCCTGGTGGTGAGCATCGCCAAAGGCTACCTGGGGCGCGGCGTGCCGCTGTCGGACCTGATCGAAGAGGGCAACCTGGGCCTGATGCACGCCATCGACAAGTTCGAGCCCGAGCGGGGCTTTCGCTTTTCCACCTACGCCACCTGGTGGATCCGCCAGTCGGTCGAGCGCGCCGTGATGAACCAGGGCCGGGTGATTCGCCTGCCGGTGCACGTGGTGCGCGAGTTGCAGCAGGTGCTGCGCGCCCGCCGCACGCTGGAGAACGACCCGGCCTTCGCCGCCGCCCGCAACGGCTTCGAGGGCGAGGGCGTGCGGGTCGAAGACGTTGCCGCGCTGCTGGGTCGCGATGTGCAGCATGTGGCCGACCTGTTGGCCATGGCCGAGACGCCGCGCTCGCTGGACGCCGCCCTGGACCGCAGCGACGATGAACATACGCTGGGCGACTCCATGGCCGACGAGGACGCGGCCGATCCCACCGGCGTGACGCAGAACCACGAGGTCGAGCGCCTGCTGGCCAACTGGATCGACGCCCTGTCGCAGCGCGAGAAGGAAGTGCTGGAAGGGCGCTTTGGCCTGCACGACCGCGAGCCCGAAACCCTGGAGGTGCTCAGCGAGCGCCTGGGTCTGACACGCGAGCGGGTGCGCCAGATCCAGAACGAGGCCCTGGTCAAACTCAAACGCCATATGACGCGCAACGGCGTCTCGCGGGACGCCCTTTTCTGATTCCGCCTTGAGGTCGGCTCACGATGGGCACTGGTAAAGTGCTCATCATGAGCTGGCCTGTACTTGTTTTTGACATCGAATCCATCCCCGACGTTGCGGGCCTGCGGGCCTTGCGCGGTGCCTCCGCCGACGACAGCGATGCGCAGGTCTATGGCGCCTGGCTGCAGGAGCGCAAGGACAAGGGCCAGAGCGACTTCACGCCGCTGCACCTGCAGCGCATCCTGGTCATCAGCTGCGTCTTTCGCAATGCCGAAGGCATCAAGATCCACTCCTTCGTCGACCGCGACAACGCCAGCGAGGGCAAGGTCATCCAGACCTTCTTCAACACGCTGGAAAAGCATGTGCCCCAGCTGGTGAGCTGGAACGGCGGTGGCTTCGACCTGCCGGTGCTGCACTACCGCGGCCTGCGCCATGGCGTGGTGGCCGACAAGTACTGGGACCTGGGCGACGACGATCGCGAGTTCAAGTGGAACAACTACATCAGCCGCTACCACCTGCGGCACCTGGACCTGATGGACCTGCTGGCCATGTACCAGCCCAAGAACAACGCGCCGCTGGACGCCATGGCCAAGCTCTGCGGCTTCCCCGGCAAGCTGGGCATGGACGGTTCCCAGGTCTACCCGGCCTTCCTGGAAGGCAAGCTGGAGGACATCCGCCGCTACTGCGAGACCGACGTGATGAACACTTACCTGGTGTACTGCCGGTTCCAGAAGATGCGTGGCGGCCTGACCGAGACCGAGTACGAGCAGGAGATCGCCCTGGTCAAAAGCACGCTGGGCAATCTGGCGCCGGCCGAGGCGCATTGGCAGGAATACCTGGCGGCCTGGGGCTGAAGGGCTTTCAGTCCTTGGGGTCCAGCATCTCATCGTAGCCGCGGCCCCGGAACTCCAGCAAATCGAGGCCGTGGCCCCAGGGGTCGGCCAGGCTGGCCATGCGGCCCCAGCGCCGGTCCTGAATGGGCCGCTCCAAGAGGGCTCCCATGGCCATCAGGCGGGCTGCGGCGGCGTCGATGCCCGTCACCACGAAGTCCAGGTGCACCGGCGTCCAGTGCCGGCCGTAGTCGCGCCGCTGGGGCTGGGCCTGGCCCAGCGGGGCGCTGCCCTCGGGGTTGGCCAGCAGGTCGATGGCGCTGGTGGCGCCCAGCAGCTCGGCCCAATCGCTGTCCAGCCGCCGGCCCAGGCGCAGGCCCAGGCCCTGGGTGTAGAAGCGGATGGCGCGCTCCAGGTCGCTGACGTCGATGCAGACGCGGATTTCCAGGGGATGGCTGTCCATGGCTTGCCTCCAGTGCTGCGCAATGGTCAGTATGGCTCCTGAGACAATCGGAAGATGACAGCAGAGATTCAAACTGAAACTGAGAACAAGCCGCCCCTGCCCGAGGGCTGGCTGCATGTGGACGCGCTCGACATGGACGCCCAGGGCGTGGCCCGCCGGCCCGACGGCAAGGTGGTCTTCGTCGAGGGCGCGCTGCCGGGCGAGCTGGTGTCGGCCAAGGTCCTTCGCAAGAAGAACAACTGGGAGCAGGGTGTCCTGACCGAGCTGCACAGCGAGTCGTCGCAGCGTGTCACGCCGCGCTGCCCGCATTTCGGCCTGCATGACGGCGCCTGTGGCGGCTGCAAGATGCAGCACCTGCACGTCAGCGGCCAGGTGGCGGTCAAGCAGCGGGTGCTGGAGGACAACCTCTGGCACCTGAGCAAGGTCAAGGCCGACATGGTGCTGCGGCCGATCGAGGGGCCGTCCTGGGGCTACCGCTGGCGAGCGCGCTTCAGCGTGCGACACGTCCACAAGAAGGGCACGGTGCTGGTGGGCTTCCATGAGCGCAAGAGCCGCTACGTGGCCGACATGCGCGAGTGCCATGTGGTCCCGCCGCACGTCAATGCCCTGCTGCTGCCACTGCGCGCGCTGATCGGCTCCATGGACGCCATCGAGACCTGCCCGCAGATCGAGCTGGCCTGCGGCGACGCCGTCACCGCCCTGGTGCTGCGCCACCTGGAGCCCTTGAGCGAGGGCGACCTGGCCAGGCTGCGCGCCTTCGCGGCCGAACACGCCAGCGTGCAATGGTGGCTGCAGGCCAAGGGCCCGGACACCATCCGGCTGCTGGACGAGGGCGGACCGCAGCTGGCCTATGGCCTGCCGGAATTCGGCATCACCATGCCCTTCAAGCCCACCGACTTCACCCAGGTCAATCCGCACATCAACCGCGTGCTGGTGAACAAGGCGCTGAGCCTGCTGGACGTGCAAAAGGACGAGCGGGTGATCGACTGGTTCTGCGGCCTGGGCAACTTCACCTTGCCGTTGGCCACCCGTGCCGCCAGCGTGCTGGGCATCGAGGGCAGCGAGGCCCTGGTCGCCCGCTCACGCCAGAACTACAAGCTGAATCAGGCCGTGGCCCCCGGTAATACTGCATTAGCTGCTACTGAATTTGTAGCGCGCAACCTGTTCGAGATGACTCCGCAGCTGCTGATGGCCGACGGCGTGGCCGACAAATGGCTGGTCGACCCGCCGCGCGAAGGCGCCTTCGCCCTGGCCAAGGCCATGGCCGACCTGCACTCGGACAGCGAACTGCGTGGCGCCTGGACGCCGCCGCGGCGCATCGTCTATGTCAGCTGCAACCCCGCCACCCTGGCCCGCGACGCCGGCCTGCTGGTCAACCAGGCCGGCTACCGCTGCAGCGCCGCCGGGGTGGTCAACATGTTCCCCCACACGGCCCACGTGGAGAGCATCGCGGTGTTTGATCTGGAAACGTAAACCTCAAAAGGACAAGGGCCCCGACGGGGCCCTTGTTTTGTCCGGAACGTAGTGGTTACGTAGCGGTTTAGTCTCGCTCGCCGCCCACGATCCCCAGCAGCGCCAGCAGGCTCTGGAACACGTTGAAGGCGTCCAGGTACAAGGCCAGGGTGGCGCTGATGTAGTTGGTCTCTCCGCCGTCCAGGATCTGCTTGAGGTCGTACAGCATGTAGGCGCTGAAGACGCCGATGGCCATCACGCTGATCACCAGCATGCCGGTGCTCGAGCCGACGAAGACGTTGATGATGCCGCCGATCATGATGGCCAGGGCTCCGACAAACAGCCACTTGCCCATGCCCGAGATGTCGCGCTTGATCACGCTGGCCAGGCTGGCCATCACGAAGAACACGCCTGCCGTGCCGCCGAAGGCCGTCATCACCAGGCTGGGGCCGTTCTTGAAGCCCAGCACCATGGCGATCAGGCGCGACAGCATCAGGCCCATGAAGAAGGTGAAGGCCAGCAGCACCGGCACGCCGGCGGCCGAGTTCTTGGTCTTCTCGATGGCGAACATGAAGCCGAAGGCGCCGGCCAAGAAGACAATCAGGCCGACCCCGCCGGACAGGCTTTGGGTGATGCCGGTGGCCACGCCCAGCCAGGCGCCCAGCACCGTGGGCAGCAGGCTCAGGGCCAGCAGCCAGTAGGTGTTGCGCAGCACCTTGTTGCGCTGTTCGGCCGGGACGGCATAGCCGTCGTAGCCGGCGGTCTGTACTTGCTCGTTCATGGTGGGCTCCTTTGCCGTGTGGCAGTTAGATGGGCGCATTCTAGGAGGGTTCAATGCCCGTGGGTCAAAACAGCCCGCCATCCGGTCGGGGTAAGCCAGCCGTTATGCTTGGCGCTTCCTTCTCCAGCCACCGGATTGACCCCATGAAAACCAAGCCTTCCCTGGAACTTGCCGACCTCAAGGCCATCGCCGGCGCCGCCGAAGCCGAGGCTCTGAAGAACAACTGGGCGGTGAGCATCGCCATCGTCGACGATGGCGGCCACCTGCTGTGGCTGCAGCGCCTGGACGGCGCGGCGCCGATCTCGGCCCATATTGCGCCGGCCAAGGCCAACACGGCGGCTCTGGGCCGCCGCGAGAGCAAGGTCTACGAGGACATGGTCAATGGCGGCAGGGTGTCCTTCCTGTCCGCGCCCGACCTCAAGGGGCTGCTCGAAGGCGGTGTGCCGATCCTGAAGGACGGCCAGTGCCTGGGCGCCGTGGGCGTGAGCGGCGTGAAGTCCACGGAGGATGCGCAGATTGCGCGCGCCGGGATCGCCGCCATCGGCCTGTAAAGAAAAATCCGGGGAAAAAAAGCCTGGCTAACCGGGGCAGGGCCCCGCTGGCTGGCCAAAAAGCGACCTTGGAGGGTCTGAACCTCCGGATCGCCCCACGATGAAATTATTTGGTCAGGATCAGCTTGCCCAGCTTGGTGGCTTGCAGGCGGTAGACCGATCCGTTGTGGTGGATGTCGACGCTGCGACTGCCCTGGAGCAGCTCCGTGCTGGGCACAGGGCGCGCCGGCGCGCCACTGAGGCCCGCCTGGGCCGGCTGCGTTGCGGCCAGCGTGGCCGCCGAGGGAGACATGTTGGGCATGGCGAGGACTCCTTCTTGCATCAATTGGTCTTGGGCTCGGTGATGAAACCGATCTTGCGCAGGCCGGCCTGCTGGGCCTGCGCCATGGCCTGGGCGACGCGCTCGTAGCGCACGTCCTTGTCGCCGCGGATGTGCAGCTCCGGTTGCGGGTTCTTGGCCGCTTCCGTCTGCAGCATGCCCGGCAGGGTCTTGTCGTCGACCTTGTTCTCGTTCCACCAGTAGTCGCCCTTGGCGTCGACCGACAGGCGCACCGTCTCGGGCTTGGCCTCCTGCGGCTGGTTGGTGGCGCGGGGCAGGTCGATGTTGACCGCGTGCTTCATGACAGGGATGGTGATGATGAAGATGATCAGCAGCACCAGCATGACGTCGACCAGCGGCGTCATGTTGATCTCGTTCATGACGTCGTCGGTCTCGTCCTGGGTTCCGAAGGCCATCTCAGGCGCCCTTCTTCATGGAGACGACCTTGCCGGCAGCGCCGCCGGTCGACACGCGGGCACCGGTGACGAAGTACGAGTGCAGGTCGTGGCCGAAGCGGTTGAGCTTGCCCAGGATGGACTTGTTGCCGCGCACCAGGGCGTTGTAGCCCAGCACCGCAGGGATGGCGACGGCCAGGCCCAGCGCGGTCATGATCAGCGCCTCGCCGATCGGGCCGGCGACCTTGTCGATGGTCGCCTGGCCGGCCATGCTGATGGCGATCAGGGCGTGGTAGATGCCCCAGACCGTGCCGAACAGGCCGACGAAGGGTGCGGTGGAGCCCACCGAGGCCAGCACGGCCAGGCCCGATTGCAGCCGCGCGGTGGATTCGTCGATCGAGTTGCGCAGCGAGCGGGTCAGCCAGTCGCTCACGTCCAGAGAGTCGTGCAGCTGCGGCTGGGCGTGGCGGTGGGCCGTGGCCTCGCGGCCTTCGGCGGCCAGCGAGCGGAAGGGATTGCCGGGATCGTTGCCCAGCTTGGCCATGCCGTCGGCGAAATCGGCGCTGTGCCAGAAGCTCTCGGTCTGGCGGGCCTGGGAGGCGAAGCGGCGCAGGTCCAGTGCCTTGACGATGATCACCATCCAGGACGCGAGCGACATGAGCAGCAGGAGGCTGGCCACACCCTTGGTGACGATGTCACCCTGGGTCCACAGGTTCATGAGGCCGAAATGGGATTCCATAAAAACACTTACTCCAGGACAAAATTGATCGGGACGTTGAACCACATGGTCTCGGCCACACCGGCGCGCTTGCCGGGCACATAGCGCCATTTCAGGACGGTGCTCATGGCAGCCTGGTCCAGGCGCTCGAAGCCGCTGGACTGGCGGATCTCGGCTTTTTGCGCCGCGCCATCCGTGCCAATGAGCACCCGCACGATGACCTTGCCCTGCTCGCCCAGGCGCTTGCTGATGGCCGGGTAGGAGGGCTTGGGGTTTTGCAGGTAGTCAGCGTCGCTGGACGGCAGTTCCACCTTGGCGGGCGCCGGCGGGGCCGGCGGTGCGGGCGGTGCGGGCGCGGGGGACGGGGCAGCGATGGGCGGTGCCGGCGGCTGCGGCTCCAGCACGCCGGTGGGCGCATTGGGCGCCGGCGTCGGATCCTTGATGGCCAGCGGCTGCGGCGCGCGCTTGATGACGGGCTGCTTGGGGGCGGGCGGCGGCGGGGGCGGCGGCTCGACCTTGGGCGCGGGCGGGGCAATGATCTGGGCCAGGATTTCGGCCGGCACCACGATCTCGACCGCGCGCTGGATCAGGCCGGTCTGCAGCGCCCACAAGGCCGCCACGTGGAAGGCCACCACGCCGCCGGCGATGACCACATTGCGGTTCATGCGCGGCGCTGCGGGGGCCGCCGGGGCGGCGGGCGGGAAGGCCGGCAAGGGCGCCGTGCCGCCGACCGCGACGCGGCCTCTTTGTGTCGAAGCGCTGCTCATTGGAAATTCATTCACGCAAAACCCACCAGGCCGATGCCAACACAAGCATCACGCTGACGCCAAGGGTGTAGAGGACTTCCATGCTGCGCTCTCCTGGATTCGGGTGGCGAGCTGGATGGCGGCGACCGGATGGGTCGCGCTGCACTGGGCCACCACGTCGCGGGCGCAGCTTTCGCATTGACCGCATTGGGTGGCCACACCGAGTTCAAACTGGATGTCGTCGAAATTCATGCCCGCACGCGCATGGCGAGCGATTTCTCGGTCGGAAACACGGCGGCAGACGCAGACGATCATGGTTTGAACAGGCTTGGCTGGCGATGGAACAAAGTGGAGTGATTATAAATACGAATCGCTCGCATTTGCAATATCCATGACGCCGAAATATTGAAACGCGCCAAGGCGCCGGCTCAGGCGCGCAGCAGCAGATCCGGCGTGGCCTGGTCCAGGGTGGCGCAGCCGCACAGGGCCATGGCGATTTCCAGCTCGTCCAGCAACAGCCGCAGCACATGGGCCACGCCCACGGCGCCGGCATTGGCCAGGCCGTAGACACAAGGCCGGCCCACCAGCACGGCCTGGGCGCCCAGGGCGATGGCCTTGAGCACGTCGGTGCCGCGACGGATGCCGCCGTCGACCAGGATGGGACAGGCGCCGGCCACGGCCTGGACGATGGCGGGCAGTGCGCTGGCGGTCGCCGGCGTGGTGTCCAGGGTGCGGCCGCCGTGGTTGGAGACCACCAGGCCCGCCACCTGCAGGCTGGCGGCCTGGCGGGCGTCCTCGGGATGGAGCACGCCCTTGAGCAGCAGCGGCAGGCGGGTCTGCGCCTGCAGCCAGGCGATGTCGTCCCAGGTTGGCGCGGCTGTCAGCAGGGCGTCGAACATCGCGCTTTGCCCGGGCGCCAGTGTGGGGCGCGGCGCCGGCCCCAGCCCCTGCAGGTTGACGGCCGAGATGCCGGCCGGCAGGCGAAAGCTGGCCCGGCGTTCGCGGTCGCGCGCGCCGCTGGCCGGCGCATCTACGGTCAGCACCAAGGCTTCGTAGCCGGCCTGTTCGGCGCGGGCGATGAGCTCGCGCACGAAGCCGCGGTCGTGCTGCATGTACAGCTGGAACCACAGCGGCCCGCGCTGGGGCATGCCCAGGGCAGCCTGGGCCACCGCTTCCAGCGGCGTGCTGGCCTGGCAGCTCAGCACGATGCCCGCGCCCTGGGACGCGGCGGCGTAGGCCATGGCCAGTTCGCCGTCGGGATGGGCCATGCGCTGGAAAGCCACGGGCGCCAGCAGCACCGGGTGGCTGAGCGTGCGGCCCAGCAGCTCGGTGCGCGTGTGGCCGCCCGCCAGGGAGCGCAGCACCCGCGGCAGCAAGCCGATGGCATCCCAGGCGCAGCGGTTGGCGCGCAGCGTGATCTCGTCCGCAGCGCCGCCGCTGTAGTAGGCCCAGGCGTTGTCATCGAGCACACCGCGCGCCTGCGTCTCGTGGTCCGCCAGGCTGACGACGCCGGGAGGGACGGCTGCAACGGAAGGAATGTCTGCCATCAGGACAGATCCCCCGGCCGCGGCGCCGGCTTGTCGCCATCGACCATGGCGCGCACCAGGTTCTCGTCGTGGCGCCCGCTGGTGAAGGCCACGCCGGCCAGATGCAGGCCGATGAGGGCCAGCAGCAGCCAGCCGAGGAAGGCATGGAGCTGGTCCAGCCAGGCCTCGCCCCAGAACATGTCAAAGCGCGTGTAAAGCCAGCCGGTCAGGCCCAGCGCGGCAACGCAGGCCAGCAGGGCCAGGACCATCCAGGCGCCCAGGGGGTTGTGGCCGATGTAGCGCGGCTCGCGCCGCTCCAGCACTCTGGCGGCATACGAAGCAGTTGCTGTGGGGCCGCGCAGGAACTGGGCGAAGCGGGCGTAGCGGCTGCCTGCAAAGCCCCAGGCCAGGCGCAATGCCACAACGGCCGCCGCCGCATAGCCGGCGGCCTCATGCCAATGCAGCCAGCCCAGCGTGGTCAGCCAGGCGGCGGCCACGCTGGCCACAAGCAGCCAGTGCAGGCAGCGCACGGCTGCGTCCCAGACCCGGATGCGCGGCGCTTGGGAATCCATGCGGCCTGCCCGGCGCCTACTGCTTGACTTCGCCGACCTTCTCGAAGGTCTTGGGATTGAAGTAGACCTCGGCGCGCTCGTTCTTCTCGTTGAAGCCGTAGGCCTCATAGCAGCCGTTGTCGGTCTTGACCTGGCGCACCTTCTTCCAGCCGTCGGCCAGCAGCTTGCGCTGCAGTTCCATCTGCGGCTTCCATTCGGCCTTGGGCACGTCGCACTTGAATTCGCCGTGGGCCAGTGCGCTGCCGGCGGCAGACATGGCCAGCAGGGCCGGCAGGAGCAGGGTGGTGATTTTCATGGCGTTGCCTTGGTCGGGGCTGCGAGCGGGCCGCGTCAGACGTCGGCCCACTGGCGCAGCAGGTTGTGGTACGTGCCGGTCAGGCCGACGACGCTGGGATCGGTCTCGCCCACGGTGCTGCGCAGCTGGCGCAGGTGGGCATCCATGTCGAACAGCAGGCGGCGCTGCTCGTCGCTGCGCACCATGCTCTGGATCCAGAAAAAAGCGGCGGTGCGCGCACCGCGCGTCACCGGCTCGACCCGGTGCACGCTGGTGCCCGGATAGATGACCATGTCGCCGGCCGGCAGCTTGACGCGCTGCGGTCCGGACACGTCTTCAATGACCAGTTCGCCGCCGTCGTAGTCCTGCGGGTCGGCCAGGAACAGCGTGCAGGAGATGTCGGTGCGCACACGGCCGGCGCCATTGCGCAGGTAGCGCACGGCGCTGTCCACGTGGCTGTCGAAGCGCTCGCCGCCGCCGTAACGGTTGAACAGGGGTGGCGAGATCTGCTTGGGCAGGGTGGCGCAGAAGAACAGCGCATGCCGCTCCAGCCCCTGCAGCACCAGTTGCTGCAGTTGCACCGCGGCCTCGCAGCTTTCCGGCAGCTGCTGGTTGTGCTTGGCCAGCGCTGCCTGCTCGCCGGCTGTCACCCGGCCATCGCCCCAGGGGGCAGCGGCCAGCGCCACGCGCGCCTGTGCGATTTCGGCGGGGGACAGGACGGCGCGGACGTGCAGCAGCATTCTCAGTAACGATAACCCACCGTGGCCAGCACCGTGCGGCCCATGCCTGGCGTGGCGAAAGCCGGGTAGAGCTGGTCACCGAAGGTCTTGTTGGCGACGTTGCCCACGTTCATCTGCACGTAGAGGTCGGGCGTGAACTTGTATTCGGCCATCAGGTCGACCACGCCGTAGCCGGGCGCACGGGCCGTGCGCTGGGCGGCGCCGGTCGTGCCCTGCAGGGCGAAGTTCTCGCTGGCGCCGCGCAAGCCGCCGGCCAGGCGCAGCTTGGGGTTGGCCTGGTAGCTCAGCCAGGTGGCGCCGCTGTGGCGCGGCGTCAGGCCCACGCGCTGGCCGACGCTGGCCTGGGCGTTGGCGGCGCTGCCTGCAGCGTCGATCGTGGCGTCCTTCATGTAAGCATAGGACAGGTAGACCTCCCAGGCGGCATTGAGCCGGCCCACGATGTCGAATTCCAGGCCGGTCGAATGGCGCTTGCCCGACAGGGTGTAGGCGGAGCCGGCGAAGTCGGCGTCGGTGGTGCGCTCGTTGTACTTCTCGGTGCGGAACAGGGCGGCACGGGTCGACAGGCGGCCTTCCAGCAGGTCGAACTTGACGCCGACTTCGGTGTTGCGGCTCTTCTCGGCCGGCGTGTTGGCGTTCTGCGGGGTCGTGTACTGGTAGGTGTCGGCCGAGGTGTTGAACGAGGTGCCGTACGAGAAGTAGTAGGTGCTGGCCGTGTCCGGCTGGAACAGCACGCCGGTGCGGTAGCTCCACAGCGAGTCGTACGACAGCTCGCTCGACGGCGTGGTCGCCACGGCGCCGCCCGGAGCGTAGGTGATCTGGCCTGTGGTGGCCTTGAACTTGTCCCAGCGCAGGCCGCCCAGCAGTTTCCAGTTGGGCGCGACCTGCACCAGGTCCTGGGCGTAGGCGCCGAGGGTACGGCCCGAGTAGTTGCTGGTCTCGCGGTAGCGCGGCACGTTGCCGGTGCCGGTCAGAGCCGCGCCGTCGTCGGGCGTGCCCAGGGTGGTGTTGGGACGCGTGCCCAGCACGTTGGCCGAGTTGTTCTGGTAGCGGGTGGCCTCCTCGTGGGCCGCGTCAATGCCGGCGAGCACTTCATGGCGCAGGCCGAACCAGCCGAACCTGTTGCTGTAGTCGCTTTGCAGATAGGTCGTGTCGTAGTTGTCCTTGCGCGGCGTCAGCGCGCCGCGGGTCATGATGGTGGCGTCGCCCAGGTTGGCGGGCGTGGTCGGCGCTCCGTTGGTGGTGCCGAAGCGGGCCACCGAGCTCCACTGCGCGCGGTCGAAGGTGCCGGTGCGCAACTGGCTACGAAGTTCGCCACCAGCGTCGAAGCGGTGCGTGTGCTGCAGCGTGCCGTAGGTGGCGTCGCCGTCCACGTAGTCCGAGGATGTGCCGTAGAAATTGCGCGGATCGGTCTTGGCGACGTTGCCGGCCAGGTAGCCGACCGCGTTGCGTGGCGTGTTGTTGGTGTTGATGTGGAACAGGCCGGCGTTGAACTCGTCGCGTGTGCCCACGCCCCAGCTGTAGGTCGGCGCAATGCCGTTCTTCTCGATCTTGGCGCCGCCGCCGTCGGCCTTGGTGACCATGGCGTTGATGCGCAGGGCGGCTTCCTCGCCGGTGCGGATGTTGAAGTCGCCGGTGGCGCGCACGTAGCCCTGCGTACCGACCGTGCCCACCACGTCGCTCTGGTCGGCCAGCATCGGCTTCTTGGTGACCTGGTTGATGATGCCGCCAGTCGAGCCGCGGCCAAACAGCATGGAGGCCGAGCCGCGCATCACTTCGATGCGTTCGAGGTTGAAGGTGTCGCGATCGTACTGCGACGGGTCGCGCATGCCGTCGATCAGCAGGTCGCCGGTGGTCGCCACCGGAAAGCCGCGGATGCGGATGTCCTGGTCGGTGCCGTTCTCGGTGGCCGCGAAGGTGATGCCGGCGGTGTAGTGCAGGGCTTCCTTGAGCGTGTCGAGCTTGACGTCGTCGATCAGCTTCTCGGTCATCACCGTGATCGAGCTGGGGATGTCGCGCAGGTCCTGTGTGCCCTTGCCGATGTTGGTCTTCTTGGTCTGCATGGCGTCCTTGCCCTGCGCGGCCTCGGCCTTTTCCTTGACGACCACCGGGGCCAGGGCCTTCTCGGCGGGGGCTGCGCTCTGGGCCCAACTGCTGACGGAGGCCGCCAGCATCAGGGCGCCCAGGGGGAACAGGGCGGCGTCGGAGGCCGGGGCGGCCAGGGAGGGGGTGCGCGCGGTCTTGCGCGAGTTGCGTTTGGAGAGGTTGGCCATTTGGACTCCAGACCGCCGGCAGCGGCTGTATTGATGTTGTGTGGTGAGACGCGAGGCTTGCTGAGCGCCCGGCGGAGCGGATCCTGGCTTGCCCGAAATCGTCACAATTGTAAAAGCAATGCGAATCACTCTTATTCATGAGAATCGAATTCCACGCCGCCCCGCCATAGCCGGTGGTGCAAATGCAACAGAATGCTGCGATTAGAATGAGAATAATTCTTATCCCGGAGACGCCATGCCTGCCACGCCGCACAGCCCGCCCATCGCCTCGCTCGCCCAGGCGCCGCTGGGCCAGCTCTATGCGGTACGTGAGGTCAGCGCCGACCCGCAGGTGCCCGAACGGGCCCGCCAGCTGGAAGAGATCGGCTTCTTCCCCGGCGAGCAGGTGATGGTGATGACGCGCGGCTTTCCCGGCGGTGACCCCCTGGTGGTGCGCATCGGCATGTCCACCTTTGCCTTGCGCGGCGCCGAAGCCGCCTGCATCCAGATCGAGCCGCTCTCCGCCGGCGCCACAGCATGAACGAAGCTGTTGTCCATCTCCATCCCACCGGCCGCCTGGCGGCCCTGGTGGGCAATCCCAACGCCGGCAAGACCGCGCTGTTCAACCGCCTGACCGGCAGCAACCAGAAGGTCGCCAACTACGCCGGCGTGACCATCGAGCGGAAGGAAGGCCGGCTGCAGCTGGCTTCGGGCAAGACCGTGCGCGTGCTCGACCTGCCGGGTACCTACAGCCTGCACCCGCGCTCGCCCGACGAGCGCATCACCTGCGACGTGCTGGCCGGCCAGGCCCAGGGCGAGAAGCGCCCCGACCTGGTGGTCTGCGTGGTCGATGCCACCAACCTGCGGCGCGGTCTGCGGCTGGTGCTCGGCGTCCAGCGCATGGGCCTGCCCTGCGTGGTGGCGCTGAACATGGCTGACCTGGCCGCCAGCCGCGGCATCCGCCTGGACCCCGCCGCGCTGGCGCGCGAACTGGGCGTGCCGGTGGTCAGCACCGTGGCCGTGCAGGGCGAGGGCGATGCCGGCCTGCGCGATCTGCTGGACAAGCCCGAACACTGGCAGCGCCCGGATACCGGGGCGGCGCTGCCACTGCCGGCCGACGACATTCCCGACCACGAGGCGGTGCGTGGCATGCTGCGCCGCCTGGGCCTGGACGAGGTCACGCCGCATCTGGCCAGCGACCGCATCGACCGCGTCGTGCTGCACCCGGTCATCGGGCCCGTCCTGCTGGCGGTGCTGCTGTTCTTCATCTTCCAGGCGGTGTTCGCCTGGGCCGAGGCGCCGATGGGATGGATCGAGGAGGCCACCGCCTGGCTGGGCGAGACCGTGGGCGCCTGGGTGCCTGAAGGCCATCTCAAGAGTTTCATCACCGACGGGCTGATCGCCGGTCTGGGCGGAGTGATCGTCTTCCTGCCACAGATCCTGATCCTGTTCTTCTTCATCCTGGTGCTGGAAGAGTCTGGCTACCTGCCGCGCGCCGCCTTCCTGCTGGACCGCATCATGGGCGGGGTGGGTCTGTCGGGCCGCTCCTTCATTCCGCTGCTGTCGAGCTTTGCCTGCGCCATCCCCGGCATCATGGCCACCCGCACCATCGCCAACCCGCGCGACCGCCTGGTGACCATCATGATCGCGCCGATGATGACCTGCTCGGCCCGCCTGCCGGTCTATGCCTTGCTGATCGGCGCCTTCATCCCGCACCGCGAGGTCGGTCCCGGCCTGGAACTGCAGGGGCTGGTGTTGTTCGCTCTGTACCTTGCCGGCATCGTCGGCTCGCTAGCCGTGGCCTGGGTGCTCAAGCGCTTCACCGGCAAGGGCCAGGTACGGGCGCTGATGATGGAACTGCCCACCTACCACTGGCCGCGCCTGCGCAACGTGGGCCTGGGCCTGTGGCAGCGCACCATGATCTTCCTCAAGCGCGTGGGCGGAATCATCCTGACGCTGACCATCGTGCTGTGGTTCCTGGCGACCTTCCCCGGCGCGCCCGAGGGCGCGACCCAGCCGGCCATCGAATACAGCTTTGCCGGCATGCTGGGCAAGGCCCTGGCCGTGCTGCTGGGTCCGATCGGTTTCAACTGGCAGATCTGCATCGCCCTGGTGCCCGGCATGGCGGCGCGCGAGGTGGCAGTGGGCGCGCTGGGCACGGTCTACGCGCTGTCGGCCGTCGGCGATGACACGGCCCAGGCCCTGACGCCGCTGATCGCGCAAAGCTGGAGCCTGGCCACCGCCTTGTCGCTGCTGGCCTGGTTTGTCTTCGCGCCGCAGTGCCTGGCCACGCTGGCCACGGTCAAGCGCGAGATGGGCGGCTGGAAGTGGCCGCTGGTGATGGCTGGCTACCTGTTCGCCCTGGCCTACATCGCATCCTTCATCACCTACCGCGTGGCAGTCGCCCTGGGCTGGGGCTGAGCGCGCCGGCCCGAGCGATCCCCTAATTGCCGCCAGGAAACGCGGCGCTGCGCCCGCTGCTGGCTGTCGCCGTGCTGTGCCGGACCACTGGCGCGTCATGCACCGTTGTCGACATGCCGCACATAGCTTGGATGGTGCCCAGCTATGGTGCAAAATAACCACTTATGGTGCGCTGATAATCGGGAACGTGGCTTCATGGACACGATTCACGGTGGCGGCCAGTGGCGAGGACAGGCTATTTCGGCCGCAACGCCCCACACAGGTGCATTGAGGACGAGCGAACCGCCGCATGACGACAGCCATCACCAGCCAGGCCTTTGCCGTATCCGAACCCGTGGGGCCTCCAGTCTGGCTGCGCTTTCTCACGCCTCTGCTAGGACTCACTCTGCTCATCGGGGCTCTTGGCGTGGTCGGCTATCGCCACCTCAGCGAGGGCGTCCGGCGTGACAACGATCGCACGCTGGCCGTGATTGCCGAACAAAAGCGCCAGCAGATCGAGGGTGTCCTGGCCGATGCCCGGATGGATGCGCAACTGAATTTCGCCAGCCACTCGCAAATCGAAGACCTGTTCGGACGCTGGATCGCCGGCGGTCGCCGCGACGGCACCATGCAGGAATGGATGCGCCGACGTCTGGTCGAAGTTGCCGGGATTCGAGGCTGGGGCGGCGTACGCATGTTCGATGCCGGTGCAAAGCTGGCGCTGGCGGTCGGCCAGGGCAGTCTCGCGAACGAGCAGGAGCGAATCCTCGACATCATTCGACGCCCGCGAATCGAACTCGTTGACCTGCACCTTGATGCGGCCGGCAAGGCGCACTACGGCATCCTGTCACCCATCGGCGGGGCCGGAGAAACGCCGCATGGCGTCGCCTACATCAGCTGGCCTGCGGACAACACCCTTTACCCGCAAGTCAAGTCCTGGCCGGTGCCGACGCAGACGGCTGAAACCTATCTGGTACGCCGCGAGGGCGCGGACGTGCGCTTCGTGACGTCGCTGCGCCACTTCGAACGTGCAGATCTGGGTTTCGTGCAGCCCATGAGCCGTCAGGACATGGCGGCCGCCCGAGCGGCCCGCGGCGAGTACGGAATCATCTCAGGAGGGCGTGACTACCGGAATGTTCCGGTGCTGGCCTACGCCGTCCCGGTTGCCGGCACGCCCTGGCTGATGCTCGCCGAGATCGATGAAGCCGAGGCCTACGCGGCCATCCGGGCCATCGGCTGGGAGGCCGGCGTGCTGGTCGGTCTGGGGCTGCTGCTGGTGTATTCCGGCGGTTTCCTGTTCTGGCGCCGCGCCCGCCAAGGGGATGAGTTGGCCAGCCGGCGCCGCTACGAGGTCGAACTGCGTGGCGCCTACGACGCCGCCGAGGCCGCCAACGCGGCGAAGAGCGAGTTTCTGGCCCACATGAGCCATGAAATCCGTACGCCGATGAATGCCGTGCTCGGATTGGCGCAGGTGCTCCAACGCGAGTCCCTGGCTGACAACCAGCGCGATATGGTGGCGCGCATCCGCGGCGCCGGCCAATCCCTTCTGAACATCCTCAACGACGTGCTCGATCTGTCCAAAGTGGAGGCCGGCCAGCTGCGCATCGAGCCGCGTCCTTTCGAACTGTCCAGTCTGCTCGCCGACATCGACAGCCTGATGGGGCAAGCAGCCAACGCCAAGGGCCTGACACTGCGTATCGCCTTGCCCGACATCGGGGCGGACTTGCTGCTCGGAGACGGTCTGCGCCTCGAACAGGTGCTGCTGAACCTGATCGGCAACGCGATCAAGTTCGCCGACCGAGGCGAAGTCAGCTTGATCACCTCCTGCAGCGAGCGCAACGAAGCGGGCCTGCGCTTGCGTTTCGAGGTGCGCGACAACGGCATCGGCATCGCGCCTGAGGCCCTGGAACGGCTTTTCGAGCCATTTGCCCAGGCCGATGCAGGGATCAGCCGCCGTTACGGCGGCACGGGACTCGGGCTGTCGATCTGCAAACGCCTGGTCGAGTTGATGGGGGGGCAGATTGGCGCCACGAGCGAGCCGGGCCTGGGGAGCTGTTTCTGGTTTGAGCTGCCCATGTTGCTGGCCCAGGCACAGGCCGCTGCGGCACCGTCCGGAAAACCGGTGCGGCCGCTGGGTCCCTGTCTGGTCGGAGCGCACCTGCTGGTGGTGGACGACAGCGCGATGAACCGCGACCTGGTCGATCGGGCGCTTCGCCAGGAGGGCGCTCGCGTCAGTCTCGCCGCCGATGGCCAGCAGGCCGTGCAGATTCTGTCGAATCGATCGGATGCATTCGACGGCGTTCTGATGGATGTGCAGATGCCGGTGATGGACGGACTCACGGCGATCCGCGTGATCCGCGACAAGCTTGGCATGGTCGACCTGCCCATCATCGCGTTCACGGCCGGGGTCGGGGCCAGGCAGCAGGCGGCGGCCCGCGAGGCCGGTGCCAACGACGTGCTGCCCAAGCCGATGGATCTTGACGAGATGGCGGAACTGCTCTCGCGCTGGATTCTGCCCCGGGTGCCAGCGGTGGCTCAGGGGCAGGGGCAGGAACCAGGCAAGGATTTCCCCGACATCCCGGGTATCGACCGCGAGCGCGCGGCGCAGCGCCTGGGGAACGATCGCGACATCTTCTTTTCGCTGCTCGACTTCTTCATCAGGGACAACACCGACGCGGTCAAGCATGTCCGGGCGGAACTGGCGGCGGGTGACCGCGAGGCCGCCGGGCGCCGCATGCATACGCTGGCCAGCAACGCCGGTTTTCTGTGTGCGCTCGATCTGATGGACGTGGCGCGCCAAGCCGAAGCGGCCATCGACCTGGGCGAGCTCGAGCTCGAGCCCATGCTCGATGCGATCGCCGCGCAAGTATCAGCGCTGGTCGAAGCCTGCCAGCCTTGGCGCCAGCCTGCCTAGCTAGAGAATGCCACCCCAATGAAAAAGCCCGGCCTGGCCGGGCTTTTTTCTGCGCGCTGAAGGCTCAGCGTTCGGCGAAGGCCCGTTCGATCACGAAGTGGCCGGCGTGCTGCATGTTGCCTTCGTTAAAGCCGCCTGCTTCGAGCTGCTGCTTGAGGTCCTTGAGCATGGCGGGGCTGCCGCAGATCATGAAGCGGTCGTTCTCCACCGACGCCGCCGGCAGGCCCAGGTCGCTGTACAGCTTGCCCGACGCCATCAGCTCGGTGATGCGGCCTTCGTTCCTGAACTTCTCGCGCGTGACGGTGGGGTAGTACAGCAGCTGGTTCTTCACCAGCTCGCCCAGGTACTCGTGCTCATGCAGCTCGTGCTCGAACAGCTGGCGGTAGGCCAGTTCGGCCGTGGTGCGGCAGCCGTGGACGATGACGACCTTGGCGAAGCGCTCATAGGTCTCCGGGTCCTTGATCAGCGACAGGAAGGGCGCCAGGCCGGTGCCGGTGGCCAGCAGCCACAGCGTGCCGCCGGGCAGCAGGTTCTGCAGCAGCAGGGTGCCGGTGGGCTTGCGGCCCACGATCAGCTCGTCGCCCGGCTGCAGGTGCTGCAGGCGCGAGGTCAGCGGGCCGTCGGGCACCTTGATGCTGAAGAACTCCAGCATCTCCTCGTGGTTGGCGCTGGCGATGCTGTAGGCGCGCAGCAGTGGTTTGCCGTTGACCGGCAGGCCGATCATGGTGAACTGGCCGTTGACAAAGCGGAAGGCCGTGTCGCGGGTGGTGGTGAAGGAAAACAGCTGATCGGTCCAGTGGTGGACGGTCAGGACTTTTTCGGTCTGGAATGCGCTCATGGGCTGGATTTTCGCAAAAGACTTATGCACTTTCCTGTCGTAGGCTCTCCGGCCCGGTTATGAAGCCCGGCGCGGTCCGTAGGATAAGGCCAGGACCACGGCCAGGGCGGCGGCCGTCAGTACACCCAGCCAGAGCACCCAACCCTGGGTCGGGCCCTGGACGGCCAGGCTGGCCAGCAGCGACACCAGCAGGCCCGCGCTGCCGCCGGCGCGCAGCCAGCGGCGCGCGGCGCCGGGCGTGCGGCCACGGCCGAAGGCGTCCTCGTGGTGGCGGTCCATGGCCAGGGCCAGGGCGGCAAAGCCGCAGGCAGCGGCAAGCCAGGCGAACAGAACCAGGGCGGCGTGGCTCATTGGCCAGCTCCCGCTTGCGCGAACTGGCCCGATGGGTCGGGCCGGCGTTTGCGGCTGTCCTTGCGGGCCAGCCACCAGCAGCAGGCCGCCAGCGCCAGGCCCAGCGCCAGGCAGACTAGGTCGAAGCCGGCCACGCGCCACAGGCCGGCCGGGATGCTCACGCCCAGATGGGTGGCGGTGGTCGCTGCGTTGAGCAGCGGGATGGCGGCAAAGGCGACAGCGCCCAGGCCCAGTTGCACGCGCCACATGCTGCGCCGGGGCCAGGCCAGGCCGGCCAGCGCCGCCACCGCCCAGACCGCGAAGAACAGGTCGATCTCGGCTTGCGCCCGCTCGGCCAGGCCAAAGGGCAGCAGGCGGTTGGCCCAGAAGAAGGCGGCCATGGCCAGCGGCAGGCCGGCGATGGCGGCTACGTTCAGGCCGTCGACCAGGCGCGAGGCCCAGCCGACGCGGCCGCCGTGGGCCAGGGCCTTGCTGTACTTGTTGCGCTCTTTGACGCCCCACAGCAGCAGGCCGGTGGCGACCATCACGCAGCCGGCCAGCCCGGACAGGAAGAACAGGGCGCGCAGCAGCGGGTCGCCGAAGCGGCCCAGGTGCAGGCCGTACAGCACGCTGCGCGTGGCGACGGCGGCGCCGCGGTCCTCGCCGACCTCGCTGAGCAGCTTGCCGGTGGCGCCGTCGAACACCATCGCCGGCTGCGAGGACGACATGTCCTGCGCTTCGCGGCGCGACAGGGTGATGGTGGCGGCCGCGTCATTGGCGTTGTTGACGGTGATGCGGCCGATCGGCGCGCCGTTCCAGCGCGCCGTGGCCTGCTCCACCAGCGGGCCGATCGCCACCAGCGGCGCGGCGATGCCCGAAGGCTTGGGGTCGCGCGGCCCGCTGGCCGGAAAGACCTCGGCGATGAAGGCCTGCTGGTCCTTGTAGGTGGCTTGCGGCGCCCAGGGCATGTACATCGCCATCAGGGTGATCAGGCCGGTGTACGTGATCATCAGGTGGTAGGGCAGGGCCAGCACCGCGACAGCGTTGTGCGCGTCCAGCCAGCTGCGCTGACCCTTCTTCGGCCGGAAGGTGAAGAAGTCCAGGAAGATGCGCTTGTGGGTGACGATGCCCGAGACTATGGCCACCAGCATGAACATCGCGCAAAAGCCGATGATCCAACGCGCCCAGATCGCCGGCATGTAATGCAGGTCGAAGTGCAGGCGGTAGAAGAACTCGCCGCCGCGCGTCTCGCGCGAGGCCGCCATGGGCTTGCCCGTCGCCGGGTCCAGCACCGTATTGTCGAAGCGGGCGCGGCGCAGCACGCCCGGCTCGGGCGGCGCCTCCTTCTGGCCCTTGGCCACCGGCGGGCGCATCCAGCTGGCGCGCACGCCGGGCTCGCGCTCGGTCGGCAGAGTGATGAACCAGCGCTGGCTGCGCGGGGCGCGCTCCTGCAGCGCAGCCACTGCGCGTTCGGCGGTCCCCACCTGCGGCGGCGCCTGCAGGCTGGACTGGTGCAACTCGGGCTTCATCCAGAAGGTGATCTCGTCCTTGAAGTACGAAGCCGTGCCGGCGGCAAAGACCATGAACAGCACCCAGCCCACCAGCAGGCCGCTGTAGGTGTGCAGCCAGGACATGGACTGGCGGAAACCTTCTTTCATGACGCGCCTCCCGCGTAGTAATGCAGCAGCAGCACGGCGCCCAGCAGGGCCGTGGGCGCCAGGATGCCGGCCCAGGCGCGCAGGGCCGTGCGCGCGGCGAACACCCACATCACGGCGCCCGTGTAGATCACGAAGGACGCCAGCATGCCGGTCAGCGTGGCCTCGACCCGGCTGGTCGGCAGGTACAGGGCCATCACCGTGGCGGCCAGCCCCGACAGCGCATAGCCGCCGGCGATGGCGGCCAGCGCGCGCGAGGCGATGCCCAGCCGGTAGCGCAGGCCCTCGCTGCCGCGTGGAAGCCAGCTGTGGCGGGTGGAGGAGGCCACAGGCGCGGCGCGCGCGCGCGCCGCTGCAGGGCTTGAGCTTGGAGAGGGTTGGGCTGTCATCGTCTTGCTGCTTCGATGGAAATGCCTGGGCACGTCAGTAGCGGACCTTCATGGCCAGCACCGCGCGCCGCGGCTCGCCGTAGAAATTCTGGCGGGTCACGCCAGAGACTTTTTCGTAGTAGGTCTCGTCGAACAGGTTGTCCACGCCCAAGCTGAGATTGACCTTGTCGTTGGCCTGCCAGGCCACCTGCACGTTGGCCAGGGTGTAGTTGCCCGAGACCAGGCGCAGCGCGCCGCTTTGCGCGTAGAACTCGCTGCGCCAGCTCAGGCCGCCGCCCACGCTCCAGCCGCGCAGTGCGTCGCGGAAGGCGTAGCGGGTCGACAGGTTCACCATGTGGCGCGGCGTGACCGGGCTGAAGACCTGGCCCTGCTGGGCGACCGGCGCCTTGATGTACTCGGTGTCGGTGTAGGCATAGCCGGCCAGCAGGTCCCAGCCCGGCGCAACCTGGCCGCTGGCCTCGAGCTCGAAGCCCTGGCTGCGCACCTCGCCGCCGGCGATGGAGGCGGTGCTGACCACCGGGTCCACAACGGCGCGGTTGACGTCGTCGATGCGGAACACCGCGGCGGTGGTCTGCAGGCGCTTGTTGAGGAACTCGCCCTTGAGGCCGAACTCCAGCTGCTTGCCGGTGCGCGGCGGCAGCAGGGCCCCGGCACGGTCCATCTGGGTCTGGATGACGAAGGTCTCGGCATAGCTCGCGTAGGCGGTGAGCTGGGCGTTCAGGTCGTACAGCGCCGCCACCGAAGGCATGAACTGCCGGCCCGGCTCGGAGCGCGCCGTGACCACGCCGTCGCTGGTGCGCTCGGTCGCGACCTTGGCCCAGGACAGCCTGCCGCCCGCCAGCAGCTTCAGGCTGTCGGCGAGGCTGAACTGGCCCTGGCCATACAGCGCGTTTTCCTTGCGCTGGGTCTGCGCGGTGAAGCCCGGCAGGACGAGGTTGGGATAGGCGTAGCCGTAGTTGGGCCTGTAGATGTTGAAGGTCGAGGTCGGCCCATAGGCGAAGTTGCCATCTCCCGAGGTGCGTTCGTTGCTGTTGGCGCCCAGCAGCAGCTTGTGCTGGCGCCCGGCCAGTTGCCAGGGCGTGCTCAGGTAGACGTCGTAGCTGCGGTCGTCCAGGCGACCTTGCAGGTCCACCGTCTCGAAGCGGTAGTCGCCATTGGGGGCGACGGCGCTGTTGGAGCGGCCCGAACGGTAGAAGTTGTCGCGCTGCACATCACGCACCGCGAACTTGACCAGGGCGCCTCCGCCCAGCCGATGCTCGATCTCGGCGAAGGCGTCGCGTGTGTCCATGTCCTGGCGGTTGGCCGCCACGCCGGCGAAGGTGCTGCGCGGCACGTCCAGCAACTGGCCGTTCGCATAGGCCGGCAGGCCCTGGTCGGTGGTGGAGTCCACCCGCTGCGCGGTGTAGCCGGCGGACAAGGTGGTCGAGGGCGCGATGTCCAGTTCGAGCGTGCCGTAGGCGGCCCGCTTCTTCGTGTGCAGCACGTCGACATAGCTGTCCCGGTCGTCCGCCACCGCCACCAAGCGCCCGCGCAGCGTGCCCGCGGCGTTGAGCGGGCCGGTCAGGTCCACGTCCGCGCGCAGCTGGCCGAACGAGCCGGCCGACACGTTGGCGCCGATGGACTGCAGGCCCAGCGCGCGCTTGCGCACCAGGTTGATGGTGCCGCCTGGCTCGCCGGCGCCCTGCAGCAGGCCGCTGGGGCCGCGCAGGACCTCGATGCGGTCGTAGATCGCCGTGTCCAGCGCGGTGGCGTAGTTCGGGCCCTGCACGATGGGCATGCCGTCGAGCATGAACGAGCCGATCTCGAAGCCACGCGACCGGATGGTGTTGTAGTTGCCGGCGCCGTCGAAGCGCTCCACCACCACGCCGGTGGCGGACTTGAGCGCGTCCTCCACCTTGGTGAAGTTGCGGTCGTCCAGCTGCTGGCGGGTGATCACGGTGATCGACTGCGGTGTCTCGCGCACCGAAGCGCCGATCTTGCCGGCTTCAAGCTCGCGCACGATGTACGTGCCCTCGCTGCTTTTGCCCGTGTCGGTGACCTTGACCTCAGGCAGGGTCTGGGCCAGCGCGGAGCCGGCCAGCAGCGTGAGCGCCGCCAGGGCCAGCGGGTTTAGCTTGTTGTGTGTGGTGTTCTTCATTGGTCCCAACTCCGTCCTGTTTTTTTTGTTCTGTGCCAGCGGCTTATTTGTTGGGCGGCGCGGGCGGGTTGGCCGGCAGGGCGGCCAGGCCGTCGGCCTGTTCCAGCGTCAGCGAGGTGACGTAGCTGCCGCGGTCCCACTTCTCGCCGGCGCGCTCACCACCGGTGGCGTCGGTGTGCGACAGCTCCAGCACGTAGGTGCCGCGCCAGGGCAGGCTGACGCTCATCTTGCCGGCCTCGTCGGTGTGGTGCTCCTGGGCCCAGCCGGAGGCGGTGACAACCATCACCTTGGCCTTGGCCAAGGCCTTGCCCTTGTAGAAGGCCTGGACCTCCAGCTTGCCGGCGGCGGCGGGGCCGGTGGGCACCAGGTCCAGCGTCAGCACCGGCTCCTGCTTGGCGATCTCCGTGACCAGGCGGGCGGCCGGTTGGTAGATGCTGCGCGTGGTCTTGTCGCCCTGCTTGCGCTCGGAGACGGGGTAGCTCGCTTCCTCGGCGATCAGGGTCTCGCCGCGCGCGGCGCGGCCCGACAGCGCAAAGCCATTGGGCGTCTTGGTCAGGGTCAGCGGCTCGGCGGCCTTGCCGGCAACCAGCTTCTGGCCAGTGGGCTTGACGAACTTGTCCAGCAGGCCGGGCGTGGCCTCGCGCAGGTTGTCGCCGTACTCGCCGAAGTACAGCTTGGCGCCCTGGGCGTCCTGCTCCAGCCAGACCTGGTGGGCCTGGGCGGTGGCGAAACTGAAGGTGGCGCAGAGTGCGGCGATGGCGCGCAGGGCGGTGAACTTGGTGCGTTGCATGGAAAACTCCTTGTAAGATTGCTATGGATTTGGTAGCTGCTCGGGTCCGGTGGACGGGGGCTGTCGCCGGATTTGTTTGGGAAAATGGCTCAGCGGCGGGGTTTCCACCAGAACCAGGCCATCACGGCCACCGGCACGCCCAGGCCGACCCAGGACCAGATGTCGCCGGCCCCGCCGTCGGACACCAGGGCCGTGAGCAGGCCGCTGGCCGTCAGCAGGCCCAATGCGATGGGCCAAGCCCACAGGCGGCGAAATTGCGGGCTCATTGGGTCACTCCCGGCAAGGCCACGTCCGCTTCCCGGGCCAGTGTCTGGGGCTGTTTGCGCTTGAACCACAGGTACAGGCCACTGCCCAGCACGACGATGGTGGCGATGTCCAGCAGGGCCCAGAGGATCTGCATGGGCATGCCGCCGTAGTCGCCGAAGTGCAGCGGCTGCGACACCAGCAGCGCCGTCAGGTACCAGGGCAGGGCCGGCGCAGCCGTGACCTTGGCGGTCTTGGCGTCGACCAGCACCGGCTGCAGCAGGCGCGCTGTCAATGGCGTCTCGCCCTTGAGGAAGAAGGTGTGGTGGTGCGGGCTGGAAAAGGACGTGCCCGGAAAGGCGATGAAGGACAGCTTGTTGCCCGGCGCGTGGGCCATCGCCGCGTCCATGGACTGCTGCACCGAGGCGCGCTGCGTCACCGGCACCGTCGGCTGGCCCTTGTAGGGAGCGAGCAGCGCAGTGAGCTGGTCGTACTGCCAGTATTTGATCAGCAGGTCGGCCCAGGTGTTGATCATGCCGGTGGCGCCGACCACGAAGAACCAGGTCAGGGTGACCACGCCCAGCAGGTTGTGCAGGTCCAGCCACTTGACGCGGCGCGAACGCTGCTTGCGCACCTCGCCGAAATCGAGCTTGCGCATGAAGGGCGCGTACAGCACCACGCCCGAGACGATGGCAATGAGCAGCAACAGGCCCATCAAGCCCAGGAACAGCTTGCCAGGCAGGCCGGCGAACAGGTCCACGTGCAGCTTGAACATCACCCACATGAAGCCCTCGTCGAAGCGCGGCTGGGCCAGCACGGCGCCGGTGCGCGCGTCCAGTGCCACCGACTTGAAGTCGTCGGTGGGCTCGGGCGTGGGCGTGAGGGTGACGAACCAGATGTTGGCGTCGTCCTCGTCCTGCGAGGCGAACTGCACGACGCGGTCCGGGTGCTTTGCCTTGGCCACGTCCAGGATCTTGTCCAGGCTCACGTGCGGCGTGCCTTTGGCCATCTCCGGCGCTTCGACCTCGGTGCCCAGCAGGTGGCCGATCTCGTGGTGGAAGATCAGCGGCAGGCCGGTCAGGCACAGCAGCAGCATGAAGATGGTGCAGACCAGGCTGCTCCACTTGTGCAGCCAGGACCAGGTCTTGATGGAACGGGCAGTCAGCATGGTCATTGCTCCTTGCTTGTGGTCCAGTCTCAGAAGTCGACGGTGGCGCTGACGGTGAAGGTGCGCGGCGCGCCCACCACCAGGTAGCCGTTGCCGGGGTAGCCGCCGCTGGAGGCCCAGTAGTTGCGGTCGGCCAGGTTGTCCACGCGGCCGCGCAGCGTCAGCAGCTTGCCGTTGACATCGGTCAGGTAGCGCACGCCGGCATCGACGCGGGTCCAGCTGCCCACTTCCAGTGTGTTGGCGGCATTGGCGTAGCGCGAGCCGGTGTAGTTCAGGCGGCCGTCCACGGCCAGGCCCTTGGCGCCGGGGATGTCCCACTCGGCGCCCACGGTGGCTTGCAGGCGCGGCACGCCGATCACGCGCTTGCCGTCGGTGGTGGCCGAGCCGGTGGACTGCTGCGTGGCGTCCAGCCATGTGGCGCCGCCCAGCAGGCGCAGGCCGCGCGTGGGTTCGCCGAAGAAGTTCAGCTCCAGGCCGTCATGCCGGTCCTCGCCGCCGTCGGTGAACAGGCTGCTGGCGGTGAGCATTGAGCGCGGCTTGGTGGTGGAGAACAAGGCCAGGCCGCCACCGAAACGGCCGCCGTCGTACTTGGCGCCGATTTCCTTCTGCTTGGAGACGTAGGGCGCCAGCGATTCGCCGCGGTTGCTGGCCGCCAGCGGGGCGACGTCGCCCTTGGACAGGCCTTCGATGTAGTTGGCGTAGAGCGAGACTTCCTTGCTGGCCTTCCAGACGGCGCCGACCACCGGGCTGGTGCGGCTCTTGTCGTAGTCGTTGGTCACCGCCGAAGTGCCATAGGCGTAGTCCGTGACCTGCATGCTCTGGTGGCGCGCGCCCAGCGTGAGCAGCAAGCTGTCATTGACCAGGGCCAGGGTGTCGCCGATGGCGAAGCTGGTGAGCTTGGTGCGGCCCGTCAGGTTGGGCGCGGCCAGGTTGCCGCCGCGGAAGGCGCCGGCGGTAAAGCCCGGCAGGGGCGCGTAGACCGGGTTGTACAGGTTGGTGGCCTGGCGGTTGTTGAAGTCCCAGGCGTAGGCGTTCTTCTTCTCGAAATCGAAGCTGGAGGCCGAGACCACCCACTCGTGGCCCACCGAGCCGGTGCGCAGCTTGCCGCGCAGGCCGATCTCGCCCGTGCCCACGCTGTCTTCGCGGGTGTTGTCAAAGCGCGAGGTGGTGCCGGCACCGCTGCTGTCGACCAGGTCGAAGTTGGCCAGCGAGTTGGCTTCGTCGCTGCGGCGCCAGCCGTAGGCGGCCCAGCCGGTGACGCTGGAGTTGATGTCCCATTCGCCGCGCAGCGTGCCGAAGACGTCGCGCTCGTTGGAGTAGGACCAGGGCTGGGCGAAATTGCTGCTGGCGTCGGGCGGCGCCGGCACGAAGCTGACGCCGGCGCCCGGAGTGACGTTGGTGCGGGTGCGCTGGAGCTGGTTGTCCTGCCAGCCGATGTCGCCCGACAGGCGCACATCGCGGCTGCGCCAGTCCAGGCCGACCGAGGCCACGGCGGTGCGGGCCTTCTCGTCGTCCACGCCGGTGCCGTCGTCGTGGTAGCCGGCGTTGACGCGGATGCCGGTGGCGCCGTCCGGGCCGAAGCGGCGCGAAATATCGGCTGCCACGCTGCCCTGGCCGCCGCTGCCCGCGCCGACGCTCACGCGCGACAGCGGCTCGTTGCCGGCGCGTTTGGGCACCAGGTTGATGGTGCCGCCAATGCCGCCGCCGCCGGGCGTGGCGCCGGTCAGGAAGGCCGAGGCGCCGCGCAGCACTTCCACGCGCTCGAACAGCTCGGTGGCGATGTACTGGCGCGGCAGCAGGCTGTACAGGCCGTTGTAGGCCACGTCATCGGAGCTGAGGATGAAGCCGCGGATGAAATACGACTCCTGGAAGTTGCCAAAGCCGCGTGCCACACGCACCGACGGGTCATTGAGCAGCACGTCGCCGACGCTACGCGCCTGGCGGTCCTGGATGAAGTCGCTGGTGTAGCTGGTGATGGAGAACGGCGTGTCCATGTTGTCGCGCGTGCCCAGGATGCCGGCGCGGCCGCCGCGCGCGACCTGGCCGCCGGCATACGGCGCCGACAAGCCCTGGGCCGAGGCGTCGGCGCTGGCGTTCACCGTCACCGTCGACAGCGTCTTGCCATCGTTGGTGCCGGCTGCCTGGGCCGCGGTCTGGGCCTGGGTGGCTGGGAGGCTGAAAGCCAGTGCGGCGGCGATCGCCACGGGGGTGAGCTTGGTCATGGGTTTCTCAGGGTCAAAAGATCAGGGGGTCAGAAGGCGTAGCGCATGCTGGCCACGACGGTGCGCCGCGGGCCATAGAAGCAGTCGCCGCGCGCCAGGCAGGTGGTGATCTGCACCTTGTCGGCCAGGTTGTTGACGTTCAGGGCCAGGCGCATGGGGCCGCTGTCCCAGGCCGCCATTGCGTCCAGCAAGGTGGCCGAGGGCGTGCGCAACGCATCCAGGCCGTCCCAGCTGTCGCCGATATAGCGCACGCCGCCGCCCAGGGTCAGGCCGGCGCCGCCGTCCAGCGCCAGGCGGCGCATCAGCCAGGCCGAGGCATTGTTGGTGGGCACGCTGGCCAGGCGCTTGCCCAGGTCGGCGCTGTTGCTCTTGGAGACGCGGGCGTCGGTGTACGAATAGGCGCCCGTGCCGCTCCAGCCGGCGCCCAGGTCGTACTTGATCTCGATCTCGCCGCCCTTGGAGTGGACCTCGCCGATCTGCAGGCTGTTGAGCGGGTTGGTGGGGTCGGTGGTCTTGCGGTTGGCGTCGCGCATGTCGTACACCGCGGCCATCAGCGTGACGCGGCTGCCCACGGGCTCCCACTTCACGCCAGCTTCCCATTGCTTGCCGCGCTGCGGCTCGAAGGGTGTGCCGTAGAAGTTGACGCCGCCCAGCGGCAGGAAGGATTCGGCGTAGCTCAGGTAGGGCGCCCAGCCGTTGTCGGCCAGGTAGACCAGGCCGGCGCGCTTGGTGGTGGCCGAGTCGTTGACCGCTGCGGCCGGACGGCCGGCAGTGTCGGTGTCTGCGCTGTCGTGGCGCAGGCCCAGCAGGCCGATCCAGCGGCCAAACTTGATCTGGTCCTGGGCATAGAAGCCCAGCTGGCGCTGCACCACGGTGGGCTGGGGCGTGAACACCGTCGGCGCCGTGAAGTTGCCATAGACAGGCGCATACACGTCGATCGAGGGCGCCAGGCCGCGGAACAGGCTCTGGGTCTGCTCGTTGCGCTGGCCGTCCAGGCCCAGCAGCACGGTGTGCTCGAAGTCACCGGCCTTGAAGTGGCCCTCGGCCTGGTTGTCCAGCAGGCTCAGCTTGCTGCCATTGAGCTGCACGCCCTGGTCGCGCAACACGGTACGCTGGTCGGCGTTGAACACAGGCCGTGCCGGCCGGCCAGCGGCAGGCACCGCGGTGAAGCTGGTGTACATGGTGCGGTAGTCGACGTCCGCGTCCGAATGGCGGAAGTTCTGCCGCACCGTCCAGGTCTTGTCGACCTTGTGCGAGAACTGCCAGCCGAACGAGGCCTGCTCCGAGTTGAAGCGGTCCCATCCCGGCTCGCTGATGAAGGTGTTGGTCGGGATCTGGCCGTAGCGCGCCGGCTGCAGCGTGCCCTGCCAGGGGAAGAAGCCGATCATTGAGCCGCTCTTGTCCTTCTGGTACAGGGCCTGCAGGGTCAGCGAGGTGTCGGCCGTGGGCTGCCAGGTCAGCGAGGGCGCCAGCACCACACGGTCGTCCTGCACATGGTCGACCTGGGTGCCGCTGTCGCGGCCCACCGCCACCAGGCGGTAGAGCCACTTGCCTTCGGCGTCCAGCGGGCCGGTCAGGTCGGCGGCGATCTGCTTGCGGCTGTAGTTGCCAACCTGCACCTGGATCTCGCGCTGCGCCTCGGTTTGCGGCCGCTTGGTCACCATGTTGATCACACCGCCCACGCTGCCCTGGCCGTACAGGACGGAGGCGGGGCCGCGCAGCAGTTCCACCCGCTCGAGCGTGTAGACCTCGGGCTTGGTGGTGTTGTAGACGCCATAGGCGCGCTGCAGGCCGTCCAGGTATTGCACGGGGTCGGTGCCGCGGAACTTGAAGCCGTCGCCACGGCTGTCGAAGAAGCTGGTCGCCACGCCGGCGCTGTAGGCCGTGGTGTCGCGCAGGGTCTGCACGCCCTGGGCCTCCATCTGCTCCTTGGTCACGACCGAGATGGCCTGCGGCGTCTCGATCAGCGGTGTGTCGGTCTTGGTCGCGGTGGCCGAGCGCTTGGCGGTGAAACCGTGGACCGGGCCTGTGGCCGTCTCGCTGCCTGATGTCACCGTGACGGTGGGCAGGGTTTGCGCCCAGCAGGTCTGCATGGCGGCCAGCGCGAGCGGCGCCAGTGCCAGGCTCGCTATCGTTTTGCGAGCAATCCGCGCTTGTTGGACGGGGGCTGCAGGCCGATTTTTCTTTTCGATGGAAGGAGGACGCATGGTGCAGGCAAGTCAGGGTTGCTGGCTGGCTGCACCCGCAGGGGTGTGGCTCGCGAAGACGGCGATTGTAACAAGGGATGAGAATCATTCTCAACTCGGGGCGTAAAAAAGCCGGCGCAGGGCCGGCTTTTTGAGTGACGGGCGCGACAGGCGGCTTATTGGAGCTCGCCCATCTGGCTTTGCAGGTAGTTAGGCAGGCCGAGCTTGGCGATCAGGTCGATCTGGGTCTCCAGGAAGTCGATGTGTTCTTCCGTGTCCTCCAGGATGCCCTGCAGCAGGTCGCGCGAAACGTAGTCACGCACAGTCTCGCAGTGGGCGATGCCGTCCTTGATCGTGGCTTGCGCGCCGCGCTCGCTGCTCAGGTCGCAGGCCAGCAATTCCGGCACGTCCTCGCCGACCTGCAGCTTGGCCAGGTCCTGCAGGTTGGGCAGGCCGTCGAGCATGAAGATGCGGTCCATCAGCTGGTCGGCGTGCTTCATCTCGCCGATGGATTCGGCGTATTCCTTCTTGGCCAGCTTGTCCAGGCCCCAGTGCTTGAGCATGCGGTAGTGCAGGAAGTACTGGTTGATCGCGGTCAGCTCGTTCTTCAGCTGGGCCTGCAGGTGTTCGATGACTTTGGCGTCGCCTTGCATGGGACTGTTCCTGTTGTTGTTGATCGGGGGATTGTCCGGGAAAACCCCGTGCGCAGGGCCAAGACCACACGCAGCCGGTGTGGCTGCGTGTGATGTTGATTGCGGTTCGCGTTCAGGCCGCGACGGCTTGCGGCGCGGGGGTGCGGATCAGGTGGTCGAAGGCACCGAGCGCCGCCTTGGCCCCATCGCCGGCGGCGATGATGATCTGCTTGAACGGCACCGTCGTCGCGTCGCCGGCAGCGAACACGCCGGGCACCGAGGTCTGACCGCGCGCGTCGACGATGATCTCGCCGTGCTTGGACAGCTCCACCGTGCCCTTGAGCCAGTCCGTGTTGGGCACCAGGCCGATCTGCACGAACACGCCTTCCAGGTCGACCTTGTGGGTCTCGCCGGACGTGCGGTCCTTCCAGGCCAGGCCGTTGACCTTCTGGTCGCCGGTGATCTCGGTGGTCTGCGCGTTGGTCAGCACGGTCACGTTGGTCAGGCTGCGCAGCTTGCGCTGCAGCACCTCGTCGGCGCGCAGCTTGGTGTCGAACTCCACCAGCGTGACGTGGGCCACCAGGCCGGCCAGGTCGATCGCCGCTTCCACGCCGGAGTTGCCGCCGCCGATGACCGCCACGCGCTTGCCCTTGAACAGCGGGCCGTCGCAGTGCGGGCAATAGGCCACGCCCTTGTTCTTGAACTCCTGCTCGCCCGGCACATTGATGTTGCGCCAGCGCGCGCCGGTGGTGATGATCACCGAGCGGGCCTTGAGCGAGGCGCCGTTTTCCAGCTGGATCTCGATCAGCTCGCCGGGAACCAGGGCCTTGGCGCGCTGCAGGTTCATGATGTCCACGTCGTAGGTGCGCACGTGCTCTTCCAGAGCCAGGGCGAACTTCGGCCCCTCGGTCTCCTTGATCGAGATGAAGTTCTCGATGCCCAGGGTGTCGAGCACCTGGCCGCCGAAACGCTCGGAGGCCACGCCGGTGCGGATGCCCTTGCGCGCCGCGTACACAGCGGCCGCCGCGCCGGCCGGGCCGCCGCCGACCACCAGCACGTCGAAGGGCGCCTTGGCGGCGATTTTCTTGGCCTCTTTTTCCACGCCCGAGGTGTCGACCTTGGCCAGGATCTCCTCCAGGCTCATGCGGCCGTTGCCGAACATGGTGCCGTTGAGAAAGACCGTGGGCACGCCCATGATCTCTCGCTCCTTGATCTCGTCCTGGAAGATGCCGCCTTCGACCATGGTGGTCTTGATGCGCGGGTTCTGGATGGCCATCAGGTTCAGCGCCTGCACCACGTCCGGGCAGTTGTGGCAGGTCAGCGAAACATAGACCTCGAACTCGAAGTCGCCGTCGAGCGAGCGGATCTGCTCGAGCAGCGCTTCTTCCACCTTGGGCGGGTAGCCGCCGACCTGCAGCAGCGCCAGCACCAGGGAAGTGAATTCATGGCCCATGGGCAGGCCGGCAAAGCGCGGGCCATGGCTTTCGCCCGGGCGGTTGACCGAGAAGGAGGGCGTGCGGTGCGGGCCGCCGCGCGTCTCGCTGACCTTCATCAGCGGCGAGGCGTCGGCGATGTCCTGCAGCAGGGCGCGCATGTCGGCCGAGTCGGAGCTGTCATCCAGCGACGCAACGATTTCCACCGGCTGCGAGATGCGCTGCAGGTAGGCGCTGAGCTGGGCTTTGAGGTTGGTGTCGAGCATGGTGAACTCCTTGGATGCGTATTTCGGAAACAAAAAGGGCCCGGTGCGAAGCCGCGCCGGGCCCTTGGCGCGATTGGTGTGCGCTTAGATCTTGCCGACCAGGTCCAGCGACGGAGCGATGGTCTTGGCGCCTTCGTTCCACTTGGCGGGGCAGACTTCGCCGGGGTGGGCGGCGGTGTACTGGGCAGCCTTGAGCTTGCGCAGGGTTTCCTTGACGTCACGGGCGATCTCGTTGGAGTGCACCTCGGCCGTCTTGATCGTGCCTTGCGGGTTGATGATGAAGGTGCCGCGCAGCGCCAGGCCTTCTTCGGGGATGTGCACGCCGAAGGCATTGGTCAGCGTGTGGGTCGGGTCGCCCACCAGCGGGAACTTGGCCTTGCCGACGGCCGGCGAGGTTTCGTGCCAGACCTTGTGCGAGAAGTGCGTGTCGGTGGTGACGATGTAGACCTCGGCGCCCATCTTCTGGAACTCGGGGTAGTTGTCGGCAGCGTCTTCGACTTCGGTCGGGCAGTTGAAGGTGAAGGCGGCCGGCATGAAGATCAGCACGGACCACTTGCCCTTGAGCGTCTCGTCGCTCACCGTGACGAACTTGCCGTTGTGGAAGGCTTCGGTCTTGAACGGCTGGACTTGGGTGTTGATCAGGGACATCAGGGTTTCCTCGATTGAAGTTGATTGAAAGTTTGTCGGGACAGGGATAGCGTAACGGCGGCAGACCGATTAAGCCAATGAATAGACCTAATGCAGTCTATTTGTAAAGGCTATCGCTCCTCAGTACTCCAGCCGCTCGGGCCGGATCTCCTGCAAGATGGTGGTGGCGATCTCCTCGATCGACTTGGTGGTGGTGCTGAGCCAGCGAATGCCGGCACGGCGCATCATGGACTCGGCCTCGGCCACCTCCATCCGGCAATTCTCCAGCGCGGCATAGCGCGAGTTGGGCCGCCGCTCGTTGCGGATCTCGGCCAGCCGCTCGGGCTGGATGCTCAGGCCGAAGGTCTTCTTGCGATGCGCCACCAGGGCCGGCGGCAGTTGCTGGCGCTCGAAGTCTTCCGGGATCAACGGGTAGTTGGCTGCCTTGAGCCCGTACTGCATCGCCAGATACAGCGATGTCGGGGTCTTGCCGCTGCGGCTGACGCCCACCAGGATGATGTCGGCACCCTCCAGATCGCGGTGGCTCTGGCCGTCGTCATGGGCCAGGCTGAAATTGATGGCCTCGATGCGGTCGTTGTATTCCTTGCTCTTGCTGATGTCGGCAAAGCGGCCCACGCGGTGGTTGGACTTCATGCCCAGCTCGATCTCCAGCGGCCGCACGAAGGTGCCGAACATGTCCAGCAGCATGCCCTTGCAGCCTTCCTCGATGACCTCCAGGATCTCGGTGTTGACCAGGGTGGTGAAGACAATGGGCTTGCGGCCCTCGATCTCGGCAGTGTGGTTGACCTGGCGCACCACCTGGTGGGCCTTGTCCACGCTGTCGATGAAGGGCAGGCGCACGTGGCGCGGCTTGAATTCGAACTGGGCCAGGATGGCGTTGCCGAAGGTTTCGGCCGTGATGCCAGTGCCGTCGGAGATAAAGAACACGGTGCGTGTGGGCATGGGCGGACCTGTCATTGTTTCAGTTTGCTGCAAGCCCGCGCGGGAAGCGCGCCGCCTACAATGGCCGCAATTATCGATTCCCTTCGCATGCAACGCCCCGGCCCACAAGCACAACACCAAAGCCAGGCGGCAAGCCATGCGACGCCGCTCCTGTCCAGGAGCGCAGATCCGGTTTCAACTTCTGGAGCTTTCCCATGTCTGCACTTTTCAACGCGACCGCCTTGGTCGTACCGTTTGAAAACCTGAGAATGAGCGATGTCGAGGCGGTCGGCGGCAAGAACGCCAGCCTCGGCGAGATGATTTCGCAGCTGCCCCAGGGTGTGCGCGTGCCCACGGGCTTTGCCACCACCGCCCACGGTTTCCGCCAGTTCCTCGCCCACGCCGGCTTGACCGAGCGGATCAACGCCCGCCTGACCACGCTGGACACCGACGATGTGCGGGCCCTGGCCGCTGCCGGCGCCGAGATCCGCGGTTGGGTCGAGGCCCAGCCCTTTCCGGCCGATTTGGAGCAGGCCATCCGCGAGGCTTTTGCCACGCTGAGCGCGGGCAATGCCGCCGCCAGCTTCGCCGTGCGTTCTTCCGCCACGGCCGAAGACCTGCCCGACGCCTCGTTTGCCGGGCAGCAGGAAACCTTCCTCAACGTGGTGGGTATCGAGGACGTGTTGCACAAGATGAAGGAGGTCTTCGCCTCCCTCTACAACGACCGCGCCATCAGCTACCGCGTGCACAAGGGCTTTGCCCACGCCGACGTCGCCCTGTCAGCCGGCGTGCAGCGCATGGTGCGCTCCGACCTGGGCGCCGCCGGCGTCATGTTCACCATCGACACCGAATCGGGCTTCGACCAAGTGGTGTTCATCACCTCCAGCTACGGCCTGGGCGAGACGGTGGTGCAGGGCGCCGTGAACCCGGACGAGTTCTATGTTCACAAGCCCATGCTGGCCGCCGGCAAGCGCGCCGTCATCCGCCGCAACCTGGGCTCCAAGCTGCTGCAGATGGTGTTTGCCACGCCGGAAGAGAAGAAGGCTGCCGGCAAGCTGGTCAAGACCATTGATGTGCCGCTGGAGCAGCGCAACCGCTATTCGCTCACAGATACCGAGGTCGAGCAGCTGGCTGCCTACGCCCTGGTGATCGAGAAGCACTACGGCCGCGCCATGGACATCGAGTGGGGTAAGGACGGTCAGGACGGCCAGATTTACATCCTGCAGGCCCGTCCCGAGACGGTCAAGAGCCAGCAAAAGGGCAAGGCCGAACTGCGCTACAAGCTCAAGGGCCGCGGCAACGTGCTGGCCGAGGGCAGGGCCATCGGCCAGAAGGTGGGCACGGGGCCGGTGCGCCTGGTGCACAGCATCGCCGAGATGGACAAGGTGCAGGCCGGCGACATCCTGGTGACCGACATGACCGACCCTAATTGGGAGCCGGTGATGAAGCGCGCCAGCGCCATCGTCACCAACCGCGGCGGGCGCACCTGCCACGCCGCCATCATCGCGCGCGAACTGGGCATCCCGGCAGTGGTTGGCTGCGGCGACGCCACCGATCTGCTCAAGGACGGCACCCTGGTGACGGTTAGCTGCGCCGAGGGCGACACGGGCTTCATCTACGACGGCCTGCTGGAGACCGAGGTCAGCGAGGTGGTGCGCGGCGACATGCCCGAGATCAAGGTCAAGATGACCATGAACGTGGGCAACCCGCAACTGGCCTTCGACTTCTGCCAGCTGCCCAACCACGGCGTGGGCCTGGCACGGCTGGAATTCATCATCAACAACAACATCGGTGTCCATCCCAAGGCCATCCTGGACTACCCGAGCGTGGACGCCGACCTGAAAAAGGCGGTGGAATCGGTGGCCCGCGGCCATGCCTCGCCGCGCGCCTTCTACGTCGACAAGGTGGCCGAGGGTGTGGCCACCATCGCCGCCGCCTTCTGGCCCAAGCCGGTGATCGTGCGTCTGTCGGACTTCAAGTCCAACGAGTACCGCAAGCTGATCGGCGGCTCGCGCTACGAGCCGGAGGAAGAAAACCCGATGCTGGGCTTTCGCGGCGCGGCGCGCTACGTCAGCGCCGAGTTCCGCGAGGCTTTCGCCATGGAGTGCGAGGCGCTGCTGCGCGTGCGCCAGGACATGGGACTGACCAACGTGGAGGTGATGGTGCCCTTCGTGCGCACCCTGGGCCAGGCGGCCAAGGTCACCGAGCTGCTGGCCGAGCAGGGCCTCAAGCGCGGCCAGGACGGCCTGCGCATCGTCATGATGTGCGAGGTGCCGAGCAACGCCATCCTGGCCGACGAGTTCCTGGAATTCTTCGACGGTTTCTCGATCGGCTCGAACGACCTGACCCAGCTGACGCTGGGCCTGGACCGCGATTCCGGCCTGGAACTGCTGGCGGCTGACTTCGACGAGCGCGACCCGGCCGTCAAGGCCATGCTGTCGCGTGCCATCCAGGCCTGCCTCAAGCAGAACAAGTACGTGGGCATCTGCGGCCAGGGCCCCAGCGACCACCCGGACTTCGCCCAGTGGCTGGCCGACGAGGGCATCACCTCGATGTCACTCAACCCGGACAGCGTGATCGCCACCTGGAAGCAGCTGGCTGGCCAGTAGGCGCGCGGACTCTAGCAAATACCTAGGGCCTGCGCCGGCCCTGGGTGCGATGATCGCCTCCCATGGCTGATTCGCAGGCTCAGGAACGACACGATCCCCGCGTCCTCGCACTCAAGGCAAGCCTGCTTGCCGTCTGGGTGCTGGTGACCTTCGTGGCGTGCTTTTTCGCCCGCGACCTCGACTTCATGGTTGGCCAGTGGCCCTTCGGTTATTGGGTGGCGGCGCAGGGCGCCGTGCTGGCCTTCATCGCCATCGTCGCGGTCTACGCCTGGGCCATGGCCCGCCTGGAGCCCGAACCTCCGGCGGCGCCCAAGGGTGCGACCGATGCCTGAGGCAGCGCCCTACGCTGCCTACAAGCGGCGCCTGCACCGCGCACTTGCATGCTTTGTCGCGGGCTTCCTGGCCTTTCTGCTGCTCATGGCCTGGGCCGAGCAGCAGGGCTTGTCGCGCTTCTGGCTGGGGCCGATCTTCCTGTTTTCCACCGTGATGATGTACGCGGCCATCGGCATCTACGGCCGCACCACCGACCCGGAGGAGTACTACGTTGCGGGCCGCCGCATCCCGCCCATGTACAACGGGATGGCGACCGCCGCCGACTGGATGAGCGCGGCCTCCTTCATCAGCCTGGCAGGCGGCCTGTACCTGCAGGGCTTCGGCGGCACCGAGACCCAGGCCGGCGGCCTGGCCTATGTGCTGGGCTGGACGGGAGGCTTTTGCCTTGTGGCGCTGCTGATCGCACCGCATCTGCGCAAGCTCAATATCTATACCGTGCCGGACTACTTCGGCCTGCGCTTCGGCGGGCGCTGGCCGCGGGTGATCGCCGCCATCGCAGCCGCACTGTGCTCCTTCACCTATGTGGTGGCGCAGATCTACGGCATCGGGCTGATCGCGTCGCGGCTGACCGGGGTGCAGTTCGAGATCGGCATCCTGCTGGGACTGGGCGGCGTCCTGCTGTGCTCTTTCCTGGGCGGCATGAAAGCGATCACCTGGACCCAGGTGGCCCAGTACATCATCTTGCTGCTGGCCTTCCTGATCCCGGTGTCCTGGTTGGCGTACAAGCAACTGGGCAACCCCCTGGCCCCGCTGGTCTACGGCAAGCAGATCCAGAAGATCACCGAGCTGGAAAAAAAGCTGCTCACTGACCCGCGCGAGATCGAAGTACGGGCCGTGTTTGCCCGGCGCGCCAGCGAGTACCAGGCCCGGCTGCAGGACATCGAAGGCGCCTTGCAGCGCGAACGCTCGGCGGCCCAGGAGCGCGTGCGCAAGCTCAAGGCCCAGGGCGCGGATTCGGCCTTGATCGTGCAGGCCAACCGCGAACTGGCGGCGCTGCCCCGGAACGTTGCCGGCGCGCGCGAGCTGTGGACACGTGCCGTGCTGGAGAGCCAGGAGCGCTCCGGTCCGCTGGGCGGCTTGCCGCCGCATGCGCGGCCCTTTGCCGGCGACCCGGACGGCACACTGGCCGAGCGCGCCGCCTTCAGCAACTCGCGGCTGAACTTCCTGGCGCTGATGTTCTGTTTGATGCTGGGGACAGCCGGCCTGCCGCACCTGCTGACGCGTTACTACACCACGCCCACGGTGAGGGAGGCGCGCTCCTCGGTGGCCTGGTCGATCTTCTTCATCGCCCTGGTCTACATCAGCGTACCGGCGCTGGCCGTGCTGGTGAAGTTCGAGGTCATGAACAACCTGGTGGGCAGCAGCTTCGACGCGCTGCCAGCCTGGATCGGCCAGTGGGCCAAGGTCGACGCTTCGCTGATCTCGGTGGCCGACGTCAATGGCGACCGCATCCTGCAATGGGGCGAAATCCGTCTGGGCGCCGACATGATCATGCTGGCCACCCCTGAACTGGGCGGCTTGCCTTACGTGGTGTCGGGCCTGGTGGCTGCCGGTGGGCTGGCGGCGGCGCTGTCCACGGCCGACGGCCTGCTCCTGACCATCAGCAATGCCGTGGTGCGCGATGTCTATTGCCACGAGATCAATCGGGATGTGACCCCGGAACAACGGGTGATTCTGTCGAAATTCACGCTGCTGGCTGTTGCGCTGGTGGCGGCGGCCGTGGCCTCGCTCAAGCCGGCGGAAATCCTGCCACTGGTGTCGGCTTCGTTCTCGCTGGCGGCCTCGGCCTTTGTGCCGGTGATGGTGCTGGGCATCTTCTGGCCGGGCACCACGCGCTCTGGGGCGGTGGCCGGCATGCTGTGCGGCCTGGGCATCACTGTTTACTACATGGCGGTCAACGCTCCTTCGGTGCGCGCGCTGGCCGGGCTCGCCCCCGTCCACCAACTGTGGTTTGGCATCCAGCCGATTTCCGCTGGCGTGTTTGGGGTGCCTGTTGGATTGGTGGTGGCCGTGGCCGTGAGCTTGCTGACGCAGCTGGCGCCCCGGCGCCAGGCAAGCGGCAAGCGCTGAAACCCCTGGGGTGCACTGGGGATTTCCGGCAGATTTGCCGTATGGATAAACCCCAATTCAAATGGTGGGGCGCACATGTCAATCTCAACGCACAAGAAGAGGGGTAGGAAAGCGGCACACAAGCCTGAAAGGCTCAAATGATTGTGATCAAGACGGAAGATGGCCAGCGCGTCATGAAGGACAGGTCGGTCGCGCTGACGCCTAGACAACGTTCGGCGCTGATCCTGGTGGACGGAAAGAGGACATTGCAGCAATTGGTGGCAGATACGGCGGCCGCCGGTTGCACCAGGGAGGACCTGGACAAGCTGTTTGAGCTGGGCCTGATCGCCGATGGGGCGCCCCGGGCAGCCGCCACGCAGGCCGCCGTGGTCGCCGAGGCGGCGCGCCAGCACAGTGGCCGCTCCCCCAAGGAACGTTACGCCGAAGCCTATCCCCTTGCCACACAGATCACGGCAGCCCTGGGCCTGCGGGGTTTTCGCCTCAACCTGGCAGTGGAAGGCGCGGGCAACTACGAGGAGCTTCTTCAGGTGGCGCCCAAGATTCTGGAAGCCGTCGGCTCCGAGAAATATGCCCCCCTGAAGCGCGCCCTGAACGATTGACGGCCTCGGCCCGGCGATCCGGGCTATAATCATGGGCTTTCCCTTGCCGTACCGCTACCGACGCAGCGGGCGGCTGCATCCCGCCACGGCACCGCCGCGGCTTATCCACAAGGAGAATCCATGCGTCATTACGAAATCATCTTGCTGATCCATCCGGACCAGAGCGAACAGGTTCCTGCCATGCTGGAACGCTACAAGGGCATGATCACCGCCGGCGGTGGCAAAGTGCACCGCGTGGAAGACTGGGGCCGCCGCCAGCTGGCCTATCAGATCAACAAGCTGGGCAAGGCCCACTACCTGTGCGTGAACATCGAAGCCGACCAGGCCGTGATGGCTGAACTCGAGCACGCCTTCCGCTTCAACGACGCCGTGCTGCGCCACCTCACCGTGGTCAAGAAGAAGGCCGACACCGGCCCGTCGTCGATGATGAAGACCGTCGAGCGCGAAGAAGCGCGCAAGGCCCAGCAGGCAGAGTACCAGTCGTAAGGCGGTAGCCGCCGGGAGTGAACCAGGTCGTCCTGACCGCCTGTATCGCCGAGGCCAGCGCCTTGCGGTACACGCCAGCCGGATTGCCCGCCCTGGACCTCAGGCTCGAACACGAGTCCGAGGTGACCGAGGCGGGGCACAAGCGGCAGGTGAAAGTGGCAGTGAAGGCGGTGGCCTTTGGCGCGTTGGCCGAGTCTCTCGGCAAGCAGGCCATCGGCAGCCCCTGGCGGTTCACAGGTTTCCTGGCGACGCCCCGCAACGGCAAGTACCCCGTGCTCCACGTTCAACAGTTTCAGCAAGATTAATTCTCAAGAGGTCCCAACATGGCCACGTTCAAGAAATTCAACAAGGACAAGCGTCCGAAGCGCAACACCCAGTCGCTGCTGTTCAAGCGCAAGCGCTTCTGCCGCTTCACCGTCGCCGGCGTCGAAGAAATCGACTACAAGGATGTAGACACCCTGCGTGACTTCATCGCCGAAAACGGCAAGATCATCCCGGCTCGCCTGACCGGCACCCGCGCGATCTACCAGCGCCAGCTCAACACCGCCATCAAGCGCGCGCGCTTCCTGGCCCTGGTCCCGTACAGCGACCAGCACCGCATCTAAGGAGCGAAGAACATGCAAGTCATTCTTCTGGACAAGGTCATCAACGTTGGCGCTCTCGGTGAGATCGTCAAGGTCAAAGACGGCTATGCCCGCAACTTCCTGATCCCGCAAAAGCTCGCCCGCCGCGCCACCGAAGCCAACAAGGCCGAGTTCGAAGCCAAGCGCGCCGAACTCGAAAAGGCTGCGGCCGCCAAGCTGGTCGAAATGCAAGCCCAGGGCGAAAAGCTGGCTGGCACCACCGTCAAGCTGACCCAGAAGGCCGGCGTGGACGGTCGTCTGTTCGGCTCGGTCACCAACTCTGACATCGCCGAAGAGCTGGGCAAGCAGGGCTACAAGGTCGCCAAGGCCCAGGTCCGCATGCCCAATGGCCCGATCAAGGTCGTTGGCGACAGCCCGGTTAGCGTGCAACTGCACACCGACGTGGTCGTCGACATCAACGTCACGGTGTACGGCGAAACGGCCTGATCCGCTACGCTCCAACACGAAGCAAGGCTGCTGCGCAGCCTTGCACTTGTGGAAGCCGCCTTCGGGCGGCTTTTTCTTTCTGGGCGTGCGCCGGAGTCACTGTCCAATAGCCGTCCATCAGGAGGAGATGGCGGCGCCTCGTGTGTGCCGGCGCTGTGCTCAGTGGTGGCAGCTTCGCTCTGTCCTGATCCACAGGTTCCCGGCCTCTGCCCACTGGGAAATCACCTCTTATCCACAGCCTTATCCCGTGACGGCTCCGCTGGCCCGGCGTAGCATTCCCCGGTCCTCCCTGAAAGCACTATGTCCGCTGTCTTTTCCACCATCGACGACGATTTTTCCCGCGACCACCAGATCGCCCAGTTACGCGTGCCGCCGCACTCCGTCGAGGCGGAGTCCAGCGTGCTCGGTGGCCTGTTGCTGGACAACGGTGCCTGGGACCGGGTCGGTGATCTGCTGACGGACGGTGACTTTTACCGCTATGAGCACAAGCTGATCTATGGCTCCATCGGCGGCCTGATCAACGGGTCCAAGCCGGCCGACGTGATCACCGTTTTCGAGCAACTGCAGGGCCTGGGCAAGGCTGACGAGATCGGTGGCCTGGCCTACCTGAACTCGCTGGCCCAGTACGTGCCCAGCGCGGCCAACATCCGGCGCTACGCCGAGATCGTGCGCGAGCGCTCCATCTTGCGCAAGCTGGTCTCCGCCGCCGACGAGATCGCCACCGCCGCCTTCAACACACAGGGCAAGGCGGTCGACAAGATCCTGGACGAGGCCGAACAGAAGATCTTCAACATCGGCGAGGAAGGCTCGCGGATGAAGCAGGGCTTCCAGGGCATGGATTCCCTGGTGGTGGAACTGCTGGACCGGGTCCAGGAGATGGCCGACAACCCGAACGACATCACGGGCGTGCCCACGGGTTTTTACGACCTGGACCGCATGACCTCGGGCTTCCAGGCCGGTGACATGATCGTGCTGGCGGCGCGGCCCTCCATGGGCAAGACCGCGCTGGCCATCAACATCGCCGAACACGTGGCGCTGAACGAGGAGCTGCCGGTCGCGGTGTTCTCCATGGAAATGGGCGCCTCCCAGCTGGCGGTGCGTATCGTCGGCTCGATCGGCCGCATCGACCAGAGCCACCTGCGCACCGGCAAGCTGACGGACGACGAATGGCCGCGCCTGACCGAGGCGATCGAGAAGCTGCGCAACGTCTCGCTGCACATCGACGAGACGCCCGGCCTCACCGTGAGCGAGCTGCGCGCCAACTCGCGCCGGCTGGCGCGCCAGTGCGGCGGCAAGCTGGGCCTGATCGTGGTCGACTACCTGCAGTTGATGAGCGTTTCCGGAGGCATGGCCGATGAGAACCGCGCCACCGCCGTTGGCGAGATCTCGCGCGGTCTGAAGATGCTGGCCAAGGAGCTTGGCTGCCCGGTGATCGCGCTGTCGCAGCTGTCGCGCGGCGTCGAGGCGCGCACAGACAAGCGCCCCATGATGAGCGACCTGCGCGAGTCGGGCGCGATCGAGCAGGACGCCGACGTCATCATGTTCATCTACCGCGACGACTATTACAACAAGGACTCCAAGGAGCCGGGCGTCGCCGAGGTCATCATCAGCAAGCAGCGTAACGGCCCCACCGGGACCGTCAAGTTGGCCTTCCTGAAGCCGATCACGAAGTTCGAGAGCCTCGCGGGCGGCGGAGGCGGGTCGGACTTCTAGCAGCGCAGTGCAAATACCGTCTAACAGGACGGGGAGGCGTTCCTCGTCCTGTTAGACGGTATTGGACTTTGAACGCCCTGGGTCCCCGCCTGCGCGGGGATGACGACTACAGCACCTCGCTGGCGAAGTCTGCCAGCCGCGAGCGCTCGCCGCGGGCCAGGGTGATGTGGCCGCTGTGCGGCCAGCCCTTGAACTTGTCGACGGCGAAGGTCAGGCCCGAGGAGCCTTCGGTCAGGTAGGGCGTGTCGATCTGCGCCAGATTGCCCATGCAGATGATCTTGGTGCCAGGGCCGGCCCGGGTGATCAGGGTCTTCATCTGCTTGGGCGTGAGGTTCTGCGCCTCGTCGATGATGACGTACTTGTTCAGGAAGGTGCGGCCGCGCATGAAGTTCATGCTTTTGATCTTGATGCGGCTGCGGATCAGCTCATTGGTGGCCGCGCGGC
>NZ_CAKZHQ010000003.1 GCF_936925435.1 uncultured Ramlibacter sp. | reverse complement strand
CCGCAACGACCGGCGGCACATCAACACCGAGTCCGATTCCGAAGTGCTGCTCAACGTGTTTGCCCACGAACTGGAGAAGTCCACCCGCGGCCTGCAATTGCAGCCCGAGGACGTGTTCACCGCCGTCAAGCACGTGCATCGGCGCGTGCGCGGCTCCTACGCGGTGATCGCCATGATCGCCGGCCACGGCGTGCTGGCTTTCCGCGACCCCTATGGCATCCGCCCGCTGTCGGTTGGCCGCGGCAAGGACGGCACCTGGATGGTGGCCAGCGAGTCGGTCACGCTGGAAGGCACGGGCCACCAGTTCGAGCGCCACGTGGCGCCGGGCGAGGCGGTCTTCATCGACCTGCAGGGCCAACTGCATTCGCTGCAGTGCGCCGACAACCCCAAGCTCACCCCCTGCATCTTCGAATACGTCTACCTGGCCCGGCCCGACTCGGTTCTCGACGGCATCTCGGTCTACCAGGCCCGGCTGAACCTGGGCGAGACCCTGGCCAAGCGCGTGGTCTCCACCGTGCCGCCCAGCGAGATCGACGTCATCATCCCGATCCCGGAATCGAGCCGCCCCAGCGCCACGCAGCTGGCCCACCTGCTGGGCATTCCCTACCGCGAAGGCTTTGTCAAGAACCGCTATGTCGGCCGCACCTTCATCATGCCCGGCCAGGGCGTGCGCAAGAAGTCTGTGCGCCAGAAGCTCAACGTGATCGCCAGCGAGTTCAAGGGCCGCAACGTGATGCTGGTGGACGACTCCATAGTGCGCGGCACGACCAGCCGCGAGATCGTGCAGATGGCGCGTGACGCCGGCGCCAAGAAGGTCTATCTGGCCAGCGCCGCACCGCCGGTGCGCTACCCCAATGTCTACGGCATCGACATGCCGACCGCCAGCGAGCTGGTGGCCCATGGCCGCACGATCGAGGAGATCCGCCAGGTGATCGGCTGCGACGCCCTGATCTACCAGGACGTGGAAGGCATGAAGCGCGCCATCGGTTCGCTCAACCCCAATCTCGACGGCTTCGATGCCTCCTGCTTCGACGGCGTCTACGTCACCGGCGACATCAATGCCGAGGACATCGCCCGCATCAATGAGGCGCGCATCGGCCAGGAAGACCCGCTGGAGGAGGACACCTCCCGCCTGGCATTGCCCAACGCCCAGGAAGCATGATCAAGAAGCAACTCCCCCCGGGCCTGCACATCGACACGCTGGCCGTGCGCGCCGGCATTGATGCGAGCCAGTACGGCGAGAACTCCGAGGCGCTGTACCTGACCAGCGGCTTCCTGCAGCCCGATGCCGCCACCGCTGCCCGGCGTTTCGCCGGCGCTGAGGAAGGCTTCACCTACGGCCGCACTTCCAATCCCACGGTGACCGCCTTCGAGAACCGGCTGGCTGCGCTGGAAGGCACGGAGGCCGCCATCGGCGCTTCCAGCGGCATGGGCGCCATCCTGATGATGGGCATGGGCCTGCTCAAGGCCGGTGACCACGTGATCTGCTCGAACTCCATGTTCGGCTCCACCATCAACCTGTTCGCCAAGGAATTCGGCAAGTTCGGCGTCGAGACCAGCTTCGTCTCGCAGACCGACGCGGCGCAATGGAAGGCGGCGCTCAAACCCACGACCAAACTGCTGTTCGCCGAAACGCCGACCAACCCCTTGACCGACGTGTGCGACATCCAGGCCCTGGCCGACATCGCGCATAACGCCGGCGCCAGGCTGGCCGTGGACAACTGCTTTTGCTCGCCCGCGCTGCAGCGTCCGGCGCAGATGGGCGCCGACCTGATCATCCATTCGGGCACCAAGTACCTGGACGGCCAGGGCCGGGTGATGGCCGGCGCGATCTGCGGCCCCTCGTCGCTGATCGTCGACGTGTTCGGCCCCGTCGTGCGCACCGCCGGCATGGTGCTGTCGCCGTTCAACGCCTGGGTGGTGCTCAAGGGCATGGAAACCCTGCGCATCCGCATGCAGGCGCAAAGCGCCAATGCGCTGGCCGTGGCGCAATGGTTGCAAGAGCATCCCAAGGTGGCTCGCGTGTACTACCCGGGGCTGGCCTCGCACCCGCAGCACGAACTGGCCATGCGCCAGCAGTCGGGCCTGGGCGGCGCCGTACTGTCCTTCGACGTGCGCGGTGGCGATCCCGAAGCCTTGCGGGCCAACGCCTTTCGGGTGATCGACAGCGCCCAGGTGATCAGCATCGCCACCAACCTGGGCGACACCAAGTCCATCATCACCCATCCGGGCACCACCTCGCATGGCCGCCTGAGCGAGGCGCAGCGCCAGGCCGCCGGCATTGGCCAGGGCCTGATCCGCCTGGCCGTGGGCCTGGAACACACAGACGATATCAAAGCCGATCTTTCGCGCGGTCTGGAGATGCTATGAAGACACGAACACGATTCGCCCCATCGCCCACGGGCTTCATCCACCTGGGCAACATCCGCTCAGCGCTGTACCCCTGGGCCTTTGCCCGCGCCACCGGCGGCGACTTCGTCCTGCGCATCGAGGACACCGACGTCGAGCGTTCCTCGCAGGAGGCGGTGGACATCATCATCGAGAGCATGGCCTGGCTGGGCATGGGCCATGATGAGGGCCCGTTCTACCAGATGCAGCGCATGGACCGCTACAAGGTGGTGCTGGCGGAGATGAAGGCCGCCGGCCTGGTCTACCCCTGCTACGTGAGCGTGGCCGAACTCGATGCCCTGCGCGAAAAGCAGATGGCCAACAAGGAAAAGCCCCGGTACGACGGCACCTGGCGGCCCGAACCCGGCAAGACCCTGCCGCCCGTGCCCGAAGGCGTGCAGCCGGTGCTGCGCTTTCGCAATCCCATCGGCGGTTCGGTCGTGTGGGATGACAAGGTCAAGGGCCGCATCGAGTTCAGCAACGACGAACTCGATGACCTGGTGATCGCCCGGCCGGACGGCACGCCGACCTACAACTTCTGCGTGGTGGTCGACGACATCGACATGGGCATGACCCATGTGATCCGCGGCGATGACCATGTGAACAACACGCCGCGCCAGATCAACATCTTCCGCGCGCTGGGCAAGGAGCCGCCGGTCTTCGCCCACCTGCCCACGGTGCTCAACAACCTGGGCGAGAAGATGAGCAAGCGCCGCGGCGCCCAGCCCGTGACCTACTACCGCGACCAGGGCTACCTGCCCGACGCGGTGATCAATTACCTGGCGCGCCTGGGCTGGTCGCACGGCGACGACGAGATTTTCTCGCGTGAGCAGTTCCTGCAGTGGTTCAACCTGGACCACCTGGGCAAGAGCGCGGCGCAGTTCGACGAGGCCAAGATGCGCTGGGTCAATGCCCAGCACATGAAGACCACGGACGACGCGGCGCTGGCCGCTCTGGTGGAGCCGCAGCTCAAGGCCCGCGGGATCGCGGCCGACGCTCGCCTGCCGCGCATCTGCGCGCTGTTCAAGGACCGCAGCGACACCACCGTGGTGCTGGCCGACTGGGCTGCGAAGTTCTACACCCCGGTGCAGCCAGATGCGGCCGAGGTCGCCAAGCACGTCACCGATGGCGTGCGCCCCGCCGTGGCCATGCTGGCGACGATGCTGCAGGCCTGCCCCTGGGAGAAGGCCGCCATCAGCGAGGCCATCAAGGAAACCCTGCGCGCCACCGGCCTGAAGATGCCGCAACTGGCCATGCCAGTGCGCGTGCTGGTGCTGGGAACGGCCCAGACGCCGTCGCTGGATGCGGTGTTGGAATTGACGCCGCGAGAAGTTGTGATCGAGCGTTTGGCGAAGGCCTGATTTTTCTGGGTATAATTCGAGGCTCGGTAATTGACGAGTTCTCCGCAAGGCGAAAACGGCAATTAAGAGGGGGTATAGCTCAGCTGGGAGAGCGCTTGCATGGCATGCAAGAGGTCATCGGTTCGATCCCGTTTACCTCCACCACCGAAACAGTTCCAAGGTTTTGACCCTATCGTCTAGAGGCCTAGGACACCACCCTTTCACGGTGGCTACCGGGGTTCGAATCCCCGTAGGGTCGCCAGGATTCATCGCAAGATGATCTCGGCTCAAGCCGGCAACACTTGGCTCGCAAGAGCGGACGTTGTCTACCAGGAGTGGTAGTTCAGTTGGTTAGAATACCGGCCTGTCACGCCGGGGGTCGCGGGTTCGAGTCCCGTCCACTCCGCCAAGTATCGTTTTCAAGAGGTCCAATACGGACCGGCTTGATCCCCAGAAAGCCCCGCCAGCCGGGGCTTTTTGCTTTTCTGCGTCCAACAAATGCATTCGCAGCCGCTTGCGGTGGCGGCGCTCCTGGCCGGCCCTGCGCCTGTCGTATCCGCTGTGCGGATATATCCGAAAATGCGGGCTCGCGCCGGGGTTTTCCTGGTTCTGGGCACGAAGGCTGCTCAGTAGACTGCGCCCGCATAGCAGGAGTCTTGAAGTTTGGAAAAAGGTGTTCCCATCCGCGCAATCAGCCGCTGCCTGGCGCTGCTGCAGTTCATCAACCGCAATGGCCCGGCCTCGCTGATGGAGATCGCGCGTGCGATCGCGCTGCCGTACCCCACCACCGTGCGCATCGTGCAGACGCTCATGCACGAGGGCATGCTCGAGTGCGAGCCGGTGCGCAAGCTCTACCGGGCCACCAGCCTGGTGCAGACGCTGGCGGTCGGCACGCACGAAGTGGCCCACCTGCTGCAGGCCGCGCGCCCGCACCTTGTGGGGCTGACCCAGGCGTATGACTGGCCCACCTCCATTGCCTGCGGTGTGGGCGCCAGCATGATGCTGCGCGACTCCACTTACGGCATGACCTCGCGGGCTTTCAACAATTATTACCCGGGCTACACCTTCCCGATGCTGGAATGCGCGGCCGGCCACGCGCACCTGTCCTTCGTCGACGACGATGTGCGCGAGTGCCTGTTGCACGGGATGAGCGTGGACCACCGCACGTCGGTGGCCCTGGAGATGTTCCGCTCCGGCACGCTGACGCAGCGCATCCGCAGCGACGGCTACGCCACCCACGACCGCACCGAAAACAGCATGAACCCCGGCAAGGCCTCGTCGATCGCCGTTCCCATCCTGGATGGGGGCCAGGTGGCGGGCGTGCTGTCGCTGACCTATTTCTCGTCGGCGATGCCCATGAAGGACGCCGTGGCGCGTTACGCCGACGACCTGCTGGTGCGCGGCCGCGCCATCAGCGAGACGCTGGAAAGCCTGCGCTAACGCCCCAGCCCCGGCCCGGGGCCAAGCCGTCACGCGCCGAGGTAGGCCTCGCGGATGCGCGGGTGCTCCATCAGCTCGGCGGCCGCGCCGTGCAGCACCACGTCGCCATGCTCGATCACGTAGGCGCGCTTGGCCACCGACAGCGCCATCGCCGTGTTCTGCTCCACCACCAGCATGGTCAGGTTCATGCTGTTGATGGTGGCCAGCTGCGCGTAGACCTCTTCGGACAGCAGCGGCGCCAGGCCCAGCGAGGGCTCGTCCAGCAGCAGCAGCTTGGGCCGTGACATCAGCGCGCGGCCGATCGCCAGCATCTGCTGCTCGCCGCCCGACAGCGACCAGCCCAGCTGGCTGCGCCGCTCCTTGAGCCGCGGAAACAGCGCGAACACCCGGGCCAAATCGTCCTCGATCGACCCCTTCAGGCCGCGCCAGGCGGCGGTAGCGACCTCGAGGTTTTCCAGCACGCTCAGGCCGGGGAAGATGCGGCGGCGCTCGGGCGCGTGGGCGATACCCATGCGCACGCGCTGCTCGGGCGCGATGCCGGCCAGATCCCGCCCGGCCAGCGAAATGCTGCCCTGGCGCGGTTTTTCCAGGCCCGAGATGGCGCGCAGCAGGGTGGTTTTGCCGGCGCCATTGGCGCCCAGCAGCGCCACGCATTCGCCCTGGGCGATCTCGATGCTCACCGCATTGAGCGCCCGCACCGCACCGTAGTGCACGGACAGTTTGTCAACGCGCAGCATGGGAACCTTTCTTGCGGCCCAGATAGGCCTCGATCACCGCTTCGGTGTTGCGCACCTGTGCTGGCTCGCCGTCGGCGATCAGCTGGCCGAAGTTCAGCACCGCGATGCGGTCGGCCAGGCGCATCACCAGGCCCATGTTGTGTTCGATCAGCAGGATGCTCAGGCCCTTGGCGCGCAATGCCGACACGTAGGCGATCAGCTCTTCCACCTCGCCCGAGTTCAGGCCCGCGGCTGGCTCATCGAGCATCAGCACCTGGGGCTTGAGGATCAGCGCGCGGGCGATCTCGATCTTGCGTTGCTTGCCATAGGGCAGTTCGCCCACCTCGCGGCCGGCGTCGCCGGCCAGCCCCAGGCCATCCAGCAGTTCCAGCGCGAGCTCGCGCGTGGCGCGTTCCTCGGCACGGAACGCCGGCAGTCGCAGCACGGCCGACCAGAAGCCCGTGGTGTGGCGCGCATGGGCGCCGACCAGCACGTTCTCCAGCACCGACAGCCGCTTGAACAGGCGTCCGTTCTGGAAGGTGCGCACCAGGCCGGCGCCGGCCACCCGGTGGGCGGGCAGGCCGGTCAGGTCGCGGCCGTCCAGCGCGATGCTGCCCGCCGTGGGCTCGAGCACGCCGGCCAGCAGGTTGACGGTGGTGCTCTTGCCGGCGCCGTTGGGCCCGATCAGCGCCAGCAGCTTGCCGCGCGGCACTTCGAGGTTGACGCCGTTGACGGCCTGCAGGCCGCCGAAATGGCGCGACAGGCCGCGCACGGTGAGGATTGCTTCAGCCATGGGCGGCCGCCTTGTCGTCGCTGGTGTGGCGGGTCCACTTGCGCAGCAGGCCGGCGATGCCCTGGGGCATGAAGATCAGCACCAGCAGCACCGCCACGCCGAACACCGCCAGGTAGGCGTCGCCGACAAAGCGCAGCCACTCCGGCGCGAAGCCCAGGACGATGGCCCCGAACACCGCGCCGATGATAGACATCTCGCCGCCGACGATCACCATCACCAGGATGGAGATGGAGCGCCACATGTCGAAATCCGCCGGCGCGATGAAGTGGGCATAGTGCGCATACAGCGCGCCCGACAGACCGGCCAGCACGCTGGAAATCACGAAGGCCGCGACCTTGGTGCGCACCACCGGAACGCTGGAGGTGCCGGAGGCGATTTCGTCGTCGCGCACGGCGATCATGGCGCGGCCGAAGCGCGATTGCCGCAGCAGCGCAGCGAAGGCCACCACCACAGCCAGGAAGCCCAGCGACAGGAAGTAGTAGCCCGTGTCGGTCTGGATCTCGTGGCCGAACAGGCTGACGCCGGGGATGGCGCTGATGCCGTCGTAGCCGCCGGTCATCTGCTTCCAGTTCTTGGCGATGATCTCCAGCGTGACGTTGAAGCCCACGGTTGCCAGCGCCAGATAGTGGCCGCGCAGCCGCAGCATGGGCACGGCGATCAGCAGCGCCACCAGACCCGACAGCGCCATGGCCAGCGGCATGGCCAGCCAGAAGCTCAGGCCCAGCTGCATGGACGCGATGGCCGAGCCGTAGGCGCCCAGGCCGATGAAGGCCGCCTGGCCCAGCTGGATCAGCCCGGCCCAGCCGAAGGCCAGTGACAGGCCGACCACGGCGATGGCGGTCTGCAGCGCCAGCACCAGGATGCGCAGGTTGTAGTCGGAGATCAGGAACGGGGCGGCGGCAAAGCCGGCCAGCGCCATCGACCCCAGGATGCATTGTTTCAGCTTCATCGCGGTTCAGGCCCGGTCAGAGATGCGCTCGCCGAACAGCCCCTGGGGCCGCACCAGCAGGAACACGAACATCAGCGCGAAGACGATGGCCTCCTTGTAAGCCGACGAGATGTAAGCGGCGCCCAGGGTCTCGGTCAGCCCCACCAGAATGCCGCCGATGATGGCGCCGGGAATGCTGCCGAAGCCGCCGATGATGGCTGCGGCGAAGGCCTTCAGGCCCACGCCTTCGCCGATCGATGCCTCGATGAACCACATCGGTCCCAGCAGCAGTCCGGCCATGCCGGCCAGCGCGCACACCAGGATCCAGGTCAGGGCGTACAGGCGGTTGACCCGGATGCCCATCAGCCGCGCGGCCTCGGGATCCTGCGCGAGCGCGCGGAACTGGCTGCCCAGCGCGCTGCGGTACAAGAGGAGGTAGACGCCGAGGATGAGCAGCGCCGCCACGCCGATCACGTACAGCGTGTGCACGGAGACCATCACGCCGCCCAGAGCAAGAGTCTGCGATCCAACGGGCGACTTGGTGCTGACAGGCATGGAGCCCCAAACCAGCTGCGCCACGTTCTGCACTGCGATGCCGACGGCCACGGTGCCGACGATGATGGTCACGGCCGGCTGACGGCGCAGCGGCATGAACACCCCGACGAAGAACAGCAGACCGACCACGGCCATGCCCAGCATCACCAGCACATAGGCGCCGGCGAAGTTGGTGCCGGTCAGGACCAGCGAACTGGCCCCCAGCAGGGCGCCGATGGTCACGAGCTGGCCGGTCGCGAAATTCACCACGCCAGTGGATTCGTAGGCAATCTCGAAGGCCAGCGCCACGACGGCATAGATGCAGCCCAGGGCGATGGCATTGATGACAAGTTGGATGAATTGCGACATGGAGCGCTGCTTTGTGCGGGACTTGGGAGCTGCCGGATCTTTACTTGGGGTAGACCGCGATGCTCTTGAGCTCCTTGCTGCCAGCCCTGAACACTGCCATGTTCACGCTGTGGGCCATGTTACCGGTGGCGGCGTCGGTGGTGTAGGTACGGGCGACGCCCTTGAAGTTCTTCACGCCGGCCAGGTAGGCGCGCAGTTTCTCGGGATCAGGACCGACCTTGCGCAGGCCCTCGGCCAGCATCATGGCGCCATCGTAGTACGAGGCACCGAAGGAGTCCGGGCGCATCTTGTAGGTGATGACGTAGCGGCGCACGAACTCCACGCTGGCCGGGCTGACGTCCTCGCCCAGCACGGTGTCGGCAGCCACCAGCATCTTCGTCACGTCATCTGCTTCCACCAGGTCCAGCGTGCCGGGCGAGGCCATGCCCGTGCCGGAGACCAGCGGCAGGTCGATGCCCAGGCTCTTGCGCTGCTTGAGCAGCAAGGCGCCGTCGCGGTTGTAGTTGAAGGTGACCAGCACGTCGGCGCCCTTGTTCTTGGCGCTCAGCAGTTGGGCCGAGAAATCGTTGTCGCGCGGGTTGAAGGCTTCCTTGGCGACCACGGTCACGCCGGCCTTCTTCAGCAGCTCCTCCAGCGCATTGGCGGCGCCGGTGCCGTATTCGTCCTGCGTGTACAGGATGCCGGGCTTGCTCTTCTTGAGCGACTCGGTGATGCCCCAGGCCAGCGCGCCGGCGCCCAGGACGTCGGCCGGACGGGTGCGGAAGATGTAGGGGTTCTTGCGCGCCTCGATGGCCATGGCGCCACCGGCGGTCATGGTCGGAATCTTGGCCTTGGCGATCTCCGGCTCGGTCGCCAGCACCTGGGTCGACAGGCTGGAGGTGAAGATGAAGGGCGGGTTGTACTGTTTGACCAGCTTCACGTAGGCATTGACGGCGCCGCTGTTGCTCGCGGTGGTGTCCTCGAAGGCAATCCTCAGCTTCTTCCCGTTGATGCCGCCGGCCGCATTGATGTCGTCCTGCGCCAGTTTCAGGGCGTTGTAGCCGGGCAGGCCGATCGAGGCGAGCGGACCGGTGATGGGCACGACGGCGCCGACGACGATCTCGTTTTGCGCCAGCGCGTGCAGCGGCCAGGTCGATGCGGCAAGCAGGGCGGCCGCCACGCAGGACTTGGCGAATGTTCTCTTCGGGATCAGGTTCATGGGAAGTTCTCCGGTGAGGGTGACAGGATGTTAAGGAGCCGGCCGGCGGGCGCCGCACACGGGTTGCAGGTCTATCCGCTGTGCGAACAGTTGGCGCAGGTTCACGTCTTCCACGCCGGTTGGCGCCCCTCGCGAAAGGCCAGGTAGGCCTCGCGGCCGTAGGGCTCGCTGCCCATGTAGGCGACAAAGTTGCGCAGCTCGATTTCGGCGCCCTCGGCCAGGCCGGCGTCCACGCCTTGCTGGAAGACCCGCTTGTTCGCTGCAATGACGGCGCGCGGCTTGTCCGTGAGGCTGGCGGCGAAGGCCAGGGCGGTGGTCTGCAATTCGGCGCGCGGCACGCTGCGTAGGGCCAGGCCGGCAGCCACGGCCTCGGGGCCGTCATACCAGCGGGCGGTCCAGATCATCTCCTTGGCGCGCTGCTCGCCGATGCGGCGCTTGAGCCGCAGCGAGGCCGCGGCCGGCAGCACGCCGGAGTCGGTGTGCACATCGCCGTAGCGGGCCTCGTCGGCGATCAGCACGAAGTCGCAGCCCATGGTCAGCTCGAAGCCGCCGGCCCGCGTGATGCCGTTCACGGCGGCGATGGTGGGGATGGGCAGCGCCTCCAGCCGCGTGATGAGCATGTTCACCCGGCGCACCACGGTCTCGAAATAGATGATGTCGTCGAACGCCCGGTCCAGCAGGTCCAGGTCCAGGCCGACGCAGAAGGCCTTGCCTTCGCCGCCGGTGATGACCAGCGCGCCCAGGTCCTCGTCCGCTTCGATTTCGGTGAGTAACAGCTCCATCTCGCGCAGGCGCAATTCGGTGATCGCGTTCAGCGCAGCCGGCGTGTCGAAGACCATCACGCCGACACGGCCGGCTTTCGCATAGCGCAGGCTGGTGAATTCCATCGCCGGGCGCGTCCGCTCAGACCGCAACGTGGCCCGGCCACACCGGGGGCGTGGGGGCGGGCAGGCCGGTGTCGGCCAGGCAGCTTTCGCGCAGCGCAGCCAGGTCGGGGCCGCGGTTGAACACGGTCAATGCCGGCCGGCTGCTGCGCAGCGCTTCGCGTTGTGCCGTGGTGGCGGTCGCGTCCACTTCACCGGTGCCATCCAGCACGACGCCGTAGGCCTTCGCGCCTTCAGTGCTGACCAGGCCGCGGCGCACTTCCAGCGCCACCAGGGCCGCATCGCGTTCCAGCGGGTCGCCCCAGCCGCCCGCGCCCCAGGTCACGAAGTGCAGCAGGTCGCCCGGCGCCACGTCGATGTTGTCGCACTTGGCCGGCAACGGCGTGCGGCTGCCGTCTGCGCGCTCGAGCAGCTTGTGCGAACGGGCGGCCGGTGCGCCGCCGTTGACGCCCCAGGGCGGCACGAACCAGCGGTCGTCGTGGATGGAGATCTTGCCGTTCTCCAGGAAGCGGTAGCTCATGAGAATGCCGTTGCCGCCACGGAATTTGCCGGCGCCGCCCGAGTCCGGCACGGTCTCGTAGCGCTCGATGCGCATCGGGAAGTAGCGCTCCAGGAACTCGTTGGGCACGTTGGTGAAGCCTGGCCACAGAGAATGGCCGTCCGGACCGTCGCCGAAGGGACGGCCGGGAATGCCGCCGAAGCCGATCTGGAACAGCTGGAACCAGTCGCCCTGCTTGGTATTGCCCGAGAACATCAGGTGCGGCGACGACGAGAAGCCGGCGGCGCACAGGAAGTCGGGCGTCTTCTGGCCCAGCAGCGCGCCCAGCACGTCGAAGATGCGGCCCAGCGCGTGGGTGCGGCACGACAGCGCGGCGGGAAACTTCGGCTTGAGCAGCGAGCCTTCGGGGATGCGCACGTCGACCAGGTCGTAGAAGCCGTCGTTGAACAGCACCTGCGGGTCGAACACCATGATCATGTAGATGCCGAAGAACATCTTGAACATGTTCTCGTTCATATAGAAGTTGATCGATGAGCTGGACTGCGGGTCGGTTCCCTCGAAGTCCAGGATCACCCTCTCGCCTTCGCGCCACATCGTGCACTTGATCTTGAACGGGCCGGCGCCGCGGCCGTCGTCGCACAGGTAGTCCTCGAACGACACCTTGGCCTCGCCGATCTGGGTGCCGATCAGGTGCTTCATGGCGCGGTGGTTGCGCGCCAGCAGCTCGCCCACCGCGGCGTCGAACACCTCGTCGCCGAAACGCTGGCACATCTCCTCGACCCGGCGCGCGGCCACGCGACAGGACGCGACCAGGGCATGCAGGTCGGCCTTGTACCACTCGGGCATGCGCGACTGGTGGGCGGCGATCTTCAGGATGTCGGCCTGCAGCGCGCCCTTGCGGTATAGCTTGACCGGAGGCAGGCGAAAGCCCTCCTCGAAGATGGTGCTGGCGTCGGTGGGCAGCGAGCCCGGCACCTTGCCGCCGACGTCGGTCATGTGGCCGAACATCGCGGCCCAGGCCATCAGCCGGCCCTTGCGGAACACCGGCACGATGACCAGCTGGTCGTTGATGTGGCTGACGGCGCCCTCGCAGGAGTAGGGGTCGTTGAGCAGGATGACGTCGCCTTCCTCGATGTCGCCGTCGTAGTTGCGGAGGAAGCCGTCGATGAAGGAGCCGAACTGGCCCACCACCATGCGGCCCTTGCGGTCGGCGATCAGCGGAAAGGCGTCGCCCTGTTCGCGGATGCCGGGCGACAGCGCGGTGCGAAACAGCGTGGCGTCCATCTCGACGCGCGCGTTGCGCAGTGCGTTCTCCAGGATGTCCAACGTGATCGGGTCGACCGTGGCGGCCGCCAGCGGCGCCGTCTGGGTTTCGATGATGCGTGCGGGCATGGGGTGCTCCTTCAGACGGGGTTGATCAGGATGTTGCCGTGGGCGTCCACGGTGCCGGCCGCGTCCGCCAGGATCACGGTGGTCGAGTCCATTTCGCAGACCACGGCCGGGCCGGGGATGCGGTCGCCGGCGCGCAGTTTGGCGCGGTCGTAGATCACGGCCGGGCGGAAGCTGCCGTCCACCCACATCTGGTGGTCGCGCAGCCTGGCAGCGGCGGGGTTGCCATCGCCCTGCGGCAGTGCCAGCGCGGGCAGCTCGGGCGCCTTGCCCAGCGCGATGGCCCGCAGGTTGACCAGCTCGGTGTCGGTGTCCATGCTGAAGGTGAACAGCCGCTTGTGGGCTGCGTGGAAGGTCTCGGCCAGGGCCGCCAGGCCGCCGGGCTGCTCGAACTCAGCCAGCGTCACCGGCACCGGCACCTCGAAGGCCTGGCCGGCGTAGCGCAGGTCGGCCTCGAAGCGCAGCTCCAGCGTGGCGGCATCCTCGCCGTCGGCTACCAGGCTGTCGCGCACCTGGTCGCGCATCAGCTTGAGTACCTCCAACACCTCGGCTTCGGTGCTGCGTGAGATGACCCGCGAGAACGAACGCGCGGTCTCGCTGCGCGTGCGCGTGGTGGCGTCGCCCAGCGCGCACAGCACGCCCGGAGACACGGGCGACACAGCCGGCCAGGAACCCATCAGCTTGGCCACGGCGTTCACATGCAGCGGGCCGGCGCCGCCGAAGCCCATGAGCGCGAAGTCGCGCGGGTCGTAGCCTTGCTGCACCGAGATCATGCGCAGCGCGCCAAACATGTTTTCGTTGACGATGTCGATGATGCCGCGGGCGGCCTCGTACAGGTCGACGCCGAGGGCGTCGGCCGTGCGCTGCACGGCGGCGCGGGCAGCTTCCCGGTCCAGCTTGAAGCTGCCGCCCAGCAGGTTCTCGGGCAGGTAGCCCAGCACCACGTTGGCGTCGGTCACCGTGGCCTGGGTGCCGCCGCGGCCATAGCAGGCCGGGCCGGGAACGGCGCCGGCCGACTCGGGGCCGACGCGCAGCGCCTTGGTCAGTTCCGGGATCTTGGCGATGGAGCCGCCGCCGGCGCCCACCGTCTTCACGTCCAGCGCCGAGACGCGCACCGTCAGGTGGCCGACGTCGGTGGTGCGCACCAGGCGCGGCTCGCTGTTCTCGATCAGCGCCACGTCGGTGGAGGTTCCGCCCACGTCCAGCGTCAGGATGTTTTTCAGGCCAGCGTTGCGCGCCACCCAGAGCGCGCCTGTCACGCCGCCGGCCGGACCCGACATCAGCAGCGACACGGGCTGGGCTTCGGCCGCCTCGGACGACATCAGGCCGCCGTCCGAGCGCAGCAGCGAGATGCGGCCCTTCATGCCCAGGTCGCGCAGCTTGGTGCGCAGGTTGCGCACGTAGCGGCCCACCACGGGGCGCACGGCGGCATTGGCCACCGTGGTCAGGGTGCGCTCGTACTCCTGCATCTCGGGCAGAACCACGTGCGACAGCGACACCGGCACGCCGGGCAGCACTTCGGCAGCGATCTCGGCGACACGGCGCTCGTGCCGGCCGTCCACGTAGGCGTTGATCAGCGAGATCGTGAGCGCCTCGATGCCCTGGCCCTTGAGCACGGTCAGCTGGGCGCGGATGTCCGCATCGTCGAGCGGCCGCACTTCGGCGCCGCTGGCGTCCAGTCGGCCCTTGACCTGCACCGTGTCTTCCAGCCTGGCCATGGGTTCGGGCTTGGGCCAGATGATCCAGCCGGCCAGGCCGCCGGGCACCAGCGAGCGGGCGATCTGCATCATCTGCCGGTAGCCCTCGGTCACCACCAGGCCGACGCGCGCTCCCTTGCCTTCGAGCACGGCATTGGTGGCCACCGTGGTGCCGTGCAGGAACAGGTCGATCGCCGCCGGCTCGATGGTGGCCTGCGCGCAGATCGCCTGCACGCCGGCCAGCACGCCTTCGGACTGGTCGTGCGGGGTCGAGGGTGTCTTGTTGCGCCAGAAGCGCCCGTTCGCGTCATCGAAAAGCAGCAGGTCGGTGAAGGTGCCGCCCACGTCTACGCCCAAGCGATAAGCCATGATGAGTTCCTGGAGAGGTGTGGATAAAGGGTGTGGAGGAGTCGGGCGCTCAGTGCGCCGCAGCGTGTTGCGCGTACCAGGTCCGCAGCGAGGTCTTGAGCACCTTGCCGCTGGCGTTGCGGGGCAGCGCCTCGATCAGGAGGAACTGCTTGGGTTGCTTGTAGGCCGCCAGTTCGTTGCGGCACAGTGCGGTGAGCGCGGCGGCGTCCAGCGCGGCGCCGGGCTGGACGACCACGCAGGCCACCAGCTTCTCGCCCCACTGCGGATCCGGCGCGCCGATGACGGCGGACTCCAGCACGCTGTCGTGCTGGTCGATCACGGCCTCGACCTCGCGCGGATAGACGTTGATGCCGCCGGTGATGACCATGTCCTTCTTGCGGTCGACGATGTAGAGGAAGCCCTCGTCGTCGCGCCGCGCCATGTCGCCCACGCTGACCCAGCCGTCGCGGAAGGCCTCGGCCGTGGCCTCGGGCTTTTGCCAGTAGCCGTTGAACAGGGTGGTCGACAGGCTGAACAGCTCGCCGACCTCGTTGGCGCCGACTTCGCGGCCGGCCTCGTCCAGCAGGCGGATCAGGTTGTTGCCGAAGGGCTGGCCGACGCAGTTGACCTTGCGCAGCTGGTCCTTGGGCCGCAGGTTGCTGACCACGCCGGCCTCGGTGGAGCCGTAGGTTTCATGCAGCAGGCCGTCGCCGAAGTAGCCGACCACCAGTTCCTTCAGGCCTTGCGGCAGCGGCGCGGCATTGCAGACGATGCCGCGCAGCTTGTGGCCGCGCAGTTCGTCCAGCACGGCGGCAGGCAGGCTGAACATTGCGTGGTAGTGCGTGGGCACGGTGAACATGCCGGTGACGCGGCCCGAGTGCACGGCGCGCAGCACGGTCTCGGCGTCGAACTTTGCCAGGATTTCGACGCAGCCGCCGGTGAACACCGAGGTCATCGCATAGGCCAGGCCGGCGCCGTGGCACATGGGGGCGAAGGCCAGGAAATGGTCCTCGGGCGCGTAGATGCCGTACTCGCCGGCATAGCTCAGGAAGCACAGGGTGCGCGAGCGGTGCGAGAGCATCACGCCCTTGGGCTTGCCGGTGGTGCCCGAGGTGTAGGGGATGGCGAAGGTCGTCCACTCGGGCAGGAAGCCCGGCGTGAAGTCGGGCGATGCCGTGGCCAGCCATTGGGCGTAGGCGTCGCCCAGCACGACGACGTGGCGCAGCGTGGTGTACAGCGAGCGGTCGATGCTGGCCAGGCAGTCGGGGTGTACGAACAGGATCTGCGCCTGCGCGTCGTTGCAGATGTCGGCCAGCTCGCGCGGCGTCAGCCGCGGGTTGGGCGTGGCGGTGGCCGCGCCGATCTCGGAGACGCCGGCGACCACTTCGATGTACTCGATGCAGTTGGGCGCGACGATCGCCGCGTTCTGGCCGGCCTGCAGGCCCAGCGCGAGAACGCCGTTGGCCACGCGGTCGATGTGTTCGACCAGCTGGGTATAGCTGCGGCTTTGGGCGCCGCAGATCACGGCGGTCTTGCCGGGTTCGCGGCGGGCGGCGCTGCGGATGCCGCTGGCCACCGTGAGGTTGTGAAAGCCCGGGGGCAGGGCGCCCGGCGCTTCGCGGGTGTAGACCGGGGCGCTCACAGCTTGAACACCTTGATGGCCGTGTCGCGCATGATCTGGCGCATGGCCTCGGGGCGGAAGTCGTGGGCCACCATCTCGGCCACGGCGCGCTCGGGATCGATCACGGGCCAGTCGGTGCCGAACATCACCTTGTGCGAGCCGTAGCTGTTCATGTAGTGCTTGAGCGCCTGCGGCAGGTACTTGGGCGCATAGGCGTCGATGCCGATGTAGACGTTCTCGTGCTTCCAGGCCATGGCGATCATCTCGTCGGTCCATGGCACGCCGATGTGAATGCCCAGCAGCTTGAGCTCGGGGAAGTCGATCGCGATCTGGTCCAGCAGGATGGGTCGGGCCACGCTGGGCAGGCGCACGTCCTTCTGGTAGATCAGGTTCTGGCCGACCTGCATCATGATGGGCACGTCCAGCTCGCAGCACTTGGCGTAGTAGGGGTAGTACAGCGCCTCGTTGGGTGCCAGCCGGAACCAGTGCGGATAGACGTGGGCGCCGACGAAGCCCAGCTCCCTGACCGCGTGCTCCAGGTCACGCAGGCCCTGCATGCCGCGGTAGGGGTCGACGCCGGCCAGGCCGGAGAAGCGGTCGGGGTGCTTGCGGCACCACTGCGCCACCTGCTCATACGGGATCTCGAAAGAGCCCTTCATGCGCTGGTCGCCGGCGCGCACGGCGATCAGCAGCGAGCGCTCGATGCCGGCCGCATCCATCTTGCGAAGGTAGTCGTCGATGGAGACGCCCGTCTTCATGTGCTCGGGCATCCGGACCTGGGTGGTGAAGCTGGCGTCGAAGCCGGTCTGGCCGGCGGCTACCTCTTGCGGGGTGAAGAGGTTGACGACGATGTCGATCGCCCTGTGCATGTCGGTGTTCTCGCGAGATCAGTTGAAGTGGATGTGATCTTGCGCGGGGCGGACGCGGGCACCGCCATCGAAAGCAGGGCGTATCCGCTCTGCGGACATACCCTGCAACCGTTGTTGCATCCGTCCTACGTCGCGCGCCCGTCAGCCTGCCTACGATGCCATGCATGAGCACTGACCGAGTCCACTGATGCGTTACAGCCGTGCCGAATATGCCAAGCTCCTCGCTGCACAGGACCAGGTGGCACGCGCTGAAGCGGACTACCAGCGCTTACGCGCCGCCTACCTGGAGATCGCGCGCAAGGAGCCGGACCACGAACTCGCCCTGGCCATGGTGGGCCACGACATGGACAAGGCCCATGCGCATCTGCAATCCCTGATCGGCTTGCCGCTCCTACCATTCACCCACGAGCCCAGCACCGTGCTGCGGCGCGAGGCCGTGCGGTTGGCCGAGCGCGACGCCGCCTGAGGCGGCGTCGGCATCAGCCGACACGCGCCAGGCGTCCCCACTGATGGGCGGCGCCGCAACGCCGGCCCACCATGGCGCAAAGGACACGCCATGATTGCCTACGAGACCGACCCCAGCCTGCACGCCAGCGTGCCGCCGCCCGTGCAACTGGACGATGGCTTTTCGCCGCCGCACAATGCGCCCGAAGAGCCCGTTCCAGCCATGGCCACCCATCCCGTTGAACCCGAACCGCTGCCGCCTGGCCCCGAGCCCGAGGCGCCCAATCCGACCCGCCTCCCGGTGGAGCCTGAATTCGGCCCGGCCCTGCCACCGGCTTTGCCGGAGGATCCGGGCGTCACTTCGCCCAAGCTGTGAGGACATGAGCATGGCCAACGAGCCGGCAGCGCCGGCGCCGCTGCCGCCGGGCGACCCGCCCAAGCCGGCCAACCCCGAGCCGCGGCACGCGCCGACCGACCCGGAAAAAGGCAGCGTGCCACAGCCGCCGCCGGGCAAGTCCGACCATCCCGGCGCTTCTTGGTACGCGCTTGTCAGTGGGCCTCGCCCAGCAGGCCCTGGCCGTCTTCGTCCAGGCCGGTGACGGGCGTGGCCTTGGCCAGCGCCATCCAGACGCCAAAGGGCAGGCTGGCTCGGCTGTGGCGTGGGGCGGGCCGGGCGACGGCCAGCCGGCCCTGCTCGAGCACCATCACCCCGCATTCGGCCGGCACTTCGTCCGGCGCCCCAATGCAGCGGCCGCGGGCATCGCAGCCCAGCACGTACCAGCATTCGCCCAGGTTTAGGTAGGCTGCGCGCTTGGCGCCCTGGCGCAGGTCGCCCAGCAGGTCGGCGCGCCGCACCTTGATCTCATGGACGATGGGTTCGACATAGTCGGCCACCGTGGTGTTGCGAATGGAAAAGACATCCGGCTTGGCCATGCACCACTGCAAGGGCTTGTCCGCATCGCCCGTGGGCACCTGGGCACGCAGCGCCAGGCCACGCCAGGCAAGGCGGCCGGCGCGGCACATCTCCAGCGCCACCTGCTCCACCAGGGCCTCGTGAGCGGACAGGGCGGCGCGGTTGCGCGCCAGTGTGGCGGCCAGCAGCTGCAGGCCGGCCTCGGTCACACGCAGGGATTCGTGGCCCAGGGGCGAGCGCACGCGCTCGAGCAGACCGGCGGCCAGCAACTCGATCTCCAGCGGGTCCTGCGAGGGCCAGCCGGCCGAGCGGTAGATCTCGCGCAGGCGCCGGGCGTGCGGCTTGCCCAGGGCGGCGGCAACGGGGGGCTGGGGGGCTGTCATGGCGGCGGCAAAGGCGAAACCCAGTTTAGCTTCCGTAGGCACTCTCCGACGGACATTGGGGCGATTGCCTGTCCCGGCGCGGCAGGGGGCCCACCACAATGGCGCACATGGAAACCAAAGCCATCTATGGGATCACCGCCCTGCGTTACGCCGGGCCGGAAGTCATCGAGGCCATGATGGGCCTGATCGACAACGCGCGGGCGCGATGGGATTCGCTGCCCACGCCCACCCGCCTGACCGAAGTGGTCGACCGTCTGGTCGAGGGCGACACCATCATCACCCTGTTTCCCGACGACAGCGGCGGCCTGGAAGCCGGCCCCGAGGTCAAGGTCGGCGTGCCCGACGAGGGCACCGAGACCCTGGCCCTGGCCGAGGAAGCGCCGGGCCGCCAGCTCGACGACCTGCCCCGGTTCTAGCGGCCTTCAGGCGCTCCTGACGCGGTGCCTGCCCGGCAGCGTCAGCAGGCCTGTGGACAGCGCCGTTCCCGCCACGATGACAGCGGCGCACAGCAGCATCCAGCCTGTCACAGCCTCGCCCAGGAACAGCGCACCGTACAGCACGGCAAACACCGGCACCACGAAGGTCACCGCCAGAGCGCGCGCCGGCCCCACGGCTTCGATCAGGCGGAAATAGATGACGTAAGCCACGCCGGTGCACACGATTCCCACCGCAAGCACTGCCATCCAGGCCTTCAGGCCCGGCATCGCCGTGGGCCGCAGCCACAGGGCCGGCAGGGCCAGCACCACGGTGGCGCCGATCTGGCTGCCCCCAGCCGTGACCAGCGGCGGCAGGCCGCCCAGGTGGCGCTTGGTGAAGCTGGCGGCGATGCCGTAGCACAGGCAGGCCGCCAGGCAGGCCAGCACGGCCCAGGCCGGCGCGATGCCCGAAGCATCGGGCTTGAAGCTGGCCTTGTCCCAGGCCAGCAGGGCGACGCCGGCAAAGCCCACGGCCAGGCCCAGGATGCGCGAGGGCGTGGGCCGGTCGCGCAGCCAGAACCAGGCCACCAGGGCCCCGAACAGCGGCACCGTGGCGTTGAGGATGGCCGACAGGCCGGTGCTGATGGACAGCAAGGCGAAGCAGAACAGCGCGAACGGAATGCCCGAGTTGAGCGCGCCCACCACGAAGATTTTTTTCCAGTGCTGGCGCAGCTGCGGTAGCAGGCCGCGCAGCCACAGCAGCGGGAACAGGACCAGCGCCGCCACCGCCACCCGCAGGGCCGCCGTCGGCAGGGCGCCGAATTCAATGACCGCGATCCGCATGAAAAGAAAGGAGGCGCCCCAGAGGGCGGACAGCAGCAGGAATTCGATGGCGATGGCAGGGCTCATGGCAGGAGTGTGCGGGCTGAAACCGGGCCGGCGGCCGGCCCATCCATGCAATTTGTGGCGGTCTTTGATGCCGCAATCAGATCAATGCGCCTTCCAGCTGCAACAGGGCGCTCTTGCGCTCCAGTCCGCCGGCATAGCCGGTGAGCGAGCCATCCGCGCCCAGCACCCGGTGGCAGGGCACGACGATGCTGACCGGGTTGCGGCCCACGGCCGCGCCGACGGCCCGCACCGCGGCCGGCTTGCCGATGCGCTGGCCCAGCGCGCCATAGCTGGTCGTGTCGCCGGCGGGGATGGCCAGCAAGGCCTGCCAGACGCTGCGCTGGAAGGCCGTGCCGCCTTGCAGGTCCAGCGGCAACTCGAAGCTGCTGCGCCGGCCGGCGAAGTAGTCATCGAGCTGGGCGATGGCCTGGCGCAGCAGCGGGTGCTCCGGCTGCAGCGGCCAGCCTGACGTATCGGGCAGATGCCGCTGGCCCTCGAACCAGACGCCGGCCAGGCCGCGGGCGGTCGCGGCGACGATCATGGGACCCATGCGCCCGGCATAGCGGGCTTGCACGATGGAAGTGTCGAATTTCATGGTCAATCATCCTCCAGGCCCCGCCGAATGGGCGGAGTTTGCTACTGATTTAGGAGCTTTCGAGGGCCCCGCAGGCAGCTCGGCCCAGGCCCGCACGACGGCGTAGCTGCGCCAGGGCGCCCAGGCCAGAGAAGCTGCCAGTGCCTCGCGCGCCGGCTGCCTGCTTTGCTGCACGCCCAGCGCCTTTTGCAGGGCGACGTCGCCGGCCGGAAAGGCGTCGGGCCAGCGCAGCGCCCGCATGGCGATGTACTGCGCCGTCCAGTCGCCGATGCCGGGCAGTTCGCGCAGCGCCGCCATCGTGGCCTGCACGTCGGTGCCGCTGTGCAATTGCAGATGGCCCTGGTCCACCGCCCGGGCGATGGCGACGATGGCGGCCTGGCGCTGCTTGACGATGCCCAGCTGGCCCAGCGCGTCGCCGCTGGCCTGGGCCAGCACGGCCGGCTGCGGAAACAGCCTGCGCAGCTCGGGCAGAGGCGTTTCGATGGCCTCGCCGAAGCGGTCGACCATGCGCTGCGCCAGTGTGCGCGCCGCTGCCACCGTGATCTGCTGGCCCAACACGGCCCGCACGGCCAGCTCATAGCCGCTCAATGCGCCGGGCACGCGCAAGCCGTCACCTTCGGGAAAGCGCGCGTGCAGCACGCTGCCGATGGCGGCCGGGTCGGCGTCCAGGTCCAGCATGGCGCGCACGCGGCCGATCACGCGGGGCAGGGCGCCCGACAGCGAGTCGCTCGCGCGCAGCACCACCTGGTGGTTGGCCTGGTCGAACTCAGCGGCCAGCCAGCCGGTGTGCAGCCGCCCACCCGCTTCCATGGCCAGGGTGCGCGCCAGGCCGTTGTCGCTCACCTGTTCGATGCCGGCGATGCCGCGCTTGCGAAAAAAGCCCAGCATGGCGGCCACGTCATAGGGCGGCCGGTAACCCAGCCGCACGGTGATGCCGGCTTCGCCCCGGCTGGCGCCGGCGCGCCGCAGCTGGGTGGGATTCAGGCCGTAGTGCTCGGCGAAGGCGGCATTGAAGCGGCGCAAGCTGGCAAAGCCGCTGGCCAGCGCCACCTGGGTGATGGCCAGGTTGGTGTCGGCCAGCAGCTGCTTGGCCGCCAGCAGCCGGCGGGTCTGCAGGTACTGCACCGGCGAGACACCGAACTGGGCTTCGAAGATGCGCCGCACGTGGCGGTCGCTCACGCCCAGCCGGGCGGCCAGGCCCTCGACCGAGGGGGCTGCGTCGCCCCAGGCCTCGGGCTCATCGAGCAGGCGGGCCGCCTGCCGCGCCAGGATGCCGCTGGCGTCCTGGATCGACCAGTTCAGCGTGTGCGGCGCCAGTTCGGGCCGGCAACGCAGGCAGGGCCGGAAGCCCGCCTGCTCGGCCAGCGCCGCATGGCCGAAAAACAGGCAGTTCTCGCGCCGTGGCATGCGCACCTTGCACACCGGCCGGCAGTAGATGCCGGTGGAGGTGACACCGATGAAAAAGCGCCCGTCAAAGCGCGCGTCCCGGGCTTTCAGGGCCAGGTAGCAGGCGTCGGCTTGCAGGGCGTCGGTGGCGGATTCCATGGCCAGAATGGTACGCCGCGGCGCGCTCTGGACTGGCCGTTTCCGGACATCTCCCTCGCGGTGCCGAGGCCTACAATCCGGCCTTTGCCACGTCTCCAGGGAAGCACAATTTCATGCAAGTTTCACCCTCGATCTTCAAGGCCTATGACATCCGCGGCATCGTGCCGTCCACCCTGCACGAGGACCTGGCCGAGGCCTTGGGCCGGGCCTTCGGCTCCATCGCCCTGGCCGAGGGTGAAAAAACCGTGGCCGTCGGCCGCGACGGCCGCCTGTCTGGCCCCTCGCTGTCCGCCGCCCTGGTCCGTGGCCTGGTCGCCTCGGGCGTCGACGTCATCGACGTCGGCATGGTGACGACGCCCATGCTGTACTTCGCCGCCAACACCTTGTGCGCCAGCGGCATCCAGGTCACCGGCAGCCACAATCCCAAGGACTACAACGGCTTCAAGATGGTGATGGGCGGCCGTGCCATCTATGGCGACGAGATCCAGGCCCTGCGCGCCATGATGGAACAGGAAAGCTGGAACCAGGGCCGCTCGCCCGGCCAGGTCCGCAACATCAACATCTTCGCCCCTTACCGCGACCGCATCACCAGCGACATCAAGCTGGCGCGCAAGCTCAAGATCGTCATCGACTCGGGCAACGGCATCGCCGGCGCCTCGGCCCCGACCATCTTCCGGGCCCTGGGCTGCGAGGTCATCGAGCTGTTCAGCGAAGTCGACGGCAGCTTCCCCAACCACCACCCCGACCCCAGCAAGCCGGAGAACCTGCAGGACCTGATCAAGGCGCTGCAGACCAGCGGCGCCGAGCTGGGCCTGGCCTTTGACGGCGACGGCGACCGGCTGGGCATCGTCACCCGCGGCGGCAACACCATCTACCCGGACCGCCAGATGATGCTGTTTGCCCAGGACGTGCTCTCGCGCGTGCCCGGCGGCACCATCCTGTTCGACGTCAAGTGCACCCAGAGGCTGGCGCCGGCGATCCGCGCCGCCGGCGGCGTGCCCTTGATGTACAAGACCGGCCATTCCCTCATCAAGGCCAGGATGAAGGAGAACGGCGCGCCCCTGGGCGGCGAGATGAGCGGCCACATCTTCTTCAAGGAGCGCTGGTACGGCTTCGACGACGGCACTTATGCTGGCGCCCGCCTGCTGGAGATCCTCTCGAAGCACGCCGATCCCAGCGCCGTGCTCGACGGCCTGCCCACCAGTTTTTCCACCCCCGAACTGAACGTGGCCTGCAAGGAAGGCGAGCCGCACGGCATCGTCGACCAGCTGGTGGCCAAGGCCCGATTCGACGACGCCGAGATCTCCACCATCGACGGCCTGCGGGTCGACTGGCCGGACGGCTTCGGCCTGATCCGTGCCTCGAACACCACGCCGGTGCTGGTGCTGCGCTTCGAGGGCCACACGCCCGAGGCCTTGCACCGCATCGAGGAAGCGATGCTGGCCCTGCTGCGCAGCGTCAAGCCCGATGCCAAGGTCGGCGAGGCCGCGCATTGAACATTCTGATCGTCAAGCTGTCCTCGCTTGGCGACGTGGTCCACACCATGCCGGCGGTGCAGGACATGCGCGCCCAATTTCCGCAGGCGCGCATCGACTGGGTGGTGGAGCGCAGCTTTGCCGGCCTGGCGCAGCGCTGCCAGGGCGTTGACAAGGTCATCGTCTGCGACCTGCGGGGCTGGCGCAAGGCGCTGTTCGCGGCGCAAACGCGCAGTGAATGGCGCGCCTTCCGCGAAGACCTGCACAGCCAGGCCTATGAAGCGGTGATCGATCTGCAGGGCCTGACCAAGTCGGCCCTGGTCTCGCGCATGGCGCGGCTGGCGCCCGGCGGCAAGCGCTACGCCCTGGCAAACCAGACCGAAGACTCGGGCTACGAGGCGCCCACCCGCTGGGTGGCCGACGTGGCCTTCACCTTTCCCTCACGCACGCCCGTCATCGAGCGCTCGCGCGTCATGTGCGCCCGGGCGCTCGGCTACGCTGTCCCCGAAGATGAGCGTTTTGGGCTGGTATCCCCCGTGGATGCTGCCTCAGGTGCTATCGAAAGTGGAGCGAGCCGCTGCGTCGTCCTGGTCCACGGAACGGCCGGCGACGACAAGCGCTGGCCCGACGAGCACTGGATCGAGCTGGGACAGCGCCTGCTGGCCGGCGGCTGGACTGTGGGCCTGCCGCACGGCAGCGAGGAGGAGCGCCTGCGCAGCGAGCGCATCGCCGCGGCGCTGGGCGAGGGCGCGGCCGTCTGGCCGCGAACCAACCTGGGCACAGTGGCCGACCGGCTGGCCGGCTGCTTCGGCGTGGTCGGCGTGGACACCGGCCTGAGCCACATCGCGGTGGCGCTGGACCTGCCGCATGTGCAGATCTACATGCGCAACAACGCCTGGCGCACCGAGCCTGTGGGCCGGGCCCGCCAGCGCGCCGTCTGGAAGCCCGACGTCGACACGGTCTGGCAGCTCTGGCTGCAAGTGAGCGCGGCGCCGTGATCCGCGGCGTGTATTCGCTGCTGATGCGCTGTGTCCAGCCGCTGCTGCGGCGCAAGCTGCGTCGGCGGGGGGAGGCCGAGCCGGGCTACCTGGAAGCCATCGACGAGCGCTTCGGCCGCTACCAGGGCAGCGCCGCGCCGGGCCGCCTGTGGATCCATGCCGTCTCGCTGGGCGAGACGCGGGCTGCCGCCATCCTGATGCAGGCGCTGCGCCGCCAGCAGCCGGGTCTGCGCTTTCTGCTCACGCACGGCACGGCCACAGGCCGCGCCGAAGGCGCCAAGCTGCTGCGCAACGGCGACCTGCAATCCTGGCAGCCCTGGGACACGCCGCGCGCCGTTGCCGCCTTCCTCCACCACTTCGCGCCGGCCGCCGGCGTGCTGATGGAGACCGAACTGTGGCCCAACCTGGCGGCCGTCTGCCGTGAGCGCGGCATCCCGCTGGCCCTGGCCAATGCGCGCCTGTCGGACAAGTCCTTGCGCCAGAGCTTGCGGCTGGCGCCCCTGTCACGGCCGGCCTATGCCGCGCTGGCCGCCGTCTGGGCCCAGACCGAGGCCGATGCGCGCCGCCTGGCGCAGGCCGGCGCCACCGTCCAGGCTGTCTATGGCAACCTCAAGTTCGATGCCGCGCCCGATGCGGCGCAGCTCGAACGCGGCCGCGGCTGGCGCGCCAGTTCGACCTTGCCGGTCGTGCTGTTCGCCAGTTCGCGCGAAGGCGAGGAGGCGCAGTTGCTGCGCGTGCTGCAGGCGCATCCCGATTGGGCGCAGCAGGCGCAATGGCTGCTGGTGCCACGCCATCCGCAGCGTTTTGACGAGGTGGCGGCCCTGGCCGTGCAGGCCGGCTTGACCGTCTCGCGCCGCAGCGGCTGGAGCGGCGAACCCGTGGCGGCATCGCTGTGGATCGGGGACTCACTGGGCGAGATGGCGCTGTACTACGGCCTGGCCGGCGTGGCCCTGCTGGGTGGCAGCTTCGAGCCCCTGGGTGGGCAGAACCTGATCGAGGCCGCGGCCTGCGGCTGCCCGGTGGTGATGGGCCCCCACACTTTCAATTTCGCCGAAGCGGCGCAGCTGTCCGAGGGCGCGGGTGCTGCGCTGCGCGTGGCGACACTGGAGGAGGGGGTGCAGCAGGCGCTGGCGCTGGCCACCAGCGAGCGGCGCGAGGCCATGGCCGGCGCCGCCCTGCGCTTTGCCGCCAGCCACCGCGGCGCGGCCGACAAGACCGCCACCGCCGTGCTGGCGCTGGCGGCCGGACGTCTCAGCGTGCCTGCAGCAGCTGGTTGAGGCGGGCCAGGTCTTCAACGGCCAACGTGCCGTTGGCCTGGCGCAGCCGCAGCGTCCCCAACAGCACGTTGTAGCGGGCCACGGCCAGGTCGCGCTTGGTCTGGTACAGCTGGGTCTGCGAGTTCAGCACGTCGATGTTGATGCGGATGCCCACCTGGTAGCCCACACGGTTGGCGTCCAGCGCGCTCTGGCTGGAGGCTTCAGCGGCTTCCAGCGCGCGCACCTGGCCCTGGCCCGAGACCACGCCCAGGTAGGCGGTGCGGGTGGCCTGCGCCATGCTGCGGCGCGCGGCTTCCAGGTCGGACTGGGCTCTTTCTTCCAGCGACAGAGTCTCGCGGATGCGGTTCTGGGTGGAGAAGCCGGCAAACAGCGGCAGGTTGAAGGCCACGCCTACCTGGCCGGTGTTCAGGCGCTGGCGCAAGATGCTGGTGGCGCTGCCGTCCGGGTTGCGCAGGACGTTGTAGCTGGCCGTCAGGTCCAGGGTGGGCTTATGGCCGGCCTTGGCCTTCTCGGTTTCCAGCTGGGCGATCTCCAGGTTGCTGCGCGCCTGCAAGATGGCGGGGCTGCGCAGCTCGCCCATCTGCACCCAGGCGTTCATGTCGGCCGGCTCGGGCATGGGCAGGGCCAGCGGCAGGGCCAGCTGGCGCGGCGTGGCGTTGGTGATGCCCACCACGTTGTCCAGCGTCAGGCGCTTGACCTGCAGGTCGTTCAGGGCGGCGATCTCCTGCGCGTCGGTCAGGTCGTAGCGGGCCTGGGCTTCGCGGGTGTCGGTGATGGTGGCCGTGCCGACCTCGAAGTTGCGCTTGGCCGAGGCCAGCTGTTCGGCCGTCGCGGCCTTGAGCGCGCGCACGAAGGTCAGGGTGTCGTAGGCGGCCAGCACGTCGAAATAGGCCTGGCTGACGCGCACGGCCAGGTCCTGGCTGGCGGTCGTCAGCTGCGCCAGCGCCAGCTCGACCTGCCGCTTGCCCTGTTCATAGGTGGCGAAATTGGCCGGGCGGTACAGCGGCTGGGATGCGGACAGCGTGGCCGTCTGCGCGTCGAAGCCGCGGTCGGTGACGGGGTTGGTGTTCTCGAACTGCGTGCGCGAGACGCCGGCCGCCAGGTTGGCGCTGGGCAGGATGCCGGCCTTGGCCTGCTCGGCGCGAAACAGGTTGGCGTCGTACTGGGCCTTGGCCGACTGCCAGCTGGCGTCGTAGGCGCGGGCGGCCTCATAGAGGTCCACCAGGCTTTGCGCGTGCACGGGCGCGGCAAGCACCAGCACCACAGCCAGGGGCAACAGCCGCAAGCGGGGCCGCAACGATTTCATGGGTCCGTCCTTAGAGTCAAGAGTGTTGGCGTTCACAGGTCCTGGCGCTCAGTAGCGCGGCACGGCGCTGTCGCGTTCCAGCGACCAGGCGTCGATGCCGCCGGCGATGTTGGCAAGCTCGCCGAAGCCGTTGCCGGCCAGGAACATGGCCACGCGCTGGCTGCGTGCACCGTGGTGGCACAGGCAGGCGATGGGACGGCCGGCGTCCAGCTCGCCCAGCCGTGCCGGGATCTCGTTCATCGGGATGGTGACCAGTTCGAAGCCCTCGGCCCGCACGCTCGCAGTGCGCAGCTCCGAGGGCTCACGCACGTCCAGCACGACGGCCGGCTGGCTTTGCTGCTGCAGCCAGGCCGCGAGCTCGGAAGGGCGTACTTGGACGATCATGGTTGGGGTCCGTGGTGACTCAGAAGCTGAAGCGCGAGGGCTCGGGGAAGTTCGCCAGGCGCGGCGCCGCCGTGTCCCAGGGCTGGGTGGTGGTGTAGCTGGCCTCGCCGCTGCGCGTGACAAAGGTGGCGCGCATCACCGGCTCACTGCCGACGATGGCGGCCAGCCGGCCACCGGGCTTGAGCTGGGCCAGCAGGGCCTGCGGCACCTCGGCCACCGAGCCGCTGAGCACGATGATGTCGAACGGGCCCTGCGCCGCCAGGCCCTTGGCGCCGTCGGCCTCGAGCACCTGCGCGTTGCTGATGCCGGCCTTGCGCAGGTTGGCCGCGGCCAGGCGCGCCAGTTCGGGGTGGATTTCCAGCGAGATGACCTGGCCGGCGCGGTGCGCCAGCAGGGCCGCCATGTGGCCGGAACCGGCGCCGATCTCCAGCACCTTTTCATGGGGCTGCGGGTCGACCGCCTGCAGCAGGCGGGCCTCGACGCGCGGCGCCAGCATGCAGTGGCCGCTCTTCATGGCCTCGTCCTCGGAGCCCAGCAGCGGGATCTCCATGTCGACGAAGGCCAGGGCCTTGTGCGCCAGCGGCACGAAATCCTCGCGCTTGACCAGGGTCAGCAGGTCCAGCACCTTGGGATCGAGCACGTCCCAGGGACGGATCTGCTGCTCGATCATGTTGAAGCGGGCTTGTTCGAGATTGGCGGGGGCGGTCATGGATGGCTTTCGGTCGTGGATTCAGGACAAACCGTCAATTTTAGAGGCCGGCACAGGCTGGGCTCCGCTGCCGCCGGTGGTCCTGGCGGGCTTGCGGCGCAGCCAGCGGGCGAAGTCGTCCAGGTAGCAGTAGACGACAGGCACGACCACCAGGGTCAGCAGGGAGGAGGTGATGACGCCGCCGATCACGGCCTGGCCCATGGGAGCGCGCTGCTCCGAGCCCTCGGTCAGGGCAAAAGCCAGCGGCACCATGCCGAAGATCATGGCCAGGGTGGTCATCAGGATGGGGCGCAGCCGGACCTTGGCGGCCAGCAGCAGGGCCTCGGTACGCTCCATGCCCTCGTCGCGCATCCGGATCGCGAAGTCCACCAGCAAGATGGCGTTCTTGGTCACCAGGCCCATCAGCATGACCACGCCGATGACGGAGAACATCGACAAGGTGGAGCGGAACATCAGCAGCGCCAGCACCACGCCGATCAGGGTCAACGGCAGCGCGGTCATCAGCGCCAGCGGCTGCAGGAAGCTCTTGAACTGGCTGGCCAGGATCATGTAGATGAAGATCACCGCCATCACCAGGGCCGAGACCGCATAGCCGAAGGACTCGGCCATATTCTTGGTCGAGCCGCTGAAGGCGTAGCGGTAGCCCGGCGGGAAGGCGATGCCGTCCAGCCTGGCGCGGATGTCGGTGGAGACCTCGCCGGCCGAGCGCAGGTAGGCATTGGCGTTGATCGCCACCTCGCGCGTCAGGTCGCGCCGGTTGATCTGGTTGGGGCCGGTGGCTTCCTTGACCGTGGCCAGCTGGTTGAGCCGCACGATGCGCGAGCTGCCATCGGCATTGGTGCCAGTGGCAAAGGGCAGGCGTTCCAGCTGGTTGGGCGCGACGCGGGCGTCCGGCGCCAGCCGCACATTGACGTCATAGGTCTGGTCGTCCGGCGCACGCCAGTTGCCCACGGTCTGGCCAGCCACCAGCACGCGCAGCGAGGCAGCGATCTGCGCCACCGACAGGCCCAGGTCGGAGGCGGCATCGCGATGCACCTCGACGTCGATCACAGGCTTGTCGGGCTTGACGCTGGAGTCCAGGTCGACCAGGCCCGGGATGGGGCGGATGGCCTCGCTGACCAGTTGCGACAGGCGCTCCAGCTCCTTGAGGTCGGGGCCCTGCAGCGAGAACTCGATCTGCTTGTTGCCGCCCACCGCGTCGACCAGGCCGGCATGGGTGACGGTGATGCCCGGCACCTGGCGCAAGCGCTCGCGCAGCGCGCCGGAGATCTCGTCGACGTTGCGCGAGCGCAGCTTGCGGTCGACCAGCCGCACATAGACCGCCGCGTAGATCTTGCCCTGGGCGTTGCCGGTGTTGATGGTCGCCAACGTGTACTTGACCTCCGGGTAGCTGCGCACGATGGCCTCGACCTGGCGCGCCTTGGCCTCGGTCGCTTCCAGCGATGAGCCCACCGGCGTGTAAAAACTGATGTTGGTCTCGGAGAAGTCGGCCTTGGGCACGAACTCCGTGCCCAGCAGCGGCACCATCACCAGGCTGGTGATGAAGATGCCGGTGGCCAGCAGCACGGTGGCCAGCTTGTGGGCCAGCGACCAGCGCAGCAGGCCCTGGTAGCCATCGGCCATGGAATCGGTGGCGCGGTCGAACCAGCCGGTGACGCGGCCTATGGTCTTGTCGTAGAGCGAAAGCTTGGCCTTGGGTTTGCCGTGGGCTTCGATCTCGGGGTCGTGCCAGATCGACGACAGCATGGGGTCGAGCGTGAAGCTGACGAACATCGAGATCATCACCGCCGCCACAATGGTCACGCCGAACTCGTGGAAGAACTTGCCGATGATGCCGCCCATGAAGCCGATCGGCAGGAACACCGCGACGATGGAAAAGGTGGTGGCCAGCACCGCCATGCCGATTTCCTGCGTGCCTTCCAGCGAGGCCTGGTAGGGGCTCTTACCCATCAGCACATGGCGCACGATGTTCTCGCGCACCACGATGGCGTCGTCGATCAGCAGGCCCACGCACAGCGACAGCGCCATCAGCGTGATCATGTTGATGGAAAAGCCGAACATGTGCATGAACAGGAAGGTGCCGATCAGCGCGATCGGCAGCGTCAGGCCGGTGATCACCGTTGAGCGCCAGGAGTTCAGGAACAGAAAGACGATCAGGACTGTCAGCAAGGCGCCTTCGATCAGGGTGCGCCGCACGTTCTCCACCGCCACCCGGATCGGCCGTGAGCCGTCCAGGATGGGCTCGAGCCGCACGCCCGGCGGCAGCTGGGCGCCCATCTCGTCGACAGTGCGCTTGAGGCCGTCGACCACCTCGATGGTGTTCTCGTCCTGGGCCTTTTGCACCGTCAGCAGCAGGGTGCGGCCGCCGTTGTACAGCGCCAGGCTGTCGACTTCCTGGGCGCCGTCGGCCACGCGGGCGACCTGCTCGACCCGCACCGGCGTGCCATTCTTGCGCGTGACGATGATCTTGCCGAAGTCCTCCGGGCGCTGCATGCGCGCGTCGATCTGCACCACGCGCTCTTGCGCCAGCGAGCGGATCGCGCCGACCGGCAGGTCCTGGTTTTCGCTGCGCACCGCGGCGGCCACCTGGTCGGCCGTGATGCCCAGGGACTCCATGGCCTGCGGGTTCAGGTAGATGTTGATCTCGCGCTTGGTGCCGCCCACCAGGGTGACCGAGCCAACGCCGCGCACGTTTTCCAGGCGCTTTTTCAGGACCTGGTCGGACCAGTTGGTCAGCTCCACGGCCGACATGGCGCGGCCCCTGGAGGGATCGGGCAGCACGGCCAGCGACCAGATGGCGCGGCTGGCCGGGTCGAAGCGCAGCACGCGCGGCTCCTTGACCTCGGTGCGGAAGGTCGGCCGCACGGCGGCGATCTTCTCGCGCACGTCCTCGGCTGCCTTGCGGCCGTCGATGTGCAACTGGAACTCGATCACCACGACCGACTGGCCCTCGTAGCTGCGCGAGGTCAGGGCGTTGATACCGGCGATGGCATTGACGCCTTCCTCGATCTTCTTGCTGACCTCGCTCTCGACGATCTCGGGCGAGGCACCGGGGTATTCGGCGGTCACCACCACCACCGGGAAGTCGATGTTGGGGAACTGGTCGACCTTCAGGCGTTGCAGGGAGAACAGTCCCAGCACGACGATGGCCAGCATGACCATGGTCGCGAAGACCGGGTTTTGCAGGCTGACGCGGGTGAACCACATGGCGGGCGGCTCAGGGGCTGGGCGAGCGAACGGGCGCAGCCGGAGTGACTGGCACGACGGGAACGGCCATGGGCGTGAACTTCACCGCCGTGCCTTCGCGCAGCGACCCCAGGTTGCCGCGCACCACCAGGGCGCCGGGCGCCAGGCCCTTGACGGCCACCAGGGCTTCCTTGCCGGACTCGCCCTGGGCGCCGGTTTGCACCGGCTTGTGAACGATGCGGCTGTTCTCCACCACCTGCACATAAGGTGCGGGCTTGTCGGTGCGCACCGCTGTCAGCGGCACGGCCAGTTCCGCGCCGTGGCCGATGGCCAGCGTGCCCTGGGCATACAGGCCCTGGCGCAGGCCGCTGGCATCGGCGATGGCCAGGTAGGCCAGCACGCTGCGGCTGCCGGCCTGGGCGCTGGGGTTGATGCGCGCCACGGTGGCGGCCACCGGCCTGGCGCTGCCCTCGATCTGCAGCGTGGCGGACTGGCCGACCCGCACCTGCATGGAGTCGGCGGCCGACAGCGTGGCCTCCATTTCCAGCCGCGACAGGTCGACGATCTCTACCACGCGGGCGTCCAGGGCCATGCGCTCGCCGGGCTGGGCCAGGCGCTGGGCGACCACGCCAGAGATGGGTGTGCGCATCACCGTGTCGTCGAGCATCTTGCGCGCCAGGTCGACCGCGGCCAGTGCCGCCTTGTGGGTGGACTGGGCGCCGGCCAGGTTGTTCTGCGAGGTGTCCAGTGCGGCCTTGGAGATGAAGCCCTGGTCGACCAGGGCCTGGTTGTTGGTCCACTGGCGCTGGGCGATGTCGATCTGCACGCGGGCGGCGTCGGCCTGCTCCTGGGCCTGGCGGACGCGGTGCTGGTATTCCGTGGGGTCGATGCGCGCGATCACCTGGCCGGCCTGGACCCGGTCGCCCTCGCGCACCGTCAGGCCTTGCAGTTCACCGACGGCGCGGGCCTTGACCAGGGCCGAATTGACGGCCCGCAGCGCGCCCGACAGCGGCAGGCCGCGCACCAGGTCGACCACGGCGGCCGGCACCACGTCGGTGGCGGCCAGTTCAATCACCGACTCGGTCTTGGCCAGGCTGGCGGCAGCCACCGCCTCGCGCTGGTCCTTGCGCACCGACAGGGCGCGCAGCACGCCGCCGGCCAGCAGCACCAGCACCACGCCGGCCACCAGCCATTTCAGGGCGGGGCGCTTCATGCCTTGCCTCCGCGCACGACCAGGCCGTTGAGGATGGCGTCGGCCTGGGCCGCGATGTAGCGCTGCGGGTCGAGCTCGGTGCCGACGGGCACGCAGGCGCCCATGGAGTGTTTGGACATGATGAGAAAAATCAGGGGGGCGATGATCAGGAAGATCGCGTAATCCAGGTCCAACGGGCCGAATTCGCCGCTGTCCACGCCGCGTTGGAGGATCTTGCGGATCAGGGCCTGGCCCGGGACGATCACCTCCTGCTGGTAGAAGGCGGCAATCTCGGGGAAGTTGCTCGCCTCGCTCATCATCAGCTTGGTGATGCCCGAGGCCTTGGTCGCGCCCACGCGCTGCCACCAGACGTTCATGCAGTAGCGCACCATGTCGGCGCTGCTGCCTTCAAAGTGGTCGAATTCCTCGTTCCATTCGGCAAAGCGGCCGGCGATGTTCTCGCGCACCACGGCCTTGAGCAGTTCTTCCTTGCTCGGGAAGTACAGGAACAGCGTGCCCTTGGAGACGCCGGCGCGGGCCGCGACCTCTTCGGCCCGGGTGGCGGCAAAGCCCTTCTCGACGAATAGGTCGAGCGCGGCATCCAGCAGCTCGCCCGGACGGGCTTGCTTGCGGCGCTCGCGCTTGGCGGCCTGGACCTCGTCGCTCGCGTTGCCGGCGCGGCCACCGATGAGCTTGGACAGGGACATGAAGAATTAATGACTGACTGGTTAGTAATATAGCGGTCCCGGGCCCAGGCAGTCAATGCGCAACGTCACTGGCGCGACCCGGCCACCCGCAGTGCCAGCCATTCGCGCAACACTTCGCGCGAGAGCGCCAGCCCATCGGCTGAGGGCAGCCATTGCAGCAGCGGCCGTTCGCTGGGCAGGATGAAGCCGGTGGGCGCGGGCGTCACCGTGAAACCGGCGCGCTCGAACTCCAGTCGGGACCGCGGCATGTGGCTGGCGCTGGTGACCAGGACGATGCGCTGCACGCCATCGGCTTGCAGCAAACGGCGCATCTGCTGGGCGTTTTCCTGGGTGTCGCGCGAGGCGCTGTCCAGCCAGCGCGCCTGCAGGCCCCATTCGGCCAGCACCCGCCGCGCGATCTCGCCCTCGGGGTCGGTGTCCATCCCCGAGGCGGCCCAGCCGATACCGCCGGCAAAGGCCAGGGGCAGGCCGCTGGCCTTTGCCAGCCGCGCGCCGTAGCGCAGCCGGGCCAGGGTGGCGGAGGAGGGCTGGGATTGGCCGTACTCGGGCGCCTGCGGCAACAGGCCTCCGCCCAGCACGACCAGCGCCTGCGGCCGGGCCGCGGCCAGCTGGCTCGCCTCTAGGGGCTGCGCCCGTGGCAGGGCCCAGCCGGCCAAGGCCACGGCCACGCCGCTGCAGGCCAGCAGCCAGAGCAGGGCCAGGGCGGCCAGCAGCAGGGCCGCGCCGCTGCGCCGGTGACGCCGGGCCAGCAACCACCCTAGAAAGGCCAGCAGCAGCGGGCCGGCCGGCGGCAGCACCAGGGCGGCCGCAAGGGGTTTCAATTCACCAATGTCCATGGGGCGCATCGTAAGGCCCGCGCAATCCGGGGCCGGGCCCAGGCGGCTACAGTTCAGGCATTCCAAGGAAACGCATATGAGCAACTCGCAAACCATCGTCCTGGGCGGCGGCTGTTTCTGGTGCACCGAGGCGGTCTACGTCAAGGTGCGCGGCGTCACCGACGTCGAGTCCGGCTACAGCAACGGCCAGGGCGAACGCCCCAGCTACGAGCAGGTCTGCACTGGCCGCACAGGCCACAACGAGGTGGTCAAGCTGGAGTTCGACCCCCAGCAGATCAGCCTGCGCCAGATCCTGGAGATCTTCTTCGTCATCCACGATGCGACCACGCTGAACCAGCAGGGCAACGACGTGGGCACCCAGTACCGCAGCGGCATCTACACCACGACGCCCGGGCAAAAGGAGGAGGCCGAGGCCTTCGTGCTGCAGCTGAACCAGGACAAGATCTTCGGCCGCCCGGTGGTGACCGAGGTCCTGCCCTTGCAGAACTACTGGCCCGCCGAGGACTACCACCAGGACTTCTTCGAGAAGAACCCCCACCAGGGCTATTGCATGGCCGTGGCCGGCCCCAAGGTGGCGAAGTTTCGCAAGACCTTCGCCGCGCTGTCCAAGGACTGAGCTCCCGTGGTCGAGACCCGAGCGCTGCGCTACCGCTACGCAGCCGGCCCCGAACTGTTCTTTGCCGACATCCAGCTGCCCCAGGGCGCAACCCTGCTGCTGCGCGGCAACTCCGGCGCCGGCAAATCCACCTGGCTGGCGTTGGCCGCCGGCCTGCGCACGCCCACAGGCGGCACGGTGACTGTGGCGGGCCAGGCCCTGGGCGGTTTGTCGCGCGCCCAGTGCGACCGCTGGCGTGGCCGCCAGTTGGGCTTTCTGCCGCAGCGTCTGCACTTGAGCGAGGCGCTCAGCGTGCAAAGCAATCTGGAGCTGGCCTACTTCGCTGCTGGCCTGACGGTGGACAGGCCCGGCATCGCTCGCGCGCTGGAGACTCTGGATGTGGCCCAGCTGGCCCAACGCCGGCCCAGCCAGCTGTCGGGCGGCCAGGCCCAGCGCGTGGCCCTGGCCCGTGCCATCCTGATGGCGCCCAAGCTGATCCTGGCCGACGAGCCCACGGCCAGCCTGGACGACGCGGCGGCAGCCACCAGCCTGGGCCTGTTGCGTGACTGCGCCCGGCAGTGCAACGCCAGCCTGGTGATCGCCACCCATGACCACCGCGTGCAGCATGCCTTCGCCGACGCGCTGGTGTATGAAATCGGCGCGCAGCCCGCGTGGATTGGGCCTGAGAAGCTATGAAAACAGTAGCGCTTGCCTTCCGCTACCTGTGGTCGCGGCCGCTGGCCGCGGTGCTCAACCTGCTGCTGCTGACCCTGGGCCTGGCCTCCATCACCTTTGTCGTGCTGGCCAGCGAACAGGTCAGCCGCTCCTTCCAGCGCAACCTGGCCGGCATCGACCTGGTGGTGGGCGCCAAGGGCAGCCCGCTGCAGCTGATCCTGGCTGGCGTGTTCCAGATCGACGTGGCGCCGGGCAATGTGCCGCTGGCCGAGATCCAGGCCCTGCAAAAGCACCCGCAGGTGGCCAGCCTGGTGCCGCTGGCCATGGGCGACAGCTTCGGCGGTTTCCGCATCCTTGGCACGACCCAGGACTATCTGGCGCAGTACGGGCTGCGGCCGGTGCAGGGGCGCAGCTGGGAGCAGCCCATGGAAGCCGTGCTGGGCGCCCAGGTGGCGGCCGCCAGCGGCCTCAAGAGCGGCGGCAGCTTCAGCGGCAACCACGGCCTGGGCGGCGGCGGCCACGCGCACGGCGACGCGCCCTACCGCGTGGCCGGCGTGCTGGCGCCCTGCGGCTGCGTGGCCGACCGCCTCATCCTGACCGGCCTGGAATCGGTCTGGCAGCTGCACGAGAAGGCCGGCCATGGCGACGGCAAGGCGCATGAGGACGAGCGCGAAGTGACCATGGCCCTGATCCGCTACACCACGCCGCTGGCAGCGGTCAGCTTCCCGCGCATGGTCAACACCGGCACCAGCATGCAGGCGGCGGCGCCGGCGGTGGAGGTCACGCGCCTGCTGCGCATGCTGGGCGTGGGCTCCGAGGCCCTGCAAGGCCTGGGCGTGGTGCTGTTGGTGACGGCGGCGCTGAGCGTCTTCATCGCGCTGTGGAACGCGGTGCGCGAGCGCCGCGAGGATCTGGCCATGCTGCGCATGCTGGGCGCCACGCCGCTGCGGGTGGCGCTGCTGATGCTGTGCGAGGCGCTCTGGCTGGCCCTGCTGGCCTCGCTGCTGGGCCTGGGCCTTGGCCATGGCTTGACAGCTCTGGTAGGCTCTTTGTTGGCGGCCCAGCAATCGCTGCCACTGAGCGGCTGGACCTGGGTGGCCCAGGAGATCTGGATCCCGGTCGCGGCCCTGGGCGTGGCCTTCGTGGCCGCCCTGATCCCGGCCCTGAGCGCCGCCCGCGTCGATGTGGCGCAACTGCTCAATGCGAGGTAAGCCATGCACAAACTGATTGCAAGCGCGCTGCTGGCCCTGGCCGGCGCCGCACACGCGCAGCTGAGCGCTCCTTTGCCGGCCGGCAGCGGCGCCGGCGTGCACAGCCCCGACAGCCCCTTCGCACCCTTGCCGGTGCGATCCGATGTCGTGCCCTGGTCGCTGCTGACCGACGTCAAGACCAGGACCGAGAAGAACCGCATCCTGCCGGCCTTCGGAGCGCGCCAGGCCGCGCTGGACCAGAAGACCCAGCGCGTCCAGGGTTTCATGATGCCGCTGGAGCCGGGCGAAAAGCAGAGCCACTTTCTGCTCAGCTCGGTGCCGCTGACCTGCTCGTTCTGCCTGCCCGGCGGCCCCGAGAGCATGGTCGAGGTCAAGACCAGGACGCCGCTGAAGTACACGCTGGACCCGGTGACGGTGGAAGGCAAGTTCGCCGTGCTGGCCGACGACCCGTACGGCCTGTACTACCGCGTGACCGACGCGGTCGGTGTGAAGTAAACACCCATGGTCTTGTCCCGGCGCATCGCTGTCTGGCTGCTTGTGTCCGCGCTGGTCGCGGCGCAGGCGCTCGGCCTGATGCACCGCATCGTCCATGCGCCGCATGCCGGCTCCGTGCCTGTTGTGGCCGTGGCTGCCGGCCAGGGCCATCACGGCGCCGGCTGGGTCGCCGACCTGTTTGCCGGCCATGACGAGTCCAGCTGCCGCCTGTTCGACCCGCTCACCCACGACGGCCCGCCCTCGGTGCCGGCCCTGGTGCTGCCGCTGCTTCTGAGTTCGTATTTCCTCGATGTCTTCCAGGGCGAGTTCCTCGTCCGCTGGGCCGCGCTGTACGACGCGCGCGGCCCGCCCCCGCTTCGCTGATCCCCGCCCTTGAGCGCTGACCAGGCCCCCAGGCCTGGCGGCGCTCTGTTCGCGTCCGCATCAACGAAGCATTTTCATGACCACTGTTTTCCATCGCAGCGCCTTGTGCGCCGCGCTCTTTCCCCTGGCTGGCCTGGCCCAGTCTCCCGCCAACCCCGAGCTGTCCGAAGTCACCGTCACCGGCAATCCCCTGGGCGCTACAGAGTTGATAGCGCCTGCGGTGCAGCTGACGGGCTCTGAGCTGCTGTTGCGCTCCAAAACCACGGTGGGCGAAACGCTGGGCAACCTGCCCGGTGTGAGCAGCACCGGCTTCGGCCCCAACGCCAGCCGGCCCATCATCCGCGGCCTGGACGGCGACCGCGTGCGCATCCTGAGCAACGGCGGCGCCAGCGTCGATGCCTCCAGCCTGAGCTACGACCACGCCGTCAGCGCCGATCCGCTGAGCGTGGAGCGCATCGAGGTGCTGCGCGGCCCGGCGGCCCTGCTGTATGGCGGCAACGCCATCGGCGGCGTGGTCAACCTGATCGACAACCGCATCCCGCGCGAAGCCATGGAAGGCGCGACCGGCAAGGCCGACCTGGGCTTTGCCAGCGGCAACCGCGAGAAGGGCGGGGGCTTGCTGGTCGAGGGCGGCAACAGCCGCATCGGCCTGCATGCCGACGTCTTCAGCCGCAGCACGGCCGACGTGCAGGTGCCTGTGTCGCTGGTCTGCAGCAAGGACGGCGCCATCGGTTCGGCCAAGCGCATCTGCAACTCCGCCAGCGAGGTGCGCGGCGGCGCGGCCGGTGGCTCGCTGTTCTTCGACCAGGGCTACCTGGGCGCCTCGGTCAGCGAGTACCGCAACGACTACGGCACGGTGGCCGAGGATGATGTGACCATTGGCATGCGCTCGACCCGCTATGCGCTGGAGGGTGAGCTGCGCAATCCGGTGCGCTGGCTGCAGGGTCTCAAGCTCCAGGCCAGCCACACCGACTACCGCCACACCGAGTTCGAGGCCGGCGCGCCCGGCACGGTGTTCGGCAACCAGGGCAGCGATCTGCGGCTCGAAGCCCGCCACCAGAAGATCGGCCCACTGGAAGGCGTGGTCGGCCTGCAGACCGAGAGCACGCGTTTTTCGGCCGACGGCGCGGAGGCCTTCGCGCCCTACAGCAAGACGCAGCAGGCCGCGCTGTTTGCGTATGAAGAGCTGGCCATGCCCTGGGGCAAGTTCAGCTTTGGCGCGCGCGGCGAATCGGTGACCGTGCAATCGCTGGGCAATCCGCAGCTGGCACGCTTTGCCCCGGCCAGTCGCGACTTCCATCCGGCGAGCGTGTCGCTGGGCGCGCTGTGGAAGCTGGCGCCGGCCTGGCAGCTCACCGGCAACCTGGCCAGGAGCGAACGCGCGCCCAAGGACTACGAGCTGTTCGCCGACGGAGCCCACATCGCCACCGGCGCCTACGAGGTGGGCGACGCCAACCTGGGCAAGGAGAAGTCGACCAACACCGAGGTCGGCCTGCAGTGGAAGAGCGGCCACAACGAACTCAAGCTCAATGCCTTCAATGCGCGCTTTGCCAACTACATCGCGTTGGGGGCCACCGGCGCGCAGCGCGAGGTGGACGAGGAGTTGCTGCCCGAGTACGCCTACCGCCAGGTGCGTGCCACATTCCGCGGGCTGGAGGCCAGTGGCACCTTGCGCCTGCTGGATGCGGCATCGACCCTGGACCTGGAGTTGCGCGGCGACATGGTGCGGGCCAAGAACGAGAGCGACGGCCAGCCGCTGCCGCGCATCGCGCCACTGCGCGCCGGCGCAACCCTGGTCTGGGGCCAGGGACCCTGGGGCGCGCGCCTCGGCTTTGACCATGCGATGCGGCAGGACCGCGTGCCCGTCGGTGAGCTGCCCACCGACGCCTACACCTTGTGGAGCGCGGCCCTGAGCTACCGCATGCAGGCCGGGCCGGCCAGCATGCTCTGGTACGCCAGGCTGGACAACGCGGGAGACGCCCTGGCCTATAGCGCCAGCTCCATCCTGACCCAGACCGCACCGGGCAAGTCACCGCTGGCCGGGCGCAGCCTGAAGGTCGGCCTGCAGGCGGCCTTCTAGGAGCCGCGGAACAGGCTCATGCCCCAGGGCGTGAGCTTGACCGGCAGGTGGTAGTGCTGGGCCGTGTCGGCGATGCCGAAGCGAAAGACCAGCACGTCGACAAAGGGCGGCTCGGGCAGCACCGTGCCGCGCGCACGGTAATAGGCCGCCACGTGCAGGCGCAGCTCGTAAGGGCCGGGCGTGAACAGGTCCTCGTGGTGCTTGTCGGCGACCACGCCGTTGCTGCCGACAACGCCTTCGAACACCGTGTCGCCGCCGACCCGGGCGATCTGCACGTGCATGCCGCGCGCCACCACGCCGTTGGCGATGTCGACCACGTGAACGGATACGGCTTTCATGGGCGTCCTTGCTGCTGTGAGGCAGCCATTCTGCCGTGAGGCGGGAATTTTCGGGAACAGGGCGGCTATGCTTGCTGCTTGTCTTCGCCCGTCATCTCTTCCCTGCTGCCCGTGGTGCTGCTGATCGCCCTGGGCTTTCTGGCCGGCCGGCGCCAATGGGTGGGCGCCAATGCGGTCAAGGACCTGTCCAACCTGGTCTTCATCGTGCTGACGCCGGCCCTGCTGTTTCGCACCATGAGCAAGGTGCGGCCCGAGCAGCTGGACTTCGCGCCGGTGCTGGCCTACTTCATCGGCGTAGGTGTTCTGTTTGCCGGCACCCTGCTGGTCTGCGGCTTCAACCGCCGCGCCGCCGTGCTGGCCCTGGCCACCACCTTCAGCAATACCGTGATGATCGGCATCCCGCTGGTGGGACTGGCCTTCGGCGAGGCCGGCCTGGTGAGCCTGCTGACCCTGTACACCGTCCACACCCTGGTGCTGCTGACCAGCGCCACCGTGGTGCTGGAGCTGGCCGTGGCGCGCGAGGAAGCCGCAGCCGGCAGCCCGCAAGGCCGCTCGATGGCGCGCACCGTGATGACGGCGGTGCGCAACGCCATCCTCCACCCCGTTCCCTTGCCCATCATCGCCGGCCTGCTGTTCGCGCAGACCGGCCTGACCGTGCCGGAAGTGATCGACAAGCCCTTGCAGTTGCTGGGCCAGGCCTTCGGCCCCATTGCCCTGCTGCTGGTGGGCACAACGCTGGCCTATACCAAGATCGGCGAGCAGCTGCGCGGCGCATTGGTGCTGGCCACGGTGAAGAATCTGCTGCACCCGGCCCTGGTCGCAGCCGCCGGCTGGCTGCTGGGCCTGCACGGCCTGCCCCTGGCCGTGATGGTCGTGACCGCCGCCTTGCCCATCGGCGCCAACGTCTTCATGTTCTCGCAGCGCTATGGCGTGGCCGAGGAACTGATCACCGCCAGCGTGGGCGTCTCGACGCTGCTGGCGCTGCTGAGTATTTCGCTGGTGTTGTGGGCGGTGCAGTTGCTCTGACGCTTCTGTCGCCCGACTCTGTCTTGTCATCCCCGACTTGAGGGGCCTGAAACGCCCGGGATGTCGTGCAGGCCGCTTGGACGGCTCGCACGCAGGGGATTGACACCTCGCCGCCGGGCGCGCAAGGTTGGCGCGATTGCACGGTCAGAGGTCTTGATCAATCAACCCCCACCACATGGAGCCACTCATGGTCAATCTCATTGCCAGGTTCGCGCTTGTCGGCGCGTTGCTTGCAGCTTTTCTGCCGCCCGCCGTGGCACAGGGAAGTGCGGCGACGCAGGTCGGACCCGGGGTGAGCTATCAGTTCCTGGAACGTTGGGACGTCGACCGGCTCAACCGGATCCTCCAGGTCGACACCCCCGCGTTCGCGGGGATCCCCGTCAGCTACAGCCCGGCGCGCAACGCGGTCCGCCTGTACCGGGTCACCTACAACTCGGTCGCGCCGGAACGGGGAAACAAACAGGTCGTCGCGTCCGGCCTGCTCGCCGTCCCGGACACGCAGGAGACCAGCTTCCCGATGGTCTCCTATCAGCATGGGACCGTGTACCTGCGCGAGCAGGTTCCCTCCATGGCCGTGAACTCGCCCGAGACGCAGCTGATGATCGCGCAGTTCGCAGGGCAGGGCTATGCGGTGATCGGGGCCGACTACTTCGGCATGGGCACGTCCACGGAGCCGGAGGGCTACATGGTCATGGCAAGCCACCAGCAAGCCTGCCACGACCTGCTCCTGGCCAGCCGTGCCGTGCTCGGCCACCTCAAGCTGTCGGCCAGCAAGCTGTTCCTGGGCGGTTGGTCGCAAGGTGGCGCCGTGACGATGGCCTTCCTGCAGAAGCTCGAACGAGCGGGGGAAAAGCCCCTGGCCGCCGCCACAGCCGCCGGTCCGCTGGACCTGTTCGCCATGCTCAACGGCATCCTGAGCTTTCCGCGCCCGGAGAATGCCCCGTGGCTGACCACCATTGTCATCCTCTCGGCGTTTTCCTACGAGACCTACTATGGCGCATCCGGCCTGGCGCGGTCGGTCATCAACGACGCGGCCTATGACATCTCGCGCAAGGCATACGAGCGGCAAAAGTACGACCCCGCCGATGTTCCGATGGACATGCGCAAGTTGATGCGCCCCGAGTATTTCGATCCCCAGTTTTTCGCGGCCTCGAGCTACGGCAAGCTCCTCAAGGCAAACGAAACCTACGGCTGGTTGTACCGCACGCCAGTGCGCAACTACTACGGCGAGAAGGACGAAGCCATCCCGGTGGGTGTCGCGCGGCTGGGAATGACCTACGCGCAATCCATGGGCACCGGCAATCCCAGCGTACAGGCCATCTCCACCGGAGCGACGACGCACCGGGGAACATTCGCGACCGCCGTCCCCCAGTGGAAGACCTGGTTCGACGCGGCCCGGTGACGACGGCCTGCACCAGCTAGGGCGAGACGCGGCAGACGTTGGCCTCCTGCAGAGCGGCCATGGCATCACCATCGAGCGGGCGGGGCTGCTGCGCGAACCGGCCCAGCAGGCTCTTGAACATGGCGCTCATGCCGCCGGATGCGCCGGGGGCCTGCGAGGAGCGGCGGGCCGCGAGTTGCGCCGGGCCGGGCACGACCTGGGCCACGCCCATCATGCCGCCGTCCTCGTGCTCCAGGATGTGACAGTGGTACGCAAATTTGCCGATCATCAGCGGGTTGCGAAAGTCGATCAGCAGCTTGACCTGCCCTGGCGGCGAGCTGCCGTCCGTCTGGAAGGCCACGTTCACATTGTCCTGGTGGCCGATGAAAGGCTGGGGCACTCCGTCGACCTCCACAACCTGGAAGTCGGTCTGGTGGATGTGGAACACGTGCCACTCCCCGGTCGGATTGAGCACGGTCCATTCTTCCACCGTACCGGAAACGATGGTGGTGTCGACCCGGTTGTGGTCGAACTGCACCGGTCCATTTCCGTTGCCGGAATCGATGAAGAAGGTGTTGCCATCCGCCGATTCGCTGAAGGTGATGGTGCGTTTGCGTGCGATCGGCAGAGTGCGGAAGTCCTCGACCGGCGGCAACAGGACCGTCGAAAGCGCCAGCGGCTCGCGCGCTTCGCCCTGTGACACCACGGTGGCCAGGATGGTCTCGGTGGCGGTGTCGCCTTGCGGCCCGGTATCGATGTCCAGCGTCTTGAGCGCATAGATTCCCGGCGCAGCGCCCTGAATCAGTACTTCGGAGCGTGAGCCCGGGGCCAGCAGGATCTCGTCGGAAGCCACCAGCTGCGTGTGCCGATTGCCGTCGCGCGCCAGTTCGTACAGGGTATGACCCCCCAACTGGAGGCGGTAGTACAGATTGGCGCTGAGATTGCCGATGCGCAGCAATTGCGTCTCTCCTGGTGCAATGACCAGGGTGGGATTGGTCTGCCCGTTGACGGTGCGGTTGGTTGGCGCACTGCTGTCGATGTCGGCTGGCACCCGGCCGTCCGGCGTGATCTGAATGTCCTTGAGCAGCATCACCCGTTCGGTGATGCCGGCGAGCCGTTGGAGCGGTTCGGTGAGGCCCTCCACCAGCAGGCCGCCTGACAAGCCTCCCATCACCTGCTGCTCGGCACTGCCATGCTGGTGGCTGTGGTACCAATACAAACCGGCATTGTGGGTCGAAGGGATCGCCACCTTGTAGTTGATCTTTGTGCCCGGCGCGGCGTGAACGAAGATGTCGTCTGACGCTGTGCCGTCCGCATTGATGCGAGGCGACACGTTCATGCCGTGGTAGTGCTCGTTCGTGGGGGCGTTGGAGCGATTGTCCAACTCCAGATGGAGCGTGTCGCCGGGACGAACGCGCAGCAACGGAGGCGTGTACGAACGGTTGTAAACCGTCGTGGTGACCCATTGGCCGGCCACCTCCACCGTGCTTTCGGCCACCGTGAGCTTGACGCGGAGTTCGCCGTCGCTGCTGCTGATCTCCGGCGGGTTTCGGAAGGTCTCGATCGCTCCCTTGGACCCATCGCTACAGCCGCTACCCGCGCCGACTAGGGCCAGCATCCCCCAGGCCGCCAGGCGGGATGGACTCAGACCACAATTTTTTGAGAGGCTAAGACAACGCATGAGATGCTCCGCGCCGAGTGGAGTCCCATCATAGTTCTGAACAGCTTCCTGCTGTCGATCTCTCTGTCATGCCGGACCCGGCCCGGCATCCATGCCTGCCGATCTGGGGCGAACACGGGTGCATGCATCTGCCAGGGCGTGGACCAGGACCGGCGTTGGACGGTCCACCAACAGGCTTTGGCCCGCGCGCAGCACCACGTCGCGGCAATCGCCGTCCAGGGTGACCCAGACATTGCCCTCCAGGCACTCAATGCGGGCGCCCATCAGATTGGGGTAGCGGAGCGTGGCTTGCTTGCTGATGCGTTGCACCGGCACAGGCACAGGCATGGGCTGTGTGGCTGACCGGCCACGCCTGAGCGCCGCGAGCATCCGCAGCAAGGCTGTGGGACGGCAGAAACCTGCCTGGAAGTCCGGCGCATTGAGTGTGTTGTCCATGCTTTGCTCCTTGTGTTGTCGATGGAGCGAGTCTGGTTGGGCACCGGCGGCCGTGGTAGTGTGCGCACTACGGTAGGCGCCCCACCTGGCTACGGTAGCGGCTACCGTAGCCAGGAGGCGTGAAGCCACCCATCACAAGCATGCCGATCCGCCTAGCGCCACCCGAAGTGAAGTTCTGCAGCAGTGCCGACGGCACGCGCATCGCCTATGCCAGTTGGGGCGCAGGCCGCACCATCGTGCTGACGGGCTTGCACATGGGCGATGACCTGGATGCGCCCGGCCCGGTCACGGGACACTGGATTGCCGCGCTGTCCAGGGACGCGCGTGTGGTCTGTTTTGATGCGCGTGGCTGCGGCCTGTCGGAACGCCATGTCACGCGCAATTCGCTGGACGCCTGGGTCGAAGATCTGCATGCGGTGGTTCAAGCCGCAGGCCCAGGCCCCGTGGCACTGCTTGCATTGCTGCATGGCGCCACGGCCGCCATCGGCTACACCGTGACGCACCCCGAACGCGTGCAGCGCCTGGTGATCGTCGGCGGCTATGCCAGAGGCCGGTTGCGGCGCAACCCGGATGCAGCTCAACTCAAGGAAACCCACGCGCAGCTGGAAATGGTGGAGGTTGCCTGGGGCAGCAACCTGCCCTACAGCGCGGCCTACCGGCTGGCGTTCATCTCACGGCTGATGCCGCAAGCCGGCGAAGCCATCTGGGCGCAGTTGAGCGAGCTCACCGTGCGGCGCTGGTCCGGGCAGGTCGTGTTGGACTACCTGCATGCGATGTGGGCCATCGACCTGTCGGATGAACTTGCCCGCATCACCTGCCCTGCGCTGGTGATGCACATGCGCCAGGGCCAGGCTGTCCCTTACGAAGAGGGCCGCCGCATTGCGGCCTCCTTGGTGGGTGCCCGCTTTGTCACCTTGGACGGTGAAAACGAAGTGCCGCTGGAGACAGATGCTGCCTGGCCCGTCATGCGCGACGAGATAAGGACCTTCCTGGAACTTGGAGACACCAACGCGGCGGCTGGGCGGGTCGACGGTCCGGGGCTGACCGCGCGTCAGCTGGAGGTGCTGCGTGCCATCAGCCGGGGGCACACCGACAAGGAAATTGCCCGTACCCTCGGCCTGAGCCCGCGGACCGTGGAAATGCATGTTGCGCGCATCCTGGCTGCGCTGGATTGCCCCTCACGCAGCGCCGCTGTGCGCAAGGCGGTGGAGCGGCGACTGCTTGGTTGAGCAACGCTCAGGGATTGCCCTCTGGAACCAGGAGCACCGCCCCGGCGAGCTTGCGCACGGGGCTCTTGCGCATGTCGCAAGGCAGATCCCGGGCCTGCTTGGCGCCGGGCATCAGCACCGAAACGCCGTTGAAGTCGCTGCCGCCCTCGATTTGCATCACGGAGTACTCCGTGCCACTTTGCGCGAACATCAGAAACTCGCCCGCAACGCCGGCAGCTCTGTGGACGCGGGAAGCACCCGTGAACTGTTGCAGCGAGCCTGCCTTTTCGGCGGGAAAGCCCAACTCAATGTTGCCCGCCGTCCCGAACCGGTACTGCAGCCAGTCTGTCCCGCCGCAGACTGCAACGCTCTTCTTGCTGCCACGGATCTCGCAGGCGAAGTAGGTCTGTTCGCCGCTCAGGCACAGGCCCTGCGCAAAGACCTGGGTGCAGCCGAACAGGGCGGCGGCGATGGTGATGGTGAAACGGTGCTTCATGCGGGCTGAGGTGATGGATCGGTCGACATAGGCAGATCCCAGGTTTTGTGTTCATTTCGCACGCCGGTAGTGCATGGCGACCGCGCCGCAGCGCAGCGGCTTGGCCGAGATCAACTCCAGCCGCCGCGTGCTGGGCAGCCCGCCCTGGTACAGGGTCGGGCCGTGGCCGGCGATCCTGGGGTGGACGAGCAACTTGTACTCGTCGATCAGATCCAGCCGGTCCAGCTCGGTTGCGAGCTTGCCGCTGCCCAGGAGCACGCCGTTCGGGGTCGCGTCCTTGAGCTTTTGCACGCCCGCGCGCAGGTCGCCGGTGATGTGGCGGCTGTTGGTCCAGGGGAAGTCTTTTCGCGTCGAGGACACCACGTACTTGGGCTTGGCCTCCAGCTTGAGCGCCCACTCGCGCATCGCCGGCGGTGCGTCCACATCGCCGCGGGCGACCGCTGGCCAGTAGCTCTCCATCATCTCGTAGGTGACGCGGCCCCACAGCATCGCCCCGCCCTCGTCCATGAGTTGGGTGAAGAAAGCGTGTGTCTCGTCGTCGACGATCCCTTCCTGGTGGTCGACGCAGCCGTCCAGGGTGAGGTTGATGCTGAAGGTCAAGAGTCCCATGCTGTCCTCCGTTCGAGAGACGCGAACGAATCACTGCCGCCACAAAGCCCGCAGTCTAGCGAAGCAAGAGGCGAGCGAAGTGGAGGCCCTGAGTCCCCGGCTGCGCGGGGATGACAAGCTCTCAGGGAGCCAGCCGCTCCCGCAACCACCCATCACCGTCAGTCGTGTAGCGCAACCTGTCATGCAGCCGGCTCTTGCGGCCCTGCCAGAACTGCCACTCGGTGGGGACCAGGCGGTAGCCGCCCCAGTGCGGGGGACGCGGCGGCTTGAGAAGGAACTGGGCGCCGTACTTGGCCGCGTTGGCCACCAGCACCGAACGGCCGGAGATGACCTGGCTTTGCGGGCTGGCCCAGGCGCCGATGCGCGAGTCGAGCGGGCGGCTGGCGAAGTAGGCGTCGCTCTCCTCGGCACTGACTTTCTCCACCCGGCCCTCGATGCGCACCACCCGCTCGAGCTCCACCCAGTGGAACTGCAGGGCGGCAAAGGGATTGCCGGCCAGTTCGCGGCCCTTGCGGCTGTCGTAGTTGGTGTACCAGACGATGCCGTTGGCGTCGTAGCCCTTGATCAGAACGATGCGGGTGCTGGGGCGCAGGTCGCTGCCCACCGTGGCCAGGGTCATGGCGTTGGGCTCAGGCACCTGGGCGGCGATGGCCTCGTCCAGCCATTGGCCGAACTGGGCCAATGGATCGGCATGCGAGGCGTCCTCGCTCAGTTCGGCTTTCTCGTAGCTTTTGCGCAGCTGCGCCAGGTCGGTGGTGTCGCTCATGCGGCCAATGTATCAATTTGCGAATGCTGCGCTGCATCCAGGGTTAACCCGATGAACTTTTCAAGCCATCGGCATAGGCTGCCTCTGCAGATATCGAACAACACACAAGGAGACCCACGATGAGCGTCAGTTTCAATCTCAACGGCAAAGCCGTCACATCGCGAGCCGAACCCGACACGCCTCTTTTGTGGGTGGTGCGCGACGAGCTTGGCCTGACCGGCACGAAGTTCGGCTGCGGCGCGGCGCTGTGCGGCGCCTGCACCGTGCACCTGAACGGCCAGCCCGTGCGCTCCTGCCAGACCCCTGTGTCTTCTGTGGCCGGCAAGCGCGTGGCCACGGTGGAGGGCCTCTCGGGCACGCGCAACACGCACCCGCTGCAGGTCGCCTGGATCAAGCACGACGTGCCGCAATGCGGCTACTGCCAGTCGGGCCAGCTGATGAGCGCGGCCGCGCTGCTGCAGGCCAACAAGAACCCCAGTGATGCCGACATCGACGCCGCCATGAGCGGCAACATCTGCCGCTGCGGCACCTACCCCCGCGTGCGCGCCGCCATCAAGGATGCGGCCGCTTCCATGCGCAAGGCATAAAGGAACACGCACCATGAACACCACCACCAAGGCCGAACACAAGGCCGTTGCCGGCAGCTCGCGCCGCACTTTCCTCAAGGCTTCGGCCCTCGCTTCGGGCGGCCTGCTGATGGGCGTCTCCCTGCCCGCCGGCTTGCAAGCCGCGGGGACGCTGCACACGCCCAATGCCTGGGTCCACATCGCCGACGACAACACCATCACTTTGATTTCCGCGCGCTCGGAGATGGGCCAGGGGGTCTACACCTCCATGCCCATGCTGATCGCCGAAGAGCTCAACGTCGACATCCGCAAGATCAAGGTCGCCATCGCGCCGCCCAACAACAAGCTGTACGGCAACCCGCTGCTGGGTGGGCCGCAGCTCACGGGCGGCTCGACCTCGGTGCGCGACGGCTGGGAAAAGCTGCGCATCGCCGGCGCCCAGGTGCGCGAGATGCTGGTCAGCGCCGCCGCCAGCAAGTGGAACATCGACCGCTCTCAGCTCAAGGCCGAGAACGGCATGGTCACCGGCCCCGGCGGGCGCAAGGCCACCTATGGCCAGCTGGCCGAGGCGGCATCCAAGCTGCCTGTGCCCGAGAAGGTGGCGATCAAGGAGCCCAAGGACTTCCGCATCGTCGGCAAGCGCACGCCGCGCCTGGACACACCGGCCAAGACCAATGGCACGGCGGAGTTCGGCATCGACGTCAAGCTGCCGGGCATGACCTATGCCGCGCTGGAGCAGTGCCCCGTCATCGGCGGCACGGTCAAGAGCTTCGATGCCGCCAAGGCCAAGGCCATGCCGGGTGTGCTGCACGTGGTGCAGATCCCCGACGGCGTGGCCGTGGTGGCCGACAGCTGGTGGCGCGCCAACCAGGCCCGCAAGCAGCTGGCCATCCAGTGGGACGAGGGCGCGGGCGCCAAGCTGAACAACGCCATGATGCTGGACGGCATCCGAGCCGCGTCCAAGACCGGCAAGCCCTTGCCGGTCAAGGCCGTGGGCGATGCGGAGGCCGTGATCGCCGCCTCGCAGCGCGTGGTGCGGCGCGAGTATGTGTCGCAGCTGCTGTCGCACTCGCCGCTGGAGCCGATGAACTTCACTGCGTCCTATGCCAACGGCAAGATGCTGCTGATCGGGCCCACGCAATGGCAGGACGGCGCCCAGGGCGCGGTGGCCAAGGCCATCGAGATGAAGCCCGAAGACGTGGCGGTGCAGACCACCTTCCTGGGCGGCGGCTTTGGCCGGCGCATCGACCTGGACTTCATCGTGCAGGCAGCGCAGATCTCCAAGGCCATCGGCAAGCCGGTCAAGCTGCTGTGGACGCGCGAGGACGACATGACGCACGACTTCTACCGTCCGCAGTCGCTGCACCAGATGGCGGCGGCCCTGGGGCAGGACGGCAAGCCCACGGCCATGACCTTCCGCATGACCTCGCAGTCGGTCACCGGCCGCGTCTTCGGCCTGCCCGGCGAGGTGCAGGACCCGCTGATGACGGAAGCGGCGCTGGCGGCCTACGAGATCCCGGCCATCAAGCACGACATCGTCAAGCACGACGCCGGCCTGCGCGTGGGCTACTGGCGCTCGGTCAGCCATTTGCTCAACGCCTTTGCCAACGAGAGCTTCATCGACGAGCTGGCCAAGGAAGCAGGGCAGGATCCCTATGCCTACCGCATGTCCATGCTCAAGAACCAGCCGCGCTTTGCCAACGTGCTCAAGCTGGCGGCCGACAAGGCCGGCTGGGGCATGCCGCTGCCGGCGGGCCGGGCGCGCGGCATCGCGCTGATGGAGGGCTACGATACCTACATGGCACAGGTGGCGGAAATCAGCATGGAGGGCGGCAGCGTGAAGGTCCACAAGGTGACTGTGGCGGCCGACCTGGGCCGCATGGTCAACCCCGACACGGTCGAGGCGCAGATCCAGTCCAGCGTGGTGTTCGGCATGGGCGCGGCCCTGATGCAGGAGATCACCCTGGTCAACGGCCGGGTGCAGCAGACCAACTACCACCAGTTCCCGGTGGTGCGCATGAACGAGTCGCCTGCCATCGACATCATCCTCGTCGACAGCACCGAAAAGCCCGGCGGCATCGGTGAACCGGCCACCGCCGTGGTGGTGCCGGCGATCGCCAATGCGGTCGCCACCCTCACCGGCAAGCGCGTGCGCACGCTGCCGATGACGGCGGACGCCATCAAGGCAGCGTGACAGGAAGAGCGCTGCAACCGGTGGTGCTGGTGCTTGCCTCGGGAAGAGGCGAGCGCTTCCAGGCCTCCGGCGGCAGCGGCTCCAAGCTGCAGGCCTTGCTGGCCGGCAAGCCGGTCCTGGAACACACGCTGGACGCCGTGCGCGCCAGCGGCCTGCCTTTCCATCTGGAAGACGCCGGCCATGCCGGCATGGGCGACAGCATCGCCGCCGCCATGCGGGCCACCCGCGATGCGCCCGGCTGGCTGATTCTGCCGGGCGACCTGCCCCTGGTGCGGCCCGAGACCTTGCGCGCGGTGGCGGCCGCGTTGCAAAGCCACGCCGTGGTCGTCCCCGTCTACCGCGGCCAGCGCGGCCACCCGGTGGGCTTTGCCATCGCCTGCGGACCCCAGCTTTCCGTTTTAGAGGGAAATCAGGGCGCAGCCCCCGTCCTTCGGACCTGGGGTGCTATGGAATTGGAAGCGGACGATGCCGGCACCGTGACCGACATCGACACGCTGGACGACCTGGCTGCGGCTGAGCGTCTGCTGGCCCAGCGTGCCCGCTGAAGCGACCCTCAGGACTTGACGATCACCGCGCAGGCCAGCCGCGGCCCGGCGTTGCCGGTGGGCTGGGTCTTGTAGTCGTCGGGGTCGCGGTGGACGATCAGGCCCTTGCCGCTGATGTCGGTGACGCTGGCGCCCACGCTGATGCTTGTGGACTCGAAATTCACCGTGGCCACGCCGTTGGCGTCGGCCTTCAGGCTGGGCAGGTCGCCCGCGTGGTGCATGGCGGCCGAATGGGCGGCATGGGGCATCGCCGTGGGATTGAAGTGGCCGCCCGCGCTCATGCCGTCGCCGCTGCTGCAGTCGCCCTTTTCATGGATGTGGAAGCCGTGTTCCGCGTTGGGCTTGAGGCCGCGGACTTCGCCGTTGACCAGCACCTTGCCCTCCTTTTGCACGAACTGCAGCGAACCGGTCACGGCGCTGCCGGTGGTGGGTGAGAGCTTGGCGCTGGCGCGCGGGCCGGGGCTGAAGACGGCGCAGCCGGCCAGGGTGGCCGCAGCCAGGAACAGGGATGACAGGGTGATGCTTGTCTTCACGGGATGCCTCCTTGGATGGGAAGCCTCCACTGTAGGGCGAATCACGCGTGTGCGGTCAGCGCCTGGACAGTTTCAGCAGGCGCTCCAGGGCGCGGTCGCGGATGTTGTGCCGCTGCAGTTCCTCGAAGGTGCGGGCCGCGTAGTCCAGCGTCGTGCCGTAGATGCCGGTGGCGGCGGCGAAGATCTGGCGGTACTCCTCTTCGCTGAGCACACCGGTGTGGCTGGGGCTGCGGCGCGACAAGGTGAAGGCCAGGGCCTTGACGCTGCCATGCGGCGTCTGGCAGGGCAGCCAGCGCGGGTCGTACACGCCCATGGCCATCTCGCGCTGCCACAGCCGCTCCAGCACGGCCGGAGCCTCGTGCGCCGGGATGCGAAAGACCACGCCCTGGCAGCAGCCGCCCGAGAGCATGCCGAACACCAGGCCGGGCCGCTCGGGCGTGCCGCGGTTGATGCGGCTCCACATCTTCAGGGCCCGGTGCCAGCCATGGACCTTGGCCGGCCGGCGTTCGGCGTATTCGAAATCGGGCTTCCAGATGAGAGAGCCATAGCCGAAGACCCACAGGTCCTGGTGGCCGCCCCAGGCGTGCAGCACCTGCGCCAGCATGGGGGCGGGGTCGCGCAGGGGTTGGGGCAGGGTGCTCATGAATGCAAACTTTAACGCGGCGCGGCGGGACGCCGCCGCTCGTAACCGGTACGTCCCTCAGAGCGGGTGTTCCGGGGTAGGATGACTGTAATTTAGTTACCTGTCCCACGATGCCTCTTCATCCTGTTGTAGCCCGCGTCACAGAACGCATCCGCGAACGCAGCGCGCCGCAGCGCAGCGCCTACCTGGCCCGGCTGGACATTGCGGCCAACCGCGACCGCGGCGCCGACCGCCTGGGCTGCGCCAATGTCGCCCATGCCTTTGCCGGCGTTCCCGACAACGACCGCTTTCGCATCGTTGCCGAGCGCGCCCCCAACATCGCCATCGTCAATTCGTACAACGACATGCTCTCGGCCCACGCGCCGCTGGGCAGCTATCCGGCCATCCTCAAGGACGAGGCACGGCGTCACGGCGCCACGGCCCAGGTGGCCGGTGGCGTGCCCGCCATGTGCGACGGCGTGACCCAGGGAACGCCGGCCATGGAGCTGAGCCTGTTCTCGCGCGATGCCATTGCCATGGCCACGGCCGTCTCGCTCAGCCACGATGTCTTCGACGCCGCCCTGATGCTGGGCATCTGCGACAAGATCGTGCCGGGCCTGCTGATCGGTGCTTTGCACTTCGGCCACCTGCCCACGGTCTTCGTGCCCGGCGGCCCCATGCCCAGCGGGCTGTCCAACAGCGACAAGGCCAAGGTGCGCGAGCAGGCGGCGCAAGGCCTGGTCGGCCGCGCCGAGCTGATGGCCGCCGAGCAGGCGGCCTACCACGCGCCTGGCACCTGCACCTTCTACGGCACGGCCAACAGCAACCAGATGCTGCTCGAAGCCATGGGCCTGCACGTGCCGGGCACGGCCTTCGTCAATCCCGGCGACGGCCTGCGCGAGCACCTGACGCGCGAAGCCGCACGCACCGTGCTGGGCATCGTCAAGGCCAGGCGCTTCGCACCCATAGGCCGCATCGTCGACGAGCGCTGCATCGTCAACGCGATGGCGGCGCTGCTGGCCACCGGCGGCTCGACCAACCACCTGATCCACTGGGTGGCGGTGGCGCGCTCGGCCGGCATCTCCATCGACTGGGACGACTTCGCCGAGCTGTCCACCGTCGTGCCCCTGCTGTCGCGGGTCTATCCCAACGGCAGCGCCGACGTCAACCAGTTCCAGGCGGCGGGTGGGCCGGGTTACGTGATCCGCGAGCTGCTCGACGCCGGCCTGATGCACGAAGACGTGCTGACCGTGCGTGAAGGCGGCATCCGCGAGTACACCCGCGAGCCGGTGCAAGAGGGCGCCGGCCTGGCCTGGAGCGCCATCGGCGCCTCGCGCGACGAGGCCGTCGTGCGGCCGGCTGCCGCGCCCTTCAGCGCCACCGGCGGCCTCAAGCTGCTGACCGGCAACCTGGGACGCTCGGTGATCAAGGTCTCGGCCGTGCCGCAGGACCGGCATCTGATCGAGGCGCCGGTGCGCATCTTCGACGGCCAGGAGGAACTGCAGGCCGCCTTCAAGGCCGGCGAGCTGGACCGGGACCTCATCTGCGTGGTGCGCTGGCAGGGGCCGCAGGCCAATGGCATGCCCGAGCTGCACAAGCTGACGCCGCCACTGGCCGTGCTGCAAGGTCGCGGCTTCAAGGTGGCCTTGGTGACCGATGGCCGCATGAGCGGCGCCTCGGGCAAGGTGCCGGCGGCCATCCATGTCTCGCCCGAGGCGGCGGCCGGCGGCCCGCTGGCCAGGCTGCGTGACGGCGATGTGGTGCGGCTGGACGCCGATGCCGGCAGCCTGCAGGCCCTGGTGCCGCAAGCTGAGTGGGACGCGCGGGAGAACGCGCTGATGCCGCAGGCCCTGCGCGACGCCAATGGCCTGGGCATGGGCCGCGAGCTGTTTGCCGGTTTCCGGCGCGGCGCTTTGGAAGCCGAACAAGGAGCCTGCACATGGCTGTGACCCTGACCTCTCTGGATGTGATGCGCGATGCGCCGGTGATCCCGGTGATCGTGCTGACCGATGTGGCCCAGGCCGTGCCGCTGGCCCGCGCCCTGGTGGCCGGTGGCATCCGCATGCTGGAAGTGACGCTGCGCACGCCGGTGGCCCTGGCCTGCATCGAGGCCATCGCCAAGGAAGTGGAAGGCGCCCAGGTCGGCGCCGGCACGGTGCGCAGCGCCGCCGACGCGCAGGCCGCGGCCATGGCCGGCGCGCGCTTTGCCGTCAGCCCGGGCTACACCCAGGCCGTCGGCAAGGCCTGCCACGACCTGGGCCTGCCCTTGCTGCCCGGTGTGGCCACCGGCAGCGAGATCATGGCTGCGCAGGAAGACGGCTACACGGCGCTGAAGTTCTTCCCCGCGCTGCAGGCCGGCGGCACGGCCATGCTCAAGGCCTGGGGCGGGCCGTTTGGCGACGTGCGCTTCTGTCCCACCGGCGGTGTCAGCGTGGCCAATGCGCACGAGTTCCTGGCGCTGTCCAACGTCGAATGCGTGGGCGGCTCCTGGCTGACCCCGGCCGATGCGGTGGCGCAGGGCGACTGGGCCCGCATCACCCAGCTGGCGCGCGAAGCCGTGGCCCTGGCACGCAGCTGACGCAAGGGGCCGGGCCTGGCGGCCCGCCCGGCTTGATTTACTTCTCGCCCTTGGCGGTGATCTCGCCGGCCTTGTTGGCACGGGTGGTCTCGGTCTTGCGCGCGGCGCGTGCGGCCTGCTTCTCGTCCTTGGGGACCTTGGCCTTGGCATCGGGCACGGGGTTGCCTTCGGCCGGCGTGCCGTCCTTGGCGGCAACCGCGCCCTCGCTCTTGCGGGCGGTCTTGCCCTCGGCCTTTTCGGCGGCGGTGGCCTTGGCCTTGGGGGCGGGCAGCTTGGTGCCCGGCGGCACGGCTTCGGCCGTGGCGGGTTGGGCGAAGGCGGCGGTGGCCAGCAACTGGGCCAGCGCGAACGACAGGATCAGGGTGGTCTTTTTCATGGCAGTGTCCATTTCAGCTTGGGGTGTCTTGCCCGTCAGCCAATCTGACGGGTCCGGTCATGTTCGCCGCGCCGGCACAGACCGGAAACTGCCGCAAGGCCAGGAAACGCCCCACTCTTTGGAGGGAGTCGGGCCCTAGAAGGCGCAGCCGCAGCCCAGTGCGCCCCAGAACGCATCGCCGTCGCGTGCCGGTGCCGGCGCCGTTGCCGTGAACAGGTGGCGATGGCCGTGCACGCCGCAAGGGGCCGCACAGCAGGCTGCCGACGATGCGGCCGCCATGTTCGAGAAAGGCTTGTAGCGGCCCACGGGTGACCAGTCGGGGCTGGCCCGCGGCAGCGGCGGCGCCAGTGGGCCGAATTCGCCGTCACCGTGCACGGGCTTGCCGCCGACCACGGTGAGCACGGCGCTCAGCGCCTTGATGCGCGCTTCGGGGATGTGGAAATAATCCTCCGACAAGGCGATGAAGTCGGCGTACTGGCCGGGCTTGAGCGCGCCTTTGCGGCCGTTCTCGGTGGAGAACCAGGCGCTGCCCTCGGTGTACAGGCGCAGGGCCGTCATGCGGTCCAGCAGCCAGGGCTGCGGATACAGCGGTGTGCCGCCCACGGTCTGGCCGGTGACCAGCCAGTGCAGGCCGACCCAGGGGTTGTAGCTGGCCACGCGGGTGGCGTCCGTGCCCATGCCGACGGGCACGCCCATCTCCAGCATCTTGCGCACCGGCGGCGTGCGCTGGGCGGCGGCCACGCCGTAGCGCTCGATGAAGGCCTCGCCCTGGTAGGCCATGCGGTGCTGCACGGCGATGCCGCCGCCGAGCTCGCGGATGCGCTCGATGTTGCGTTCGCTGATGGTCTCGGCGTGGTCGATGATCCAGTGCAGGCCGGTCAGGGGAATCTCGGCGTGGACCCTTTCGAACACATCGAGGATGCGGGTGATGGACTCGTCGTAGGTGGCATGGATGCGGAAAGGCCAGCGGTTGGCGGCCAGGGTGCGAGTCACCTCCAGCAGTTCGTCCTCCATGCTCTCGGGCAGGTCGGGCCGCGGCTCGCGGAAGTCCTCGAAGTCGGCCGCCGAGAACACCAGCATCTCGCCGGCGCCGTTGTGCCGCAGAAAGGCATCTCCGTCGCCCGGCTTGACCAGCTTGGCCCAGCGCACGAAGTCGTCTTTCTCTGCCTTGGGCTTCTGGGTGAACAGGTTGTAGGCGATGCGCAGCGTGAGCTCGCCGGCCGCCGCCAGCTTTTGCACGATCTGGTAGTCGTCGGGGTAGTTCTGGAAGCCGCCGCCTGCGTCGATCACCGAGGTGATGCCCAGGCGGTTGAGCTCGCGCATGTACAGGCGGGTGGAGTTCTCCTGGTCTTCGGGCGAGAGCTTGGGGCCCTTGGCCAGCGTCGCATAGAGGATGCTGGCGTTGGGCCGCGCCAGCAGCAGGCCGCTGGGTTCGCCGCGGCTGTCGCGCACGATCTCGCCGCCCGGCGGGTTGGGCGTGTCGCGGGTGTAGCCGCAGGCGCGCAGAGCGGCGCCATTGAGCAGGGCGCGGTCGTACAGGTGCAGGATGAAGACCGGCGTCTCGGGCGCGGCGGCATTGATCTCGGCCAGTGTCGGCAGGCGCTTTTCGGCAAACTGGAACTCGGCAAAGCCGCCCACCACACGCACCCACTGCGGCGCCGGCGTGCGCTGCACCTGCTCGCGCAGCATGGCCATGGCGTCGGTCAGGCTGGGCACGCCGTCCCAGCGCAGCTCCATGTTGTAGTTCAGGCCGGCGCGGATCAGGTGGGTGTGGCTGTCGTTCAGGCCGGGCACCACGCGCCGGCCCTGCAGGTCGATGCGCCGTGTGGCCGGGCCTTGCAGCCGGGCCAGTTGGGCTGGTGTGCCCACGGCCTGCACCAGGCCGTCTTTCACCGCGATGGCCTCGACCTCGGGCTGGGCCGGGTCCAGTGTGGTGATGCGGCCGTTGAAGAAGACGATGTCGGCTGTTTGTGTCATGTTGCTATCTTGCCGTGCCGCTGCGCGCCAGCCTCGCCCGAAAGAGGGAGCGCGCTTCAGGCCAGGTGGCATTGGAGAACCCCGGCACTGTTCAGCCTGCGTCCTGCGCCGGCAGCAGGTGGCGCACGCGTGGCGGCTCCGTGCCTGTGTGCCAGCGCAGCACCTCGTGCTGCAGCTGCGCGTCGGCGTGCGAGACGCGTTGGTGCTGGCGCAGGTGCTCCTCCCAGGATTCCAGCACAAACCATTCGACCAGGGTGCCAGGCTGCTGAGCGTCCTGCGCCAGGCCCCAGGTGGATGCGCCGCCCTGGCGCCGCATGCGTGCCAGGGCCTGCATGGTCTGGATGAACTGCGGCCGCTGTCCGGCCTGCACCTGGTAGTCGATCTGGACCAGCACCGGGCCAAGGCCGCCCGCCGTGCCGTGCGCAAGGGGCGGCTGCGGCCAATGCCCGGACGGCGTGAGGTCGTCCTCGCCCGCGGGCAGCGGCGTGCGCTTTGCCCACGCAGCGGCGCCGGCCAGGCCCACTGCGGCAAGCGCCAGCGTGGCCGGGATACCCAGGCCCTGCGCCACGGCGCCCCAGGCCAGACTGCCAGCCGTCATGGCGCCGTTGAAGACCGTGAGGTAGACGGCGAGCGCGCGGCCGCGCACCCAGTCGGGCAGGATGGACTGGGTGGCGCCGTTGAACGTCGTCAGCGCGATGATCCAGCCGGCGCCCATCAGCAGCATCAGGGCCAGGGCCAGCCACTGCGGTGGTGCGAAGGCCAGGCCCGCCATGGCGGCGGCCACCAGGCCCGCCGCGAGCAACACCAGGCCGTCTGCGCCCAGCAGGACGCGCAGTCGGGGCAGGGCGACAGCGCCCACGATGGCGCCCATGCCGATGGCGCCCAGCAACAGGCCGTAGAAGCCCGGTGTGCCGTGCAGCATCTGGCGCGCGACCAGGGGCAGCAGGGCCCAGACGGCGCTGGCAAAGACGAAGAAGACGGCGCTGCGTCCCAGCAACTGGTGCAGCTGCGGGCTGGCCCGCGTGAAACGGTAACCAGCGCGCAAGGCGCCGAAGAACTGTTCGCCGCCGGCTGCGGACGCGGCTGGCGGCCGCTTCCACCACAGCAGGGCAGCGACCACCGCGACGTAGGTCAGCACGTCGGCGCCATAGGTCAGGGCCGCGCCGGCCAGGCCCAGCACCAGGCCGCCCAGCGCCGGGCCGATGGCACGCGCGACGTTGATGCCCAACGAGTTCAAGGCCACCGCGCTGCGCAGGCTGGCACGGTCCACAAGCTCGGGCACGATGGACTGCCAGGCAGGTCCCATCAACGCGGCGCCTGCGCCGCCCAGGAAGGTGAGCCCGACCAGCCAGGGCAGGGTCAGCGCCGACTGCTGCGCCAGCAGCATCAGGGTGGCGCTGACGGCGCCGAGCAGGAGCTGGATGGCGATCAGCAGGCGTCGCCGGTCGATGGTGTCGGCCAGCACGCCGGCGGGGATGGCCAGCAGGAAGATCGGCAGCGTCGCGGCCGCCTGGATCAGTGCGACGGCGGCCGGCGTAGGCGAGAGCTCGGTGATGGTCCAGGCGCTGGCGACGTCGCGCATGAAGCTGCCGACGTTGCCGACGATGGCTGCCAGCCAGAGCACGGCGAACGCCGGCTGGCGCAGCGGCGCGAAGCCCGTTTGCGACGCCTTGCCATCGGCCATCCTCAGGCCTGGCGCGAGCTGGGCCTGGCCGGCTTGCCGGCCGGCGGCGTGGCGCAGGGCAGGGCGCCGAACATGTGGGGCTTGACCTGGTGGGCCAGCCAGGAGACGGCGGTGGACTCCCTGGCCAGGGCCTGGCGCAGCAGCGGCGGGATCTGCTCGCCCAGCAGGATGCCCAGCAGGCCGACCAGGGCGATCACCGGCGGCGCCGGCGAGCGCACCTGGAAGGCGCCGTAGATGGCGCCCACCAGCAGGCCCAGCGCCAGGGTCACGAGGTAGGCTTTCATCCCTCGTGGCCGCCGAACATGGTGCCGGCGTAGATGATGCCCAGGCCGTAGGCACCGCCCAGGCGTGCCGCGATGCCGGTGGTCAGACCATAGGTCTCGCCGCGCGCCCAGTCGCGCTGCAGCTCCAGCAGGTACTGCAGCGCCGTCATGGGGACGGCGCCGGCCTGCACCATGCGCGTGATGGCGCGCTCATGGGCTTCGGCCGAGACATCGCCGCAGGCGTCGGTGATGACGTAGACCTCGTAGCCCTGTTCCAGCGCCGACAGCACCGGGCCGACGATGCACACCGAGGTCCACAGGCCGGACAGCACGACGCGCGGTTTTCCAATGGCATTGACGGTGTTGATGACGGCGCTGTCCTCCCAGCAGTTCATCGAGGTGCGGTCCAGCATCTCCTGGCCGGGGAAGGCGGCCGTGACTTCGTCGAACATGGGGCCGGAAAAACTCTTCTCGGCCACCGTGGTCAGAATGGTGGGCACCTTGAAACCGGCCGCCGCATGGGCGACGAGGGCGGCGTTGGTGCGCAGCTGGACGACGTCGATGGACTTGGTGGCGAAAGCCATCTGCGACTGGAAGTCGATCATCAGCAAGGCGTGGTTGGCCGGCGTGAGCAGGCCGGCTGCGGGCGTGGTGGTGGCGGTCAGGGCCATGGCAGATCCTTGGAATGGGGTTGCGGGAACCCGAGTCTGGCGCCGCCGGCGCCGCAGTTCATCTACCCTTTGGCCAGGGTCGTCCTCTGCCCTAGAGCCACTCCTCCTGCACGAACAGCGAGGCCAGCCAGGTGCGCAGGGCCACCATCCAGTCGCCGTCGGGCTCCTCCAGGTGGCTGGTCTGCAGGCCGTCCTCGGCCTGCTCCACCCACTCGGTGCCGCCGTCCGCGCCGCGGCGCACCAAGTAGGCGCTGCGGAAGCGGTCGGTGTCCAGCAGGAATTTGAACTGCCCGGCCAGCTGCGTGCTCTCGATCAGCAGGCCTGCCTCGGTGTTCAGGCTGGCTGAGCGGCCGTCCAGGTTCATGGAGCCCACGTAGACGCGCTGGCCGTCGATGACGGCCAGCTTGGAGTGCAGGCGGCCGGTGGTCTGGCCAAAGCGGCCCAGCGTGCCGGCGCGTTGTGACAGGGTCGGGCTCATCTCGTAGACCATGATGCCCAGGTCCAGCATCTGGCCGCGGTAGCGCGCATAGCGGGCATAGACCAGGGGCTCGTCGGTGGCGCCCAGCGAGTTGGTCACCACGGTGGTCAGCACGCCGCGCGCGGCGGCGTCGCGCATCACTTCCATGCCGGGCTCGCCCGGCACGAAGTAGGGCGAGCTGATGAACACCCGCGTGCGCGCCGCACGGATGGCGGCCAGCACGCTCTGGCTGACGCTGCCGGCAAAGCGGCTGTCGAAGTCGGGCCGGCTGATCTTGTCGGGGTCGTCGGCGAACAGCCGCACCGGCGCCCAGGTCAGGGCCAGGGCGCCGGCCTGCAGTTGCTGGGTCAGGGAGGTCTGGCCGAAGATGTCCTGCGCCGCCGGCACGGTGTCGACGTCGTTGTAGTGCGGCTTGCGCGGCTGCGGCTCGGTGCCCCCGCCCAGGATCGCCAGTTGCTGCACCGGGTAGGCGTAGGGGCTGTTCCAGTAGGCGTCGAAGGCAGCCGCCTGCTGTCCCACCACCGGCCCGGCCGCGAGCACGTCCATGTCGATGAAGTTGGTCGCCGAAGCGCGCATGAAGTACTCGGCCGCGATGTTGCGCCCGCCCGAGACCGACAGCACGCCGTCGGCCACCAGCAGCTTGTTGTGCATGCGGTGGTTGATGCGGCCGAACTCGTGCAGCGAGCGCACCAGCCGCGAAGCCACGCCACCGCTGCGCGCAGGCAGCGGATTGAACAGGCGCACCTCGATGCCCGGCTGCGCCGCCATGGCGCACAGCAGTTCGATGTTGGGACCGGCATGCAGGTCATCGATCAGCAGGCGCACGCGCACGCCGCGCGCGGCCGCGTCACGCAGCGCGTGCAGGAAGTGGCCGCCGACCTCGTCGTTGTCCAGAACGTAGTACTGCACGTCTAGCGAAACGCTGGCGTTGTCGGCCAGGGCGATGCGGGCATCGAAGGCGTGGCCTGCGTCGTGCAGCAGGCGAAAGCCCGAGTCCTGCGCGGCCGTGCTGGCCGGCCGGCTGGCCTCGGCGATGCTGCGCAAGGGTGTGCCCTGCGGTGCCGCCAGCGCCTGGCTGGGCGTGACCGGCGCACGCGACGGCAGGCCGGCGCAGGCGGCCAGTTGCAGCAGGACCAGGACGGCCAGCGCCCGGCGCAGCCAGGCAGCGGTGGGCATGGGAGGCTCCTTTGGGGTTGCTGCGCCAGAGTGTGCGCGGCACGCGGCAACGCGCCTTCCCCATGAAGGGGCGCGCGCCGCTCCCCCAAAGGAGAGGGTCGCTATCGATTCAATAGCTGCTCAGGTCCAGCAGACGGCGCTGGAGCTGGGTTTACTTGACCAGCAGCACGGGGATGTCGCACTGGGCGATCACGCGCTGGGCGACGCTGCCCATGACGGCGCGGCCGAGCAGGCCATGGCCGTGCGTGCCCATCACGATCATGTGGGCCTTGGCCTTCTTGGCGCCCGCCAGGATCTCCTCCGAGCTGTTGCCGGTGCGCCATTCGGCCTTGTAGCTGATGCCCTTGCGGTCGAGAAACTTGCGGATCGGGTCCAGCACCTTGGCCGCTTCTTCCTCGTGGTAGCTCTTGACCGCGGCCGCGCCGACCATGCCCTTGACGCGCGGCGGGATGACGGGCTGGACGTGCAGGACCACGACCTCGTTGTCGGGGCCGCTCAGGCTGTCCTGGTTGACCAGGAAGGCCAGGGCCTTCTTCGTGTACTTGCTACCGTCAGCGGCGAGCAGGATCTTCATTCATGTCTCCTCGGGTTTGAAAAAATTCAGCGCAGGACCATCACCGGCGCTTGCGCATGGGCGAGCACGTATTGTGTCTCGCTTCCCAGCAGCACCCGCTGCAGGCCCTTGCGGCCATGCGAAGCCATGACGATGAGGTCGCACTGGTGCTTGCGCGCCGTCGCCACCACGGTCTCGCCGACCCGGTCGGCGCGCAGCACGATGCCGCGCGCCTGCACGCCCTTGGCGGCTGCGGCCGCGCAGATCGCGTCGACCGTGGCCTGGCCCTGTTCGGTCCAGCTGCGCTCGATGCGCTCGAGGTCGACCGCGGCGATCGCGACCGAGCCTTCGATGAAATAGCTCATGGGGTAGTCGGGCACCACATGGAGCGCCAGCAGTGCGGCGCCGGTGGCGGCGGCCAGGCCGATGGCGTGCGAGACGGCCTTGTCCGACAGGTCCGAGCCGTCGGTGGCAACGAGGATGCTTTGGTACATGGCTTTGGATCCAGGCTGGAAAAGGCTGCAGTCTGGCCATGCTGGGGGCCGACGTCATTGATCCACGTCAAGGCAAGAGGCCTTGACAGTGCTACGCTGTGGGAATGGATGCTGCCACCCTGATGGAAGGTGCTGCCGGTGTTGCCCCCCACCCTGAGAGCCGGGCGGCCACCGCCGCGGCCTGGGCTGCGCTTGACACGCCGCAGGAGTGGCAGGTCTTCAGCCATCAGCTGCCCGACGGCTTGTGGGAGTCGCACCTGAGCGTCAACGGCCTGCGCTGCGGCACCTGCGTGCTGGCGGTCGAGGCGGCACTGGCGCGCCTGCCGGGCGTGCAGCAGGTCCAGCTCAATGGCGCCAGCGGCACGGTGCGGCTGCGCTGGTCTGCGCCGCAGGGCCGGCCGTCGCAGTGGTGCGAGGCCGTGCAGCGTGCCGGCTACAGCCTGCTGCCCGCTGGTGACCTGCGCGCGCAGCAGGTGCGCCAACGCAGCCAGCGCATGCTGTTGTGGCGCTGGCTGGTCGCTGGCTTTTGCATGATGCAGGTCATGATGTACGCCGCGCCCGCCTACTGGGCGACGCCAGGCGACATCACGCCCCAGGACATCGCGCTGCTGCGCTGGGCTTCCTGGGTGCTGACCCTGCCGGTGGTGCTCTTTTGCTGCCAGCCCTTTTTCACCTCGGCCTGGCGCGACCTGCGCCATGGCCGCATCGGCATGGACGTGCCGGTGGCGCTGGGCATCGTGGTGGCCTTCGGCGCCAGCTCCGCCGCCACCTTCGAGCCGGCCGGCCCGCTGGGTGCCGAAGTCTGGTTCGACTCGGTCACCATGTTTGTTTTCTTCCTCTTGTCTGGCCGCCTGCTGGAGGAGCGCCTGCGCGCGCGCAGCACCGGCGCGCTGGAGGCGCTGCTGCACCAGTTGCCGGCCACGGTGGAGCGCCAGCGCCCCGACGGCAGCTTTGAGCGGGTGGCGGTGCGCCGGCTGGTGGCCGGCGACGTGGTGCGGGTGCTGCCGGGCGAGGTCATTCCGGCCGACGGCCGCGTGCTGGCCGGCGAGAGCCGCGTCGACGAGGCGCTGCTCACCGGCGAATCGCGTCCCCTGCTGCGCCGCGCCGGCGATGCCGTGGTCGCCGGCAGTCACTGCCTCAACGGCAGCCTGCAGCTGCGGGTGGAGCGCATTGGCGCGGACACGCGCTTTGCCGCCATCGCCCAGCTGATGGAAGAGGCGGCCGGCCACAAGCCGCGCCTGGCCCGTGCCGCCGACCGGATCGCCGGCCCCTTCCTGCTGCTGGTCTTGGTGGCGGCTGCGGCCGCCGCGCTCTGGTGGTGGCCGCAGGGCCCGGCCCAGGCCATCGGTGTGGCGGTGGCGGTGCTGATCGTCACCTGTCCCTGCGCCTTGTCGCTGGCGACGCCGGCGGCCAGCCTGGCGGCCGCGGCTGCGCTGGCGCGCCGCGGCGTGCTGGTGCGCCGGCTCGATGCGTTCGAGCGTGGCGCCTGCATCGACACGGTGGTGTTCGACAAGACCGGCACCCTGACCGAGGACCGGCAGCAGGCGCAGTTGCAGGCCTGGCGTGCGGGCAGCGAGAGCGCCGGCGTGCTGGCGCTGGCTGGCGGCCTGGCCGCGCAGTCCCTGCACCCGGCTGCCAGGGCCGTCGCCAGCCTCGCCGGCCCGGGCGCGTGGCCGGCGCAAGACGTGACGGAAGTGCCTGGCCAGGGCGTGCAGGGCAGAGTGCATGGGCCCGATGGCAGCGTCCAGGCGCTGCGGCTGGGTTCGGCAGCTTTCTGCGGCGCCCCGGACAGCGGCGCTTCGCAGGTCCACCTGGCCGACGGCCAGGGCTGGCTGGCCAGCTTCAGCCTGGACGAGGCGCTGCGCTTCGATGCGCAGGCGGCGGTGGCGGCGTTGCGCGGCCAGGGCGTGGATGTGCAGATGCTCTCCGGTGACCGGCAACTGCCCGTGGCGCAACTGGCGCAGCGCGCCGGCATTGCCCAGGCCGACGGCGCGCAGTCGCCCGAGGCCAAGCTGGAGCACCTGCGCGGATTGCAGGCGCGCGGCCGGCGTGTCGCCATGGTGGGGGACGGCCTGAACGACGGCCCGGTGCTGGCCTGTGCCGATCTGTCGATCGCCATGGGCAGCGCCGTGCCGCTGGCCCAGCTGCGTTGCGATGTGGTGGTGCAGGGCAACCAGCTGGCCCTGGTGCCGGCCCTGCTGCGCCAGGCGCGCCGCACCCGCGCGGTGGTGCGGCAGAACCTGGCCTGGGCCGGCCTGTACAACGCGGTCTGCGTACCGCTGGCCCTGATCGGGGCGATGCCGCCCTGGCTGGCCGGCCTGGGCATGGCGGCCAGCTCGCTGCTGGTGGTGGCGAACTCGGCGCGGCTGGCCCGCCTGAAAGAAGGCTGAGCGCCATGGACATCCTGTTTCTGCTGATCCCGCTGTCGGTCGTGCTGGCCTTGCTCATCGTCGGCGCGCTGGCCTGGGCCGTGTGGCGTGGCCAATTTGACGCACTCGAGGCCGAGGGCGAGCGGATTTTGCATTCCGATTGACATGCATCAAAGTCTGACCCTGGTGCCAGCCGGACACTGGCTTCAAACCGATCACAGGTGAACCATGAACGACCCATTGCACTCTCCCGCCCAATACGACGACACCGCCGTGCGGCAGCTTTCCCTGATGGCGGTGGTCTGGGGGGTGGTCGGCATGGCGGTGGGGGTGTTCATCGCCGCCCAGCTGGCCTGGCCGGAGCTCAATTTCGGCGTGTCCTGGCTCAGTTATGGCCGCTTGCGCCCGCTGCACACCAACGCCGTGATCTTTGCCTTCGGCGGCTGCGCCCTGATGGCCAGCAGCTTCTACGTGGTGCAGCGCACCTGCCACGTGCCGCTGTTCATGCCCAAGCTGGCCTCCTTTGTCTTCTGGGGCTGGCAGGCGGTGATCCTGGCCGCGGCCATCAGCCTGCCCATGGGCTACACCACGGGCAAGGAGTACGCCGAGCTCGAGTGGCCGATCGACATCCTGATCACCCTGGTCTGGGTGGCCTATGCGGTGGTCTTCTTCGGAACCATCGGCAAGCGCCGGGTGCGCCACATCTACGTGGCCAACTGGTTCTACGGCTCCTTCATCCTGGCCGTCGCCATCCTGCACCTGGTCAATAGCGCGGAAGTTCCGGCCGGCTGGATGAAGAGCTACTCGGCCTACGCCGGCGTGCAGGACGCGATGGTCCAGTGGTGGTACGGCCACAACGCGGTCGGCTTCTTCCTGACCGCCGGCTTCCTGGGGATGATGTATTACTTCATTCCCAAGCAGGCCGAACGGCCCGTCTATAGCTACCGGCTGTCCATCGTCCACTTCTGGGCGCTGATCTTCACCTACATGTGGGCCGGCCCGCACCACCTGCACTACACCGCGCTGCCGGACTGGACCCAGTCGATCGGCATGGTCTTCTCGCTGATCCTGCTGGCGCCCAGCTGGGGCGGCATGATCAACGGCGTGATGACGCTGTCGGGCGCCTGGCACAAGCTGCGCGACGACCCGATCCTGCGCTTCCTGATCGTCGCGCTGTCGTTCTACGGCATGGCGACCCTGGAGGGTCCGCTGATGTCCATCAAGACGGTCAACGCCCTGTCCCACTACACCGACTGGACCGTGGGCCACGTGCATGCCGGCGCTCTGGGCTGGGTCGGGCTGATCACCATGGGCACGCTTTACTACATGATCCCGCGCCTGTTCGGCCAGAAGAAGATGTACTCGGTGCCGGCCATCGAGCTGCACTTCTGGGTGTCCACCATCGGCATCGTCCTGTACATCGCCGCCATGTGGATCGCCGGCGTGATGCAGGGGCTGATGTGGCGCGCCGTCAACGCCGACGGCACGCTCACCTACACCTTTGTCGAAGGCGTCAAGGCGACCTATCCCTTCTACGTGGTGCGGCTGGCCGGTGGCCTGCTGTACCTGGGGGGCATGCTGGTGATGGCCTGGAACACATGGATGACGGTCAGCCGGGGCCATTCCGTGCAAGTCGCCGTGCCGCACCCGCAGGCCGCCTGAAGGAGCCCACACCATGAGCGACAAACACACTCCCGCGTCCACCGGCTTCTCGCATGAGAAGGTCGAGACCAACAACTTCCTGATGATCGTGCTGATCCTGCTGGTGATCGCCATCGGCGGCGCCGTCGAGATCGTGCCGCTGTTCTTCCAGCGCTCGACCACCCAGCCGCTGCCCGGCGTGGTGCCCTACACGGCGCTGCAGCTGGCCGGCCGCGACGTCTATCTGCGCGAGGGCTGCTACAACTGCCATTCGCAGATGATCCGGCCGTTCCGCGCCGAGACCCTGCGCTACGGCCACTACTCGGTGGCCGGCGAATTCATCTACGACCACCCCTTCCAGTGGGGCAGCAAGCGCACCGGCCCCGACCTGCACCGCGTGGGCGGCAAGTACAGCGACGAATGGCACCGCGTCCACCTGCTCAATCCGCGCGACGTCGTGCCCGAGTCCAACATGCCGGCCTATGTCTGGCTGGACACCGCGCAGGTGGATGCCGCGGGCATGGCGCCGCGCATGAAGGCGCTGCGCTCGGTCGGCGTGCCCTACACCGATGCCGAGATCGCCAAGGCCGCTGCGGACGTCAAGGGCAAGACCGAGATGGACGCCCTGGTGGCCTACCTGCAGGGCATGGGCCGGGCCCTGAAATAGCACATACGCGAGGAGCATTCCCATGGACATCACCACCATGCGCATCTTGGCCACCCTGCTGAGCTTCGCCACCTTCATCGGCATCGCCTGCTGGGCCTTCTCCCGCCGCAACAGCGCGCGCTTTGAAGAGGCGGCGCAGCTGCCCTTCGACGGCGAGTGAAAGTACAGCCATGAGCGATTTCACCGACGGTTTCTGGTCGGCCTATGTGGCCGTTCTGACCTTGGTCAGCATCCTGGCCTGCGTGCTGCTGCTGTGGATCACGGCGCGCAAGAAAGTCCGTTCCGACGGCGACAACACCACAGGCCATGTCTGGGACGTGGACCTGCGCGAGATGAACAACCCCATGCCGCGCTGGTGGATGTGGCTGTTCGTCATCACCATCGTGTTCGGCCTGGGCTACCTGGCGGTCTTCCCCGGCCTGGGCACCTTTGCCGGCACCCTGGGCTGGAGCACACGCGCCGAGTACCAGGAGGAGGTGGACAAGGCCGGCCGCGAACTCGCGCCCCTGTACGCCCGCTTTGCCGGCAAGACGCCCGAAGCGCTGGCCGCCGACGCCGAGGCCATGGGCATCGGCGAGCGCCTGTTCATGAACAACTGCGCCCAGTGCCACGGCTCGGACGCGCGCGGCAGCAAGGGCTTTCCCAACCTGACCGACAGCGACTGGCTGTACGGCGGCACGCCGGCCAAGATCGCCGAGACCATCACCCAGGGACGGCATGGCGCCATGCCGCCGATGGCCGCGGCCGTGGGTTCGTCCGACGATGTGCGCAACGTCGCGCACTATGTGCTGAGCCTGTCGGCCAGCCCGCACGATTCGCTGCGCGCGCAGATGGGCAAGTCCAAATTCACCGCCTGCGCCGCCTGCCATGGCGTCGACGGCAAGGGCAACCAGGCCGTGGGCGCGCCCAACCTGGCCGACGACACCTGGCTGCACGGCTGGGGCGAGCAGGCCATCGTCGCCATCGTCAACAACGGCAAGAGCAGCGAGATGCCGGCCCAGACCGGCAGGCTCAGCGAGGCCCAGATCCAGGTGCTGGCCTCCTACGTGTGGGGCCTGTCGAACAAGACCGCCCAGCGCCGGCCCTGAGCCGGCCGCCGGGCGTCCCCGCCATGCGCAAGACCATCCCCATCGCCCCCGCCCCGCAGGATGGTTCGCTGTACGAGGCCCAGCGCAAGCTGTACCCGAGGCAGGCGTCGGGCCGTTTTGCCAATTGGCGCTGGATCTTCGTCGCGCTGACCCAGCTGGTCTTTTATGGTCTGCCCTGGCTGGAATGGGGCCAGCGCCAGGCCGTGCTGTTCGACCTGGGCGCGCGCCGCTTCTACATCTTCGGCTGGGTGCTGTATCCGCAGGACTTCATCTACCTGACCGGCCTGCTGGTGGTCAGCGCGCTGTCGCTGTTTCTGTTCACGGCGCTGGCCGGCCGCCTGTGGTGCGGCTTTTCCTGCCCGCAGACGGTCTACACCGAGATCTTCCTGTGGATCGAACGCAAGGTGGAGGGCGAGCGCACTGCCCGCATGAAGCTCGACGGCGGCTCCATGTCGCTGGAAAAGCTGGTCAAGAAGTGGTTCAAACACCTGCTCTGGATCGGTGTGGCGATGTGGACGGGCTTTACCTTCGTGGGCTACTTCACGCCCATCCACGAGCTGGGCATGGAATTCCTGCAGACCCGCATGGGCTCGTGGGAGATCTTCTGGGTGTTCTTCTATGCCCTGGCGACCTATGGCAACGCCGGCTTCCTGCGCGAGCAGGTCTGCAAGTACATGTGCCCCTATGCGCGCTTCCAGAGCGCCATGTTCGACAAGGACACCCTGGTGGTGAGCTACGACGAGCGGCGCGGCGAGCCGCGCGGCCCGCGCGCCCGCGGCGCCGACCTGTCCGCGCTGGCGCTGGGCTCCTGCGTGGACTGCACGCTGTGCGTGCAGGTCTGTCCCACCGGCATCGACATCCGCGAGGGCCTGCAGTACGAGTGCATAGGCTGCGCCGCCTGCATCGACGTCTGCGACGGTGTGATGGACAAGCTGGACTACCCGCGCGGCCTGATCCGCTTCACCACGCCCAATGCCATGGCCGGCGGCTGGACCCGGGCCCAGGCCTGGCGGCGCGTGCTGCGCCCGCGGATTCTGGTCTACGGCCTGGTCCTGGCGCTGCTGTGCGCGGCCTTGCTGGCCAGCCTGGTGGCGCGCGAGCCGCTGAAGGTGGACGTGGTGCGCGACCGCGCCGCGCTCTCGCGCATCGTGGCCGGCGGCAAGCTGGAGAACGTCTACCGCCTGCAGGTGATGAACGCCACCGAGGTGGCGCAGCGCTACCGCATCAGCGCCCAGGGGCTGGACGGCCTGGTCCTGGCTTCCGAGCCCGAGGTGGAGGTCGGCCCCGCCGAGTCGCGCTGGGTGGCCGTGCGCCTGCAGATCGCCTATGGCTCGGCCACGCCGGGTTCGCACCCCATCCATTTCGAGGTTGGCAGCATCGCGGGCGATGGCCATGTCAGCGAGAAGTCGGTTTTTCTTGTCCCCCGCTAGGAGACAGCAACATGAGTGATGCCCCCGAAGTTCCCGGTGCGCCCTGGTGGCGCCATGGCCTGGTCTGGATGGTGATCGCCGGGCCCGCCAGCGTGGCGCTCGCCGGCGCCGTCACCGTCTGGCTGGCGGTCAGCTTCCCCGACCCGGTGCTGCCCCAGCGCGTGGGCACCCAGTCCATGGGCGCACAGGCCGACAAGTCCTTGCTGCCGGCGCTGCAGGGGCGCAACCATGCGGCCACGCCGCCGGCCGGGCGCTAGCCATGGACCTGCGCAGCCTTCTGATGCGCGCGGCCTGGCCGGCCTTCCTGGCAGCCTGCGTGCTGGAGCTGATGGTGTTTGCGGTGGTCGACCCGCAGGACCTGCGCGACTTCGGCCCGCTGGCGCAGATGTCGCGCCAGGGCGTCTACACCCTGGCCTTCTTTGCCTTCTGGCTGATCAGCCTGGGCGCCTGCGGCCTGACCCTCTGGCTGGACGCCACGCCTTCGCGGCCGCCGCCACGCCCCTCCAACGATTGATTTCCGGGAACAGACATGCGCCGTTTCGCCATCCAGGCCATTTGCGAGGAGCACTCCGCCGTCGCAGCCGTCCTGCGTTCACTGCTGCTGATGATCGAACGCGGGCCGGACCACGCGCCGGAGCGCTTCTTCGACGTGCTGCGGGCCATGCTGTTCTACATCGATGAATTCCCCGAGAAGCTGCACCACCCCAAGGAATCCGACCTGCTGTTCCCCAAGCTCGCGCGTGCCGATGCCGGCCTGATGCCCGTCATCCGCCGGCTGGAGTCGGACCACATGCAGGGCGAGGGCAAGGTGCGCGAGTTGCAGCACATGCTGCTGGCCTGGGAACTGCTGGGCGAGCCCCGGCGTGCCGCGTTCTGCGAGGCCGCGCAGGCCTATGTGGGCTTCTACCTGGAGCACATGCGCCTGGAAGAAACCCAGATCCTGCCGGCCGCGCAGCGGGTGCTGTCCGAGCGCGACTGGGAGGAGCTCGATGCCGCCTTCCGCCGCGACCGCGACCCGCTGGCCAGCGGCGAACGTCCCGCCGGCTACGACAGGCTGTTCACCCGCATCGTGATGGCGGCGCCGGCGCCGATCGGGCTGGGCGAGCCGCTGGCGGCCACGGCGTAGACATCCAGCCTGCAGCCCCAAGGGGCTCGTTTATATTGGTTCCCCTCTGCTGACGCAGGCGGGAGGAACACAACATGAACGAAATCATCTGCCCGCACTGCGGGAAGGCATTCAAGATCGACGAAGCCGGGTACGCGGACATCGTCAAGCAGGTTCGCGATGGCGAGTTCGAACAGCAGTTGCACGAGCGGCTTGAGCTCGCCGAGCAAGACAAACGAAACGCCGTCGAGCTCGCACAGGCGCAAGTCGCCAACGAAATGCAGAGGCTTGCCGGGACAAAGGACGCCGAGATTCAGGAGCTCAAGGCCAGGCTGGATGCCGGTGACGTCGCGCGCAAGCTCGCCGTGGCCGAAGCCCTGGGCGCTGTGGAAAAACAGCGGGATGCGCTCGCCAACGAGCTTGAGCAGGCCAGGCGTGACAAACAGGCGACTTCCGAGCTGGCCGCAGCGAGGCTGCTCAATGAACTGCAGAAGACCGCCGCCACCAAGGATGCCGAGATCCAGGGACTGAAGGCCCAATTCGACGCCATAGCGCTCGCACAGAAACTCGCGATCACTCAGGCGGTTGGCGCGGTCGAGAAGGAGCGCGACGAATTCAAAAGTGGCCTCCAGCGAGCGGAGCTTGAGAAGCAGCTTGCCGAGGCGGCGCTCAAGGACAAGTACGAGACACAGATCAAGGACCGCGATGATGCGATCGAGCGCCTGCGTGACATGAAGGCTCGCCTGTCGACCAAGATGGTTGGGGAGACCCTAGAGCAGCACTGCGAAACCGAGTTCAACCGCATTCGGGCGACGGCGTTTCCAAGGGCGTATTTCGACAAGGACAACGACGCGCGCACGGGAAGCAAGGGCGACTACATCTTCCGCGACGCGGACGAGGCGGGCACCGAAATCGTCTCCATCATGTTCGAGATGAAGAACGAAGCCGACCGGACCTCGACGAAGAACAGGAACGAGGACTTTCTGAAGGAACTCGACAAAGATCGTGCCGAGAAGGGGTGCGAGTACGCGGTGCTGGTCTCCCTGCTGGAGCCCGACAGTGAGCTCTACAACGGTGGCATCGTTGATGTGTTCCATCGTTTCCCGAAGATGTACGTCATCCGGCCGCAGTTCTTCATTCCCATCATCACGCTGCTTCGGAACGCAGCGATGAACTCACTCAAGTACAAGTCGGAACTGGCGCTCGTCAAGGCGCAGAACATCGACATCACGAAGTTCGAAACCGAGCTGGAGACCTTCAAGGCAGCATTCGCAAGAAATTACGAGCTGGCATCCGGGCATTTCCAGAAAGCCATCGCGGAAATCGACAAGTCGATCGATCACTTGCAGAAAACAAAGGATGCCTTGCTCGGGACGGACCGGAACCTTCGGCTGGCCAATGACAAGGCTCAGGATGTGACGATCAAGAAGTTGACCCGGGGCAACCCGACGATGGCGGCCAAGTTTTCCGAACTCAAGAACGAAAACCCCTCCAATGCCGGCTAGGTCAGCGCAACGGCAGTCAAGAGCTGTCGGTTCTCAGGACGGCTGCCCCGCATAGTCGGTCCAGCAGCCCTTTTCAAAGTCATACAGCTTGCACCTGCGCGCGGTGCTGAAGTACCAGCGCCAGGAAAACGGCTGGATGATGATGCGGCCGGGCAGCATGTGTTCGAGCATGGCCTGGGCCTTCTTCAGCCTGTACAGCGGCACGCCCATGTCCACGTGGTGCGCCGTGTGCTCCATGATGTGGTGCAGGGCGGCGCCGATGCCCTTGCGAAAGCGCAGGTGCACCGTGGTCGAGACAAAGGGCTGGGCACGCGACCAGGCCTGGCGCTCCTGGTGCCATTCCACCTCGATGTGGGTGTGGTGCACGTAGACGACGAAGCCGATGAGCGCGAACCAGACGGCCAGGGGCAATGCAAAGGCGGCCAGCGCCAGCCAGGCGAAGGACTGGCCCGTGGCCTGCGCCGCCCAGCCCAGGCCGGCCAGCCAGGCCAGCGCGAAGCCGCTGACCAGCAGGTTGTCCCAGACGAAGACCGCGCGCCGCGTCGGCATGGCGCTGCGCGAGGGCCAGAACATGCGCTTGCCCCAGATCTCCAGCATGTAGTACAGGCCGGGCGCCCAGCCGCTGCGGTAGATGCGTTCCAGCACGCGGCGCGCCGGCGGCAGGGCGGCGAATTCGGCCAGGGTGCTGGGCGCCCAGACGAAATCGAAGCCCTTGAGGTTGGTGTAGCCGTGGTGCACGACGTTGTGCCCAACGTCCCAGAGGCTGTAGGGCGTCAGCGAGGGCAGAAAGGCGATGCGGCCCAGCCAGCGGTTCAGGCGCCTGTGCGGTGTCAGGCTCTGGTGGCAGGCGTCATGGCCCAGGATGAACAGCCGCCCGATCACCAGGCCGGCCAGCAGGCCGCTGGCCAGTTGCAGCCAGGCATTGGGCGCCAGCACGGCCCCGGCCAGGGTCGCGGCCAGCAGCGCATAGTCGAAGGCCAGCAGCAGCAGCGGCCAGGCCGTGGTCTTGCCCGACAGCGGCGCCAGCCAGGCGCGCAGGACCTTGCGGTGCGGCAGTGGCGCGCCGGCGGCGATGGGCGCGTTGCTGCCGGCAATGAGATCGTGCAGTGCAAGGGAAGAGGACATGAGGCTATTGTCGAATCCCGCGCTCCGCTGCCGCTTGATCTCGGTCAAACCTCGTCGTGCTCCTGATTTGAGAGCGCCTCAGGCCCATTCCACGGGGGATGGAGGCCTGTTTCCCCAAGAAATTGGCTAGTGGACCAGGGCCCGCAAGGCCTCGGTGTCGAGGATGCGCACATGGCGCTGGCGCACCTCGATCACGCCATCTTCGGCGAACTTGCTGAAGGTGCGGCTGATGGTCTCGAGTTTGAGGCCCAGGTAGCTGCCGATCTCCTCGCGGGTCATGCGCAGCAGCAGTTCGGACTGCGAGAAGCCTCGCGCGTGCAGGCGCTGCACCAGGTTGAGCAGGAAGGCGGCCAGGCGCTCCTCGGCGCGCATGCTGCCCAGCAGCAGCATGACGCCATGCTCGCGCACGATCTCGCGGCTCATGACCTTGTGCATGTGGTGCTGCAGCTTGCCGAACTCGCGCGACAGTTCCTCGATGCGCTCGAAGGGCATGACGCAGACCTCGGCGTCTTCGAGCGCGACGGCGTCGCAGGTGTGGTGGTCGTTGACGATGCCGTCCAGGCCCATGATCTCGCCGGCCATCTGGAAGCCCGTGACCTGGTCGCGGCCGTCGGTCGTGGTGACGCGGGTCTTGAAGTAGCCGGTGCGGATGGCGTACAGGGCGCTGAACTTCTGGCCCGCCGAGAACAGGGCGGCGCCCCGGCGCACCTTGACGCGGCTGGACACAACCTCGTCGAAGCGGGCCATCTCGCTGTCGTTCAGGCCGACCGGCATGCACAGCTCGCGCAGGTTGCAGCCGGAACAGGCGACCTTCAGGGGGGTTTGCGGGCTCATGCGGTGGCTGGAATTTGCGGCAGGAGCCGAAATGGCTCCTGTTTGGTGCAAGCTTAACCTGCCCGGACAGCCGACGCCAGCAGCGCGCCTGACGGTCCTGGCACTCACCCATTCATGCTCCATGGCCCATTGTCGGCAGGGCGCCGGCAGCGGGGTTTGACATGGATCAAGGAGGGCCCGCCCGGGCCGGGGCACAGTCGGCCCATGCATGCCATTCCGCCCGAACTGCTGCGCCGGCACGACGTCAGCGGCCCGCGCTACACCTCCTACCCGACGGCCGACCGCTTTGTCGAGGCCTACGGCGCCGACGACCATGCCCAGGCCCTGGCCCAGCGGCGCGCCGGCCCTGCCGCCCTGTCCCTGCCGCTGTCGGTCTACGTGCACATCCCGTTTTGCGAATCGCTGTGCTACTACTGCGCCTGCAACAAGATCATCACCCGCCACCCCGAGCGCGGCGACGCCTACCTGGACACGCTGGCGCGCGAGATGGCGTTGCACACCGACGTGCTGGGCCGCGGCCAGGCCGTGAGCCAGTTGCACCTGGGCGGCGGCACGCCCACCTTCCTGTCCGACGATGGGCTGCGCCGGCTGATGGAACTGCTGCGCAGCCATTTCACGCTGGCGCCGGGCGCCGAATGCTCGATCGAGGTCGACCCGCGCACGGTGGATGGTCAGCGCCTGCAGGTGCTGGCCGATCTGGGTTTCAACCGGCTGAGCTTTGGCGTGCAGGACTTCGACCCGCAGGTGCAGCAGGCGGTGCACCGGGTGCAGCCGGCGCAGCAGGTGTTCGAGCTGGTCAACGCGGCGCGGGCCATCGGCTTCGATTCGATCAACATCGATCTGATCTACGGCCTGCCGCGGCAGACGCCGGAGTCGTTCGCGCGCACCCTGGCCCAGGTGCAGCAGCTGCGGCCCGACCGGATCGCGCTCTATGCCTATGCCCACCTGCCCGAGCGCTTCAAGCCGCAGCGGCGCATCGACCCCGCCGCGCTGCCGGCAGGCGCCGCCAAGCTGGCCATGCTGGAGCAGGCGCTGACGGCCTTCCTGGCCGCCGGCTATGTCCACGTGGGCATGGACCACTTCGCGCTGCCGGAGGACGCGCTGGCGGTGGCCAAGCGCCAGGGCCGGCTGCACCGCAATTTCCAGGGCTACAGCACCCAGCCTGAGTGCGACCTGATCGGCCTGGGCGTGTCGGCCATCGGCCGGGTCGGCGCCACCTACAGCCAGAACGCCAAGACCTTGGACGAGTACAACGACCTGGTCAACCGCGGCCAGCTGCCTGTGGTGCGCGGCCTGGCGCTCGAGCGCGACGACATGGTGCGGCGCGCCGTCATCATGGCCTTGATGTGCCAGGGCGAGCTGGCTTACGAGTCGATCGAGCTGGCCTGGCTGATCGACTTCCGCCGCTATTTCGCCGCCGAGATCGTCCAACTGGCCGAACTGCAGGAGCAGGGCCTGGTGGAGCTCGACGGCAGCGGTATCCATGTCACGGCCACGGGCTGGTTCCTGGTGCGCGCGGTGGCCATGGTGTTCGACCGTCACCTGCAGGCCGACCGCCAGCGCGCGCGCTTCTCACGCATCCTCTGATAGGCTGCAGCCATGTCTGCTGCCCTCGCCCTGCCCGCCTTGCTGATGGGACTGGCCGGCGGCCCGCATTGCGCTGCCATGTGCGGCGCGCCCTGCGCCGGCCTGACCGGCGGCCGGCCGCGTGCGCTGCTGGGCTTCCATGCCGGCCGCCTGGCCGGCTATGCGCTGGCCGGCGCCCTGGCCGCCATCGCCGTCCACGCCCTGGCCTGGCTGGGCGCGCAGGCGGCCATGCTGCGCCCGGCCTGGATGGCCTTGCACCTGGCCGTGCTGGCCTGGGGCCTGGTGCTGCTGGTGCAGGCGCGCCCGCCGGTCTGGGTGCAGGCGGCTGGCGGCGGCATCTGGGCGCGAGTGCGCGCAGTGGCGCGCAAGACCAGCGGAGCCTTCGGTGTGGGCATGCTGTGGGCCTTCATGCCCTGCGGCCTGTTGTATTCGGCGCTGCTGCTGGCGGCGCTGGCCGGCGGGCCGCTGGAAGGCGCGCTGACCATGGCCTTGTTCGCCCTGGGCAGCGCCGTGCCGCTGGCGCTGGCGCCGCGCCTGCTGGCCCGTGTGCGCGAAGCCTGGAGCGCGCGCGCGGCCGGCGGCCTGCTGGTGCTGGCCTCCGTCTGGGCCTTGTGGGGCGGCATGGCCGGGCGCATCGCTGACTGGTGCGGCATTCCTCTGAACTGAGGGAGATTGCGCTGTAGAGCGCGCCAATGCAGCCTGGTTTGCTATCAGGAACGTAGCGAGTTGCCGGCGGCGTGGTCGTCCTTGCGCTCGATCAGTTCGATCTTGTAGCCGTCCGGGTCGGTGACAAAGGCGATCACCGTGCTGCCGCCCTTGACCGGTCCTGCCTCGCGCGTGACGTTGCCGCCGTTGGCGCGGATCTTCTCGCAGGCCGCTGCCGCGTCGGGCACGCCCAGCGCGATGTGGCCGTAGGCCGTGCCCAGCTCGTAGCTGCTCGTGCCCCAGTTGTAGGTCAGCTCGATCTCGGCCTGGTCGGGATTGCCGCCGTAGCCGACAAAGGCCAGCGAGTACTTGTACTCGGGGTTTTCCGAGCGGCGCAGCAACTGCATGCCCAGAACTCCGGTGTAGAAGGCGATCGAGCGATCCAGGTCGCCCACGCGCAGCATGGTGTGGAGGAGTCTCATGCGCCAATGATAGGCGCGGCTACGATAGGCGCCAGGACACACCGTCCGGACGGAGCCCCCATGTTGATGACGACTGCTTTTGTGCTCAGCGCCCTGGTCGCGCTCCTGCACCTGTACTTCCTGGTGCTGGAGATGTTCCTGTGGGACAAGCCGGCCGGCCGCAAGGTTTTCAAGACCACGCCGGAATTCGCCACCGCCTCCAAGGTGCTGGCCGCCAACCAGGGCCTGTACAACGGCTTCCTGGCAGCGGGATTGGTCTGGGGCCTGCTGGGCGGCGGGGCCGCCGTGCTGGTGTTCTTCCTGGGCTGCGTCATCGTCGCCGGCGTGTTCGGCGCCGCCACAGTCAACAAGCGCATCTTCTTCGTCCAGGCCTTGCCGGCCCTGCTGGCGCTTGCCTTGCTGCTTTTGGCTTGGCAGCTCCCGGTCTGACCGCAGGCTGACGCGCTGGGCAAACCCCGGCTGGCTTTGTATCGGTTTATTGGTAGGCTGGCGGCACCATGCAGGAACCCACCACCACCACGCCACCGGTGCGCCGCTTCAAGGACGCCGCCTACCAGCCCGTCGCTGGCACTCTGGCCGAATTGCGCGAGCGCATTGACACGCTCGACCGCCAGATCGTCGAGCTGATGGCGCAGCGCGCACTGTGCGTGCGCGACGCCACCCGCTTCAAGCGCGACGCCTTCCAGGTCGCTGCGCCCGCGCGCCAGGCCCAGGTCTTCGAAGAGGTCAGGGCCCTGGCCACTGCCCACGAAACCGCGTTCCCCGGCCTGCCCGACATCGTCGAGGCCGCTTACCGGACCCTGGTCGCCGGCTTCATCGCCAGTGAGGGACGCTTCTTCCATGACACGGAGCTGATCGAACCATGAACAAGATGTCCGCCTTGCCCCGTTTTGCCGCCGCCGTGCTGGCCCTTGCTGCCGGCGCCGCCTTCGCGCAGGCCTGGCCGAACAAGCCGATCCGCATCGTCGTGCCCTATGGCGCGGGCTCCTCGCCCGACGTCATTGCCCGGATCGTCGGCGAGGAACTGGGCCCGCGCCTGGGCCAGCCAGTGGTGATCGAGAACCGGCCCGGCGCCGGCGGCAACAACGGCACCGGCCTGGTGGCCAAGGCGGCCGGCGACGGCTACAGCTACGTCATCAGCACCAATGGGCCCCTGGTCTACAACACCGTGCTGTACAAGAAGCTGCCCTACGATCCCTTCACCGAGCTGCGGCCCGTGGTGCTGGCCGGCGGCCAGGCCAATGTCTGCGCCGTGCGCACCGACTCGGGCATCACCAGCCTGAAGGAGCTGGTCGACGCCATGAAGAAGAACCCCGGCAAGTTCAACTTCTCGTCCACCGGCGTGGGCAGCCTGTCGCAGCTGGGCGTGGAACTGCTCAAGGTCAAGACCGATACTTTCGCCGTGCACATCCCCTATGCCTCCAGCCCGCTGGCCATCCTGGCCATCCTGCAAGGCGACGTGCAGTTCGCCTGCGTGCCGGCGGTGGCGGTGATCCCGCAGGTCAAGGCCGGCAAGCTGCGCACCCTGGCCGTGTCCACCGCCAAGCGCAGCCAGCTCACGCCCGACATCCCGACCATGAAGGAAGCCGGCCTGTCCGAGATCGAGAACCTGGCCTGGATGGCGCTGATGGCGCCGGCCAGCACGCCCAACGACATCGTCCAGCGCATGAACACCGAGATCAACGCGGTGCTGGCCATGCCCAAGGTCAAGGACAAGCTGCACGCGCAGTACATGGAGCCCATCGGCGGCTCGGTGCAGGACCTGCAGCGCTTCATGCAGCAGGAGCTCAAAGTGATGACGCCGGTGATCAAGCGCACCGGCGTGACCATGGAGTGAGCGAGGGCACGATCGACCTGGCCGTCGCGCGCAGCGACGCCAGCGCGCAGCAGGCGCAAGAAGCCCTGGCCCGCCTGGGCCAGGCACCCGGCGCCTACTTCGGCGTCGACGCCGGCATCGCCGGCCTGCATCCCTTGCAGGCCACGCTCATCGAGCAGCCCGCCCTGGCCCTGCGCCTGTTTGGCGACGGTCTGCAGGCGCAGGTGCTCAGTCCCTTCGGCGCGACGCTGCTGGCGCAGCCGGCGTTGGCCGCCTGGCGCTCCGGCTTGCAGCGCGGCCCCGGCACCGACACCCTGCAGGCACTGCGTGGCTTCCTGGCCTGCTTCACACCCTCGGCCGATGTGCTGCTGCTAGGAGCCTTGCCCTTCGCTGCCCACAAGCTGGCCCGGCCCGGCAGTTCGGGTGAGCCGCTGGGCGTACTGTTCTTCGGCGAGAAGCTGCTGCGGCGCGACGCCCGTGGGCAGTGGCACAGCCTGCATTTGAGTTTGCCGGGCGCTGCGGCAGCCGCAATGCCGCCGCCCTTGGCGCACACGCCGCAAACAGCAACCGAACCGGGCGACGACCATGCACCCGGCGGCTATGCCGCCATGGTGGGGCGGGCGCTGGGCTGGCTGCGCGAGCAGCCCCTGGTCTCGCTGACCCTGAGCCAGAGCTACCGGCGACGCGTCGAGATGGCGCCGGCCCAGGCCTTTGCCCGCCTGCGCGCCGCCAACCCGGCGCCGGCCAGCTTCTTTCTGGACGATGGCCAGGGCTTGCAGCTGTTGGGCGCTTCGCCCGACCTGCAGTTGGTGGTGAGCGGCCGTGCGGTCCAGGCCCTGCCGGTCTGCGGCACGGTGCGGCGCCGGCCCGGCGCCGTGGGCGAAGCCGAATCGCTGCGCGAGCTGATGAACGAGGATGTCGACGCGGCCTCGCTGGCCGTGTGCACCGACGCCCTGCGCAACGATCTGGCGCCTTTGTGTGTGCCGGGCAGTCTGGTGCTCAGCGAGCGGCGACGGACCATGTCGCTGGCCACCGTGGTCCACGCGGTGGACCGGCTGCAGGGGCGCCTGCGCGATGGTGCCGATGCCTGGGATGCCATCGCTGCGACGGCCGCGCCGGTGATGGTGACGGGCACGCCGCGCGCCCATGCCCTGGCCGCCATCAGCGCGCTGGAGGCCAGCCCGCGCGGCTGGTACGGCGGCCTGTTCGTGCAGGTGGCGTCCAACGGCGATGCGCTGGCCGGCACCATCTTGCGTGCAGCCGCGGTGCGCGGCGGCGTGGCCGAAGTGCGCACCGGCGGTGACCTGATGGCCGATTCCTCGCCCGAGCGCGAAGAGCAGGAGTCGCGGCTCAAGACCCTGTCGCTCTGGCGTGCCTTCGGCCTGGAGGCGGCCATGGGCGCGGTGCCGGACGGCCAGCAGGCAGCTGCGGCACTGCCGCAGGCGGTGCGCTTGCTGGATGCGCAGGACCCATTCGGCAACGCGGCGCGCGACTGCCTGCTGGGGCTGGGCTTGGTTTTGAACGACGCAGCGGCCGTGACGGTCGTGGCCGGCGCGCCGGCCACCGCCGCCTGGCCGCCGCGCAGCGTGGTGGCGATCGGCGATGCGGCCTACCAGCTGCTTGCCTTGCATGGTGGGCAGGTGCAGCGCATCGCGCCCGAGCATGGCCGCCTGTTGCTGTGCAAGCTGCAGGCCGATGCGCCCTGGCGCAGCGACAATGCCTTCATCGCGGCCCGCTATGCCAGCTTCCAGCTGGAGGGCGTGCCGGTGGGCTGGCAGGTCTGGGCCACGGACGCGCACGACAGGCCGGTGGCCTTGGCGCAGCCGCAGCACAGCCTGGTGGCCCTGCTGTTCCGCCCCGACTCCCTGCTGTCCGAGCCGCAGGCGCTGGCGGCCTTGCGCGCGGCCCTGGCCTTCGCGGCCGCGCGCGGCGCGGCCTAGGCCACAGCAGCCAGCCGCGCCACGGCTTCGCGCGCCTGTCGGCCCAGGGCCTGCAGGTCGACGCCGGCCAGGCTGCTGTCGCGGACCACCTCGCGGCCTGCCACCAGCAGGCTCTTGAGATGGGCGGCGCCGCCGCTGGCCACCGGGCCGATGGCGGGGTCGTGCAGGCCGAAGTAGCGCGGGTCGTCCTTGAGCGAGTAGATGGCGATGTCGGCGGCCTGGCCCGGCGCCAGCGTGCCCACCGCATCCAGGCCCAGCACCTTGGCGCCGCCGGCCGTGCCCCAGCGCACCACGTCTTCCACCGTTGCCGCCGCGGCCGCGTTGTTCTCGCCCTGGCCGCCGCGGTGCAAGGCCACAGCCGCCTCGCCGGCCCGGGCACGCGCCATCAGCCAGGCCGCATGGGTTTCCGACAGCATGTCGGCCGCCTCGTTGGAGGCCGCGCCGTCGACGCCGATGGACACGGTGGCGCCGGCGTCCTCCAGCGCGCGCACCGGGGCGATGCCGCTGCCCAGACGGCCATTGCTTTGCGGGCAGTGGGCGATGCCGGTACGGGTGCTGCCCAGCAGGGCGATCTCGTCGGCATCGAGCTTGACCAGGTGGGCGAACCAGACATCCGGCCCCAGCCAGTCGATGCTCTCGGCGAAGTGGATGGGCTTGATGCCGTGCTGCGCATGGACGCTGTCGTGGTAGGCCACCGTCTCCGACAGATGGGAGTGCAGGCGCAGGCCGAGCTTGCGCGCCACGGCCGCGCATTCGCGCATCTGCTGCGGCTGCATGGAGTGCGGCGGCGTGGTCGGCGCCACCACCACGCGGCGCATCGCATCGGGTGCTGCGTCATGGAAGCGCGTCGCGAGGCGCTCGATGTCGGCCAGGTAGCCGTCCAGGGTCTCGGGCCGCAGCGAAGGCGGCAGGTCCTCGGTCTTCATGCGCGACAGGGTGCCGCCGCCGCGGCACAGGGCGAAGCGCAGGCCCAGGGCCTGGGCCTCCTCGAACAGGATGGCCGAGCCGTCGTACGGCATGTCCGGCCAGTAGGCGTAGTTGTGGTCGGCCACCGTGCCGCAGCCGGACAGGGCGAGCTCCACCAGGCCGATGCGCGCTGCCAGGCGGAACATGGCCTCGTCCATGCCGGGCCGCAGCCGCCAGGGCGTGGCCGTCAGCCAGGGTGTGAGCGTGGCGTTGATGCCCTGCGGATCGCCCTTGAGCAGGGACTGGAACAGGTGGTGGTGGGTGTTGACCCAGGCCGGATAGACCACGCAATCCCTGGCGTCGATTTGCTGCTCGCCTGGCAGCGGCGTGAGCGCGCCCATGGCGGCGATCTTGCTGCCCTCGATGCGGATGTCGGGGCCTGCATGGCGCGCACCATCACCGCGCAGGCCGGTGAGGATGGCCGTGGCGTTGCGGATCAGAACACTCATGCCACCGCCTTGATGGCGGGCGGGTTGGCAACATTGCCGCGGTGGATCTCTTCCTCGCCGTGGGCATGGAGCAGGTCCAGCAACTGCTTGCGGATCACCAGGCCGGGCTTGTCCGACGGCATGTGGAATTCCACCTTGCGCCGCGTGTCCACGCAGGCATCGGCGTCCGTGGCTTCCAGGATGTCGCGGTCTTCCGCCGTGATGGCGGCATCCCAGTCAATCAGCTTTTGCGTGCTGCAGGCCTCTTCGCTGTCGTTGCGGTACAGCCATTGCACCAGCATCATGCGTTCATCGTCGATGGGCGTGGCGCAGTTGTAGATGATGTGGTCGATGCCGCTGGCCGGGTAGGTGCAGCCGAAGCGCCGTGCGAACGGCAGGTAGTAGCGGTTGATCAGGTGCCGCTCGGTGATGGGCTCGGTCGTGCCCGTGACGCTGTGTCCCGCCTCGATGTTGCGGATGGGCACATGGGTCTCGGCCTCGAAGCCGTAGTCGGTCTCACGGAACTCATACGGCGCGGGCTTGGGGTTCTCCAGGATGCCGAAGTTGGCCTTGTGCACGTAGGAGAAGTGCGAGTTGTCGAAGGAGTTCTCCATCATGCGCAGCGGGCTGGTCTTCCATTCCTCGTAGAACTGGAAGATGCGGCGGTAGCCGGGCGCGCCGTCTTCCGGGAAATGCGGGATGGGCTTGAGCGGCTCGTCCAGCGCCACCCAGACATAGCCGTACTTTTCCTGTGCACGGAAGGCCGGCACCTTGGCGCTGGCCGGGATCTGCATGTCGGGGGCCTGCGGAATCTTCACGCAGCTGCCTGTGCAGTCGTAGGTCCAGCCGTGGTAGCCGCAGACGATGTTGCCGTTCTCGACGAAGCCCTTGGAGAGTTTGGCCGTGCGGTGGCAGCAGCGGTCGCGCACCGCGGCTGGCGTGCCGTCGGCCTGCTTCCACAGAACGATGTCCTCGCCCATCAGGGTGAAGGGCTTGGGGCCATCGTCCAGGAAGGACATGGGCATGAGTGCGTACCAGAAGCGGCGCAGCACCTTTTGTTGAGTGGTCAGCATTCTTGCAACTCCTGCGTGACGGGATGAATACGGGTCCAGCCGTGGACCTCGGTCTCGCCATGCTCCTTGAGCAGGGCGAGCAGGCGTTTGCGCATCAGCATGCCGGGCCGGTCGCTGGCCATGCTCTGCTCGTCGCGGCGGCCCACGTCCACTGGCGCGTCGGCGTCGACGGATTCCAGGATGACCTTGTCTTCCAGAACCACCTTGGTGTCCCACTCATTGAGCAGGGCGGCCGGGCAATCCTCTTCGGTGTCGTTGCGGTAGAGCCACTGGATCAGCTGCACATGGTGGTCGTCGATGGGCGTGGCGCAGGTGAAGATGGTGTGCTTGATGCCGCTGGGGTAGTTCAGGCCCAGCTTGCGCAGAAAGGGCAGGTGCCACTGGTTGGTGAAGCTGCGCGTGGTGGTCGGATCGGTCGTGCCTGTGATGCGGTGCGATTCAGGAGGGTTGTTGATCTTGACCACCACCTGCGCCTCGAAGCCGTACTCCGTTTCGTTCAGCGCGAAGTGCTCGGGCTTGGGCTGCCCACCCTGGCCGAAGGTGCCGGCGTGGACGAAGGCGAAGTGCGCCGTGTCGAAGGAGTTCTCCATCAGCCGCAGCGCGCCTGTGGCCCAGGTTTCGTCGAACTGGTGGATGCGGCGGTAGCCGGCGGCTTCTTCCTCGGTCTCCAGCAGCGGCAGCAGCGGGTCGTCCAGCGCGACCCAGGCGTAGCCGAATTTCTCGGCGCAGTGGTAGGCCGGTACGCGCGCGCCGGCAGGCACCTGCATGTCGGGCGCCTGCGGAATCTTCACGCAGGCACCGCTGCAGTCGTAGGTCCAGCCGTGGTAGCCGCAGACGATGTTGTCGCCCTCGACGAAGCCCTTGGAGAGCTTGGCCGTGCGGTGGCAGCAGCGGTCGCGCACGGCGGCCGGTGTGCCGTCGGCTTTTTTCCAGAGAACGATGTTTTCGCCCAGCAGGGTGAAGGGCTGGGGCCCGGCATCGAGCTTGTCCATGGGCATGACGGCGTACCAGAAACGCCGCAGCACAGCTTGTTGGGTGACGAGCATGGCTGGCCTCCCTTCTTACTTCTTCAGGTCTTTGAGGAACTGCAGGGTGTAGGCCTGCTGCCAGTTCGGGTTGGGCTTGAGCTGGCCGCTGGTGACCATGAGGTCGTAGGTCTGTTTCCAGCGCGCGTCTGTCATCACGCCCGCGCCCAGTTTGGCAGCATCGCCGCCGTCCATGAACTTCATCTCCTTCATGGTCTTGACGGAATAGGCGATCAGCTCGTCTTCCATCTTGGGGTTGTCCTGCTTGATCAGCGCGTTGCCGGGCGCCGGGTTGGCCAGGTAGCTCTTCCAGCCTTCCAGCGTGGCCTTGACGAAGCGCTGCACCAGTTCGGGCTTGTCCTTGACCATCTGGCGCGTGGTGACGATGGTGTTGCCATACGGCGGATAGCCTTCGTCGGCGAACAGGAAGAACTTGACCTTCTGGCCGGCCTTCTCGGCGATGAAGGGCTCGGAGCCGGGGTAGCCCTGCTGTGCCATGTTCGGGTCGGCGAAGAAGGGCGCCATGCTGAAGGTGTAGGGACGGGTCTGGTCGTCTTTCAGGCCGTGCTTGATCTTCAGCCAGGGCCACCAGCTGGTGCGGCCGCTGGTGGCCAGCAGGATGGTCTTGCCCTTGAGGTCGGCCAGGCCCTTGACGTCGGTGTGCGTCACCATGCCCTGGGGCTCCATCTGGAACACAGCCGCCACCGTGGTCAGGGGCACGCCGTTCTCGATGGCCGACAGGGTCTGGAAGTCCTTGCCCATGATGAAGTCGGCCTGGCCGGCGGCGATGATCTGGATCGCATTGACCTGGGGGCCGCCCATCTTGACGGTGACGTCGAGGCCGTATTTTTTGTAGATGCCGGTGGCGATGGCCTGGTAGTAGCCGCCGTGTTCGGCCTGGGCGTACCAGGAGGTGAGGAAGGTGACTTTGTCCTGCGCCTGGGAGGCGAGGGCGGTTGCGGCAAGGGCAAAGGATGCGAGGACGCGTTTCATGCAGTTTCTCCGGTCATGTCGTGGAACACAAAGCGCCAGATCGGCGCACGGTGGAGCTCTTCCACCGCCAGAGCAATGACCCACGGCGCTGGCGCCGTTGACTGCTTCTACTCCGTCAAATTTGATGCAAGTGGCGTGCCACTACTTGGGCAGGTACAGCGTTGCCTCCACTTCGATCAACGCACCATCGCCGGGCATGAAGCGCGCCACTTCGACCACCGTGCTCACCGGTGGTTCACCGGGGTAGAACAGGCCGCGCACGCGGTTGTAGAACGGGTAGTGGCGCAGGTCGCGGAAGTACTGGACCAGCTTGACCGCGTCCTTCATCTCGCCGCCATGCTCTCTGGCGATCTGGCGGATGCGGTCGAGCACGAACCAGCTCTGCGCGACGGCCGGCGCCTCGTAGATGTCCACCGTCATCTGGCCCGTGACGTAGCCCAGGCTCTTCAATTGCTCCATGGCTTCGGCCGGCAGTTCTTCGTAGCTCTGCACCACGGCCTTGCGCATGGGATCGACGGCCACCACGCCGCTGAGGAAGACGAAGTCGCCCACGCGCTTTGCGGCTGCGTAGTTGGCCATCGGCTTGCCCATCGTGCTCATTGGGGGATGCCCCGCGCCCAGGTCCGGACCTTGCCGGGGTTGAGCAGATTGTGTGGATCGAAGCGGCGCTTGGTGGCCAGCACGGCGGCGGGCAGCTCGCCGTTGGCTCGGCCGTCTTCCACGATGAAGACGTGTGGGTCGTTGATGCGCACACCGTTGTCGCGGTGGATCTGCATGATCTCGTTCAATCGTTCCTCGGTGCTGAACTTCACCAGTTGCAAGGCGGTGCAGGTCATCAGGCCATCCATGTTGCGGATGAACTCGGTGTGCATCATCACCTCGCCGCCCAGCAGCTTTTCCATGGTGCGCACCTGCTCCAGGTGCTGGCCGGCGGTGAAGGCGCTTTGCAGATAGGTCAGGTTCTTGTCGACCCGCATGGCGTGCAGCGTCGTGTGGTTCCAGGTGTATTCCAGCAAGGTGCGGTTGCTGGCCGCCACTTCGGCCGCGGTCTTGCGGTAGCTGACAGTGCCGCCGAACTGGGTCACCAGCTCCAGGAAGGCGGCTTCGCTTTCTTCAGCCACCAGCACGATGCTGGCGTGGCAGCCGGTGGGCAGGTAGTCGGCCAGCTGCTTGATGTGGTCGGGGATGGGCGCGGCCAGCATGGCCACTTCTTTCTTGAGGATGCCGGCCGAGCGCGACAGCGCATCGCAAAAGTCCAGCGCCGTATCGAAGCTGCCGAAGGTGACGATGGCCTCCATCCAGTCGTGCACCGGCGCCATGGCGAACTCCAGCTCCAGCACCAGGCCGTTCGTGCCCCAGACATGGTGCATGGCCAGGGCGTCGGGGCCGCGCAGCTCCACGATCTGGGGTTCTTCCTCGATGCTCATGGCACGGATGCCCAGCACGTTGCCGCGCGAACCCAGCGGGCCGTAGTTGATCGAGCCGACACCGCCGAAGCCGCCGCCGAACAGGCCGCCCAGGGTGGCGCTGCGGTAGGTGGACGGCATGCAGCGCAGCTCCAGGCCGTGGGGCTTGCATTCCTTTTCCAGGTCCCACAGACGGATCCCGGCCTGGGCCCGGGCGATGCCGCCTTTGGCCCACAGAAAGGCGTTGTAGCCGCTCATGTCCAGCAGCACGCCGCCTTGCAAGGGCACGGCTTGGCCGTAGTTGCCCGTGCCGCTGCCGCGCACCGTGATGGGCACGCGCAGGCGGGCGCAGAGGCTGACCAGGCGCTTGATTTCGTCCTCGTTGCGCGGGCGCACGGCGGCGGCGGCGCGCTTGCCTTCGAGCTGGCGCTTGAGCACCGGGCTGTACCAGTTGAAGTCCTGCGACAGGCGGCCGACACGGCCCTCGTCGGTGATCCAGTCCAGGTCCGCCAGTTCGGCGGTCAGTTGTTCGATGGGGTGGGCGGGTGCGTTCACTTCATTTACCTTGTCAATCTCTGGACAGTTCGCTGGCGTGCCAGTTGCCGAGAGCGAGTTTGCTCAGCCAGGCCATCAGCACGAACAGGCCTACGCCGGCCAGCGAGATCAGCAGCAGGGCGGCGAACATGCGCGGGATGTTCAGCTGGTAGCCGGCCATCAGGATCTGGTAGGCCAGGCCGGTGGCCGCGCCGCCGGTGCCGGCGACGAACTCCGCCACCACGGCACCGATCAGGGCCAGGCCGCTGGAGATGCGCAGGCCACCGAAGAAGTAGGGCAGCGCACTCGGAATGCGCAGGCGCACCAGGGTCTGCAGGCGGCTGGCGCGGTTCATCGCGAAATAGCTTTGCAGGTCGGGGTCGATGCTGCGCAGGCCCAGCGTGGTGTTGGAGATGATGGGAAACAGCGCCACCAGGGAGGCGCAGGCCACCAGGGAGGCCGTGGGGTTCTTCACCCAGATGATGATCAGCGGCGCCACGGCGACGATGGGCGTGACCTGCAGCAGCACGGCGTAGGGGAACAAGGCCGTCTCGATCCGCCGGCTTTGGACGAAGAGGAAGGAGATCAGCACGCCGACGATGGTGGCGACGGCAAACGACAGCAGGGTGATCTTCAGCGTCACCAGCAGCGAGCCGCCCAGCGACTGCCATTCGGTGGCCAGGGTCTGGAACATCAGGATGGGCGAGGGCACGAGGTAGGGCGGCAGCTTCAGGCCGCTGACCAGGGCCTGCCAGGCGCCCAGCAGCACGACGGCGACGATGGACGGATACAGCACGCGCTGCACGCGCGGCGAGGCAAGCAGGGGGGCGGCTTTCATGCGGTGGCGTCCTCGTCGGTGTCGTGGCTGGCGCGCAGCAGGCTGTCCTGCAGGCGCTTGGCATATTCGGCAAAGCGCGCGCTGACCATGAAGTCGGACGTGCGCGGGTAGGGCTCGTCGATCACCACCTCTTCGACGATGCGGCCCGGGCGGGCCGCCATCATCACCACGCGGTTGGACAGGAAGACCGCTTCGTGGATGGAGTGGGTGACGAAGATGACGGTGAGCTTCTTCTCGGCCCACAGGCGCAAGAGGTCGGCATCGAGCTTGTGGCGCGTGATCTCGTCCAGCGCGCCGAAGGGCTCGTCCATCAGCAGCAGGTTGGGTTGCACCACCAGGCTGCGGGCGATGGACACGCGCATCTGCATGCCGCCCGAGAGGTTGCGCGGCAAGGCGGTGGCGAACTTGGTCAAGCCCACCAGGGCCAGGGCGTCGGCCACGCGGGCCTCCGCCTCGGCGCGCGGCAAGCCGGCCAGGTCCAGCGGCAGGCGCACGTTGCTGGCCACGCTGGACCAGGGCATGAGGGTGGGCGCCTGGAAGACGAAGGCCAGCTTGCGCTGCGACGCCTCCAGCTGGTCCACCGGCTTGCGCCACAGCAGCAGGCGGCCATCGGTGGGGTCGAGCAGGCCGGCCACCATCTTGAGCAGGGTGCTCTTGCCGCAGCCCGAGGGGCCCAGGAGGGTGATGAACTCACCCTCCTGGACCGTCAGTTCCACAGGCTGCAGCGCGACCGTCCCGTTGGGGTAGGTCTTGTGCGCCGACAGCACTTCGACGGCGGGGACGGCCGCGTCCAGGGCGGCAGGGGGCTCTCGCATCACGGCATCACCTTCAGGTCTTTGATGTACGTGAAGTTGTAGGACGCGGTCGCCGACGGCACCTTGGCCGGGTCGATCAGCTTGTTGCTCACCAGGAAGTCGTAGTTGGCCTTGAGGCGCGACTCTTCCATGCTGCCGATGCCGCTCTTGGCCGCGCCGCCGCCGGTGACGATGCCCATTTCCTTGAGCTTGGCCACGCTGTACGCGAGCTGCTCGTCGGTCATGTTGGGGTTGTCCTTCTTGATCAGGGCCGAGGCGGGCGCCGGGTCGGCCAGGAAGCTCTTCCAGCCTTCCATCGTGCCCTTGACGAAGGCTTCCATGGCCTTGGGCTTGGCCTTGATGGTGTCTTCCAGGCAGGAGATGGTGGTGGAGTAGGCCGGCCAGCCCTGGTCGGCAAACAGGAAGGAGTTGGCCTTGACGCCAGCCTTTTGCACCGCGAAGGGCTCGCTGGTCAGGTAGCCCTGCTGCACCGTGTTCTTGTCGGCGACAAAGGGCTGGATGTTGAAGGTGTAGGGCTTGGTCTGGTCGTCGGAGAAACCGTACTTGTTCTTCAGCCAAAGCCAGTAGCCCTCGCGCGCCGACGAGGCGATGAGGATGGTCTTGCCCTTCATGTCCTCGAACTTCTTCACGTCCTCGTGGGCGATCAGGACCTGCGGGTCTTTCTGGAAGCTGGCGGCCAGGGTCACGATGGGCAGGCCGTTGCTGCGCGCCCGGATGATCTGCAGGTCGCTCGAACCCATGATGCAGTCTGCCTGTCCCGCGCCCAGCATCTGCATGATGTTGACCTGCGGGCCGCCCATCTTGATGGTCACGTCCAGGCCGTACTTCTTGTAGATGCCGGTGGCCACCGCCTGGTAGAAGCCGCCGTGCTCGGCCTGGGCATACCAGTTGGTCATGTAGGTGAGCTTTTCCTGGGCCTGGGCGCCGGCGGCAAAGGCCAGACCGAGCGAGGCGGCCAGGAGGGTGCGTGCGGAGAAAGCTTTCATGGTGACCTCTTGAAGTGAAGTGGGGGTGAAAAGGAAAGCGGGTCGATGCAAGGAGTGCGCCTACAGGGCGGCCTGGATATGGCCGGTCTGGTGGCCGTAGCCCCAGCTCTGTTCTTCGCGCACCAGCCACTGCATGCGGAAGATGTCGGTGATGGCCGTGACCCAGCTGTCGGACAAGGTGTCCAGGATGTGCAGGCCCTGCTCGCGGGTGGCGCCCAAGGGGTCGCCGATGATGCCGCTGGGGCCGAAGTCGCGCGCCGTCCAGGCGCAGGCCGGCCGGCCGTCGGCTGACAGGATCTTGGAGGGGAAGGGCGGCGGGATGTTGGCCACCGCGCGCTCCATGTGCACCGTGTCGGGCGCCAGCGCCATCATCAACGCCGTTTCCGAATGGCCGGCGTGCATGGCCAGGCGCTTTTCCTCGTCCGACACGTACTTGCCCGAGGCATTGGGCAGGCGCGACACATGGTAGGGAATGACCAGGAAGTCGCCATGGCGCAGGCGCATCTCGCGCGCCGCCATCTCCAGCACCTGGGGCTGGCCGCCGTGGCCATTGGGCATGAGGAACTTGCGAAAGCCCGCGCGGTAGACCGACTCGCCCAGCTCGATGATGGTGGCCAGCAGGGTGGGGCCGGTCAGCGTCATGGTGCCGGGGAAGTGCAGGTGCTCGTCCGACTTGCCGTAGGTGATGGGGGCCATGCCGAAGGCGCGGATCTCGGCGGGCAGCTTTTCCAGCGCCTTGCCGATCACGCCGGAGGAGATGACGCTGTCGACCGAGCAGGGCAGGTGCGGCCCATGCTGCTCGATGGCGCCGACAGGCAGCACGACGACGGTGTTCTCGCGGTCGGGCAGGGCACTGATTTCGGTCCAGCTCAGGTAGGGCAGGAAGCGGTGCGGGGGGATGTAGCCGTGGATCATGGCGTGGACCTTTCAGGCGAAAGAGGCGACAGGGGTGAGCGGGATGCCGTTGCGCAGCACGGTGCGGCGCGCGGCGCGCGAGGGCCAGCCCCAGGCGTCGGCGTCATGGAAGACAACCAGGTCGGCGGATGCGCCAACGAGGGACGGTGTGGCCAGCGGCTTGCGCTCCAGCCAGTCGCTGCGGCACAGGCTTTCGGACCAGGTGTCGAACGGCTCGGGCAGCTGCGCCGCCAGAGCGCCTGCGGCCAGGGCCTCGACCGGGTCGTAGCTGCCGACGCGGCAGAAGGGGTCTTGCACGTTGTCGCTGGCGATCAGCAGCGGGATGCCGCGCTCGCGCGCTTCCTTGACCAGGGTCAGGCCGCGCTGGCGCGGCGTGCGGCCGGTCTGCGCGTCCTGCAGCAAGAGGTTGGTGATGGGCAGCGAGACCAGGGTGATGGGCGCCTGCGCCACTGCGTCCAGCGTGGCCAGGGCCTGCGTTTCAGGCTGGGCCGCCAGCGAACAGGTGTGGCCGCAAACCACCCGGCCGTTGAAACCGGTCTCGCGCAGGATGCGGGCCGTCGCGGCCAGGCCCTTGGCGTCGGCGTTGAGTTCTTCATCGACGTGCAGGTCCACGTCCAGGCCGGCCTCGCCAGCGGCGGTGAAGAGGTTGCGCAGCGCGCCCTCGTCCCAGTTGACCGAGTGCACGAAGCCGCCCAGCAAGGCGTGGGGGCCGGTGGCCTTGACCTGCTGCGCGAATTTGCGGGCCTGGGCCAGTTCCTGGAACAGGGTGAGCTTGATCAGGCCGACCTGCTGCAGGCGAATGCGGCCCTGCCATTCATCGGCCAGCGAGGCAAGCACATTCCAGGCGAGCGGCGTGCCCTCGGGCTCCCACCAGTCCACATGGCTGCGCAGATGAACGCAGCCGGCTTCGTAAGCCCATTGCAGCGCCTTGCCGGCGCGCTCGCGCACATCGGCCTCGGTCCAGTCCAGCCTGTCCGTCATCATGGCGTCGATGGCGCCCAGCAGGCCGGGCTGCACATGGCGCATGCGCGGCAGGGTGAAGGTCTTGTCCAGATGGGTGTGGGCGTCAACGAAGCCCGGCAGCACAGGGGCGCCCTTCACATCCCAGGCGCCAGCCACGGCTGCACCCATGGGCGTGACCGATGTCACCTTGCCCTCCGCGATCGTCAGTGCAGCCAGCGCCGGCTGGCCGGCCTGCGAGGGCCAGGCATCGCCCAGCAGCCAGCGCGGCAAGCGGGCGTTGGCGATGGCGGTGATAGAGTTCATGCGAACTTCGCCATCGCTTCGCCGACCCGGCGCTTGAACGCGGCCAGCCGGGGCTCGGTCGCAATGTTCATGTGGTAGTAAGCGTGGAAGTCGACCTTGGCCGTGTCGCCGGTCAGGCGCTTCATGTAGCGGGTGATGATCTTGCGCGGGGGGTCGCCCATGTACCAGGCCACCCAGCGCGGCCGGCCATAGGTGACGACGGCGGAGATGCGCTTGATGTGGGTGAGCATGGGCTTGACATTGGCCGGGTCGCTGATGTCGAAGGCCACGCCGGGCATGAAGAGCCTGTCGAAGTAGCCCTTGAGCATGGCCGGCAGGCCGAAGCACCAGGTGGGGAAACAAAAGACGATGGCCTCGGCCTTGCGCAGGCGCTGCACATAGGGCGCCAGCGGCAGCTGGTTGGCCGGCACGTCGTGGTAGCCCAGGCGCTCCTCGCGCGAGAGAACCGGGTTGAAACCCTCGGCATACAGGTCCAGGTCATCGACCGTGTGGCCGGCGGCCTGGAGATTGGCAACCACTTCCTGGTGCAGTGCAGCAGCGAAACTGGTTTCGACGGGGTGGCAGTAGACGACCAGGACGTGCATGGTGGGCCTAGGCGGAATGCACCGCAAATGGGAGGAATGCACCCGCGCCGTGCGTTGCGGCGGCGGGCAGGAGGCTGGCGTGAGAGGCGGGCTGCATTTCTTGACCGTTTAATCTGATCGATTGGTCAAACTTACGCATAGAGCGTGCCAGAACCCGGTTGGCCTGTCATCCGGGGCTTGCTCGGGATCCCTCTGGACGCGCTGGATTCCCGCCGACGCGGGAATGACGGTCAGGCGGTGGGAATCCCGCAGCCGCGCAACACCAGCGCGGTGAGTTCTTTCACCAGGGCTTCGCGGTCGGGCTGGAAGCCGGGCTGGCCCGGGTTGACCAGCTGCTGGACCTGGACGGCCGAGTCGGCGTAGAACTGGGTCATGGACCAGATGCTCATGAGCAGCACATAGGGGTCGACCGGCTGCATCAGGCCGCGGGCGATCCAGCTGTTGATGATGTTGGCCTTCTCGCGGGTGCGGGCGCGCGAATCGGGCCAGAACTTGGCCAGGTTCTTGCCGCCATCGAGCACCTCGCGGGTGAAGATGCGCGAGATCTCGGGCTTGTCGAAAGCCTGGTCGAGCTTGGAGCGGATGTAGTCGCCCAACACCTTGCCTGGGTCGGTGGAGCCGGCGTCGAACATGCCCTTCCAGTCGGACATCACCGACATCAAGAGCTCTTCGTAGAGTTCTTCCTTGCCCTTGATGTAGTAGTGCAGCTGGGGCTTGGTCAGGCCGGCGCGGGCGGCGATGGCCTGGGTGGACGTGCCCTTGAGGCCGTTCTCGCTGAATTCGGCGATGGCTGCTTCGCGGATGGCGGCCATGATGCGCTCGCGGTTCTCACGCGGCTTGCGGACGGGGGTGGTGTTCAAGGGAAGGGAATGCTAGCAGAAGGTTCCCAAACCCCGTGCTCGCACACAATAGCTGCCTGATCGTACGACCCGAGGACATCCCATGAAGACCCAAGCCGCCGTCGCCTGGCAAGCAGGCCAGCCCCTTTCCATCGAAACCGTGGACCTGGACGGCCCGCGCGCCGGCGAGGTGCTGGTGGAGATCAAGGCCACGGGCATCTGCCACACGGACGACTTCACGTTGTCGGGCGCCGACCCCGAAGGCATCTTCCCGGCCATCCTGGGCCACGAGGGCGCGGGCATCGTCGTCGATGTGGGCCCGGGCGTGACCACGCTGAAAAAGGGCGACCACGTCATTCCCCTGTACACGCCGGAATGCCGTCAGTGCAAGTTCTGCCTGTCGCGCAAGACCAATCTGTGCCAGCTGATTCGCGGCACCCAGGGCAAAGGCCTGATGCCCGATGCCACCAGCCGATTTTCCATTGGCGGCAAGCCCATCTTCCATTACATGGGCACCTCCACCTTCAGCAACTACACGGTGGCGCCGGAGATCTCGCTGGCCAAGATCCGCGAGGACGCGCCCTTCGACAAGGTCTGCTACATCGGCTGCGGCGTCACCACCGGCATCGGTGCCGTGCTGTTCACCGCCAAGGTGGAGGCGGGCGCCAACGTGGTGGTCTTCGGCCTGGGCGGCATCGGCCTGAACGTGATCCAGGGCGCCAAGATGGTGGGCGCCGGCAAGATCATCGGCGTGGACCTCAACCCGGCCCGCGAAGCCATGGCGCGCCAGTTCGGCATGACCGACTTCATCAACCCGAAGGATGTGCCCAACGTGGTCGATGCCATCGTGCAACTGACCGACGGCGGTGCCGACTACAGCTTCGAGTGCATTGGCAACACCCAGGTGATGCGCCAGGCCCTGGAGTGCACGCACAAGGGCTGGGGTCGCAGCATCATCATCGGCGTGGCCCCGGCCGGCGCTGAGATCAGCACGCGGCCCTTTCAGCTGGTGACGGGCCGCAAGTGGGAAGGCTCGGCCTTTGGCGGCGCGCGCGGCCGCACCGACGTGCCCAAAATCGTCGACTGGTACATGGAAGGCAAGATCACGATCGATCCGCTGATCACCCACACCATGCCGCTGGCCGACATCAACAAGGGTTTCGAGCTGATGCGCAAGGGCGAGTCCATCCGTTCGGTGGTGCTGTACTGATGGCGATGGAACTCCTCAGCGCCCACGCCTGCTTTGGCGGCGAGCAGCGCTTCTACAGCCATGCCTCGAACGAGGTGGGCTTGCCGATGCGCTTCTCGGTTTTCCTGCCGCCCCAGCCGCGCATCAAGGCCCTGGGCAAGGTGCCGGCCCTGGTCTACCTGGCCGGCCTGACTTGCACCGAAGAAACCTTTGCGATGAAGGCCGGCGCGCAGCGGCTGGCGGTCGATGCCGGCATCATCCTCATCGCGCCTGACACCAGCCCGCGCGGCGCCAACGCACCCGGTGAGTCCGCCGACTGGGACTTCGGCGTCGGCGCCGGCTTCTACCTCGATGCCACGCAGCAGCCCTGGGCCAAACACTGGCGCATGGAAAGCTGGATCGTGCGCGAGCTGCTGCCGCTGCTGGTCAAGGAGTTGCCCATCGCCGATGACCGCATCGGCATCAGCGGCCATTCCATGGGCGGCCACGGCGCGCTGACCTTGGCCCTGCGCCATCCGGATGTCTTCCGTTCGGTCTCGGCCTTCGCGCCGATTGCATCGCCGACGCGCTGCCCCTGGGGCGTCAAGGCCTTCAGCGGCTACCTCGGTGAGGACAAGAACGAATGGGCCAAGCACGATGCCAGCCTCTTGATGGCGGCAAGCAGCAGTGCGCCGTATCCCGAGGGCATCCTCATCGACCAGGGGCTGAACGACAAATTTTTGGACGAGCAGCTCAAGCCCGAATTCTTCGAGCAGGCCTGCGCCCAGGTAGGCCAGCCGCTGGAGCTGCGCCGCCACGCCGGCTACGACCACGGCTACTACTTCGTCCAGAGCTTCCTGGCCGACCACATCGCCCACCACGCCCGCATCCTGGCGGGCCTGGGCTTCAAGTAGCTCAAACCGCCAGGGCTTGCTGGAGCGCCTCGGCCAAGGGCGTGGTCGGCCGGCCGATCAGCGCGCCGAGCGTGCCGCTGCCGTCGAACAGCGCGCCCTGGGCCGCGCCCGCATCGGAATCCGCCAGCAGGCCGGCGAAGGCGGGCGGCAGGCCTGCGCCTTCCAATGCGGCGGCGAAGTCCTTCTGCGGCAAGTCCTGGTAGCGCACGCTGGCGCCGGTCTGGCGGTTCAGCTCCACCACCAGTTCGCTCAAGGTGTAGGCCGTGTCGCCCGCCAGCTCCAGCACGCGCTTGGCGGCGATGGGCTGGGTCAGCACGGCGGCTGCGGCAGCGGCGTAGTCAGCGCGCGTGGCCGAGGCGATGCGGCCCTCGCCGGCCGCGCCGATGAAGACGCCGTGCTGGCGCGCGGCCGGTACGCTGGCCAGGTAGTTCTCTGTGTACCAGCCGTTGCGCAGCAAGGCGTGCGGCAGGCCGGAAGCGGCGATCAGCGCCTCGGTCTCGCGGTGCTCCTGCGCCAGGCCCAGGGGCGAGCTGTCGGCGCGCAGGATGCTGGTGTAGACGAGCTGGGCCACGCCGGCGGCGCGGGCGGCATCGATCACGGCGCGGTGCTGCGGCAGGCGCTGGCCGACCTCGCTGGACGAGATGAGCAGCACACGTTCAGCACCGGCGAAGGCCGGGCCCAGCGTGTCCGGCCGCGTGTAGTCGGCTTCGCGCACCGTGATGCCCTGGGCGGCCAGGGCGCTGGCCTTGGCGGGCTTGCGCACGGCGGCGACGATGGCCGCGGGCGGCACCCCGCGCGCCAGCAGTTGGGAAATGACGAGCTGGCCGAGCTGGCCTGTGGCACCGGTGACGACGATCATGTTCTTGCTTTCGAATGGGTGAAGCGTCCATGGTGCGTCCGAATGGCTGGACGTAAAATGGATAAAAGTCCAAAATCCATGTCTGATCGTCCCTGAAATCCAGATTCCCATGGCCACCGACCTGCTCAGCTCCGTCCTCGGCGACGCCGGCCTGTCGCGGCGCCTGCTCGACCTGAGCGAGCTGACGGACAGGCGCGCCCTGCGTTTCCCCTGCGAGCGCAGCATCGGCCTGCACCTGGTGCTGCGCGGGCCGGTTTATCTGCACGCGCCGCAGCTGCCCGAACCGCTGGAACTGCAAAGCGGCGACATCGCGGTGATGGCGCGCGGCTGCGACCACGTGCTGAGCACGCGCCCCAGCCTGGCCGGCCAGAAGCTCGAGACCATCCGGGTCTACGAGCCGGCGGCCGATGCCGCGCTGCCGCCCCAGGCCCGCGTGCTCAGCGGCGCCTACCAACTCTGGCACACGCCCCTGCACCCCTTCTTTGCCGAGATGCCGGCCTGGTCGGTGCTGCGCGCCGCCGAGATGCCGCGCCTGGGCCCGACGGCCCTGGTGGCCAGTCTGCTGGCCGAAGAGGTCCGCGATGGGGCGCCGGGCGCCGACATCGTCACCCATGGCCTGTTCGACGTGGTCTTCACCTATGCGCTGCGCCAGGTCATGACGGGCTGCGCCCAGGCCCAGGCGGGCTGGAGCCAGGCGGTGCGCGACCCGCAGGTGGGGCGGGCCGTGGCCCTGATGCACGGGGACCCGGCCCATGCCTGGACGCTGGACGAACTGGCCAAGAGCGCCGGCCTGTCGCGCACGGCGCTGGCGGAGCGCTTCCGCGCGGCCATGGGCGACACGCCGCTGAACCACCTGCGCACGCTGCGCATGCAGCGCGCCGTCAAGCTGCTGGCCGAGAGCAGCCGCAACCTGGAGGCGGTGGCCGCGGCCGTGGGTTACCAGGACGCCTTCAGTTTTTCCAAGGTGTTCAAGCGCACCGTGGGCCTGTCGCCCAAGGCATTCCGCCAGCTGGACGTGGACCAGCGGCAGAACCCCTGGCGCTTCCAGACGGCGTGAGCCGGAGGCGACCGGTGCGTGGAATGCAGGTCCGGAAACGGCCAGCCGCTGCAGGCGCGCAGGCGATGATGCAGCCATGACGACAACAACAACAGCCTTGCCCCGCTCCTTTGCCGGCCTGGCCTGGGCCAATCTGGCGGCGCAGTCGGCCGAGCAACTGAGCCTGGCCGCCGTTCCCATCGTCGCTGTGCTGGCCCTGGGCGCCGGCCCCGGCCAGATCGGCTTCCTGGGCGTGGCCCAGACCTTGCCGTTTCTCTTGCTGTCCATCCCCATCGGCCTGCTGGCCGACCGCAGCTCGCGCAAGCGCCTGCTTGTGTTGTCGGAAGTGGTGCGGGCGATCACCTTGCTGGCGCTGCTGGCGGCCACGGCCCTGGGTGCTTTGTCGGTGCCGTTGCTGGCGGTGCTGGGCTTCCTCGGCGCGGTGGGCACGGTGGGCTTCACGGTGACGGCGCCGGCCCTCGTGCCCTCCCTGGTGCCGCGCGAGGCCCTGGCCCAGGCCAATGGGCGGCTGGAACTGGCGCGCAGCGCCGCCTTTGCCGGTGGCCCAGCCCTGGCGGGCGCACTGGTCGCCTGGGCCGGCGGCGCAAGCGCCTTCGTGCTGGCGGCCATGCTGTCGGTGGCAGCCGTCGTGCTGCTCTGGCGCATCGCCGAGCCCCAGCGCGCGCAGCCGGCGGCGCGTCATCCGCTGGCGGACCTGAAAGAGGGCGCCGGCTTCGTCTGGCGCAATACCATGCTGCGGCCCATGCTGTTGACGGGCGTGGCCTGGAACATCGCCTGGTTCGTGCTGCAGGCCGCCTATGTGTCCTACGCGGTGCGCGCCCTCGGCCTGAGCGCCAGCGCCATCGGCTTCACCCTGGCCTGCTACGGCGGCGGCATGGTGGTGGGCGCGCTGCTGGCGCCGCGTCTGGTGGCGGCGATGCCCTTCGGCCGCGCCATCCAGTTCGGCCCCGCCGTGTCGGTGGTGGCGATGTCCACCATGGTCGCCACACTGGCGGTCCCGCACGGCGCCCTGGCCGGCCTGGCATTCTTCTTCTTCGGCGCCGGCCCCATCATCTGGACCATCACCTCCACCACCTTGCGCCAGACATTGACCCCCGGCGCCATGCTGGGCCGCGTGTCGGCGATCTTCCTCACGGTGAATGCCGGCTCGCGGCCTGTGGGCGCCGCGATCGGTGGTGTGGTTGGCGCGAGCCTCGGTGAGGCAGCGTGCTTGTGGCTGGCCTTGCTCGGCTTCATCATCCAGGCCGCGATCATCTTTGCGTCGCGGCTGCGGGAGTTAAGAACGTTGCCGATGGCTGCGGCCTGACCGGCCTGTCATCCCGGGCTTGACCCGCAATCCATCGCCGCACGCCAACTTCCGTTCGGGCTGAGCGTGTCCGAACCCCTTCATGCGCCGCGCTTTTTCCTGCTTGAAGCAAGAGCGAGGATCATCCTTCAATCGAATACGGGCCGGAAGAAACTTCGTTCCGACGAGACAAAGCACCGTGTCGCTTCAGCGTACTTGACTGCGGCTTGGCAGCCTGCATCCTCTTTCGACGCCGTCCGGTAGGCCTCGTACGCAGTCAGGCTCGGGAAGCTGAACAGGCACAGTGCGATGTTGTTTGCCCCTTCCGACGGGAGAAAGTAGCCATGGTGCTTGCCACCGAGGCGTTCGACCAACGGAATCCAGAGCTTGGCGTAGTGCTCGAATTGCGCAAGCTTGTACGGATCAATGACGTATCTGACGTGGCACGTGATCATGAAAGTCAGGGAAAGTGGTTTCCGGAGTTTGCCAGAGCGATGCATCCGGATGCCGGCCGGCGCAGGCCAGTGCGCATGCAGGGGGCTTCGACAGGTTCAGCCCGAACGGGGAGGGGCCTGGATCCCGGATCAAGTCCGGGATGACAACTACTTGGGCAGCTCGAACACCAGACAAGTCGTCGTCGCATGCGCGTACAGCGTGCCGTCGGGGCCGTAGAGGCGCGCCTCGGCGGTGGCGAGCTGGCGGCCGCAGTGGATGATCTTGCCTTCGGCGCGCACGCGCGTGGTCTTGGCGATGTTGATGGCCTTGACCAGGTTCACGCCCAGTTCGGCCGTGGTGTAGCCGCGGCCCGGCGGCATCATGGTGTGGACGGCGCAGCCCAGGGCGGAGTCGAGCAGGGTGGCGTACCAGCCGCCGTGCACGCCGCCCATGGGGTTCAGGTGCGCCGGGCCGGGAATGCCCTGGAACAGCGCGCGGCCTTCGTCCACTTCCAGCAGCTGGAAGTCCAATGTCTTGGCGATCGGCGGGTAGGGCAGCTCGCCGCGCAGCATGGCCTGCATGGTCTCCATGCCGCTCTTGCCGGCCACCATCTGCGGCGTGGCCACGCCTGCGCCCACGCCTGCATGGATGCGGGCCACCACCTCGCTTTCCTGCGCCAGCCAGGCTTCCAGTTGATTGTCCTGCGCCATCTGAATCCTCCTACACTTGCATATGCAACAGTTGCATGTACAATAATCGAGATGGACACCACCGTCAAGCCCCAGGGCTGCACCAACATCAAGCTGCGCCAGCTGACGCGGCGGGTGGCGCGCTATTACGAGGCCGAGGTCGGCAAGACCGGGCTGAAGAACACGCAGTACTCGCTGCTGTCCCATGTCTTCAAGCTGGGCCCCATCCGCCCCGTCGACCTGGCCCGTGCGATGAAGATCGAGGCCTCCACCCTCACGCGCAACCTCAAGCCCCTGATCGCCGCCGGCTGGCTGACGCTGGACGCCGGTGCCGATGGCCGCAGCCGCCTGGTCAATATCACCGATGCGGGCCGTGAAAAACGTCAGGAGGCGCAACGCCGCTGGCGGGTCGCGCAAGAACAGATCAATACCGTCCTGGAGCCGCAGCGCGTGGTGCAACTGCACGCGCTGATCGACGAATGCATGGGGCTGCTCTCGCCCGTTGATGAGGAAGAATTTGAATGACTGACGCCAACAAGAAAACCACGGCCTTGTGGCTGGTCCTGCTGGCCGCAGCCGGCACCTTCGCCCTGACCATGGGCACGCGCCAGACCATGGGCCTGTTCCTGTCGCCACTGAACACGGCCACCGGCCTGGGGCTGGGCAGCATCAGCCTGGCCTTTGCCTTTGGCCAGCTCTGGTGGGGCCTCACGCAGCCGTTCGCCGGCGCCATGGCCGACAAGATCGGCGCCGGCCGCGTGCTGTTTGCCGGTGTCGTTCTGATCGTCATCGGCACGGTCATCACGCCGCTGATGACCACCACCCTGGGCCTGATCCTGGCCATCGGCGTGTTGTCGGCCGGCGGCGCCGGCATGGCGGGACCGGCCGTGCTGATGGCGGCGACCACGCGCCTGGTGCCGGCGCACAAGCGCGGCCTGGCCACCGGCATCGTCAACGCGGGCGGATCCTTCGGCCAGTTCATCATGGCGCCGATCGCCGCCGCGCTGATGGTGGGCATAGGCTGGGCCAGCGCCATGCAGGTCATGGGCCTGCTGGTGCTGTTGGCCTTGCCGGCAGCCTTCCTGCTCAAGGGCAACTCGCTGCAGTCGGCGCCCGCCGGCCAGAAGGTGGTGGGCACGCGCGAAGCCATCCGCACCGCGCTGCGCAACCCCAGCTACCTGATGCTGGGCGCGGGCTTTTTCGTCTGCGGCTTCCACGTGGCGTTTCTGGCCACGCACCTGCCGGGCGTGATCGCCTCCTGCGGCCTGCCCACGCAATGGGCGGGCTGGTCGCTGGCCATGATCGGCCTGTTCAACATCATCGGCAGCGTCGCCATGGGCTGGGCCGTGGGCCGCTGGCGCATGAAGACCCTGCTGTCCCTGGTCTATGCCGTGCGCGCCATCGCCATCACCGTCTTCCTGTTCGCGCCCAAGACCGGGCCGGTGGTGCTGGTCTTCGCGGCCGTGATGGGCCTGAGCTTCCTGTCCACCGTGCCGCCCACGGCAGGCCTGGTCGCCAAGTTCTTCGGCCCGGCCAACATGGCGACGCTGTTCGGCATCGTCATGCTCACCCACCAGCTGGGCGGTTTCCTGGGCGCGTACCTGGGCGGCAAGGTCTTCGAGGCCACAGGCAACTACGACTGGGTCTGGTACATCGACATCGTGTTGGCTGTGGGCGCCGCCCTGGTGCATCTGCCGATCCGCGAGGCGGCCTTGCCGCCACGGGCCGCAGCGGCGGTCGCGTGAACGCTGCCGCTGTCGACCCGCGCACGCGCGCGCTGCTGGAGGCGCCGATCGCGCCCACCTTGCTGCGCATGGCCGTGCCCAATGTGCTGGTGATGGTGGCCCAGGCCAGTGCCGGCCTGATCGAGACCTGGTTCATCGGCAAGCTGGGCACGGATGCGCTGGCCGGCGTGGCCCTGGTCTTTCCGGTGCTGATGATGATGCAGATGATGTCGGCCGGCGCCATGGGCGGCGGCATCGCCTCGGCCATCGCGCGGGCCCTGGGCGCGCGCAAGCGCGAGGACGCCAACGCGCTGGCCGTGCACGCCATCGTGCTGGCGCTGGGCTTTGCGGCCCTGTTCACCCTGGGCCTGCTGTGGTGGGGCGCGCCGCTGTACCGGCAGATGGGCGGCGAGGGCGCTTCGCTGCAGGCGGCGCTGGTGTATTCCAACTGGGTCTTCGCCGGCGCTGCCGTGGTCTGGCTGTTCAACTCGCTGGCGGCCGTGGTGCGCGGCACCGGCAACATGGCGCTGCCCGCCTACGTGACTTGCGGCGGCCTGCTGGTGTTGCTGCCGCTGTCGCCGCTGCTGATCTTCGGCTGGGGCCCTGTGCCGGCCTTGGGCATCGCCGGCGGCGCCGTCGCCCTGCTGGTGTACTACGCGCTGGGCACGCTGGCCCTGGCCGCCTACCTGCGCTCGCCCAGGAGTTTGCTGCGGCCGGTGCTGGGTGGCCTGGGCCTGCGCTGGCCGCTGTTTCGCGACATCCTGCGCGTGGGCCTGGTGGCCACGGTCTCGGCCCTGGCCACCAACCTGACCATCGGCATCTGCACCGCCCTGGTCGGCCACCTGGGGCCGGCTGCCATTGCCGGCTACGGCACGGCATCGCGTCTGGAGTACCTGCTGGTGCCCATGGTCTTCGGCCTGGGCGCGCCCCTGGTGGCCATGGTGGGCACCAGCATTGGCGCGGGGCAGAAGGAAAGAGCGCTTCGCGCCACCTGGATCGGCGCCGCCATCGCCGGTCTGCTGTGCGAGGCAGTGGGCCTGGCGGCTGCCCTGTTCCCGCAGGCCTGGCTGCGCCTGTTCGGCGCCGACCCGGCCATGCTGGATGCGGGTGTTCGCTATCTGCAGATCGTCGGCCCGGCCTATGGTTTTTTCGGCTTCGGCCTGGCCCTGTACTTTGCCTCGCAGGGCGCGGGCAAGCTGGCCTGGCCGTTGCTGGGCAACGTGGTGCGGCTGGCAGTGGGGGCGGGCGGCGGTTGGCTGGCCCTGCGCTTTGGCGGCGGTCTGGACTGGATTTTTGCGGCCCAGGCCGCGGCCCTGGTGCTGTACGGGCTCATCAACGCCTGGGCCGTGGCCGGTGGCGCCTGGTTCGGCCCGCTGGGATGGCCGCGTGGGCCGGCGGCCCTTGCCGCCCGCTGAAATAGCCTAGTCGTCAATTTGTCGGACAATAGCGGGCTGGGCCCCGAACAACGCATCGAAACACGCATTGCACTGAAGGAAGACCGACCATGAGCTACCCCAACACCCAACTTTTCATCAACGGCGAATGGCAAGACGCTGCCGACGGCAAGAGCCTGGCCGTCTTCAATCCGGCCACCGGCAAGGAAATCGGCCGCGTGGCCCACGCCAGCACGGTGGACCTGGACCGCGCCCTGGAAGCAGCGCAAAAGGGTTTTGAAAAATGGCGCGACATGACGGCCATCGAGCGCAACAAGATCATGCGCAAGGCCGCCGGCCTGATGCGTGAGCGCGCCGGTGCCATCGGCGCCCTGCTGACGCAAGAGCAGGGCAAGCCCCTGGTCGAAGCCAAGGGCGAAGCCTTGGCCGCCGCCGACATCATCGAATGGTTTGCCGATGAAGGCCTGCGCGTCTATGGCCGCATCGTGCCCTCGCGCTTCAGCCTGTCCGTGCGCCAGATGGTTCTGAAGGACCCGGTCGGCCCGGTGGCGGCTTTCACGCCCTGGAACTTCCCGATCAACCAGGTGGTGCGCAAGATGGCCGCGGCCCTGTCGGCCGGCTGCTCGATGATCGTCAAGGCGCCGGAAGAAACCCCGGCATCGCCGGCTGAACTGATCCGCGCCTTTGCCGACGCAGGCCTGCCCGCCGGCGTGCTGGGCCTGGTGTACGGCAACCCCGCCGACATCTCCAACTACCTGATCCCGCACCCTGTGATCCGCAAGGTGACCTTCACCGGCTCGACCCCGGTGGGCAAGCAGCTGGCGGCCCTGGCCGGCAAGTACATGAAGCGCGTGACCATGGAGCTGGGCGGCCACGCACCGGTGATCGTCGCCGAAGACGCCGACATCGCCCTGGCCGTCAAGTCGGCCGGCGCCGCCAAGTTCCGCAATGCCGGCCAGGTCTGCATCTCGCCCACGCGCTTCCTGGTGCACGAGAGCATCAAGAAGGACTTCGCCGCCGCCCTGGTCAAGTACACCGAAGGCCTGAAGGTCGGCGCCGGCGATGTCGATGGCACGACCATGGGCCCGCTGGCCAACCCGCGCCGCGTGACCGCGATGGCGGAGTTCACCGAAGACGCCGTCAAGCATGGCGCCACTGTGGCCGCCGGCGGTAACCGCATCGGCAGCGAAGGCAACTTCTGGCAGCCCACCATCCTGACGGACGTGCCGCTGGACGCCAAGGTCTTCAACGACGAGCCCTTCGGCCCCATGGCCGCCATCCGCGGCTTCAACACCATCGAGGACGCGATCGCCGAAGCCAACCGCCTGCCCTTCGGCCTGGCCGGCTACGCATTCACCAGCTCGCTCAAGAACGCCGACTTGCTGGCGCGCAAGGTGGAAGTGGGCATGCTGTGGGTCAACATGCCCGCCATGCCCTCGGCCGAAATGCCCTTCGGCGGCGTCAAGGATTCCGGCTACGGCTCGGAAGGCGGCCCGGAAGCCATGGACGCCTACCTGAACGCCCGCGCCGTGAGCATCATGAACGTCTGATCTTCAGCTGCTCCTGCAAGAGCCGCTGGCCGTGAGGTCGGCGGCTTTTTTTGGGCCTGCCCACACACCCGTTCGGGCTGAGCCTGTCGAAGCCCTTGCATGCACCCTGGCCCGCGCCGGCCGGCATCCGGGCTACGGCCTGACGGTCATCGTGCCGCCTGATCGGCGGCATTCCCTGTGACGCCCGGGAAACATTCCTCGCGCTCCGGATCCACCGGTGCCGGTCGCCGGCGCATGCCCAACAGGCCGCAGCCCGGATGCCGGCCGGCGCGGGATGGACGCTGTTGGCGTGCATGCAGTGGTCGGTCTACTGGCGTCATTGATTGCGCAAGCCGTCTTCGGCGCAAAGTTTCAGCAGCCAGGCTTTTGCGTGAGGAGAACGGTGTCTGACTTGGCGATGGATAGGGTGAGCCCCATGCCGTCACGCAGACCCCATGCGGCTTGCAGGCCAAAAACGGCCTGCAAGCCGCATCGAATGTGCGTAGACCCGACGCTCGCTTCCGGCCAGCAGCAGTCACCAACGGCTTGCCCGCTGCCACCATGGCTGGCAGACTCATGGCCGAGCGAACGCAGCCAAAGCAGCGGCTTGATCGGGTGATTTGTCCCGCAGGCTGTCAGCTTCGGAATTGCGGGGTTTCAAGTCCAGATTTATTGGACCTGGTTTTTGGAGGGGAGGAAAAAAATGCAAATGCGACAACCAGTTAGGCCAAGCAGGCTCCCAGTTTTATCCCGCAGTTGCGGGGTTTCAGGTCTTGGGCTGCGGTCTACATTACGTTAGGTGTCAGCTGTGAAGACCAGTGCGCGCAAAGATCTCGCCTTCGTTCTGCCGCTGGCCGCCGGACTTGTCGGAGCGGTTGCGGTCTTCCTTGCCAGCTCTGTCTCGTGGTGGATCGTAGTTTCGCTATCGGGGCTCGCCGTAGTTCTCCTCCTCGCCGGCGGTTTCGCCATGCCCCCCTTTTGGTGGGGAAATCATCACTTCACCACCGCCGTCTCAGGCCCTTCACACGAGGCCAAACGTGAGCAAGACACCTAACAGGTCCGTCAACGCGGACGCCCAAAGCCGTTCCGCGGCTGCGCCGCGCCTTTCCTTGGTCGCCGGTTACGTCCGACGTTAGACCGTGTACCTCCGAGCCTCTCAACTTCCGCAGCTCTCGTCAGTGAGCTATTTGGCGCGCGTTCGCATTCTTCTGGCGGCCGCGCGTGCCCACAATCCTTGGATTTTCGTGCGCATCGGCATGGTCTTTGTCCTGATGCTCGCGTCGACTGCTGTGGTGAACTTCCTGCCTGTATCTCTTGGGTTGCCGACATGGTCTGGGAGCGCAGTTGCGCTGCTGTATGGCGGCGTGTTCTATGTGCTTATGGTTTGGGAGCTCAATGGCCCCCTCGGCGCTGCCGTGGCCAAATACCTGTGTGGGAGCCAGCAACGTGCCAACCCGGTCTAACAGGTCAATCGACACGGACGTGGAGCTTGCATCGCTTTCGTTGACATGTTCACCCGGCAGACTGATCGCTTCCAAATCCATAGCGTGATGCGTCCATTCCACGGGGGCTAGAGGCCGATTTCGCACTGAAATTGAGTCTTGAACCTCGAGCAAGACCAACAGAGCTTGCAAATCACCGCAAGCCTGCCGCCAGCATCAATGTCGCGCCGGCCGGCATCCGGGCTGCGGCCTGTTGGGCATGCGCCGGCGACCGGCACCGGGTCATCCAGAGAATGAAAACGCGTTTCCCGGGCGTCACAGGGAATGCCGCCGATCAGGCGGCACGATGACCGTCAGGCCGCAGCCCGGATGCCGGCCGGCGCGGGCCAGGGCAAGGACACGTAGGGGCTCGACAGGCTCAGCCCGAACGGGGATGTGGGCAGGGCGCCATGGATTGCGGGTCAAGCCCGCAATGACAAGCGTTTTTAAACCGGAACGGTGTAATTCAGCGTCATGCGCCCGCCATCGACCACCACGATCTCGCCGGTGATGTAGCTGGCGGCGTCGCTGGCCAGGTAGGCGACGGCGTCGGCGATCTCGGAGGGCTCGCCCAGGCGCTTCATGGGGGTGCGCATCATGATGCGCTGCTTGGCTTCCTCGCTGGTGAGCACGGCCTTGGCGGCCAGCTCGGTGGCGATGGTGCCGGGCGCCACGGCGTTGACGCGGATGCCCTTGTCGGCCAGGGACAGGGCCATCACCCGCGTCAGCTGGTTGATGCCGCCCTTGCTGACGTTGTAGCTGGCGATGGTGGGGATGGTCAGCGTGCCGTTGACCGAGCTCATGTTGACGATGCTGCCCTTGCCTGCCTTGGCCATCTCGCGCGCCACGGCCTGGCCCACCAGGAACGAGCCCTTGAGGTTGACGCGCAGCACGGCGTCGAAATCTTCCTCGCTCACTTCCAGGAAATCCGCCGCCTTGAAGATGCCGGCGTTGTTCACCAGCACGTCGATGCGGCCGTGCGTGGCGATGGTCTTGGCGACCAGGGCATCGACCTGGGCCTTGTCGCCCACGTCGCAGCGCACATAGAGCGCGCCCAGTTCGCTGGCCAGGGCCTGGCCGCGCGTGTCGTCCAGGTCGGCGATCACGGTCTTGGCGCCTTCGCCCGCAAAGCGGCGGGCGCAGGCTTCGCCTATGCCTTGCGCGCCGCCGGTGACGATGCAGACGCGGCCGCCCAGGCCGAAGGAAATGCTGGTGTTGCTGCTGTTCATACGCGCATCGTACCCGCGTGGGCAGAGCGGAATGCTGCTGCCGCTTCGCCCACCTGCGCCGCCGTCATGCCCGGCTTGAACAGGGCCGAGCCTATGCCGAAACCATTGGCGCCGGCGGCCGTGTAGGCAGCCATGTTGGCCGTGCTGATGCCGCCAACAGGCAGCACCAGGGCCTCGGGCGGCAGCACGGCGCGCAAGGCCTTCACAACGGCCGGCGAGGCCATCTCGGCCGGGAAGATCTTCAGGCCGCTGGCGCCGGCTTCCAATGCGCCAAAGGCCTCGCTGGCCGTCATCACGCCGGGCAGGCTTGCCATGCCCAGCTTCACACTTTCGCGAACCACCTCGGCGTTGAAGTTGGGCGAGACCACCATGCGGCCGCCGGCGGCATGCACCTCGCGCACCTGCTGCACCGTCAGCACCGTGCCGGCGCCTACCAGGGCCTGGGGAAAGGCCTTGGCCAGGGCGGCGATGCTGGCCAGCGGATCGGGTGAGTTCAGCGGCACCTCGATCAGGCTCCAACACTGGTCGACCAGGGCCTGGCCCACGGGCAGGGCCTCGTCCGGGCGCAGGCCGCGCAGGATGGCGACCAGCGGGCAGCTGGCCATGGCCGTGTGGAGTTGTTCGATGGGGCTCATGCTTGTTCCAATGTTTGGGCGATGGACCACAGGCCCCGCCAGGTGGCTTGCGGGCCCACGGTCTGCGCGCGCACGCCCAGGCACTGCAAGGCCAGTTCGTAGCGCGCCGTCAATGCGTCGGAGCCGATCACCACCACCGGGCCCTGGGCTGCGTCCAGCGATTGAGAGCGCAGCTCTTCGCCGATCACCAGGCCCGACAGGTAGCTGGGCAGGGCGGCCTCCTGGATGCGGCCGAACAGCGACAGGGTGCGTGCGCTGAAGGCGGCGTGCAGCAGGTTGCCGGCCGCGCGCGCATGCTCCACGCCGCGGGTGAAGGCCTGCGTGTCCAGCGCGCCGTCGGCCTGCGCCATGGTGCGCGCCAGGATGGAGTGCTTGCGCAGCAGCGCATAGACCTCGCCGGTCATGAAGGTGGCGAAGTGCGCGATGCGGCGGCCTTGCACCCGCACCCATTTGCTGTGCGTGCCGGGCAGGACGAAGAGGCCGCCGTCCAGGCCCAGCAGGTCCAGCGCGCCGAAGACCTGCACTTCTTCACCGCGCATCACGTCGGGCACGCCGTCTTGTTCGCAGCTCAGGCCCGGAGCTATGGCCACCCGCAAGCTTGGCGGCGCGTCCTGCACCCAGGCCAGCTGCGCTGCCACTTCGGCAAAGCCGGCGGGGCAGGGGCAGTAGGGCGCCTCCTGCCAGCCCTGGCGGCTGCCCACCATCCCCGACATCAGGACCAACTGGCCTGCAGGGCGCTCCCACTGTGCGCAGGCTGCTGCCAAAACAGAAGCAAACTGGCCGGGCGGCACGGCCAGGATGCCTTGCGCCGAAGCGTGTTCGGCCAGCACGCGGCCATCGCCATCCAGCAGCGCGGCGCGCAGCGAGGTCGTGCCCCAGTCAACGGCGACCAGCGGCTCGCTCACAGCACGGCCTTCACGTCGCCGGGCCGCGGCAGCGGCGCCACAGCGCCATAGCCTTGCACCGCGAGTGATGCAGCGGCGTTGGCGTAGCGGGCGGCTGTGAACACGTCGTCACCCGCGGCCATGCGGGCCAGCAGGTTGCCGGCAAAGCAGTCGCCGGCGCCAGTGGCGTCCACCAGCTGCACGCGGCGCGGAGCGATGCGCTCGCGCTTGCTGCCATCGCTCACCAGCGCGCCGTCACCGCCCAGCTTGAGCACCACGGTCTTGGCACCGGCGGCATGGCCCCAGTCCACCACGGCGTCGGGATCGGTCATGCCGTTGAGGGCCGTGATGTCTTCCAGGCTGGGCAGGAAGATGTCGCATGCGGCCATGGCCGCGGCGGTGCCGGCGCGCGCGGCCTCCAGCGTCCACAGCTTGAGCCGCAGATTGGAGTCGAAGGACACCAGCACGCCGGCCTCGCGCGCCATCTGCATCGCGGCCAATGCCGTCGCCAATGCCGTGGGCGAGATCGCCAGCGAAATGCCCGAGACATGCAGGATGCGGCTGGCGCGGATGGTTTGCGCGGCCTCGCCATCCAGCCACTGCGGCGTCATGCGGCTGGCGGCCGAGCCGGCGCGCATGTAGCTGAACTCGTGGCCGTTAGCGCCATGGGTGACGAAGTAGATGCCGGTGTGCGCCGCCGCATCCTGTTGCACGGCCTGGGTGTTCACGCCTTCGCGCTGCCACAGTTCCAACAGGGCGCGGCCGAAGCTGTCGTTGCCCACGCGGCTGAGGTAGGCGGTGCGCGCGCCGGCACGGGCGGCGGCGATGGCGGCGTTGCTGGTGTCGCCACCAAAGCCCTGCAGGTAATTGGGCTCGCCGGCCCGGGTCTGGTTGAATTCCAGCATGCCCTCGCCGAGAGCGCTCACATCGAAGGCAGTTGTCATCCGTGTTCTAGCGTGGTTTGTAGGCTGTGACGTCGATTTCCACCTTGGCATCGATCATCAGGCGTGACTCTACCGTGGAGCGGGCCGGTCGATGGTCGCCAAAGCATTCCATGTAGACCCGGTTGAAGCTGCCGAAGTCGCGCGCGTCGTTGAGCCAGACGCTGACCTTGGCCACGTCGGCCAGGGTGCAGCCGGCCAGGGCCAGGGCTTCTTCCACGCGCTGGAAGACGCGGCGGGTCTGGGCTTCGATGCCGCCGACGATGACCTGGCCCTGGTCGTCCGTGGGCACCTGGCCGGAGACAAAAACGAAGTCGCCGGCGCGGGTGGCGGGCGACAGCGGGCGGGCCTGGCGGTCGGAGGCCAGGGGCGATTGGCCGAGCATTTCAACTTGGGACATGGAGCTTCCTTGGTGTAAGAGATTTACAGATAAATCGGTATGAATCCCGTTTGACTTTTGAAAAAGCGTGAATTAGGATTCATTCGTGTAATGTTATTACTTCAGGAGCCACGATGCAATTCCTCCCGACCCGGCGTCCCTTCCTCGCTGCGCTTGCCGCGGCTGCCTGTCTCGCAACGGTTCCTGGAGGAGCGCAGGCCGCGCCCGCCAAGGGCGGCGCCGCCAACCTGGCGATGATCGCCGAGCCGCAGGGCCTGGACCCCATGGTCACCACGGCCGACCTGGTCGGCACGATCATGCAGCACGTCTACGAGCCGCTGTTCACCTTCGACGCCAACTGGAACATCGCACCCATGCTGGCCGAGTCCCTGCCCACGGTGTCCAAGGACGGCCTGACTTACAGCATCGCGCTGCGCAAGGGCGTCAAGTTGCACAACGGCCGCGACCTGACGTCGGACGATGTGGTCGCCTCCCTGCAGCGCTGGATGGAACTGTCGCCGCGCGGCAAGTCGGTGGGCAAGGAGATCGCCTCGCTGACGGCCAAGGGCCCGAACGCCGTCGAGATCAAGCTCAAAAACATCTACGCGCCGCTGCTGGCCCAGCTGGCCCTGCCCAGCGGCATGGCCGCCATCATGGCCAAGGAAAGCATCGCGCCCCAGCTCAAGGACTTCATCGGCACCGGCCCTTACAAGTTCAAGGAGCGCCGCCCCGACCAGTACACCGTGCTGGTGCGCCATGACGGCTACAGCGCGCGCAAGGAGCCGGCCAGTGGTTACGCCGGCAAGCGTGAAGCATTGCTGGATGAACTGCGCTTCGTGCCCGTGCCCAACGCCAACACCCGTGTCGAAGGTTCGCTGTCCGGCCAGTTCCACTACGCCGACCTGCTGCCGGTGGAGGCCATCGGCCGCGTCGAGAAGGCCGGCGCCGGCGTCGTGCCCATCATGACCAAGAACTTCGGCTTCCCCTACATCGTCTTCAACACCAAGGAAGGCGTGCTGGCCTCGCAGGCGCTGCGCCGCGCGGTGCAGACGGCAACGGGCTCTGGCGAGATGCTGGCCGCGGGCTTTGGCGACAACCGCTTCTTCGTGGTCGAGTCCAACTTCTTCCCCAAGGGCACGCCGTACTACTCGAGCGCCGGCGAGAAGCAGTACAACGAGCGCAACCCGCAGGCCGCCAAGGAGGCCGCCGCCAAGGCCGGCTACAACGGCCAGCCGGTGCGCATCATGGCCAGCCGCCAGTACGAGTTCCACTACAACATGGCCCTGGTGATGGCCGAGCAGCTCAAGAAGGCCGGCTTCAAGACCGAGCTGCAGGTGGTCGACTGGGCGACCCTGGTGCAGCGCCGCAACGACGCCAAGCTCTGGGACGTGTACTTCACCCACTCGGGCCTGTTCCCCGAACCCATGCTGTCGCCGCCGCAACTGGGCGACGGCGCACCTGGCTGGTGGGACACGCCGGCCAAGAAGGAAGCCCTCTCGGCCTTCAACCAGGAAGCCAACATCGCCAAGCGCGGTCCCCTGTGGACCAAGGTGCAGCAGGTGGTCTACGACGAAGTGCCTTTCATCGAGGTGGGCAAGTTCAACAGCCTGTCGGCCCGCTCGGCCAAGCTGGAGGGCTACACACCCGCGATCTGGCCGTTCTTCTGGAACACGGGCTTAGCCAAGTAAAAAGCACAGAGGCGGTTCTTCCATGCTGCGTTTTCTAGTCGGCCGCCTGGCGGGTGCGGCGGTGGTGTTGGCCCTGGTCGCCGTCCTGGTGTTTGCGCTCACCCGCCTGGCCTCGGGCGATCCCATGGCCTTGCTCTTGGGCGACCAGGCGACGGCTGCCGACATCGCCCAGGCGCGCGTGCAGTACGGCCTGGACAAGCCGCTGTTGACGCAGTTCACGCTCTGGCTGGGTGAGCTGGCCCACGGCAACCTGGGCCAGTCCATCTTCCTGCAGCGGCCCGTCGCCCAGGCCTTGCTGGAGCGGGCCGAGCCCACGCTCTTCCTCGCCCTGTTCGCGGTGGGCATCGCGGCCCTGATCGGCATCCCCTGCGGCATGGCCGCCGCCATCTGGCGCGGCAGTGCCGCCGACCAGGCGGTGAGCAGTGTTGCCATGCTGGGTGCCAGCGTGCCCAGCTTCTGGCTGGGGCTGATCCTGATCCAGCTGTTTGCCGTGCACCTGGGCTGGTTTCCGGCCTCGGGCTATGGCGACCCCGGCATGGGCCTGGGAGCGCGCCTGTACCACCTGGCCCTGCCGGCTACGGTGCTGGGCCTGCTCAATTCGGCGCTCATCATCCGTTTCACCCGCGCCTCCATGCTCGACATCCTGGGTGAAGACTATGTGCGCACGGCGCGCGCCAAGGGCCTGCCCGAGCGCGTTGTCATGGTCAAGCATGTGCTGCGCAACGCCCTGGTGCCCATCATCACCGTCATCGGTTTGACGGTGGCCTTGATGATCGGCGGCACGGTGGTGACCGAGACGGTGTTCAACCTGCCCGGCGTCGGCAACCTGGTGGTGCGCGCCGTGCTGCGGCGCGACTACCCCGTCATACAGGGCACGCTGCTGGTGATCGCCGCCATCTATGTCTTCATCAACCTGCTGATCGACCTGCTCTACACCCTGGTCGATCCGCGCATCCGGCTGGAAGCCCAATGAACGGCCGTTTCGCTTCAACCCTGCGCCGCTTGTTTGCGCGCCGCATCGTGCTGGCCGCGGCCATCGCCCTGTTCCTGGTGGTGACCACGGCCATCGTCTATCCCTGGGTCAGCGGCGCCGATCCCAACGAAATCACGGTCAGCCAGCGCCTGCACGCACCGTCTGGCGAGCACTGGGCCGGCACCGACGAACTGGGACGCGACGTGATGCTGCGCATCATCCACGGCGCGCGCTACTCGCTCCTCATCGGCGGTGTGACCGCTGCCGGTGCCGTGTTGTTCGGCACCTTGCTGGGCATGCTGGCTGGGTTCTTCCGCCGGCTGGACGCGCCCATCATGCGGCTGGTGGACGCCATGATGGCCTTCCCCGACATCCTGCTGGGCATCGCCCTGGTCGCCATCCTGGGCGTGTCGCTGTGGAACGTGATGCTGGCCCTGGTCATCGTCTACACACCGCGCGTGGCCCGCGTGGTGCGCGCCGCCACCCTGGTGCTGCGCGAGCTGCTCTTCGTCGACGCGGCACGGGCCCTGGGTGTGCGCACGCCGCGCATCCTGTGGTCGCACATCCTGCCCAATCTGATGTCGCCGGTGCTGGTGCAGGTGACCTTCATCTTCGCCTATGCCATCCTGGCCGAAGCCGGCCTGTCCTTCCTGGGTGTGGGCGTGCCGCCCGACATCCCGACCTGGGGCACCATGATCGCCGGCAGCCTGGAGTATGCCGACAAGGCCTTCTGGACCATCCTCAGCCCTGGACTGGCCATCGTGCTGACGGCGCTGTCGCTGCAGATGCTGGGCGACGGCGTGCGCGACCTGCTGGACCCCAAACTGAAGAAGGCCACATGAGCACGAATAAGGCCCCCACGCTTGCCCACTCCGTGTGGCAGCTGCCCCCCGAGGGGGCCGCGCCTGGCTTGGGGCGGCCCAGCGCTCAGGCGGCGAACCGCCTCGAAGTCAGCGGCCTGTCCACCTCGTTTGCCACCGACGCCGGCCGCATCCAGAGCGTGGCCGATGTCTCCTTTGCCATCGCGCCGGGCCAGACGCTTGCCCTGGTGGGCGAGTCGGGCTCGGGCAAGTCGGTCACCAGCCTGTCGCTGATGGGCCTGCATGCCAAGACCTCACAGGCCAGGGTAGAGGGCGAAGCCTGGTTCGTGCGCCGCGACGGCCGGCGCGTCAACCTGCTGGCCCTGAACGAAGCCGAGAAACGCGCCCTGCGTGGCAACGAGCTGGCCATGATCTTCCAGGAGCCCATGACCAGCCTGAACCCGGTGCTGGCCATCGGCGAGCAGATCGCCGAGAGCGTGCGCCTGCACCTGGGGCTGGACACGCGCGCTGCCCTGGCCCATGCGCTGCGCATGCTGGAACTGGTGGAGATTCCGGCCGCCGCGCGCCGCCTGCACGAGTACCCGCACCAACTGTCCGGCGGCATGCGCCAGCGTGTGATGATCGCCATGGCCATGGCCTGCAATCCCACGCTGCTGATCGCCGACGAACCGACGACCGCGCTGGACGTGACCATCCAGGCCCAGATCCTGGCCTTGATGGGCCGGCTGCAGAAAGAGACCGGCATGAGCATGCTCTTCGTCACCCACAACCTGGGCGTGGTGGCGCAGTACGCCGACGCCGTGGCCGTGATGTATGCCGGCCGCATCGTGGAGTCGGCGCCTGTGCACCAGCTGTTCGCCAGCCCGGCCCATCCCTACACCCGCGGCCTGCTGGCCTGCCTGCCGGGCGTGGCGCGCCAGAAGCAGGGGCAGGCCGGGCCGGGCCGGCGCAAGCTGGTGGCGATTGCCGGCCAGGTCTCCAGCCCGCTGGCGCCGCCGCCGGGCTGCGCCTTTGGCCCGCGCTGCCCGCTGCACAGCGAGGACTGCGACGCCGCCATGCCAGTGCTGGCGCCGTTGGACACGCAGCGCCAGGTGCGCTGCATTGCCGTGCGGGAAGAGGTGGCCGCATGAGCGACGTGCAAGACCTGGTCGAAGTGCGTGGCCTGCGCAAACATTTCGGCGGCGGTGCGCACCCGGTGCGCGCTGTGGACGACGTGAGCTTCACCATCCACACCGGCGAGACCCTGGGCTTGGTCGGCGAATCGGGCTCGGGCAAGAGCACGATCGGCCGTTTGCTGACGCGCCTGGTCGACCCCACGGCCGGCCAGATGCTCTACCACGCCGATGGCGTCACGCGCGACCTGGCAGGCCTGTCGCAGTCGCAGTACAGGCCGCTGCGCTCGGACATCCAGATCATTTTCCAGGATCCGTACGCCAGCCTGAACCCGCGCATGCGCATCCGCCAGGTGCTGGCCGAGGCGCTGGACACCCATGGCCTGGCCAAGGGCGAGGCGCGCACGCCGCGCATCCACGAGCTGCTGCAGCAGGTGGGTCTGCGCCCCGAGCATGCAGAGCGCTTCCCGCATGAATTCAGTGGCGGGCAACGCCAGCGCATCGGCATCGCCCGTGCCCTGGCCGTGCAGCCCAAGTTCATCGTCGCCGACGAGCCGCTGTCGGCGCTGGATGTGTCCATCCAGGCCCAGGTTGTCAACCTGTTGGGCGAGTTGAAGGAGGAGCTGGGCCTGACCCTGCTGTTCATCTCGCACGACCTGGACGTGGTGGAGTACATCTGCGACCGCGTTGTCGTTCTCTACCTGGGCCGGGTGATGGAGATCGCGCCCACCGAGGCGCTCTACGCCCAGCCCCTGCATCCTTACACCCAGGCCTTGCTGGCCGCGGCCCCCATTCCCGACCCGGCACGCCGCCGGACCATCCCGCTGCTGCAAGGCGATCTGCCCAGCCCGGCCCATCCACCCTCGGGTTGCGTCTTTCGCACCCGCTGCCCGCATGCGATTGCGGCCTGCGCCGAGAACGCCACGCCGCTGCGCGATCTGGGCGACGGCCGCTGGACCGCCTGCTGGCGCACCGACCTGCCCACACCACCATGATGCGAAGCGACACCCTCATTGACCGCCACCACAAGAGCTTTCCGCTGACGGCATCGCCTGTGACGGCAAGCGGCATCGCCGCGCGCGGCTGGCATCTGCTGGCCGACGACCTGGCCTACCCGCTGGCCGTGCTGCGGCGTCCGGCCGTGGAGCACAACCTGCAGTGGATGCAGGACTTTGCGCATCGCAAGGGCGTGGAGCTGGCGCCGCACGGCAAGACCACCATGTCGCCCGAACTGTTCGCTCTGCAACTGCAAGCTGGTGCCTGGGGCCTGACCTTTGCCACCGTCTACCAGGTGTCGGTGGGCGCCGAAGCCGGCGCGCGCAAGATCATCATCGCCAACCAGGTGGTCTGCGATGCGGACCTGGACGGCCTGGACGCCTTGCTGCAACGCCACGAGGGCTTGCGCGTCTGGTTCCTGGTCGATTCGCTGGCCCAGCTGCAGCTGATGCAGGACTGGGCGCAACGCCGTGGCAACGCGCGCTGCTTTGACGTGCTGCTGGAGATGGGCGTGCCCGGCCAGCGCACAGGCTGCCGCACATTGGAAGAGGCTGTCAGCCTGGCCCAGGCCATCGCGAAGTCCAGCGTGGCGCGACTGGGCGGCATCGAAACCTACGAGGGCGGCGTGGCCAAGTGCGAGAGCGAGCACGATGCCCGCGAGGTCACGGCCCTGGTGCGCCGCGTGCTCGATGCGGCCAAGGCCTGCGACGACCAGAAACTGTTCGCCGATGAAGAGATCCTGCTGACGGCCGGCGGCTCGGCGGTGTTCGACCTGGTGGTCCCGCTGCTGCGCGCCCAGAACCTGTCCAAGCCGGTGCGCGGCGTGCTGCGCTCGGGCTGCTATGTGACGCACGACCACGGCAACTACGCGCGCTTTTTGAAGAATGTCGAGCAGCGCGAGGGTTTGAAGGAGTCTCTGCAGCCGGCCCTGGAAGTCTGGGCCATGGTGCAGTCCGTGCCCGAGCCCGGCCTGGCCTTGCTGACCTGCGGCCGGCGTGACGTCTCCTACGATCTGGAGATGCCCATCCCCATCGCCCATGCGCCGCGTGGTGCGCGCAGCGCCACCGATTCACCGGCGGGCTGGACCATCAGCGCGCTCAATGACCAGCATGCCTACCTGCGCTATGACCCGGCGGGCACGGCGCCCCAGGTGGGCGACCGCGTGGGCCTGGGCATCTCCCACCCCTGCACCACCTTCGACAAGTGGCGCTGGATGCCGGTGATCGAAGACGACGGCGCCATCACCGGCGCGGTCCATACCCGGTTCTGAGGGCAGGGCGCAAGAATGAACGCTTCTTCCCACGGCCTGCTGCGGCAGCTGCACGAGCGGCTGGATGAATTGCCGGAAGCCCAGCGCAGCGTGGTGCGGGCGGTGCTGGAGGACCCGCGCGCGGCGGTCGGCGCGACGGTGGAGCAGCTGGCCCGCCAGGCCGGCGTCTCCATGCCGACTATCGTGCGCACCTGCCGCAGCTTCGGCCACGAGTCTGTGCGCGAATTCATGCTGGCCCTGGCGCAGGACCTGGCCGTCTCGGGCTCCCACCTGCACCGCAGCGTGCTGGCCGATGACGGCGCCAGCGAGGTGAGTAGCAAGATCATCCAGGCGGCAGTGTCCTCGCTGGCCGAACTGGGCCGGCGCATCGACCCGGCCGTGATTGACCAGGTGGCCGACAAGCTGGCCCAGGCCCAGCGCATCGACTGCTACTCGGTGGGCGCCGCCTCGACCTTCATGGCCAGCGAGCTGCAAAGCCGCTTGTTCCGCCTGGGCAAGAACTCCAACGCGATTTTCGACGCCCACCAGCAACTGGTCTCGGCCAGCACCCTGGGCCCGCAGGGCGTGGCCTTCGTGGTCTCGCATGTGGGCCGCATGCCTTACACGCTGGAAGCGGCGCGCTTCGCCAGAGCGCAAGGTGCGACCGTGGTCGCCCTGACCCAGCCCGACACGCCGCTGGCGCAGATCGCCGATCTGCTGCTGCCCGTGTCCGTGCCACAGGACGCGGTGATGCGCGTGGGCACGGAAGCCTACCTGGCGCATCTGGTGGTGATCGAGATCCTGATGGTGCGCCTGGCGCAAAAGCTGGACCCGCAGGTGGCGCATGGCCTGGCGCAGTTCAAGCAGCTGCTGCACCGCCACGGCTTCGACAGCGCCGAATACTCGGGCGTGCGCGACAGCAACGAGGAGGGCGAGGGCGATGAGCGCTAAAGCCACTTTGCTGAAGAACGCGAGCATCGTCGATGGCACGGGCGCGCCGGCCTGGACCGGGGACCTGCTGCTGGCGGGCGACACCATCATTGCCCTGGCGCTACCGGGCGAGATTGACCAGCGCCTGCTGCAAGAGCACGGCAATCCGCAAGCCATCGACTGCACAGGCCTGGTCGCCGCGCCGGGTTTCATCGACGTCCACACCCACGACGACGCCGCGGCATTGGACAAGCCCGACATGCTGCCCAAGCTGTCGCAGGGCGTGACCACGGTGGTGGTTGGCAACTGCGGCATTTCGCTGGCACCAGTGGTGACCGATGCGCCCGCCGCGCCGCTGTCCCTGCTGGGCGCGCGCCAGTTCCGTCACGCCACCATGGCGGCCTATGCGCAGGCGGTCAATGCGGCCCAGCCCGGCGTCAACGTCGCGGCCTTGCTGGGCCACACGGCCCTGCGCATGCGCCACATGAGCGATCTGAGCCAGCCCGCCAACGCCGGCGAGCGCGAGGCCATGGCCGCCGCCATGCAGGAAGCCATGGACGCAGGCGCCCTGGGCCTGTCGTCCGGCGTGTTCTATGCCGAGGCCTACGCCGCCGACATGGAAGAACTGGTGGCGGTGGCGACGGTGGCGGCGCGCAATGGCGGCGTCTATGCCACCCACATCCGCGACGAGCTGGCCGGCATCTTGCCTGCTTTGCAAGAGGCGGCGCAGACGGCCAAACAGTCCGGCCTGCCACTCGTGCTGTCGCACCACAAGTGCGCCGGTCCCGCCAACTGGGGCCGTACCCAGGAGACCCTGCCGCTGATCGAGAAGATGGCGAAAGAGCAGGACATCTCGCTGGACGTCTATCCCTACACCGCCGGTTCCACCGTGCTGCGCGAAGACTTGGTGGACGGCATCATCGATGTGCTGATCACAGGCAGCCAGCCGCACCCGGAAATGGTCGGGCGGTACATCGCCGACATTGCGCGTGAGTGGAGCGTGAGCCAACAGGACGCCTGCCGCCGCCTGATGCCCGGCGGCGCCTGCTACTTCCAGATGCGCGAAGACGACGTGGAGCGCGTCATCACCCACCCCCTGTCCATGATCGGCTCCGACGGCCTGCCGCACGACGAGCGCCCCCATCCGCGCCTGTGGGGGGCCTTCCCCAGGGTGCTGGCCTGCTACTGGCGCGAGAAGGGCCTGCTGCGGCTCGAACAAGCCATCCACAAGATGTCCGGCCTCTCGGCCATGCGCTTCCGCCTGCAAGGCCGGGGTGAGCTGAAGGCCGGCTACGCCGCCGACGTCGTGCTCTTCGATCCGAAGAGCGTGCGCGATGCGGCCACCTTCGAGGCGCCGGTGCAGTTCAGCGAAGGCATAGAGAAGGTCTGGGTCAACGGCGTCTTGAGCTACACCGCTGAAGGGCGAGCAACTGGTGACAGGGCGGGGCGCTTCCTGCGGCGCGGCTAGGTCGCTGTCATCCCGGACTTGATCCGGGATCCATCGTGGCGCGCTCGCCAAGCCGCATGCGGGCGGGCTGCGGGGCGCTGGTGTGGCGGCCACTCACTCGCTGCGCTCCGTTCCCGGCTCCCCTGGGCTGGCACGGTTGACCGGCCGCACGGCACAACTCACAGAGCGCCTAAGGCCGCTCTGTTCGAGCAAGTCCCGTGAGTCAGAGCACGAAGCGCTACGCGCCGGCCGGACAACCGGCCAGTCCAGGCGCCTCACAAGCGCCCCGCAGCCCGCCCGCATGCGGCTTGGCGGAAGGTGGCCGGCCGCCGCTTCAGTGCGGACTTGGCATGTCACCCAAGCGGGTCTGTAACTTCTTGCTGTGAATTCGTAAGCGCACGGCCTGTCGGCGCAGGGTGTCAATCAAACCTGAGCAAGCACCACGTCCGTGTCGATTGTTATGTAGAGCTCATTGCTCGATCAGTGCCTTTTCGGTTGCACTCACCAAGCCCTTGAGAAAGCGAATGGCCTTCTCAAGTTCTTCGCGTTTCACCAGGTGTCCGGGATTGCCATTCTCGGAGGATGGACGGGAGCGGTGAACCGCGTCTCCTCGTTTCGAGACAAGGTCATCCAACGTCTTTCGGGCCGTCAGAGGCTCGAAATTTTGCCATTTCCAAGCAGAGGTCACGTCCACTTCCAAGTACTCCAGGAAGATCCGTCTCGTCTTCTCTGAAGACGGGTTGTGAAACCTCTTGAGCTCCTCCTGCAGCTTGCTCATGACGAAGGTCCCCACAGGACTTCCATTCAACGCTCGCAGGCGCGATTGAACTGCCTCGAGGATTCGATCCTCGACGTAGGTCTCCCACGCGGTAAGCGCCATGACCAGGCCGGCCCGCTTCAGTACGTCCGCTTTCTCCTGCGGTTGCTGCAGCGCGCTGTCCAGGAGTACGGACGCGTCCTCAATAGAGGATTCAAATGTGGCTGCTGCGCGTGAGGTGTGCGTCATGAGCTCTAACCTGATACAGGCCGCAGAGACGCGGCATCACATGGCTGACGATTCATCGAGGGCCCTCCGCTGTCTTGTTCAAGTGTCTGATTTATAGCAGCAAGCTCTGGTGTGCCCGTCCTCGGGCTGTCGCAAACCCGGGTCCGCCAAGCCGCATGCGGGCGGGCTGCGGGGCGCTTGTGGGGCGCCTGGGCTGGCCGGTTGTCCGGCCGGCGCGTAGCGCTTCGTGCTCTGACTTACGGCGCTTGCTCGAACAGAGCGGCCTTAGGCGCTCTGTGAGTTGCGCCGTGCGGTCGGACAACCGTGCCAGCCCAGGGAAGCCGTGCACCGAGCGCAGCGAGTAAACGGCCGCCACACCAGCGCCCCGCAGCCCGCCCGCATGCGGCTTGGCTCGCACGCCACGATGGATCCCGGGTCAAGCCCGGGATGACAGGGCAGGGGCAGCGAGATCGAGCTCGAAGCGGTCGAACACGTGCTCGCCCATCTGCTTCTCGCTGTGGTGCTGGAAGCCGAAGCTCTCGTACACATTGCGCAGGCCCGGTTGCCCGCCCATGCAGTCCAGGCGCAGGTAGCGGCGGCCCTGTTTGCGGGCCAGGGTGCAGGCATGGGCCAGCAGGACTTGCGGAATGCCGCGGCCCTGGCGGTGCGGCGGGACTGCGAGCTTGTGGACGTAGGCGGCGTCGGCCTGCGTCATCTCCGGCCAGAAGTCCTGGTCTTCCCACTGGATGCGAAAGACACCGGCCAGGCCTTCGCCGTCGAAACCGATGTGGTACATGCCGGCCTTGACCTGGTCGCGCACCGCGGCTTCGTTGATCTCGGACGGGCCCCAGATCAGGCGGCCTTTGGCGCGCAGCGAGGCGGCGGCTGCTTCCAGCACCTGCGCGACGAGGGCTTCGTCTCCTGCATGGCCCTGGCGAATCTGCATGCCTGGCCGTTCAGTGGTTGTCTTTGGGGACAAACGCGCCGCGCTGCCCGACCAGGAAGTCCAGGTCGGCGCCTTCGTCGGCTTGCAGCACGTGGTCGATGTACAGCTTCCAGTAGCCCGAATCCAGGGCCGGCGGCGGGGCCGTCCACTTGGCCAGGCGGGCCTTCAATTCTTCGTCGCTGATCAGCAATTGCAGCCTGCGCTCGGGCACGTTCAGCTCAATCATGTCGCCGTTTTGCACGATGGCCAGCGGGCCACCGGCCGCCGCTTCGGGTGTGGTGTGCAGCACCACCGTGCCGTAGGCCGTGCCGCTCATGCGGGCGTCGCTGATGCGCACCATGTCCGTGATGCCCTTCTTGAGCACCTTGGGCGGCAGCGGCATGTTGCCCACTTCGGCCATGCCGGGGTAGCCCTTGGGGCCGCAGTTCTTGAGCACCAGGATGCAGGTCTCGTCCACGTCCAGGTTGTCGTCGTCGATGCGCTTGTGAAAATCCGTGCTGTCCTCGAAGACCACGGCGCGGCCGGTGTGGACCATCAGTGACGGGGTTGCCGCGCTGGGCTTGATCACAGCGCCGCGCGGCGCCAGGTTGCCGCGCAGGATGGCGATGCCGGCTTTTTCCTTGAAGGGTGCGTCAAACTTCTTGATCACGCGCGGGTCGTAGTTCTCCGCGTCGGCGATGTTCTCGGCCACGGTCTTGCCGCTGACGGTGACGATGTCCTTGTGCAGCAGGTGCTGGATCTCCTTCATCACCACAGGCAGGCCGCCGGCGTAGCAAAAGTCTTCCATCAGGTGCTCGCCCGAGGGCTGCAGGTTCACCAGGCAGGGCAGCTCGCTACCCAGCTTCTCGAAATCGTCGATGGTCAGCTTCAGGCCCAGGCGGCCGGCGATGGCGATCAGGTGGATCACGGCGTTGGTGCTGCCACCAATCGCCGCCAGGGTGCGGATGGCGTTTTCAAAGGCCTCACGCGTCAGCACCTTGCTGATGGTCTGGTCAGTGTGCACCATCTCCACGATGCGGCGGCCGGCATTGCGTGCCAGCACATTGCGGCGGCCGTCCACCGCGGGGTAGGCGGCGTTGCCCGGCAGGCCGATGCCCAGGGCTTCGACCATGCTGGCCATGGTCGAGGCCGTGCCCATGGTCATGCAGTGGCCGTGGCTGCGGTGCATGCAGGATTCGGCCTCAAAGAAGTCGGCCAGCTTGAGCGTGCCGGCACGCACCTGCTCGCTCATGCTCCACACGCCCGTGCCCGAGCCCAGCTCCTGGCCGCGCCACTTGCCGTTCAACATCGGGCCGCCCGACACGCCGATGGTCGGCAGGCCGGCACTGCCCGCGCCCATCAAAAGAGAAGGCGTGGTCTTGTCGCAGCCCATGAGCAGCACCACGCCGTCGATCGGGTTGCCGCGGATGCTTTCTTCCACGTCCATCGATGCGAGGTTGCGGTACAGCATGGCCGTGGGCCGCAGCAGTGTCTCGCCCAGCGACATCACCGGAAACTCCAGTGGGAAGCCGCCGGCCTCGTAGACGCCGATCTTCACCTGCTCCGCGAGAGTGCGGAAGTGGCTGTTGCAGGGGGTCAGCTCGCTGAAGGTATTGCAGATGCCGATGACGGGGCGGCCATCGAACTGGTCGTGCGGCACGCCCTTGCCTTTGACCCAGCTGCGGTAGGCAAAGCCATCGCGGTCTTGCCGGCCAAACCATTGCTGGCTGCGAAGTTCGTGGGAGGGTTTGCGGGGTTTGTTTTGGTCAGACATTCGGGTTAGTCCTGAATTGGTAAACATATTATGGTCATACGATTGCCGATTCGGATGTAGTGGAAACCATGATCAAGAACGTGCACGGCAATACGGTGGACCACCTGGGCGAGGCCATCGTCGCAGGCCGCTACGGGCCAGGCGCGTCGATCCCGCCGGAGCCGCTGCTGGGCGTGGAGCTCGGCGTCAGCCGCACCGTGGTGCGTGAGGCGGTCAAGTCGCTGGTGGCCAAGGGCCTGGTCAGCACCGGCCCCAAGGTCGGTACGCGTGTGCTGACCTCCGAGCACTGGAACTGGTTCGACCCCGATGTGGTCATCTGGCAGTCCAAGGCCGGCCTGACGCGCGAGTTCCTGCGCGACCTGCAGGAACTGCGCCGTGTGGTCGAGCCGGCCGCCGTGCGCATGGCGGCCGAGCGCGCCACTCCGCAAGACATCGCCGGCATCGAGGCTGCTTACGAAGGCATGCGCAAGGCAGTGGAGGAGGGCGGCGACTACGTGACGCACGACCTGCGCTTCCACCAGGGCCTGCTGCGTGCCTGCCACAACCGCATGATCGTGCAAATGAGCAAGGCGCTGGGCGCCCTGCTGCGCACCAGCTTCGAGATCTCCACCACCCGCAAGGACGGTCCCAGGGCCTCGCTGCCGCTGCACCGCGCCGTGCTGGACGCGGTGGCCGCGCGCCAGCCAGCCAAGGCCGAGAAGGCCGTGCTGGTGCTGATCGACGGCGCCCGCGAAGACATCGAGGAGGTGCTTGCCACGCGCAAGCGCCTGCCCCAGCTCAATCTCCCCGCACCGCATCTCAAAGCGGCCCTGAACCCGGCATCCATAACTCCATGAAAAAAGCCATCGATTCATTCTTCAAGCTGCTGGAGCTGCTCGTCGTCGCCTGCATGGTGGCCATGGTCATCATGGTTTTCGGCAACGTCGTGCTGCGCTACGGCTTCAACTCCGGCATAACCATCTCGGAAGAGATGTCGCGCTACTGCTTCATCTGGCTGACGTACATCGGCGCCATGGTCGCCATGCGCGACGGCGCCCACCTGGGCGTGGACACGCTGATCCGCAAGCTGCCGCTGGCCGGCAAGAAGATCTGCTTCGCGCTCAGCCAGGGCCTGATGCTGTTTTGCAATGTGCTGTTCCTGATGGGCACCTACCAGATGCACAACCTGCAGGTGACCAACATCTCGCCGGTGGTGGGCATCTCCATGATCTGGGTCTATGGCATCGGCTATGTGGTGTCTGTCGTCATGGGTGTCTTCAACGTCAGCAAGCTGATCCGCCTGGCCATGGGCCGCGTCTCCGAAGACGAGCTGGTCCAGGTGATGGAGTCGGAGGACGTGGCGCCGCCTGTTGCTGGTGCATCGCCCGAAGCGAGGACCGCAGCATGACGGTTTCGGTCTTCATCTTCTCGCTGCTGGGCGCCATGGCGCTGGGCATGCCGATTGCCTACGCCCTGCTGGTCTGCGGTGTCGCCATCATGGGCTACCTGGCGGCCATCGGCGGCCTGCCGGCCTTCGACAGCCAGATCATCGCCCAGCGCTTTGTCGACGGTGCCGACAACTTCCCGCTGCTGGCCGTGCCCTTTTTCCTGCTGGCCGGCGAGTTCATGACCGCCGGCGGCCTGTCGCGGCGCATCGTCAACCTGGCCCTGGCCTGGGTCGGCCACCTGCGGGGTGGCCTGGGCTACGTGGCGGTGGTGGCTGCCATCATCATGGCCTCGATCTCCGGTTCCGCCGTCGCCGACACGGCGGCCCTGGCGGCCCTGCTCATCCCCATGATGAAGGCGGCCGGCTACGACGTGAAGCGCTCGGCCGGCCTGATCGCCTCGGGCGGCATCATCGCGCCCATCATTCCGCCCTCGATCGGCTTCATCATCTTTGGCGTGGCCGGCAACGTGTCCATCACCAAGTTGTTCCTGGCCGGCATCTTCCCGGGCATCCTGATGGGCCTGGCCATCGGCATCGCCTGGTTCTTCGTCGCCAAGAAAGAAAACGTCAAGTCGGCGCCGCGCGTGCCCATGGGCGAGCGCCTGAAGGAGACCTGGCGCGGCAGCCTGGCCCTGTTCCTGCCCGTCATCATCATCGGCGGCATGAAGTTCGGCATCTTCACGCCCACCGAGGCGGCCGTGGTGGCGGCCGTGTACTCACTGGTGGTCGGCATGTTCGTCTACGGCGAGCTCAAGCTGAACATGCTCTACAAGCTGACGCTGGCGGCCGGCAAGACCACCGCGGTGGTGATGTTCCTGGTGGCCGCCGCCATGGTCAGCGCCTGGCTGATCACGGTGGCCAACATCCCGGCCGAAGTGGCGACCCTGCTTGAGCCCTTCATGGGCAACAAGATGCTGCTGATGTTCATCATGATGATCCTCATCGTGCTCATCGGCACGGCGCTGGACTTCACGCCCACGGTGCTGATCCTCACCCCGGTGCTGATGCCGGTGGTGCTCAAGGCCGGCATTGACCCGGTCTACTTCGGCGTGCTGTTCATCATGAACAACGCCATCGGCCTGATCACCCCGCCGGTGGGCACGGTGCTCAACGTGGTCAGCGGCGTGGCCCGCATCACCATGGACGATGCCTTCAAGGGCGTGATGCCGTTCTTCATCGCCCAGCTGATCGTGCTGTTCTCGCTGGTGGCCTTCCCGGACCTGGTCCTGGTGCCGCTCAAGTTTTTCATGCGCTAGTTTTTCCCCGACCGACCCCAACCATTCCAAAGGAGACATCCATGTTCAAGCGTCGCACCCTGGTGGCCCTGGCCGCTACCGCTCTGCTGGCCGCCGCGCCGGCTTTCGCCCAGTTCGCCGACCGGACCATCAAGTTCACCAACGGTGTCAACGAGGACCACCCGGTGGGCGTCGGCGTCAAGAAGATGCAGGAGATCCTGGCGGCCAAGACCGGCGGCAAGATGAAGATCGTCGCCTTCTGGGGCGGCGCCGCCGGCGGCGACCTGCCTGCCACGCAGGCACTGCGCGCCGGCACCCAGGAGATGGTCTGCACCTCCAGCTCGCCGCTGGTGGGCATCGTCAAGGAACTGGGCGCGTTCGACCTGCCCTTCCTGTTCGCCAGCGAGAAGGAAGCCGACGCGGTGCTCGACGGCCCGGCCGGCGCGTACTTCAACAAGAAGCTGGAAGAAGCCGGCCTGGTCAACCTGGCTTACTGGGAGAACGGTTTTCGCAACCTGACCAACAGCAAGCGCCCGGTCGCCAAGGTCGAGGACTTCGACGGCGTCAAGCTGCGCGTGATGCAGAACAACATCTTCCTGGACACCTTCAAGACCCTGGGCACCAACGCCGTGCCGATGGCCTTCGGCGAAGTTTTCACCGCGCTGGAGACCAAGACCATCGACGGCCAGGAGAACCCCTTCGTCACCATCGAGACCTCCAAGTTCAACGAGGTCCAGAAGTACCTGTCGGTGACGCGCCACGCCTACACGCCTTTCCTGATTCTCTATAGCAAGAAGCTGTGGGACACGCTCAACCCGCAGGAGCAGGCCGTGTTGCGTGAAGCCGCCATCGAGGGCCAGAAGGTGCAGCGCGCCGCCAACCGCAGCCTCAACGAGAAGTCGCTGGTCACGCTCAAGACCAAGGGCATGACGGTCAACGAGGTGACGCCGGCCGAACAGAAGCGCATGTTCGAGAAGGTCAAGCCGGTCTACGAAAAGAACGTGCCGACCATCGGCGCCGAAGCCGTCAATGTGGTGTTGGAAGCACTGAAGAAGTCGCGCGGCGGTTGATCCGCCAGTAAAGCACGTGGTTTTTGCGCCGTGGCCGCTAGAATTGTTTCTACAAGATCTGCAGCCACGGCGCTTCGCCGTCAGGACCGCAGACAGGAACAGCCCGGCACCAGCCGGGCGTCCAGTCGTCGTTGGAAAAAACCCGTGCAAGACCTGGCCGATGAACAAGCCGGCGCGCTCGATGCGCCGGAGCGCTGGCTGAGCGCGTCCGCGCTGCTCGACCTGGAAGACTCCAGGCTGCGCCTGCGCAGCCATGCGCTGACGCAGCTGTGCACCAGCGAGCGCGACAAGGCGCTGGCGATCTACAACTTCGTCAAACGCATCCTCTACGGCAGGCCCTTCAAGCTGCGTCTGCGCACGGCCCGCCAGGTGTTCGACGCCAGCCAGGCCGACGCGCCCGACAAGGCCACCTTGCTGGTGGCGCTGATGCGCTCGGCCGGCATCCCGGCGCGTTTGCGCTACATCGAGTTGCGCGGCGAGATCCTGCGCGGCCTGACCTCCACCATGAGCAACATCTCGCGCCCGCTGGCCGAGATCTGGCTGGGCGACCGCTGGGTCAGCGTGGACACCTACATTGTTGATGCTGCCTACATGGCGGCGGCGCGCCAGCGCCTGAAGGACCGTGACTGGGAGTGGGGCTACGGCATCCACCGTAACGGCCAGTCGGTCTGGAACGGCATGGACGACGCCTTCCTGGGCGGCAAGTCCACGGCAGAAGACCCGATGGTGGTGCGCGATCTGGGCGTGTTCCACGACCCGCAGCATTTTGTCGAATCCGCCATCTACAGCCAGATGCACCCGCGCTTCTCGCGGGCGGTGCACCTGAACATCCTCGTGCCCACGGTGGGCCTGGCCATCCGCGACCTGCGCGCCGAACGGCCGCCGAGCACCGACCGCGGCACGGGCAAACTCTCCTGAGCGGCGCCAAGAGCGCGCCTTCGACACAAGGCTTGCCATGAAGATCACCCGCCTCGAAACCATCCGGCTTGGCGAATTTCCCAACATCCTGTGGGTGCGTCTGCATACGGACGAGGGTCTGGTCGGCCTGGGCGAGACCTTCATGGGCGCCGAGGCGGTGGAGGCCTACCTGCACGAATGGGCGGCGCCGCGCCTGGTGGGCAGCGACCCACTGGCCATCGAGGCGCGCAACCGCGACCTGACCGGCTACCTGGGCTGGCGTGGATCGGGCGTGGAGACGCGCGGCAACTCCGCCGTCGACATCGCCCTGTGGGACATCTTCGGCAAGGCCGCCAACATGCCGGTCCACACCGCGCTGGGCGGCAAGAGTCGCGACGCCATCCGCATCTACAACACCTGCGCTGGCTACCAGTACATCCGCGGCAACCAGAACCAGACCTCGTCCAACTGGGGGCTGGCAAACAACAACGGCCCTTACGAAGACCTGCAGGGCTTCCTGCACCACGCCGACGAACTGGCGCTGTCCCTGCTGTCCGAGGGCGTGACGGCCATGAAGATCTGGCCTTTCGACCCGGCGGCCGAGGCCAGCCACGGTCAGTACATCAGCAACGCCGACCTGGACCTGGCGCTGGAGCCTTTCCGCAAGATCCGCAGCGCGGTAGGCGACAAGATGGACATCATGGTGGAGTTCCACAGCCTGTGGCGCCTGCCCATGGCGCAGAAGATCGCCCGCGCCCTGAAGCCCTTCAACACCTTCTGGCACGAGGACGCGATCCGCATGGATTCGCTGGACCTGCTCAAGCAGTACGCCAGGGACTGCGAGGCCCTGATCTGCGCCAGCGAGACCCTGAGCTACAAGTGGGGCTTCAAGGACTACCTGCAGACCGGTGTGGCGGGCGTGGCGATGCTGGACCTCTCGTGGTGCGGCGGCCTGACCGAAGCACGCAAGATCGCCGCCATGGCCGACGCCTGGCAGCTGCCCGTCGCTCCGCACGACTGCACCGGCCCGGTGGTCTGGGCCGCGTCCACCCACCTCTCCCTGCACGCGCCCAACGCGCTGATCCAGGAAAGCGTGCGCGCCTTCTACACCGGCTGGTACAAGGAGCTGGTGACCGAGCTGCCCACGGTGAAGAACGGCATGATTTCGCTGAACGACAAACCCGGTCTGGGCATCGAGCTGCTGCCCGACCTGCACAAGCGCAAGGATGCCATCGTTCGGGAGTCTTAGCTTTCAGTGATCCCGGCCTCCTGGCTGTCATCCCGGACTTGATCCGGGATCCAGGACTCCCCCTCGCGCGAGCCAAGCCGCATGCGGTTTGGCGGGTGGTTGGTTGGCATCGTGCCTGACTTCGCTGCGCCGCTCCCTTGCGGGCTTTGTGGTCTGGATTTATTGAAGCTAATATCCCGCATCGCAGAAAAAAAACCATGTCACCACATGCACTTACGTCACCGAAGCGAGACCTGTTATCCCGCACGTGCGGGATAACGCTTTTCTGGCTGCGGTCTAAATTACGTTAGAGCTCACATGCCGGGCACGAAGCACTTCGGACGCATGCAGTACAACGTCGCTCGCGGCCTTCGCGAAATCGTTGCCCCTCGGCAGACGATGACCCGCGAGCAATGGGCCCGAGTGCTCAAGGAGTTCGGCGAGTGCTGCACCTTTTGCGGCGGCGAGCCGACTCGGGAGAACCGAGGCATAGTGCCTGACCACCTGGTGCCCGTCACGAAGTTCGGTGAACTCGTGCCTGGCAATGTTGTCCCAGCATGTCAGACGTGCAATGACTCGCGAGGCGAGAAGGACTGGCGCCCCTTCCTCCGCAGCAGATATCCTGGCGACGCAGAGGCCCAGATTGCACTGGTGGAAGCGCATGTCCAAGCGCATGGGTACGAAGCAATAAGGTTGGAGACCGCCCTCTCCATCGAGGAGCAAGTCGCATACTCAGAACTGCTGTCTGAATGGGAGAGATTCCTTGAGACTGCCCGAAGGTTGCGGGACGCCGCGGAGCAAAGGAGGAAGCGTGAGCTCTAACAAGCCAGTCAACACGGACGCCTTGCGGCGTCCGGTCGCTCCGCTCCCTCCTGGCGCAAGTCGCCGGTTACATGCACGCTAGGACTCGAAAGGAAACATCATGGCACTTCAAGATCAGCCCGCATACATCATCAAGATGCGCGCCAAGGCAGGACTGGGCGACAAGTTGTTTGAACTGGCCACTATCGGAATGACGAAGTCTGGCGCCTCCGACAGATTCATCATCGCTCGCGAGGACGGAGATCCGGACACCCTCTGGAACATTGAGGTCTTCAGATCCGACGAAGCGAAGGCCGCTTATGAGAACAGCTCGCTTGCTGACGAACTTCGCGATGAGATCATCAATTTGTTGGCCGAACAGCCCATGCGTATTGCGGTTCACCCCTATTCCGCCCTTCCCGTCAACGAGTCCTGACAGTTCACTCACGCGACGTCGCGGCGCGGCTTAGTTCAAACGTTAGAAGGCAAGCAATGGTTCGCGCGGCATGGTTGTTTCTTGCATCGATCGCCTGTTGGTCTCCATCTGCGTTTTCGCAACCCATCTCCAACTTGGATGCCGGAACCTACACAGTCCTCGTGAAGGATGGCGCGCCAACGGCCGCATACCGGCTTTCGTCGGCTGGCAATCAATGGGTGGTCGAGGGCCGGATCGGCGCTGAGCCTTGGCGAAACATTTCCTGCGGCGCGGGATGCGAGTATCGAGTGTCCACTCACGCTGAAGCTGAAAGCTATCTGCCTGTTGCCGAACGGCAGAACCTGACGATCGCGTGTATCCAGAACATCGCCCAGGCATTTTGCCGGTACAACTTGAAGGCCGAGCCATCCCGCTTCGGCTACGTTGTGGTGGTCTTGACCACGAGTCCGGCCACACCGATTTCCGTGTTCCGAACGCAATAGCCATGCAGTTCGTCGAAGCTCTCCTTTGACACGGCCAGCCAGCCTGAGCGTTCCACATGCTTTCCTCTCTTCTCACCATCGCGGCCCTGCACTGGGCCATCCTGCTCATCCCAGGCTTCAACTTCGTGCTGATCGGCCAGCTGGCCGCTGGGGGCTCGCGCCGCGCGGCGCTGGCGGCGGTGGTCGGCATGACGACGGGGACGCTGGCCTGGGCCCTGCTGGCGGTGGCGGGCGTGGGCGCCGTCTTCACCGCCCATCCTGCATTGCGCCAGGCGGCCCAGGTCGCGGGCGGGCTCTACCTGCTCTACCTGGCATGGGAGCTGCTGCGCGGCAGCGGTGCTGTCCCGGTGGCGGACAGCGCCAGCATGGGTGCCCGTCAGGCCTTGCGCGCCGGCTTCGTGACCAGCGCGCTCAATCCCAAGATCGCACTGTTCTACGGCAGCGTGTTCGCCACCGCATTGCCGGCCCAGCCCTCGGCCTGGCATGTGGCCGCAGCGGTGGCGATGGTCTATGCGAACTCCTGGCTCTGGCACGGCTTCCTGGCCTTCGCGCTGTCGCAGGCCGGCGTGCAGCGCGCCTACCTGCGCCACTGCCGCCTGCTGACGCGTTGCTCGGCTTTGCTGGTCGGTGCGTTCGGCCTGCGCCTGATCGCCACCGCCGTCCAGGAGTTGCGCGCGCGCTGAACGCGGGCCTCAGCCGTGCGCCGGCTGCTTCTGCATCTCCCCCGACACCACCACCTTCTTGCCGGTTGCCGTCGGCAGGTTCTGCAGCAATGCATTGGCCACCGCTGCCGCCGGAACCGACTTGAAGTTGTCGGGAATCAGCGGCGCCAGCCAGCGTGAGACGTTCAGGGCCAGCTTCTCGCCGCCGCGCAGCGGCTGTCCCAGGGCCTCACGGTCGCCGGCCAGGAAGGAGGGGCGGGCGATGACCAGGGTGGCCAGGCCCAGGCCGCCCAGCGCGTCTTCCAGTTCGCCCTTGGTGCGGTTGTAAAAGATGGACGAACTGGCGCTCGCCCCCATTGCGCTGACAAGTCCTGCTTTCATCGCGCCGGCTGCCATCGCCGCTTGGGCCACGGCCAGATTCGCTTCGTAGTCCACGGCGCGGAAGGCCGCCTGGCTGCCGGCCACCTTGATGGTCGTGCCCAGCGCCAGGTAGACCTCCTGCGCCGGCGGCAGGGCGGGCAGGGCGGCGAAGTCGACCATGTGCTGCGTGAGTTTGGGATGTTCCAGCTGCAGCTTGCGCCTTCCCAGCGTGTGGACCTCGCTCACCGTGGCATCGGCCAGCAGGCCCTTGAGGATCTCGCGGCCGACCAGGCCGGAGGCGCCGGCGAGCAGCACGGTGCGGGAAGCGGGGCTGTCTGTCATGCCGGCGATTGTGCTGGCAAAGTGAAAAGGGCGCGAGGTGCTACGGTTTTCGTAGCATCTCGCGCCCTTTTGGTGCGCTCTGGAGCCCGATCGGACTCCATGTTCGCGGCTTAGCGGCCGTAGCCGCCGGTGCGGTTACCGCCGCTGCGGCCACCGCCGCCACCACCGCCGTAGCCACCACCACCACCACCACCACCACCACCGGAGCGGCCACGGCCACCACCGCCGCCACCACCGCGGCGGTTGCCGGCGCCCATGCTGTCGATGCTGGTGCGCGTCGGATCGGGTTGGCCGTTGGTGTTGACGCGCTGCACGCCGGTCATCTCACGACGGCCGGGCATGTTGGTGCGCAAGGGATCCACATTGCGCGGCATGCGCTCTTCGTGGTCGTCCCCGTCCGTGTCCGGACGCGGTGCGCGTGGCTCGCGCGCTTGCAGCGCCTGGACGTTCTGCGGCGGGCGCTGGCCATTGCCATTGCCGTTGGAGCGGCCGCCACGGCCACCGCCGTTGCCGCCGCCGTTGCCACGACCGGCGCTGTTGCCATTGCCACCGTTGCCACCGCCATTACCGCGGCCGGCACCGTTGCCATTGCCGCCACCGGCGCTGCGCTGGCCGCCGCGGCCATTGCCGCCACCACCGCCGCCGCCGCCGCCGCCTTGCGTGGCCTTGTTCTCGCGGACGCGTTCCATCATTTCCTGGCGCGCTGCCTTGGCGGCGGCCTGCATGACTTCACGGCTGGGCGGACGGCCTGCGCCGCCCCAGATGGTCTGGCGGCCCATGGCGATGGGTTCGGCGCGCTCGCCGGCTTCGGGACCGAAGCCCTCGATCACCTTGACCGGGATCTGCTGCTTGGTGAAGCGCTCGATCTCCTGCATGAAGCCTTCTTCGTCCAGGCAGACCAGGCTGACGGCTTCGCCGCTGTTGCCGGCACGGCCGGTGCGGCCGATGCGGTGGACGTAGTCTTCGCTGACGTTGGGGATTTCGTAGTTGACGACGTGCGGCAGCTCGTCGATGTCGATGCCGCGCGCGGCGATGTCGGTGGCCACCAGGGCGCGGATGTCGCCGCTCTTGAAGCCGGACAGGGCCTGGGTGCGGGCGGCCTGGCTCTTGTTGCCGTGCAGGGCCATCGCCTGGATGCCGTTCTTGGTCAGGAACTCGGCCACGCTGTTGGCGCCGAACTTGGTGCGGGTGAACACCAGCACCTGGCTCCAGTTGTGCTCATTGATGATGTGGGCCAGGATGGCCTTCTTCTTGCCGCGGCCCACCGGGTGGATGGTCTGGGTGATGCGCTGCACCGTGGTGTTGCGCGGCGTCACCTGGATGCTCTGCGGGTTCTTCAGCAGGCCATTGGCCAGATCGCGGATCTCATCGCTGAAGGTGGCCGAGAACAGCAGGCTCTGCTTGTCCTTGGGCATCAGCGCCAGGATCTTCTTCACGTCGGGCAGGAAGCCCATGTCCAGCATGCGGTCGGCTTCGTCGAGCACGAGGATTTCCACGGTCGACAGGTCGAGGTTGCCTTGCTGCTGCAGGTCGAGCAGGCGGCCCGGCGTGGCCACCAGGATATCGACGCCGGCCTTGATCTTGGCGACCTGCGGGTTCATGCCCACGCCGCCGAAGATGACGGTCGAGGTCAGTTGCAGGTACTTGCCGTACGTGCGGATGGATTCCTCCACCTGCGCGGCCAGTTCACGCGTGGGCGTGAGCACGAGGGCGGCGACGCCGTCCTTGCCGAACTTGTTGGTCTTGCTGGTGCCCGCGCTCAGCTTGTGCAGCATGGGCAGGGTGAAGGCAGCGGTCTTGCCGGTGCCGGTCTGGGCGCCGCCCAGCAGGTCGTGGCCTGCGAGCACGGCGGGGATCGCCTGGGCCTGGATGGGGGTGGGGGTGTCGTAGCCTTGTTCGGCCACGGCCTTGAGAATGGCGGGTGCCAGATTCAGTTCGTCAAAAGTCATGAAATGTGCGCCATCCGTGGCGCTTGGGAATCGGCCTGTACGGTGCATGGCACCGAGCCAGTCAAAGGCAGATGATTTGGGGGGTGGGAGCCGGCGCAGCCTGGGTGGGCCTTGCTTCGTCCCCAGCGGATCGCTGGGCTCGCGGGCAACTGGAGTCCGCGAGAGCCCTATTGTCGCACGTCCTGCCCTGTCGTGCCGCGGCCACGGATTTACCGCTTCTTACAGCTGGCCTTGGAGAGGGCAGGCGGCTTCTAGATAATCGATTTCAACTCATCTCTTCCATGGCCAAGCTGCTCAAACTTCGACTGGGCGTTTCCGACGACCCGACTGCCCTGCAGCCCACGCTCAACGACTGTCTTGGGACCATGCTGCAGCAGGCGGAAGCGTTGATGACGCATGTCATCAACGGCCTGGTGCTCGGCGCGCTGCCAACCGGCCCGCGCCGCATCCCCAGCTTCAACAAGCCCGAAATCCGCGACGCCATCGACGCCCTGTCGGCCCGCGCCAACCTGGTCTGCGCTTCCTACAAGGGCGAGCTGAGCCGGGTGGTCTACGAGGGTGGCGGCAGGGAGCAGGCGCCGGCGGAGTTGCTGCGCTTCGAGGACCTGCAGCTGTTCGGCGACGCGGAGCTGGACACCAGCATCGAGGTGGCGCGGGCCCAGCAGGAGGTCTCGCATGCGGTGGACGACGTGCTGCCGGCCCTGGACGCCCTGATCAGCACCTTGCTGGGCTGGCGCACCATCCAGCCGGGCCTGAACCCGCTGCGGCCGGAGGCTTTCGTGCGCGCGCTGCAAAGCACCCTGGCGCTGCACGTGCCCGACGCGCCAGTGCGCGAGGCGCTGATCACACCGGCCGGCGGCCTGCTGGGTTCCACCCTGCGCACGCTGTACCGCGAACTGACGGACTGGCTGATGTCGTCCGGCGTGGAGCCGGCCGTGCCGCTGGGCGGGCGGGGCCCCAAGGGCGGCGTCGCAGCGGTGCCGGACTCGATGGCCAAGACCCTGCTCACCCTGGACAAGCTGCGCAAGCTGCTGGCCGGCGACTTCGACCAGGGCCCGCCCAAGGCGGAGTTCCTGCACACCGTGCCGGCCTCGATGCACCTGCTGCAGGACATGAAGCAGCTGGACGTGCTGGTCAAGCGCCTGGAGAGCCGGCCCAAGCCGGCGCCAGCGCCAGCGCCGGCGCAGCCGGTGGCCGCCCACGAAGACCCGGCCCGGGTGCGCCTGGGCCACCAGCTGGGCGAAGAGGTGGTGCGCCTGATGTTCGACAACCTCACCCAGGACGCTCGTCTGCTGCCGGCCTACAAGCGGCAGTTGCGCGGCTTCGAGCCGGCCGTGCTGCTGCTGGCCAGCCAGGACTCGCGCTTTTTCAGCGACCGCAGCCACCCGGCCCGCCTGTTCCTGGACCGCGTCACCCAGCGCAGCCTGGCCTTCAGCAGCGAGCAGGACGAGGGCTGGCCGCGTTTCGTGGCCACGCTGGAGGACGCGGTGCTCTGGCTGGACAGCAAGGTGATCGACGGCGACACCGTCGGCGAGCTGCTGGACCACCTGCACACCCAATGGACGGCGCACGACCAGGCCATGCTGCAGCGCAGGGGCGAGGCGGCGCGCGCCCTGCTGCACGCCGAGCAGCGCAACCTGCTGGCGCAGAAGCTGGCGGCGGACTTCACCATGGCGATGCACGGGCTGGACGTGGCGGAGTTCGTCGGCGACTTCCTGCGCAACTCCTGGGCCCAGGTGGTGGCGCAGGCGCAGCTGGCCTGCACCGACGGCTCCGACGACCCGCACGGCTACCGGCATGTGGCCGACGACCTGGTCTGGAGCGTGCAAAAGAGCACGGCCCAGCGCGGCCGGGCCCAGCGCCTGGCGCAGATGGTGCCGGGCCTGCTGGGCCGGCTGCGCGATGGCCTGCGCAGCATCGACTACCCGAGCGAGCTGACCGAGCGCTTTTTCGCCAACCTGGTGGCGATCCACCAGTCGGCCCTGCAGGAGGGCCGCGACGAGGTGGCGCGCGCCGCCGCCGAGGCCGCCGAGGCCCAGACCTCGGACTTTGGCGAGAGCATCTTCGACGCCGCCCAGATCTGGCTGGCCGAGCAGGAGGCCTCGGAGGCCGGCTACCTGGCGCCCGAGCAGGCCCTGGTGCCGCAGCTGCCGGCCGAAGCGGGCGAGCCGCAGGAGGCGGCGCCCGCCGGCGAGCTGCGTACGGGCACCTGGGTGGAGCTGATGGTCCAGGGGCAGTGGCTGCGCGTGCAGCTGACCTGGGCCAGCCCGCACCACACCCTGTTCATGTTCACATCGTTGGCCGGCACCGCCCACTCCATGTCCAAGCGCACGCTGGAGCGGCTGCGCTCGCAGGGCATGATCAAGGTGGTGGCCGGGCGCAACGTGGTGGACGAAGCGCTCGACCAGGTGGCCAAGGCGGCCCTGCGCAACAGCCTGGACGGGAAATGACCGCCCCTCGCGGCCAGGGGCGGCCTGTCGCCGGGCAAAAGGCCCCCACGCTCGCCCACTGCGTGTGGCTCGCTGCCCCCCGAGGGGGCCTGGCGGCTAGGGGCGGCCCGTCGCCGCTCAAGGCCCTGTGTCCCGCCTGAGGCGCGGCTGTCAAGGATAATTGGCGTTTTCCAGTTAGAAAAGCACCATGGCCCAGTACGTCTTCACCATGAACCGCGTCGGCAAGATCGTGCCGCCGAAGCGCCACATCCTCAAGGACATCTCCCTGTCGTTTTTCCCCGGCGCCAAGATCGGCATGCTGGGCCTGAACGGCTCGGGCAAATCCACCCTGCTCAAGATCATGGCCGGCGTGGACAAGGAGTACGAGGGCGAGGCCACACCCATGCCGGGCCTGAACATCGGCTACCTGCCGCAGGAGCCCAAGCTCAACCCCGAGCACACGGTGCGCGAGAGCGTGGAAGAGTCCATGGGCGAGGTCTTCGCCGCCAAGGCCAAGCTCGAGGAGGTCTACACCGCCTACGGCGAGGCCGACGCCGACTTCGACGCCCTGGCGGCCGAGCAGGCCCGGCTGGAAGCCATCATCGCCACCTCGGGCGCCGACTCCGAGCACCAGCTGGAGATCGCCGCCGACGCCCTGCGCCTGCCGCCCTGGGACGCCGTCGTCGGCGTGCTGTCAGGCGGCGAGAAGCGCCGCGTCGCCCTGTGCCGCCTGCTGCTGTCCAAGCCCGACATGCTGCTGCTGGACGAGCCCACCAACCACCTGGACGCCGAGTCGGTGGAATGGCTGGAAGTCTTCCTCAAGCGCTACACCGGCACCGTCGTGGCCATCACCCACGACCGCTACTTCCTGGACAACGCCGCCGAATGGATCCTGGAGCTTGACCGCGGCGCCGGCATCCCGTGGAAGGGCAACTACAGCACCTGGCTGGAGCAAAAGGGCGACCGTCTGGCGCAGGAGCAAAAGAGCGAGGAAGCCCACGCCAAGGCCCTGAAGAAGGAACTGGAGTGGTCGCGCCAGAACCCCAAGGCGCGCCAGGCCAAGAGCAAGTCGCGCCTGGCCCGCTTCGAGGAGCTGTCCGACGTCGAATACCAGAAGCGCAACGAGACCCAGGAAATCTTCATCCCTGTGGCCGAGCGCCTGGGCACCCAGGTGTTCGAGTTCCACAACGTCACCAAATCCTTCGGGGATCGCGTGCTGATCGACGACCTGAGCTTCACCGTGCCCGCTGGCGCCATCGTCGGCATCATCGGCCCCAACGGCGCCGGCAAGTCCACGCTGTTCAAGCTGATCGCCGGCAAGGAACAGCCCGATTCGGGCACCGTCGTCATCGGCTCGACCGTGCGCATGGCCTTCGTCGACCAGCATCGCGACGAGCTGGAGAACAACAAGACCGTCTGGGAGGACATCTCCGGCGGCCTGGACATCCTCAACGTCGGCAAGTTCCAGATGGCCAGCCGTGCCTATGCTGGCCGCTTCAACTTCAACGGCGGCGACCAGCAAAAACGCGTGGGCACGCTGTCGGGCGGTGAGCGCGGCCGGCTGCACCTGGCCAAGACCCTGATCGCCGGCGGCAACGTGCTGCTGCTGGACGAGCCCTCGAACGACCTGGACGTCGAAACCTTGCGCGCGCTGGAAGACGCCCTGCTGGAATTCGCCGGCAGCGTCATGGTCATCAGCCACGACCGCTGGTTCCTCGACCGCATCGCCACCCATATCCTGGCGGCTGAAGGAGACTCCCAATGGACCTTCTTCAACGGCAACTACCAGGAGTACGAGGCCGACAAGAAGAAGCGCCTGGGCGAGGAGGGCGCCAAGCCCAAGCGCATGCGCTATAAAGCGCTGAAGTAACAACACACCAGGGGCCCCAGCGGCCCGATGCCCATGCCGCAGACCACGCCCTACCAAGCCTTGTACCGCTCCGTCATGAAGGAAGCGGCGGCCCAGGGCAGGACCTTGATGCAGCGGCTGGTGGTGCGTGCCCGCATCACCATGCCCGAGCGGGCCAAGATGATGCCCGATGCGATCGAGCGCAACCTGCTGACGGAGGCGGCGCGCACCCTGATGAAGCACGAGGCCCAGCTGTGCGAGGCCTACCCGCAGGCCCTGCTGGCCGAGTTCGCCCAGGCCATCGCCGGCGACACCCGCAAGGCCGGCGCCCTGAGCTTCGATTCGCTGGAGCTGATGGGCGACGACCAGGTCGAGGAGGGCGTCGAGCTGGTGCGCATCCAGCAGGCCGTGCTGCGGGTGGTCGAGGCCGAGCTGACCGAGCTCAATGCCCTGGTCTGCGCCGCCCAGGGCCTCAAGACCGTGCAGGTCGAGCGCAACCCGCTGCGCCCCGAGGTCTATGTGCGCAGCCTGCGCACGGTGGCGCTGGAAAGCCCGGTGTCGCAGGCCGTACGCACACGCTGGATGCTCGATCTTGGCGAAGCCATGGGGCCGGAACTGGCCCGTGTCTACCGCGAGCTGTCGCAGATGCTGCGCGGGCAAGGGGTGACCGAGGCCGGTTTCAAGCTGGCGCAGAACCAGGAGAGCCTGGCGCCGGCGCCGCCGCGCGCTGGCGCGCCTGCCGGCGAGCCGGCGCAGGCCGCGCGTGCGCTGCTCAATGTGCAGGAACTGCGCCGCCTGCTGGCGGGCGATTTCGACGCGCAGGACAACGCCGCCAGGCCCGAGCGGCCGACCGACTTTGCCATGACCATGCCGGCCGCTTTCGAGGCGCTGCAGGAGATGCGCCAGGTCGACCAGGTGATGCAGCGCCTGCAGCAGCGTCAGGCTGTGGGGGCGGTTGACGCCGTCACCGGCCCGGCGGCGCTGCGCGAGGAGCTGCGCAAGAAGTCGCGCGGCACCGGCCAGGCGTTGGGCCTGGAAGTGGTCAACCTGATGGTGGAGAACATCGCCAGCGACCCGCGCCTGCTGGCGCCGGTGCAGCAGACTGTGCGCGAGCTCGAGCCTGCGCTGCTGCGCCTGGCGATGGCCGATCCGCGCTTTTTCAGCGACAAAAAGCATCCGGCGCGCCAGCTGCTCGATCAGATGACGCAGCGCAGCCTGGCCTGGGAGTCGGTCGACGCGCCCGGCTTCGCCGCCTTCCTCGATCCGCTGCAGCAGGCGGTCGATGCCCTGCTGTCCACCCGCATCGCCGGCGCCGAGCCCTTTGCCTTTGCCGTCAAGACGCTGGAGGAGGCCTGGGGCGAGCAGCAGCGGCGCGACCGGCGTTACCGCGAGAAGGCGGTGCGCGCCCTGCTGCAGGCCGAGCAGCGCAACCTGCTGGCCGACAAGTTCGGCAAGGAGCTGCGGGCCCGTCCCGATGTCGCCGCCGCCCCGCGCGAGATCATCCAGTTCATCTCCGGGCCCTGGGCCCAGGTGATGGCGCAGGCCCGCCTGGCCGACCAGGACGGCACGGCCGATCCGGGCGGCTTCGGTGACGTCGTCACCGACCTGCTCTCCAGCGCGCAGCTGCACCTGGGGCCGGGCAACGCGGCGCGGCTGGCGCGGCTGGTGCCGCCGCTGCTGGGCAAGCTGCGCGAGGGCCTGGCCACCATCGACTACCCGGTGGCGCAGACCCAGCGCTTCCTCAACCAACTGGCCCTGCTGCACGAGCAGGCCATGAAGCCGCCGGGCGAGAGCGGGCGGCCGGTGCCCCTGTCGACCACGCTGTCGCGCGAGGAACTCGAGGCCCAGTTCGGCCAGGACAGCGGAGCCGGCAGCGCCTGGCTGGCACCGCGCGAGGCCATGCATTCGGGCTTCATGGACACCGACCAGGGTGGCCTGCCGCAGCCGTTGTTCGATGCCACCCGGCCGGGGGAGGACGAGGAGGCGCCAGCGGGCATCACGCCGGCCCTGCCGCCGGCGGCCATCCAGCCCGGTGCCTGGGTCGAACTGCTGGTCGACAGCGGCTGGGCGCGCTTCCAGCTGACCTGGGCCAGCCCGCACGGCACGCTGTTCATGTTCACCAATGCCGCCGGCAAGTCGCAGTCGATGACGCGGCGCCTGCTGGACAAGATGCTGGAGAACAGCACGCTGCGCGTGGTGTCGGGCCAGGCCGTGGTGGACGGCGCGCTCGATGCGGTGGCCCACACCGCGCTGCGCAACAGCGCCTTCGCCAAGCTGTAGCTCAGGCCGCGGGCGGCAGCTTGGCGCGCACCAGGGCGATGTTGTTCCTCAGCGCATAGAGCTCGTCGGCATACGACAAGGGCACGTTGATGTCGTGCGTCTTGGCTTCCAGCGCGTCCAGCTCCCGCGCCAGCTGCGCCGCGCTGGCCGAATCGGTCTGCAGGCGCTGCTCGATGTCGCGCAGCTTGCCGTAGCCGCGAAACACCCGCGAGCGGATGCGGAACTGGTAGAGCGGTGGCACGATGCGCGACAGCGGCAGCATCACCGCGATGATGATGCCCAGCACCAGCCACATGCGCTCGACCAGGTTGGCCAGCCAGAACGGCAGGTAGCGCTGCAGGAAGGGCGGCCCGCTGGCGATGGCGCGGCTGGCTTCCTTGGAAATCGGGTACTCGCTGTGCTCGATGCTGGGAAAGCTGCCGGCCTTGTTGAACCAGCCGGCCGGCCCGTGCAGCTCGCGCGCCTCCTGGGCGAACAGCTGCACCAGGGCCGGGTGGGTGCTGTCGCGTGCCAGCAAGGCGGTGGTGGTGGCCACCAGGCGAACGTCCTGCGACGGCTGGTCGCCGGCCAGGTCGACCACGCCGCGCGGCAGCAGCACAGGCGTGAGGAAGGGAAAGCGCCGCGAATAGGCCTCGCTCTGGGCGAAGTCCATCAGCTTGACGCCCGGCGTCTGCAGCAGCATCTGCACCATCAGCGACTCCGGCGCCGAGGCGAACACCAGCGCATCCAGTTCGCCGCCCAGGAAGGCCACGGTGGCCGGTGTCTGCTCCAGCCGCGCCAGCTGCAGCGTCCTGGGATCGACCCGGTTGGCCTCGACCAGCTTGTCGACCAGGCTGGGCACACCGCTGCCGGGCGTGCCCACGTTCAGGCGCAGCTGCTGCAGCTGCGGCAGCGAGGACAGCACGCCCGTGGCCGTGAGCTTTTTGGCCGCGCTCTCGCGGTAGAACAGCCAGACCGGCTCGACGAACAGGCTGCCCAGCGACTCGATGCCCTCGACCTCGGTGGCCGAGGCCTCGCTGGCCCCGCCCTGCACAAAGCCCAGGTCGGCCTTGCCATCGCGCAGCAATTGCAGGTTGGCCGAGGAGCCCTCGGTGGCCAGCAGAACGACCTCGATGCCGTCGGCCGCCAGCGCCTTCTTGTAGCGCTGGCCGAAGGCGTCGTAGGCGCTTTGCGCCGGGCCGGTGGCCAGGGTCACGCGCCGCGGCGGCGCCGGGTCCAGCCACAGGTAGGCCAGCACCAGCAGTCCCACGGCCAGCACGGCGAAGGGCCCGGCCGAGATCAGCAGATCGCGGATCGACAGCAGGGTGTTGCGCAGCGCCTGGGGCATGTGCTGCCTCACTGCATGTCGCCGGCCGCCGGCAGGTGCAGGCCGCCTTCGGTCACGGCGCGCGCCGCGCGGGCCGCGCGCGCCACCGCGATGGCCACCACCTCGGCTGCCATGGTGGCCAGCACCATCATGTCGCCGCTGCGCCCGCTGGCGCCCGTGCCCAGGGCGAACAGGGCGTCGCCGTCGAGCATGGTGTGGGCCGGGTTGATGCTGCGCGCATAGCCGTCGTGGCCCACCGTCGCCAGCCGCGTAGCCTGGGCCTTGGTCAGCACCGCGTCGGTGGCGATGATGCCGATGGTGGTGTTGGTGCCGGGCACCAGGCGCTTGGGCGGCTCGCCGGCCAGCAGGGCGCGGCGCGAGTCGAGAAAGCTGCGGCCGTCCGGCGTGCGGGCGCCGGCGATGATTTTTTGCGTGAAGGGGTCGACCACGTCACCCAGCGCGTTGCAGGCGATCAGCGCGCCCATGGTGATGCCGTTAACGCTCAGCGATGCGCTGCCGATGCCGCCCTTCATGGCGCGCTCGGCGCCGAAAATCTTGCCGATGACGGCGCCGGCGCCGGCGCCCACATTGCCTTGCGCGGCCTTGCTGCGCGAGGCGGCGGCGCAGGCCGCGTAGCCGGCCTGGGCGTCGGGGCGGATGCGGGTGTCGCCCAGGTAGAGGTCGAACAGCACGGCGGCCGGCACGATGGGGATGCGCCCCGGCCCCACCTCCAGGCCGATGCCCTGCTCCTCCAGCCAGCGCATCACGCCGGCGGCGGCGTCCAGGCCCCAGGCGCTACCGCCGGCCAGCAGCACGGCGTGCACCTTGTCGACCAGGTTGGTGGGCGACAGCAGGTCGGTCTCGCGCGTGCCCGGCGCTGCGCCGCGCACGTCCACCCCGGCCACAGCGCCGGCGCGGGTGATGACCACGGTGCAGCCTGTGGGCCGGCGGGTCTCGGTGAAATGGCCGACCTCGATGCCGGCGACGTCGGTGATGCAGGAGTCCGGGGAATGCTGGGTCATCGTGAATTCATTATCCACGCCGACCGCGCGCCTCAGCCTGCCAGCAGGGGCTGGACGAAGGCGAACCAGCCGCCCACGGCATAGACGCCCAGGCTGAGCCAGTACAGCCGTAGCGAGAGCTTGCGCGTGCGCAGGCAGGCATCGCGCAGGCGCGGATCCACCGGGCAGGGTGCGCCGCGGTTGGCCCATTGCAGGGCGCCGCTGGCTGCCAGCATCAGTCCGGCGGCGATGAAGAGCGCCTCCTTGTGCTCGCTCAGCCACACCAGTTGCGGCACGGCCGCCACCAGCGAGGACAGTGCGGCGCCGGCGCCCAGCGCCACCAGCAGGGCCGGCAGGGCGCAGCACACCAGGGTGCCCGAGCTGGCGAACAGCGTGGCCACGCTGGCCCACAGGCCGCTGCGCGCCTGCACCGTGCCGTCGTTGATCGTCTCGCTGCTCATTTGGCCGCCTTGGTTTCGGCCTTGATCTGGGCCACGCTCTTGGCCACGGTCTCGAGCTTGACCACGTCGTAGCCGGCGTCCGTGATCTCGGCCGTGACCAGTTTGCCGTCGATCTTCTGGCCGTCCCTGGCCTCGACGGCGACGATCTTGCGCTTGAGGTCGACAAAGACCGCCTGGGTGGCCGGCAGCTTGCTCAGGCGCTTTTCGATGCCCTGGGCGCAGAAGGCGCAGACCATGCCGTTGACGGTGGCCTGGACAGACTCGGCGGCGAGGGCCGGCAGGGCGGCTGCGGCCAGCACGAAGGCGATGAGGGTTTTGTTCATGGTGGTGTTTCCTAGAAGACGTACATGAAATTGAAGCGGGCCTGGCCGTCGGTGTTGACGCCGGCCTCGACGAAGTAGCGGTTGTGGATCAGCCGCAGCATGGGCGTGATCTCGGTGGCGTCCGACAGGCCGCGCATGCGCCGCGCCTCCAGCACCAGCCAGGGCTGGACCTCGTCGTAGTCCACCTCGTAGAACGAGAAGCCGGCGCGCACCGAGGCCGTGTCGTGGCGCAGGCCGCTGGCGCGGTACAGCCGCGCCGCGCTGCTGAAGTACAGGCGCGTGCTTTCCCAGTCGAAGGCAACGCCGGGCGAGAGCATGGTGCGCGTGCCGTCGAAGTCGTTGCCGCGCACCGGGCCGGCGCCGGCAACGAACCAGACGTTGGCCTGCGAGTGCTCGCCGTTCCAGCGCTTGACCAGGCGCGTGTAGGTGGCCTCGGCGTACTCGCGCGTGTGCTGGCCGTGGTCCGAGCGCATCCAGGTCGCGCCCAGGCCGAAGGCATCGCGCGGCGTCACCGCGTGGTTGACCCAGGCCTCGCGCCAGTTGCGGCCGAAGTCGCCCATGGCCATGGTGCTGTCCTTGAAGCCCATGGGCCCGGCCTGCGCCAGCGTGCACGCGGCCCAGAGCGCCCACACCGCGTTCGCCAGCAGTCTCCTCATGGCGCGGCCTCGATGGCCGTGACCACCGGCTCGCCGTCCTGCAGGGCGACGCGAAAGCGCACCTTGTCACCGGCCTTGACCTTGGCCAGCAGGGCCGCGTCCTTGACCTTGAAGGGCATGGTCATGGCCTCCATGGGCAGGCTCTTGATCGCCTCGTGGTCCAGGGTCACCAGCTTGCGCGCCGGCTCGCTGCGCACCACCGTGGCTTTCACCCATTCGGGCGCCTGCGCCCAGGCGGGCGCGCCGGCCAGCATGGCCAGCACCAACAACATTGTTTTCATTGGAATCTCCTGCAAGGCCGCCCACAGGCGGCCGCCAGACAAGCGCCCGCAGGGAATGCGGACGCACCTCGGGTGGGAGGCCTCAGGCGATGGGCGGCTTGAGCGCCGGCGTGCTCAGGGCGCTGGCGAAGCGCGCCGTCCCGGCGGCGGCAGCGTGATGCGAGGGCACGGGCCCGGCCAGCGGCGTGGCGCCGGGCTGCAGGGCGAGGATGGAGCAGGCCTGGCATTGCAGGCAGGAGGCGCAGGGATCGCTGTCCTGGACCGCGACATCGGCGACGGCGCTTGCGGCTGCGGCGGCCGCCGCATGGCCAGGGCAGTCGGCCATGGCCTGCGTGGCCATTCCGGAGTCAGAATTGCCGCTAGCTCCCGTGGAATGGTGCTGGGTAGCTACAAATTCAATAGCATCCAGCTGCTGCGCCAACATCCGGCCGGCCATCGCCTCGGCCGCCCAGCCGCGCAGCGGCAGCAGGGCGATCAGCAGGACGAGGAGCCAGTGGCGCATGGCGACGCGTGTCTCAGGCGGGTGCGTAGCCGGCGGCGCTCAGGGCGCGCGCGAGCTCCTCGCGGGTCTTGCCGCTGTCGACCTGCGCGGTCTTGGCTGGCAGGTCGATGCGCACCTGGGCCTGCGGGTCCAGGGCGAGCACGGCGTCGGTCACTGTCTTGGCGCAGCCGCCGCAAGCCATGGCGAGTTGGAACTTGTAGGTCATGGACTCACTGTAAACCTTGCCCCTGTGGCAAGGTCAAGCGCAGCCCGGCGGATGTCCCCATCCGTGGCAAGGGCTTGGTCGGCCGCTTGACCTTACCATCATGGCAAGCTTGAGACTGCATCCATGAACACCACCACTGCATTGACCATTGAAGGCATGAGCTGCGCCTCCTGCGTGAGCCGGGTAGAGAAGGCCCTGGCCCGCGTGCCGGGCGTCAGCGCCGCCAGCGTCAACCTGGCGACCGAAACGGCCGAGGTCAGCCTGACCGGGGCCACTGTGACGACCGAGGCCTTGCTGGCCGCGGTCAAACAGGCCGGCTACAGCGCCCACCTGCGCCAGAGCGACCGGCCCGAACCGGCGCCTGCCGCCAGCGGCGGCTGGCAGGTGGTGCTGGCCGCTGCGCTGTCCCTGCCCCTGGCCCTGCCGATGGCCGGCATGCTGGCCGGCGCCGACTGGATGCTGCCCGGCTGGCTGCAACTGCTGCTGGCCACGCCCGTGCAGTTCTGGCTGGGCGCGCGCTTTTACCGCGCGGGCTGGAAGGCCCTGCGCGCGGGCAGCGGCAACATGGACCTGCTGGTGGCCCTGGGCACCTCGGCCGCCTATGGGCTGAGCCTGTACCTGCTGTGGCAGCACGGCGGCCATGGCGGGGCGCACCTGTACTTCGAAGCCTCGGCCGTGGTCATCACCCTGGTCTTGCTGGGCAAGTGGCTGGAGGCGCGGGCCCGCCGTCAGACCAGCGATGCCATCCGCGCCCTGCAGGCCCTGCGGCCCGAGACCGCGCGGGTGCGCCGCAAGGGCCAGGACCTGGAGCTGCCCCTGGCCCAGGTGGTGGTGGGCGACCTGGTGGTCGTGCGGCCGGGCGAGCGGGTGCCGGTGGACGCCGTGGTGGTCGAAGGCAGCAGCGAGCTGGACGAATCCCTGCTCACCGGCGAGAGCCTGCCGGTGGCGCGCGGCCCCGGTGGCCGCGTGACCGGCGGCGCCGTCAACGGCCAGGGTTTGCTGCTGCTGCGCACCGCGGCCGTCGGCGCCGAGACCACGCTGGCGCGCATCGTGCGCCTGGTGGAGTCGGCCCAGGCCAAGAAGGCGCCGGTGCAGCGCCTGGTCGACCAGGTCAGCGCCGTCTTCGTGCCGGTGATCCTGGTCATCGCCCTGGCGACGCTGCTGGCCTGGGGGCTGATGGCCGGTGACTGGGAGCGCGCCGTGCTGCACGCGGTGGCGGTGCTGGTCATCGCCTGCCCCTGCGCCCTGGGCCTGGCCACGCCGGCCGCCATCATGGCCGGCACCGGTGTGGCGGCGCGCCACGGCATCCTGATCAAGGACGTGGAGGCGCTGGAGATCGCCCACAAGGTGACGGTGGTGGCCTTTGACAAGACCGGCACCCTGACCGAGGGCCGGCCCGAGCTGGTGGCGGCCCAGGCGCTGGACGGCGACCGCCCGGCCTTGCTGGCCGCCGCCGCCGCGCTGCAGCAGGGCAGCGAGCATCCCCTGGCGCGCGCCGTGCTCAGCGCCGCGAGCGCCGAAAGCATCGCCGTGCCGGCGGCCCAAGGCCTGCGCGCATTGCCGGGTCGCGGTGTGGCGGCCGCCGTGGATGGGCGCGAACTGCGCCTGGGCAGCACACGCCTGATGGACGAATTGCAGGTCGGCCTGTCCGGCCTGGCGGGGCTGGCCGCGCAGCTGCAGGGCGATGGCCGCACCGTCTCCTGGGTGGCCGATGTGACGGACACGCCGAGGCTCATCGGCCTGCTGGCCTTTGGCGACAAGCTCAAGCCGACGGCGGCGCGCGCCATGGCGCGGCTGGCCGCGATGCATGTGCGCACGGTGCTGCTCAGCGGCGACAACCGCGGCGCGGCGCAGGCCGTGGGCCAGGCCCTGGGCATCGCCGAGGTGCGCGCCGAGGTGCTGCCCGAGGACAAGGCCCGCATCCTGGGCGAGCTCAAGGCCGGCGGCGCCACGGTGGCGATGGTGGGCGACGGCATCAACGACGCGCCGGCCCTGGCCGCCGCCGACGTGGGCATGGCCATGTCCAGCGGCACCGACGTCGCCATGCACGCGGCCGGCATCACCCTGATGCGCGGCGACCCGGCGCTGGCGGCCGACGCCATCGACATCTCGCGGCGCACCTGGTCCAAGATCCGGCAGAACCTGTTCTGGGCCTTTGTCTACAACCTGGTGGGCGTGCCGCTGGCGGCCTTCGGCCTGCTCAGCCCGGTGCTGGCCGGTGCCGCCATGGCCCTGAGCAGTGTGAGTGTGGTGGGCAACGCGCTGCTGCTGCGGCGTTGGAAAGGCAAGCCATGAGCGAGACCGCGACAGCCGTCGATGACGGCCCCTTCAACATCGGCGAGGCGGCGCGCCGCTCGGGCGTGTCGGCCAAGATGGTGCGGCACTACGAGTCGCTGGGCCTGCTGCCGGCGGTGGAGCGCACCGATGCCGGCTACCGCCAGTACAGCGGGCGCGAGGTGCACACGCTGCGCTTCATCAAGCGCTCGCGCGACCTGGGCTTTGGCATGGACGAGATCGCCCAGCTGCTCAAGCTGTGGCAGAACCGGCGCCGCTCCAGCGCCCATGTGCGCGACATCGCCATGCGGCACATCGCCGACCTGGACCAGCGCATGCAGGAGATGGCCGCCATGCGCGCGACGCTGCAGAACCTGGCCAGCTGCTGCCATGGCGACCAGCGGCCCGACTGCCCCATCCTGGACGAGCTGAGCGCGCACAAGGCCGCCGGCTGAAAGCCAGGGCAGGACTGCTCCTACAGCGCTTGCCGCTGTTTGGACGACAGTGCGCCACCGTTGTGCTACCTACAGTGGTTGCTGTCCCCGCCGGCAGCCGCCGGCGATTTTTCGACCAGCCCAAGAGGAAGCACCATGAACAGCGAAACAATCCAAACCCTCTCATCCGCCAACGGCGCCGGCCTCAATGGCGACGGCAAGGTGCACCGCGTGGCCCAGAAGGCCCACGAGGCCGTCGACAAGCTCGAGCAGAGCATCGGCACCGGCAGCGAGAAGGTCATGCAGTACCAGCAGGAATACGGCGACATGTGCCGCGAGCACGTCAAGGCCCACCCCCTGACCTCGGTGCTCGCCGCCTTTGGCGTCGGCGTCATCTTCAGCAAGCTCTTTTTGCGCTAAGCCTCTGCGCTGAACGCCTTCAGTGGCTGTGGTGGGCGGGCTGCGCGAGCTCGCCGCGCGCCTGCCGCAGCACTGACCAGCCACCGCTGATGGCCAGCGCGCCCATCACCACGGCCACGGCCAGGTCGGGCCAGGCGCTGCCCGTGCCCAGCACGCCCAGGGCCGCCAGCATCACCGCAAGGTTTCCGATGGCGTCGTTGCGCGTGCACAGCCAGACGCTGCGCATATTGGCGTCGCCGTCGCGGTAGGCATAGAGCAGCAGGGCCACGCCCACATTGGCCGCCAGCGCCAGCGTGCCCACCAGACCCATGGTCAGGGCCTCGGGCGGCACGCCTTGCAATGCGCCCCAGAGCGAACGCCCCAGCACGAAGACACCGAAGGCCAGCATGCTGGCCGCCTTGACCAGGGCCGCGCGCGCGCGCCAGGCCAGGCCCATGCTCAGCACGAACAAGGACAGGGCGTAGTTGCCGGCGTCGCCGAAAAAGTCGATGGCATCGGCCAGCAGCGACACCGAGCCCGCCCGCAGGCCGGCGCCAATCTCGATGGCGAACATGGCGGCATTGACCACCAGGGCGATCCACAGCGCGCGGCGGTAGCCCGGCGGAATGGGCGCGCCGGGGCTGGGGCCGTGGGCGTGGTCGTCGTGGCAGCAGTGGGCGGACATGGCATTCCTCTTGTTGGGATGCAGGAATTAAAAACCCTGGAGCGGCTCCAGAGTCAAGCCGCTAGCATGACAGCATGAAAATCAGCGAGCTGGCCGGTGCCACCGGCGTCGACATCGAGACCATCCGCTACTACGAGAAGGCCGGCCTGCTGGCCGCACCGGCGCGCCAAGCCAATGGCTACCGCAGTTACGAGCGTGCGCAGCTGGAGCAACTGGCCTTCATCCGCCATTGCCGCGCGCTCGACATGCCGCTGGCCGATGTGAAGCGCCTGCTCGGCGCGCTGGCCAGCCCGCCCCAGCACTGCGCGCAAGTCGATGCCCTGGTGGGCGAGCAATTGACACGCGTGCGGGCCCGCCTGCAAAGCCTGCTGGCCCTGGAGCAGCAGTTGACGGCGCTGCAGGCCAGCTGCGATGCCGACCACGCGGCCCATGGCTGCGGCATCCTGGAAGAACTGGTGGCGGCGGCGCAGGGCGAGGCTTGCGCTTGCCATCGGCCAGGTTGAGCCCGGTTTTCTCTATGGAATCGATCTGTAAACCCCGTCCGATGGCCCTAGGATGCTATCGAATCAATAGCGTTCCTGGCTTCAAAGCTCGGTGCGCAGCGTCCAGATCTCGGGGAACAGCACCACGTCCAGCATCTTGCGCAGGTAGCTCACGCCACCGGTACCGCCGGTGCCGCGCTTGAAGCCGATGACGCGCTCCACCGTCGTCACATGGCGGAAGCGCCAGAGGCGGAAGGCGTCTTCCAGGTCGGTCAGTTCCTCGCCCAGCTGGTACAGGTCCCAGTGCTTTTGCGTGTCGCGGTACACCGTGAGCCAGGCCTGCATGACTTCATCGCTGGCCACATAGGGCTGGGTCCAGTCACGCTGCAAGGCCGCTGCAGGCAGGGCGATGCCGCGCCGCGCCAGCAGTCGCAGTGCCTCGTCGTACAGCGAAGGCGCTTCGTAGGCGGCCTGCACCTGGGCCAGCAGGTCGGGCCGGTGCGCGTGCGGCTTGAGCATGGCGGCGTTCTTGTTGCCCAGGGCGAACTCGATGCAGCGGTACTGCGCGCTCTGAAAACCGCTGGAGCTCGAAAGATAGGGCCGGATGGCGCTGTACTCGGGCGGCGTCATGGTGGCCAGCACGTCCCAGGCGTGGACCAGCTGCTCCATGATCTTGCTCACGCGCGCCAGCATCTTGAAGGCGGCGCCCAATTCGTCGGCCGCCACCTTGGCGATGGCGGCGCGCAGCTCGTGCAGCATCAGCTTCATCCACAGCTCGCTGGTCTGGTGCTGGACGATGAACAGCATCTCGTTGTGGTCAGGCGAGAGCGGCTTTTGCGCGCCCAGGATGGCGTCCAGCTGCAGGTAGTCGCCATAGCTCATGGAGGCGCTGAAATCCAGCTTCGCCTTCTCGGCGTGGACGATGTCTTCGGGTTTTTTCGCTTCCATGCTCAGGTCACCGCGTGCTTCTGGTTGAACTCGGGGCGCTGCCATTCACCCGACTCCATCACCTGCTTGAGATGCTCGACCGCGTGCCAGACTTCTTCAAAGCCGACGTACAAAGGCGTGAAGCCGAAGCGAAGGATGTCTGGCGCTCGGAAGTCGCCGATCACGCCGCGAGCGATCAGGGCTTGCACGATGGCGTAGGCGCCCTCGCTGCGCGACAGACAAACTTGGGAGCCGCGTTGTGCGTGCTCGCGCGGTGTCACCAGCGCCAGGCCGTGGCCGGCGCAGCGCTCCTCGACCAGGGCGATGAACAGGTCAGTGAGCGCCAGCGACTTCTTGCGCAGGGCTTGCATGCCGCCCAACGGCTGCGCCGCCAGCATGGCGTCCAGCCCGCACTCCAGCGCGGTCATGGACAGGATGGGTTGCGTGCCGCACAGGTAGCGCGAGATGCCTGGCGCGGGCGTGTAGCCGGGCGTGAATTCAAAGGGCGCGGCGTGGCTCCACCAGCCCGCCAGCGGCTGCCAGAAGCGGTCGGCGTGGCGCGGATGGGCCCAGACGAAGGCCGGCGCGCCGGGCCCGCCATTGAGGTACTTGTAGCCGCAGCCGATGGCGAAGTCGGCCTGCGCGCCATTGAGATCCACCGGCACGGCGCCGGCGCTGTGCGCCAGGTCCCAGACGGTGAGCACGCCGGCCGCATGCGCGGCCTGGGTCACGGCCGCCATGTCGTGCATGGCACCGGTGCGGTAGTTGACGTGGGTCAGCATCAGCACGGCAACGTCTTGCGTCAGCGCGGCGGCGATGCCCTCGGGCTCGACCAGTTGCAGCGTGAGGCCGCGCTCCTTGCACAGCGCCTCGGCGATGTACAGGTCGGTGGGGAAGTTGCTGCGCTCGCTGACGATGACTCGGCGCTGCGGCGCGTCGGCGCGGGCGATGGACAGGGCAGCGCTGAGCACCTTGAAAAGATTGATGGAGGTGCTGTCGGTGGCGACCACTTCGCCGGCCTGCGCGCCCACCAACTGGCCTATCTTGTCGCCCAGGCGCTGCGGCATGCTGTACCAGCCGGCGCTGTTCCAGGAGCGGATCAGGCCTTCGCCCCATTCGGCGGTGACGGCCTGTGCCACACGGGCAGCGGCGGTCCTGGGCAGCACGCCCAGGGAATTGCCATCGAGGTAGATCACCCCCTCGGGCAGCACGAATTGCTCGCGCAGCGCGCGCAGCGGATCTTGCGCGTCGAGCGCGCGGCAGTCTTGCAAGGTCGTCGTCATAGTTCTCTCAGGATGGCGCGAACGGGCGAGGCATCGGCCGTCACCAGTTTTAGGGGCAGGGCGATCAGTTCGTAGTCGCCCTCGGGCACGTCGTCGAGCACCAGGTTCTCCAGCACCCGCAGGTCCAGGCGGCGGATCACCTGGTGGCTGTCCAGGCTCTTGCTGTCGGCCGGGTCGATGCTGGCGGTGTCGATGCCGATCAGGCGCACACCCAGGGCGGCCAGCTTCTCCACCGTCTCCGGCGCATAGGCCGCGAGTTGCGGATCCCAGCGGTCCACCGGCGCACGTTCGTAAGTGCGCACCAGCACGCGCGGCGGCAGGTCCTGCACGGCGTGGGCGATGTGCTGCCATTGGACCAGCGGGCCGATGCCGATGGCGTGGATGACGCGGCAGGGCCCGAGGTAGGGTGTGAGGTCCAGCATGCCCACGGCATGGCCTTGCGGGTCGTAGTGCAGGGGCGCGTCGGCATGCGCGCCCACATGGGGCGACAGGGTGAGGGTGCTGACGTTGACCGGGCAGCCGGGCGCGATCTGCGCGGCCCATTGCTGCTGGTAGGGGGTGTCGCCGGGGAAGACCGGCGCTCCGGCCTGCACCGGCGGAGAAATGTCCCAGATGCGTTGCATGGCGAAAGTGTGCGCTGCGCAAAATCCGCGTGGTGTCGGTTAATGCCAACAGGCTTCAAAAAATTGTTGAGGCTTAAAGGATCAGGCCATCGCCCAGTGGCGCCAGGCCATGGCGGGCACGCGCCCGCTGGCAGGCGTCGCTGCCCGGTTCCAGCTCGCGGCAGGGGTTGGGCCGCCATTCGTAGATGCCGCAGGCCGCTTGCACGCCCACCGTGCCGGTCAGCGCGGCGCAGCGCATGGGCAGGTGGTCGGTGCCGCGCATGCGGCAGATGTGGTCAGTGACCTCCACCGTCAGGCCGGCCGGCACCGGGCCGCCCATGTCGTCGCGCTCATGGACCGAGAAGTCGACACTGAAGCTGGCGCAGCAGGCACCGCAGGCCAGGCAGGGATGGGGTTCAGACATGGCTGTCAACCCGCGCCAGGCCTGGCGCGTTGGCGTTAGTCTGTATGAAAATACAGGTCATTTCTCAACCACAGGAGGATCCAACATGGAACTGCAAAGTGCGCGCGAGATTATCGACACCCTGGCCCAGGGGGTGCACCCCGTCACCGGCGAGGTGATGCCCGAAGACAGCCCTTACAACGCCCCGCCGGTGATTCGGGCGCTGTTCGCGGTGTCGCAGGCCCTGGCCGCCAAAAAGCCGCGGCGCGAGCAGCCGCCCAATGCCGGCAAGCCCTGGAGCGAGGAGGAAGACAGGCAGCTGGGCCAGGCCTTCAGCGCCGATGCCGACCTCACGCGCCTGGCGCGCGAGATGGGCCGCACCCGCTTCGCGGTGGAGAGCCGGCTGGTCAGGCTGGGCCGGCTGGCCGGGCGCGGTGGCCTGCCCTTTGCCAACGGCAGCAGCGCGGCCTGATCAGCCAGCCACCTTGCCCAGCAGCAGGTACTCCATCAGCGCCTTCTGGGCGTGCATGCGGTTCTCTGCCTCGTCCCAGACCACCGACTGCGGGCCGTCGATGACATCGGCCTCGACCTCCTCGCCGCGGTGGGCCGGCAGGCAGTGCATGAACAGGGCGTCGGGCTTGGCCACGCGCATCATGTCGGTGTCCACGCACCAGTCGGCGAAAGCCTTCTTGCGCGCCTCGTTCTCGGCCTCGTAGCCCATGCTGGTCCAGACGTCGGTGGTCACCAGGTCGGCGCCGCGGCAGGCGTCCATCGGGTCCTTGAAGACCTTGTAGCTGTCGGTGCTGCGGATGCCGGCGATGGCTTGGTCCACCTCGTAGCCGCTGGGCGTGCTCAGGTGCACGGTGAAGCCCAGCAGCTCGGCCGCCTGCAGCCAGGTGTTGGCCATGTTGTTGCCGTCGCCGACCCAGGCCACGACCTTGCCCTGGATCGAACCGCGGTGCTCGATGTAGGTGAAGATGTCGGCCAGGATCTGGCAGGGATGGAACTCGTTGGTCAGGCCGTTGATCACCGGCACGCGCGAGTGCTCGGCAAAGCGCGCGATCTTGTCCTGGCCGAAGGTGCGGATCATCACCAGGTCGACCATGCGGCTGATCACCTTGGCGCTGTCCTCGATGGGCTCGGCCCGGCCCAGCTGGCTGTCGCCCGTGGTCAGGTGGACCACGCTGCCGCCCAACTGGTACATGCCGGCCTCGAAGCTCACGCGGGTGCGGGTCGAGGCCTTCTCGAAGATCATGGCCAGCGTGCGGTCGGCCAGCGGGTGGTACTTCTCGTAGGCCTTGAACTTCTTCTTGATGGCGGCGGCGCGCTCGAACAGCCAGGCGTACTCGCCGGCCGTCAGGTCGCTGAACTGCAGGTAGTGCTTGATCGGTGTGGCCATGGTCACTGCAGGAAGTTCTTGACCAGCGGCGCCAGGATGGCGACCAACTCGTCGGCCTGGGCCTCGGTCATGATCAGCGGCGGCAGCAAGCGCACCACGTTGTCGGCCGTCACGCTGATCAGCAGGCCGGCCTCGGCCGCCTGCGTGGTCAACACGCCGCAGGGGCGGTCCAGCTCCATGCCGATCATCAGGCCCTGGCCACGGATCTCCTTGACGCCCTTGAGGCCGCCCAGCTCGCGCGCCAGCGCGCCCTTGAGGTGGGTGCCGACGCGGGCGGCGTTCTCCAGCAGGCCGTCCTCTTCCATGATGCGGATGGTTTCGACGCCGGCACGCATGGCCAGCGGGTTGCCGCCGAAGGTTGTGCCGTGGTTGCCCGGCTGGAAGATGTTGGCGGCCTTGGGGCCGGCCACCACCGCGCCGATGGGCACGCCCGAGCCCAGGCCCTTGGCCAGGGGCATCACGTCCGGCTTGATGCCGGCCCACTGGTGGGCGAACCACTTGCCGGTGCGGCCCATGCCGCACTGCACCTCGTCGATCATCAGCAGCCAGTCGCGGTTGTCGCAAAGGGCCCGCACTTCCTGCAGGTAGTCGATGCGCATCTGGTTGATGCCGCCTTCGCCCTGGATGGTCTCGAAGAACACCGCGACCACGTCCTTGTTGCCCTCGGTGGCGGCCTTGAGCGCCGCGATGTCGTTCATGGGCACGCGGATAAAGCCCTCGACCAGGGGGCCGAAGCCCTTTTGCACCTTCTCGTTGCCGGTGGCCGACAGGGTGGCGATGCTGCGGCCGTGGAAGGCGTTCTCGTAGACCACGATCTGCGGCCGCTCGATGCCCTTGTCGTGGCCGAACTTGCGCGCCAGCTTGATGGCGGCCTCGTTGGCCTCCAGGCCGGTGCAGCAGAAGAAGGCATTGGTCAGGCCCGACAGCTCCACCAGCTTGGCCGCCAGTTTTTCCTGGTTGGGCACGTGGTAGTAGTTGCAGCTGTGGATGATCTTGGCGATCTGGTCCTGCAGGGCCGGCACCAGTTTGGGATGGTTGTGGCCCAGGGTGTTGACGGCGATGCCGGCCAGCGCGTCCAGGTATTCCTTGCCGTTGACATCCCAGACGCGCACCCCCTGGCCATGCGACAGGGCGATCGGCAGGCGCCCATAGGTGTTCATGGTGTGGGGGGAAGCCGCCTCGATGAAAGCCATTGATCTCTCCAGAAAAACGAAGGCTCAACGAAAGTTGAGCCGTTGAGGTGCGATTTTAGGCACAGGGCATGCGTCCTATGTTTGACAATTGCGCATCACAGCGATGCGCCCTCCTAGTGCAGGCTGAAATCTTCAAGTCTTATATAAGATACAATACTTGTGCGCTGCAGCATCGGAGTGATCCTCCATGCGCGCAGCCCTTTCAACCGCCCTCCACCCGATGGTTTCCAGCAGCGCCAAAGAAGTCTTCATCCAGGGACTGACCCGCGACGGCAAGACCTTTCGGCCCAGTGACTGGGCCGAGCGGCTGGCCGGGGTCATGAGCTCGTTTCGCCCCGGCGGCGCCCAACCGGGCAGCCACCTGAGCTATTCGCCCTGGTGCGTGCCGACCGTGATCGGCGGCGTCAAATGCGTGATCGTCCACCGCGACCTGCGCGACCACGAGCCCATGGCCTGGGACTTCGTCCTGAACTTCGCCCGTGACAACGATCTGCAGGTGGCCGAGGCCTGCCTGCTGCCCGACGTCCCCAAGGGCTGAGGCTTTTCCCCCTCCGGAAACGAAAAAACCGCCCGAAGGCGGTTTCTTGCTTTTTTGCTTTGCTGGCAGCGCACCCGTTTTCAAACGGCGGGCCGGAGCCCGGGCTGGTTACCTGGAGGGAGGCCTCAGGCGGCGGCGGTTGCCAGGGCTTTCACCTTGGCGGCCAGGCGGCTCTTGTCGCGAGCGGCCTTGTTCTTGTGGAAGATCTGCTTGTCGGCGACGGTGTCGACGATGCTTTGTGCCTTGGCGAAGAGTTCGGTCGCCTTGACCTTGTCACCAGCGATGACGGCCTTCTCGACGTTCTTCACCGCGGTGCGGTACTTGGAGCGCAGCGAGGTGTTCGCGGCGTTGAGTTTGGCGTCCTGGCGGACGCGCTTGCGGCCTGATGCCAGGCGCGGGTTCTTTTTCTTGGGTTTAGCGGATGCCATGGTATGTGTTCCTTGTGTCTGAGGATGTTGCCAGCAAAGCCCACGATTATAAGCCAGCTACACTCGTCACGGTGAGCCTGTTCAAAGCCGCCTCCACTGTTTCGCTGTTGACGCTGGCCTCCCGTGTCACCGGTTTGGTGCGCGAGCTGCTGATGGCCTCTACTTTCGGCGCCAGCGCGCTGACTGACGCTTTTAATGTAGCCTTTCGTATTCCTAATCTCTTTCGCAGGCTGTTTGGCGAGGGGGCATTCAGCCAGGCTTTCGTGCCGGCCCTGGCCCACAGCCGGGAGCGCGACGGCGAGCAAGCAACCCACCAGCTGGTCAACCATGTGGCCACGGTGCTGGCCTGGACCCTGCTGGCCACCTGCGCAGCCGGGGTGATCGCGGCGCCGGTCCTGGTCTGGGCAATGGCCAGCGGAATGCGCCAGCAAGGCGAGGGCTTCGAGGCCGCCGTGGTGATGACGCGCTGGATGTTCCCCTACATCGGCTTCATGTCCATGGTGGCCTTGTCGGCCGGCATCCTCAACACCTGGAAGCGCTTTGCCGTGCCGGCCGCCACGCCGGTGCTGCTCAACCTGGCGATGATCGCCGCCGCGGTCTGGGGCGCGCCCTGGTTGGCTTCCAAGGGCATCCAACCCATCTATGCCATGGCCGGCGGGGTGATGCTCGGCGGCCTGCTGCAGCTGGGGGTGCAGGTCCCGGCGTTGCGCCGGCTTGGCCTGCTGCCACGCATCGGCCTGGCCTGGTCCAGCCTGCACACCGCCTGGAAGGACCCGGGCACACGCCACATCGCGCGCCTGATGGGCCCGGCCCTGCTGGGCGTTAGCGTGGCCTCGGTCTCGGCCGTCATCAACACCCAGATCGCCTCGCACATGGCGCCCGGCAGCGTGACCTGGCTGGGCTATGCGGAGCGCCTGATGGAGTTCCCCACGGCCTTGCTGGGCGTGGCGCTGGGCGTGGTTCTGATGCCGCAACTGGCGGCGGCCAAGGCCGCGGGCGACGCCGCCCGCTACTCGGGAATGATCGACTGGGGCCTGCGCCTGGTGGTGCTGCTGGCGGTGCCGACCTCGGCGGCCCTGCTGGTGTTCGCCCAGCCGCTGGTCGCCACCCTGTACCACTACGGCGCCTTCACCGACGGCGACGTCGGCCAGGTGGCCATCGCCATGGCCGGCTATGGCGTGGGCCTGGTGGGCATCGTGGCGATCAAGATCCTGGCCCCTGGCTACTACGCCAGCCAGGACATTCGCACGCCGGTGCGCATCGCCATCGCGGTGCTGGTGATCACGCAGCTGCTCAACATCGCGCTCGTGCCCCTGCTGCGCCACGCCGGCCTGGCGCTGGCGATCAGCCTGGGCGCCGTGATCAACGCCACCTGGCTGCTGGTGGGCCTGCTGCGCAACGGCAGCTACAAGCCGGAGCCCGGCTGGGCGCGGTTCGGCCTGCAGGTGCTGGCCGCGACGGCACTGCTCGCGGTGTTCCTGATGTGGGCCGCCGCCAGCTTTCCCTGGCTGGCCCTGCGCGCCGAAGGCTTCAAGCGGGCCGGCCTGATGGCCTTGCTGCTGGCCGGCTCGGGCGCCATCTATTTCACTGCGCTGTGGGCCGCCGGCCTGAAGCTGCGCCAGCTCGTGCGCCGTTGACCACGGTGATGGCGCGGCGCTTGACGCCCGCGGGCCGGTCCATTACAAAACCAGCATGCTGTTGAACTTCACGGTCCCCACGCCCCTGGAGTACTTCAGTTCCCTGGTGCACAGCGACGACCAGTTCCCGCTGCTGGAAGCGGCGGCCAGCCTGGCCCAGGATGAATACCCCGACCTGGACGTGCAGCAGGTGCTGGGCGATGTCGACCAGCTGCTGGCGCGCCTGAAGCGCCGCTTCCCGCCCGACGCCGCGCCTTTGCAGCGGCTGCGCGCGCTCAACCAGTTCTTCTTCCGCGACCTGTCTTTCGGCGGCAACGTCAACGACTACACCGATCCGGACAACAGCTATCTCAACGCCGTGCTGCGCACCCGCCGCGGCATCCAGATCTCGCTGGCCGTGCTATGGATCGAGCTGGCCCAGGGCCTGGGCCTGCATGCGCGCGGCGTGTGCTTTCCGGGCCACTTCATGGTCAAGGTCAACCTGCCCAAGGGCCAGGTGGTGATCGATCCCTTCAGCGGCCAGTCGCTGTCGCGTGAGGAGCTGTCCGAGCGGATCGAGCCCTACAAGCGGCGCAGCGGCCTGACCGGTGAATTCGAGGTGCCGCTGGGCCTGTACCTGCAGGCCGCGCCGCCGCGCGACATTCTTGCGCGCATGCTGCGCAACCTCAAGGAAATCCACCGCTCGCAGGAAGACTGGCAGCGGCTGATCGCGGTGCAGGACAGGCTGGTCATCCTGCTGCCCGAGGCCTGGGCCGAGTACCGTGACCGCGGCCTGGCCCATGCGGAACAGGGCCACACGGCCCGGGCCGTGGTCGACCTGGAGACCTACCTGGTCCATGCGCAGGACGCGCTGGACATCGACGTGATCGCCGACCGCGTGGCCCAGCTGCGCCACGAAAAAAATTGACGGGGCAGCGCGCTGCGGCCGCGGTCTTCAGCGTTTGAGGAATTGGGGGATCTGGGCGCCGTCGGCCACCGCGCGGGGCAGCGAGGGCGGCCGGGCCACCGGCGGCGCCGGGTTCAAGGGCCGGGCGCCCGTCAGCACCGACAGGCGCGAACCGTGGATCAAGGTGTCCTGCGCCGGTTTCAGGCTGCTGGGCCGGGAGCTGCCCACCCGTGCCGCGGCCTGCGGCTGCGAGGGCGAAGGGTCGTTGGCCGCCACCGGGGCAGTCAGCAGCGGCCGCAACCATTGCAGGATGGGGTCCCACTGGGCCAGGTCGGCCGTCACCAGGCTGGGTGCCAGGTCGAACACGGTCAAGCCTTTTTCCAGACTGCGCACATAGAGCTGGGTCTCGCGCAGCACGCCCAGGAAGGGCATGCCCAGCTCTTCGGACCAGGTGCGCAGCACCTCGCCGGCGCGGGTGCGGCCGTCGATGCGCATGCCCACCGTGGCCAGCCGGCAGCGGCCGCTGGCCACGCGCGGCAGGGCCATCAGCTCGGCGTGGCAGGCGGCGGCCGATTCACGGTCGAACACCGAGTGGCACACCGGCATGAGGATGGCGTCGGCGAACATGACGACCCGCGCCAGTTCGAAGCCGTGCAGGCCGCCGGGTGTGTCCAGCACCACGTGCGTGATGCCGCTGGGCACGCGCAGCACGTTCTTCTGGTCCATGGCCCAGGGCGCCACGTGGGGCAGGGCGGGATCGCGCCGGCGCAGCCAGGCCCGGCTGGACTGCTGGCGGTCGACGTCGCCCAGCATCACCGAATGCCCTTGCCGCGCGCACCAGACGGCCAGGTGGGCGGCGAGAGTGCTTTTGCCGCTACCGCCCTTGCGGTTGACGACTGCGATCACGGGCATGGAGACGCTCCAGAAATGACGCGGGAGATACAGTCTGGAACAAAACCCCCGGCAAGTCCAGTCCCACCTTGCCCCTGTTGCTAGAATTTTTGTAGCAATGCAACGCCCGGACGGGACCGTCGGCGGGCTGCGGGCGGCCCGATAGAATTTGCCCTGTTCTCCTGTCCCGGGGCCACGCCCTTTTCCATGCAATTCACCAACACCCAGAAACGCGCTGCGGCCTGGACGCTGATCGCGTTGCTGGCGGTGCTGGCGCTGCAGGCGCTCGGCCCGGTGCTCACCCCCTTCGTCGTCGCTGCCGTGCTGGCCTATGCGCTCACGCCGGTGGTGGACTGGCTCGATGGCCTGGGCCGCGGCCGCATGCCGCGCGTGGCGGCGGTGGTCCTGGTCGAACTGCTCTTCATCCTGGCCCTGGCCTGCCTGCTGCTGCTGGTCGTGCCCATCCTGGCCAAGGAGGTGCCGCTGATCAAGGTCCAGCTGCCCCTGCTGTTCGACAAGCTCGATGCCAGCCTGTCGCCTTGGCTGGCGCAGTTCGGCATCCATGTTTCGCTCGACCTGGGCAGCCTGCGCGCCCAGGTGATCAAGTACCTCAATGCCAACTACGAAGATGCGTTGTCCTCGCTGCTGCCCTCGCTCAGGCTGGGCGGCGGCGTTGTGCTGACCGTCATCGGCTATGCCGTGCTGATCCCGGTGGCATTGTTCTACCTGCTGCTGGACTGGGACCGCCTGGTCGCCCAGCTGCTGGAGCTGGTGCCGCTGCGCAACCGGGCGGCGGTGGAGTCCTTCACCGGGGAATCCGACCAGGTGCTGGGCCAGTACCTGCGCGGCCAGCTGCTGGTGATGCTGACCATGGCCGCCTTCTATGCCATCGGCCTGGCGCTGTTCGGCCTGGACCTGGCCCTGCCGATCGGCTTGTTCACCGGTCTGGCGATGTTCGTGCCCTACCTGGGCTTTGGCGTCGGCCTCGTGCTGGCCACGCTGGCCGGCCTGCTTCAATTTGCCTCCATCAAAGGCCTGGTGATGGTGGCCGTGGTCTACGGCATCGGCCAGACCATCGAGAGCCTGTTCATCACGCCGCGCGTGGTGGGCGAGCGCATCGGCCTGCATCCGCTGGCGGTGATCTTCGCCCTGCTGGCCTTTGGCCAGTTGTTTGGTTTTGTCGGTGTGCTGATCGCGCTGCCGGCCAGCGCCGTGCTGCTGGTGGCGATCCGGCGCGCGCGCGCCGGCTACATGGCCAGCAAGCTGTACCAGTAAAGCCCATGAAACAGATCGTCCTGGACATCGGCCTGGCCCGCGGCCCCAGCCTGGCCAATTTCTGCGCCGGCCCTAACGAGGCCGCGCTCAAGCACCTGCAGTTGTGGGCCGGCAACCCGACCCGCTCGCCCGTGCCGACCTACCTGTGGGGCGCGGGCGGCAGCGGCAAGACCCATTTGCTCAAGGCGGTGCAGGGTGCGCTGCGCGAGCAGGGCGCCAGCGTCGGCTGGCTGGATGCCTCCGTGCTGGAGCCGCCCGAGTTCAACGACAACTGGGCCGTGGTCCTGCTCGACGACGTCCACCTGTACACCGCCGTGCAGCAGCACGCGGCCTTCAACTGGTTCATCAATGCCCAGACCCTGCAGCGCGGCGTGCTGGCGGCCGGCCTGCTGCCGCCGGCCGACCTCCAGCTGCGCGAGGACCTGCGCACCCGGCTGGGCTGGGGCCATGTGTTCCAGCTGCACGTGCTGAGCGAACCCGAGCGGCGTGCCGTGCTGCGCCAGGAGGCCGACGCGCGCGGCATCTTCCTGGGCGACGACGTGATGGACTTCATGCTCACGCGCTTCTCGCGCGACCTGGGGAACCTGATGGAGCTGCTCGACGGGCTGGACGGGTACGCCCTGCAGACCAAGCGCGCCATCACCATCCCCCTGATCAAGTCCATGCTGGAGAACGAGTGAGAGAGAAAGACAAACCCAGACTGGCCCTGTTCGACCTGGACCACACCCTGTTGCCCATCGATTCCGACTACGCCTGGGGCGTGTTCACCCAGGACATCGGCTGGACCGACCCGGTGCGGTTCAAGGAGAAAAACGACGCGTTCTACGCGCATTACAAGGCCGGCACGCTGGACATCCACGACTATGTGCGCTTCGCGACCGAGGCCGTGCGCCTGCGCGGCGCGCAGGTCGCGGCGCAGGCGCACGAGCGCTTCATGCGCGAGGTGATCGCCCCGGCCCTGCGCGAGGAGGCGCTGGCCCTGGTGCGCAGCCATCAGCAGGCCGGCGACCAGGTGCTGATCGTCACCGCCACCAACGATTTCGTCACCCGGCCGATCGCCCGGGCCTTCGGCGTGGACGAGCTGATTGCCGTCGAGCTCGCCAAAGGCGCGGACGGCTGGATCACCGGCGAGATCGCCGGCACTCCCTCGGCGCGCGAGGGCAAGGTGCTGCGCATGGAGCAGTGGCTGGCCGCGCGCGGCCTGTCCTGGGACGGCGTGGCCACCACCTTTTATTCCGATTCCATCAACGACCTGGCCTTGCTGGAGAAGGCCGACCACCCGGTCGCCACCAACCCCGACGAGCGCCTGCGCGCCATCGCGCAGGAACGCGGCTGGCGCATACTGGACCTGTTTGACACAAAAGCATGATCAAGAAATTCATCGACAAGCTGCTTGGCAGCGGCGCCAAGAAGCCCAAATTCGGCAAGCGCCAGGAAATCGGCCCGGCCGAGCACGGCATCAACCCGGCCCTGGTGGACGACCGGGCCCTGAACGTGGTGCACACCCTCAAGGGCGCCGGCTTCGAGGCCTACATCGTGGGTGGCGCGGTGCGCGACCTGCTGCTGGGCCTGCGCCCCAAGGACTTCGACGTTGCCACCAATGCCACGCCCGAGCAGGTCAAGGGGTTGTTTCGCCGCGCCTTCATCATCGGCCGCCGTTTTCGCATCGTCCACGTGGTCTATGGCCGCGGCCGCGAGCATGAGGTGATCGAGGTCTCGACCTACCGCGCCTACATGGACAACGCCGCCGCCGAGCAGGTGGCGGGCAACGAGAAGACCAGCAAGAGCGAGCTCGCTGGCATGAAGCACGCGGTGGACTCCACCGGCCGGGTGTTGCGCGACAACGTCTGGGGCCCGCAGGAGGAAGACGCGACGCGGCGCGACTTCACCGTCAACGCCATGTACTACGACCCGGAGACGCAGATCGTGGTGGACTACCACGGAGGCATCCAGGACGCCAAGAAGAAGCTGCTGCGCATGATCGGCGACCCGGCCACGCGCTACCGCGAAGACCCGGTGCGCATCATCCGCGCCGTGCGCTTCTCGGCCAAGCTCAATCCTCTGGGTTTCAAGCTCGATGGCAAGACCGGCACGGCCTTGCTGCCCAGCCTGGGCCTGCTGGCCGACGTGCCGCAAAGCCGGCTGTTCGACGAGATGCTCAAGCTGCTGCAGACGGGCCACTCGCTGGCGACCATCGAGCAGCTCAAGACGCTGGGCCTGGCGCGCGGCATCTACCCGTTGCTGGATGTGGTGGTCGAGCGCGCCGATGAGCCCTTCGTCAAGGCCGCGTTGCAGGACACCGACCGGCGTGTCGGCGAAGGCAAGCCGGTGGCGCCCAGCTTCCTGCTGGCCTGCGTGCTGTGGTCCGACGTGCGCGACGGCTGGGCCGAGCGCCTGAACAAGAAGCAGCATCCCTTTCCGGCGCTGCAAGATGCCATCGACGACGTCTTCAACGCGCGCATCGGCGACGTCTCGGGCCGCGGCAAGCTGGCGGCCGACATGCGCGAGACCTGGATGATGCAGCCGCGCTTCGAAAAGCGCACTGGCAACACGCCCCACAGCCTGGTCGAGCAGCCGCGTTTTCGTGCCGCCTTCGACTTCATGCGCCTGCGCGCCGATGTCGGCGAAGTCGACGTGGTGCTGGCCGACTGGTGGCAGGAGTTCAGCCTGGCCAGCGATGCCGGCCGCGAGGACCTGCTGGCGCAGGCCCGCGACGAGCAGGGCAAGGGCCAGCGCCGGGTGCGCGTGCCCAAGCCGCCGGCCGACCGCGTGGCAGCCGACGGTGTGCTGCCGCCCGCCGGCGAGGACGACGGCGCCGACGCTGGTGAAGGCCAGGAGGCCGGGCCTGGCGGTGAAGCGCCGCGCAAGCGCCGCCGGCGCCGCCGCAAGCCCACGGGCGAAGGCGGCGGCAGCCAGCCGGCAGGCGACACGGACGGTCAGTAGCCGCGCGCCATGGGTGAGCCCGTGCTGGCCTATGTCGGCGTCGGCGCCAACCTGGGCGATGCGCAGCAGGCAGTGCGCCAGGCCATTGACGCCCTGGCCGCCTTGCCGGGCTGCCGCCTTGCCGCATGCTCGTCGCTGTATGGCAGCGCGCCGGTCGATTCCAGCGGTCCCGACTACGTGAACGCGGTGGCCGCAGTGGCCACCACATTGGCGCCGCACGCACTGCTGCAGGCCCTGCAAGGCATCGAGCAGGCGGCGGGCCGGCAGCGGCCCTACCGCAATGCGCCGCGCACCCTGGACCTGGACATCCTGCTGTTCGGCGGCGAGCGCATCGCCGATGCCGTGCTCACCGTCCCCCATCCGCGCATGGGCGAGCGGGCCTTTGTGCTGCAACCCCTGGCCGAGATCGCGCCGGACTTGGTGACGCCCCAACAATTGCAGGCCGTGGCCGAGCAACGCGTCCGGCGCATCGCGTGAGCACGCTGGGCTTTGCCGACCTGCTGCGCCAGCGCGGCTTCATGCGCTTCTGGCTTGCCCGCATCGCCAGCGTCATGGGCAGCCAGATGCTGATGGTGGCCATTGGCTGGCAGATGTACGAGCTGACCGGCAGCGCCTGGGACCTGGGCCTGGTGGGACTGCTGCAGTTCGCGCCGGCCCTGGTACTGACTCTGCCCGGCGGCCACCTGGCCGACCGCCTTCCGCGCGCGCGCATCACGGCGGCCTGCATCGCCCTTTCCACCGGTGTGGTGGTGGTGCTGGGTGCCGCCACCTGGCGGGGCTGGGCCAACCGCGAACTGCTGCTGGCCATGTCCGTCCTGCTCGGTGCGGTGCGGGCCTTCCAGATGCCGGCGCAGCAGGCGCTGCTGCCCCTGCTCGTGCCCCGCCTCCTGCTGGCGCGCGCCACGGCCTTCGGTTCGGCTGGCCTGCAGGCCGCCGTCATCGCCGGCCCGGCCCTGGGCGGCCTGCTCTTCGTCGGCGGCACGGAGGCGGTCTACGCGGTCTGCGCCACGCTGTTTTGCGTGGCCTTCGCCCTGATGCTGGGCCTGCGCATCGCCCACGCACCGCCACCGCACGAGCCCGCGTCGATGCGGGTGCTGCTGGCCGGCGTGCGCTTCATCTGGCAGCGCAAGGCCTTGCTGGGCGCGGTCTCGCTCGATCTCTTTGCCGTGCTGCTGGGCGGCGCCGTCGCCTTGCTGCCGATCTTTGCGCGCGACATCCTGCATGTGGGCGCCTGGGGCCTGGGCCTGCTGCGCTCGGCACCGGCGGTGGGTGCGCTGGCCATGTCGGTGGCGCTCACGCGCTGGCCGATGGAGCGCCGCGTCGGCCACAAGCTGCTGGCCGCCGTCGCGGTGTTCGGCGTCGCCACCATCGTCTTCGGTCTGTCGCCCTGGTTCTGGCTGTCGCTGGTGGCGCTGGCCGTCTCGGGCGCCGCCGACATGGTCAGCGTGGTGGTGCGCCAGACCCTGGTGCAGCTGGAGACACCCGACGCGATGCGTGGCCGCGTCGCCGCGGTCAACTCCATCTTCATCGGCGGCAGCAACCAGCTGGGCGAGTTCGAGTCCGGCGCCACCGCCCAGTGGTGGGGCCCGCGCGTCGCCGTCGTGGTGGGCGGCATCGGCACCATCGTGGTCGCCGCGGCCTGGTTCAGGCTCTTTCCCTCGCTGGCCGGCCGCGACCGCATGCTGCCGCCTCCTGCACTGCCGGTTGAGGAAGAAAAAGTCCTCTAGGCCGCGAAAAAAGGCCTTGGGGTGCTATCGATTGTGTAGCGCCAGGTCCGTTCATTACCCCCCACGTCATTGCCCGCATGACGCCGTTTGCAGACCATGGAGCCATTCACAACGGAGGTTCACATGACTGACACGGGATTGATTGCCATTGCCTGCGGACTGATCATCGGCATGGGCGCCATCGGCGCCTGCCTGGGCATCGGCGTCATGGGGGGACGGTTCATTGATGGCGCTGTGCGCCAGCCCGAAATGATGGAACCACTGCAGACCAAGATGTTCCTGCTGGCCGGCCTGATCGACGCCAACTTCCTGATCGGCGTGGGCGTGGCGATGATGTTCGTCTTCGCCAATCCCTTTGGCTAGAACCAGTCGACCAGGCCGGATTGCAGCGCGTTCTGCGGGTTCGAGCCCGCATCGCGCACCCATTGCAGGGCCTCGTCGGCCGGCAGGCCCAGGGCCTTGAGCACGCAGGCCGCGGCGGTGCCGGTGCGGCCGATGCCGGCGGCGCAGTGCAGCAGCACGGCGTCACCGCGCCGCAAGGCGGCGGCGATCTGCGCCACGTCGCGCCGGAAACCCGCGCCGTCTTCGGGCACACCGTAGTTGCGCGTCGGCAGGTGCAGCCAGCGAAAGGGCACGCGGCCCTCGGACACGGCGGCGTTGTAGGCCGGCGAGAGCTCGGTCATCTCGCTGCGCGGCGTCAGGCACACAACCAGGGCCAGTTTGGCGCGGGCGGCCTGCGCTTCGAAAGCCGGCCAGGGCTCGAGCCGCCCCGGCATTGCGTCCAGCAGCAGGCGGCCGGGCACATTGGCGGGCAGGATGACGTCGCGAAAAGTCATGCTTGGCTCAGGGACGGATGGAGCCGCGCTGCTGCGTGACATCGAATTCGCTGACCGGCGCGGCGCGGTTGCCCCAGGCACTGCGGATGTGGGTCAGCACGGCAGCGACCTCGGCGTCGCTGAGCACCGTGGCATAGGGCGGCATGCCGAAGGGCCGCGGGTTGCCCTCGGTGGCCGGGGCGAAGCCGCCGGCCAGCAGCACCTGCACCAGGTTGGCGGTGGAGTCCATGGTGACGGCGCGGTTGCCCGCCAGCGGCGGGTAGGCATGGGCCACGCCCTGGCCTTGCTCGCCATGGCATTGCGCGCAGTGCTCGCCGTAGAGACGGGCGCCGCGCTGCGCCAGCACCGGCGCCACGGCGGGCGTGGCCTGGGGCGGCGGGGCGGGGGTTTGCGGCAAGGCTTTGAGGAAGACCGCCATCGCCGTCAGGTCGGACGCGCTCATGTGCTGGGTGCTGTTGAGAACCACCTCGGCCATCGGGCCCAGCACGGCGCCGCCGGGCGCCACGCCGGTGCGCAGCAACTGGGCGATGTGGGCCGTCTCCCAGCTGGCCACGCCGGCTTCGCTGGGCGAGGCCAGCGAGGGCGCGTACCAGTTCTGCATGGGAATCAGCCCACCGGACAGGTCCATGGTGTCGCTGTTGGCGCCCAGGGCGTTGCGCGCCGTGTGGCAGGCCGAGCAATGGCCCAGGCCGCGCACCAGGTAGGCGCCGCGGTTCCAGTCAGCGCTCTTGCCGGCCTCGTGCTCGTGCACGCCGGGCTTGAAGTACAGGGCGCGCCACACGCCCAGCGCGGCCTGGGTGCTGTAAGGCCAGCGCAACTGGTGTTCACGGTTGGCGCGCTCCACCGGCGCCAGGCTGCGCAGGTAGTCGAACAGCGCGTCCGAATCGGCACGCGTGACCTGGGTGTAGTTGGGATAGGGGAAGACCGGGTAGAGCAGGCGCCCATCCTTGGAGCGGCCATGGTGCAGGGCGCGCCAGAAATGGTCGGCCGACCAGCTGCCGATGCCGGTGCGGGCATCGGGCGTGAGATTGCCCGCATAGACGGTGCCAAACGGCGTCTCCAGGCCGCGGCCGCCGGCATACAGGGGGCCGCCTCGCTCGGTGTGGCAGGCCATGCAGTTGCCGGCGCGTGCCAGGTAGGCGCCGCGCGCCACGCTCTGGGCGGTGGGCGCGGGCGGCGGTGCGTCGTCGATGCGGCCCTCGCCGCGCAGGTTGAGCCAGGCGATCCAGGCGGCGCCCGCTGCCAGGGTGGCCAGCACGGTGAGCAGGGCGCGCTTCATGGCTGCCTCCCGGCGGGCAGCACGGCGCTGCCGCAGGCGATCTGCGGTGGCTGCGCGAGGCGGGCCGCCGGCTTGCTGTCGTCCGGCAGCGGCTGGGCCGCCAGCCAGGCCGAGACGGCGCTCAGATCCTCGGGCGCCAGCTGGCGCGCGATCACCGCCATGCAGTCGGGCGCGTGGGCGCGGCGCTGCCCGGTGGTCCAGGCGCCCAGCTGGGCGTTGAGATAGTCGCGTGGCAGGCCCAGCAGGCCGGGCGTGTTGGGCTGCACGCCGGTCAGCGCCTGGCCGTGGCATTGCACGCAGGCCGGGATCTTGCGCGCCGGGTCGCCGTGCTGGGCGATCTGCTGGCCGCGCTGCAGCTGCGCTGGCGACGCCTTGCTGGCCGCCGGCGGCGGATAGGGCAGGTCCAGGCCGGCGAAGTACTGCGCCATTTCCTGCAGATAGGCATCGGACAGCGGGTCCAGCAGGGCCGTCATCAGGCCGTAGTGGCGCCGGCCGTCGCGAAAGTTCAAAAGCTGGTTGTACAGGTAGCCGGCCGGCTTGCCGGCCAGGCGCGGGTAGAAGCCGTCGGGGCCGGCCCGGCCCTCGCGGCCGTGGCAGGCCGTGCAGGCGAGGGCGCGTTGGGCCATGCTGTCTTCGAAGGGGGCGAAACCGGGTGTCGCGGCAGCCGCGCCCAGGGTGGCGGCGGCGAGAAAAAACGGGATGAGAAACTTCACGCCCGCCATCATGCACTGCCCACGGCGTCCATTTGCGCAGGCGTCCTACAGCTGCGTGCAAGGGAGGGCGGGCCCGGCGCTTTATCATCAGCGCCTTCTATTGAACGATTCCCATGTCCAGTTACCAGGTCCGCCCCGCTGCCATCGCCGACGCAGCCCAAGTCGCCGAAATCCACGCCTCCTCGTCCCAGGCCATCTACAGCGCCGTGCTGCCCGAGCAGCCGGTCGCCATGCCGATGGACAAGCGCAAAACCCTCTGGCGTGAGGCCATCGAGTTCGGCGACCCCCAGGTCCACGTGGTGGTCCAGGGCGCGCAGATCGTCGGTTTTGTCGGCTTCGACCGTTCACGCGATCCCAAGTCCAAGCCCACCACGGGCGAGATCTGGGCGCTGTACGTGCTGCAGGCGCACTGGGACCAGGGCGCCGGCCTGGCCCTGTGGGACGCCGCCCGCGAAGAGCTGATCGAAGAGGGCTGCACCGAAGTGACCATGTGGGTCCCGCTGCGCAACGAGCGCGCCCTGCGGTTCGCCGAGCTGGCCGGCTTCAAGCGCGAGCTCACCACCGCCAAGACCTCGGCCATCGGCGGCGTCAAGATCGAGGAAATCCGTCTCAAGCGCAAGCTCGACTGACGCGCATGGCCTCCAGCTTCTTCGCCCTGCTCGACGACATCGCCACGCTGCTGGACGATGTCTCGGTGATGACCAAGGTGGCGGCCAAGAAGACCGCTGGCGTGCTGGGTGACGACCTGGCGCTCAATGCCCAGCAGGTTTCGGGTGTGCGCGCCGAGCGCGAGCTGCCGGTGGTCTGGGCGGTGGCCAAGGGCTCCTTCGTCAACAAGGCCATCCTGGTGCCGGCGGCGCTGGCCATCAGCGCCATCGCGCCCTGGGCAGTGACGCCGCTGCTGATGGTGGGCGGCGCCTTCCTCTGCTACGAAGGGGTCGAGAAGCTGGCCCACAGGTTTCTGCACAGCAAGGCCGAAGACGACACCCACGACGCGGCCCTGGCCCAGGCGCTGGACAACCCGGTGGTTGATGTGGTGGCACTGGAAAAAGACAAGGTCAAGGGTGCCGTGCGCACCGACTTCATCCTGTCGGCCGAGATCATCGTGATCACCCTGGGCACGGTTGCCGACAAGCCCCTGACCGAGCAGGTCGCGGTGCTGGTGGGCATTGCCATCCTGATGACCGTGGGCGTGTACGGCCTGGTCGGCGCCATCGTCAAGCTTGACGACCTGGGCCTGTACCTGGCCCGCCGTGGCTCGGCGGCCGCGCGCGCCACCGGCGTCTTCATCGTGCGCGCCGCGCCCTGGCTGATGCGCGGCCTGTCGGTGGCCGGCACGGCCGCCATGTTCCTGGTCGGCGGCTCCATCCTGGGCCACGGCTTCGCGCCGCTGCACCATGCGGTCGAGCACTTCACCAGCGCACTGCCCGGTGTCCTGGGCGTGCCGGCCTCGCTGGTGGCCGACGCGCTGATCGGCCTGGTCGCCGGCGCGCTGGTGCTGGGCGCCGTGCTGCTGGTGCAGCGCGCCTTCGGCCGTCGGGCCACAGCGTGAGCGACGCGCAGCCTCTGCTGCACTGGCAGGAGCAGGGCCTGGAGCGCAGCGTGCGCTGGCGCTCCGAGGCTGGCCTGGCGCCGCCCAGGCGCGTGCAACTGGCCGACGACACCCTCAATGCCGACACTGCCTACAAGCTGGCCTGCGAAGGCACGGCCCTGCTCTGGCGCGGCGACTTCCACAACGCGCGCCAGCTGCTGCAGGCGCTGGCCCGCCGCGCTGAGCGCAAACCGCGCAAAGCCGCGCCGGTCCAGGCCCCCGCGCCCGACCAGGCTTTCCACCTGCACCGCCAGGCCCAGGGCCAGCGCGCCCGTGTGCTGGCGATGGTGCTGGTCGAACTGGAGGGCGACTACGGCATCGCCTTGCGGCGCGCGCCCGACCTGCGCCAGGCCTGCAGCGAAGGCTGGGGGCCGGCCGATGGCCAGCCCTGCGTGGCCTCGCTGCGCGAACTGCTGGGCCTGGTGGGCGCCCATGAATGGCGCAAGAAAGGCGTGGAGATCGCTGCGCTGGGCACAGCGCCGGCCAATCGCATCCACGCGCACTATGGCGTGTTCTCGCCGGTGCGCGGCGAGTACCTGGACCTGATCGCCAAAGCGCCGCTGCCCTCGACCGAACTGGCCTTCGACATCGGCACCGGCACCGGCGTCATCGCCGCCGTGCTGGCGCGGCGCGGCGTGCGCCGCACGGTCGCCACCGACCAGGACCCGCGTGCCCTGGCCTGCGCGCGCGAGAACCTGCAGCGCCTGGGCCTCCAGGACAAGGTCGAGGTGCTGCAGGCCGACCTGTTCCCGACCGGCCAGGCGCCGCTGGTGGTCTGCAATCCGCCCTGGTTGCCGGCGCGCCCGAGCTCGCCCATCGAACACGCGGTCTACGACGAGGACAGCCGCATGCTGCGCGGCTTCCTGCAAGGCCTGGCCGCCCACCTGGCGCCCGGCGGCGAAGGCTGGCTCATCCTGTCCGACCTGGCCGAGCACCTGGGCCTGCGCGCGCCCGGCGAGCTGGCGGCTCTGATCGCTGGCGCGGGGCTGAAAGTGCTGGGCCGCAGCGACATCCGGCCGCGCCATCCCAAGGCCTCTGATCCCGGCGATCCGCTGGCCGCTGCCCGCACGCGCGAACGCACCTCGCTGTGGCGACTGGCCGCCGCATGAAGGGACCGTAGGCCCGCGCCTACGGCAGGAAGGGACGGCGGCGGATACAGCTGAGCGGTGGCGCCCGCGACCATGGTTGGACTTTCACAGCCCTGCCATCCGGAGGTCCCATGCCCACCCCGTCCGAGCCCAACGCCTCTTTCGCCCCAGCCCTGGCCGCCTCGGCCGTCGATGCCGCCTCGCGCTGGCTGGACCAGGACAACGACGAAGCCATGCTGGGCTGCGAATGCGCCCATCCCGCGCTGCAGATCGAACGCTGGGGCCAGGAGGGCCAGAGCGCACACGCGCTCAATGCCTGAGCCCCGTGCATTTCGTGACAGGGCTGGTCCTACAGGCTGGTCCGTCATCTCCCCACTCCAGCTCGCCAGTCGCCACCCTAAGGTTGAAACCAGCCGGCAACGCTGCCGGTGGTTCTTCCAACCTGAAGCCCTAGTGGCTTGCACACCAAGGAGTGAAACATGAACGCAACCAAGAAAACCCTCACCACGCTGACCGCCGCCGCGGCCATGGCCATCGGTGGCCTGGCGATCGCCCAGACCGCCGCCACCGACACCGCCCCGGCAGGCGTAGCCGTGGGCAGCAGCACCACGGTGGACAGCAGCGCTTCCACCATGGGCGCGGCACCGGCCGTCGACACGACCACCACGCCGTCCAGCGACACCACCCTGAGCGCGCAGGTGGACCGCAACTAAATCCGCAGCGCAGGACCATGGCATGAGCGACACACCACAGACCAGCGGGCGCGAAGAGCGTTCCGATTTCCTCAACGCACTCCTCAAGGGCGTGCTGCTGGGGGCCGTGGTGCTCGCCATCGTCCTGCCGTGGCGGCTGGGCTACTTCTCGAAGCAGCCCGCTCCCCCATCCCCCGCCGTCGCCACCGCGCCGGCCCCTTCGCAGGCACTGCCACCGACAGTGCCGCCCCCTCCCAAAATCCTGGCCGACTTCGGCCGGGAACCGGCTTCGGATGACGCGCGCCAGGTGGCCAACTGGGCCCTGTACAGCGGCGACAACGCCGGCAAGTCCGTTGTCATCGTCGACAAGCGCCAGGCCAAGGTCTACCTGTTCAGCCCGCAGGGCGAACTCAAGGGCGCGACGCCCGCGCTACTGGGCTTGGCCCATGGCGACCATACCGTGCCGGGCATCGGCGATCTGCCCCTGTCCCAGGTCACGCCCGACATGCGCACCACACCGGCCGGCCGCTTTGTCGCCGAGGCCGGCGTGAACACGCACAACGAGGACATCGTCTGGGTCGATTACAACGCTGCGGTGTCCATGCACCGCGTGCGCCCCCTGGTCAAGGCCGAGCGGCGGCTGGAGCGCCTGGCCTCGGCCACGGCCGATGACAACCGCATCTCCTACGGCTGCATCAACCTGCCGGTGGCGTTCTATGAAAAGGTTCTCAGCCCCACCGTGCGCGGTGGTGGCGGCGCCATCATCTACGTGCTGCCGGAAACCCAGACTGCGGCCGCCCTGTTCGGCTCTTACAACCCACCGGTCACACAGCAGGTCGCCCAGCGCTAAAACCCCACGGCGCGCTTGTTACCGTTACAAATCGTCTGCTGCGGTAACTCCCTGCGCTAGCATGTCCCCAAGCTGAGCCGGGCTCTCCAGCCCGGCTTTTTTCGTGCCTTGCCGGCACGGGCCAATGGGGACTCGGATGGGCTGGACAAGCAGGGCCGCCGCCTTTGCGTGCGCGGCAGGGACAGCGGCGGCGCTCGCGCAGGCGCCGCTGCCGCAAGGGGTTCGCAGTGTCGAGCGCTGGGCTGCACAGGACGCCCATGGCATGCCATTTGCCATCGTCGACAAGCAGCACGCGCGCATCCACGTCTTTGAAGCGGGCGGCCGCCTGCTGGCCAGCAGCGCCGTGCTGCTGGGCGCCGACCGCGGTGACCACTCGGTTCCCGGTGTTGGCCAACGCGCCCAGACCGGCGAGGTGGCGCGCGGCGAGCGCACCACGCCCGCGGGCCGCTTTCTCACGCAGCCGGGGCGCAACCTGCAGGGCGAGCACGTGGTCTGGGTGGATTACGCCTCGGCCTTTGCCATCCACCGCCTGCGCCCTGGCCCGGCCTTGCGCCAGCGCCAGGCGCAGCTGGTTTCCGCCACACCAGACGACAACCGTGCTTCGCTGGGCTGCGTGGTGGTGCCGGTGGCGTTCTACGCCTCCGTGGTGCAGCCCGTGCTCGGGCAACGGCGCGCGGTCGTCTATGTGCTGCCCGAAAGCGGGCAGATCGGCGAGGCTGCGTTCGCGCTGTGAGTGCGCCTGCCCAGGCAGGCGCTGTCCCACATGCGCTGGGGGATGGCACTGACGAGGCCGTTTTGCAGAGCCTCTAGTCTGGAGACAGCTGGCGATTTTGCTGGCGACAACCCTCCCATCCAATATTCAGGAGTCATCGCATGAACGCATCGCACATCAAGGGCCTGCTGGCCGGTCTCGCTGCCGTCGCCGTTGTCGGTACCGCCGTCGCCCAGAGCACGCCGCCCAACAGCAACGTCACCAATCCCGCCGTCGGCGCAGGCCAGCAAAGTTCGCAGGGCACGCCCATGGGAACGACCGGCGTGCAAAGCTCGACCGGCTCCACCGCGGGTTCCACTGCCGCCGCCCCGGCCGGCTCGAGCACAACCTCCAGCTCCACCATGGGCGCGAGCTCGGATACGACCACCACCCCGCGCGCGCAGCGTGCCGACCGCAACTGAGTTGCGACGGGCAATCAAAAAAACCGGGCATTGCCCGGTTTTTTTGTCAGTGCAACGCAGCGGTCAGACCGACTGCCAGTGGTTTTCGGCCACCAGGCAGCCGCTGATGCGCCAGGAACTGTCGGGTTGCTGCTCCAGCGCGAACAGGGCCAGCCAGGACTTGGCGTTGCCGTCGGTGATCTCGACCAGCTGCAGCACGCTGCCTTCATCCGCGTCGGGCTTGTGGAAGCTGACCGAGGCCGGGCGGTAGACCATGGGGTAGGCGCCGCGCACCATGGCCAGGAAGCGGCCCGAACTGCCGATGGCTGCGCGCACCTCGGGCGTCGCGGTCTGGAAGGCGGTTTCGGCATCGTCGTCGGCAAAGGCAGCGATCTGCGCCACGATCACACCGCGCACCTTCTCGGCGTCCGCGTCGTTCATCGGGCCCGCCCCCGCCTGCAGGTGCACCGTGGCGCACAAGGCCGCGGCAAACAAGGTGAAGAAGCGTGTGAAGCGTGTTGGCATCTTGCTCTCCCTGCAGGGTGGTGGATGGAGTGTATGAATCCAGAGTAGGCAAGGGTGGTCCCCAATGCTGTAGGCGCACTGCGCGGCGCACCGTCGGACGCGGTTCAGTCAAACAGCGCCGCGAAGCCGCCTGCCGGCTCGAAGCGGCGGTTGCGGTAGTACAGCCGTGTCGGGCCGGGCAGGGCGCGGCCGGCAACGGAATGCCGGGTGTCGCCGGGATAGCACAGCACGCGCACCTCGTCCTGCACGAAGGCCTCGGGCTGGATCACCGGTGGCGCGCGGCGCCGGGCCTCGTCCATCAGATCCTGCACGCTGGCATGGCGCGCCAGGTGGACCAGGCTCATGATCTGCGGCGGCGCCAGCTCCATGTGCCCGTCCCAGTATTGCTGCAACGCCTGGCGCGCCGACAGCCACGTGCCTTCCGTTGCCTCGTGGTTGTCATGCACCGCCTGCTGGCCGGCCGGCATGGCGGCGACGAAGAAGCGCGTGTCGAAGCGCTTGCGGATCACACCGCCCACCAGGGGCGTGATCCAGCGCGACCATGGGACCAGGGCGCTGGCCTGCAGCTGCAGGTCCAGCAGGGCCAGCACCTCGCCGAAACTGCGGCCCTCGCGCAGCAGGGCCGAAGCACGTGCCGCCTCGGCCGCCTGCGCGCCGTGGGCGAACAGCACGCCGGTTTCCTCGAAGGCCTCGCGCAGCGCCGCCACATACAGGCCGGCGGCAGCCGGCGCTTCCAGTTGCGGCTCTCCCAGTGCGGCATGCAGCGCGTCGGGATGGCAGTCCGTGCGCCCGGCCAACGCGTCCTGCGCGTCCTCGCGGTCCACCTTGCCGCCGGGGAACACATGGGCGCCTCCCAGAACGTCGGACAGGCCATGGCGCTTGACCATGAACACTTGCGGGCCAGGCCTGCCGTCGCGCAGCATCAGCAGCGTGGCGGCAGGCCTGGCCTCGCCCTCGATCGCGTCGTTGTGCGGTACCATGCCTGGAGGCTAGCAGACGCGGGCCGGGCGAGAATGGCGACATGAGCACACCTGATTTTTCCGATGCCATCGCCTGGGCCCAGCAGCACGAGGTCGACTGGCCGCGCGACCCCGCTGCCGATCCGCCGCGCTGGGGCGTGCACCATGTGGACCCGCCGCCCTACAACCGCCTGCGCGGCCTGGTCCATGCGCGCGGCCCGGTGTCGGGCGTGGTCTGGCAGCACGGCAAGGAGCTGGCGGCCTGGGGCGAGCCCGAGCGCGCCGACCTGACCTTCAGCGTGGCCAAGACCTACCTGGCCGTGCTGGCCGGCGTGGCCCAGGCACGCGGCCTGCTGCCGGACGCCGACGAGCCGGTGGTGCGCCGCCTGCCGGGCATCGGCTTCGACGACGCGCACAACCGCCAGGTGACATGGGCCCATCTGCTGGAGCAGACCAGCGAATGGCAAGGCATCTGCCTGGGCATGCCCGACCAGGTCGAGCATTACCGCCGCGTGTCCCACGACCCCAAGCCGCCGCAGGGGCGCAAGGGCGATGCGCGCCCCCTGCAGGCGCCGGGCAGCTACTGGGAATACAACGACGTGCGAATCAACCAGCTGTCGTTGGCGCTGCTGCACCTGTTCGGCCGGCCGCTGCCGCAGGTGCTGCGTGAGGCCGTGATGCAGCCCATCGGCGCCAGCGACAACTGGCAGTGGGTCGGCTACGACGACGCCTGGGTCGAGGTCGGCGGACAGCGCGTGCAGTCAGTGCCGGGCGGCTCGCACTGGGGCGCCGGCCTGTCCATCGGCGCAAGGGACCAGGCCCGCTTGGGCCAACTGTTGCTCGATGGCGGCCGCCATGCGGGGTCGCAGCTGCTGCCACAGGACTGGATCGAGCGCATGCAGCAGCCCTGCGCCATCGCGCCCTTCTACGGCCGCCTGGCCTGGTTGAACCGTGGTGGCAGCATGTTTGCCGATGCCTCGCACACGAGCTGGTTCATGGTCGGCGCCGGCGGCCACTATGTCTGGATCGATCCGCAGCACCAGGCCGTGGTGGTCGTGCGTTGGCTGGGTGGGGCTGGGGCTGCCGGTTTTGTCAGCCGCATGGCCGCAGTTTTGAAGTCAATCGGCAGCTAGAACCCGCCCATTGGCCCTGGAATGCTATTGAAAGGATAGCGTCACGGGGTCGTGCATGGGCGTTTACCGGCGGGCGGGGCCCCGCACGAAGTGCGGGTCGCGGCAGTCCAGCTCAAACGGCGGGTATTCAATCCACCAGCGCCACCGACTTCACCTGCGCCCACACCTGCATCCCAGGCGCCAGCGCCAGCGCATCGGCAGCGCGCGCCGTCACACGGGCCAGCAGGTAGTCCGTGCCGCAGGCCAGACGCACCAGCACCTGGGAGGGGTGGGCGTCGGCGGCGATGCTGTCCACGGTGCAGGGCAGGATGTTCTGGATGCTGGTGGCCTGCGGCGGCTGGGTGGCGATGCTGATGTCGCGCGCCAGCACGCGCAGGCGCACGGCGTGGCCCAGGGCCAGGCCGCTGTCACGCAGCCACAGGCTGCCGCCGCTGAAGTCCACCTTGGCCAGCTGCCAGCGCGCATCGCGCTCGCTCAATGTGCCTTGCAGCAGGGCGCCGGCGTCCTCGCCCAGCACCACCGGCGTATCGATGCGTGCCAGCACTTGCGCGGTCGGGCCGGACGCCACCACCTTGCCCTGGTCCAGCACCACCAGGGTGTCTGCCAGGCGCGCCACCTCGTCGGCCGAGTGCGTCACGTACAGCATGGGGATCTGCAGGCCGTCGCGCAGCCGCTCCAGCCAGGGCAGGATCTCCTGGCGGCGCGCGTGGTCCAGCGAGGCCAGGGGCTCGTCCAGCAGCAGCAGGCGCGGCTGCGTGGCCAGGGCGCGGGCGATGGCCACACGCTGGCGCTCGCCGCCCGAGAGTTCATGCGTGCGTCGCGCCAGCAGATGGCCGATCCCCAGCAGCGCGATCACCGCGTCCAGGGCGATGGCCTGGCTGCCGCTGCTGGCGCGCTTGCGGCCGTAGTCCAGGTTGCCTTGCACGTCCAGGTGCTCGAACAGGCTGGCCTCCTGGAAGACATAGCCCAGGGGGCGCTGCCATGTCGGCAGGAAGACGCCTGCTGCTTCGTCCTGCCAGAGCTCGCCGCCGATGCGCACGATGGCATCGCTGGCCCGCTCCAGGCCGGCCACGCAGCGCAGCACCGTGGTCTTGCCCGAGCCCGAGGGGCCGAACAGCACGGTGATGCCGCGTGCCGGCAGGTCCAGGTCCACTTGCAGGCGGAACTCCGACCGCGCCAAGGCCAGGCGGATGTGGCTGGCGTCGCTCACATCAGCACCCGCGGCGCGCGCCGGTTCAACAGCGCCAGTCCCAGCAACACGGCAAACGAGAAGGCCACCATGGCGCCGGCCAGCCAATGGGCTTGCGTGTAGTCCATGGCTTCCACGTGGCCGTAGATCTGGGTCGAGACCACGCGCGTCTGCTGCGGGATGTTGCCGCCGATCATCAGCACCACACCGAACTCACCCACCGTGTGGGCGAAGCTGAGGATGGCGGCGGTGATGAAGCCGGGCCGGGCCAGCGGCAGGGCCACGCTGAAAAACGCATCCAGCGGCCGCGCACGCAAAGTCGCAGCAACCTCCATCGGCCGTGTGCCGATGGCGCTGAAGGCATGCTGCAGCGGCTGCACGGCGAAGGGCAGGGAGTAGATGACAGATCCGAGCACCAGGCCGCCGAAAGTGAAGGGCAGCAGGCCCAGGCCCAGGGCCTGCGTCAACTGGCCGCCCCAGCCCTGCGGGCCCAGGCTGACCAGCAGGTAAAAGCCCAGCACCGTGGGCGGCAGCACCAGGGGCAGGGCCACCACCGCGCCGACCGGCGCGCGCCAGCGCGAGCCCGAGGTGGCCAGCCACCAGGCCAGGGGCGTGGCCAGCAAGAGCAGTAGCACGGTGCTGAGGCTGGCCAGCTTGAGCGTGAGCCAGATCGCTTGCAGGTCGTCGGCGCTGAAGGGCATTCAGATCTCGTAGCCGTAGGAGCGCAGGATGGTACGCGCCTTGTCGCCCTTCAGATACGCTGTCAGGGCCGCGGCGGCGGGGCTGTCCTTGCCGGGGTTGAGGACGATGGCGTCTTGCCGGACCGGTCTGTGCAGGTGGGCCGGCACGACCCAGGCCGAGCCCTTGCTGATCGTGCCGTCCACCATCACCTGCGACAAGGCGACAAAGCCCAGTGGCGCGTTGCCGGTGGAGACGAACTGGAATGCCTGGGCGATGTTCTCGCCCTGGACGAATTTCGTTTGCAGCTTGTCCAGGAGATGGAGCCTGGCCAGGGTTTCGATGGCGGCCGCACCATAGGGGGCGAGCCTGGGGTTGGCGATGGCGATGCGCTCGAAACTACCCATGGCCAGCACCTCGCCCTTGGCGTCGACCACGCCGGCTTGCGCGCTCCACAGCACCAGGCGGCCGGTGGCGTAGGTGAAGCGGGTGTGGGCCACAGCCAGGCCTTCCTTCTCCAGTTGGGCCGGCGTTTCGTCGTCGGCCGACAGCAGTAGCTGGAAGGGCGCGCCGTTGCGGATCTGCGCGTGGAAGGCGCCGGTGGCGCCAAAGGCCAGCACCGCCTTGTGGCCCGTGTCCTTCTCGAACTGCGGCGCGATTTTGCGCATGGGGGCGCTGAAGTTGGCGGCGACCGCCACCTGCACGTCGGCGGCGTGGGCGCTGCCGCAGACCCACGTCGCTACGAAAAGTATAGCTACTAGGGTAGTATTCACGGGGTCTGCAGTGGTTTTTTGCTGAGCAATCGGGCGGTGAATGGCGATCTGGAAGAATCGGCCCATGGAGAGACACCACAATACCATCGGGCTGTGCGGCCTGCTGGCCTGCTTGGCCGCACCGGTGCTGGCGCAGACCGGGCCCGGTGAACCCAGTCTCCGACCCATCACGGTCACCGTCACGCGCGGGGTCGCGCAATCGGCCTTCGACGCGCCGGCCTCGGTCGACATCATCGATGGCGCGGTGATCCGAAACAGCCAGCTGCAGGTCAATCTGTCGGAGACGCTGTCGCGCGTGCCCGGCCTGGTGGCGCAGAACCGCCAGAACTACGCGCAGGACATCCAGATCTCCTCGCGCGGCTTCGGCGCCCGCTCCACCTTTGGCGTGCGCGGTCTGCGCCTGTATGCCGACGGCATTCCGGCCAGCGGACCCGACGGCCAGGGCCAGGTCTCGCACTTCGACCTGGCCTCGGCCTCGCGCATCGAGGTGTTGCGCGGCCCCTTCTCTGCCCTGTACGGCAATTCCTCAGGCGGCGTCATCAGCATCTTCAGCGCCGACGGTGGGCCGCAGACTGAAGCCGAGGTGGCCACCAGCTTCGGCAGCGACGGCGTGCGGCGCACCGGGCTGCGCCTGGGCGGCCAGCAGGGCAAGCTGCAGTACAGCCTGAGCGCGGCCGACTTCAGCACTGACGGCTGGCGCGAGCACAGCGCTGCCTCGCGCGGCAGCTTCAACGGCAAGCTCACTTACAAGCAGAGCGAGGACACGCGCCTGAGCTTTGTGCTCAACAAGGTGACCATGCCCGATGTGCAGGACCCGCTGGGCCTGAGCCGCGCCGAGATGCAGGCCGATCCACGCCAGGCCACGCCGGTGGCCCTGCAGTTCAACACCCGCAAGTCGGTCGACCAGTTGCAAGGCGGCATGGTGCTGGAGCAGCGCCTGGGCGGCGGCCAGTCGCTGCAGTTCACGGTCTACACCGGCGAGCGCGCCACGCAGCAGTTCCAGGCCATCCCTGTGGCCACGCAGATCCCGCCCAGCCAACCGGGGGGCGTGATCGATCTCGAACGCAATTACCAGGGCCTGGACGCGCGCTGGACCAACAAGACCCGCTGGCTGGAACGGCCGCTGACCCTCACCGCCGGCCTGGCCGCCGACGAGATGAAGGAACAGCGGCGCGGTTACCAGAACTTCGTCGGCAGCACCCTCGGTGTGCAGGGCGCGCTGCGCCGCGATGAGAACAACAAGGTCAGCAACTTCGACCAGTATTTGCAGGCGCAATGGGAAATGGCCGAGCGCTGGAGCGCCTCGGCCGGCCTGCGCCACTCCAAGGTCTCGTTCCGCTCGCGCGACAGCTACGTCGCTGCGGGCAATGGCGACGACAGTGGCTCGACCAGCTACCAGGCGACCACGCCGGCCCTGGGCCTGGTCTTCCACGCCAGCGAGCAGGTCAATGTCTACGCTGCGCTGGGCCGGGGCTTCGAGACGCCCACGCTCAACGAGCTGGCCTACCGGCCCAGCGGCGCGACCGGCATGAACTTCGGCCTGGATGCAGCGAGCAGCCGGCAGTGGGAGCTGGGCGTCAAGACCCAGCTTGCGGACGGGGTGCAATTGAATGCCGCGTATTTCCGCGCCCGCACCGACGACGAGATCGTGGTCCTGTCCAACACCGGCGGGCGCAGCAGCTTCCAGAACGCCGGCAGCACGCAGCGCGATGGCGTCGAGGCCGTGCTGTCAGGCCAGTGGAGCAAGAGCTGGTCGGGCCTGTTGTCGGCCAGCTGGCTCGATGCCCGCTACACCAGCAGCTTCCTGACCTGCGTTGCCGCACCTTGCGCCACGCCCAACACCTTGATCGCCAGCGGCAACCGCATTCCCGGCATTCCGCAGGCCACGCTCTATGGCGAGCTGGCCTGGCAGCACAATCCCTGGGGTCTGGAGACGGCGCTGGAGTGGCGCTACGTGGGCAAGATCGCGGTGGACGACCTCAACAGCGACAACGCGCCGGCGGTCGGTGTCTTCAATCTGCGGGCTTCTCTCGTGCAGGCCATAGGCCGCTGGAGCTTCAAGGAGTTCCTGCGTGTGGACAATCTGGCCGACCGCATGTACTCGGGCTCGGTCATCGTCAACGAGGGCAACCGGCGCTTCTTCGAGCCGGCGCCGGGCCGCACATGGTTGGTGGGTCTGAACGCCAATTACCAGTTCTGAGGAGAAGGCGACGCGATGGAAAATCTGGACCTGCTTGTGCTGCGCACCTTGCGCGACTGGCGTGCCGCCGGCCGCCGTGCGCTGCTGGCCACCGTGGTGCGGACCTGGGGCTCATCGCCGCGGCCGGTGGGCTCCATCATGGCGCTGCGCGAGGACGGCGCCGTGGTTGGCTCGGTCTCGGGCGGCTGCATCGAGGACGACCTGATCTTCCGCTACACCGGGGCGCAACAACTGCCCACGGGCGCACCGGCCTTCGTCAAGTACGGCGTCAGCGCCGACGAAGCGCACCGCTTCGGCCTGCCCTGCGGCGGTACTCTGGAACTGCTGCTGGAATACGACCCGGATGCTGCCAGCTTGCAGCAGCTGGTGGCGCGGCTGGAAGCCGGCCAGCTGACGCGCCGCACGGTGCGGTTGGTGGATGGCGCCGTGACCCTGAGCGACAACAGCGAACCGCTGTGCGTGGGGGAGGGGGATGCGGTCAATGTGTTCGGTCCCGAGTACCGCATGCTCCTGATCGGCGCCGGCCAGCTCACCGAGTACCTGGCAACCATGGCCTTGTTCAGCGGCTTCGCGGTGACGGTGTGCGACCCGCGCGAGGAATACCGCGGCGCATGGAATGTCGCCGGCGCCACTTTGCTGACCGCCATGCCCGATGACGTGGTCAAGGCCTTCAAGCCCGACGCGCGCAGCTGCGTGGTGGCGCTCACGCACGATCCCAAGCTGGACGACCTGGCCCTGCTGGAGGCGCTGGAGTCGCCGGCCTTCTATGTGGGCGCCATCGGCAGCCGGCGCAACAACCAGGCGCGCCATGCGCGCATGGTGGAGCATTTCGGACAGACCGATGCTTCGCTGGCTCGTTTGCGCGGGCCGATCGGCATCTACATCGGCAGCAAGACACCGCCGGAGATCGCCGTCAGCGTGATGGCGGAAATCCTGGCGGTGAAGAACGGCGTCGCCTTGCCGCGCGCCGTGGATGTGGCGCAGGCCAAGGATGGCCTGGCGCCGGGCGCAGCCGGTTAGGGCTTCTTGTACGCGTCCTTGACGTCGTCGGCCGCGTCTTCGATGGCCTCGCGGGTGTCGCCCACGGTTTTTTGCACCTTGCCGGCCTGCTCGCGGGCATGGCCCTTGGCTTCCTGCTTCTTGCTGCCCACCAGCTTGCCGAACTGCTCCTGCACTTCGCCGGCGGCTTCCTTGGCGCGGCCCTTGACTTGGTCCTTGTTCATGCTGACTCCTTGGAAAGATCTGTGAAAGAAGCTTCAGGATAGGAGGGCAGCCGTGCGTGCTTCGCCAGTGCAGGGCGTGCGCGCGCGTGCGGGATGGACTACAGCAGAGGTTTCAATGAAAACGCAGGCCCCGAGGCGGCAGTCCAGCAAAAACGCCGCCCGGAGGCGGCGTTGTGACTCAGCAAGCCAGCCTTATTTGCGGAAGGCGTCGACCAGTTGCTTGCCCTCGGGGCCGGCCTTGTCCAGCCACTCGGTCAGCATGGTGTCGCCGACCTTCTTCATGTCGGCCTTGAGTGCGGCCGGCGGCGTGAGGATCTGCATGCCGTTGGCCTTGAGCTTTTCCAGCGTTTCGCCGTTGGCCTTCTGGCTGGCGGCCCAACCACGCACCTCGGCGTCGGCGGCGGCCTTGAGCAGGGCCTGCTTGGTCGGCGCATCCAGCGCGTCGAACGAGGCCTTGTTGACGATGACCGCGTTCTTGGGCAGCCAGGCCTGGGTGTCGTACCAGTTCTTGATGTGCTCGAAGGTCTTGCTGTCAAAGCCGGTGGAGCCCGACGACATGTAGCTGTCGATCACGCCGGTGGCCATGGCCTGGCCCAGTTCGGCGGCCTGCACCGTCACCGGCGTGGCGCCCACCAGCTCGGCGATGCGGGCGGTGGCGGGGCTGTAGGCGCGCCACTTCAGGCCCTTCATGTCGGCGGCCGAGGCCAGCGTGCGCTTGGTGTAGATGCCTTGCGGCGGCCAGGCCACCGCGTACAGAACCATCATGCCCTGCTCACCCAGCTTCTTTTCGAGCACGGGCTTTTGCACGCCCCACAGCTTTTTGGCCGAGTCGTAGCTGTCGGCCAGGAAGGGCACGCCGTCGACGCCGAAGACCTGCCATTCGTTCTGGAAGTTGGCCAGCAGGATCTCGCCGATCTGGGCCTGGCCGCCTTGGACGGCGCGCTTGATCTCGGGCGCCTTGAACAGCGAGGCGTTGGCATGGACCTGGATCTTGAGCTTGCCGCCCGAGGCCTTGTCCACGTCGGCGGCGAACTGCGTCAGGTTTTCGGTGTGGAAGTTGGTGGCCGGGTAGGCGGCGGGCAGGTCCCACTTGGTCTGGGCAAAACCCTGGGAAGTCAGCGCCAGCAGGGCGGCGGAAAGGGCGAACTTGAGTTTCATGCGGACTCCGGGACAATCGGTTTGTGAATGACGAGTTGAGAATAAGTGCAAATACCGCGCCAGCAGATGCGGTCTTACCCCAAGCGGCCTCTGGCGGCTTCCTGGGCATCGTCATGCTGGACACGCGCTTCCCCCGGCCGCTGGGCGATATCGGCCATCCCGACAGCTTTGGCGTCGCCACCCGCAGGGCCATCGTCCATGGCGCCTGGCCCGACAAAGTGGTGGCCAGCGCAGCCGGCCTGCGCTCGGCCGGGCTGCTGCCGGCATTTGCCGCCATGGCGCGCCAGCTCGAAAGCGATGGGGCACGTGCCATCACCACCAGCTGCGGCTTTCTGGTGCTGCTGCAGCGCGAGCTGCAGGCGCAGGTCAAGGTGCCGGTGGTCAGCTCCAGCCTGCTGCAGCTGCCGGACCTGCTGCAGCAGGACGAGCAGGTCGGGGTGCTGACCATCAGTGCCAGACACCTGGGCCCCGAGCACCTGCGCGCAGCCGGCGTCAAGCCAGACCAACTGGGCCGGGTGCTGGTGCAGGGCGTCGATCCTGCTGGCCCGTTCGCCACCGCCATCCTGGGCAACCTCGAGGCCATGGACCTGGACCAGGCCCGTGACGATGTGCTGAAGGCGGCGCTGGCGTTGCGCGCGCGTGCACCGGGCCTGCGCAGCGTGGTGCTGGAATGCACCAACATGCCGCCTTATGCACAGGCCATCGCCGATGCCACGGGCTGGCAGGTGCGCAGCCTGCTGGACTCGCAACGCCTGCTGGCGCCGTTCAAGCCGTTGCCGGCAGTCCCAGGCCGCTGAGGTAGGCGTCGATGCTGCGCTGGCCGCAGGAGCGCAGGTCGAAGGCCGTGGGGTCCAGCAACCAGTTGGAGATCAGGCCGTCGACCAGGGCGTGCAGGCCGCGCGCCGCCACTTCGGAGGGCAGGGCCAGGCGTTGGCCGCGGTGGCGCGCACTTTGCTTCAAGGTCTTTTGCATGCTGGCCAGGCAGTCGCTGCGCACCTCCAGGTGGCGGCCGCGCACGGCGCACAGGGCGTCGACGTACTCCACCTTCTGCGTTGCCACCTCGAACACCCGGCGGGTCTGTTCGTCGGTGGCCGTGCGGTGCAGGGCGTGCAGCAGGGCGGCGCGCATGGCTGGCAGGGGATCGCCCGCTTCGGGTGCGGCCGGCTTGTTGAGCGCGTCCTCCATCGGCAGGGTGACGCGGTCCATCATGGCGTTGAACAGGTCGGCCTTGTCCTTGAAGTGCCAGTAGATGGCGCCGCGCGTCGTGCCGGCCTGGTTTGCGATATCGTTCAACGAGGTCGCCGACACGCCCTTGGCCTGGAACACGCGCTCGGCCGCATCCAGCAGGCTGTGGCGGGTGGCGAGGGCGTCTTCCTTGGTGCGGCGAACCATGATGGGCGTCATCATACATTCATTGATGAATGTATACTGCGTGCTTCGCTTTTTCGCCTTCCCGTGAGGATTCCCCATGGCCGCCTTTCGCCTGCCCGCTCTGTCCCGCCCGTTTGTCCCGACCAGTGGACTCGTTTTGGCCGCCCTGCTGGCGGCCTGCGGCCAGGGCAATAACGCGCAGGCGCCCGGCGGCGGCATGCCGCCGGCCGAGGTCGGCGTGGTCACGGTGCAGCCGGGCGAGGTCAACCTGACCACCGAGCTGCCCGGCCGGCTGGAAGCCTCGCGCGTTGCCCAGGTGCGGGCGCGTGCCGCCGGCATCGTGCAAAAGCGATTGTTCCGTGAGGGCTCGGATGTGCGTGCCGGCCAGCAGCTGTTCGCGATCGACTCCGCGCCCTACCAGGCCCAGGTCGCCAGCGCCCAGGCCACGCTGGCCCGCGGCGAAGCCAACCTGAGCCAGGCCAAGGCCCTGGCCGAGCGCTACAAGCCCCTGGTCGAGGCCAATGCCATCAGCAAGCAGGACTACGCCAACGCGGTGGCCGCGCAGAAGGCGGCCGAGGCCGAGGTGGCGGCCGGCAAGGCCGCTGTGCAGTCGGCGCAGATCAACCTGAACTACGCCGCCGTGACCTCGCCGATCTCCGGGCGCATCGGCCGCGCGCTGGTCACCGAAGGCGCGCTGGTCGGCCAGGGTGAGGCGACGCCGCTGGCTGTGGTGCAGCAGATTCATCCCATGTACGTGAACTTCACGCAGTCGTCCGGCGAGCTGCTGGCGCTGCGCCGTGCCTTCGACGAGGGCAAACTCAAGCGCTCGGGCGGCGCCGATGGCGCCGTGGTGCACGTGGTGCTGGAAGACGGCAGCGAATACCCGCAAGCCGGCCGCCTGCTGTTCTCCGACCTGTCGGTCGACCCGACCAGCGGCCAGATCACGCTGCGCGCCGAGATCCCCAATCCGCGCGGACTGCTGTTGCCCGGCCTGTACGTGCGCGTGCGGCTGGAGCAGGCCAAGGCCGGCGGCGCGGTGCTGTTGCCGCAGCAGGCCGTGACCCGCTCGGCCGCCGGCGACAGCGTGATGGTGGTGGGCGCCGACGGCCAGGTGGCGCCGCGCAGCATCAAGGTCGCCACCTCGCAAGGCGCGCAATGGCTGGTGCTCGATGGCCTCAAGGCCGGCGAGCAGGTGATGGTCGACGGCTTCCAGAAGCTGCGGCCCGGGGCCCCGGTCAAGCCCGTGCCCTGGACCGACGGCAAGCCCTCTGCCCCCGGCGCCGCGGCGGCGCCTGCTTCTGCGGCGGCCGCTCCTGCGTCCGCCCCTGCCGCTGCTGCCTCGGCCGCCAAGTAAGGGAACAGCATGGCCAAGTTTTTTATCGATCGGCCCATCTTTGCCTGGGTGATCGCGCTGTTCATCCTGGTGGTCGGCGGGGTGTCCATCACCCAGCTCCCGGTGTCGCAGTACCCGCCGGTCGCGCCGCCGGCCATCGTGGTCTCGGCCTTCTACCCGGGCGCCTCGGCCCAGACCCTGGAAGACAGCGTGCTGTCGGTCATCGAGCGCGAGATGAACGGCTCGCCCGGCCTGATCTACATGGAAGCCGTGGCCCAGGCCGACGGCTCGGGCAACATCACCTTGTCGTTCCAGCCCGGCACCAACGCCGACCTGGCCCAGGTGGATGTGCAAAACCGCCTGTCGCGCGCCACGCCGCGCCTGCCCACGGCCGTGGTGCAGCAGGGCGTGCGCGTCGACAAGTCGCGCAGCAACTTCCTGCTGTTCACCATCCTGTCCTCCGACAACCCGGCCTTTGATCCGATCGCGCTGGGCGATTACGCGGCGCGCAACGTCGTGCCCGAACTGCAGCGCCTGCCTGGCATCGGACAGGCCCAGCTGTTCGGCACCGAGCGTGCCATGCGTGTGTGGATCGACCCGGCCAAGCTGAGCGGCTACAACCTCTCGTCGGCCGACGTCAGCAACGCCATCCGCGCGCAGAACGCCCAGGTCGCCTCCGGCACCATCGGCGACCTGCCCAACATCGCAGGCCAGGGCATCGCCGCCACCGTCATCGTCAAGGGACAGCTGTCCACCGTGGAGCAGTTCGGCAACGTCGTTCTGCGCGCCAACACCGACGGCTCATCGGTGCGCCTGAAGGACGTGGCCCGCATCGAGCTGGGCGGCCAGGCCTATTCGACCTCCGCGCGCCTGAACGGCAAGCCCTCGGTGGGCATCGGCGTGCAGCTCTCGCCCAGTGGCAACGCGCTGGCGGCGGCCAAGGAAGTGCGCAAGAAGATGGACGAGCTGCAACGCTACTTCCCTTCTGGCGTGAAGTACGTCATCCCCTACGACAGCTCACGCTTCGTCAGCATTTCCATCAGCCAGGTGGCCGAGACCCTGGTCGAGGCCGTGGTGCTGGTGTTCCTGGTGATGTTCCTGTTCCTGCAGAACTGGCGCTACACCATCATCCCGACCATCGTCGTGCCGGTGGCGCTGCTGGGCACCTTCGCCACCCTGCTGGCGCTGGGCTTTTCGATCAACGTGCTGACCATGTTCGGCATGGTGCTGGTGATCGGCATCGTGGTCGACGACGCCATCGTGGTGGTGGAGAACGTCGAACGCATCATGAGCGAGGAGGGCTTGTCGCCCTTGCAGGCCACGCGCAAGGCCATGGGCCAGATCTCCGGCGCCATCATCGGCGTGACGGTGGTGCTGATCTCGGTGTTCGTGCCCCTGGCCTTCTTCTCCGGCTCGGTGGGCAACATCTACCGGCAGTTCTCGGCGGTGATGGTCACTTCGATCGCCTTCTCGGCCTTCATGGCGCTGTCGCTCACGCCAGCCCTGTGCGCCACCTTGCTCAAGCCGGTGGAAGCTGGCCACCATCACGAAAAAAGCGGCTTCTTCGGCTGGTTCAACCGGGGCTTCTCGCGCACGGCCAAGGGTTACGAAGGCTGGGTCGCGCGCATCCTCAAGCGCTCGGCGCGCTACCTCATCATCTACGCGGCCATCATCGGCGCCGTGGTGGTGATGTACATGCGCCTGCCCACCTCCTTCCTGCCGGGCGAGGACCAGGGCAACATCATCGTCAACGTGCAGCTGCCGCCAGGCGCGACGCAGGAACGCACGCTGGCCGTGATGCAGCAGGTCGAGGGCTTCATCCTCAAGCAGCCCGAAGTGCAGAGCATGGTGGGCGTGCTGGGCTTCTCGTTCAGCGGCCAGGGGCAGAACGCCGCGCTGGCCTTCGTCACCCTCAAGGACTGGGATCAGCGCGAGGGCAAGGAGCATTCGGCGGAAGCCCTGGCCGGCCGCGCCTTCGGCGCGCTGTCGGGCATCCGCGATGCCTTCATCTACCCGCTGTCGCCGCCGCCGATTCCCGAGCTGGGTTCGGCCTCGGGCTTCAACTTCCGTCTGCAGGACCGCGCCGGCCTGGGCCATGAGGCCCTGCTGGCGGCGCGCAACCAGTTGCTGGGCATGGCCTCCAAGAGCCCGGTGCTGGCCCAGGTCCGGCCCAACGGCCTGGAGGACGCGCCGCAGCTGCAGATCGACATCGACCGCGACAAGGCCAATGCCCTGGGCGTGGGCTTCGACAGCGTCAACTCGGCGCTGTCCACAGCGTTGGGCTCGGCCTACATCAACGACTTCCCCAACGCCGGCCGGCTGCAGCGGGTGGTGGTCCAGGCCGATGCGCCGGCGCGCATGCAGCCGCAGGACCTGCTCAAGATCAACGCCAGCAACAACCGCGGCCAGCCCGTTCCGCTGTCGGCGTTTGCCACCACGCGCTGGGTCACCGGCGCGATGCAGACCGTGCGCTACAACGGCTATCCCGCCATGCGCATCGAAGGTGCGGCGGCGCCCGGCTACAGCTCGGGCGCGGCCCTGGCCGAGATGGAAAAGCTGGCGGCGCAGCTGCCGGCCGGTTTCGGTTTCGAGTGGACCGGCCAGTCGCGTGAGGAGAAGCTGGCCGGCTCGCAGGCCCTGATCCTTTACGGCTTCGCCATCCTGGCGGTGTTCCTGGCGCTGGCCGCCCTGTACGAGAGCTGGTCCATCCCGCTGGCGGTGATCCTGGTCGTGCCCCTGGGCGTGCTGGGCGTGCTGCTGGCCGTGCTGGCCCGGGGCATGAGCAACGACGTGTACTTCCAGGTCGGCCTGATCACCATCATCGGCCTGTCGGCCAAGAACGCCATCCTGATCATCGAGTTCGCCAAGGACCTGCAGGCGCAGGGCAAGAGCGCGGTCGATGCGGCGCTGGAAGCGGCCCATCTGCGTTTCCGCCCCATCGTGATGACCTCGCTGGCCTTCATCCTGGGCACGCTGCCCCTGTTCCTGGCCTCGGGCGCGGGTTCGGCCAGCCAGCGCGCCCTGGGCACGGGCGTGATCGGCGGCATGATCACCGCCGTCGGCCTGGCGGTGTTCTTCGTGCCTGTGTTCTTCGTGGTGGTGCGCTCCATCTTCAAGGTCAGCGAACGGCAACGGCGCAAGTACGCGCACGAGACCGAGCCCGAACTTCCCCGCGGCGCCAGCGCCGGAGACCAGGTATGACAAGCATGTTCAACGCACGCCTGACGGCGCTGGCAGCGGCGGCCCTGCTGGCCGGCTGCTCGATGATGCCCACCTACGAGCGGCCGGCTGCGCCGGTGGCGGTCGGCTGGCCCGCCGCAGCGCCCACGGCCGGAACGCCGGCCACCGAGCTGCAGTGGCAGGCCTTCTTCCCCGACGAGCGCCTCAAGCAGTTGGTGGCCATCGCGCTGCAAAACAACCGCGACCTGCGGGTGGCGGTGCTCAACATCGAGCAGGCGCGCGGCCAGTACGACATCCGCCGGGCCGACCGCTTCCCCACCGTCAACGCCGCCGCCGCAGGGACGCGCTCGCCGACGGCCAGTGGCGTCGACGTCTCGCTCTACACCGCGGGCATCGCCGTCTCGTCCTGGGAGATTGACCTGTTCGGCCGCGTTGCCTCGCTCAGTGAAGCGGCGCTGGCCCAGTACCTGGCGAGCGAAGAGGGGCGCAAGGCCGTGCAGATGAGCCTGGTCGCCAACGTGGCCAATGTCTGGCTCAGCCTGGTGGCCGATGACGAACTGCTCAAGCTCACACAGGAGACGCTGGCCACGCGCCAGGAGTCGCTGCGTTTGACGCGGCTGCGCTTCGAGAACGGTGTGGCTTCCGAGCTGGACTCGCGCCAGGCGCAGTCGCTGTACGAGTCGGCGCGCGTGTCGCTGGCCGTGCAGGAGCGCCAGCGCGCGCTGGACCGCAATGCCCTGGCCCTGCTGTTGGGCGGGCCGCTGCCCGCGGATTTCCTGGTCACGGCGACGACCGATTCCATCTCGCTGCCTGATGTGCCGGCGGGCGTGCCGTCCGAGGTGCTGGTGCGCCGTCCCGATGTGCGCCAGGCCGAGCAGCAGCTGATCTCAGCCAACGCCAACATCGGCGCGGCGCGCGCGGCCTTCTTCCCGCGCATCACGCTGACGGCCGGCTACGGCTCGGCCAGCACCGACCTGTCCAACCTGTTCACCGGCGGCACCTGGGGCCTGACGGCGGCGCCGCAGCTACTGCTGCCCATCTTCGACGCCGGTCGCAACCGCGCCGGCCTGGCCTCGGCCGAGGCCGGTCGCGACATCGCCGTGGCGCAGTACGAAAAGGCCATCCAGTCGGCCTTCCGCGAGGTGGCCGACGGCCTGGCGGCACGCACCACCCTGGTCGACCAGCAGCAGGCCCTGCGCAACGTGGTGGAGGCCGAGAGCGCGCGCCTGCGCCTGTCGCAGCTGCGCTATGACGGCGGCGTGTCCAGCTACCTGGAACTGCTCGATGCCCAGCGCACCCTGTTCAACGCGCGCCAGCTGGAGATACAGACCCGGCTGGCCCGCCTGCAAAACCAGGTGCTGCTGTACCGCGCCCTTGGCGGCGGCTGGGAAACGCCTTCAGATCAGCAGCAGGCGGTGCAGCTGCGCACCCCATAGCCAGAGCACCAGGACGGCGCTATGCGCCGCGGCTGACAGCCAGTAGGTTCTCAGGAAGGAGTGCTTGCGCGTCTTGTGGCGCAGGCCCTGCTGTGCCACCCAGGCACCGGGCCAGCCGCCGGCCAGGCTCCACAGGTGCAGCGCGTTCTCGCCGGTGCGCCAGCGGTCCTGGCCGGCGGCGTGCTTGTCCTGCCAATAGGCGAAGAAGGCCAGCAGGTTGAGCACCCAGGACAGTGGCAGCACCCACAAGGGGAGCTTGCCGTTCCACACGGCCCAGACCAGCACCACGGCATAGGCCAGGATCAACAACGGGGCGATGGCCTTGCCGGCGGCGCTGCGGCTTTGCGGGGGCTCAGCTACGCGGCTGCGCGGCGCGGGTTTGGGCAAGCCCCGCGGCTGCACCCTCACTGCCCGCGGCCCCCTGCCGCCGCTGCCGTCGACCTCTTCGTAGCTGACTTCCATGTCCTTGTGCGGCGGCTGCAGCTCGGCGCCGCGGAAGTCGCGCAGGTGGAAAAACAGGTCCCCCTGTGCATCCGCCGGGCGGATGAAGCCGAACGCGCGTTCGGGATACCAGCGGACGATGAAGCCTTTCTTGTGCATCGCTGGAATTGTCGCCGCCCGGCACGATGGGGTTAATTGCTATTGAATCGATAGCATTGGCGGCGTGCTGCAACGCACGCTATGTGCGGCGCCGCACATACGCCGCAAGCACAGCGGCCGACAATGCGGCCAGTTCACCGTTTGACCGTCGCCGGCGGCTCCTTGGACCCAAGGAACAGGCTTGACGCAAAACACGGGCATGGGCGCCATTCTGAAGTCCCACGAGTCGGAAATCCTGCGCGACTGGATCGCCTCCCAGCTGGCCGATACCAGCCTGCGCGAGCTGCTCAACGAAAACGAGGTCAACGAACAGTCGCGCAGTTTCCTGGCGCTGTTTTCCACCGCGGTGCGCGTCAGCTACGACGAGGAACTGGCCGGTCAGCACTGGGACGATGTGCGCGCCGCGCTGTCGAGCCTGTCGAAGAAGCGGGCCCTGGCCGGCTTCTCGCCCACCGAGACCGCCACCTTCGTCTTCTCGCTCAAGAAGCCGGTCTTCGCCGCGCTGCGCCGCGCCTTCGCCGACGATGCCCAGCGCCTGAACGAGGAGACCTGGCTGTCGTCCACCGTGCTGGACAAGCTGGGCATGGTGACCGTGGAGGCCTACCAGCGCAGCCGTGAAGAAGTCATCGTGCGCCAGCAGCAGGAACTGCTGGACCTGTCCACGCCCGTCATCAAGCTGTGGGACGGCATCGTCGCCGTGCCGCTGATCGGCACGCTCGACAGCGAGCGCACCCAGGTGGTGATGGAGAACCTGCTCGAGGGCATCGTGCAGCATGAGGCCACCGTCGCCATCATCGACATCACCGGCGTGCCCACGGTGGACACGCTGGTGGCCCAGCATCTGCTCAAGACCGTGGCCGCCACCCGCCTGCTGGGCGCCGAATGCATCATCAGCGGCATCCGGCCGCAGATCGCGCAGACCATCGTGCACCTTGGCGTGGACCTGACCAACGTGACCACCAAGTCCACGCTGGCCGACGCGCTGCGCGTGGCGCTGGCCAAGTGCGACCTGGCCGTCACCCGCAGCAGCCGGCTGGACGGCGCGGGCGGCTGATGGAGCAGATCCCGATCCTGAAGATGGGGGATTTCCTGCTGGTGACCATTCAGGTGGAACTGCACGACCAGCTGGCGCTGTCGCTGCAGGATGACCTGACGCAGAAGCTCTCGCGCACGCGGGCTCGCGGCGTGCTGATCGACATCTCCGCGTTGGAGATCGTCGACTCCTTCATCGGCCGCTCGCTGGCCCACATCGCCGGCGTGGCCCGCATCATGGACGCGACCACGGTGCTGGTGGGCATGCGCCCGGCTGTGGCGATCACGCTGGTGGAGCTGGGCATGTCGCTCAAGGGCGTGCGCACCGCGCTGAACATCGACAAGGGAATGCGGCTGCTGCGCGAAGCAGCGGGAGTCCCGCCATCGCGCCCCTAGCGCCGGACATCCTGGAGATCCGCTCCCAGGAGCAGCTGCAGCTGGCGCGGCGCGCCGTGCTGGCCTGGGTGACGCGGCTGGACTTCGGCGCCGTGGAGCGCACCAAGTTCGTCACCGCCGCCAGCGAGCTGGGCCGCAACGCCCTGGTCCACGGGCGGGGCGGCACCATGGCCATCGCCGAAGTGCTGCGCGACGGCCGCGCCGGCCTGCAACTGGTGTTCCGCGACCAGGGGCCCGGCATCGCCGACATCGACCGCGCCATGGTCGACGGCTTCAGCACCGCCAAGAGCATGGGCCTGGGCCTGGGCGGCGCGCGCCGGCTGGTCCATGACTTCGCCCTGGAATCCTTGCCCGGCCAGGGCACCACAGTGACGGTGACGCAATGGAAAAGACGCTAGAAGTCCACGAGAAAAGCCAGGTCGGCGAGGTGCGCCGCCTGGTGGCCGAGATGGCGGCGGCGCAGGGCCTGTCGGAGGCCGACCAGGGCCGGGCGGCGCTGGTGGCGACCGAGGCCTCGACCAACCTGGTCAAGTACGGCAAGCACGGCGTGATCAACCTGAGCCTGCAGGCCGAACGTGGCCTGCGCGGCGTGCAGATCGTCGCCATGGACAAGGGGCCGGGCTTCGCCAACTTCCAGGCCTCGGCGCGCGACGGCCACTCCACCGGCGGCAGCCTGGGCATCGGCCTGGGCGTGATCATGCGCGCCTCCGACGTGTTCGATGTCTACACCCAGCCGGCCCAGGGCTCGGCCTTCCTGTCGCGCATCCTGCCGCGCACGGCCGGCGCGCCGCCGCCGCCGCCGGTGCTGGCCGGCACCCTGTCGGTCGGCGTGCGCACCACGCCCAAGGCGGGAGAAACCGAGTGCGGCGATGCCTGGGTCTTCACCCAGGCAGGCCGCGTGCAGCGGCTGTGCGTGGTTGACGGCCTGGGCCACGGCCCGCTGGCCGCGCGCGCGGCGGCTGAAGCGGTGGAAACCGTGCGCGACGCCGCTGACGGCGACACGCCGGCAGCCATCCTGGCGCGTGCGCACGAGCGGCTGCAGCCCACGCGCGGCGCGGTGATGGCCGTGGTCGCCATCGACGCCATGGCCGGCAGCCTCAGCTTCTGCGGCATCGGCAACATCGCCGGTGCGGTGTATGCCGGCGACGACGCGCAGCACCTGCTGTCGGTGGAAGGCGTGGTGGGCTACAACGCGCGCGCTTTCCGCACCCAGGAGCTGCGCTGGACGGGCGGCTCGGTGGTCATCCTCAGCAGCGACGGCCTGAGCAACCGGCGCAGCCTGGCGCGCTACCCCGGCCTGCTGCAGCACCATGCCAGCCTGGTGGCGTCGGTGATGCACCGTGACTTCGCACGCGACGCCGACGACGCCACCGTGCTGGTGGCCAAGGGCACGCGATGATGCAGCAGGTGCTCACGACGCGGGTGTCGGCGGCCACCCTGGTGCTGCTGCGCGACCGCACCCGCCAGATCGGCGAGCTGTTCGGCCTGGACAAGACCCAGCGCACCCGCCTGACGACGGCGGTCTCGGAGATCGCGCGCAACACGGTGCAGTACGCGACCGAGGGCAGCGCCAGCTTCCAGTTCGACGCGGCCGGCCGCCACGGCCTGCAGCAGATCATCGTGCAGGTCACCGACAAGGGGCCCGGGATCGCGAACCTTCCGTCGGTGCTGGCCGGGACGGCCGACCGCAACGGCCGCGTGCCTCTGGGCATCGCCGGCAGCCGCCGCCTGGTGGACGAGTTGCGCGTCGAATGCCCGGCTGGTGGCGGCACCATGGTGACCATCGTCATGGCCCTGCCGCGCGGCGCGCCGCTGCTGACCGCCGCCGCCATGGCCGCCCTGGTCGGGCAACTGGGCGCGCGCAGGACGCAGACGCCGATGGAGGAACTGGAGCAGCAGAACCGCGACATGCTGTTCGCGCTGGACGAACTGCGCCTGCGGCAACTCGAACTGCAGCAGGCCGATGAGCGCAAGAACCAGTTTCTGGGCACGCTGGCGCACGAGTTGCGCAACCCGCTGGGCACGCTGAAGATGACGCTGTCCATCCTGACGCGCAAGAAGGAGGTGACCACTGCCGAACTGGCGCAGCGCTGCGAGGTGATGGAAAGGCAGGTGTCGCAGCTGGCCCGGCTGGTGGACGACCTGATGGACGTGTCCCGCGTGACGCACGGCAAGGTGGCGCTGGAGCGGCAGCCGCTGGAAGTCAATCTGCTGGTCAGCCAGGCGGTGGAAATGACGGGCGCGGCGACCGAAGCACGCCGCCATGCGGTGAGCGTTCAGCTGCACACCGACGCGCTGTGGATCCGCGGCGATGCCGCGCGTCTGATGCAGGTGCTGTCCAACCTGATCCACAACGCCGCGCGCTACACGCCCGAGGGCGGCAACATCACGGTGGGTGTGCGGCGCGAAAGCAGCAATGCGGTGGTGGACATCATCGACGATGGCATCGGCATCGCGGCGGATGTGCTGCCCACGGTGTTCGGGCTGTTCGTGCAGGCCGAGGCCGCGAGCGCCGGCCATGCGGGCGGACTGGGCGTGGGGCTGACCCTGGTGCAGCGCCTGACCGAGGACCACGGTGGCACGGTCACGGCATCCAGCGCGGGACTGGGGCAGGGCAGCCGCTTCACCGTGACCTTGCCGCTGGCCAGCGCGCCCGCCGCGCGGCACGCCATCGAGGTCCGCGAGGGCCTGCAAGCCCCGCAGCCGGCGCTTGCGCCGAACCTGCAGGCAGTGGACGGCCGGCCGGGGCTGGGCGTGGCCTGAGACGCGCCGGAGCGCCGCGGCCTTATGTGCGATACAGGACATACGCGGCCGGTGTGACTGCCTATACTGGCCAGCTTTCATGCCCGATTCCCCGGATCCCCGCCTCAACAGACTGCTCGCCGCGCTTCCCGACGGCGAGTGGAACCGCTGGTCGCCACTGCTGGAGCTGGTCGACATGCCGCTGGGCCAGGTGCTGTACGAGTCGGGCCTGACCCTCAGCCACGTCTATTTCCCGGTGGATTCCATCGTCTCGCTGCTGTACGTGATGGAGAACGGCGCCTCCGCCGAGATCGCCGTCGTCGGCAAGGAGGGCCTGGTGGGCATCTCGCTGTTCATGGGCGGCGAATCCACGCCCAGCCGCGCGGTGGTGCAAAGCGCCGGCAAGGGCTACCGGCTGGAAGCCCAGGCCATGAAGACCGAATTCAACCGTGGCGGGCCGGTTCTGCACCTGTTGCTGCGCTACACGCAGGCTCTGATCACGCAGATGGCGCAGACGGCGGTGTGCAACCGGCACCATTCGCTGGACCAGCAGCTGTGCCGCTGGCTGCTCCTGAGCCTGGACCGCCTGCCCGGCAACGTGCTGGTGATGACGCAGGAACTGATCGCCAACATGCTGGGCGTGCGGCGCGAGGGCGTGACCGAAAGCGCGCTCAAGCTGCAGGCCAGCGGCCTGATCCGCTATTCGCGTGGCCGCATCACCGTGCTGGACCGCGATGGCCTGGAGCGGCGCACCTGCGAATGCTATGCGGTGGTGAAGAAGGAATACGAGCGCTTGCTGCCGGCCATCGCCGGCTGAGCGCATACTCGCCACTCGCGCATGCGCTGGCCCTGTCGCTTCGACGGGCCTGCATCGGCAGCCGCACCAAAGGTCGTTTGACCGCTTTCCAGAACCAGTTGATCGACGCGCTGCCGGCCCGGGCGCGGGCCAGCCTGCTCGCGCTGTGCGAGCAGGTGGAGCTGACGCTGTCCGAGGTGCTGTGCAACCCGGGCGAGCGCATGCGCCATGTCTACTTCCCGCTCGACGGCTTCATTTCGCTGGTCGCCGTCACCGGCGACAGCCCCGGCATCGAGGTCGGGATGATCGGCTTCGAGGGCATGCTCGGCGCGTCCCTGGCCCTGGGCGTCAAGACCGTGCCGCTGCGCGCCCTGGTGCAGGGGGCTGGGTCGGCCTGGCGCATGGACGCCGCTGCCTTTGCCGTGGAACTCGGGCGCAGCCCCGCGCTCAAGCGCAACGTGGACCGCTATCTCTATGTGCTCATGGGGCAGCACGCGGCCTCGGCAGTCTGCCTGCGCTTCCACCTGATCGTCCCGCGGCTGGCGCGCTGGCTGCTCATGAGCCAGGACCGGGCGCATTCGCCACGCTTTCACATCACGCATGAATTCCTGGCCTACATGCTGGGCGTGCGCCGGGTGGGCATCACCAATGCGGCCACCGTGCTGCAACGCAGCGGGCTGATCGCGTACCGCCGCGGCGAGCTGCAGGTGCTCGACCGGCCGGGCCTGGAGGCGGCCGCCTGCGGGTGCTACGCCGCCGACTGCAAGGTCTACGCCGACCTGCTCGGCTGACGGCCCGGGGCCTTGCGGCCCACGGCTACTTCTGCACGCCCATCACCACGTCGGGCAGCCAGGTGACGATCTGCGGGAACACGGTGACCAGGGCGATGCACAGCACCAGGCAGCCGAAGAAAGGCAGGGCGGCGCGGGCCACGGTGTTGCTGTCCTTGCCCGTCATGTTCTGCAGCACGAAGAGGTTGAAGCCCACCGGCGGCGTCACCTCGGCGATTTCCACCAGCAGCACGATGAAGATGCCGAACCAGATCAGGTCGAAGCCGGCCTTCTGGATCATGGGCAGGACCACGGCCGAGGTCAGCACGATCATGCTGATGCCGTCCAGTGCCGTGCCCAGCACCAGGTAGACCACCACCAGGGCTGTGATCAACGCGTAGGGCGACAGCTGCATGGCGTTGACCCATTCGGCCAGTTCGCGCGGCACGCCGGTGAAGGCCATGGTCTTGGTCAGGAAGGCCGCGCCGGCCAGGATGAACATGATCATGCAGCTGGTGCGGGTGGCGCCCATCAGGCCTTCGCAGAAGTTCTTCCAGGTCAGCGAGCGGCCGTACGCGGCGATGGCCAGCGAGCCTGCCACGCCGTAGGCTGCGCATTCGGTGGCGGTGGCGTACCCGGTCACGAGCACCCAGACGATGAAGACGATCAGCGCGCCGCAGGGGATGAGGCTGCCGCTTTTTTTGACTTTCTCCATGAAGGTCGAGGGCGCGTCCGGCGGCGGCACCTTGGACGGGTTGCGGATGGACCACCAGGCGATGTAGCCCATGAAGATGGCCATCAGCAGGAAGCCGGGCAGAAAGCCGGCCAGGAAGATGCGGATGATGGACGCATCGGCCGCCACCGCGTAGACCACCATGGTGATGGACGGCGGGATCAGGATGCCCAGGGTGCCGCCGGTGGCCAGCGCGCCCAGCGCCAGGTTCTCGTCGTAGCCGCGCCGCTTGAGCTCGGGCAGGGCCACCTTGGAAATGGTGGCGCAGGTGGCGGCCGAGGAGCCGCTGACCGAGCCGAAGATGCCGCAGCCCAGGATGGTGGTGTGCATCAGCCGGCCGGGGATGCGGTTGAGCCAGGGCGAGAGGCCCTCGAACATCTCCTCGGACAGCCGGGTGCGAAACAGGATCTCGCCCATCCAGATGAACAGCGGCAGGGCCGCCAGCTCCCAGGAGGCGTTGCTTTCCCAGAAGGCCGAGAACAGGTTCTTGCCCGGCTGGGTGGTGGTGAAGAAGGCCTGGCCGACCCAGCCGCAGATGGCCAGGGTCATGGCGATCCAGACTCCGCCGGTCAGCAGGAACAGCATGATGACGAGCAGGAACAGCCCGATGCCCAATGTTTCCATGGTGCGCTTTCTTTTCTTGTGTGTTGTTGTTCTGGTGGCAGGGGGTCAGATGTCGGACGAGAAGTCGCCATGCGCATGTCGCTCTTCGACGGCGGTGACATAGGTCGGCCGCGCCCCGCGCAGCACCAGCACCATCTCGTCGAGCACCGCGATGAAGAACAGCCAGGCGCCGGCGACGAAGCTGGTCTGCGGGATCCACAGCGGCAGGGCCAGCAGGCCGTTGGCCATGTCGTTGAAGACGTAGCTCTCCCAGGCGAACTTCGTGGCCCAGAAGGCCAGGTAGCCGATGGCCAGGCAGGCGATGGCCAGCGAAGCGATCTCGAAAGCGCGGCGCCTGGGCGGCGCCAGCTTTTCCAGCAGCAGGGTCACACGCACGAAGTCGCCGTGCTTGAAGGCGTGGGCCATGGCCAGGAAGGAGGATGCGGCGCACAGCCAGGCGACGACGTCGTTGGTGGCGCCGGTGCGCACGCCCATCTCGCGCAGGATGCTCTGGCCGATCATGAGAACGCAGATGAGGAGCACGCAGCAGGCGGCGAGGGCAGCCGCCCCCAGGTAGAGGCGGTCGAGAAGTTTTCTCATTTTCTGGTTTCTTTGGCCGCGGGTGCGGCGATGACGGGGGCGAAGGCCGGTGTCTTCAGGTAGGCGGACACGATGGATTCTCCTTCAGCGCCGGCCTTTTTCCGCCAGTCTTCCAGCATGGTCCATCCGAGCTGTTTCATGTCCGACACAAGCTTGCCCGAGGGCTGAGCAACCTTCATGCCTTTGCCGGTCAGCGCCTGCTTGGCGGCCTCGTTCTTTTCCTGGCTGAGGCGCCAGCCGCGCTCCTCGGCGGCGGCCGCGGCCTTGAGCACGGCCTCCTGCTGCCCCTTGTCCAGGGCCTGGAAAGCCCTGGCGTTGACCAGCACGGCGTTCTTGGGCAGCCAGGCCTGGACGTCGTAGAAATTCTGGATGTGCTCGTAGATGCGGCTGTCCACACCGGTGGTGCTGGAGGTCATGAAGGCCTCGACCACGCCGGTGGCCATGGCCTGGCTCAATTCCGCAGCCTGCACGGTGACGGCCTGCGCACCCATCAGCTCGCCCATCCGGGCGGTGGCGGGGGAGTAGGCGCGCCACTTGATGCGGCGCATGTCGGCCATCGCGTCCACTGGCTTCTTGCTGAACAGGCCCTGGGCCGGCCAGGGCACGCTGAACAGCAGCAGCATGCCCTGCTTGTCCAGGTAGCGCCCGAGCACCGGCTTTTGCGCCTCGTACAGGCTGCGCGCGTTCTTGTAGCTGGTGGCCAGGAAGGGCACGCCGTCGACGCCGAACAGCGGGCTTTCGTTCTCGTAGTTGGCCAGCAGCACCTCGCCCGCTTGCGCCTGCCCGCCCTGCACCGCGCGCTTGATCTCCGGCGCCTTGAACAGCGAGGCGTTGGGGTGGACCTGGATCTTCAGCTGGCCGGCCGTGGCTTTCTCGACATCGGCGGCGAACTGGCTGATGTTTTCGGTGTGGAAGTTGGTGGGCGGGTAGGCGGTGGCGAGATCCCATTTGGTCTGGGCCGCGAGGCCCAGGGAGAGGCTGCTGGCAAGCAGGGCGAGGGCGGCGCGGGGCAGGAGATGCATCTCAAGGCCTTTCAAACGAGTTGTTTAGAAAATACCGACAAATTATTGAAATAATGTTTTGGAAATGTCCACATGATGTTTTTTAATATGGTTTATTTACAACAAGTAGATAAAACATCTGATGATTTGTCGATATAGTGCGATCGTCAACCAAGGAATCCGTCCATGTCCGACTCGCAAAACGCCATCGTTTCGTCCTCGCACCTGGTCTCGCCGCGCAGCGCCGAGATGAGCGAACTGGAGTTCGGCCTGATCGTCAGCTGGAACGCCTTCAGCCGCTGGGCCGTGCGCTGCATGGCCGCGGCCGGCGTGCCCGACCTGACCATCACCGACGTGCTGGTGCTGCACCACATCAACCACCGTGCCCGCAACAAGAAGCTGGCTGATGTCTGCTTCGTTCTCAATTACGAGGACACGCACGTCGTCAACTACGCGTTGAAAAAGCTGGTGAGCGCCGGCCTGGCGCAGGGCGACAAGGTCGGCAAGGAGGTCTTCTACAGCCCCACGCCGCGCGGCGAGGAGGTGGTGGCCAACTACCGCCAGGTGCGCGAGAAATGCCTGATCGACAGCGTCGACGGCGACATGAACACCCACATCGGCGAGCTCGCGCGCTTCCTGCGCCTGATGAGCGGCATGTACGACCAGGCGGCCCGCGCGGCCTCCTCCCTCTAAAACAATCGGAGTTATGCAATGAGCAAGTGGCAGTTCTGGATCGACCGTGGCGGCACATTCACCGACATCGTGGCGCGCAAGCCCGATGGCACGCTGGCCACCCACAAGCTGCTGTCGGAAAACCCCGAGCAGTACAAGGACGCGGCCGTGGCCGGCATCCGCCATCTGCTGGGCCTGCAGCCCGGTGAAGCGGTCACGCCGGAACAAGTTGAGTGCGTGAAGATGGGCACGACGGTGGCCACCAATGCCTTGCTCGAGCGCAAAGGTGAGCCCACCCTGCTGGTGACCACGGCTGGCTTTCGCGACGCCTTGCGCATCGCCTACCAGAACCGGCCGCGCCTGTTCGACCGCCGCATCCTCTTGCCCGAGCTGCTGTACAGCGAAGTGATCGAATCGCAGGAGCGCGTCACCGCCCAGGGTGAAGTGCTCACGCCGCTGGACGAGGCGGCCTTGCGCAGCGAGCTGCAGGCGGCTTACGCACGCGGCCTGCGCAGCGTGGCGGTGGTCTTCCTGCACGGCTACCGCTTCACCGCCCACGAGGAAGCGGCAGGCCGCATCGCCAGGGAGCTGGGCTTTGGCCAGGTCAGCACCTCCCACGCCACCAGCCCGATGATGAAGTTCGTCAGCCGCGGCGACACCACGGTGGTCGACGCCTACCTGTCGCCCATCCTGCGCCGCTACGTCGACCAGGTGGCCGGGCAGATGCCGGGCGTGCCGCTGTACTTCATGCAGTCCTCCGGCGGCCTGACCGACGCCCATGCCTTCCAGGGCAAGGACGCCATCCTCTCAGGCCCGGCCGGCGGCATCGTCGGCATGGCACGCACGGCGGCGTTGGGCGGTCACGCCAAGGTGATCGGCTTTGACATGGGCGGCACTTCCACCGACGTTTCCCATTACGCCGGCGAGTTCGAGCGCGAGTTCGAGACCCAGGTGGCGGGCGTGCGCATGCGGGCCCCCATGATGAGCATCCACACCGTGGCGGCCGGCGGCGGTTCCATCCTGGAGTTCGACGGCGCCCGCTTTCGCGTCGGGCCGCAAAGCGCCGGCGCCAACCCTGGGCCGGCCAGCTACCGGCGTGGCGGCCCGCTGGCCGTCACCGATGCCAACGTCATGGTCGGCAAGATCCAGCCGCGCCACTTCCCCAAGGTCTTTGGCCCCAAGGCCGATGAAGCCCTGAGCAAGGAGGCAGTGCAAGCCAAGTTCGGCGAGCTGGCGCAGCGCACCGGCCGTAGCGCCGAGGAGGTGGCCGAGGGCTTCATCGACATCGCCGTGCAGCAGATGGCCAATGCCATCAAGAAGATCTCGGTGGCGCGCGGCTACGACGTCACGCGCTACACCTTGCAGTGCTTTGGCGGCGCCGGCGGCCAGCACGCCTGCCTGGTGGCCGACGCGCTGGGCATGGAGCGGGTCTTCGTCCATCCGCTGGCCGGCGTGCTGTCGGCCTATGGCATGGGCCTGGCCGACCAGAACGTGATCCGTGAGCAGGCGGTGGAGCTGCCGCTGGCCGCGGACGCGCTGCCGCAGGTGGCGCGCAAGCTGGAGGCCCTGGCTGCCACGGCCCGCGCCGACCTGGAACGCCAGCAGGCTGGTGGCGGCGCCATCAGCGTGCACCAGCGCGTCCATGTGCGCTACGAGGGCAGCGACTCAGCCCTCGTCGTTCCCTTCGGCAGCGCCGAAGCCATCACCGCGGCCTTCGAGGCCGCTTACCGCCAGCGCTTTGCCTTCCTGATGCAGGGCAAGCGCCTGGTCGTCGAGGCGGTGTCGGTGGAGGCCGTGGTCGCCGGTGACGCGCCGGCCGAACCGCTGCACGCCGTCCATCCTGTGCGCGAAGTGCCGCGCCGCGAGACCGTGAGCATGTACTCCGGCGGCCAGTGGCATGACGCCGCCCTGGTGGTGCGCGAGGACCTGCGCGCCGGCGATCGCATCAGCGGCCCGGCCATCATCGCCGAGAAGAACGCCACCACGGTGGTGGAGCCGGGCTGGGAAGCCCAACTCACGGCGCTGGACCACATCGTGCTGGACCGGCGCGTGCCACGCGCCCAGAAGTTCGCCGCCGGCACCACGGTGGACCCGGTGCTGCTGGAGGTCTTCAACAACCTGTTCATGAACATCGCCGAGCAGATGGGGCTGCAGCTGCAGAACACGGCCTACTCGGTCAACATCAAGGAGCGGCTGGACTTCAGCTGCGCGCTGTTCGACACCCAGGGCAACCTGATCGCCAATGCGCCCCACATGCCGGTGCATCTGGGTTCCATGGGCGAGAGCATCAAGACCGTCATCCGGGAGAACGCCGGCAAGATGGCGCCGGGCGATGTCTATGTGCTCAACGACCCCTACCACGGCGGAACCCACCTGCCGGACGTGACGGTGATCACGCCTGTCTACCTGGATGCGCAGGTCGGCGACCAACCGATCTTTTACGTGGGTTCGAGGGGACACCACGCGGACATCGGCGGCATCACGCCGGGCTCCATGCCGCCGTTTTCGACGCGCATCGAGCAGGAGGGCGTGCAGATCAACAACGTCAAGCTGGTCGAGCGCGGCGTGCTGCGCGAGCAGGCCATGCTGGACCTGCTGGCCAGCGGCGAGTATCCGAGCCGCAACCCGCAGCAGAACATGGCCGACCTGAAGGCACAGCTCGCCGCCAACGAGAAGGGCGTGCAGGAGCTGCGCAAGATGGTGGCGCAGTTCGGCCTGCCCGTGGTGCAGGCCTACATGGGCCATGTGCAGGACAACGCCGAGGAGTCGGTGCGCCGCGTCATCACGAAGTTGAAGGATGGCGACTTCACCCTGCCGTTGGACAACGGCGCCCAGATCCAGGTGGCGATCCGGGTCGATGCCGCCGGCCGCAGCGCCGAGATCGACTTCACGGGCACCTCGGCCCAGCAAAGCAATAACTTCAACGCGCCCACCGCCGTGTGCATGGCGGCCGTGCTCTACGTCTTTCGCACCCTGGTGGACGACGACATCCCGCTCAACGCCGGGTGCCTGAAGCCGCTGAAGGTCATCATCCCGCCGGGATCGATGTTGAATCCCAATGCGCCGGCCTCGGTGGTGGCGGGCAATGTGGAGACATCGACCTGCATCACCAACGCGCTGTACGGCGCGCTGGGCGTGATGGCGGCCAGCCAGTGCACCATGAACAACTTCACCTTCGGCAACGCGCGCCACCAGTACTACGAGACCATCTCGGGTGGCGCGGGTGCAGGCGAAGGATTCAACGGGACCAGCGTGGTGCAGACCCACATGACCAACTCGCGCCTGACCGACCCCGAGGTGCTGGAGTTCCGCTTCCCGGTGCGGCTGGACAGCTACGCCATCCGCGAGGGCTCGGGCGGCGCCGGCCAGTGGAGCGGCGGCAACGGCGGCATCCGGCGCGTGCGCTTCCTGGAGGACATGACGGCCAGCATCCTGTCCAATGGCCGCATCCACGGCGCTTTCGGCATGGCCGGCGGCCAGCCGGGTGCGGTCGGCATCAACCGGGTGGTGCGCGCCGACGGCAGCGTCGAGGAACTGGCCCACATCGGCCAGGCGCAGATGCATGCCGGCGACTGGTTCGAGATCCACACACCCGGCGGCGGCGGTTACGGCAAGCCGCAGTAGCAGGAGAACGACCCATGGACGAAGCATTGCGCGACAACTACCGTTTCCTGGCGCGCTACAACCGCTGGTTCAACCAGCGGTTGTACGACGCCTGCGAGCAACTCAATGACGCAGAGCGCAAGCGCGACCGCGGCGCTTTCTTCGGCAGCCTGCACCAGACTCTGACCCATCTGGTGCTGGCCGACAAGATGTGGCTGGAGCGCTTCACCCGCCAGGGCGTGGTGTTTGCCGCGTTGCCCGCGCAACTGGTGGCCCTGCCGCCGGGATCGGACTACACCAGCGACCTGCACCCGGACTGGGCGGACCTGCGCCGCACACGCGCCGCGCTCGATGAGGCCATCGAGGCCTGGACCCAGGAGATGGCGGCGGACTTTCCCGTGAGCACCATGCGCTACGCCAACACCAAGGGCGTGCAGCGCGAACACGCGGCCTGGAAGGCGCTGACGCATTTCTTCAACCACCAGGCGCACCACCGCGGCCAGGTCACGACCTTGCTGATGCAGGCCGGTATCGACCCGGGGGTCACCGATCTCGTTGCCCTGCTTTGAGTCGCTATTGATTCAGTAGCATCTCAGGTCCATGGGACGGGGGCTACAGGCCGATTCTCCAAAGAAAAAGCCCGCCGGAGCGGGCTTTGCGCCGTGCGGCGGCGCTTACTTCTTGGCGCTGGCAGCAGGCTTGGCTGCCGATGCGGCGGGCGCCGCTGCTGCCGCGGGCTTGGCGGCAGCGGCAGCAGCCGATTTGGCGGCATCGGCCTGCTTGTCTTCCTTCTTGGCGGCAGTGGCCTTGTAGAGGCTGCCATTGACCGTCAGGCCTTCGGCCGACAGCTGGGTGGCTTTGGCGTCGCCGACGCCCTTGACGCGGGCGATGAAGTCTTCCCAGCTCTTGAACTCGCTCTTCTTGCGCTCGGACAGGATCAGCTTGGAGGTCACGGGACCGATGCCCTTGACGCCATCGAGTTCGGCCTCGCTGGCCTTGTTCACATCGACAGCGGCCATCGCCACGGCTGCATACAGCATCACCAGCACGGCCAGAATCTTCTTGAGCATGGGGTCTCCTCAGTGGGTTGAGAGCCGGCGCCTGTTGGCACCGGGCCCTGCCATAACGGCAGGGCCGCGCCGGCGGTTGACCGTGCAGATCCCTAGACCTTGCGCAGGAGTTCTTCCATGTAGCGCGTCACACCGCTTGTGACGTCGGCAAACACGTGCTCACAACCGACCGCCCGCAGCGCCGTCAGATCGGCCTGGGTGTAGCTCTGGTACTTGCCGCGCAAGGCATCGGGGAAGGGGATGTAGTCGATCAGGCCCTGGGCGGCGGCCGCTGCCGTGTCCAGCGCGCTGCTGCCAGGTGCACGCAGCGCGTTGACCACGGCGGTGGCAACGTCGTTGAAGGGTTGGGCCCGGCCCGAACCCAGATTGAAGATGCCGCGCGCCTGCGGGTTGTCGAAGAACCAGAGGTTGACGGCCACCACGTCGTCGACGAAGACGAAGTCGCGCATCTGCTGGCCGGGGCCATAGCCGCCATACTCGCCGAACAGCTTGACCTTGCCCAGCTCACGAAACTGGTTGAACTGGTGGAAGGCCACGCTGGCCATGCGGCCCTTGTGCTGCTCGCGCGGACCATAGACATTGAAGTAGCGAAAGCCCGCCACCTGGTGCTTGGCGCCCGTGAACTGGGGCCCCAGCTCGCGTCGCATCTTCTGGTCGAACAGCAGCTTGCTCCAGCCGTAGACGTTCAGGGGCTGCTCGCAGGCGGGCTCTTCGCGGAAGCTGTCGGAGCCGCCATAGGTGGCGGCCGACGAAGCGTAGAGCAGGCGCGTGGCACGTTCGCGGCAGGCGTTGAACAGGCCGACGGACAGGCTGTAGTTGTTCTCCATCATGTACTTGCCGTCGGTCTCCATGGTGTCGCTGCAGGCGCCCTCGTGGAAGACCGTGTCGACGCGGCCATAGTGGTTCTGGGCGAACAGGCCGTAGAACCTGTCCGCATCCACGTAGTCGGCGATCTGCAGGTCGGCCAGGTTGCGGAACTTGTCGCCCTGGCGCAGGTCGTCCACCGCGATGATGTCGTCGATGCCGCGCTCGTTCAGGCCCTTGACGATGTTGCTGCCGATAAAACCGGCGGCGCCGGTGACGACGACTCTGGTCATGTGAACAGTTCCTCGTAGGAGACGGTGGCGGTGCCGAACTTGCCCACCACGATGCCGCCGGCCTTGTTGGCAAGGGGCATGGCGTCACGCAGTGGCAGTCCGGCGGCCACCAGGGCTGCCAAGGTGGCAATGACGGTGTCGCCGGCGCCGGTGACGTCGAAGACCTCGCGCGCCTGGGCCTGCACATGCGAGTGGCCCTGCGCGTCGAACAGCGTCATGCCGTCCTCGCTGCGCGTGACCAGCACGGCGTCCAGCCGCAGGGACTGGCGCAGGTTCTGCGCCTTCTCGTGCAGTTCGGCCTCGCTGCGCCAGGCGCCCACCACCTGCTGCAGCTCGGCGCGGTTGGGCGTAATGACGCTGGCGCCGGCATAGCGCGAATAGTCCGAGCCCTTGGGATCGATCAGCACAGCCTTGCCGGCGGCGCGGGCCGCCGCGATCATGGTGCCCACGTGGGCCAGGCCGCCCTTGCCGTAATCGGAGAACAGCACGGCCTGGTGGGCCGGAACCAGGGCAGCGAAGCTTTCGTTTTGCAGCGCCAGGGCCTCGTGGTCGGGCTCGTTCTCGAAGTCCATGCGCAGCAGCTGCTGCTGGCGGCCGATCACGCGCAGCTTGACCGTGGTCTTGAGGCCCGGGTCGCGCTTGAGGTGGGTGGCGATGCCGGTGCCCAGCAGCAACTGCTCGAGCTTGTGGCTGGCCTCGTCGTCGCCCACCACGCCCAGGAAACTGGCGCGCGCGCCCAGTGAGGCGACGTTATAGGCCACGTTGGCGGCGCCGCCGATGCGCTCTTCTTCGCGCGTGATGCGCACCACCGGCACCGGCGCCTCGGGCGAGATGCGGTCGACCGCGCCGTGCCAGTAGCGGTCCAGCATGGCGTCGCCGACCACCAGCACGTGGGCGTTGGCGAGTTGTTGTTTGGACAGGGTCATAGTTCTTCGACTCGCCTCGGGGGATAGCTGTCCCAGGACTGGCAGCCCGGGCAGTGCCAGAAATGCTGGCGCGCCTCGAAGCCGCAGGCGGCGCAGCGGTAGCGGGTCAGCGGCTTGACGGCGTGGTCGAGCGCGCGCTGCACCTGGGGATGGAACTGCTCGTGTTCGAGCTTCTCGCCGGCGATCCACTTGGCGGCGGCCACCAGGGAGGGCTCGCGCTGCAGGTGGCGCACATACCAGTCGCGCTGCGCGGCGGCATCGGTTTCCAGGGCGGCGATGCCGTCGAGCACGTCCAGCGAGGGCAGGGCGTCGTAGCTGGCCTGCAGGATTTGCCTGGCCTGGTCCTGGCGGCCGCTGGCCAGGGCGCTCTCGGCCAGTGGCCGGGCCGCCAGCGGCAAGGCGACCGGTGCGGCCGCGGCCAGGGCGCGCAGGGTCTCGAAGGCGGCCAGCTGGTCGCCGGCGCCACGCTGCCAGGCCGCCATGTCCAGGGCTGGCCGCGCCGCTGTCGGGGCGATGCGCATGGCTTCGCGCAGCAGCTGCGCCGCGGGCTCGCCCGAAGCCTGGGCGGCCTGCTCGCACAGGTAATGGGCGCGGCGGCCGTTGAAGTCGCCCTGGCCCAAAGCCTCCAGGCGGGCGGCGATGACCGAGGCCTGCGGCCAGTCACGCGAGCGCTCGTAGATGGCCAACAGGGCCAGCAAGGCCTCGCCCTCGAAGCTGGTGCCGTCAAGCTTGCGCAGGGCGTCCTCGGCGCGGTCGAGAAGGCCGGCCTTGAGGAAGTCCAGTGCCAGCGCGTGCTGGGCGCGGTCGCGGTCCTCGCGGCTCAAGTCGGCGCGCGACAGCAGGTGCTCGTGCACGCGCACGGCCCGCTCGTATTCGCCGCGCCGGCGAAACAGGTTGCCCAGGGCGAAGTGCAGCTCGGAGGTGTCGGGGTCGTTCTGCACCGCCTCGATGAAGGCGTCGATGGCCTTGTCCTGCTGCTCGTTGAGCAGGAAATTGAGGCCGCGGAAATAGGCCTTGGGCGCCTGGCGGTTCTCGATGCGCAGCTGGCGCAGGTCCAGCCGCGAGGCCAGCCAGCCCAACACGAAGGCGATGGGCAGGCCCCACAGGACCCAGCTGAGATCAAAGTCCATGGTGGGTGCTGGCCGGGTCGTCCGCCGTCAGGGTGGACAGGCCGCGCCTGCGCCGCTTGGCGGCGGCGCGCTGCTGCAGCCAGCGCGGCACCATGCCCAGGGCGCCTATGGCCAGGCCCAGGGCGAACGCCGACAGCACCACCAGCACCAATGGCGCGCGCCATTGCGTGCCAAAGAAAAAGTGCACGGTGGCGTCCTGCTGGTTGTTCAGGGCGAATGCGAACAGGGTAAAAAAAATGGCTGCCTTGAGCAGCCACATGAGGTATTTCAACGGCATCCCCAGGTGGAGGAGCCGATTTTAGCGGTCACGCCGGTGTGGACCCGGCCTCGATTTCGGCCGTGCGCCTGTCCACTGCCTCGCGCAGGGCCTTGCCCGGCTTGAAGTGGGGGACGCGCTTTTCCGGAATCTGCACGCTTTCGCCGGAACGGGGGTTGCGCCCCATGCGCGGCGGCCGCCGGTTGATCGAGAAGCTGCCGAAGCCGCGGATCTCGATGCGGTGCCCGCGCACCAGTGCTTCGCCCATCGCGTCAAGAATGGTCTTGACGGCGTATTCGGCGTCGCGGTGCGTGAGCTGGCCAAAGCGTGCTGCCAGTTCTTCGACGAGATCGGATCGGGTCATGGAGGAAGCGACAAAACACGGCAGAACTTGCGTCCTGCCGTGTCCTTGGCTTTACTTTTCGCTGTTGTCCAGCTTGGCGCGCAGCAGGGCGCCCAGGCTGGTCGTGCCGGCGTTTTCACGCGACGACTGCTGGCTCAGGTTGGCCATCGCGCCTTGCTCGTCGGCCATGTCCTTGGCCTTGATCGACAGCTGGATGTTGCGCGTCTTGCGGTCGACGTTGACCACCACGGCCGAGACTTCGTCGCCTTCCTTGAGCACGTTGCGGGCGTCTTCCACGCGGTCGCGGGAGATTTCCGAGGCGCGCAGGTAGCCGATGATGTCTTCGCCCAGGTCGATCTCGGCGCCCTTGGCGTCGACGGTCTTGACCTTGCCGGAAACGATCGCGCCCTTGTCATGCACCGAGGTGAAGGTGGCAAACGGGTCGCCGTCCAACTGCTTGATGCCCAGGGAGATGCGCTCGCGGTCCACGTCGACGGCCAACACGATGGCATCGACTTCCTGGCCCTTCTTGTAGTTGCGCACGGCGGCTTCGCCGGTTTCGTTCCAGGACAGGTCGGACAGGTGCACCAGGCCGTCGATGCCTGCTGCCAGGCCGACGAACACGCCGAAGTCGGTGATCGACTTGATCGGGCCCTTGACGCGGTCGCCGCGCTTGGTGTTTTGCGCGAATTCCTGCCAGGGGTTGGCCTTGCATTGCTTCATGCCCAGGGAGATGCGGCGCTTGTCTTCGTCGATTTCCAGGACCATGACTTCGACTTCGTCACCCAGGGAGACGATCTTCGAAGGAGCGACGTTCTTGTTGGTCCAGTCCATTTCGGAGACGTGCACCAGGCCTTCGATGCCGGGCTCGAGTTCCACGAACGCGCCGTAGTCGGCGATGTTGGTGATCTTGCCGAACATGCGCGTGCCTTGCGGGTAGCGGCGGTTGACGCCCATCCAGGGATCGTCGCCCATCTGCTTGAGACCCAGCGAGACGCGGTTCTTTTCGGTGTCGAACTTGAGGATCTTGGCGGTGATTTCCTGACCGGCTTGCACCACTTCGCTCGGGTGGCGGACACGGCGCCAGGCCATGTCGGTGATGTGCAGCAGGCCATCGATGCCGCCCAGGTCAACGAACGCACCGTATTCGGTGATGTTCTTGACGACGCCGCGCACGACGGAGCCTTCCTTGAGGGTTTCCATCAGCTTGGCGCGCTCTTCGCCCATCGAGGCTTCGACAACGGCGCGGCGGCTCAGCACCACGTTGTTGCGCTTGCGGTCCAGCTTGATGACCTTGAATTCCAGGGTCTTGTTCTCGTAAGGCGTCAGGTCCTTGATCGGACGCGTGTCGATCAGCGAGCCGGGCAGGAAGGCGCGGATGCCGTTGACCAGGACGGTCAGGCCGCCCTTGACCTTGCCGGAGGTGGTGCCGGTGACGAACTCGCCGGACTCCAGGGCCTTTTCCAGGCTCATCCAGGACGCCAGGCGCTTGGCCTTGTCGCGCGACAGGATGGTGTCGCCGTAGCCGTTTTCGATGGCGTCGATGGCCACCGAGACGAAGTCGCCGACCTGGACTTCGATCTCGCCCTTGTCGTTCTTGAACTCGTCGATCGGCACATAGGCTTCGGACTTGAGTCCGGCGTTGACGACGACGAAGCTGTGTTCGATGCGAACGACTTCGGCGGTGATGACCTCGCCGGTACGCATTTCGGAGCGTTGCAACGATTCTTCAAAAAGGGCGGCAAAAGATTCAGACATTGGGTTTCCTTGCACGTCGACAGGTTTCCATCCGCACTATTGCGAATGTTTCTAAGGCTGTGACGGCGTTGTGCGGCTTGGCACCGCGGTTAGGTTGTCGATCCACACGGCCTGGGCGCTGACGCGCGAGAGGGGCTGTGTGGGCCAGTCAGATCTTCAAGCGGACTTGAAAACCTGTTTGCCCTCCCACCACCGGAGCACCTGGCCAACCGATTCTTCAACCGTTTGGCCGGAGTTATCCAGCAGGAGGGCGTCTTGCGCGGGCTTCAAGGGGGCGGTGCTGCGGGACATGTCCCTGGCATCCCTGGCCTCAAGGTCAGCGCGAAGAGCGTCGATTGTAGTCGAAATACCCTTTGAAATCAACTGCTTATAGCGTCTTTGCGCGCGCTGGGCGGCGCTCGCCGTGAGGTAGATCTTGAGTGGCGCGTCCGGGAAGATCACTGTGCCCATGTCGCGGCCGTCGGCCACCAGGCCGGGCAGTTGCCGGAAGCTGTGCTGCAGGGCGACCAGGGCAGTGCGCACGGCCGGCAGGGCCGAGACCCGGGAGGCGTTCATGCCCGCTTCCTCGGTGCGGATCGCCGCGCCCACATCCTCGCCGTCCAGCAGCACCTGGCCACCAAGGAAGCGCACCGGCAGGGACCGGGCCAGGCTGGCGACGGCCTGCTCATCAGTGGTATCCAGCGCCAGGCCGGCGCGCAGGGCCGCCAGGGCGGTGATGCGGTAGAGCGCGCCGGAGTCCAGGTAGTGGTAGCCCAGCCGGTGTGCCAGCTCGGAGGCCAGCGTGCCCTTGCCCGACGCGGTGGGGCCGTCCACGCAGATGACCGGGATGCGGGTCGCTGGTGTCTGGACCACAGAGAACAGGGCCTCGAAGTAGTCCGGGAAGGTCTTGGCCACGCACTTGGGGTCTTCGATGCGCACCGGCAGGCCGGCCGGGTTGAAGGCGACCAGCGAGAAGCACATGGCGACACGGTGGTCGTCGTAGGTGTGGATACAGCCAGCCGTCCATGCCAGGGGCGGCGTGACGCGCAGGAAGTCCGCGCCTTCCTCCACCGTGGCGCCGAGCTTGCGCAGCTCGGTGGCCATGGCGGCGAGCCGGTCGGTTTCCTTGACGCGCCAGCTGGCGATGTTGCGCAGCGTGCTGGGGCCGTCGGCGTACAAGGCCATCACCGCCAGTGTCATGGCGGCGTCGGGGATGTGGTTGCAGTCCAGGTCGATGGCTTTGAGGGGCCAGGCGCCGCGCCGGATCTCCAGCCAGTTGGGGCCACCGCTGACCAGCGCGCCCATCTGGCGGGCCGCTTCCACGAAGCGGATGTCGCCCTGGATGGAGGTCTCGCCCACACCCTCGATCCGGATGCCATTTCGGCCTGGAGCACCCGCTGCCAGGGCTCCGAGCGCTATGAAATAGCTAGCAGACGAGGCGTCGGCCTCGACGTGGATGCTGCCGGGCGACTGGTAGCTGCTGCCGGCCGCAATGGTGAAGCGCTGCCAGCCTTCGCGCCGCACGGCGATGCCAAAGCGCTGCAGCAGGTTCAGCGTGATCTCGATGTAGGGCTTGGAGATCAGCTCGCCGACCACCTCGATCCCCACGTCCTGCTTCGCCACCAGGGGCAGGGCCAGCAGCAAGGCGGTGAGGAACTGGCTGGAGACGTCGCCGCGCACCGCGATGGGCTGGTCCAGCCGCAGGGCAGGGCGGCCGATGCGCAGCGGCGGGTAACCGTCGTTGCCCAGGTAATCGATGCTGCAGCCCAACTGGCGCAGGGCGTCGACCAGGTCGGCTATGGGCCGCTCGTGCATGCGTGCCACGCCGCTCAATTCGAAGTCGCCGCCCAGCACGGCCAGGGCGGCGGCCAGCGGCCGCATGGCGGTGCCGGCATTGCCCAGGAACAGCTTGGCCGGTGCATTGGGGGGCGTGCCGCCCAGGCCGGTGATCTCGACCAGGGCGCCGTCCTGGCGCACGCCGCAGCCCAGCGCGCGCAGCGCATCGAGCATCACGCGGGTGTCGTCGGAGTCCAGCAGGTCGTGGACCGTGGTTGTGCCGCCGCTGAGCGCGGCCAGCAGCAGCACCCGGTTGGAGATGCTCTTGGAGCCGGGCAGCACCACCGTGCCGCCGGCGGACGCCAGCGGCGCAAGATCCAGGAACTCAGTGGCGAACATGGGGCCTCGCGCGGGAACTCATCCCTTTTTCGCGCCCATGCGCCAGTGGGCGCGGGTCTGGCTGGCGTGCTCGATCAGACTTTCCAGCGCCTCGGCATTGCCCTTGTCGATCATGGTCTCCAGCGCCTGCAGGCTGCGCCGGAACACCTCGGCCTGGGCCAGCAGTTCCTGGCGGTTGGCCATCAGCACGTCCCGCCACATCTTGGGGTCGCTGGCGGCGATGCGGGTGAAGTCGCGAAAGCCCGGGCCGGCTAGCGACAGGAAGTCCTTGCCCTGGGCCTGGCTGGTGATGCTGTTCATGAGCGCGAAGGAAATCAGGTGCGGCAGGTGGCTGACGGCGGCGAAGGCGGCATCGTGCGCCTCCGGCGACATCTTGAGCACATTGCAGCCCAGTGCCTCCCACAGTGCGGTGGCCTTGTTCAGCTGCACCACCTGGGTCCGCTCGATCGGTGTGAGGATGACCTGGCGGCCGCCATACAGGTCGGCGTCGGCGTGTTCCACGCCCGAGACTTCCTTGCCGGTGATGGGGTGGCAGGGCACGAAGGAGCCCACGTGCTCGCGCAGCACGCGGCGGCTGGCGTCGACCACGTCGCGCTTGGTCGAGCCCACGTCCATGATCAGCATGTCCTTGCTGACCAGGTGCTTGATGGCCTTGAGGGTGGCCTCGGTGGCGGCCACCGGCACGGCCAGCAGCACGATGTCGGCACCCGACACGGCCAGCAGGGCCGAGGGCGCCTCGACGTCGATCACGCCCATCTGGCGCGCGCGCTCGGTGGTCGAGGGCGACTTGCTGTAGCCGACCACGCGCTTGACCAGGCCGGCGCGCTTGAGCGCCAGCGCGAAGGAGCCGCCCATCAGGCCGCAGCCGATCAGACCAAGTTGCTCGAACATGCTTTATTCGCCCACCGGATAGGTACCGAGCACCTTGTAGAAGGCGCAAAGCCCCCGCAGGTCGGCCAGCGCCGCCGCCACATGCGGCTGCGAAGGATGGCCCTGGATGTCGATGTAGAAATAGTATTCCCACTGGCCCGAACGGGCCGGGCGGGATTCGAAGCGCGTCATCGACACGCCGTGCTGCTTGAGCGGCACCAGGATGTCGTGGACCGCGCCGGGCTTGTTGGGCACCGAGACCACCAGGCTGACGCAGTCGCTGCCCGAGGCCTGCGGCGCGGCCAGCACCTGGGGCAGGCAGACGACGGCGAAACGGGTGCGGTTGAAGGCGTCGTCCTGGATGGCCTGGACCACCGTGTGCAGGCCGAACTCGCTGCCGGCGCGTTCGCTGGCGATGCCGGCCCAGGCCGGGTTGCCCGCTGCCAGGCGCGCGCCCTCGGCGTTGCTGGAGACGGCGCGGCGCTCGGCCTTGGGCAGGTGCTTGGCCAGCCAGCCCTGGCATTGCGCCAGCGCCTGCGGATGGGCCAGCACCACCTCGATGCCTTCGAGCGAATCGCTCAGGCGCAGCAGGTGGTGGCGCACCAGCAGGCTGACCTCGCCGACGATGTGCAGAGGCGAGCCCAGCAGCAGGTCGAGCGAGCGCGTCACCACGCCCTCGGTGTTGTTCTCCACCGGCACCACGCCGAAGTCGGCTGTGCCGGCCGTGGCCGCATGGAAGACCTCGTCGAAATTGACGCAGGGCACGTGCTCGATGCTGGAGCCGAAGAACTGCAGCGCCGCCTGCTCGCTGAAGGTGCCGGCCGGGCCCAGGTAGGCCACGCGCTGCGGGGCCTCCAGGGCGCGGCAGGCCGACATGATTTCGCGCCAGATGGTGGCGACGTTGGCGGCCTTGAGCGGGCCGGGGTTGGCCGCCTGCAATCCGTTGATGACCTGCGCTTCGCGCTCGGGCCGGAACACCGGCGAGCCTTCCGCGCGCTTGACTTCGCCCACTTCATTGGCCAGTGCAGCGCGCTGGTTCAGCACGCGCAGCAGCTCACGGTCCGCGGCGTCGATTTCGGTCCGCAGTTGCGCCAGGTTCTTACCCATGTTGCCCATCAAATAAGCCTCAAGCCCCCGTCCAATGGGCTTGAGGCGCTATGAAAAAAGTAGCTGATCAGCTGCCTGCGGCGCCGGGCGTGTCGCCGGCGGCTTCGCCGTTCTCGGGGTCGCCCTCGGCTGCCTGCGCATCATTTTCCACGATGCGCTGCAGCCCGCTGAGTTTGGAGCCCTCGTCCAGGCCGATCAGGGTCACGCCCTGGGTGGCGCGGCCGAGTTCGCGGATCTCGCTGACACGGGTGCGCACCAGCACGCCCTTGTCGGTGATCAGCATGATCTCGTCGTCGGCGTGCACCAGGGTGGCGGCCACGACCTTGCCGTTGCGCTCGCTTTGCTGGATGGCGATCATGCCCTTGGTGCCGCGGCCGTGGCGGGTGTATTCGGAGATCGGCGTGCGCTTGCCATAGCCGTTGACGGTGGCGGTGAGCACGCTTTGCTGTTCGTCCTCGGCCACCAGCATGGCGATGACCGACTGGCCTTCGGGCAGGTCCATGCCGCGCACGCCGCGCGTGTTGCGGCCCAGTACGCGCACGTCGTTCTCGTCGAAGCGCACAGCCTTGCCGCCGTCGGAGAACAGCATCACATCGTGCTTGCCGTCGGTCAGCGCCGCGCCGATCAGGTAGTCGCCCTCATCGAGGTTGACGGCGATGATGCCGCCCTTGCGCGGATTGTTGAACTCGTCCAGTGCGGTCTTCTTGACCGTGCCCATGGAGGTGCCCATGAAGATGAAGTGGTCGGCCGGGAAGCTGCGGGTGTCGCCGGTCAGTGGCAGCACCACGTTGATCTTCTCGCCGTCCTGCAGCGGGAACATGTTGACGATGGGCCGGCCGCGCGAGCCCCGCGAGCCGGCGGGGACTTCCCAGACCTTGAGCCAGTACAGGCGGCCGCGGTTGGAAAAGCACAGGATCCAGTCGTGCGTGTTGGCGATGAACAGCTGGTCGACCCAGTCGTCTTCCTTGGTCGCCGTGGCCTGCTTGCCGCGGCCGCCGCGCTTTTGCGCCCGGTATTCGGACAAAGGCTGGCTCTTGATGTAGCCCGAATGGCTGAGCGTGACCACCATGTCGGTGGGCGTGATCAGGTCTTCGGTCGCCAGGTCCTGGGCGTTGTGCTCCACCAGGCTGCGGCGCGCGCCCAGTTTGGTCTGGCCGAACTCCTGCTTGATCGTGCTCAGCTCGTCGCCGATGATGGCGCCGACGCGCTCGGGCTTGGCCAGGATGTCCAGCAGGTCCTCGATCTCGCCCATCACTTCCTTGTACTCGGCGACGATCTTGTCCTGCTCCAGGCCAGTCAGGCGCTGCAGGCGCATCTGCAGGATTTCCTGGGCCTGGGTATCGGACAGGCGGTACAGGCCGTCGCTGCCCATGCCGTATGTGCGCTCCAGGCCATCGGGCCGGTAGTCGTCGGCGTTGACCACGCCGCCATCGGTGCGGGCGCGGGTGAGCATCTCGCGCACCAGCTTGCTGTCCCAGGGCCGCGTCATCAGCTCGGCCTTGGCCACCGGCGGGGTGGGCGACTCGCGGATGATGCGGATGAACTCGTCGATGTTGGCCAGTGCGACGGCCAGGCCTTCGAGCACGTGGCCGCGTTCGCGCGCCTTGCGCAGCGTGAATACCGTGCGGCGCGTCACCACTTCGCGTCGGTGCTCCAGGAAGACCTGGATCAGCATCTTCAGGTTGCACAGGCGCGGCTGGCCGTCGATCAGGGCCACCATGTTGATGCCGAAGGTGTCCTGCAGCTGGGTCTGCTTGTACAGGTTGTTGAGCACCACCTCGGGCACTTCGCCGCGCTTGAGCTCGATCACCAGGCGCATGCCGGACTTGTCGCTCTCGTCCTGGATGTGGCTGATGCCCTCGATCTTCTTCTCGTTGACGAGCTCGGCCATGCGCTCCTGCAGGGTCTTCTTGTTCACCTGGTAGGGCAGCTCGTCGACGATGATGGCCTGGCGGGCGCCCTTGTCGATGTCCTCGAAGTGGCACTTGGCCCGCATCACCACCTTGCCGCGGCCGGTGCGGTAGCCGTCCTTGACGCCGTTGATGCCGTAGATGATGCCGGCGGTGGGGAAGTCGGGCGCCGGGATGATCTCCATCAGCTCGTCGATGGTCGCTTCCGGGTTGCGCAGCATGTGCAGGCAGGCATCGACCACTTCATTGAGGTTGTGCGGCGGGATGTTGGTGGCCATGCCCACCGCGATGCCGCCCGAGCCGTTGACCAGCAGGTTGGGCAGCTTGCTGGGCAGGACCGCCGGCTCTCTCTCGGAGCCGTCGTAGTTGTCCTGGAAATCGACGGTTTCCTTGTCGATGTCCGCGATCATCTCGTGGGCGATCTTGGACAGCCGGATTTCGGTGTACCGCATGGCCGCGGCGTTGTCGCCATCGACCGAGCCGAAGTTGCCCTGGCCGTCCACCAGCATGTGGCGCATGGAGAAGTCCTGCGCCAGCCGCACGATGGTGTCGTAGACCGACTGGTCGCCGTGCGGGTGGTATTTACCGATCACGTCGCCGACGATACGGGCCGACTTCTTGTACGGCCGGTTCCAGTCGTTATTGAGTTCGTGCATCGCGAAGAGCACGCGGCGGTGTACCGGCTTGAGGCCGTCCCGGGCGTCGGGAAGGGCGCGTCCCACGATCACGCTCATCGCGTAATCGAGGTAGCTGCGCCGCATTTCCTCTTCAAGACTGATGGGCAGGGTTTCTTTGGCGAATTGGGTCATGAGGAGGATTGAGGCGCGCGGAGTCCGGATTTTACGGGCAAGCCTTGCCTGTCGCGCACCAGCAACATTCCTCCCTAATTAGGTTTTGTCCTACGTTGCTTGCACCCGGTACCCATTGCTTGTGTAAGGACGTGTGGCACAATAACTTTGACGTTTTCGGTGATGGTCACCTTAATCGTAATGTTTAACGCAGCGCAGCTGCGGCTTTTTCCCCAAGAGGAGAACCATGAAGAAACTGAACAAAGTGGCGCTGTTGATTGCCTCCGCTGCGCTGGCAACTGCTGCGGGCGCACAAACCCGCGTGACCGCAGCCGATGGTGGCACCCGTATCGACAACTGGGTCAACGGCACCGGCGAATACGTCTGGAAGAACGGCACGAACGAACTGTGCTGGCGCAATTCCAACTGGACGCCTGCCACTGCCGCCAAGGGTTGCGATGGCGCTCTGGTCGCTCAGGCTCCGGCTCCTGTTGTCGCCCCGGCCCCGGCCCCGGCCCCGGCTCCCGCCGCCCCTCAGCCGCCCGCAGCCACCAAGGTGACCTACGCTGCTGACGCCTTCTTCGACTTCGACAAGTCTGTCCTCAAGCCCGAAGGCAAGGCCAAGCTCGACGATCTGGTCGGCAAGGTCAAGGACATCAACCTGGAAGTGATCATCGGCGTCGGCCACACCGACTCCGTCGGTTCTGACGCCTACAACCAGAAGCTGTCGGTCCAGCGCGCTGAATCGGTCAAGGCCTACCTCGTGTCCAAGGGCATCGAGAAGAACCGCGTGTACACCGAAGGCAAGGGCGAGAAGCAACCTGTCGCTGACAACAAGACCAGCGAAGGCCGCGCCAAGAACCGCCGCGTGGAAATCGAAGTGGTCGGTACCCGCGCCACCAAGTAATCCGCAAGGATTGCCCGAAAAAAGCCCCGGCAACGGGGCTTTTTTCATTGGCTCCGCGAAAATGACGTCCATGACCGACACCCCTGCCGTCAACGCCGACCCGGCCGAACTGGCCAAGTTCTCGGAACTGGCCCACCGCTGGTGGGACCCCGACAGCGAGTTCCGGCCGCTGCACCAGATCAACCCGCTGCGCTTGGACTGGATAGGTTCGCAAATGCCGCTGGCCGGCAAGCGCGTCCTGGACGTCGGCTGCGGCGGCGGCATCCTGTCCGATTCGATGGCCCGCAAGGGCGCTGACGTGCTGGGGATCGACCTGGCCGCCAAGGCCTTGCGGGTCGCCCAGCTGCATGCACTCGAAGCGCAGACACCGAATGTGACCTACCGCGAGGTCAGCGCCGAAGCCCTGTCGGCCGAGCAGCCCGGCAGTTTCGATGCCGTGACCTGCATGGAAATGCTGGAACACGTGCCCGACCCTTCGTCCGTGGTCCGTGCCTGTGCCACCCTGGTCAAGCCCGGTGGCTGGGTGTTCTTTTCCACCATCAGCCGCAACCCCAAGGCCTTCCTGTTTGCCATCGTGGGCGCTGAGTACCTGCTCAACATGCTGCCGCGTGGCACGCACGAGTACCTCAAATTCATCCGGCCCAGCGAACTGGCTGCGCATTGCCGCGAGGCGGGCCTGCAGCTGGGGCAGACGCGAGGCATGGAATACAACCCGCTGACGCAGCGCTACTGGCTGTCGGCCAACACCAGCGTCAATTACCTCATCTCGACGCAAAAAAATTGATGTTCAAGGATGTGCAAGCCGTGCTGTTCGACCTGGACGGCACCCTGATCGACAGTGCGCCCGACCTGGGCGCGGCAGCCGACCGCATGCGCACCGGCCGCGGCATGGCTTCCCTGCCCCTGGAGCAGTACCGGCCGATGGCCGGTGCCGGGGCCCGCGGCATGCTGGGTATTGCCTTCGGCATGCAACCTGACCATCCCGAGTACGAGGCCATGCGCGAGGAGTTCTTCGTCAACTACGAGAACTGCATGACCGAGCGCACCTATGCCTTCGACGGCGTTGCCCAGATGCTGGCGCAACTGCACAGCCTGGGCCTGGCCTGGGGTGTGGTGACCAACAAGTCGCAGCGTTTCACCCTGCCGCTGACGCGGCAGATGCCGCTGTTTGCCACGGCCGGCACGGTGGTCAGCGGCGACACCACGCCGCACGCCAAACCGCATCCGGCCCCGTTGCTGGAAGCCGCCAGGCAATTGCGTCTGGATCCGGCACGCTGCGTGTATGTGGGCGACGACGAGCGGGACATCGTGGCTGGCCTGGCGGCTGGCATGGGCACGGTGGCGGCCAGCTATGGCTACCTCGGCAGCAACGCCGACACGCAGCAATGGGGCGCCCATGCCCACATTGATTCACCGCTTGAATTGCTGGCGCTCTTGCAATCGGCCGCCAGGGCTTAAACTATGCCTTCCTGGGGCTGCACTGGTTTCGACGTGGGTTCGGACGCGCGGCAGGGCATGTCGAGCTGAATGCGCTCGTAAAACAGATTCAAACAAACTAACTGCAAACGACGAACGTTTCGCACTCGCCGCTTAATTGCCGGTGAGCTTTGCAACAGCAGGCCTCTGGGCTGGGCAAGGGGTCTTTAGCGCAAGCTAGGGGCTCCCGGCTGCAAAGATAATTTCAGAGGCTGGCTCCGTGTCGGGTAACTTGGCACGGGACGAGAAAATAGGTTGCTGGCGTCCTCTAGAGCGTGCCGCTGTGCGCTAGGGGAAGCGAGATCCAAATCAGACGGCTAAACATGTAGAACTGTGCGAAAAAGGCTTGCGGACGCGGGTTCAATTCCCGCCAGCTCCACCATCTCGCAGACGGCCTGCCTTTTGAAGCTCTTCCGGGCTACGATAGGCAGGCTTTCTTTTTTCCAGGAGTACTCATGCGTGTTGCACTGTGCTGCGTGGCCCTCGCGCTGACGGCGGGCTGTTCCACGGTGTCGTCCATCGGCGACGCCTGGACCTGGCAGGCGGCCGGTTCGCGGCCCCGGCCCACGCTGACGGCGGAGCAGGTTGCTGATCTGATCAGCCAGGCCGTACCTTTGCAGGCGCGCCGCAATGAGATCCGCACCCGCATCAGCGCCGAACCCGACATCTGGGCACGCCAGAGCCTGTACAGCGAGCTCCATGCGGTCGGCATGGAACTGGCGCCCCTGGAGCGCCAGCTGGCGATGACGTCCGCAGTGCGCTGAGCGCCGCTGTCCTACACGCACGGGAATTCGTCCTACGGCAGGCGCGCGCTGCGGCCACTACGTTTTGCGCAGAGGTGGCCCTCGGCTGCCAAACGCAGGACCAAGAGGACGAGCCATGCACCAATCCCCTGAAAAGCACCCGGTCAGCCGGCGCGACAAGTACGCCGGCCTGGACGCGTCGGATGCCGAGGCCGAGCGCCGCAGCTACCGCGCCAGCCAGCCCAAGGCACGCAAATTTCTGCGGCGCGACGAGGAAGCGCCGCGAGAGCAGCGCCAGAACCGCCAGCCGCGCGGCTGACCCTGGGCAGGCGGCCTGAGGCCGCTGCAAGCCTGCGCGTGGCGGACGTTTGCGATACTCCCCGCATGCAGTTGCAGGAAATTCTTTATTCACAGGGCTTCGGCACGCGCCGGGTCTGCGCCGGTCTGGTCCAGCAGGGCAGGGTGAGCGTGGCAGACGAGGTTTGCACCGACGCCTCGGCGGAGTTTGAGGCGCTGGGCCTGTGTTTCAGCGTCCAGGGCGTTCCCTGGGCGTACCACGAGAAGGCCTATGTGTTGCTGCACAAGCCGGCCGGCACGGAGTGTTCGCAAAAGCCTTCGACCTGGCCGAGTATCTACACCCTGCTGCCGGCGCCGCTGCGCCAGCGGCCGCAAAAGGGCCCGATCCAGGGTGTGCAGGCGGTGGGCCGGCTCGACCAGGACACCACGGGCATGCTGCTGCTGACGGATGACGGCAAGTTCATCCACCGCATGAGTTCGCCGCGCCACCACGTGCCCAAGGTCTATGAGGTCGGGACCAAGCACCCGGTCGACGCCAAGCAGGTGGACAAGCTGCTGGCTGGCGTGGTGCTGGACGACGACCCCAAGCCCGTGCTGGCGGCCGCCTGCGAGGCGACCGACGAACACAGCCTGCGCCTGACCCTGACCGAGGGCAAATACCACCAGGTCAAGCGCATGCTGGCGGCAGTGGGCAACCGGGTCGAAACCCTGCACCGCTCGCGCATCGGCGCGCTGGCGCTGCCGACCGACCTGGCGCCCGGCCAGTGGCGCTGGCTGACGCCAGCCGACCTGGCGGCTCTGCAGCCCTGATCAGCCGACGGCGGCCAGGAAGCTGGCAATGCGCGCCGTCGTGCGCTCGGGCTGGTCCTTGTGGGGCGAGTGGCCGCATTGGGCGATGGGCTCCATCTCGAAACGCCCCAGCGTCGGCGCGATCTCCCTGATCTGGCGCAGGCTGCCATAGGGGTCATCCAGGCCCTGGATCGCCAGCACCGGCGTACTGATGTGCTGGCACTCGGCGCGGATGTCAAAGTCGCGGAAGGCGGGGCTGAGCCAGATGTCGTTCCATTGCCAGAACGCGCCGTCTACATCCGCGTGGTAGCGCGCCAGCCGCTCGCGCAAGCCCCCACCGGCGTAGGCGTCGCGCGCCTGGGCGATGGCCTGGACCGACATGTCCTCCACGATGACATGCGGGGCCATCACCACGCAGGCCTGCACCGGGAAACGCGAGGCGTGGAGCAGGGCGATGCTGCCGCCGTCGGAGTGGCCCACCAGGACCGGTTTTTCGATGCCCAGCTGCGCCAGCACTTGCGGCAGCACCTGCAGTGCCTCGCGGTGCATGTAGTCCGGCTGCAGCCGGCCGGTGGCGCGCACGTCGGAAACGGCCTCGGAGCGGCCATAGCCACGCCGCGAGTAGACGATGCCCGGCCGGCCCGTCTCCAGGCACAGCCGTGCCGGCCAGTCGCGCCACATCGCCACCGAACCCAGCCCTTCATGCAGGAACACCAGCGGCGCCAGCGGTCGGCCGGCGCCGGCAGCCAGGCGTTGAACTTCGAGGCGCGCGCCGTCTGCCAGGATGGTTTCCATGCGCGGATGTTACGGGGAGCGCAGGGCGCCGGATACACTTGACGATTCCCCTGGAAGTGCCTTGTTGTGATCTTTTTATTGCGTCGCCTTGCCTTGACGGCAGCCCTTTTCTGCGTTTTCTGCCACGCCGCCCTGGCCCAGACGTCGCCGATCTTCGTGCTCAACTCGCTCGATGCCAGCGTCAGCGTGATCGATCCGGTGACGTGGAAGGAGGTCAAGCGCCTGCCCACCGGCAAGGAGCCGCACCACCTGTACATGACGCCCGACGAGAAGTCGGTGATCGTGGCCAATGCCCTGGGCGACACGCTGACCTTCATCGACCCCAAGACGGCCGGCATCCAGCGCACCCTGCGCGGCGTCTTCGACCCCTACCACCTGCGCTTCTCGCCCGACATGAAGTGGTTCGTCACGGCGGCCAACCGCCTGAACCACGTCGACATCTACCGCTGGGACGGCAGCAACATCCAGCTGGCCAAGCGCGTCGCCACCGGCAAGACGCCCAGCCACATCTGGATCGACAGCAAGAGCACGACCGCCTATGTCTCGATGCAGGACAGCGACGAGCTGGTGGCGATCGACCTGGCCAGCCAGACCCAGAAGTGGCGCGTGAAGACCGGTTCGTTGCCGGCCGACGTGTACGGCACGCCGGACGACCGCATGGTGCTGGTGGGCATGACAGGTGGCGACACGGTGGAGGTCTATGACGTCAGCGGCAAGGAGCCCAAACTGGTCAAGGCGATCAAGACCGGCGCCGGTGCCCATGCCTTCCGCGGCGCCGGCGACAAGCGCCATGTCTACGTCAGCAACCGCGTCGCCAACACCATCGGCAAGATCGACCTGCAGACCCTGGAACTGGTCGACACCTATGCCGCACCTGGCGGCCCGGACTGCATGGAGGTGCTGGCTGACGGCAAGCTGCTACTGGTGAGCTCGCGCTGGGCCAGGAAGCTGACCGTGATCGACACCGCGACCCGGAAGATCGTGCGGCAGGTCAATGTCGGGAAATCCCCCCATGGCGTCTGGACGCTGGACCACGCGCCGCGCTGAAGCCCTGCGGAAGCTGGCATTTGCTACGCTTTTGGTAGCGGGCTGCGTCCATTCCACGGGGGCTGCAGGCCAGAACGCCTGCGAAAAGCCGCTCTACCTGACATTCGACACCGGCCACATGGAAGTGGCACCCCTGGTGGCCCAGGTGCTGCAGCGCCAGCAGGTTGTTGTCACCTTCTTCGGCGCCAACGAGCCCACCAAGGCCGGCGACGGCAGCCTGGGCGGGCACTGGGCGCCCTGGTGGAAGGCGCGTGCAGCCGAGGGCCACGAGTTCGCTTCCCACACCTGGGACCACACGTACTGGCGCGCCGACGTGGCCGGCGATCCACCCCGTTTTCGCGTCCGTCCCTCGGCCGGCCCGAACGCCGCTGTCGAGGCGACATGGACAGCAGGCCAGTACTGCACCGAGATCGGCAAGGCGGCGCAGCGCCTGCAGGACATCACGGGCAAGAAACCCTTGCCTCTGTACCGCGCGCCCGGCGGCAAGACCTCGCCGAGCCTGCTCGCAGCCGCCAAGGCATGCGGCTATGCGCACGTGGGCTGGGCGCCGGCCGGCTTCCTGGGCGACGAGCTGCCCAGCGAGTCTTCCAGCAATGATGCGCTGCTCAAAAAGGCTTTGCGCGACATCCGCGCCGGCGACATCCTGCTGGCGCACCTGGGCATCTGGTCGCGCAAGGACCCCTGGGCGCCGGCCGTGCTGGAACCGCTGATCGTGGGACTCAAGGACAAGGGCTTTTGCTTCCGGACGCTGCGCGAGCATCCGGCGTACAGCGGCTGGATCGGGGGGACGCGCTGACATGGATTGGCTGGACAACACCTTCTCTGGCGCGCAGCAATGGCTGTTTGAAACCGCGGTGCAGCCGCTGATGTTCGCGCTGGGCCTGGGCCAGCTGCTGGAAGATGGCTACACCGCCACCGGCTGGCTGCTGGTAGGGCTGCTGCAGATCGCCGTGCTGCTGGCGGTGATCGGGCCGCTGCAGCGCTGGCGGCCGGTGGAAGCGGTGACCGACCGCGCCACCATCCGCACCGACGTGCTCTACACCCTGATCCACCGGCTCGGGCTGTTCCGGGTGGCGCTGTTCTTCCTGGTCGAGCCGCTGTTCGATGCGCTGTTCGGCATGGCACGGGTGGAGGGCCTGGGCACCTTCCACCTCGACCAGCTCTGGCCGGGCGTGACCGACGTGGCCTGGGCCAGCTTCCTGATCTACCTGCTGCTGTTCGACCTGGCCGACTACTGGATCCACCGTGGCCAGCATGGGCTGAACCTGTGGTGGAGCCTGCATTCGCTGCACCACTCGCAGCGCCAGATGACGATGTGGAGCGACAACCGCAACCACCTGCTCGACGACTTGATCCGCGACAGCCTGCTGGTGCTGCTGGCGCAGCTGCTGGGCGTGGCGCCGGGCCAGTTCGTCGCCATCGTCGCCATCACGCAGTTGAGCGAAAGCCTGCAGCACGCCAACCTGCGCCTGGGCTTCGGACGGGTGGGGGAGCGGTTGTGGATCAGCCCACGCTTTCACCGCCTGCACCACAGCATCGGCATTGGCCACGAGACGCACGGCAAAGGCACGCTGGGAGGGCATAACTTCGGCGTGCTGCTGCCCTGGTGGGACATCCTGTTCGGCACGGCCAACTTCGAGCAGCGCTACGACCCGACCGGCGTGCGCGACCAGGTTGAACAGGGCCGCGACTACGGCCGCGGCTTCTGGTCGCAGCAATGGCTGGGCGTCAAGCGCCTGTTCGGCAAGGCCTGACACGGCGCCGCGCTATGCTGCGCCCATGAGCCTGTTTCTCGATGCTTTCTGGCGTGCGGTGGCCTACTGCCTGCATCCGCGGGTGATCGCCTTGTCGGTTCTGCCGCTGATCCTGATGGTGGCCCTGGCGCTGGGCCTGGGCTGGCTGTACTGGGACACGGCAGTGGGCGGCGTGTTTGCCTGGCTGGAATCTTCGGCGCTGATCAGCAGCATCGGCAACTGGCTGCAAGGCATGGGTGTGGGCAACCTCAAGACCGTGGTGGCGCCGCTGATCGTGATCTTCGCCGTGACCCCGCTGATCGTGGTGGGCTGCCTGTTGCTGGTGGCCGTGCTGATGGCGCCCGCGCTGGCGTCGCTGGTGGCCGAGCGTCGCTTTCCGGCGCTGGAGCGCAAGAAGGGCGGCTCGCTGCTGTGGGCGATCGCCTGGTCGCTGGGCTCGACCCTGCTGGCGCTGGTCGCCCTGGTCATCTCCTTGCCGCTGTGGCTGGTGCCGCCCCTGATCCTGGTGCTGCCGCCGCTGATCTGGGGCTGGCTGACCTACCGGGTGATGGCCTTTGACGCGCTGGCCGACCACGCCAGCCCCACCGAGCGGCGCGAGCTGATGCGTCGCCACCGCATGACCTTGCTGGGCATGGGCGTGCTCACCGGCTACCTGGGGGCCGCGCCCAGCCTGATCTGGGCCTCGGGCGTGCTGTTCGCCGCCGCCTTCGTCATCCTGGTACCGGTGGCGATCTGGATCTACACCCTGGTGTTTGCCTTCTCCTCGCTCTGGTTCTCCCACTACTGCCTGGCGGCGCTGGAGAAGCTGCGCGCCGAAGCGCCCGCGGCGCCGCCCGGGCCCATTCCCACCTTGCCCCCCATCGAGAATGTCCCACTCACCATCCCCTGACGTCGGCCTGGTCATCGTCGGCGACGAAATCCTCTCGGGCAAGCGCGCCGACAAGCACATGCCCAAGCTGATCGAGCTGCTCGCCGCGCGCGGGCTGCAGCTGGCCTGGGCCGACTACGTGGGCGATTCGCCCGAACGCATCACGGCCACGCTGCAGCGTGCTTTCGCGTCGGGCAGCCCGGTGTTTTCCTGCGGCGGCATCGGCGCCACGCCCGACGACCACACCCGCCAATGCGCGGCCCGCGCCCTGGGCGCGGAGCTCGAGCTGCACCGCGAAGCTGAGGCCCTGATCCGCGAGCGCATGCAGGACATCGCGCGTGAGCAGGGTACGCCTTACGAACCGGACCGGCCCGACAACATCCACCGACTGAACATGGGTGTGTTCCCCAAGGGCGCGACCATCATCCCCAACCCGTACAACAAGATCGCCGGCTTCAGCGTGGGCGATGTCCACTTCGTGCCCGGCTTTCCGGTCATGGCCTGGCCGATGATGGAGTGGGTGCTGGACACCCACTACCAGCACCTGTTCCGGCAACAGGCCTATGTCGAGAAGTCGGTCATCGTCTTCGGCGCGATGGAGGCTGCGTTGACGCCGCTGATGGAAACCATAGAGCGCGACCATCCGGGGATCAAGGTGTTCAGCCTGCCCAGCGTCGACCACCCGCAGTACGGCCGCCACATCGACCTGGGCGTCAAGGGCGAGCCCGGTGCGGTCGATGTCGCCTACGCCCAGCTCATCACTGGCCTACAGGCACATGGGGTCAAACTTGGCCCCGAATTGGTGCGATAACACAATGCACTATGACGGTGCATTGTGTTGGTTTGCACTGTTGTGGTGCTTTGTGCGGGGAGCTGTGACAGCTCCCCGTAGGGAAAAGCGCCCAAGATGGTAGACAATCGCCGGGCTTTGCGGGACCGCGCCATGCACCAGCTTTGGCACAGAAACTGCATTCCTGTGTCCCATCAATTGATCAACAACCATCGAACAGGAGAACCTGATGGCAGCCAAGACCGTCGCCGACGTGATGAAGATGGTGAAGGAAAACGAAGTCAAGTTTGTTGACTTCCGCTTCTCCGACACCCGTGGCAAGGAGCAGCACGTCACCGTGCCCGTGTCGCACTTCGACGATGACAAGTTCACCTCCGGCCATGCCTTCGACGGCTCGTCCATCGCCGGCTGGAAGGGCATCGAAGCGTCCGACATGCTGCTCATGCCGGACCCGAACACCGCCAACATCGACCCGTTTTACGAAGAGACCACGCTGTTCATGTCGTGCGACGTGCTCGACCCGACCGACGGCAAGGCCTATGACCGCGACCCGCGCTCGATCGCCCGCCGTGCCGAGGCCTACCTGAAGGCTTCCGGCCTGGGCGACACGGCCTACTTCGGACCGGAACCCGAATTCTTCATCTTCGACGACGTGCGCTGGGGCAATGAAATGTCCGGCTCGTTCTTCCACATCGACGAGTACGAAGCGCCGTGGAATTCCGGCAAGAAGATCGAAGGCGGCAACAAGGGCCACCGTCCCACCGTCAAGGGCGGCTACTTCCCCGTGCCCCCGGTCGACAGCACGCAGGACATGCGCGCCGAGATGTCCTTGATCCTCGAATCGCTGGGCATTCCGGTCGAAGTGTTCCACCACGAAGTGGCCGGCGCCGGCCAGAACGAGCTGGGCACCAAGTTCAGCACGCTGGTGCAGCGCGCTGACTGGACCATCCTGCTCAAGTACGTGGTGCACAACGTCGCCAACGCCTACGGCAAGACCGCGACCTTCATGCCCAAGCCCATCGTCGGCGACAACGGCTCGGGCATGCACGTGCACCAGTCGATCTGGAAGGACGGCAAGAACCTGTTCGCCGGTGACGGCTACGCCGGCCTGTCGGACTTCGCGCTGTACTACATCGGCGGCATCATCAAGCACGCCCGCGCCTTGAATGCGATCACGAATCCCGGCACCAACAGCTACAAGCGCCTGGTCCCCGGCTACGAGGCCCCGGTCAAGCTGGCCTACTCGGCCAAGAACCGTTCCGCATCGATCCGCATCCCGTTCGTGGCCAACCCCAAGGGCCGCCGCATCGAGGCGCGCTTCCCCGATCCGCTGGCCAACCCCTACCTGGCCTTCTCGGCCCTGATGATGGCCGGCCTGGACGGCGTGGAAAACAAGATCCATCCGGGCGAAGCCGCCACCAAGGACCTGTACCACCTGCCGCCCGAAGAAGACGCGCTGATCCCGACCGTCTGCCACAGCCTGGACCAGGCGCTGGACTACCTGGACAAGGGTCGCGGCTTCCTGACAAAGGGTGGTGTGTTCACCGATTCCATGCTCGACGCCTACATCGAGCTGAAGATGCAGGAAGTCACGCGCTTCCGCATGGCCACCCACCCGGTCGAATACGACATGTACTACTCCCTGTAATTAAGCACAGGGGGAATTCCCCGGGAATTGCAAAAGGGCGACATTTGTCGCCCTTTTCCTTTTTGAATCAATGGCTTAATTGGATTTCATCAAGCTTTGCACGATACTGGCAGACCGTCCCGCGCATTCCGATGCGAGGAAGCAAGCCATGAAGTCCCTCCTGCTGATCCCCTTGCTCGCTGCCGTCATGGTGGCCAACAGCCAAGCGCAAAGCCGCGTCTACCGCTGCGGCAACAGCTACACCAACAACACCGCAGAGGCGCAATCCAAGGGCTGCAAGCTGGTCGAAGGTGGCAACGTCACCGTGGTGGAGGGTACGCGCGTCAGCGGCAGTTCCTCTGCCCGTGCGCCGTCGGCCGAGGCCAAGGCCGCGCCCCGCGTCGACTCGGGTGACCAGCGCGCGCGCGATTCCGATGCGCGCCAGATCCTGGAGTCGGAGCTGAAGAAGGCCGAGGCCCGCCAGGGTGAACTGGTCAAGGAATACAACAACGGCGAGCCCGAGAAGCTCGGTCCCGAGCACCGCAACCATCAGAAGTACCTGGACCGCGTGGCCGAACTCAAGACCAGTATCGCCCGCAACGAGAGCGATATCGCCGGCATCCGCCGCGAACTGGGCCGGGTGCCCGCGCCCACTGCGTCAAAATAAGGGCTTGACCAAGCCCTCACCCCCGCTCCCCCCCGCCGCCCGCTTCCAGTCCTTCGACCTGCTGGCCACACTGGTGGCAGTCGTCCATGGCGACGGCGCCGTTCTGTTTGCCAATGCAGCGCTGGAAGACGCCCTGGGCAGCTCGCGCCGGACCATCGAAGGCTCGAGCTTCCCGCAGTGCTTCACCGAGCCGCACATCCTGAGCAATGCGCTCGAAGGCGCAGGCAGCAACGAGTTCGCCGCGCTGCGCTACGACGCCTGGCTGCTGCGCCACAACGCCGATCCATTGCAGGTCCACGTCATCGTGGCGCAGACCGACAGGCCGGGCGAGTTCGTGGTCGAACTGCTGCCGCTGGAGCAGCAGGCCCGGCAAGAGCGCGAGGAGCGGCTGATCGACCAGGCCCAGGCCAACAAGGAACTGATCCGCAACCTGGCCCATGAGATCAAGAACCCCTTGGGCGGCATCCGTGGCGCGGCGCAACTGCTGCAGATGGAGATCGAGTCCAAGGACCTGATCGAGTACACCCAGGTCATCATCCATGAGGCCGACCGGCTGCAGACCCTGGTGGACCGGCTGCTGGCGCCACACCGCCGGCCCCACGTGGTGGGCGACGTCAACATCCACGAGGTCTGCGAACGCGTTCGCTCGCTGATCCTGGCGGAGTTCCCGCGCGGCCTGCGGGTCGTGCGCGAGTACGACATCTCCATCCCCGAGTTTCGCGGCGACCGCGAGCAACTGATCCAGGCCGTGCTGAACATCGCGCACAACGCCTGCCAGGCGCTGGCCGAACGCATCGCGCAGGGCGAGGCCCAGCTGACTTTACGCACCCGGATCGCCCGCCAGGTGACATTCGGCAAGCAGCGCTACCGACTGGCACTGGAATTGCATGTCATCGACAATGGGCCCGGTGTTCCGGACTCGATCAAGGACCGCATTTTTTACCCGCTGGTGTCGGGCAGGGAAGGCGGATCCGGCCTGGGGCTGACGCTGGCGCAAACCTTCGTGCAGCAGCACCATGGCCTGATCGAATGTGACAGCGTGCCCTGGAGGACGGATTTCAAGCTCTTGATTCCGTTGCCATGAACAAATGATGTATCTGACCCGAGGTTGACAAGGAACCCATGAAGCCGATCTGGATCGTTGACGATGACCAATCCATCCGCTTCGTGCTGGAAAAAGCGCTGTTGCGCGAGGATCTCCCCACCCGCAGCTTCACCAACCCGCGCGATGTGATCTCGGCGCTCGACGACGCCGACGACGACGGCCCGCAGATCCTGGTCAGCGACATCCGCATGCCCGGCGGCTCCGGCCTGGACCTGCTGTCCAAGGTCAAGGAAAAGCATCCTGGCCTGCCGGTCATCATCATGACGGCCTTCTCCGACCTGGACAGCGCCGTCTCGGCCTTCCAGGGCGGCGCGTTCGAATACCTGCCCAAGCCGTTCGACCTGCCCAAGGCGGTGGAGCTGATCCGCCGTGCAGTGGAGGAAAGCCAGCGCGAGGAGGTGGCCGAGGAGCGCATGGCCGCCACGCCCGAGATGCTGGGCCAGGCGCCGGCCATGCAGGACGTGTTCCGCGCCATCGGCCGGCTGTCGCAATCCAACGTCACGGTGATGATCACCGGCGAGTCCGGCTCGGGCAAGGAACTGGTGGCGCGCGCGCTGCACAAGCACTCGCCGCGCGCCAACGGTCCCTTCGTCGCCATCAACACCGCCGCAATCCCCAAGGACCTGCTCGAGAGCGAGCTGTTCGGCCACGAGCGCGGCGCCTTCACCGGCGCCCAGACCATGCGCCGCGGCCGCTTCGAGCAGGCCGAGGGCGGCACGCTCTTCCTCGACGAGATTGGCGACATGCCGTTTGACCTGCAGACGCGCCTGTTGCGCGTGCTGTCGGACGGCCACTTCTACCGCGTCGGCGGCCACAGCGCCGTCAAGGCCAATGTGCGCGTCATCGCAGCGACGCACCAGGACCTGGAGCAGCGCGTCAAGGAAGGGGCCTTCCGCGAGGATCTGTTCCACCGCCTGAACGTGATCCGCCTGCGCCTGCCGGCGCTGCGCGAGCGCCTCGAAGACATCCCCATGCTGACCCGGCACTTCCTGGGCCAGAGCGCCAAGCAGCTGGGCGTGGAGCCCAAGCGCATCTCCGACGCGGCGATCACCCGCCTTGGCACCTTCGGCTTTCCGGGCAACGTGCGCCAGCTGGAGAACATCTGCCACTGGCTGACGGTGATGGCGCCGGCCCAACTGGTCGAAGCCAAGGACCTGCCACCGGAAGTGGCCGCAGGTCCTGCGGACGCGGCCCCACCACGGCCCAGCCTTGCCCCGGCAGCCGAGCCGGCCAGGCTGATGGGCGACGGCGCTGCGCTTGCGGTGCCGGCCGAAGTCTTCGCCGCCCCGGCAGGCCAGCGCAGCTGGGAGTCGGGCCTGGAAGCCGAGGCGCTGGAGCTGCTGGCCAGCGGCCGCATGGATGTCTGGGATGAGCTGACGCGGCGCTTCGAGTCGCGCCTGATCGTCACCGCCCTGGCCAACACCCGTGGCCGCCGTATCGAGGCCGCGCAAAAGCTGGGTATCGGCCGCAACACCATCACGCGCAAGATCCAGGAACTCGGCCTGGAGTAAGACGCCCCCCGAAGCGGCCTGCGGCCGCCTCCCCCCACTGGGGGGCGACGCAGTGGACCGGCGGAGCCGGATCCACGCGTCCTGGAAAAGACACTGCCGCCGGTTAGATCTCTAGTGTCACGGGTGCGTGGTCGCTGGGCTTTTCCCATTTGCGCGGGACGCGGTCGATGCTGCAGGCTTTGACCTGGGCTTGGAGCGGCGCGCTGACCAGGATGTGGTCGATGCGCAGGCCGCGGTTCTTCTGGTAGCCCAGCATGCGGTAGTCCCACCAGCTGTAGCTCTTCTCGGGCTGCTCGAACAGGCGGAAGCTGTCGCTCAGGCCCAGCGCCAGCAGCTGGCGGAAGTGCTCGCGTTCTTCCACTGTGTGGTGGATGGTGTCCTTCAGGCCGACCGGGTCGAAGGAATCGCGGTCTTCCGGCGCGATGTTGAAGTCGCCCAGCAACACCAACTGCGGATGGCGGGCCAGTTCGGCCGCCACGTAGGCTTGCAGGCCGCCCAGCCAGCGCATCTTGTAGCCGAACTTCTCCGAGCCGGGCTCCTGGCCGTTGACGAAATAGCCGTTGATGACGCGCAGCGGGCCCTGGGGGCCGTCCACCGTTGCTGCGATCACGCGCGAATGTTCGTCCTCGAATCCGGTGATGTTGCGCACCACGTCCAGCAGGGGCAGCCGGCTCAGGAGGGCGACGCCGTTGTAGGTTTTCTGGCCGAAGACCGCGCAGTGCGCGTAGCCGGCCTGCTGCAGAGCCTGCAGCGGGAATTTGTCGTCGGTCAGCTTGAGTTCCTGCAGGCACAGGACATCGACCGGGTTGGCGGCCAGCCAGTCCAGCACATGCTGCAGGCGGGCCGTCAGCGAATTGACGTTCCAGGTGGTGATTTTCATGGGGGCCCCATCGTTGCTCAGGCCGGGATTTTCACTGATGCCAGGACGGCCCACTGGCCGCAGCGCTGTCCATTGGCGAAAACCATCGGTAGGACCAAAGGGCAATTGTCCGTCCAGCCGGGTGACTGAACACTCGCTGGGGTACAACACCGTCCGTACAGTCCGGACGGCGCACACCGTTGGGATCTTCGCCACCCCTGCTTTTTCATCCCTCTGGAGGGGACGCGCCATGACTGTGACAATCAAACGGGCAGCAACGCCAGCCGTGATCGGGCCAGCCATGGCCGCCGGTGGGCTTTTGTGCGCCGGCCCGGCGCAAGCCTCCTTCCTGTCGGGCGAGGCGCTGGACACTGCCGCCAACGTCATCTCCTACATCGTGCTGCTCATTGTTCCGGTCATCGCGATCGCGGTGTTCTGGATCGTCCATGTGATGCCCGAAAAGATCGCCGAGAAGCGCCACCATCCGCAAAAGCAGGCCATCCATACCCTGTGCCTGCTGTCGCTTGCCTTCGGCGGCCTGTTGTGGCCGCTGGCCTGGTTGTGGGCCTACACCAAACCGATTGGCTACAAGGTGGCCTACGGGACGGAAAAGCACGATGACTTCTTCATCGAGGCCGGCGAGAAGGCGCGCCGCAATGAGTTGGAGGACGAGCACCTGGAGCACCTGCTGGCCGAGCTGGACCGGCTCGAGCAGCACGGCGCCCTCACCCCCGAACTCAAGCTCGTCCGCGCGCGCGCGCAGGCCGCGCGTTCGGGCATGCCATCGGCCTCCGCGCCGCGTCCTGCCGGAGCCGCGTAATGGACATCCTGCTGCTTGGCATCTACGCGTCCTTCGTGTGGCTGATCTTCTTCAAATTCAAATGGTTGCCGTGGAATACGACGTCCATGGTGATCGTGATCACCATCCCCATCGTTGCGTTGACTGCGATGATCCTGGCGTTGAACGTGTTCGCCCCGTCCACCGCCGACGTGCGTGTCTTCAAGTACGTGATCAACGTGGTGCCGCAGGTCAAGGGCAAGGTGATCGCCGTGCCGGTCGAGCCCAATCGCCCCGTCAAGCGCGGCTCCGTGTTGTTCAAGATCGATCCCACGCCCTATGAGCTGCAGGTCAGGGCGCTGGAGGCGCAGCTGGAAAACGCGATCGGCGGCACCCGCAAGCTGCGCGAAGAACTCAATTCCGCCACGGCCAAGTCCAGGGCCGTGCGCGCGCAACTCGAACTGGCGCGCAAGCGTGTCGAGCAGAACAGCCAGCTGGTCGCCGGCGGCGCGGGCGACCGTTTCGCCCTCGAGCAGGCACAAGCCAACACGCTGGAACTCGAAGCCCAGCTTGCCGGCGCCCTGGCGGGCGAATCGCAGGTGCGCGCCAGCTTGTTCGCCACCGTCGGCGACGACCGCGCCGATGTGGCGCAGATCAAGGCCCAGCTGGAGAACGCGCGCTGGGAGCTGTCGCAAACCACCATCCTGGCGCCCGCCGATGGCTATGCGATCAACGTGCAGCTGCGTCCCGGCGCGATGACGACGGCTTTTCCCGTGACGCCGGCGATGACGTTTGTCGAGCAGACCTATGAGGTGGTCGCGCTCTACAGCCAGAACGAGCTGCACCAGGTCGCACCCGGCGACGAGGCCGAGTTCACCATCAAGACCAACCCCGGCGTGGTGATCAAGGCCAAGGTCGACTCCATCGTCTGGGCCCAGGCTCAGGGGCAGGTGGCGAACTCCACAAACCTGCCGACGACCGGCCCGATGGCGATTCCGCCGGGCCGCTTCGGTGTCAAGCTGGACGTCGACCCCAAGTTCGCCGACGTCTTTCTGCCGGCCGGCGCGGTGGGCGAGGGCGCCATCTACACGCAGCATGTGCAGGCGATCCACATCCTGCGCAAGGTGCTGCTGCGCGTGAGCACCAAGCTGGACTACCTGGTCCTCAAACTCCACTGAGCGGCCATGACCTTGTCTTCCAAGCGATTCTGGTGGCTGGTCGCCGTCGCTGGCCTGGGAGCCGGCTGCGCGACCAAGCGTCCGCCCGACCAGGCCGAGCTGGCCAAGGAGGCGCTGGCCAACGCCCAGCCGCCGGCGCAATGGCGCGCCGGCGCGGTGACGGGCAGCGTGCAGAACGACTGGATCGCCGTCTTTGCCGACCCGGTGCTGACGCGTCTGGTGGCCGAAGCGCTGAGCTACAACAACGACCTGCGCGCATCTGCTGCGCGGGTGGAACAGGCCGCCGCGGGCGTGCGCATCGCCGGCGCCCAGGCCCTGCCGGCGGTCGACCTGCTGGGGCGCTTTGGCGGCAAGATGGGCGGCGACGGCTCCGGCCTCAATGGCTGGGTGGTCTCCGCCTCCTGGGAGCTGGACCTGTGGGGCCGTGTCCGCTATGCCAGGCGCTCGGCGGAGGACCAGTACGCATCGACCGAGGCCGACTTTGCGGCGGCCCGGCAGTCGATCGCCGCGCTGGTCGCCAAATCCTGGTTTTTGGCCACGGAAGCCGCGCTGCAACGCCAACTGGCGCGCCAGATGCTCGGCTCCAGCGAGCAGTCCGTGCAGCTGGCCGGCCAGCGCCAGCGCGTGGGCGTGGGCAGCGATGTGGATGTGGCCCAGGCCCAGGTGAACCGCCAGACCTTTGCCGACGCCGAGCGGCAGCTCGACCTGTCCTACACCAAAGCCGTGCGTTCGCTGGAGCTGCTGCTGGGCCGCTACCCGGCTGCGGAGTTGCAGACCACCGAGGCCTGGCCGCGCGTGGACTTCGCGGTGGCGGCGGGCGTGCCCTCGGAGCTGCTGGAGCGCCGGCCCGACATCGTGGCCGCCCACAGGCGCGTGGCCGCTGCCTTCAACCGCGCCGGCGAGGCCCAGGTGGCGCGCCTGCCGCGCCTGACCTTGACGGCGGGTATTTCCTCCATCAGCAGCGACATGTTCGTGATGCAGGAAAGGCCTGACCCGCTGGGCAGCGTGGGTCTGAGCCTGCTGGCGCCGTTGTTCAACGCCGGCGCGCTCAAGGCCCAGGCCGAAGCGCGCGCGGCCGAGCAAAAGCAGGCCACCGCGGTCTGGGCGCAGACCGCGCTGCGGGCGTTCAGCGAGGTTGAGACGGCGCTGTCCGAAGAGGCCACGCTGCGGCAGCGCGAGCCCATCATCGAGGCCCAGACCCGGGACTCACAACGCGTGCTGGACCTGCAGAACGTGCGCTACCGGGTCGGCTCCACCGACCTGCGCACGGTGACGCAGCAGCAGCTGGCCGTCTACTCGGTGCGCTCCACCATGCTGCGGGTGCAGGCCGAACGGCGCGTGCAGCGCGTCAACCTGCTGCTGGCGCTGGGCGGTGGCTTCAGTGCCGAGCCGGCCATTGCGTCTGTCCCGCCGTCGCAGCAGCAGGCCAGCCAGCCCTGAGGACATCTGGGGGCGCGGCGCCGCCGCGCTTTCAGGGAAAAAGGCCTGTAACCCCCTCCCAATGGGCCTGGGCTGCTATCAAATACGGAGCATTGCGAGCACGCCGATGCCCAGGCCCAGCAGGCCCATGCCGGCCATGCCCCATTCCAGCCAGCGCTTTTTCGTCAACAGGGCGATCGCCGCCAGCGCGATCGTGACCTGCAGCGCCGTGGTGGCCTGGGCCCAGCGGTGGTGCTGGTGCATCTGCTCGTCGCTTCGCTTGTCCCAGTCCGCTGAGGTGGCCTCCAGCTTGCGCGCCTCGGCCTCGATCTCTTTCTTTTCCTTCTCGTAGCGCTCCATCTTGGCCTGGTAGACGGCCTTGCCTGCTTCCGGCGACAGGTCGCGCGAGACCTCGGCCAGCGATTGCTTGGTGCTCTTGGACTGGAAGTAATTCCACTGGTTGGAAGCTTCGGTCTTCTTGATGGCGGCGTTGTTCTTGTACAGCCCGGCATTGGCCTGGGTCGCGCCGCCCATGTAGGAGAAGATGGCGCCGACGGTGGCGATCACCGCGGTGAACATGGCGACCTGGCTGGTCAGGCTGCCGCCGCCGATACCATGGCCCTTGTCGCCGCCGTGCGCCGCATGCTCGCGCGCATGTTCGAGTTCGTGGTCGTGCGGGCCGTGCACGTGGAATCCGCCTGCTGACATGTCAGTCTCCCCGTTGTGTGTTGTTGTAGGTGACGAAGCTGTAGGGCAGGCCGCTGGCCGCCGTGTGTTCGCTGCGCGCCACTTCCTGCCAGCGCGCATCGAGCTCGGGCGCGAAGGCATCGCCTTCGTAGTCGGCGTCGATGAAGGTGACCTCGGCACGGTCGGCCAGCGCCAGGGCCTGACGGTAGATCTGGGCGCCGCCGATGACCCAGGTCTGGGCCTGGCCTGCGCACAGCGCCAGCGCCTCTTCGAGCGAGCCGGCGCGCTCGGCGCCTGCGGCCAGCCAGTCGCTCTGGCGCGTGATGACGATGTTGCGGCGGCCCGGCAGCGGGCGAAACTTCGGCGGCAGCGAATCCCAGGTCTTGCGGCCCATGAGGACGGGCGCGCCCATGGTGACGGTCTTGAAGTGGGCCAGGTCCTCCGGCAGCCGCCAGGGCATGGCGTTGTCCTTGCCGATCACGCCGTTGCGCGAGCGCGCGTAGATGATGCCCAGCTTCATGCTAGACAGCCACGGGCGCCTTGATCGCGCCGTGGCACTGGTACTCCAGCACCTCGAAGTCCTCGTACTGGTAGTCGAAGATGGATGCCGGCTTGCGCTTGATGTGGAGCACCGGGTAGGCGTAGGGCGCACGCGACAGCTGCAACGCCACCTGCTCGTGGTGGTTGCTGTAGATGTGGCAGTCGCCGCCGGTCCAGAGGAAGTCGCCCACCTGCAGGTCGCATTGCTGGGCCACCATGTGCGTGAGCAGGGCGTAGCTGGCAATGTTGAAGGGCACGCCCAGGAAGATGTCGGCGCTGCGCTGGTAGAGCTGGCAGGACAGCTTTCCATCAGCGACATAGAACTGGAAGAAGGCATGGCAGGGCGCCAGCGCCATCTTCGGGATGTCGGCCACGTTCCAGGCGCTGACGATGATGCGGCGCGAGTCCGGGTTGGTCTTGATGGTGTGGACGGCCTGGGCGATCTGGTCGATGGTGCCGCCGTCCGGCGTGGGCCAGCTGCGCCACTGCACGCCGTAGACCGGGCCCAGGTCGCCGTCCTCGCGTGCCCACTCGTCCCAGATGGTGACGCCGCGCTCGCGCAGCTTGTTGTTGTCGCTCGAGCCTTCCAGGAACCACAGCAGCTCGTGGATGATGGACTTGAGATGGACCTTTTTGGTGGTCACCAGGGGAAAGCCTTCGGCCAGGTCGAAGCGCATCTGGTGGCCAAAGACGCTCTTGGTGCCGGTGCCGGTGCGGTCGGTCTTGGGCGTGCCATGCGTGTCCACATGGCGCATGAAGTCTTCGTACTGGGAGCGGACGGGGCGGGTCATGGCGCAATTATGCAAATGGCCGGACCACGCGGCCCGGATTGAGGGTGTTGGCAGGATCCAGGGCCTTCTTGATGGCGCGCATCATGTCCAGCGCCACCGGCGACTTGTAGTGCGGCAGCTTGTCCAGCTTGAGGCTGCCCACGCCGTGCTCGGCCGAGATCGAGCCGCCGAAAGCCTGGACCGAGTCGTAGACCAGGGTGTTGACCCTGTCCTCCCAGTCGCGCAGAAAGGCCTGGTTGTCGCCGCCCTCGGGCGCCTGCACGTTGTAATGCAGGTTGCCGTCGCCCAGGTGGCCGAAGTTGACCAGGCGCACGCCGGGAATTTCGCGCCGCAGCAAGGCGTCGGTTTCCAGGCAGAACTCGGGGATGCGCGAGACCGGGATGGAGATGTCGTGCTTGATGTTCAGGCCTTCTTCGGCCTGGGCCAGCGGGATGCTCTCGCGCACATGCCAGAGCTGGCGCGCCTGCGACAGGTTCCCGGCGAGCACCGCGTCGGTGACACAGCCGTCTTCCAGCGCCTGTTCCAGCAGGCGCTCCAGGCGCGTGCGGGCATGCTCCTCGGACTCGCTGTCGGAGGTTTCCAGCAGCACGCAGTAAGGCGAGTCCTCGTACAGCGGCACGCGCAGCTGGCTGAAGTGGCGCACCACCAGGCTCAGGGCGAACTGCCCCATCACCTCGAAGCCGGTCAGGCTGGCGCCCAGCTGGCGGTGGGCCAGCCCCAGCAGGGCCTGCGCGTCCTCCAGCGAGGGCAGGGCAGCCCAGGCCGTCAGGGTGGCCGCGGGCAGGGGGTGCAGGCGCAGCGTGGCGGCGGTGATGATGCCCAGCGTGCCCTCGCTGCCGATGAACAGGTCGCGCAGGTCGTAGCCGGTGTTGTCCTTGCGCAGGCCCGACAGGCCGTCCCAGACCTCGCCGGCGGCGGTGACCACTTCCAGGCCCAGGCACAGTTCGCGCGCATTGCCGTAGCGCACGACCTGGGTGCCACCGGCATTGGTCGCCAGGTTGCCGCCGATGGTGCAGCTGCCCTCGGCCGCCAGGCTCAGGGGAAACAGGAAGCCGGCCACCTGGGCGGCGTCCTGCACCATCTGCAGCACGCAGCCGGCCTCCACCGTCATGGTCAGGTTGTCGGCATCGACGGCGCGCACGGCGTTCATGCGCGCCAGGTTCAGAACCACCTGGGTGCCCGAGCTGTCGGGTGTGGAGCCCACCACCAGGCCGGTGTTGCCGCCCTGCGGCACGATGGACACGCCGGCGGCGGCGCAGGCCTTGACCACGGCGGCCACCTCGCCGGTGGAGCCTGGCCGCACCACGGCCAGGGCCTTGCCGCGCGCGCGCTTGCGCCAGTCGGTTTCGTAGGCGTCCAGGTCGCCTTCGTGCAGCACGTTGGCCGCGCCGGCGATGCGGCGCAACTGGTCGATCAGGGAGCTCATGGCGCCGATTTTCGCAGGCGGCGGCGCACATGCAGGGCGCAGGCCGCGAACAACACCAGGCACAGCACGACCTCGAGCATCGCCAGCCAGTTGCCCGGCGGCCGGTCGCCCCAGGCGCGCACCACGCCTTCGGTGAAATACAGCCAGACCAGCAGGCTGACCCAGCGGTAGGTGTACATGCGGTGGCGCAGGATGCCGGCCAGCGGGATGCACAGCGGCAGGACCTTGATGGCCAGCCAGGTGCCGCCCGGGCGCAGCGGCGCCAGCCACAGCTCCCAGGCCAGGCCCAGAACGATCAGTCCCAGCAGGCTGGCCACGGCCAGGGTGCGGGTCAGGGCGACGGCGGGATCGGGGGGGAGGGCGGCGGGCGGTGAGGCGGGGGTGGTGTCCATGGGCGATGGCATCATAGCGGCGATGGACGCCCGTGAACTGCTCAACGACCTGTCGCACTTTCCGTGGAAGTCCACTGCGCTGACGCTGGGCGAGCGTTTCCGCGAGGACAGGCTGGGCCTGACGGCCAGCAGCCTGACTTTCACCACCACCATCGCCCTGGTGCCTTTCTTCACCGTGGTGCTGGCGGTGTTCACCGCCTTTCCCATGTTCGGCAAGCTGCAGGTGGCGCTGCAGAACTGGCTGGTGCAAAGCCTGATCCCCGAGGCCATCGCACGCCAGGTGCTGGGCTACCTCACGCAGTTCGCCGGCAAGGCCAGCCGGCTGGGCGTGGCCGGCCTGGCGGCGCTGTTTTTCACCGCCCTGGCCCTGGTGCTGACCATCGACCGCACGCTCAACGGCATCTGGCGGGTGCGGCGGCCGCGCTCGCTGGGACGCCGGGTCCTCATTTACTGGGCGGTGATGACCCTGGGCCCGCTGCTCCTGGCCGCGTCCATCAGCCTGAGCTCCTATGTGCTGTCGGCCTCGCGCGGCCTGGTCGGGGCCATGCCGGGCAGCCTGCGCTTCGTGCTGGACCTGCTGGAGTACGTGCTGCTGGCCGCCGGCCTGGCGGCGCTGTACCGCTACGTGCCCAACACGCCGGTGCGGCGTTCGCACGCCTGGGCCGGCGGCCTGTTCGCCGCCGCCGGCATCGAGCTGGCCAAGCGCCTGTTGGCGGCCTACATCGGCATGGTGCCCACCTATTCGGCGGTCTACGGCGCCTTTGCCACCTTTCCCATCCTGCTGGTCTGGATCTACGTGGCCTGGGTCGTCGTGCTGGCGGGCGCGGTGGTCGCGGCCTACCTGCCCAGCCTGATGGCCGGGGTGGCGCGGCGCGGCGGCGGCCACGGCTGGCAGTTCCAGCTGGCCCTGGAGGTGTTGCAGGCGCTCGGGCGCAGCCGGCCGACGGCGCAGCGTGGGCTCAGTGCGGCGGCGCTGGGCCAGGCCCTGCAGGTCGACGCGCTGCAGCTCGAGCCGGTGCTCGAGACCCTGGTGGCCCTGGACTGGATCGGCCGCGTCAACGAGGTCGATGACGAGGACGCTACCCGCTACCTGCTGCTGGCCGATCCGCAGGCCACGGCGCTGGAGCCGCTGATGCGGCATCTGCTGCTGCCGCAATCGGAGTCGACCGCGGGGCTGTGGCGCAGCGGCGGCCTGTCCACGGTCTACCTGAAAGACGTGTTGTAGATGGCCATGGGGCGGCCGCCGCCCACCAGCTTCGAATGGATCGAGGCGGTGGCGATGCGCGAGCCGGACCGCATCGCCGTGGTCCAGGACCGCCAGGCCTGGACCTACGCCAGCCTGCTGCGCGGCATCGACGGCCTGGGCCGCTGCCTGCAGGCGCTGGGCGTGCAGCGCGGCCAGCGGGTGGCGCTGTCGCAGCCGGGCTTTTACCTGCAACTGCTGGGGCTGCTGGCCTGCGAGAACATCGGCGCGGTCTCGGCCCTGTTCAGCGCTCGCGATGACGCCGATGCGCCCGCGCTGTTTGGCCTGGTGGACTGGGTGCTGTCGGAGGCGCCGCAGCAGGTGCCGGTGGCGGCGCGCTTCCAGCTGGCGGACACGGCCTTCATCGAGCAGGCGCTGGCCGCGCCCACCGCAATTGCCATGCAGGCTGCGCGCGCCGTGCTGGAGCCGCACGAACCGCAGCGCCTGATCCGCACCTCGGGCTCATCGGGCCTGTCCAAGTTCATGCAGGTCTCGCGCCAGGCCATGGAGCACTGGATCGACAGCGGCGCCGAGAACTCGGGCTACGGCCGCGACACGCGCCTGATGCTGGCCGGGCCGCTGGTGATCAACACCGCCTTCAGCCACAGCTGCGCCTGCCTGCGCCGCGGCGGCACGCTGCTGGCTGTGTCGGGCAGCGCGTTGCCGGCGCTGGACCCCAGCCACATCTGGGCACTGCCGCTGCACCTGGAGCGCCTGTTGGCGCAGTTGCCGCCGCAATTCCAGGCGCGCCGCAAAGTCTTCGTCGGCACCGTGGGCGGCTTTGTCTCGCCGCAGCTGCGCGAACGCGCCCTGCAGGTCTTCGGCGGCCCGCTGATCAGCCGCTACGGCGCCAACGAGACCGGCGGCATCTGCTACGACCTCGATGCGCAGGGCCGCGGCGTGCTCAGCGCGGGGGTGGACGTGCGCATCGTCGACGAGGCTGGCGCGCAGCTGCCGGCCGGCCAGACCGGCCGCATCGTGCTGCGCACGCCGGCCATGGCCGACGGCTATGTGGGGGCGGCGACGCAGGGCGACACGGCTTTGCGCGACGGCTGGTTCCACAGCGGCGACTGGGGCGCCCTGGTGGGCCCGCGCCTGCTGCAACTGGCCGGCCGCCACGACGACCTGGTCAACCTGGGTGGCATCAAGCTGCCGGCAGTGCGGCTGGAGGAGCAGATCCGCGGCCTGCTGGCGCTGCGCGATTGCGCGGTGCTGGCCGTGCGCCTGGACGGCGGCGCTGTCACCGTGGGCATCGCCCTGGCGCAGGAGCCGGGCACCGAGCAGGCGCCGCAGCTGCGCCTGCTGGAGCAGTCACTGCAACTGGGCACTGGCGCCCGAGTGCTCTTTGTCGACGCCCTGCCGCAGCTGGCCAGCGGCAAGGTCGACCGGCTGGCCCTGCTGCGGCTGTTCGCTACATCCTGACCTTGCCGGTCCAGATGTCCTTGTACATGGTCCAGTCGCCCATGAAGCTGTAGAGCGGCCGCTTGAAGCTGGCCGGCTTGTTCTTCTCGAAGCCGAAGTGGCCGATCCAGGCGAAGCCATAGCCGCACAGCAGGCCGGCCAGCAGCCACCAGGCATTGCCGGTGGTCAGCAGCCGGGCCAGGCAGACCAGCGACAGGGTGGAGCCGGCGAAGTGCAGGCGGCGGCAGGTCCGGTTGCTGTGCTCGGTGAGATAGAAGGGATAGAACTGCGCGAAGCTGGCAAAGCTGCGTGGGTCGACCGCGCCGGCGGATGCGGGATGGGCTGTGCTGTCCATGGTTTGTCTCCTGTTTGCGCCAGTTTAGGCCAGCGCAAACGGCGCCTGCAAGAAGCCTCTGAAACGTGCGCGACCGCCACGGGTCGGGTTGGCCGTCAGCCGGTAGCCGGGAAAACGCTGCAGGAAGCGGCCGATGGCGATGCGGCCTTCCAGCCGCGCCAGGCTCAGGCCGGCGCACTGGTGGATGCCCAAGCCGAAGGCCAGATGGCGATTGGGCTCGCGGTCCAGCCGCAGCGTGTCGGGGTCGTCGAACTGCGCCGGGTCGCGGTTGGCCGCGCCTATGCACAGTGTCACCAGGGCGCCCGCCGGCAGCGCCACGCCACCGACTTCGCAGTCGCGCCGGGCGCGCCGGTTGCCCAACTGGTTGGACGACTCGAAGCGCAGGAACTCGTCGACTGCAAGGGTCAAATCGGCCTCCAGAGCCCGGAGATCCTCCCTGTGATGCTTCAATTTCGATAGCAATCCGGACTTTTCCTGCGGCCACTCCTGCAGCGCCACCAGGGCGTTGGCTATCAGGTTGGTGGTGGTCTCGTGGCCGGCGTTGAGGATGAAGACGCAGTTATGCAAGAGCTCGGACTCGCTGAGCGTTTCACCTGCTTGCTCTCCTTGGATCAGCCTGGTCAGCACGTCGTGCTCCGGGTCGCCGGGGCGCTTGCGGCGCTCAGCGACCAAGGTTTTGAGATAGGCGCTGAACTCGTTAACGCTGCGATTGCCCAGCGCTTCCTGTTCGGGCGTGAGCCTGGGTTCGAGCGCGCCCAGGATGGCCAGCGACCACGCGCGCAAGGGCGTGCGGTCTGCGTGCGGAACGCCCAGCAGGTTGCCGATGATCTCCACGGGAATCGCCGATGCGAAATCCTCGACCAGGTCGCCACCGCCTTGGGCTTCGATCGCATCGAGCAGGCCGTCCACCAGCGTGACCAGGCCCGGCTCCATGTCGGCGATGGCGCGCCGCGTCAGCGCACCCATGATCAGCTTGCGCACCCGCGTGTGCAGCGGCGGGTCGTTGAACACCAGGCTGGTCGTGTGGTGCTCCAGTAACGGGGCGCCTTCCCCGTACTTTGGTGTGAACTCCACCCTTTTATCCGAGCTGAAGCTCTCGGCGTCGCGGTACACGCTCACCAGGTCGGCATAGCGGGTGAGCAGATACGAACCGTCCGGCATGCGCTTGACTGGCTCGGTGGCGCGCAGATGGGCATAGACCGGATAGGGGTTTGCGTAGAAGTCGGGCGGCAGGGCGCGCAGGTCCAGCGTGTGCGCGATCTCGCCGGCGCGCTGCGCCGTCATCGGTGGCGTGATGGCGATGCCGTTCACGGCTGCAAGAAGCCGCGCAGGGCGAACAGCACGCCGTCGGGCGCCTCGGTCATCATCTGGTGGCCGGCCTCCAGCAGGACGGTGCGGCCGTTCTTCGCGCGCTCCTGCAACGGCAGGGCCATCCTGGGCAGGGTCATGGAATCGTTCTTGCCCAGCACGAAGAGCACCGGGCATTGCAGCTTGTCCATTGCCGCCTCGCCGCCGCTGTAGTCGTCGCAGGCCTTGAAGCCGGTGTGGAACAGGTTGACCTGGGTGTTGCTGGCCAGCACCCGCTTCATCAGCGCCCTGGAGCCACCGTACAGCCAGGTGCCTGGACCCAGGGCTGAGGGCGGCGGCGCCAGCATGGAATGCGAGAACAGGTTGACCATGGCGATGGCCTGCATCGGCTGGTGCAGCGAGCTGTCCAGCAGGGCAGGCGAGACCTTCATGGGCGCCGCCGTGCCCAGCAAGGCCAGGTGGCTGATGCGCTCCGGCGCCATGGCCGCGGCCTGCAGTGCGACCAGCGAGCCGAAGCTGTGGCCCACCAGGGCGGCCTTTGGCACGCCAGCGGCATCCAGCAGGTTCAGCACGAACTGCGCGGCCTCTTCCACCGAACGCGGCGGTGCGCCCGCGCTCCTGCAGTGGCCGGGCAGGTCGGGCGCCAGCACGTTCCAGCCGTGGTGGGCGACATAGCGGGTCTGCAGGATCCAGACGCTGTGGTCGTTGAGCACGCCATGCAGGAAGACCACGCTGGGCTTGGCGGCATCGAAGGGCTTGCCGCCGGTGTAGACGAAGGTCTTGTGGCCGTTGACGAGGAGTTCCATCAGGCGCCCGCCTTTTCCGCCGCCTTCAGGGCGCGCTTGAGGTCCTCCACCAGGTCGGCCGGGTCTTCCAGGCCGATGGACAGGCGGATCGTGCCCTGGCCGATGCCGGCACCGGCCAGGGCGTCGTCGGTCATGCGGAAATGGGTGGTGCTGGCCGGGTGGATGACCAGCGAGCGGCAGTCGCCGACGTTGGCCAGGTGGCTGAACAGCTTGAGCGCCTCGATGAAGGCCTTGCCCTGGGCCCGGTTGCCCTTGATGTCGAAGCTGAAGACCGAGCCCGCGCCCTTGGGCAACAGTTTTTGCGCCAGCGCGTGGCTGGGGTGGGATGCCAGCATGGGATGGCCCACACGCGAGACGAAGGGATGGGCCGCCAGGAATTCCACCACCTTGGCGGTATTGCTCATGTGGCGCTCCATGCGCAGCGGCAGGGTCTCGATGCCTTGCAGGATCAGCCAGGCCGTGTGCGGGCTCATGCAGGCGCCGAAGTCGCGCAAGCCTTCGCGGCGCGCGCGCAGCAGGAAGGCCCCGACGGTGGACTCCTCGCTGAAGACCATGTTGTGGAAGCCCTCGTAGGGCGCGGTGAGTTCGCTAAAGCGACCGGCTGCCGCCGGGCCGTCCCAGTCGAAGCTGCCGCCGTCGACCACCACGCCGCCGATCACCGTGCCATGGCCCGACAGGAACTTGGTGGCCGAGTGGTAGACCAGGTCGGCGCCCAGATCCAGGGGCCGCATCAGGTAAGGGGAGGTCAGGGTGGAATCCACAAGTAAGGGCACGCCGGCCGCATGGGCGATCTCGCTGACCACCGGGATGTCCAGCACGTCCAGGCCGGGGTTGCCCACGGTCTCGCCGAACAGCAGCTTGGTGTTCGGCCGGACCGCATCCCTCCATCCAGCTATGTCGCCCGGTTTGACGAACGTGGTCTCGATGCCGAAGCGGCGCATGGTGTAGTGCAGCAGGTTCTGTGAGCCGCCATACAGCGCCGTGCTGGCGACGATGTGCGAACCGGCGCCCATCAGGGTGGCGATGGCCAGGTGCAGGGCGGCCTGGCCGCTGGCGGTGGCGATGGCGCCGATGCCGCCTTCCAGGGCGGCCACCCGCTGCTCCAGCACCGCGTTGGTCGGGTTGCTGATGCGCGAATAGACGTGGCCCGAGCGCTCCAGGTTGAACAGCGCCGCCGCGTGGTCGCTGGACTCGAAGACGAAGGACGTGGTCAGGTGGATGGGGACGGCGCGGGCGCCGGTGGCCGGATCGGGCGCGGCGCCGGCGTGCAGCGCCAGGGTGTCGAAACCGGGGTCGGAATAGCCGGGCATGGGGGGTGTCTCCTCGGAATGCCTCTGTGGAACGGCACGATTGTGGGCTATATTCGTTCGACCACCCTGCCCCCGAGGAGCAACCATGAAAGTCAGCGACATCCTGCGCGTCAAGGGCAGCACCTTGTACACCGTCACACCCGACGAGCCGCTGGCCACAGCCATCGACGCCATGGCCGAAAAAGACATCGGCTCCCTGGTCGTCATGGACCATGGCGACCTGGTGGGCATGCTGACTTTCCGCGAGGTGATCGTCTGCATCGTCAAGAACGGCGGCGTGGTCGGCTCGACCCTGGTGCGCACGGCGATGGACGACCATCCGCTGACCTGCACCGCGGAAACCGAGCTCGACGAGGTGCGCCGCATGATGCTGGAGCGCCACGCGCGCTACATGCCGGTGATGGACCGGCGCATGCTGATGGGCGTGATCAGCTTCTACGACGTGGCCAAGGCCGTGGTGGACAGCCAGAACTTCGAGAACAAGATGCTCAAGGCCTACATCCGCGACTGGCCTGAGACCGGCGACGAGACACCGGCGCCCAGGCTCTGACGGGGCGGCGACGGGCCGTCCCCGGCTGCGAAGGCCCCCTCGTGGGGGCTTTTTAATTGCTGGCGGCGTGCACCACGTCGCGCAGGCGCGGGTAGATCTGCTGGTTCCAGCGCCGGCCGCTGAACACCCCGTAGTGGCCCACACCGGTCTGGATGTGGTGGGTTTTCAGGCAGGGCCGGATGCCGGTGCACAGATCCTGCGCGGCCACGGTCTGGCCGACCGCGCAGATATCGTCGCGTTCGCCCTCGACCGTGAACAGGGCGGTGCGCCGGATGGCGCCGCAATCGACCTTGCGGCCGCGGTAGTACAGCTCGCCGCGGGCCAGGTCGTAGGTCTGGAAGACTTTCTCGACCGTCTCCAGGTAGAACTCGGCCGGCAGGTCGTTGACCGCCAGGTACTCGTCGTAGAACACCCGGATCACGTCGGCCTGCTCGATCTCGCCATCCACCAGGTGCTGGTAGAGGTTGCGGAACTGCTGCTTGTGCCGCTCCAGGTTCATGCTCAGAAATGCCGAAACCTGGACGAAGCCGGGGTAGACGCGGCGCATGTGGCCGGCATGGGGGAAGGGCACGTGGCTGATCAGGTTCTTCTCGAACCATTCGATCGGCTTGCTGGTGGCCAGTGTGTTGACCGCCGTCGGGTTGACACGGCAGTCCACCGGGCCGGCCATCAGGGTCAGGCTGCGCGGCTGGGCTGGATGGTCGTCCTCGGCCATCAGGGCGGTGGCGGCCAGCGCCGCCACGCAGGGCTGGCAGACGGCCACGACATGCACGCCCGGGCCGATCGCCGCCATGAACTGCATCATGTGGTCGATGTAGTCGTCCAGGCTGAAGCCACCCTCGCGCAACGGGACGTCGCGGGCGTTGTGCCAGTCGGTGATGTAGACGTCGTGGTCCTGCAGCAGGGTGCGCGCGGTTTCGCGCAGCAGGGTGGCGAAATGGCCCGACAGTGGCGCCACCAGCAGCACCGCTGGCTGGGCGGCAACGCCCGGCTTGCGAAAGTGCAGCAAGGTGCCAAAGGGCAGGGTCTGGGTTTTTTCCTCGACCACAGTGACGGCATGGCCCTGGACCTGGACGCTGGCGATTCCATAGGCCGGCCGCGAATGGGTCAGCCGCATGCGCGACACCACCTCGGCTGCGGCAGAGAGCTTGCGCAGCAGCGAACCCTCGGTCTTTTGCAGCCACAGCAGGCTGCTTTGCTGCATTGCCAGCAGGCGCAGCGGCGAGGTGAAGTCGGATTGCGTCTGGTACGCCTGGTAGAGCATGGGCTGGGCTTTCCGGCAGGCTGGTGGCCTGCCCGGTGCAAAGGCAGGCAAGTTGCGGGCCAGCATGCACCGCTCTGGCACAGGGATTGCGATAGGGGTTCAGGCGGAGCTTTCCGCCGCACCAGGAGACAACATGGCCAAGCCCGTCCTCACCATCAGCAGCAAGAACTACGGCGCCTGGGCGCTGCGTGGCTGGCTGATGGCCCGCTTGGCCGGTCTGGACTTTAGCGAAAAGGTGATCCCGCCGGACGACCCAGCCATGAAGGCCGAGATGCTGCTGCTGTCGAGTTCCATGCTGGTGCCCTCGCTCGAGCATGGCGGGGTCAAGGTCTGGGACACCCTGGCGATCGGCGAATACCTCAACGAAATCAAGCCCAAGGCCGGCCTGCTGCCGGCCGACATCAAGGCCCGGGCCCATTGCCGTGCCATCTGCGGCGAGATGCATTCGGGCTTTTCAGCCTTGCGCGGCGCCCTGCCGATGAACATCAAGGCCCACTTCCCCGGCTTCAAGGTCTGGTCGCGGGCCCAGGCCGACATCGACCGCGTGCTGGCGATCTGGAAGGAGTGTTTCGCCGCCTATGGCGGTCCCTTCCTGTTCGGCAAGCAGCCCTGCATGGCCGACGCCATGTACGCACCGGTGGTGACGCGCTTCCTCAGCTACGACGTGCCGCTGGACAAGGCCAGCGTGGCCTATTGCAAGCGCGTCATGGAACTGCCGGCGATGAAGGAGTGGGTCACCGCGGCGAAAAAGGAACCCGACGAGATCGACGAGTTGGACGCTGAGTTTTGACCCGTCCCTTCGTGGGCCACCGCGGATCCGGCTTTGCCGGTCCGCTGGTGGCGCCCCCTTGAGGGGGAGGCGGCCGTAGGCCGCTTCGGTGGTGGGCCTACTTCCAGGGCGTCGCGGGGGGGATGGCGCAGACCGGCTCGACGTCGATGCTCTTGAAGTCGGCCGGGGAGACGATCTCCAGGTACTCCATGTCGGGCGAGTAGTCGAACAGGTAGTGGGCGATGCCGGGCCGCTGGTGCACGCAGTCGCCGGCCTCGACCAGGGTTTCCTTGTCCTCGTACATGAAGCGGGCCCAGCCCTTGATCATGATGACGATCTGGAAATCCGCCTCATGGCGGTGCCAGCCTGTGCCCGTTTCAGGTGCCATATTGGCCTTGACCAGGTGCGCGATCACCTTGCCCTGGGTGGCTTCGGCGATGCCGAGGTCGCGGTAGAGGAAGAAATCACGCAGACCGCCCGACACATAAGTCGTATCGGTGGGCTTGACGTGCGAGAACTGGGTCTTGGTCCGGTCCAGCATGGCTTTGCTCTCCTTCGGTGCCTGGCGGGCCCCGCGTCAGCATTCCAAGCAGGAAGCATTCCCGGCCCCCTCTGGGATAATCCGGGTCTATGAGCGGCAACACCTTCGGAACACTCTTCGCGGTCACGAACTTCGGCGAATCGCATGGCCCGGCCATCGGCTGCGTCATTGACGGCTGCCCGCCCGGCATGGCGCTGTCCGAGGCCGACATCCAGAGCGACCTGGACCGGCGCCGTCCCGGCACCAGCCGCCATGTCACCCAGCGCCAGGAAGAGGACAAGGTCGAGATCCTGTCGGGCGTCTATGAGGGCCGGACCACCGGCACCCCCATCTGCCTGCTGATCCGCAATACCGACCAGCGCAGCAAGGACTACAGCGAGATCGCCCAGACCTTCCGACCCGGCCATGCCGATTACGCCTACCTGCACAAATACGGCCTGCGCGACCCGCGCGGCGGCGGGCGCTCCTCGGCGCGACTGACGGCGCCCATGGTGGCGGCCGGCGCGGTCGCCAAGAAATGGCTGGCGCACAAGCACGGCATGCTGTTTCGCGGCTGCATGCAGCAGATCGGCGAGCTGGCCATCCCGTTCGAGGGCTGGGAGCATGTCGCCCACAACCCATTTTTCGCCCCGGTGGCCGATGTATCGGCGCTGGAGGCCTACATGGACAGCCTGCGCAAGGCCGGCGACTCCTGCGGCGCGCGCATCCGCGTCACCGCGAGCAATGTGCCGGTGGGGCTGGGTGAGCCCCTGTTCGACAAGCTCGACGCCGACATCGCCTGGGCCATGATGGGCATCAACGCCGTCAAGGGCGTGGAGATCGGCGCCGGTTTCGCCAGCGTGGCGCAACGCGGCACCAGCCACGGCGACTCCATGACGCCGCAGGGCTTTCGCTCCAACAACGCCGGCGGCATGCTGGGCGGCATCAGCACAGGCCAGGACATCGAGGTGTCCATCGCCATCAAGCCCACCAGTTCCATCATCAGCCCGCGCGAGACCATCAATGTGCGCGGCGAGGCCACCGAGGTGGTGACCAAGGGCCGCCACGACCCCTGCGTGGGCATTCGCGCCACGCCGATTGCCGAGGCCATGCTGGCCCTGGTGCTGATGGAGCATGCGCTGCGCAACCGGGCGCAAAACGCCGACGTCGACCCGCCGATGGAGCGGATCCAGGCTTCCTTCCTGTGACGGAATGAGCCTGCCTGCAGTGGCGGCCAGAGGCCGCCAGATCGTGCCATTTGCCGCGCTGTCGGCCACCTACTTCGCCCACATCGGCTTTTTCAATCCCTACCTGCCGCTGTGGCTCAAGAGCCTGGGCCTGCCCATCGTCGTCATCAGCCTGCTGACCTCGGTGCAGTCCCTGACCCGGGTGTTTGCGCCCTATGCATGGGGCGCGCTGTCCGACCACACGGGTGAGCGGGTGCGGCTGCTGCGGCTGAGCGCCGCCGTGGCCCTGGTGGCTTCGCTGGGCCTGTGGTGGGACGGTGGCGCCCTGTGGATAGCCCTGGTGCTGTTGCTGCTGTTCACCCACACCAGTTCGATGATGTCGCTGACCGAGGCCGCCATGGCCCACCTGGTGGCCGGCGACTGGGGCCGCTACGGCCGCATCCGCCTGTGGGGCTCGGCCGGCTTCATGCTCACGGTCTTTCTGGCCGGCGCCTGGTTCGAGCACTTCGGCATGGGGCATTTCCCCGGCTGGACCCTGCTGACCCTGGCCGGCGTGCTGGCCTGCACCTGGTGGCTGCCCGATGTGCGCGAGAAGCCCACCCACGCCGATGCTCCGCGCGAGCCGATCGGCCCGGTGCTGCGCCAGCCGGTGCTGCGCTGGTTCTTTGCCGCGCTGTTCTTCCATGTGATGGCGCACTTCGCGGTCTACGGATTCCTGTCGCTGTACCTGGACGCGCTGGGCTATAGCAAGGCCATGATCGGGGCGCTGTGGGCCGTCTCGGTGCTGGTGGAGATCGGCTGGTTCTTCTGGCAGGGCCGGCTGATCGGCCGTCTGCCGATGTCCCGCTGGCTGGTGGTCTGCGGCGCGGCGACGGCGCTGCGCATGGCGCTGACGGGCGCGGGCGGCGACTGGCTGGCTGTCCTGTTTGTCGCCCAGCTTTTGCATGCGCTGACTTTCGCCACCCACCACACGGCCTGCATCGCCATGGTCACCCAGCACTTTCCCGGCCGCCTGCGGGGCCGCGGCCAGGCACTGTTCACCGTCACCGGCTACGGCCTGGGCGGGGTGCTGGGCGTGCTCGCCGGAGGGGCCTTTGCCTCGCGCTGGGGCTTCGAGTGGATGTATGGCATCGCCGCCGTGCTGGGCGCCATCGGCACCTTTTGCGCCTGGCGGGTCGACCGGCTGGAGCGCTGCACTGTTGCGCATTAGGATCAGTGCACATGAAACGGTACATCTTGGGCATTAATTCCACGGCAAATTGCCACCCGGCGACCAAAATGCCGGTTCGATGGCGACGGGGACACGCATGCCGCACCTGAATTTCGTCAAGCAAGGCCGAGGACCGGTGGTGATGCTCAGCCACGCGCTGGGCTGCGACCTGAGCATGTGGGACGAGGTGGCGCAAATCCTGGCGCGCCACTACACGGTGCTGCGCTACGACCACCGCGGCCACGGCCGTTCGGAACGGCTGCCGGGGCCCTTCACCATGGCCGCTTTCGCCGACGACGCCGCCAGCCTCATCCAGGAGCATGCGGACGGCCCGGTGAGCTTTGTCGGCCTGGTCTTGGGCGGCATGGTGGGCCAGCAGCTGGCATTGCGCTACCCGCATCTGGTGACCAGCATCGTGATGGCCAATTCCGCCACCTATTTCGATGGCGTGATCCGCCAGCGCCTGCTGGCGCGGGCCAAGATGGCGCTGGACCACGGCATGGAAGGCGTTGCCCAGGAGGCGATGGGGCGCTGGTTCTCGCCGGCCTTCCTGGCCGACCCGCATGGTGCGGCCACGGCCGCCCAACTGCGTTCGGTGCTGGTCGAGGCCGATCCGCAGGTCTATGTGTCCACCTGCCAGGCCATCCTGGACGTCGATTTCGGCGGCAGCAATCCGCTGATCGCCTGCCCCACCCTGGTGATCGCCGCCAAGCACGACGACAGCATCACGCTGGACAAGGGCGCAGCCTTGTCGCGCAGCATCTCAGGCGCGGAGCTGCGCACCCTGGACACCGGGCGCATGAGCGCGGTGGAAAAGCCCTACGAGTTCGCCGCCCTGGTGCGTGAATTCCTGCGCACCCAGCGCGACCCTGCCATGGCGTAGGCGGCTGCCGGCAGGCCGCCGGAAAACGTGCCCGCTCAGTGCGGGCTGCTGTGGGCTTGCATGGTCTCGATCAGCGCCAGCTGCAGCCGCGTGTGCAGGCGCACGAAGCGCTGCCACAGCACCGCCGTGACCACGGCCGCGCCGGCCAGGATGCCGGCCAGCCATTCCCAGGGTGGCAGGATGCTGGCGCTGAGCCAGCCGATCAGCGCCAGGATGCCGGCGACGCCGGCCGCGGGGATGACTTCTTCCATGGCCCGGCGCAGCACCCGGGAGCGCACCAGCATCTCGGCCAGCAGCATGGCCAGGGCCTTGAGCTTGCGGTAGGCGGCGATCAGGAAGGGCAGGGACACCAGCAGGGCGGCGCTCCAGGCCAGGGCATCGGACACCCGGGGGTCGTCCAGCAGCGGCAGGCTGACCACGCCGCCCAGCTGTGAGCCAGCATAGGCGCCGGCGATGAAGACCGCCGCGATCAGAGCGAAATTGACCAGCACCTGCAGCACGATGCGGCCGATGATGGCGCGCAGGTGGACGGCATCGCCGGGCCGGGACAGGCGTGCCAGCCAGGCCGGGTAGCGGCCCAGCCAGGCCGACAGGCGCGTGGGCATGGCAGCGGCGGCGCGCAGGCTCAGCGGGTCCGACAGCCGGATCAGGTAGGGCGTGAACAGCGTTGTGAGGGCCGACACCGCCACCGCGATGGGGTAGAGGAAGTCGCTGGTCACCTTCAGGGTCAGGCCCAGCGAGGCGATGATGAAGGAGAACTCGCCGATCTGCGCCAGGCCCATGCCGACCTTGACCGAGGTGCGGCCGTCGTTGCCCGCCAGATAGCTGCCGCCCGCGCAGGAGAGCACCTTGCCCAGTACCACCGCCGCCGTGATGATGGCAATAGGCCCGGCGTAGGCCAGCAGCACACCGGGATCGAGCAGCAGGCCGATGGAGACGAAGAAGATCGCGCTGAACATGTCGCGCAGCGGCCCGGTCAGGCGCTCGATCAGCCGCAGCTGGCGCGACTCGGCCATCACCGCGCCGATGACGAAGGCGCCCAGGGCGATGCTGTACTCGAGCTTGACCACCAGCAGGCAAAAGCCGAAGCACAGGCCCAGCACCGTGATCAGCAGCATCTCGTCGCTGGCCGCTTTGGCCACGGAGTCGAGCAGGCGCGGCACGACCAGGATGCCCAGCACCAGCGACACCACCATGAACAGCGACAGCCGGCCCAGGGTGCCGAACACCGCCGGCGCATCGACCTCGCCGGTGGTGGCCAGGGCCGAGAGCAGGGCGATCATGGCGATGGCCAGGATGTCCTCGACGATCAGCACGCCGAAGATCAGCTGGGCAAAGCGCTGGTTCTTGAGCTGCAGCTCGGACAGCGCCTTGACGATGATGGTCGTCGAGGAGATCGACAGGATGGCCCCGAGGAAGATCGAGTCCATCCGGCTCCAGCCGAACCACTGGCCCAGGCCGAATCCGATGGCCAGCATGGCGGCGATCTCGGTGACGGCGGCCACCACGGCCGTCATGCCCACCGCCGCCAGCTTGCGCAGGCTGAATTCCAGGCCCAGCGAGAACAGCAGGAAGACCACGCCCAGCTCCGACAGGATGCGAATGGTGTGCTCGTCGCTGACCAGGGCGAAGGGCGGCGTGTGCGGCCCGATGATGACCCCCGCCAGAATGTAGCCCAGGACCACGGGCTGCTTGAGGCGATGGAAGACGATGGTGACCAGGCCCGCGATCAGCATGATCACGGCCAGATCCTGGATGAAGCCGGCGGAATGCATGGCATGACCTTATCAGCTTTGCTCTGGCGGGGGCATTCAAAGCCCACTAGCATGGACGCCATGAACAAGCCACTGAAGATCGATTTCGTCTCCGACATCGCCTGCCCCTGGTGCGCGATCGGCCTGGCCAGCCTGGACGAGGCGCTGCGCCGCCTGGGCAGCGAGGTGCCGGTGGAACTGCACTTCCAGCCCTTCGAGCTCAACCCCAACATGCCGCCCGGCGGCCAGGACATCGGTGAGCACCTGCGCGAGAAGTACGGATCGACGCCCGAGCAGCAGGCCGGCGCCCGCGAGAACATCCGCCAGCGCGGCGCGGCCCTGGGCTTCGAGTTCCGCAAGGAAGGGCGCGGCCGTGTCTGGAACACCTTCAACGCGCACCGCCTGCTGCACTGGGCCGGACTGGAAGGGCCGCAGGCCCAGTACGCGCTGAAGAAGGCCTTGCTGCAGGCCTACCACGGCGAGGCCCGCGTGATGGAGGACCTCGAGGTGCTGGCCCAGGCTGCCGAGGCCGCGGGGCTGGACGGCGCGCGGGCCCGCGAGATCCTGGCGGGTGAGGAGTATGCCGACCAGGTGCGCGAGCGCGAGAGCTATTACGTGGACCACGGCATCCATGCCGTGCCCTCGGTCATCATCAACGACAAGCACCTGGTCCAGGGTGGCCAGCCGCCCGAGGCTTTCGAGCAGGCGCTGCGGCAGATCACGGGCAGTTGACCCCCACGCTTGCTCACTGCGTGTAGCTCGCTGCCCCCCGAGGGGGCCTTCGCGCCTTGGGGCGGCCCAGCGCCGCTCAAGAGCCGCCTGAGGCCTGTCAGCCGCTGTTGCTGAAGCGCTCGTTGACCGTCATCCAGAACGCATACACCTGGCGCATCTTGCGGCGCAGCTCGTCGTAGTCGGTGGCCTTGCGCACATAGCTGTTGGCGCCGTTGGCATAGCACGCAGCGATGTCGCTCTTTTCGGTGGACGAGGAGTGCATGACCACCGGCAGCACCGCCGTGCGTGGGTCGGCCCGCAGAGCCTTGAGTACTTCCAGGCCGTGCATGCGCACCAGTTTCATGTCCAGGATCACCAGCCGGGGCTGCTGGCGTGTGTCGCGGCCGGCGTGGCTGTTGCGGCCGAACAGGTAGTCCAGGGCTTCGACGCCGTCGCTTGCCGTCGCGATGCTGGAGACGTCGCAGCATTCGCTGAGCGCCATGACGGTCAGTTCAAGATGGTCGGGATTGTCATCCACCACGAGGATCGCGGCGTCGTTCATTGTGGGCCTGGTGAAATGCTGTGTTGCTCCGGCCTTGGGATTGCCTTGCGCGTTGCGCGGGCCGGGTGCGAAACATTTTCGCACAGTCAGTCATGCGCGAGGCTGGGCCGCGGTGGCGGCCTCGCGCGAGAGGGCGGCGCAGAAATCCAGCAGGGCCTCGGCCTCCATGGCCTTGTCGAAAATGGCGTCGCAACCCAGTGTTTCGCATTGGCGCCGGACCTCGGCGCTGGCCATGCCGGTGAGCACCACCACCTTCTGCTGCGAACTGCGCCCGCGCAGGGCGGCCAGCACGCGCAGGCCGTTGCCGCCGGATTCGAGCAGCAGGTCGACGATGGCGATGTCCCAGGCGTTGGCCGGGTCGCCCAGCCAGGCGATGGCCTGCTGCTCCTGGCCGCTGACGCCGGTGGTGACGATGCCGGCGAGCTCTTCGAGCGACTCCACCAGGCTCGAGCGGATCGCCGGGCTGTCTTCCACCACGTACGCTTTCAGGGTCACGGCCTGTCTCCTTCGCCCGTTACACCCATGCATGATGGCATGCTAACCAGGCGCCTGCCACTGCGACGGGTGGCCACTGTGGGCCAATTCCCACGGTCCGGGCTGCGGCTACAGGCGCCGGCCCAATTCCGGCAGGGCGGCGACCAGCAGGGCGATGCCCGAGGCGGTCAGCAGCAGCAGGATCAGCTTGCGAAAGGCCGTGTCGCTGATGCCGGCGTAGGCGCGCGCTCCCAGCAGGGAGGCCAACACCACGGCCGGTGCGACGATAGCGAACAGGGGCAGCATGGCGGGGGTGACGATGCCGGTGAGCAGGTAGCTGCCGAAGGTGGCCGTCAGTACGGCGAGGTTGAAGGTCTGGATGACGCTGCGCTGGCTGTCCCTGGCCATGCCGCGCAGGCTGCACCACAGGGTGGGCACCACGCCGCTGAAGCCGCCGAGCGCGCCCATGAAGCCGCCCACCGCGCCGGCCAGGCCGTCGGCGACACGGCCCCCGCGGGTCACGCGCGGCAGGCGCGCCGAAAAGTACATCAGCGGGCACACCACCACCAGCAGCAAGCCAAGCAGGCCCTTGAAGGCAGGGATGTCCAGCCGCGGCAGCAGCAACAGGCCCAGGGGCAGGCCGGCCAGGCCGCCTGCGAGGAAGGGGCCGACCTGGGCCAGGCTGAAGCCGCGGCGCACGGTGAGCGCGCTGAAAACCTGGCCGGTCAAGCCGCCGAAGACCGCCAGGGCCACCGCCAGCCGCGGCTCCAGCAGCCAGGCCCACAGCGACATGGCGGTGAGGCTGAAACCGAAGCCGGACAGGCCCTGGACGAAGCCGGCCATGGCGGCGCCGGCAATGACGATGGGGATCAGCGGGTCGATCGCGCGACCCTATTCGTAGGCCGAGACCGGCACGCAGCTGCAAAACAGGTTGCGGTCGCCGTAGACGTTGTCCACCCGGCCCACCGGCGGCCAGTACTTGGCGTGGCGGCGCTCATCGAGAACAGCCGCACCGGTGCCGCGCGGATAGGCATGCTCCCAGTGCGCGCCCAGCAGGCTGGCGGCCGTGTGCGGCGCGTGCTTGAGCGGGTTATCGTCCTGCGGCCACTCGCCTCGCTCGATGCGGCGGATTTCCTCGCGGATCGCCAGCATCGCGTCGATGAAGCGGTCGATCTCCTCCAGCGTCTCGCTCTCGGTGGGCTCCACCATCAGCGTGCCGGCGACGGGGAAGCTCAGCGTGGGCGCGTGGAAGCCGTAGTCGATCAGGCGCTTGGCCACGTCTTCGGCGGTCACGCCGCAGGCCTCCTTGATGGGCCGCAGGTCCAGGATGCATTCGTGGGCGACGTGGCCGTTTTCGCTGGCGTACAGCGTGGGGTAGTGGTCCTTGAGCCGGGTGCTGATGTAGTTGGCGCTGAGGATGGCGGCCTCGGTGGCCTGCTGCAGGCCCGCCGCGCCCATCATGCGGCAGTACATCCAGCTGATCGGCAGCACGGCTGCATTGCCCAGGGGCGCGGCGCTCACGGCGCCGACACCTCCGGCAACCCCGCCGGTCGCGTGGCCCGGCAGGAAGGGGACGAGATCTTCGACCACGCAGACCGGGCCGACGCCGGGGCCGCCGCCACCGTGCGGGATGCAGAAGGTCTTGTGCAGGTTCAGGTGGCTGACGTCACCGCCGAACTCGCCCGGCGCGGCCACGCCGACCAAGGCGTTCATGTTGGCGCCGTCGACGTAGACACGGCCGCCATGGCTGTGCACCAGGGCGCACAGCGCCTTGACCTGGGTCTCGAACACGCCGTGCGTGCTGGGGTAGGTGATCATCACGCAGGCGAGGTTGGCGCTGTGCGCCTCGCACTTCGCCTGCAGGTCGGCCAGGTCCACATTGCCACTGGCATCGCAGGCCGTCACCACCACCTGCATGCCCGCCATCTGGGCACTGGCCGGATTGGTGCCGTGGGCCGAGGAGGGAATCAGGCAGACCTTGCGCTGGCTGTCGCCGCGGCTCTCGTGGAAGGCCTTGATGGCCAGCAGGCCGGCGTATTCGCCTTGCGAGCCGGCATTGGGCTGCAGGCTGATGCCGGCATAGCCCGTGGCCTGGCACAGCCACTCGCGCAGCTGCGCATCGAGCTGGGCATAGCCTTGCAACTGGTCGGCCGGCGCGAAGGGATGGACGTTGGCGAACTCCGGCCAGGTGATGGGGATCATCTCGCTGGTGGCGTTGAGCTTCATGGTGCAGCTTCCCAGCGGGATCATGCTGCGGTCCAGTGCCAGATCCTTGTCCGACAGGGCGCGGATGTAGCGCAGCATGCCGGTCTCGCTGTGGTGGCTGTTGAACACCGGATGCGTGAGGTAGGGCGTGGTGCGGCGCAGCGCCGGCGGGATCAGCGGCTCGATGCCTTTTTCGAAGGCGTCGAACGAGGGCAGGGCCTGGCCGTCCTTGGCGAAGAGCTTCCACAACAGCACGATGTCCTCGCGCGTGCTCGTCTCGTCGAGCGTGATGCACAGGTAGTCTTTGAAGTAAATCCGCAGGTTGGCCCCCGCGGATACTGCGCGTTTCGCTATCGAATTGGTAGCATCCCGGGTGTGCAGCGAGAGCGTGTCGAAAGCGCTGTCGCCGCGCGGCGCGTGGCCCAGCTGGGCCAGGCCGCGGGCCAGGATGGCGGTGTAGCTGGCCACCCGCTGGGCGATGCGCTTCAAGCCCTGCGGCCCGTGGTAGACCGCATACATGCTGGCCACCACCGCCGGCAGCACCTGGGCGGTGCAGATGTTGGACGTGGCTTTCTCGCGCCGGATGTGCTGCTCGCGGGTCTGCAGCGCCAGCCGGTAGGCCGGATTGCCGTGGCTGTCGACGCTGACGCCCACCAGGCGACCCGGCAGCGAGCGCTTGTATTCGTCACGGCAGGCCATGTAGGCGGCATGCGGGCCGCCCGCGCCCATGGGCATGCCAAAGCGCTGGGTCGTGCCCACGACGATGTCGGCGCCGAACTCGCCGGGGGGCACGATCAGCGTCAGCGCCAGCAGGTCGGCCGCGACGATGAAGGCGGCCTGCTTGCCATGCACCTTGTCGACGTCGGCGCGCAGGTCGTCGATGCGGCCGCTGGTCGATGGGTACTGGGCCAGCGCGGCGAAGTACTCGCCGGCCAGCAACTTGTCCCACTCGGGGCCGGAATTGGCCAGCACCACCTCGATGCCCAGCGGCCGGGCGCGGGTCTGGATCACCTCGATGGTTTGCGGATGGCAGTCGCCGGCGACCACGAAGACGTTGCTCTTGCTCTTGACGCTGCGTCGGGCCAGGGTCATGGCCTCGGCGGCGGCCGTGGCTTCGTCCAGCATCGACGCGTTGGCGATCGGCATGGCTGTCAGGTCGCAGACCATGGTCTGGAAGTTCAGCAAGGCTTCCATGCGGCCTTGGCTGATCTCGGCCTGGTAGGGCGTGTAGGCGGTGTACCAGGCGGGGTTTTCCAGCACGTTGCGCAGGATCACGCCCGGCGTGTGGGTGCCGTGGTAGCCCTGGCCGATGAAGCTGCGCAGCACCTGGTTGCGCGAGGCCATGGCCTTGAGCTCGGCCAGCGCCGCCGCTTCCGTCACCGGCGGCGGCAACTCCATCGCGCTGCTGCGGGCGATGGAGCGGGGCACGATGCTGTCGATCAGGGCGCGGCGCGAGGCCTCGCCGACCACCGACAGCATGTGGCGCTCACCGGCCTCATCGATGCCGATGTGGCGCGGGATGAATTCGGCGGGGTTTTCAAGCTCGGTGAGCGGGCGGGCGGACTGCATCAGCATGGTGGCTCCGGTGGAATCAGTTGTCCTTGGCGAACCTGGCGTAGTCGGGCTCGTCCATCAGCACATCGAACTGCGCCATGTCCTTGATCAGAATCTTGAAGAACCAGCCATTGCCCAGCGGGTCGCTGTTGGCCAGCGAGGGGTCGGCGCGCAGGGCTTCGTTCACCTCCGTCACTTCGCCGGCGATCGGCATGTAGACATCGGCGGCGGCCTTGACCGACTCCACCACGCCGGCGACCTCACCCTTGGCGTAGCTCTTGCCGACCTCGGGCAGGTCGACGAAGACCACGTCACCCAGCGCGTCCTGCGCATGCAGGGTGATGCCGACCACGGCTGCTTCGTGGTCCTCGAGTTGGACCCATTCATGGTCCTGCGTGTACTTCATGGTCATGGTGCTTCTCCTAATGGGGGTCAGATTCCAATTTTTTCAGCCGCGGTGGTAGCGCGCCGGCACGAAGGGCATGGCGCGCACCTCCATGGGCACACTCTTGCCCCGCACGATGGCATTGAGGCGTGTGCCCGGCGATGCAAAAGCCGCGCCCACATAGCCCATGGCCACTGGCGTGTCCACGGTCGGGCCCAGCAGGCCGCTGGTGACGGCGCCGATGGGCCGGCCCTCCAGGTCCTGCAACTGGGCCGGCTCGCGCACCGGAATGCGCTCCAGCGCCACCAGGCCGACGCGCTTGCGCGCCAAAGGCACTGTGCCATCGAGTTGGGCCAGCACCTTGGCGGCGCCGGGAAAGCCGCCGGCGCGCGCGCCGCCGCTGCGCCGCACCTTCTGGATGGCCCAGGTGAGGGCCGCCTCCACCGGCGTGGTGGTCGTGTCGATGTCGTTGCCGTACAGGCACAGCCCAGCTTCCAGCCGCAGCGAATTGCGCGCGCCCAGGCCGATGGGTTTGACTTCGGGCTGGGCCAGCAGGGTGCGGGCCAGCAGCTGCGCGTGGGTATCGGCCACCGAAATCTCGAAGCCGTCCTCGCCGGTGTAGCCGCTGCGCGTGATGTACAGATCCGTGCCTTCCCAGGTGAAGGCGCCGCCGGTCATGAAAACCAGCTTCTCCACCCCGGTCAGCAGCCGCGACAGCGCCGTCACCGCCTGCGGTCCCTGCAGGGCCAGCAAGCCGCGCTCCGGCATGGGGATGACTTCGCAGCGTGTGCCTATGCGCGACTGGATGTGGGCAATGTCACTCACCTTGCAGGCGCCATTGACGATCACGAAGATGTCTTCTTCCCTGCGCACGAACATCAGGTCGTCGATGATCCCGCCCTCGTCGCTCAGCAGCAGGCCGTAGCGCTGCTTGCCCACGGCCAGGTCGATCACGTCGACCGGCATCAGCGACTCGAACGCGGCGGCAGCATCGGGCCCCGCCAAGCGCAGCTGGCCCATGTGCGAGACGTCGAACAGGCCGGCGGCGCTGCGAGTCTGCTGGTGCTCGGCCATCAGGCCGGCCGGGTATTGCACTGGCATGGAATAGCCGGCGAAGGGCACCATGCGGGCGCCGAGCTCCACATGCAGGGCATGCAGCGGGGTTTGCAAAAGGCTGGATGGGGTGGCTGGCACGCGTGACTCTCCAGGGGCGAACGAAACCATGGTACAGACCATGGGCGGCCCCTGCTGTCCGCTTTACCTGAGAGATTCGCCCCGTGCGAAACGGGGGTTGCTCCTTCGGTGGGACTGCTGCGCCACGGGGGCGGCAGGCCTCTCTCCAGCAAGGTGAACGCCCCGCGATGGAAGCGCCTTGTCAGTCCTGGGTACCTGAGCGTTCGGCTGGGGGCCTGCGCCTTCGGTGGTTCCGCGAAGGAACTCTCTCCTGACGCGGCGAGTATAGCCGCGCTATTTGAATCCCAGCGCGTGCGGCGCCCAGGTGCTCAGGGCCGGCACGAAGGTCAGCAGCACCAGCACCACGCCATGGGCCCACAGGAAGGGCATGAGCTCGCGCACCAGCGGCCCCATGGGCACGCGCGAGACGTTGGAGGTGACGAACAGCAGCCCGCCCACCGGTGGCGTGATCATGCCCAGCGTCAGGTTGTAGATCACGATCATGGCGAAGTGGATCGGGTCGATGCCCAGTTTCATGGCCACCGGCCCGAGGATGGGCGCGAGCACCATCACGCCGGGCAGGGGCTCGATGAATATGCCGAACAGCAGCAGGAAGATGTTGACGAAGATGAGGAACATCCACGGCGACAGGTTCATGCTGACGATCCACTCGGCCATGGTCTGCGGCACGGCCTCGATGGTCAGGATCCAGGCGAACGAGGCCGACAGGCCGATGATGATCAGCACCGAGGCGGTCAGCAGGGCCGATCGCGCCAGGATGTCGGGCAGGGCCTTCCATTCCAGCGTGCGGTAGATGAATTTGCCGCAAACCAGGGCATAGAACACCGCCACCACCGAGGCCTCGGTGGGCGTGAACCAGCCGGCGCGCATGCCGCCCAGGATGATCACCGGCAGCAGCAGGGCGGGGATGGCCTTCCAGGTGGTGCGCCAGACCTCGGGCCAGGGCGGCATCTGGCCCTCGCCGCGGTAGTTGCGCTTCTTGGAAACCCAGAAATTGACGGCGCACATGGCCACAGCGATCAGGATGCCCGGCACGATGCCCGCAACGAACAGGCCACCGACGGTGACGTTGTCCTCCTGCAGCGCGTAGATGATCATGATGATCGAGGGCGGGATGATGGGACCGACGATGGCGGTCGATGCCGTCAGTGCCGCCGCGTAGGCGCGGCCGTAGCCGGCCTTGTCCATCATCTTGATCAGCATCGAGCCGGGACCGGCCGCGTCGGCCAGGGCCGAGCCCGAGATGCCGGAGAAGAAGGTCAGTGACACCACGTTGGTGTAGCCCAGGCCGCCACGCTTGTGGCCGACGAACTGGCCGGCGAACTTGAGCAGCACCTCGGTCAGCGAGCCGCCGCTCATCAGCTCGGCGGCCAGGATGAAGAAGGGCACGGCCATCAGCGGGAAGCTGTCGACGCCGGTGAAGGTTTCCTTGAGCAGCACGAACAGCGGATAGCTCTCGGCCAGGATCAGGGTGACGACGGTGGCCAGGCCCAGGGCAAAGGCCACCGGCACGCCGATGGCCAGGAAGAAGCAGGAACCGAGAAGCAGAAGCAGGCTGGCGTTCATAGGGAGGCACTCGCGGTGGCGTCGAAGTGAGCGTCAGAGGCGAACTCGCGGCGCAGCACGTAGCTGCGCACGATGAGGCTCCAGTGCACGATCAGCAGCAACCCGCCCACCGGCATGGCGGAATAGACATAGGCAAAGGGGATCTGGGTGGCGGCCGTCAGCTGGAACATGGTGCGCTGCATGTAGAGCCAGCCGTACCAGATCATGAAGCCGAAGAAGGCAAACAGGCAGACGGCGATGAAGGCGCGCAGGGCGATGGCGGCCTGGCGCGGCAGCGCGTCCTGCAGGTTCTCCACCGCGATGTGGCCGCCGTAGCGCAGCACGGGCCCGGCGCCCAGGAAGGTCAGCCAGATCATCATGTGGCGCGAGACTTCCTCGGCCCATTCGATGGAGTGGCTGGTGAGGTAGCGCAGCGCCACGTTGGTGAAAATAATGACGGCCATGGCCGCCAGCAGGCCGATCAGGGCCCAGCGGTTGGCGGCGAGGAAATAGCGTTCGAAGGTCTTCATGAAAAAACCGCCCGGGGTCGCCGGGCGGTGTGTTGGGTCGTCGCCGGAGCTTACTTGACGTCCTGGATCTTCTTGATGTTGTCGGCGCCGAATTCCTTGGCGTAGCCGGCGTAGGCGGGCTTGAGCGCTTCACGGAAGGCCGCGCCGTCGACGGTCTTGGTGACCTTCATGCCGTCCTTCTCGAGCTGGGCGATGCCGCTGTTCTCGTCGTCGTTGACCTTCTTGCGCTGGGCCGCACCGGCCTTCTTGGCCGCGTCGCTGAAGACCTTCTTGTCGGCGTCCGACAGCTTGTTCCAGACCTTGGGCGACAGCAGCAGCAGGGCGGGCGAGTACACGTGGCCGGTCAGCGACAGGTGCTTTTGCACCTGCGAGAACTTGGAGGCCAGGATCACGGGGATGGGGTTTTCCTGGCCGTCGACCGTGCCTTGCTGCAGGGCACCGAACAGTTCCGGGAAGGCCATGGGCGTGGGCAGGATGCCGAAGGTGCGGTAGCCGTCCATGTGCACCTTGTTTTCCATGGTGCGCATCTTCAGGCCGGCAGCGTCGGACGGCTTGACGATGTCGCGCTTGCTGTTGGTCATGTGACGGAAGCCGTTTTCCGTCCAGGCCAGGGCGATGATGCCCTTGCTGGGGAATTTGGCCAGGATGTCCTGGCCGATCGGGCCGTCCATCACCTTGCGCGCGTGGTCGTAGTCACGGAACAGGAAGGGGATGTCGACGATCTTGACTTCCGGCACGAAGTTGCCGACCGGGCCGGTCGAGGTGTTGGTCAGGTCCTGCGTGCCCAGTTGCACGGCTTCGATCTGCTCGCGCTCACCACCCAGGGCGGAACTGGGGAACTGCTGGCACTTGTAGCGGCCGGCCGTGCCCTTCTCGATCTCATCGCAGAACACCGTGGAGCCCACGCCGTAGTGCGATTCCTTGGTCGTGGCGTAGCCGATCTTGAGCACCGTGGTCTGGGCTTGTGCGGCTGCGGCGAGGCCCAGGGCCAGGCCCGCGGCGAGAGTGAGTTGGGAAAGCTTCAAGTTTGTCTCCTGGAGGGGAAGGGTTGCGCATGGCCATTGGGGCCACGTTCGCCAAAGTTGTCATACAACTTTTCCCGATTATGGCCCGGCCGGACGGGCCCCCGACTACGGGTTTTCGCGGACCCCTGCCGCGCCGCCTACATGTTGGTGTAGTTGGGCCCGCCGCCGCCTTCGGGCGTGACCCAGACGATGTTCTGGGTGGGATCCTTGATGTCGCAGGTCTTGCAATGCACGCAGTTCTGCGCGTTGATCTGCAGGCGGTCGGTGTTGTCCGGGTTCTTGACGAACTCGTACACGCCGGCCGGGCAGTAGCGGGCCTCGGGACCGGCAAAGCGCGCCAGATTGACGTTGACCGGCACCGACGCATCCTTGAGTGTCAGATGGGCCGGTTGCTCCTCGGCGTGGTTGGTGTTGGAGATGAACACCGATGAGAGCCGATCGAAGGTCAGTTTGCCGTCGGGCTTGGGGTAGACGATGGGCTTGCACTGCGATGCCGGCTTCAGGGCGGCGTGGTCGGGCTTGTCGCGGCGCAGCGTCCAGGGCATGCGGCCGCGCAGCAGCCATTGCTCGATGCCGTTCATCAGCGTGGCCACCAGCAGGCCCTTCTTGAACCAGGCCTTGAAGTTGCGCGATTTGCTCAGCTCCTCGTGCAGCCAGCTCTTTTCGAAGGCCTTGGGGTAGGCGTCCAGTTCGTCGTGCTGGCGACCGGCGGTGATGGCGTCGTAGGCTGCCTGCGCGGCCAGCATGCCGGTCTTGATGGCGGCATGGCTGCCCTTGATGCGGCTGACGTTGAGAAAACCCGCATCGCAGCCGACCAGGGCGCCGCCGGGGAAGACCAGCTTGGGCAGGCTCATCAGGCCGCCGGCGGTGATGGCGCGCGCGCCGTATTCCAGGCGCTTGCCGGGATTGATGCCCTGCTCGGTGTCGCCTTCGAGGTACCAGCGGATGTTGGCGTGCGTCTTCCAGCGCTGGAATTCCTCGAAGGGGCTCAGGTAGGGGTTGCTGTAGTCCAGGCCGGTGATGAAGCCCAGCACCACCTTGTTGCCTTCCATGTGGTACAGAAAGGCGCCGCCGTAAGTGCTGTTGTCCATGGGCCAGCCGGCGGTGTGCATGACGAAGCCCGGCGTGTGACGCTTGGGGTCGATCTCCCACACTTCCTTGACGCCCAGGCCGTAGGTCTGCGGATCCTTGCCGGCGTCCAGCTTGAAGCGGCCGATCAACTGCTTGCCCAGATGGCCGCGCGAGCCCTCGGCGAAGATGGTGTACTTGGCATGCAGTTCCATGCCCAGCTGGAAGCTGTCGGTGGGCTCGCCGTCCTTGCCCACGCCCATGTTGCCGGTGGCCACGCCCTTGACCGAGCCGTCGGCGTTGTACAGGACTTCGGCCGCCGGAAAGCCCGGGAAGATCTCCACGCCCAGGGCTTCGGCCTGCTGGGCCAGCCAGCGGGTCACGTTGCCCAGGCTGACGATGTAGTTGCCGTGGTTCTCGAAGCACGCGGGCAGGAAGATATTGGGCGTGCGGAACGCCGAGTTCTCGCCCAGGAACACCATGGCGTCGTCGGTCACCGGCTGGTTCAGCGGCGCGCCGCGTTCCTTCCAGTCGGGGAACAGCTCGCTCAGGGCGCGCGGGTCCATGATGGCGCCCGACAGGATGTGGGCGCCGGGCTCGGAGCCCTTCTCCAGCACCACCACCGACACCTCCTTGCCATGCGCGGCCGCCAGCTGCTTGAGGTGGATGGCCGTGGCCAGGCCGCCGGGGCCGCCGCCGACCACCACCACGTCGTATTCCATTGCTTCGCGCGGTCCGAACTGCGCCAGTATTTCTTCGTGGGTCATGGAGCTCTCTCGCTGATAATTGTTTGCACTCGCGGGTGGGCGGTGGCTGCCGCCGGGCCCAGGCATTTTAGAGTGGCAGACGGTGGTAACCGAACGGTCGTTCTTATTTTTAGTCAGGAGACTCCTGTGGCGTACAGCATCGATTTATCCGGCCGCGTCGCCTTTGTGACTGGCGCCTCCAGCGGCCTGGGCGCGCAGTTCGCCCGGGCCCTGTCCCGCGCCGGCGCCGCCGTCGTGCTGGCCAGTCGGCGGGTCGAGCGCCTCAAGGAGCTGCGCGCGCAGATCGAGGCCGAGGGCGGCGATGCCCATGTGACGCAGCTGGACGTGACCAACCTGGACAGCATCAAGTCGGCCGTCGCCCATGCCGAGACCGAAGTCGGCTCGATCGACATCCTGGTCAACAACTCCGGCGTCTCGACCACCCAGCGCCTGCAAGACGTGGGCGAGGACGACTACGACTTCATCTTCGACACCAACGTCAAGGGCGCCTTTTTCGTGGCGCAGGAAGTGGGCAAGCGCATGCTGGCGCGCGCGCGCGGCGCGGCGCCGGGCACCTACACCGGCGGGCGCATCATCAACATCGCCTCGATGGCCGGCCTGAAGGTGCTGCCGCAGATCGGCGCCTATTGCATGAGCAAGGCGGCCGTGGTCCACATGACCAAGGCCATGGCGCTGGAATGGGGCCGCTTCGAGATCAACACCAACGCCATTTGCCCGGGCTACATCGACACCGAGATCAACCACCACCACTGGCAGACCGAGCAGGGCCAGAGGCTGATGCAGATGCTGCCGCGCAAGCGCGTCGGCCAGCCCGAAGACCTGGACGCGCTGGTGGTGCTGCTGGCCAGCAGCCAGAGCCACTTCATCAACGGCGCCATCATCGCTGCCGACGACGGCTTCGCTTTGTAAAAAGCAGATCCGTGTTGACGGGCATCCTGGCCGGCCTGGCGGCTGGCGCCCTGTGGGGACTGGTCTTCGTGGCGCCGCGCATGGTGGCGGCTTATTCCTCGGTCGACCTGAGCGCCGGCCGCTTTGCCGCCTATGGCGCGGTGGCCGGCGTGCTCTTGCTGTTGTTGCGGCCGCGCCGCCTGCCGACATGGCAGCAAGCCGGCGCCGCCTTGGGCATGAGCCTGCTGGGCTTTGGCGGCTACTATCTGCTGCTGGTATTGGCCATCCGCGATGCTGGCACCGAGGTGCCCACGCTCATCATCGGCACCATCCCGCTGTGGGTCATGCTGCTGGGCAAGCCAGGCCACCTGCGCTGGGCGGCGCTGGCGCCCGGCCTGGTGCTGACGCTGGCCGGCCTGGCGCTGATGATGGGGGCCCCGCACGGCGGGCTGCAGACCGCAGCGGACGCCAGCTACTGGCGCGGCATCGCGCTGGCGGTGGCGGCCATGGCCTGCTGGACCGCCTTTGCCATCCTCAATTCGACCTGGCTCAAGCGCCACCCCGAGGTGCGCGCCACCGACTGGGCCAACTGGCTGGGCGTGGCCACAGGCCTGGGCGCGCTGGCCCTCTGGTTGGCCGCCGGATCAGAGGCAAAAGAGCTGTTCTCCCGCTCGGAATGGCCGCGGTTTGCTATCATTTGCATAGCGACAGGCTTTGGCTCGGCCTGGCTGGCAACCCTCCTGTGGAACATTGCCAGCCGGCGCCTGTCGGCCAGCCTGTGCGGCCAGCTGATCGTCAGCGAAACCTTGTTCGCGTTGCTCTATTCTTTTGCCTGGGACGGCCGCTGGCCCAGCCTGGCCCAATCGGCCGCCTGCGTGCTGTTCACCCTGGGCATCCTGGCATCCATCAAGGCACACCGATGAAGATCGACATCCCCGAGAAAAAGAAGTTTGTCTACGAGATGGTCATCCCCATCCGCTGGGGCGACATGGACGCCATGGGCCATGTCAACAACACCATCTATTTCCGCTACCTGGAGATCGCCCGGCTGGAATGGCTGCGCTCCATTGGCATTGCGCTGGACCCGCGCGGCGAGGGCCTGGTCATCATCAACGCCTTTTGCACCTTCCACCGCCAGTTCGAGTTTCCCGGCGACATCCTGGTCAAGATGTACGTCAGCGACCCGGGCCGCAGCAGCTTCGAGAGCTGGGCCACGATGGAGCGCACCGACCAGCTTGGCACCATCTACGCCAGCGGCGGCGCGACCACGGTGTGGGTCGACTTCCCGGCGCAAAAGTCGCTGCCCCTGCCGGACTGGGTGCGCGCCCTGCTTGCCTAGACGCCGGGCGCCAGGCCTCAGCTGAAGATGCGCACGGCCGCCACCAGATGCTGCGATTGCTGCTGCAGCGAGGTGGCTGCGGCCGAGGCCTCTTCCACCAGCGCGGCGTTCTGCTGCGTGGCCTGGTCCATCTGGGTGATCGCCTGGTGGATCTGCTCGATGCCGGCGGTCTGCTCCTGGCTGGCCAGGGTGATCTCGCCAACGATGTCAGTCACGCGCTTGACGCTGCCGACGATCTGCTCCATCGTTGCGCCGGCCTGGCTCACCAGGGCGCTGCCGGTATCGACCTTGCCGACCGAGTCGTCGATCAGGCCCTTGATCTCCCTGGCTGCCGCTGCCGAGCGCTGCGCCAGGCTGCGCACTTCGCTGGCCACAACCGCAAAGCCACGGCCTTGCTCGCCGGCGCGCGCTGCTTCCACAGCAGCGTTGAGGGCCAGGATGTTGGTCTGGAAGGCGATGCCGTCGATCACCGAGATGATGTCGACGATCTTCTTGGACGAGCCGCTGATCGAGGCCATGGTGTCCACCACCTGGCTGACCACGTCGCCGCCCTGCACGGCGATCGAGGAGGCCGACAGCGCGAGCTGGTTGGCCTGGCGGGCATTGTCGGCGTTCTGCTTGACGGTGGTGGTCAGCTCCTCCATCGAGGCCGCGGTCTGCTCCAGTGCGCTGGCCTGGGCCTCGGTGCGCGAGGACAGGTCCTGATTGCCGGAGGCGATCTCGCCGGAGGCGGTGGCGATCGTGTCGGTCGATTCGCGGATCTGCTTGACGGTGCCGGCCAGGTTTTGCTGCATCTGGTGCATTGCGGCCAGCAGGCTGGCCTCGTCACCCGGGCGCAGGTTCACGCTCACCGACAGATCGCCGGCGCCGATGCGGCGCACGATGTCCGAGGCATAGGCCGGCTCGCCGCCCAGCTGGCGGTACAGATTGCGCGCCAGGCTCCAACCCAGGCCGCCGACGATCAGCATCAGGACGCCGCCGATCGACAGCAGGATGATCGCGCTGCGCCAGAAGGCCGTGTCGATGTCGTCGATGTAGTCGCCGAAACCGATGGTCCAGTCCCAGGGCTCGAACTTGATCACCGCATACAGCTTCTCGACCTCGTTCTTGGTGCCGGGGCGGGTGCCGGGGGCGATCACCGTGCCGATGGTCTTGCCCTGCAGCGCGGCGCGGTAGCGCACGCCGGCTTCCTTGCCGCCCTTTTCGTCGACGATGCCGATGCGCTTGGGATTCGGGTGCACGTAGTTCACGTCATTGGTGAAGCCGCGCACGAAGAAATATTGCTCGTCCTTGCGGAAGCTGCCGATGATGCGCTTGGCCTCCTTCTGCGCGTCGGCCTGCGAGAGTTCGCCGGCCTTTTCCTGCGCATGCAGCTTTTCCAGCGCCGAATGCGCCAGAACGACCAGCGTGGACAACTGGGCGGTGCGGTCCTTCATCATCGATTGCCGCAGGGTGGACAGCGACACCGCGGCCAGCACCACCATGCCCAGCAGGGCAACCATACAAAGGAGCAGGACGCGAGTTCGCAGTTTCATGGGATTCACCGTGGGGGCAGGCTCAAGAAAGCGGCCGGACGACGAGAACAAGCAAGCGTACGGCCATGACAAGGCGCGCCTTGTGGCGGCACTGGTCCAGTTATCGGCCGGCGGGAAGGAATCTTGAGGTGGTGGTGTCGCCGTTCCCGGCAGCTCGATTGCGCGCCGCTCCTTCGTCCTATTTCTGCCTGGGTACCCGGCCCATCAGATAGAACTCCGGGTTGGGCAGCATGTTGGAAAAGCTGGCCATGCGGTTGGACAGGCCGAAGAAGGCCGTGATGGCGGCGATGTCCCAGATGTCCTCGTCCGAGAAGCCATGGGCATGCAGGGGCGGGAAGTCCTCCTCGCCGACCTCGTCGCTGTGCTGGCAGACCTTCATCGCGAACGCCAGCATGGCGCTCTGGCGCGGCGTGATGTCGGCCTTGCGCCAATTGACGGCCACCTGGTCGGCCACCAGGGGTTTCTTCTCGTGGATGCGCAAGATGGCGCCGTGCGCCACCACGCAGTACAGGCAGTTGTTGGCGGCGCTGGTGGCGGTGACGATCATCTCGCGCTCGCCCTTGGTCAGAGACCCATCCTCCTTGAGCATCAAGGCGTCGTGGTAGGCGAAGAAGGCCCGCCATTCGGCCGGCCGGCGTGCCAGCGCCAGGAAGACGTTGGGCACGAAGCCGGCCTTGTCCTGCACTTCCAGCACCTTGGCGCGGATGTCTTCGGGCAGGTCCTTGAGTTCGGGGGCGGGATAGCGGCTGGTGGGCATGGCGGTCTCCTTGGACGCAAATTATGCGTGTGGTGAAAGCGCAAATGAATGGCGTTCCCCCGCCTTCTCGCGCTTTGGCCGGTTCAGCGTCCAAACAAGAATCGTTCTGCCCTTCATCGAGACGACGTCTGGTTTTGGGCACCACGCTGGTCGACTTCGCCGCGTTGCGGGGCCGCCGGTTTTCTTCCCCAATTAGAACGCTGCCCCGCAGCAAAAAGAAACATGAAGAATCTCAAAATTGGTACCCGCCTGTCCCTGCTGCTGGGCCTGATGTCCCTGCTTCTGATCCTGGTCGGCGGCGTTGGCTTGCAGGGCCTGGGCGCGACCCGCGACGCATTGCAGACCGTCTACGAAGACCGCACCGTGGCCCTGGGCCAGATCGGCTCCGTCCGCCGCGCCGTGCAGGGCAGCCAGGTCGCCGCCTATGCCGGGATGAGCGCGGCAACGCCGGAAGCCGGCGCTCGCTTTGGCGAGGCCATCGAGAAAGACATTGCCGACGGCAGCAAGATGTGGAAAACCTACATGGCCACCCAGCTGACGGTGGAAGAAGAGCGCATCGCCAAGGACGTGAGCCAGGCGCTCGAGCGCTTCGTCGCCGAGGGCTTGCACCCGGTGCAGAAGGCGTTGCGCGCCCATGACCAGAAGGAAGTGGGCCGCCTGATTACCAGTGCCTTGCAGCCGCTGTTTACGCCCTTGGCCAAGCACCTTGACGCGATCGTGCAGTTGCAGGTGGATGTGGCCAAGCAGGAGTACGACGGCGCGGTGGCGCGCTATGCAACGATCCGGGCCGTGGCCATTGGCTCCATCGTGGTGGGCTTGCTGCTCGCCGTCCTGGTCGGCCTGTGGGTCATCCGCTCCATCACGCGTCCGATTTCTGAGGCAGTGCGCATTGCGCAGACGGTGGCGCAGGGCGATCTGACGTCCCGCATCGAAGTGCACAGCAAGGACGAGACCGGTCAATTGCTGAGCGCGCTCAAGGCCATGAATGAAAGCCTGGTCAAGGTGGTCACCACCGTGCGCCAGGGCAGCGACTCCAT
>NZ_CAKZHQ010000002.1 GCF_936925435.1 uncultured Ramlibacter sp. | reverse complement strand
ATCAACGAAAACGACACCGTCGTCAACGACGAGATCAAGTTCGGCGACAACGACACCCTGGGCGCCCTGGTGGCCAATCTGGTGGAAGCCGATGCCCTGGTCATCCTGACCGACCAGAAGGGCCTGTACAGCGCGGACCCGCGCAAGGACCCCGGCGCCACCTTCGTGCACGAGGCCCGCGCCGGCGACCCGGCGCTCGAAGCCATGGCCGGTGGCGCCGGTTCCAGCCTGGGCCGCGGCGGCATGATCACCAAGATCCTGGCGGCCAAGCGCGCGGCAGGTTCAGGCGCGTCGACGGTGATCGCCTGGGGACGCGAGCCTGATGCACTGCTGCGCCTGACACGCGGCGAGGCCATCGGCACGCTGCTGGTGGCGGCTACGCACAAGAACCAGGCGCGCAAGCAGTGGATCGCCGACCATCTGCAGCTGCGCGGCGCGGTCTCGGTCGACGAGGGCGCCGTGGCCAAGGTCCAGGGCGAGGGCAAGAGCCTGCTGCCGATCGGCATGACGGCGGTGGAGGGTGAGTTTTCGCGTGGCGACGTGATCGCCATCCGCGATGCGGCCGGCAGCGAGATCGCGCGTGGCCTGGCCAACTACTCCAGTTCCGAAGCGCGCCTGCTGTGCCGCAAGCCCTCGGTCGAGATCGAGCGGCTGCTGGGCTACGTTGCCGAGCCCGAGATGGTCCACCGCGCGAATCTCGTGGTGACGCGCTAGGGCGCGTCGAAGCGCCGGTCTATCGGCGACTTCAGGTCGCGCACGATCTGCTTGGCCGTACCGTTGGGCCCCTGGCCGACGCAGGCGCCGGTGCGCGCGATCATCAGGCTGTGGCGGGCGATGGATTCGTGCAGCGGTCTCCACTGCGAAGACTCCTGCTTGACCCATCCGCTGTCCGGGTTGTAGCGGGCATAGGTGCGCACCTGGGCCTCGCTGCAGCGGATGCCTTCGTACATGGCATTGACGGCGCCGGTGGCGCTGCGAGCGACCACCACATAGCGCACCACCCGGTCATTGCCCAGCGTGACCGAGGCCGGGTCCACGCCAAAGCGCAGGCTGGAGCCGGGCAGGTTGTCCAGCTCGATCAATCCCTTGGTGGTCACGGCCGGCGGCGGTGGCGCCTCCGCCTCGCGCCAGTCCGGGTCGGGCGTGCTCAAGCTGAACTGGGCCAGGGCCGCACCCGCCCACAAGGCGAGCGCGGCGGCAGCGAAACTAGGACGCATGCTTGCTTTCCTGGAAGTCGGCGTTGAGGCCGACCTGCGGGTCGGGCTCGAAGGTCGCGCCCGGCGGCAACTCGAAGCCGGCGCCGTGCATGGGGTCGATGAAGCCCTCGCCTTCGTGGTCGCGCGCGCGCATGCCGCTGCGCAGGTAGCGGTTGCGATGGTCGTGGCGTGGCAGGAAGCGCGCCAGCTCGGTCAGCGCCATCTCATAGACACCGCGCTTGAACTCCACCACCGCGTCCAGCGGCACCCAATAGTCGTTCCAGCGCCAAGCGTCGAACTCCGGATGGTTGGTGGCGCGCAGGTTCAGATCCCAGTCCTGTCCGGTCAGTTGCAACAGGTACCAGATCTGCTTCTGGCCTTTGTAGTGACCACGCGCATCGCGGCGTATATACCGGTCAGGCACCTCGTAGCGCAACCAGTCTCGGGTGCGGGCAATGATGCGCACATGCTCGGGCTGCAGGCCCACTTCCTCATGCAGTTCCCGGAACATGGCTTGTTCCGGTGTCTCGCCGCGGTCGATGCCGCCCTGAGGAAACTGCCAGCTGTGCGTGCGGATGCGCTTGCCCCAGAACACCTGGTTTTTCTGGTTGAGCAGGATGATGCCGACGTTGGGCCGAAAGCCGTCCCGGTCGAGCATAATCAAACCTCAATTCTTTAACTGAGTTCATTATGCACGCCGGTGCGCGCGCAGCAAGGCTCTCGGTTCCACCCCAGACAGTCCCCGCCGATGAAAGCATCCCAGTTCTTCATTTCCACCCTGAAGGAAGCGCCCGCCGACGCTGAAGTCGTGAGCCACCAGCTCATGATGCGCGCGGGCATGGTCAAGAAGCTGGGCGCCGGCATCTACAGCTACATGCCCATGGGCCTGCGCGTGGTGCGCAAGGTCGAGGCCATCGTGCGCCAGGAGATGAACCGCGCCGGCGCGGTGGAGTTGCTGATGCCGGTGGTGCAGCCGGCCGAGTTCTGGCAGGAGACAGGCCGCTGGGACAAGATGGGCCCGGAGCTGATGCGCGTGAAAGACCGGCACGACCGCGACTTCATCATCCAGCCCACCAGCGAGGAGGTGGTGACCGACATCGCCCGCCAGGAGCTGCGCAGCTACAAGCAGCTGCCGAAAAACTTCTACCATGTCCAGACCAAGTTCCGTGATGAACGGCGGCCGCGTTTCGGCGTGATGCGCAGCCGCGAATTCATCATGAAGGACGCCTACAGCTTCGACCGCGACGTCGCTGCGGCCAAGGCCAGCTACCAGGTCATGGCGGGCGCCTACCGCGCCATCTTCGACCGCTTCGGCCTGCGCTACCGCGCCGTTGCCGCCGACAGCGGCGCCATCGGCGGCGACCTGTCCGAGGAATTCCAGGTGATCGCCGCCACTGGCGAGGACGCCATCGTCTACTGCCCGGACAGCGACTACGCCGCCAACATGGAAAAGGCCGAGGCCCTGGCGCCGCTTGGGCCCCGTCCCGCTGCCGCCCAGGCCATGGACAAGACCCCGACCCCGGGCAAGAGCACCTGCGCTGACGTCGCCGAGCTGCTCAAGCTGCCGCTGCAGCAGACGGTCAAGTCCCTGGTGCTGGCCACCGATGAACTCAACGAGCGTGGTGAAGTGGCCAAGACCCAGGTCTGGCTGCTGCTGCTGCGCGGCGACCACGACATGAACGAGATCAAGGCCGCCAAGGTGCCGGGCCTGGACGTGGGCTTTCGCTTCGCCACCGTGGGCGAGATCGTCGAGCACTTCGGCACCAAGCCCGGCTACCTGGGCCCGATTGGCCTGAAGCAGCCGGTCAAGATCGTCGCCGACCGCGAGGTCGCGCTGATGGCCGACTGGGTCTGTGGCGCCAACGAGGAAGACTTCCACATCACCGGCGTCAACTGGGGGCGCGACCTGCCCGAGCCCGATGCGGTGGCCGATCTGCGCAACATCGTCGAGGGCGACAAGTCGCCCGACGGCAAGGGTGTGCTGGCGATCGAGCGCGGCATCGAGGTCGGCCATGTGTTCTACCTGGGTACCAAGTACAGCAAGTCCATGAACGCGACCTTCCTGGACGAAACCGGCAAGCCGCAGTTCCTGGAAATGGGCTGCTACGGCATCGGCATCACCCGCCTGCCTGCTGCCGCCATCGAGCAGAACCACGACGAGCGCGGCATCATCTGGCCCGACGCCATCGCCCCCTTCACCGTGGTGGTCTGCCCGATCGGCATGGACCGCAGCGCCGAGGTCAAGGCGGCGGCCGAGAAGTTGCACGCCGAACTCCTGGCTGCTGGCGTCGACGTGCTGCTGGACGACCGCGGCGAGCGCCCCGGTGCCATGTTCGCCGACTGGGAACTGATCGGCGTGCCGCACCGTGTGGTGATCTCCGACCGCGGCCTCAAGGAAGGCCAACTGGAGTACCAGCACCGCCGCGACACGGCTGCCACCAAGGTGCCGGCTGCGGAGGTCTTCGCTTTCGTCCAGGGCCGCCTGGCGCCGTGATTTCCAGAAGAAAGTGCCTCCAGGCCGCGCCAATCGGCCTTGGGATGCTCTCTTTTCTGGAGCAAGCTAAGGCCGGCGCACAGGTCGAGGAGCCGCTGGCCGACGCCGTGCGCAATGCGCTCAGCCGCGCCGTCGGCAGTTCCGCACCGCCTGTGCCCGAGTTCTCGGACACTGAGTCGAGGTTGGCCTACCTGCGCTGGCTGGGCGTGATGAGCGGGCGCCTGAACAAGCGCAAGACCGAGTGGCTGGAGCGCAAGGAATTCCTGCAGACCGTCTGGTACGAGAGCCGGCGCGCCGGCCTGGACACCGGCCTGGTGCTGGGCCTGATCCAGGTGGAGAGCAACTTCCGCAAGTTCGCTGTCAGCCCGGTGGGCGCGCGCGGCTACATGCAGGTGATGCCGTTCTGGACACGGGTGATCGGCGACGGCGACGCCAGCAAGCTGTTCCATATGCAGACCAACCTGCGCTTTGGCTGCGTCATCCTGCGCCACTACGTCGAGCGCGAGCGCGGTGACCTGTTCATGGCGCTGGGCCGCTACAACGGCAGCCGCGGCAGGCCGCAATACCCGGACGCGGTGTTTGCTGCCGGCAAAAACTGGGATTTCCGCGACCCGCCGCCGGCACCAGCACGGGTCGACCCCAGCAGGTCCGCCGACAAGGCGCCCTCCGGTCCGAACTGAGCGGGCGCGCGCAGAGCGCACCAAGCGGGTTAGCACGGTGTCGCGGCCACCGATTCGGAGGCTATGCTGCGGCGGTGCATCTGCATGGCGGGCGCGCATATTGCTAGGTATCAAGGTCACCCAACTGTTTTCTGGAGTCACTGGTATGCAAGGAAATCTGATCGACACCCGTCTGCGCCGCTGCGCCTGTGCCCTGGCCGCCATGGCGGCCGTCGCCGGCCCGGCCGGCAATGCCATGGCGCGCGACCTGGTGGTGGCGCTCAAGACCGAACCCTCGTCGATGGACCCGCAGTACCACGCGCTCACGCCCAACATCCAGCTGTCGCAGACCCTGTTCGACCCGCTGGTGTGCGCCGACGCCGAGATGCTGCCCAAGCCCTGCCTGGCCGAATCCTGGACTGCCAGCGGCAACACCTGGACCTTCAAGCTGCGGCCCAACGTCAAGTTCTCCGACGGCTCGCCTTTCACCGCGGCCGATGTGCTGTTCACTTTCGATCGCGTGGCCAAGGTGCCCAACAGCCCGTCCTCGTTCAAGATCTACATGCAGGAGATCACCAAGGTGGAAGCGGTCAATCCGCTGACGGTGCGCATCACCACGGAAAAGCCTTATCCGCTGCTGCCCACCAATCTCGCCCAGCTGCCCATCATGTCGGCCAAGGCAGCCGCCGGCCCCGCGCCGGAAGGCAAGACCACGACCGAACTGAACGCCGGCACCGGCCTGGTCGGCGCCGGTCCCTACAAGTTCGTGTCCTGGAAGCGCGGCTCCGAGATCATCTTCGAGCGCAACCCGCATTACTGGGGCCCGGCCCCGGCCTGGGACAAGGTGACCTACCGCCCCATCAGCAACCCCGCGGCGCGCGTGGCCGCGCTGCTGGCCGGCGACGTGGACCTGGCCGAGGATCCGCCGACCGACGACCTGGAGCGCCTGAAGAAGGAGCCCAAGCTCAACGTGGTGACCAAGGCCTCCAACCGAATCATCTACGTGGCGCTGGACCAGAACGGCGAGCAGACGCCCGGTATCCAGGGCACGAACGGCAAGAACCCCTTCCTGGACAAGCGGGTGCGCGAGGCCATGTCGCTGGCGGTGGACCGTCCCGCCCTGGTCGACCGCATCATGGGCGGCGTCGCCACGCCGGCCGCACAGCTGCTGCCCTTCCCCATGCTGGGCGCCAGCAAGAACCTGGTGACGCCGGTCAAGGCCGATCCCGAGAAGGCCAAGGCCCTGCTCAAGGCCGCCGGCTATCCCGACGGCTTCACCCTGGTGCTGGGCTCGCCCAATGGCCGCTACATCAACGACAGCAAGGTCGCCCAGACCCTGGCCGCGATGTGGACGCGCATCGGCGTCAAGACCACGGTCGACGCCGCGGCGCCGCCGGTGTTCTTCAAGAACCGCGACAGCTATGCCTACAGCGCTTACCTGGCCGGCTGGGGCACCTCCACTGGCGAGATGTCCAACACGCTCAACTCCCTGCTGGTCACGCCCAACAAGGACAAGGGTGTGGGCACGACCAACCGCAGCCGCTATTCCAACCCCGCCATGGACAAGCTGGTGGACGAATCGGCCGACGTGATGGACGCGGCCAAGCGCGGCGAAGTCCTGGCCAAGGCCAGCGAGATCGCCATGGCCGACTTCGCCATGCTGCCCATCCACTTCGAGCATTCGGTCTGGGCCATGAAGAAGGGCCTGGACTTCACCGGCCGCGCCGACCAGCAGACCATGGTGCAGTACGTGACGGCGCCCAAGTAAGCCAGTGACCGGCCGCGCCTGATCCCCGTCGCGGGGACGCGGCAGCCAAGCCACCGCCATGCTCGCTTACATCATCCGCCGCCTGCTGCAGGCCATCCTGGTCATGGCCGTCATGTCCGGCCTGGTCTTCATCGGCCTGTACGTCGTGGGCGACCCGGTCTCCATGATGGCCAGCCCCGAAGCCAGCGAGATCGACCGGGACGCCATCCGCAAGAACTTCGGGCTGGACCAGCCCCTGTGGCGGCAGTACGCCATCTTCATGGCGCACGCCGTGCAACTGGACTTCGGCAAGAGCTTTCTCACCGGCCAGTCGGCCATGGGCCTGATCCTGGAGCGCATGCCGGCCACGCTGGAGCTGGCCTGCGTTGCCATGCTGTTGGCCGTGCTGCTGGGCGTCCCGCTGGGCATGTGGGCAGGCCTCAAGCCCCAGGCCCTGAGCACCCGCAGCATCATGACGGGCTCGGTGCTGGGCTTCTCGTTGCCCGGCTTCTGGGTCGGCCTGATGCTGATCATGGTGTTTGCCGTCTACCTGGGCTGGTTCCCGGCCAGCGGCCGCGGCAAGTCCGTGCTGGTCGGCCCGCTGGACCTGAGCGTGCTGACGCTGGACGGCTGGAAGCGCCTGATCCTGCCGGCCGTGACCATCGCCATCGCCAAGGCCGCGCTCATCATCCGCGTCACGCGGGCAGCGACGCGCGAGGCCCTGCCCATGGACTACATCAAGTTCGCGCGGGCCAAGGGCCTGTCCTGGAGCCGCATCCTGCGCGTGCACCTGCTCAAGAACATCATGATCCCCATCGTCACCGTCTTTGGCCTGGAGTTCGGCCAGGTCGTGGCCTTCGCCGTGGTCACCGAAACCATCTTCGCCTGGCCGGGCATGGGCAAGCTGCTGCTCGACTCCATCATCACACTGGACCGGCCGGTGGTCGTGGCCTACCTGATCCTCATCGTGTTCTTCCTGGTGATGCTCAACCTCGTGACCGACATCCTGTATTCCGTGCTTGACCCGCGCGTGCGGCTGCAAGCAGCCAAAGCCTGAACCCCATGAGCGCCGTCACCACTCCCGCCGTGCTCGAAGAAGTCATCGCCCTGCCGCCGCCGGAGACGCCCTGGCAGCGCCTGCGCCGCGAGTTCTTTGCCAACAAGCTGGCGGTCGCCGGCCTGGTGCTCCTGTTGCTGGCCGTTGCGGTGGCGGTGCTCGCGCCCTGGATCTCGCCGCAGAACCCCTACGACATCGGCAAGCTCGACATCTTCGACTCCAAGCTGCCGCCGGGCAGCAAGAGCGCGGCCGGCAGCATGACCTACTGGCTGGGCACGGACGGCCAGGCGCGCGACCTGCTCTCGGCCATCTTCTACGGCCTGCGCACCAGCCTGATGGTGGGCGGCTTCTCGGTGGCGGCGGCCCTGGCCATCGGGACCACCGTGGGCCTCGCGGCCGCGTATTTCGGCGGCTGGGTCGATGCCTTGCTGATGCGCATCGCCGACATCCAGCTGTCGTTTCCCGCCATCCTGGTGGCGCTGATCCTGCTGGCCGTCCTGGGCAAGGGCGTGGACAAGGTCATCATCGCCCTGATCATCGTGCAATGGGCCTACTTCGCGCGGGCAGCGCGCGGTGCGGCCCTGGTCGAGCGGGCCAAGGAGTACGTGGAGGCCGCGCAGTGCATGGCCCTGGGCTCGCCCCGCATCCTGTTGCGCCACATGCTGCCCAATTGCATGCCGCCGCTGATCGTCATCGCCACCATCGACCTGGCCCATGCCATCGCGCTGGAGTCCACTCTGTCCTTCCTGGGCGTGGGTGTGCCGGTGACCGAGCCCTCGCTGGGCATGCTGATCGCCAACGGCTTTGAGTTCATGCTCAGCGGCCATTACTGGATTTCGTTTTTCCCCGGCATCGCGCTGGCGCTGGCCATCGTCGGCATCAACCTGGTGGGCGACCACCTGCGCGACATCCTCAATCCCCACAATGCCCACTGACAGCATGAGCGCGCCCGTTCTCGAGGTCCAGGGCCTGCAGACCCACTTCTTCACCCACGGTGGTGTGGTCAAGGCGGTGGACGGGGTGGACCTGCGGGTGGAAGCGGGGCAGATTCTGGGCCTGGTGGGCGAGTCCGGCTCGGGCAAGAGCATCACCGGTTTTTCTGTCATCGGTCTGATCGACGCGCCCGGCCGCGTGGTCGGCGGCAGCATCCGCTACCTGGGCGAGGAACTGGTTGGTGCCGGCGAGCAGCGGCTGCGCCAACTGCGCGGCAAAGAGATCGCCATGGTCTTCCAGGACCCGATGATGACGCTCAACCCCGTGCTGCGTGTCGATACCCAGATGGTGGAAGCGATTCACGCGCACGAGAAGGTCAGCGCGGCCGCGGCCCGGGCCCGTGCGCGCGATGCCCTGGCCATGGTCGGCATCCCTTCGCCGGAGGAACGCCTGCTGGCCTACCCGCACCAGCTGTCCGGCGGCATGCGCCAGCGCGTGGCGATTGCCATCGCCTTGTTGAACAAGCCCAAGCTCATCATCGCGGACGAGCCGACGACGGCGCTGGATGTGACCATCCAGGCGCAGATCCTGTACGAGGTGCAAAAGCTTTGCCGCGAGACCGGCACGGCCATGGTCTGGATCACCCACGACCTGGCCGTGGTCTCGGGCCTGGCCGATCGCATCGCCGTGATGTACGCCGGCCGCATCGTCGAGAGCGGCGCGGCCGCGGACGTGGTGCACCGGCCTTCCCATCCCTATACCCAGGGGCTGATCAATTCCATTCCCACGCGCTCCACGCACGGCTCGCTGTTGCGCCAGATCCCTGGCATGACGCCGTCCTTGCTGCAGCTGCCGCAGGGCTGCGCCTTCCGCCCGCGCTGCGGCTACGCGACGCCGACCTGCTTGACAGTTCCGCAGGCGGTCGAGATGCCGCCGCAAAAAAGCGTGCGCTGCTGGCACGCCCTGGCCTGACCCATGGACGCCTCCACAACTTCCCCTGTCACCACGCCGCTGCTGCAGCTGCGCGGCATTGACAAGCGCTTCGTGCAGCCGGTGGACCTGGCCGGCAAGATCGCCAACCTGCTGGGCGCGAAGAACGCGCCGGCGGTTGTCCATGCGGTGGCCGGCGTCGACCTGGAGATCCGCGCCGGCGAGGTGATCGGCGTGGTCGGCGAGTCGGGCTGCGGCAAGTCCACCCTGGGCCGGGTGATTGCCGGCATCAACCCGCCGACGGCCGGCGAGGTGCGCTACAAGGGCAAGCTGGCGCAGGAGATGACAGCCGCCGAGCGCAAGGCCTATGGCCTGGCCGTGCAGATGATCTTCCAGAACCCGATGGCCTCGCTCAATCCGCGCATGCGGGTGCTGGACATCATCGGTGAGGCGCCTGTGGTTCATGGCATCGTGCCGGCCTCGCAGAAAGAAGACTACGTCGCCGGCCTGATGCGCCAGGTTGGCCTGGACCCGGACTACGGCCAGCGCTATCCGCACCAGTTCTCCGGCGGCCAGCGCCAGCGCATCGGCATCGCGCGTGCCCTGGCGCTCAAGCCGCAGCTGATCGTCTGCGACGAGGCGGTGGCGGCGCTGGACGTGTCCATCCAGGCCCAGGTGCTCAACCTCTTCCTGGAACTGCGCCGCACATTCGAGCTGACCTATCTGTTCATCAGCCACAACCTGGGCGTGGTCGGCCACGTTTCGGACCGCGTGGTCATCATGTACCTGGGCCGCGTGGTCGAGATCGCGCCCACCGAAACCATCTTCAACCGGCCCAATCACCCCTACACCCAGGCCTTGCTGGCGGAGCTGCCTTCGCTGGACACGCAGCGGCGTGACTACAAGCCTATCCAGGGTGAACTGCCGTCGCCGCTGCGCCCGCCCACGGGCTGCGCCTTCCATCCGCGCTGCCCGCACGCCATGCCGCGCTGCAGCGTCGAGATGCCCTTGCTGCGCACCCTGGACACGGGCCACGTCAGCGCCTGCCACCTGAACGACATCGCATGACCACTCCTGTTCTTTCCAGCGTCCCCACGCCCTTTGCCCCGTTCACGCTGCGGCTGCCCGAGGGCCAGGCCGTCCCGCTGGTTTGCGATTCGCCGCACAGCGGCACCTTCTACCCCGATGACTTCCGCTACGCCTTGCCCTTCGAGCAACTGCGCGCCGGCGAAGACACGGACGTCCATGTGCTGTGGGAGTCCCTGCCGTTGGTGGGTGCCACGTTGCTGGCCGCGCAATTTCCCCGCGCCTACATCGATCCCAACCGCGACGTCGAGGACATAGACCCGGCGATGCTGGACGCGCCCTGGCCCTCGCCGCTGAACCCCAGTGAGAAGACGCGCCTTGGCATCGGCCTGATCTGGCGCGACGCCGGTGCGGATGGCCGCACACCGATCTACAAGCGCAAGCTGAGCGTCGCCGAAGTGCTCAAGCGCATCGCCCGCTACCACGCGCCCTACCAGGCGGCCATGCGCGAGCAGATCGAAGCGGCCCACGCGCGCTTTGGTGCGGTTTGGCACCTGAATCTGCATTCCATGCCGGCGAACTCCTATGACGGCCTGCAGATCCGCGGCGAACATCCGCCGCTGGCGGACTTCGTGCTGGGCGACCGCGACGGCACGACGGCCGCGCCCGAATTCACCGCCATGGTGGCCGAGGCATTGCGCAAGCGCGGCTTCAGCGTGGCCATCAACGAGCCTTTCAAAGGCGTGGCGCTGATCGCGCGCCTGGGCCGGCCGGCCGAGCGCCGCCACAGCCTGCAGGTCGAACTGCACCGCGGCCTGTACATGAACGAACAAACCCGGGCGCGCAGCCCGGACTTTCCCGCGCTGCAAAGCGCGCTGGCGGGTGTTTCGGCTGAAATCGCTGCTTACGTGAAGGACCAAGTGCAATGAGCGTCATCGACGAAATCGAACAAAGCCACGTGGCCATGACGGCGATCCGCCGCGACATCCACGCCCACCCGGAGCTCGCCTTCCAGGAGACGCGCACCTCCAACCTGGTGGCCGAGAAGCTGGAGCAATGGGGCCTGGAGGTGCACCGCGGCCTGGGCAAGACCGGTGTGGTCGGTGTGCTGCGTGGAGCCAAGGGGCCGGGCAAGCGCTCGGTCGGCCTGCGCGCCGACATGGACGCCCTGCCCATGCCCGAGAACAACCGCTTCCTGCATGCTTCGACCAACCCGGGCCGCATGCACGGCTGCGGCCACGACGGCCACACGGCCATGCTGCTGGGCGCGGCGCAGTACCTGTCCAGGCACCGTGATTTCGAAGGCACGGTCAACTTCATCTTCCAGCCGGCGGAAGAGGGCGGCAACGCCGGCGCCAAGGCCATGATGGACGACGGCCTGTTTGCCAAATTCCCCTGTGACGAGATCTACGGCATGCACAACATGCCGGGCTTCGCGGTCGGCCAGTTCGCCTTCCGCAAGGGCCCGACCATGGCCTCGAGCAACCGCTTCGACATCACCGTGCGCGGCACCGGCGGCCATGCGGCCCAGCCGCACAAGTCGGTCGACACCATCGTCATCGCTGCCGAGATGGTGGGCGTGTTGCAGACCCTGATCTCGCGCCACAAGAACCCGATCGACATCGCCGTCATCAGCGTCACCCAGATCCACGCCGGCGACGCCTACAACGTGCTGCCCGGCGAGGCCGTCATCCGTGGCACGGTGCGCACCTTCAGCACCGAGGTGCTCGACGAGATCGAAGCGAACATGCGCCGGGTGGCGGAAATGCTGCCCCAGGTGCACGGCGGTACGGGGGAGCTCAAGTTCCACCGTGCCTACCCGCCCCTGGTCAACTGGGACGCGCAGACGGATTTCGCGATGCAGGTGGCGCTCGACACCTTCGGCGCCGACAAGGTGGACGCCAACACGCCCCAGCACGGCGGCGCCGAGGACTTCTCGTTCTACCTGCAGAAGGTGCCGGGGACCTACATGTTCATCGGCAACGGCGGCGGCGAGCACCGCGAGGCCAGTTACCACGGCATGGGGCCGTGCGAGCTGCACAACCCGAACTACGACTTCAACGACGACCTGCTGCCGCTGGGCTCGACCTACTGGGTCAAGCTGGTGAGCGCGTTTTTTGCGCGCTAGGGGCTGAGGCTGGCTGGGGTTGGGCCGGCGTCTGGCGCCGGATCTGCCCCGGGTAAAATACGGGGGTCATGGCGCTGAGGCCGAGGTTTCCCACCTCCATCCGCCGCCACCCGCGCACGCTTGCGCTTTCAGCACGCCGCATCGGCGCGCCGACCCTCTCAACCAGCACTGAAAGCGCCTTGCAGCGCGAAGGATTCGCGTCTTTGCAACTCACCGATGGCCATTCCCGGCTCGCCCGCCTGATAGGCGGCCATCCGCTGCCCGGCGATGAAGAGGCCGGCGGCATGGACTTCGCCGAGCGCATGAGCCTGTGGCTGGGCACCGTCGACGCCATTGCATTGCAGACAGCGCAGCGTGATGCGCAGGCGGTCGGCGCCGCGATGGTCCCACGCGCGCCTGAGGCGGCGGTGTCGCTGGACGGGGAATTCCAGCAGGTCCGCCAGGTTCTGCTGCGGGCCATCGCCCGCGACCCCGCCCAGGATGCCTTCCCCCTGGAGGCGCCGTACGCCTGCTTCCAGCGCCGCCACCTGGAGTTGCAGCGCCAGATGGGGCAGATGGTGGGCGCCCTGCGCCAGCGCGCGCGCGAGCAGATGGGCGCCCACTCGGCGCGGCTGCGCCAGCTTGCGATCCTGGACGCCAGCATGGAGCAGTTGCTGGCCCGGCGCGAACAGGGCCTGCTGGTCGCGGCTGCCACGGCCCTGGAGCGGCAATTCAAGCCGCTGCACAAGGAGGCTGCGCCGGGATGGCTGGCAAGCTTCACCACGCACTGGCAGCAGGCCTTGCAGGCCGAGCTGGACCTGCGCCTCGCGCCTGCGGCCGGCCTGGTCGGGGCCCTGCGCAACGAACACAACACTTCCCCCCCATGAGCAGAACCTCTTTTGTGGCAGCCTTTGCCGCCGGCCTGGCCGCCCTTTTCTGGATCAGCTTTGGTTTCGTCGGCGCCAGCTGGCTGCCCTTGCTGATCACTGCCGCCATCGCCGGCACGTACCTGCTGGGGGCCTGGGAGCTGCAGCAATTGCGTCGCGCCACGCAGGGCCTGCACGTTGCGCTGGCGGGCCTGACCGAAGCGCCCGCCGATCTCGCCAGCTGGCTGGCGCGTGTGCCGGCCAGCCTGCGTGACAGCGTGCGTGCCCGTGTCGAAGGCGGGCGGGGCGCGCTGCCCGGGCCGGCGCTCACGCCCTACCTGGTGGGCTTGCTGGTGATGCTGGGCATGCTGGGCACCTTCCTGGGACTGGTGATCACTTTCCGCGGGGCGGTGTTCGTGCTGGAGGGCTCGTCCGACCTGCAGGCCATCCGCTCGGCGCTGTCCGAACCGATCCGCGGCCTGGGCCTGTCCTTCGGCACCTCGGTGGCCGGCGTGGCCGCATCGGCGATGCTGGGCCTGATGTCCGCGATTGCGCGGCGTGAACGCCTTGCCGTGCTGCGCGAACTGGACCGAAAGACAGGTACCGAACTCAGGCCTTTCTCTCTGGCGCAGCAACGCCAGGCCAGCTTCGATGCGCTGCATGCGCAGTCGCAGGCCCTGCCCACGGTCGTCCAGACGATGGGCGAGATGATGGCCCGCATCGAAGAGCGCAGCCGCCAGCTGGACGAGCGGCTGCTGCAGGGCCAGGCCGAACTGCAACGCGAAGTCACAGCCGCCTACGGCGCGCTGGCCAGCAAGGTGGGCACGGCGCTGCAGTCCAGCCTCGAATCCGGCGCCAAGGCCGCAGGCGAAGCGATCCGCCCGGTGGTCGAGGCCACGATGGCGCAACTGGCGCAGGACGCAGACGCGTTGCGCAAGGAACTGGCGAGCAGCGCGCAGGCGCAGGCCGCTGCGCTGTCGCAGCAGCTGGCCACCACGCTGACGGCGCTGGAAGACAGCCTGGCGCGCCGCCAGGAGAGCATGGCGGCATCCGACGACAAGCGGTTGGCCGCCTGGACCGGCGAGCTCCAGTCCCTGGGCGCGTGCCTGCAGGCGCAGTCCGAGCAGGGCACGGCCGCAGTGCTCGCGCTGGCGCAGCGCGCCGCAAGCGATGCAGCCACGCAGTCCGAACGTGTGTCCACACAGGTTGCTGCACTCACCGGGCGCATGGCCAGCGAAGCAGCTGCGCTGGTGGAGCGTTCGGCGGCCCTGGTGGCCGCGCAGGCCGAAGGCGATGCGCAGCGCGCCCAGCAGCAGGGCGCGCGCATGGACCAGCTGGCGTCGGCCTGGCGCAGCGAACTGCAGGCTCTGCGCGATGACGAAGCACGCCGGGGCGAGGCGGCAGTTGCCAGCCTGGGCGCATTGCAGGAAGCGGTCACGCGTCACCTCGCCCAGCTGGGCGCCGCGCTGGAAGAACCGATGACGCGCCTGATCCACACGGCCAGCGAGGTGCCCCAGGCCGCCGCTGGCGTGATCACCGAGCTGCGCCAGGAAATGGGCCGCCAGACCGAGCGCGAGAACCTGGCGCTGCAGGAGCGCACGCAGCTGGTCGAAGAGCTGCGCAGTCTCATGCAATCGGTGGAACAGGCGGCAGGCGAGCAGCGCGCGGCCAGTGAGGCTTTGTCTGTATCGGCGGCTGCATCGATGGCGGCGGCCGGCGAGAAATTCACCGAGCTGCTGGGCGCCCACGCCGCCGGTGCCGGCGATGCATCGCAGCGCCTGGCGCAGGGCGCGCTCGAGGTGGGCCAGCTTGCCCAGGCCTTCGGGCAGTCAGTGCAGTCCTTCGAGGCCAGCAATGACAAGCTGCTCGGGGGCCTGGACCGCATCGAGGCGTCGCTGGTGCGCGCTACCGAGCGAAGCGACGAGCAGCTGGCGTACTACGTGGCGCAGGCCCGCGAGGTGATCGACCTGAGCATCGCCTCGCAGCAGGGGCTGGTGGAGCAACTGCACCAGTCGCGCGAGCGCGCGCCAAAGGCTGCGGCGTGACGGACGCGGGCGACGACGCTGAGGAAGACGGCGCCGGTGCGCAGGTGCCGGTCTGGGCCGTCTTCGGCGACCTGATGACCGGCGTGCTGGGCGCGTTCGTGCTCATCCTGCTGGCGGTGATGGTGGCGCAGATGGACCTGGCTGCGAACCTGCAGTCCGAGATCGAGCGCCGCCGCATCGAGGAGCAGCGGCGCATGGCGCTGGAGAAGGCGCTGGCGGTGCCGCTGGCATCGGGCCGCGTGACGGTGGCCAACGGCCGCATCGGCATCAGCGGCAGCGTGCTGTTCGCGCCCGGCTCGGACGAACTGCGGCCGGAGGGCCGCCAGATCCTGCGCAGCCTGGTGCATCCGCTGCGCGTCTACCTGGCCGAGCGCAAGGAGGTGCTGATGGTCAGCGGCTTCACCGACGACCGCGGCATGCAGCAGCGCAACCAGCGCTTCGCCGACAACCTGGAGCTGTCCGCGCAACGTGCATTGACGGTCACCCGCGCGCTGATCACCGAAGGCATGCCTTCGGGCCAGGTGTTTTCCGCGGCCTTCGGCGCGGAGCAGCCGGTCGCGAGCAATGCCACGGAAGAAGGGCGGGCGCTGAACCGGCGGGTGGAGATGGCGCCCGTGCCCAGAGCCGCAGCGGCTACCAAGACTGCAGGCCAGCCGTGAGCCTGGCGCGCCCATCCCCGCTGGCACAGCTCAACGCCTACATCCAGCAGGCGCGTGCTGCCAGGGTGGAGCCGCTGCAGCCGGGCGAGGCGGTGGACGCGGAAGAACTGGCCAGCGTGCTGCGCTTCCGCCGCGCCTGGGGCAGCCGCCGCGCGCTGGACCAGGTGGCGCAGGCCGTCGCCCGGCAGCCGGCCAACCCGGGGCCCTTGAACTCGCATGTGCTGGTTCTGCGCACGCTGGCGCAGATGCGTGAGCTATCGCCCGACTACCTGCTGCACTTCCTGGTGCATGTGAAGGGCCTGCAGGCGCTGGAGCGTGCGCTGGAGAAGACGCCGCGCGTGGCGGCCAAAACGGCCAGAGCGCGACGCAAGGCCTGATGCATGCGGTGTGGTGCGCTGCGGCACTGCCGTTTCGCGCCTCATCCTGTTGCAGAGCGCATGCCTGCTGGGTCTGGGCGATGCATCCAGACACTCTGCACAGGCTTGTCCACAGAAACTGGGGACAACTGTGCCCCCGCCGCGGCGCCTCAGGTCGGCTGGCCGCCCAGGACTTCCTGCAGTTCGCCGTTCTGGTACATCTCCATCATGATGTCGGAGCCGCCGACGAACTCGCCCTTGACGTAGAGCTGGGGGATGGTGGGCCAGTTGCTGTATTCCTTGATGCCCTGGCGGATCTCGTCGTCCTCGAGCACGTTGACCGTGGTCACGGCCTTGGGGTCGACACCGCAGGCCTTGAGGATCTGGATGGCGCGGCCGGAAAAGCCGCACTGGGGAAAGCTGGCGTTGCCCTTCATGAAGAGCACGACCTCGCTGTTCTTCACCAGTTGGTCGATGCGTTGCTGGGTGTCACTCATTCAAATCTCCTTGCGGGCCGCAGCCCCCGTACACATTGGGACCGATTATCCCAGTTCAAGCCGGACCCCGCCCGAGCAGCGCTCGATGCCTGCCAGGTCGCGGCGGCTTTGCACCTGGGTGAAACCGGCGGTTTCGAGCAGGGCGCGCACGGCGCTCGCCTGGTCCCAGCCGTGCTCGAGCAACAGCCAGCCGCCGGTCTTGAGCCGCGCCGGGGCCTGCGCGACGATGGCGCGGATGTCATCCAGGCCGTCGGCTCCCGCGGCAAGTGCCGACAGCGGCTCGTGCACCAGGGCGGCCAGGTGCGGGTCGTCCTGGCGCACATAGGGCGGGTTGCTGGCGATGAGGTCGTAGCGGCCGGCCGCGCCCTCCAGCCAGCAGGCCTGACGCAATGCGACGTCCAGGCCCAGGGCCTTCGCGTTCAGGGCCGCCACGGCCAGTGCGTCCGCACTCTGATCGATGGCTTCGACGACGGCATCGGGCCGTGCGTGCAGGAGCGCCAGGGCGATGGCGCCGCTGCCCGTGCCCAGGTCGATGGCGCGCGGCGCCGCACGGCCTTGCAGGACGTCCAGCGCCCATTCCACCAGGGTCTCGGTGTCGGGCCGCGGCACCAGCACGCGCTCGTCCACCTGGAGCTGGAGGCCGAAGAACTCCTTGTGGCCGGCGATGTAAGCCAGGGGCTCGCCACCGGCGCGGCGCAGGCACAGCTGTTCGAAGGCTTGCTGCGCCGCCGGCTCCAAAAGGTCGGTGTCGTGCGCCAGCAGCCAGGCGCGGTCCTGCGGCGAGCGGCCCAGGGCCTGCAGCAGCAACAGCTGTGCGTCCAGCCGCTCCAGCCCGTGGTCGGCGGCCAGCGCCAGCGCCTGCGTCAGGTTCACCTGGGCACCGCCCCGGCTTCCAGCTCTTCCAGCTGCTCGGCCTTGCGCGCCAGCAGCAGGGCCTCGATCACCTCGTCCAGGTCGCCTTCCATCACGAACAGCAGCTTGTACAGCGTGAGGTTGATGCGGTGGTCGGTCAGGCGGCCCTGCGGGAAGTTGTAGGTGCGGATGCGGTCGCTGCGGTCGCCGCTGCCGATCAGGCCCTTGCGGGTGGCGGCCTCCTTGGCGGCACGCTCGCTGCGTTCCTTTTCCTGGATGCGTGCCTGCAGCACCTGCAAGGCCTTGGCCTTGTTGGCGTGCTGGCTGCGGCCGTCCTGGCACTCGGCCACGATGCCGGTGGGCAGGTGCACCACGCGCACCGCCGAATCGGTCTTGTTGATGTGCTGGCCGCCGGCGCCCGAGGCGCGGAAGGTGTCGATGCGCAGGTCGGCCGGATTGAGCGTGACGGCCTGGGCCTCGTCCGGCTCGGGCATGGCGGCCACGGTGCAGGCGCTGGTGTGGATGCGGCCCTGGGCTTCGGTCGCGGGAACGCGCTGCACGCGGTGCCCGCCCGACTCGAACTTGAGCTTGCCGTGGCAGCCATCGCCCACCACCCGCAGCACCACTTCCTTGTAGCCGCCGACCTCGCCCTGGCTTTCGCTGACGATCTCGCAGCGCCAGCCCTGGCGCTCGGCGTAGCGGGTGTACATGCGCAGCAGGTCGCCGGCAAACAGGGCCGACTCGTCGCCGCCGGCGCCGGCGCGGATTTCCAGGAAGGTGTTGCGTACATCGTCCGGGTCCTTGGGCAGCAGCAGCTTCTGCAGGCCGTCTTCCAGGCCGGGCAGTTCGCTCTCAATGGCGGCGATTTCCTCGCGCGCCATCTGCGCCATGTCGGGGTCGTCCAGCATCTCCTGGGCCTGGGCCAGTCCGGCCTCGGCCTGCAGGAAGCGGCTGAAGAGGGCGGCGACCTCGCTGACTTCGGCGTGCTCGCGCGTCAGGGCGCGAAAGCGATCCATGTCGCTGACCACGTCGCTCTGCTGCAGGAAGAAGTCCAGTTCCTGCAGGCGGATGGGGTAGCGCTCGAGTTGCTGGCGGAGGAAGGTTTTCATGGAGGCGAAGGAGTTGTCGTTGCGGGCTTGACCCGCAATCCATGCGGGCGTGGCGGGCTGCCATGGATGCCGGGTCAAGCCCGGCAAGACAGCTGTTGGCCAGCGCCGCTAACGCTCTTTGCGCAGGAAGAAATGCTGGATGGCCGTGCTGGCGCGCTCGCGGGCGGCGGCGTCGCCGGCATGGAGTTCGGCCATGGCGCCGTGCAGCATCTTTTGCGTCAGGCCGCGCGACAGGGCTTCCATGACCGCGTCCACGTCCTCGCCCTTGGCCAGCAGCTTGCGGGCGCGGGCCAATTCCAGCGCCCGCCATTCGTCGGCCTGGGCGTTGAGCTGCTGGATCAGGGGCACGGCGCCGCGCTGGTCCATCCAGTGCAGAAAACTTTGCACGCCGGCGTCGATGATGACCTCGGCCTGGGCGACGGCCGCCTGGCGGTTCGCGTGGCCGGTCTGCACCACATGGGCCAGGTCGTCCACGGTGTAGAGGTAAACGTCTTCCAGGCCCTTGACCTCGGGCTCGATGTCGCGCGGCACGGCCAGATCGACCATGAACATGGGGCGGTGCTTGCGCGCCTTCAGGGCCCGCTCCACCGCGCCCAGGCCGATGATGGGCAGGGTGCTGGCGGTGGAGCTGATGACGGCGTCGAACTCGTGCAGGCGCGACGGCAGGTCGGCCAGGCGCATCACCTCGCCGCCAAAGCGCGCCGCCAGCTTCTCGCCGCGTTCCAGCGTGCGGTTGGCGATCGCGATGCCCTTGGGGTTGCGGGCCGCGAAGTGGGTGGCGGCCAGTTCGATCATCTCGCCGGCACCGACGAACAGCACCTTGATCTTGCCCAGGTCCTCGAACAGCTGGCCGGCCAGGCGCACGGCGGCGGCGGCCATGCTGATGGAATGGGCGCCGATCTCGGTGGACGAGCGCACTTCCTTGGCGACGGCGAAGGAACGCTGGAACAGCTGGTTGAGCGTGGTGCCCAGGGCGCCGGCCTGGTCGGCGACGCGCACCGCGTCCTTCATCTGGCCCAGGATCTGGGCCTCGCCCAGCACCATGGAGTCCAGGCCGGCGGCGACGCGGAAGGCGTGGCGGGCGGCCTGGCCATCCTGCAAGGTGTAGGCATGGGAGCGCAGCAGGGCCGGGGCGACGCCGCCGGAGTGGGCCAGCCAGGCTATGGTGGTGTCGATGTCGCTGTGCTCGCCGGCGCAGTAGATCTCGGTGCGGTTGCAGGTGGACAGGATGGCGGCCTCTGGGCGGCGCGCCAGCGAGGACCGCAGGGCATGCAAGGTGGGCTCGACCTGGTCGATGGCGAAGGCAAACCGGCCGCGCAAGTCCAGCGGCGCGGTCGTGTGATTGATGCCCAGAGCCCAGACTGCCATCTCGGGATTATAAAATCCCTAGGTGATCAAGCACTTTCAGCGTTTTTAAGCCCTCGCCATGGGACCGCTGGACCTCCTCCTGCATCTTGCGAACTTCGCGGCGCCGGCCCTGTTTCTGGCCGTGCTGCTCCCCATCCTGGCCCGGGTTGTGATGCCAAAGCGGGCTGCAGCACCCGTCAAATGGACCTGGATTGCTATGAATTTGGTAGCTGGCCTGGCCGTTCTGGGCGCCGACCTGTGGTGGTTCGGGCACGACGGCAAGATGGCGACCTATGCCGCCCTGGTGCTGGTCATGGGCAGCGGCCAGTGGCTGGCCAGCGCGGCCTGGAAGTAAGGCGACCTGTCCCGTTGGGGATAATTGGCCATGCTGTTTTTGCTGTCGCCCGCCAAATCCCTCGATTACGACACCCCCCACGACGACCTGCCGCACACCCTGCCGCAATTTCCCAGGCAATCCGCGCAGCTGATCGAGACCTTGCGCAGCAAGACCCCGGTTGAGGTTGCCCAGTTGATGGACATCAGCGATGCCCTGGCCGCCCTCAACGTGGCCCGTTACCAGGCCTGGTCGCCGCGCTTCACCGCCAAAAACGCCAAACAGGCCGTGCTGGCCTTCAACGGCGACGTCTACGACGGCCTGCAAGCCAGGACCCTCAAGCCCGCCGACCTGGACTGGGCCCAGCAGCACCTGGCCATCCTCAGCGGCTTGTACGGCGTGCTGCGGCCGCTGGACCGGATGCAGCCCTACCGGCTGGAGATGGGCACCTCGCTGGCCGTGGGCGAGACGCGCAACCTCTACCAGTTCTGGGGCCCGCAGATCGCCGAGCACCTCAATGGCCGGCTGGCCGCCGACAAGACGCCGGTGGTGGTCAACCTGGCTTCGCAGGAGTACTTCCGTTCGGTCGACCGCAAGACGCTCAAGGCCAGGGTGGTCGAATGCGTGTTCGAGGACTGGAAGGGCGGCCAATACAAGGTCATCAGTTTCTTCGCCAAGAAGGCGCGCGGGCTGATGGCGCGCTACGCCATCACCCAGCGTGTGGCCACGCCGAAAAAGCTGGAGGGATTCGATCTGGACGGTTACGCTTTCGCGCAAGCCGCCTCCCAGCCGGACCGGCTGGTTTTCCGACGCAGGACCGAACCATGAGCGACATCCCAGGCAATACCGCGCAAGAGCAGCAGATCACGCCCGAGCTGCGGCAATGGATCATCGAGCAGGCCCAGGCCGGCTACCAGGCCGACGCCGTGCTCAAGTCCATGCTGGCCTCCGGCTGGACCGAGGACGTGGCCATCGCGGCGATGGAGAACACGCTGCGTGACCATGTGGAGCAGCAGGCTGTGCAAAGCGGCCTGGCGCCGGCCAGCAAGGTGCCCGAGCCCGCCCTGGACGAATCGCCGCTGTACATCGACGTCGGTGACCGCCGCGTGGCCGTGTTGCAGGTGATGGCGAGTCCGCGCGTGGTGGTGTTCGGCAACCTGCTGTCCGACCAGGAGTGCGAGGAGCTGATTGCCCTGGCCGCGCCGCGCCTGGCCCGCTCGCTGACGGTGGCGACCAAGACAGGCGGCGAGGAGGTCAATGCCGACCGCACCAGCAGCGGCATGTTCTTCCAGCGCGGCGAGAACGACGTGGTGCGCAAGCTGGAGGCGCGCATCGCCGCTCTGGTCAACTGGCCCGAAGAAAACGGCGAAGGCCTGCAGATCCTGCACTACCAGCCCGGTGCGGAGTACAAGCCGCACTACGACTACTTCGACCCCAACGAGCCGGGCACGCCCACCATCCTCAAGCGCGGCGGCCAGCGCGTTGCCACCCTGGTGATGTACCTGGGCGAGCCGGAAAAAGGCGGCGGCACCACCTTCCCCGACATCCACCTGGAGGTCGCGCCCAAGCGTGGTCACGCCGTGTTCTTCAGCTATGAGCGGCCCCATCCCTCGACCAAGACCTTGCATGGCGGCGCCCCGGTGCTGGCCGGCGAGAAATGGATTGCCACCAAATGGCTGCGCGAGCACCGCTTTGAATGAACCTGCATGACCACGCCTGAACAATCGCTGCTGGGCAAGCCCGCTCCTTACCGCGACGAATACGACGCCGGCCTGCTGTTCCCGCTGTCGCGCGCGCCCAAGCGCGAGGAGCTGGGCCTGCATGGCGCCCTGCCTTTTTTCGGCGCCGACCTGTGGACGGCCTTCGAGCTGTCCTGGCTGACGCCGCGCGGCAAGCCGCAGGTGGCGATCGCCCACGTCACCGTGCCCTGCGAGACGCCCAACATCGTCGAGAGCAAGTCCTTCAAGCTCTACCTGAACAGCTTCAGCAACACCCAGTTCGATTCCGCCGATGCCGTGCGTGAGCGCATCCGCGCCGACATCAGCGAAGCGGCCTGGCGCGGCGCGCCGGCGCCCTCGTCGGTGGGCGTCAAGCTGGTGCTGCCCGAGGTTTTCGACCGCGAGCCGGTGCATGAGCTCGACGGCCTGAGCCTGGACCGGCTGGACATCGAATGCACGCAGTACACGCCGGCGCCGGAGCTGCTGACCGCGGCCTTCGGCGAGGTGCCGGTGCAAGAGACCCTGACCAGCAATCTGCTCAAAAGCAATTGCCTGGTCACGGGCCAACCCGACTGGGGCAGCGTGCAGATCCGCTATGCGGGTCCGCAGATCGACCAGGGCGGCTTGCTGCGCTACCTAGTGAGCTTTCGCAACCACAATGAGTTCCACGAGCAATGCGTGGAGCGCATCTTCATGGACGTCTGGCAGCGCTGCAAGCCGGTCAAGCTGGCCGTCTATGCGCGCTACACGCGGCGCGGTGGCCTGGACATCAACCCACTGCGCACCAGCCACCCGATCGCGCTGCCGGCCAACACGCGCACGGCGCGCCAGTGAGCAGGGCGCTCAGAACTCCTTGAACGAGCCCAGGCCGGCCAGGTCGGGGAAGCTGCTGGCGCGCTTGTCCTTCATGGCGGTGACGGCTTCGCGCACATGGGCATTGCTCCAGATCGCGCCCTGCACCCAGCCCATTTGCTTGAGCGCGTCGTCGACCGAGTGGTCGCGGGCGTAGTGGATCACCTGCTTGCTGCCCCAGATGGCCACCGGCGGCTTGGATGCGATCTCGCGGGCGCATTGCAGGGCCGCGGCCAGCATGGCGTCCTGCGTGTCGAAGACCTCGTTGACCAGGCCATAGCCCAGGGCCTTGTGCGCCGGCAGACGCCGGCCGGTGTAGGCCAGCTCCTTGAGCACGCCCAGCGGCATCAGCTTGGGCAGGCGCTGCAGGGTGCCGACGTCGGCCACCATGCCGATGTTGATCTCCTGGATGCAGAAGAAGGCGTCCTGCGTGGCATAGCGGATGCAGCAGGCCGTCACCATGTCCACAGCGCCGCCGATGCAGCCGCCCTGGATAGCGGCGATGACCGGGATGCGCAGGGTCTCGAGCTTGCTGAAGGTGGCCTGCATGTCGGTCAGCAGGTCGTAGATGGCGGCCCGGCCCTCGGGCGTGCTGTCGTCCATGGCGATGGCGCCTCCGAAGGTCTCCAGCGCCATGCCGGCGCTGAAATGCTTGCCGGTCGAGGAGATCACCAGGGCGCGGGCCTGGCCTTCGCGGTGCAGCGAGGTGAGCGTCTCATCCAGCTCGCGCCAGAACTGCGGGTGCATGGTGTTCATCGCCTCGGGGCGATTGAGCACGAGATGGGCGACGTGGTCCTGGAGCGAAAGGGAAAAGCAGTTCATGGCGGCCTCTTTGTGAGGCCAGCATCCTAGCGCTCAGGTGCGCAGCCAGTCGCAACGCAGGCGACACGCCTGGTGGGCCTTCATGCGCAAGCCCACATAGAGGCTGGGCGCCAGGCTGGCCAGCAGGCACAGGGGCGTGCTCCACAGCTGCTCGAAGGCGAATGCCGGCAGCCAGCCCACCCATCCCATCAGCCACAGCGTGAGCATCGCGTCCCACAGGTGGTACTCCAGCGGGTGGTCCTGCTTGTGGCTGATGTGCCATTGCTTGATGCGCTGCAGTTCGTCGAGCTTCATGGCACGTCCTTGTAGGATTTGTCAGATTGGCGTCAGATCACTGTAAGACCCGAGTCAGCAATGGTCAACCTCATCCGGGTTAACCCTGAGTTTCTGAAGCGAGAAGCGTGCCGGAAGCGGCTACCAGAGCTTGGCGCAGTTGCCTGTGAAGAGCGCAGGGCCCGGCGTGGCGGGCTTGTCGGTGGCTTCCAGGGTCACGGCCAGCTTGCTCACCCTGGACAGCAGCTGCTCCGAGCTGGCCGGCAGCTGCGAGACCGCCGTGCCCGCCGTCGGCGCCGTGCCCAGGACAAAGGGCGGGCCTTCGGCGGGCAGGGCCCACAGCACCAGCCGCTGGCCGGGGGGCGGCGCGGCGATGGGGCCGATCACCTTCACCGTCATGGTGCGGCCGTGGCGCAGGGAACTGACCAGCAGCTTGCCGTTGCCCTGGGCGTCGCTGAGCAGGCCCACATAGCTTTGCGGCAGGCGCTCGCCGCTGCGCATGGCGGCCTGGTCGGCGCTCAGGAACAGCGTGGGCACGGCCATGAACAGGGCGCTGGCGGCCAGCACGCCGGCCGCCAGGGCGCCCAGACCGAAGCCGGCCGGGCGCAGCCAACCGGCTGGCGCGGCATGCGCAGTGGCGGCGGCGGGCGTGGTGCACGCCGCGATCGCAGCCCAGACCCGCGGCGAGGGCCGTACCGGCGGCACATGCACAGACAGCGACCCGAGCCGGGACTCCCAGCGGGTGACGGCCAGCTGCACGTCGGCGCGGTCGCGCTGCAGGCGTTCGAAGCGGCGCCGCGCCGCGCCCGACAGCGTGCCCAGCACGTAAGCCGAGGCCAGCCTGTCCACCAGGTGCGGGTCGCTGTAGTTCATGGCCGACCCTGTGCCTGGTCCAGGCAGGCCTTGAGCTTGTCCAGGCCGCGCCGGATCCAGGCCTTGACCGAGCCCAGGGGCGCGCCCATCCGCGTCGCCACCTCGCTGTGCGACAGGCCCTGGTAGTAGGCCAGGGCCAGGCTCTGCCGGTGGCTGCCGTCCAGTGCGCCCAGGCAGGCCTGGATCTGCATGGCCTGGCTGGCCTGGTCCAGCAGTTCCAGCGCGCTCGGCGCGGCGGCGCCGGCCAGCAGGCTGTCGTCCTCGGGCAGCTCGCTTTCCTTGCGGCGCGTGCGCGAACGCAAGGCGTCCAGCGCCTTGTTGCGCACGATGGCGATCAGCCAGGTCATGGGTTGGATCTCCAGCCCATCGATCTGCGGGCGATAACCCGCAGCGTGTTTCCAGACGCTGACGAAGGCTTCCTGCAAGACGTCTTCTGCGGCCTGTTCACGCCTCAACATACGCAGGGCGACGCCAAACAGATGCGCATGGGTGCGCTCATAGACCTGCGCAAACGCAGCGTGGTCGCCGCGCGCGGTCTGCGCGAGCAGCTCCTGCAGGCTGGGGGCGGGGCTGGCCATGGGGCGCAGTATAGGAGCGCCGGCTGCTATCGAAAAGAGAGCGCCCCGCGACCGCAGTTTGCGGGTCGCGGGGCGCTTTGGCCCTCAATCGGCTCAGCTGCGCTGGTGCAGCGTGATCTTGGACTCGGCGGTCTGGCCGTTCTGGTTGGCCGTCAGCGTCACCTCATGGCGGGTGCCGGGAATCGGCAGCGCGCGCTGCGCCAGGTTGACGGTGAAGTTGCCGTTGGCGTCGGCCTGCACGGTCTGTGTGCCACCGGGCTGGGCCACGCTCAGGCGGTTGCCGACAACGGGCGCGATGGTGTCGACCTTGACGTTCACCGTGGCGTTGGGTGCGGTGCGGCCCTGCAGCACCAGCTGGCCGCCGTCGATGCTGGCGTTGTTGCCGGGGCTGGTCACGGCAATCGTCATCGGCGCCGCGCCCATGGACTGGGTCGATGCAGCCAGTGGCTCGGTCAGGTTCGCCGTCACCACCTGGTTGGCGGCGCGCAGCGTGGCGGCGGCCGAGTTCAGGCTGGCGACGTTGTCCTGACTGCGGATGGTGTAGCTGCCGCGGTAGACGCCGGACCGCCTTTCGCTCTCCTCCAGTGCCACGTTGCGAGCCACGCCGGGGATGTTCACGCTGGCCTCGCCGCCGGGCGCGCCGCGCAGCACGAAGCGCACTTCGGTGCCGGCCTGCAGCGGGCCGCGGGCGTTGGCCTCGAAGCGGTTGATGCGCGGCGCCTCGGCCTGTTGCACCGGGTTGCTGGCGTTGTTCTGCCAGGCAATGAAGGAGGCCGGGTAGGTGTATTTGGTAGTGGTCGTGTACTGGCCTGCCGTGATGCGGGCCTGCATCAGGCCATTGGCATCGATGCGGTCGGCGCGGCGCACGGTGTGCGTGCCGCGGTAGACGCCCGCAGAAGTCTCGCGCAGCGGCACCACGATGTTGGAGCCGCCGACCACGACGCTGGCCTTGCCGCGCGGCGTGCCTTCCACGGTGAACTGCAGCTGCGAGCCGGCGGCCAGGCCGGTGTCGGCGTTCAGTTGCAGGGCATTGACGACCGGCGCGCGCGCCACGTTGCGCGTGACCGTGGTCTGCGCGGAGGCCGGCAGGGCGAGCATGGCCGGGGCCAGCAGGGACAGGGCGAGCAGGTGGTGTCGGAATTGTGTTTTCATGGGGTTCACCCTTTCTTGGGATGTTGGATGCCAACCAAGGTAGGCCAGGGCAGTGCGCTGCCATGTAGGCCAAAAGGGCCTACATGGGTAGGAAGGAGTGGCGCGGCTTTGGCGTGCGGCCGGGCGGATGAGCCAGCCGGCTGCTTAGAACAGCTGCGGCGTGCGCTCGTCTTCCAGGCCTGGCTCTGCTACTGAGTTGATAGCGGATGAGGTCAGGTTGACGGGGCTTACAGCCAGATTCTCTTCGGAATCTGCCTTCACCAGCCGGCCCACGCGCACACCCAGCAGGCGCAGCCGCCGGGACAGGTCGACACGCTTGAGGCACTGGCCCGCGGCCTGTCGGATGGCCTTGGGGTCGGCGGTGAAGTGGCCGATGGTCAGGTCGCGGGTGGCGGTCTGGAAGTCGTCGAAGCGCAGCTTGATGCCTATGGTCTTGCCCACATAGCCTTTGCGCTGAAGGTCGGCCGCCACCTGCTCGCACAGGGCGGTGAAGATGGCGCCCAGCTCGGCGCGGTCGCGCGCCGCGTGCAGGTCGCGCTCGAAGGTGGTCTCACGGCTCATGGACACGGGCTCGCTCTCGGTCACCACCGGCCGCTCGTCGCGGCCCCAGGCAGCGTCGTGCATCCAGGCGCCGTAGGCCTTGCCGAAGTTGTCGACCAGCCAGTCGCGCTCCTGCGCGGCGATGTCGCCGATGGTCATCAGATGCAGCTTGTGCAGCTTGATCTCCGCCTTGGGGCCGATGCCGTTGATCTTGCGCACCGGCAGCGGCCAGATCCTGTCCTGCACGTCCTTCTCGTGAACGACGGAGATGCCATTGGGCTTGTTGAACTCGCTGGCCATCTTGGCAATGAGTTTGTTGGGCGCCACGCCCAGCGAACAGGTCAGGCCGGTCTGCTCGTGGATGGACTTCTGGATCAGCCGGGCCAGCACGCGGCCGCCCTCGCGCTGGCCGCCCGGCACCTCGGTGAAGTCGATGTAGACCTCGTCGACGCCGCGGTCCTCCACCTGTGGCGCGATCTCGCGGATGATGGACTTGAACCAGCGCGAGTACTTGCGCACCTCCTCGAAGTCCACCGGCAGCACCAGGGCGTTGGGCGCCAGCCTGGCGGCCTTCATCATGCCCATGGCCGAACCGACGCCGAACTGGCGCGCCGCATAGGTGGCGGTGGTGATGACGCCGCGGCCCACGTAGTCCTTGAGCAGGGGGAAGGCCGAGGCCGGGATCTCGCTCAGGGGCAGGTCCGCGTACTGCGCGCGGATGATCTCGTCGACCTTGCGCCGGCCGCCGCCGATCACCACCGCCAGGCCCTTGAGCTGGGGGTAGCGCAGCAGCTCCACCGACGCGAAGAAGGCGTCCATGTCCAGGTGGGCGATGCGGCGGGTCTTGGTCACAGCCCGATTTTGCGTGATCTGGTTCACTGACAAGCTGGCTGGGCCTTCCTAGAATTGCAGCCTCCTGGAGCGAGGAACAACAATGAAGCGATGGATCAAATGGACGGCCACCGGCGTGGCCGTGCTGGTGCTGCTGGCCGCCGGCCTGGCCGTGACCGGCAAGGTGGCTGGCGAGCGCAAGATGGCGCGCCATGTCAGCGTGGCGGTGCAGCCCCTGGCATACGTCAATGACGCCCAGGCGCTGGAACGGGGCAAGTACCTGTTCCTGTCGCGCGGCTGCACCGACTGCCATGGCGTCAACGGCGGCGGCCGGGACTTCATCAATGACGGCAGCATGCATGTGCGCGGCCCCAACATCACCGCAGGCGGCGTCACCGCTGCCTATAAGCCGGAAGACTGGGTGCGCACCATCCGCCACGGCGTCAAGCCCGATGGCCGCGCCGCCATGATCATGCCCAGCGAGGACTACAACCGCCTCACCGACGTCGACCTGGCGGCCCTGGTGGCCTATGTGCGCAGCCTGCCGCCGCTGCAAGGCGGCGCCACCGTGCTGGAGCTGCCGCTACCGGTGCGCGCCCTCTACGGCTTTGGCGCCATCCAGGATGCCTCCGAGAAGATCGACCACAAGCTGCCGCCGGCCCAGCCGGTGCTGGCCGCCGTCAACGCCCAGCACGGCGCCTACGTGGCCAGCGCCTGCATCGGCTGCCATGGCGAGAAGCTGTCGGGCGGCAAGATCCCGGGCGGCCCGCCCGACTGGCCGGCCGCCGCCAACCTCACGCCCGGCGCCGGCAGCGCCATGCCGCAGTACAAGGACGCGGCCGCCTTCCTGGCCATGCTGCGCAGCGGCAAGCGGCCCGACGGCACGGCCATCAAGGTCATGCCCTTCGAGTCGATCTCGAAGATGAACGACCTGGACGCCCAGGCCCTGTACGCGTTCCTGCAGACCCTTCCGGCGCGCCCGGCAGGCGGCAGGTAATGGCCCCCACGCTCGCTCACTGCGTGTAGCTCGCTGCCCCCCGAGGGGGCCTTCGCGCCTAGGGGCGGCCCGTCGGCGCTCAAACGCTCAATAGGTCCCCGGTAGCAGGATGCCCTTGTCCACCTTGTTGATGTCGGTGTGGCCGCAGAACGCCATGGTCAGGTCCAGCTCCTTGTGGATGATCTGCAGGGCCTTGGCCACGCCCTCCTGGCCCATGGCGCCCAGGCCATAGAGCATGGAGCGGCCGATGTAGGTGCCGCGCGCGCCCAGGGCCCAGGCCTTGAGCACGTCCTGGCCCGAGCGGATGCCGCCGTCCATGTGCACCTCCAGGCGGTGGCCCACGGCTTCGACGATGGCCGGCAGGGCCGAGATCGAGGAGGGCGCGCCATCGAGCTGGCGGCCGCCGTGGTTGGAGACGATCAGGGCGTCGGCGCCCGAGTCGGCGGCGATGCGCGCGTCTTCCACGTCCTGGATGCCCTTGAGGATCAGCTTGCCGCCCCAGCGCTTCTTGATCCATTCCACGTCGGCCCAGGACAGGGCCGGATCGAACTGCTTGGCCGTCCATTCCGACAGCGAGCCCATGTTCTCGATGCCGTCCACGTGGCCGAAGATGTTGCCGAAGTTGCGCCGCGGCGTGCCCAGCATGCCCAGGCACCAGCGCGGCTTGGTCATCAGGTTCAGGATGTTGGGAATCGTCAGCTTGGGCGGCGCCGACAGGCCATTGATGATGTCCTTGTGGCGCTGGCCCAGGATCTGCAGGTCCAGCGTCAGCACCAGGGCCGAGCAATTGGCCGCCTTGGCCCGGTCGATCAGGCGCTCGATGAAGCCCTTGTCCTTCATCACGTAGAGCTGGAACCAGAAGGGGTGCTTGTCCGTGCCCTGGGCGATGTCCTCGATCGAGCAGATGCTCATGGTGGACAAGGTGAAGGGAATGCCGAAGGCCTTGGCGGCGCGCGCCGCCAGGATCTCGCCGTCGGCATGCTGCATGCCCGTCAGGCCGGTGGGCGCGATCGCCACCGGCATGGCGACCTTCTGGCCGATCATTTCCGTGCGCGTCGTGCGGTTCTCCATGTTGACGGCGACGCGCTGGCGCAGCTTGATCTTTGCGAAGTCTGCCTCGTTGGCGCGGTAGGTGCTCTCGGTCCAGGAACCGGAGTCGGCGTAGTCGTAGAACATGCGCGGCACGCGCTTTTTGGCCAGGACGCGCAGGTCCTCGATGTTGGTGATGATGGGCACGGGCAGGTCTCCTTGGCAGCTGCGCATCGTAGCGGGTGCCTGCGCCGGCCAGCCTGAAATATTTTGCCGGGCCGCGCAAAAGCCTTCACATGAGCGAACCTTGACCCGTGTCAAAGCGCGGGGGGCGTTGACGCCCTAGAGTCCGCGCTCCCACATTGCACGGAGAGCGCCTTGACGCCGATCGAACTGTTTCGCAACGAGCACCACAGCTGCCTGATGTTCACCGACCTCATCGACGACGATGGCCAGGCGGTGCAGGCCAACCAGTTCGTGGTGGTGGACAACGGTGTCGGCGCACTCATCGACCCGGGCGGCAACCTGGCCTTCAACGAGCTGTTCCTGGCCCTGAGCCGCTGGTTCCCGGCGCGCGAGCTGCGCTGGCTGCTCGCTTCCCACGCCGACCCGGACATCATCGCCTCGCTGGACCGCTGGCTGACCTCGACCAAGGCCAGCCTGGTGATCTCGCGGGTCTGGGAGCGTTTCGTGCCCCATTTCACCAAGGTGGGCAAGACCGATGACCGGGTGATCGGCGTGCCCGACGCCGGCGGCCGCCTGCCGCTGGGCAAGAGCGAGCTGTGGCTGCTGCCGGCGCACTTCCTGCATTCCGAGGGCAACTTCCATTTCTACGACCCGGTGAGCAAGATCCTGTTCACCGGCGACCTGGGCGTCTCGCTCATGGGCGGGGCCGAGGCGCGTATTCCGGTGACGCAGCTGGCCGGCCACATCCCGAAGATGGAGGGCTTTCACCGCCGCTACATGGTGTCCAACAAGATCCTGCGGCTGTGGGTGCGCATGGCACGCCAGCTCGAGGTGCGGATGCTGGTGCCGCAGCACGGCGCGCCGATCGAGGGCCGGCGCGCCATCACTGACTTCTATGACTGGGTCGAGACCCTGATGTGCGGCGTGGACCTGTTCGACGACCGTGCCTACCAGCTGCCGACGGCGCGCATTGACGCGCAGACCGGCCGTACCCAGCCGGTGCTGCGCGTCGCCTGAAGCGCGCGGGCTGGCAAAATTTGTCCATGCCCGACACCACTGCCGGCCTGCGCCGCGTCCTCAACGCCTGGGGCACGGCCACGCCCTATGGTGTCTCGCGTTCCGACGCCGCCGTGGCCCAGGCGGTGGCGCAGATGCTGCAGCGCCATGTGGTGATGGCCGAACTGCAGGCCCTGGCGGGCCGGCGCATCGCCCAGTGGAGCGGGGCGCAGGCCGGCTGCATCACCCATTGCACGGCCGCCGCCATCACCTTGGCTGTGGCCGCCTGCATGGCCGGCAGCGAGCCGCGGCGCATGGCCCAATTGCCCGACAGCGAGGGCCTGAAAAACCGCGTGCTGCTGCTGGCCGCGCATGCGGTGAACTATGGCCAGGCCTTGACGCAGGCCATCCGCCTGGCCGGTGCCTGGCCCGTGCTCTGCCCCTCTGCGCAGGCACTGCAGGCCGCACTGGCCGGGTCGGATGTGGCCTGCGTGCTGGCGGTGGAGTCGCACCTGGCGCCGGGCTCGGGCAGCGCGGTCACGCGCGAGCTCGCTGCCATGGCCAGGGCCGCCGGCGTGCCTCTGGTGCTCGATGGCGCAGCGCAGGACGGCCGCATCACCGACCTCCTGGCCAGCGGCGCCGACCTGGTGCTGCTGTCGGCCCAGAAGTACCTGCGCGCCCCCACCGCGGCCATCGTGCTGGGCCGGCGCGCCCTGGTGGACGCTGTCGACGCCCAGCACGCCGGCATCGGCCGCGCCATGAAGCCCAGCAAGGAAGCCATGGCCGGCGTGATTGCCGCGCTGGATCTGCGCGGCACCATGGACCGCCAGGCATGGCTGGCGGAACAACAGCGCAAGGTCGATGCGCTGGCAGCCGCCGCCGCGCAATGGCCGGGGGTGCGCACCAGCCGCGAGGCCGACCCGCAGGGCAACGGTTTCGAGCGTGTGTGGCTGGCCATCGATCCTGCTGTCACCGGCTTGGACGCCGCCTTGCTGGTGCAGCGGCTGCGCAGCGGTGATCCCGTTGTCGCTGTCGCGCCGCACCGCGCGGCCCAAGGGCAGGTCGGGCTGGAGCTAACGGGGCTGGAGGAGGGCGAGGTGCAGGAGCTGTGCGCTCTGCTGGGGCGCTGCTTTCGCCTCGCCTGAAAAGGCGGAGGACGCCGGTCAGCCGCCCACGACCGACCAGCCCGCATGCAGGTTGGCCTTGTCGTTCTCGTATTCCCATCGCGTGCCGCAGCGCTCGCAGCGGTAGCTGGTGACGGTGACCGAGCCCTTGGCGCGCTCTTCCTTGCGGTGGCCGGCCTGGAGCAGCTCGGCATGGCCGGGCGCGCGGCGCCAGTTGCGCTGGATGCCGGTGCAAGGCTCGCACAGCTCCATCTTTTTTTGGTCGCTCTGGCGAGCCAGTTCTTTGGTCATGGTGCTGCTTTCGTTTCCGGTAAATTACCCGTATCCCAACAGCGTAACCCAGTCCCGCCATGCCAGTGAATTTCACCGCCGGCCAGTTCAAGACGGCACTTTCCCCCACGCCCTACAACCCCCTGGACCTGGGCCAGACCTATAGCGTGGACCTGAACAACGACGGCAACAGCGACCTGCTGGTGCTGGGCGCCAGCTACCCCTACCGGGGCGCGCCGGTGGCCCAACCCTCGCTGCTGTTGTTGGGAACCGGTGATGGCAACTTCAGCGTGGCCAGCCAGGCGGTCCTGCCCTTCGCGTCGCTGACCACGGTGCATCCGCGTGAGGTGGTGTTCGCGGATTTCAATGGCGACGGCTTCAAGGACGTCTTCGTCGCCGACCATGGCTACGACACCATGCCCTTCCCGGGCGCGCAGAACAAGCTGTTCCTGTCCAACGGCAACGGCAGCTGGCGCGACGCAAGTTCCAGCCTGCCTCAAATCTCGGACTTCTCGCACGGCGCCTCGGCCGCCGACGTCAACGGCGATGGCGCGATCGACATCGTCGTGGGCAACATCCCGCGGCCCAATCCGGTCGACCCCTACATCCTGCTGAACAACGGCGCCGGTGGCTTCAGCCGGGCCGAGGGACTGTTGCCGACGGGGCCGGGCGGCGCGCTCAATGCCGACATCCGGCGCATGACGTCCGAACTGCTGGTCGACCTGGACGGCGATGGCCGCGCCGAACTGGTGGCGGGCGCGGGCTTTTCCACCAGCGCGCGGCCGGTCAGCATGCAGATCCTGTGGAACACCAACGGCAGCTTTGCCCAGGCGCCGGCCACCGAGCTGCCGCCGCCGGCCTTCTTCGGCCGCGAGCAGAGCGTCTATGACATCCAGGCGCTGGACGTCAACTTCGACGGCCTGCAAGACCTGCTGGTGGCCTACCAGGGCGCGGGCAGCCTGGGCGGCTGGGAGTTGCAGGTGCTTGTCAACAAGGGCAACCGCACGTTTGCTGACGAGACCACCACCTGGCTGCCCTCGCCGGCACTGCGCAACGGCGGCACGCCCAGCCAGGCCGTGCCCGAGTCGCAGTACTGGGTGCAGTTCCTGAACCTGGCCGATGTCAACGGCGATGGCCGGCTCGACTTCACGCTGGATGCGCGCGGCATCACCGCCGCGCCGGCCACGCTGCCGGTGGCCTACATCCACCAGGCCGACGGCACTTTTGCGGCCGCCACGGTCGCCGAGATCGGCGGCGCCAACGGGCACTGGCTGTTCGACTACACCACCCAGTATGTGACCTGGGCCGGTGGCGGCGGCATTGCGCACGTCTCCCGTGAAGGCGCGAGCGTGTCGGTGCAGACGCTGCCGGTGGCTTTCGAGACCATTCTTCCGGCCTACTCCGGCGGGACCACGCCGCTGAACCTGGTGGGCGGCGCGGCGGCTGACGCGCTCACCGGTGGCCGCTACAACGACAGCCTGACCGGCGCCGGCGGCAACGACACGCTGGACGGTGGCGCCGGCGTCGACACCGCGGTCTACAGCGGCAAGCGCGCCGACTACACCGTGACGCGCGGCGACAACGGCTGGACCATCTCCAGCACGGCGGAAGGCACGGACAGTCTGGCCAATGTCGAGCGGCTGGCGTTCTCGGATGCGAAGCTGGCCATCGACACCGCTGGCAACGGCGGCATGGCCTACCGGCTTTACCAGGCCGCCTTCAACCGCACGCCGGACCACAGCGGCCTGGGCTACCAGATGCAGGCGCTGGACAACGGCCTGTCGCTGAGCCAGGTGGCGGCCAACTTCATCGCCAGCCCGGAATTCCAGCAGACCTATGGTGCGCTCAACAACACGCAGTTCGTCACCCAGCTGTACCAGAATGTGCTGCACCGCGCGCCCGACGAGGGCGGTCTGGCCTACCACGTCGGCAACCTGGCTGGCGGCATGGCCCGCGCCAACGTGTTGATGGGTTTTTCCGAGTCGCCCGAGAACCAGGCCGCGCTGATCGGCGCGATCGGCAACGGCATGCTCTACACGGTGTAGGGCGCCTGTTTCCATGGCCACCATCGACATCCGCCCCGCGCAAGCGGACGACGCCGCGCTCATCCTGCGCTTCATCAAGGAACTGGCTGCCTATGAAAAGGCGGAAGACGAGGTGGTGGCCAGCGAGGCCGACATCCGCGCGTCGCTGTTCGGCGCCGACAGTCCGGCCCGTGCCCTGGTCTGCAGCGTCGACGGCGTGGCCGCCGGCTTCGCCGTCTACTTCTTCAACTACTCCACCTGGCAGGGCAGGAAGGGCCTCTATCTGGAAGACCTGTACCTGACACCCGCGCACCGTGGGGTCGGCGCCGGCAAGGCCTTGCTGCAGCAGCTGGCGCGCATCGCGGTGGCCCAGGGTTGCGGGCGCTTCGAGTGGAGCGTGCTCGACTGGAACGAGCCCGCCTTGCAGTTCTACCGCTCCATCGGCGCCTGGCCCATGGACGAGTGGGTGCGTTACCGCCTGGCCGGGCCGGCGCTGGCCGCGTTTGCTGCGTAGCAGGGACTTCCCCCGCCCCCGAGCCGCGGGGCCCCTGTCATACTGTCCGCAAGACCCTTTGTTCGAGGCCGCATGCACTTTCTTCCCAGCGCGTTGTTGTTCAGCTTGTCCCTGGGTTGTGTGGGTGCTGCGATCGCCGCCCCGAACACCGGCGTGCCCTGTGAGGCCAAAAACCTGGGCTTCGAGCGCAAGGAGGCCGGCTGGGCCCACGTGCCCATGTCCAAGCTCAAGCGCGACACGGTCTACACCCAGGTGACGGAAGGCAAGCGCAGCGTGTTGCGCGCCAGTGCCGACCGCTCGGCATCGCTGTACGCCGCTGTCATCGAGCCGGCGCTGCGCACGCCCATGAGCCTGAGCTGGGAATGGAAGACCGATGCCCTGGTGGCCGGCGCCGACAACCGCGACCGCTCGCGCGAGGACGCGCCGCTGCGCGTCATGGTGTTCTTCGACGGCGACTTCAGCAAGCTGGCGCCGGCCGAGCGCAAGCGCTTCGAGCGGGTCAAGAAGTTCACCGACAAGGACCTGCCGTATGCGGTGCTGATGTACGTCTGGACCGACGGCGTGCCGGTGGACACGGTCATCCCTTCGGCCCACACCAGCCAGGTCAAGATGCTGGCGGTGGCCTCGGGTGCGGCTGGCCTGGGCGCCTGGCAGTCGGTGCAGCGCAACCTGGCGGCCGACTACCGGCGCGCCTACGGTGCCGAGCCGGGCCCGGTCACCGGCATCGCGGTGATGAGCGACACCGACAACACCGGCGGCAAGGCCGTCGGCGAGTACGCGGGCATCCGCCTGCGCTGCGGCTGAAGCAGGGCCAAGCGCCGCCTACTCCCATGGTCGGCGGCGATGGAAGGGGCGGCGCGACCTCTTCGCAAATCTGCACCGATCTCTGAAGGCTTCAGCACCCGAAACAGGTCATGGCCGCCGGCGGTTCCGTTGAGGCTGGCTTCCACGAACGGTCGGTAAAAAGCAACGGACGAATTCTGTCGTTTGAAACTAATTCCATTCGTAGATTGACTCCTGCTGACATAAATTGGCGCCTACTTGGCTAAGCTGGCGCGGCTTCTGAGATTCCAGGAAAACCATATGAAGTTGAAGACCGGGGTGCATCTGCTGCGAATGTTGCCAACCCGCCCAGAGGGTGCGCTCACTACCGCCGAAATTAGCCAACGCTGGACCCGCAACGGAGGCGCGCCTGTCGATATCCGGTCCATCCAGCGCTACATGGAGCAGCTTCGGGCCAAGGACGGCGAGGGGCCTGCCCTGCTTGGAACGGAGAAGCGAGGGCGGGAGCGCGCCTACTACCTTCTTACCTCGCAAGTGGCCAACTGGTTCATGACGGAGGAGGCCGCACTGGACCTCCAGCTGAGCCGGGATGTCTTCGGGCGCGCGCTCAGGGCTGGTTCCAAATCCAATGCGGGCAAACTGGCGGACATGGCCGAGCAGATCGTGGCCGCGTCGCCCGAGGCGCAACGCATCCGGGAGCGACTGCAAATTGCACCGGACGGCATCGGCAGGCTACCGGCCCGGTTCGAGACCGAAGTGCTTCGGGCTGCGATTGACGCCATCGGAAAAAACAGGAAGCTCAAGCTCACCTACAAGTCATCTCAAGGCAAGGTCGCCGGCGAACTGGTGAGCCCACTCGGACTCGTGGCCAAAGACGGGACGATTTACCTGGTCGCCGTCAGGGGGCTCACGGATTCGCCGCGGCCTCTCCCCTTGCACCGCGTGTCTGCAGCGGAAGTGCATTTCCAGCAGGCGCAGCTGAGGCCTGAGTTCGAACTGAAAAAATACATCCTCGACTCCCATCAGTTCAGCCATCCGCTCGATCCAAAGGCTGATCCGGTTGTGCTCAAGCTGCGGGTGGCACCGGAGACGATTTACCACTTCAAGGAGCGCCCGCTTTCGGCTGACCAGAAGGAATTGGCCCCCAAAGGCGCAGAGCCTTGGTGGGTGGTGACGGCGACCGTTCCCAATACCCTTCTGCTCGTGCCTTTCCTGCTCAGCATGGGACACTGGATCGAGGTTGTGGAGCCGGCTGACGTCCGGGCGAAAACGGCCGAGCGTGTTGGCGAAATGTGGGCGCACTACGCCCCATGACGAGATCCGTACATCCCCGCTATCTCATCAAGTCGCGTTTCAAACTCGCGCTGGAGTGCCCGACCAAGCTGTTCTACATAGGCAAGCCTGGGCTGTACCTGGACACGAAGCAGCAAGACGATTTCCTGCAGGCGCTGGCCGAAGGCGGTTTCCAGGTCGGCGAGTTGGCCAACTGATGTACCCGAGCGGGGCCTGGCGCAGCTTCACCACAAGGGGGCATTGCGTGCGTCCAACCAGTAAGGCAATTCTGCGTTCAAAGGCAGAGTGCATGCACCGACTGGACGAGGTGTAAGCCCGAGGGGGACTCTACATACTGTACGGAGGGAGCAGAAGTTCGGACAGCCTTGGTAGAGCGTCAGTTCGGCCGTTTCCAAATTGGCTTCAGATTGGCTGGAAGCCAGGCTGCGTTGCAACTTGGACAGCAAATTGGTACGTGCCGATCTGCTTCATAGCTGTTCTTGCAGGCGATGCGGCACATGGCCACCGACCGAAGTTCCAGCGGGACATACTCAAGCGCCCCGCCATCCTGCCGAACAGCAGCTTCGCAGATTTCGCGGAGACGAAGATGTTCCGGAACGTACGCGAGTGCCATGCCGGCCGCAGCAACCGCAATTGCGCAGACTTCAGCATTCCGGAAATGATCGGGAATGTGGTACAGGGCGAATCCGGTCCTGCGTACCGCCAGGATGCACAAATCTAGCGTGATCTTGTCGTCGGGAACGGAAGAGATGCATCTGCCGTCATGCGTGACCGCGATCAGGCAAAGTTCGTCCGTCTTCAGATTGTCGGTAACCGACTGGAAGGCGTGGGGATTGCCTCGCATGGCGATGCTGCAAAGCTCGGGCGTTCGCCGTGTCTCCGGAATGAGTTCAAGGTCCAACCCGTCCAGTGAAACGGTCTCCAAGCATTTTTGACACCCATGGGCGGGTTCAATGTCACAGTGATCAAAGCCGAAATGCATGGAGCCTCCTTGATGCCTCGGACGAATGGTGGGCCGCGACGACATCTGAGAGATGATCAAGGCGTCCCATCCGGGGCGTCGTTCTCGATTGCCGTGAAGCAGGCACTCGTGGTGGACGATTCCCTGTCTAGCCTGGAACGAGTCCATCTTCGATGGTCGACCAAGTGCCGTTAGGGATGGACTCCGGCAACTCCACGGCGACCGGTCCAAGTCGCCTTCCCGCCTACTCCTGACTCCCCCGAAATGCGGCGTTCGCCTTGATCTCGATGCCGACATGTTTGTAGCGTGCAAATGGGTCTTTTTCGTCCCAGTTCGCTGGCATGCTTTTCACCAAGCCAGCAGCCCGAAGACATGCATCCTCCTGCGGCGTGACCAGGACCATCACAGCGTACTTTGCAACGAGATTCACCACGCTGTCCAGGGTAGGGTCGCTGGCCCCGGCAAAAGCTTTCAGCGTGATGCTCACTGGCACCGCATGGTCTGCAACCAGAGGCGCCTTTGGATCTTCAGCCAACCGCCGTTCGGCGGCGACAGACAGGTGACGGCAGTTCTTCCGGTTGACGTTGCCCTGGTACTGCGGATTCGATTTGTTGATGGCTTCCCGCAGTACCGTTCGAACTGCATAGTTGGTCGCAGCGTTGGCCGGCATGGTTTGCCGCAGGTGCATTGCCACAGCACACAGATTTCGAATCCCGGTTGGATTGTTGGAGCGCATTCAGATCTTTCTTTTGCAAAAACTATGGATGGGCCAGCACCAGGCTCTGCAGATGTCAGCCAACGATCATCGGGACGATGGGGTCCGGCCGGCCCAGAACGACGCGCCGGCCCGCGAGCCTGCCTGGAATGGCGAGGACGCGTTGGGACATCTCTCGCACGGGAAAGGCAACATCTTCGATCGGGTCCATGATCAGCAGCTGCGCGCCATCTGGCAGGTGCCTGGGGACGAGGTAGGCCGCAATCGGAGAGGGCTGGTAGTACGGGTAGTAGCGGGTCGTGGGAATGATCTCCGCCCATCGATCCCTATCAGCTTCAGCCCGCGGGTCGTTGTTCAAGCTGATGTGACCTGAATCTGCGTGTTGTCTGACCTTGACCTCGGCGAGGAAGTTCTCAGTGTCAAAACGTACACGCCGAACGTCCGGCCAATAGCCCAGATTGGCCGCCCGGTTGACCTCGTCCACCGAGCGTGCCGTCCGGATCGGCGTGCGGCCCTGGCCGTTGGTTTTGAGGTCCGTCCCTCGTGGAATCGCGTCCCTGTCCTTGAGAAAGATGACCCGGCCGGAATCGGCGGAACCATGAACACAGGCCGTCGAGTTTCGCCTTGCCAGCACGGCAACCGCTTCGACGACCGGCATCACATCGAGATTGATGACGCGCTGATTGCATTGCGTACAGCCTCGCCAGCGGTATTCGCCCTGCTCGATGGTGAGTTGATTCCAGTGCATCGCCTTGGGGCAGTGCACCTGCTTCAGACGTCGCCCGTCCGGCGCGTAGAGCACACTGGTCTTTTCGTCGTAGATGAAGCGGTCGCTCACGGGAAGCTTTCGTCGGTGTTCCAGCAGTCAAAAAAGGCGCGAGGCGGCCCGAAGAAGACTGTTTCACACTGGACCGACAAAATCGGACGTCGTGCGCTGCCGACGTGACTCAATTCGAATTCGCGGCCGCACAACCGGCCATGCTCGAAATTCAGGACATGGTCTGAGCTTGGCTAGCCGGCCAGCTGGGCCAGCGCCGCCTGCAGGCCGGCGAGGCCGCCGACACGCTGGTCGTTGATGAAGATTTGCGGCATCTGGCGCACGGCGGGCCCGCACTTTTCATAGAAGGCCAGCCGCTGTGCCTCGTCGTCGAGCCGGATTTCGTCGTAGGCCAGGCCGCGGATCTTGAGGGTCATCTTGGCCGCATCGCATTGGGGACAGGCCGACTTGGAATACACGACGATTTTCAGGTTCATGGACCGGAGTCTATCGGGGCCGCAGCGGCTTGCGCTCATTACACTGGCGGCGTGAAACGGGACGCCCCATGACCATCCTGTACCTGCTGTCGGCCGCCGCGCTGCTGGTGGGGACTGCGGCCATCTCCATGGCTTTGCTCAAGCCGTTTCCCATTGCCTGGCTGCACCGCCACTACTTCGTCCGCAAGCCTGTTGTCTGGACGATTTTTGCGGGCTCGCTGGCCTGGGCGGCAGGGTTGTGGGCCGCGGCCGGCGCATTTCCCTGGGCCGCTGCCGTGCCCCTGGCGCTGACGGGACTGGCCGTCGCTCTGACCTACCACATGCACCAGGAGAGCGCCTTTCCAGCGGTGGATTTCCCGGCGATGGCCAATGCGCCGTTGCGGCTCCCCCTGGGGGACGGCATGCAACTGGCGGTCATCGAGCACGGCGGGGTCAGCAAGGCCTACCCGCTGGACTACGTGGTTCACCACCACATCGTCAACGACCGCTTCGGCGACCGCACCGTCTCCCTCACGTACTGCGCCATGTGCCGCAGCATCATTGCTTACGACGTCACGGACATCGGGCCGCTGTTTGTCGGATCGTTCAAGAACGCGAACATGGTCGTGGCGGACCGGCGCACCGGGACGTTCTTCCAGCAAGCCACGTTCAAATCTGTCGTCGGGCGGCTGCACCCGCACACGCTCACGCCCATCCCTTTCCAGATCCTGCCCTGGAGCGAGGTCCGGCGCCTGGACCCGCTGCCTTGCGTGTGCCAGGTCAGCCGCGATGACTTTCGCGAGTTCCAGCTGCCTGTCCCCGGCGTCTGGAGAAAGATCATGGCCAGCGAGGCAACCCCCGGCCTGCCCGCAAGACTGCGCGACAAATCATTCCCTGCAAGAACCCATGTCGTCGGCGTCATCGACCCGACGGCCGCAGTGCAGCCCGCCTATCTCAAGCGCGAGCTGCTGCAAAAGGGCGTGGTTCGCAACCATGCGCTGGATGCCTTCTTTGTCGCGCGGGGCGACACGGTGAATGCGTTCAAGGGCAGTGTGGCCGGACACTCCGTGGAGTTGGTGGTCGGTGCAGAGGGGGCACTCTCGGACGCCCGCAGCGCGACGGTATGGGATGCGCGTGGCAAGCACAAGAGCGGGCCGATCCAGGCCGACCTGGAGAAGCTGGCGATCTCAGACGAGTACTGGTTCTCCTGGAAGGCCTTCCATCCGGCCAGTGTGCTGATTCGCCTGCAGTGAGGCGGGCGCCGGCTCGCCGCCGCTGGGGCTGGGCCTGCGCTTGCGGCGACGGTGAAGAAGCAGGGGTGTTTTTGAGGTGGCCTTGGGTATACTCGCGGCCCCAGCCACATGCTGTGGCGCTGGCGTCCCCTTTGCGGGAACCGCTGGCCGCCCCGGGTGCAGCCAGCTCCCCACTTGCTGGAGCAGCGCCCCCCCAACTTTGCGCACCACGGTTTCACCGGCAGCCTCGCGGCAGCCGTGGCCTGTTGGCGCGGGCGCGATCCGGCTTCCATCGCCCGCACACCATGTTGAACCAACTGCTTCGCCCTGAGCGCAAACCCAGCCAAGCCCGCCTGTCGGCAGCCCGAAAATGGATTCCTGTGGCCGCCGCAGCCAGCCTGTGCTGCGCCAGCTGGGCGCAGGACAGCGAGCCCGGGGCCCTGGGCAGCGTCACCATCACCGGCACGCGCGACAACGCAACGACCCGGCTGCCCCTGACCCCGCGCGAGACGCCACAGTCGGTCAGCACGGTCGAGCGCGCGCAGCTCGAACAGCAGTCGCTGACCAGCGTGGACGCGGTGCTGCGCAGCGTCACCGGCATCCATGTCAGCCTGTTCGACACCCAGCGCCCGCTGTACTACGCGCGCGGCTTCCAGATCACCGATTTCCAGGTGGATGGCCTGCCGACATACAGCGCCAACACCAACCAGGAGTTCGACACCGCGCTGTACCAGAGCATCGACATCGTGCGCGGCGCCAACGGCATCATGACCGGCGTGGGCACGCCTTCGGCCACCATCAACCTGGTGCGCAAGCGCCCGCAGCGCAAATTCGGCGGCTCGGTGGCGCTGACAGCCGGCAGCTGGGACCTCTACCGCGCCGAGCTCGACCTCAACGCGCCGCTGACCTCCGACGGCAGCGTGCGCAGCCGCTGGGTGGTGGCGCCGCAGACGCGCCACAGCTTCCGCGACCGCTATGAGGAGGACAAGTACGCGCTGCTGGGCGTGATCGAGGCCGACATCGGCGCCGCTACCGTCGCCTCCGTGGGCTACCAGCGGCAGAACAACGAACCGGTCGCCGGCATCTGGGGCGCGCTCCCGCGCTTCGCCTCGGATGGCGGTCTGGCCAATATGCCGGTGTCCACCAGCTTCTCGCCCTCCTGGACCCGCTGGTCGCGCGATTCGGCCACCCTGTTCGCGACGGTCGACCACCAGCTCGCCGAACAATGGGCGCTCAAGGCCGCCTACAACCACACTGAGGGCAAGAATTTCAGCCTGCGCACTTACGGCTACGGCAGCACCGTGTCCAGCGCGCCATTCCCCAATCGGAGCACCGGCGCCGGCGTGCGGCTGTATGCCGCGGTGGGCGGCGGCACCGAAGAGCAGGACACGCTCGATGCCTTTGTCACCGGCAAGTTCAGCCTGGGTGGCCGCCAGCACGACCTGACTGCCGGCTTCAGCAGCCTGCGTACCACCACCCATAGCGACGGCTACACCAGCGTGGCCGGCTGGAGCTACTCCGTCCCCAACGCCTACGCCTGGGACGGCACGGCGCCCATGCCGGCCTACAGCCGCACCGGCGCATTCACCGAGCAGAGCACCAAGCAGGACGCGGTCTACGCGTCGGCGCGCTGGCGTCTGGCCGACCCGCTGGCGTTGCTGACGGGCGTGCGCATCACCAATTGGAAGCGCCACACCGACAACCACAACACCTCCGGCGTCTACACCAGCACCACCGCGCGCCAGTCGGTCAGCCGCGAGCCCTCGCCCTTCCTCGGCGTGGTCTACGACCTCAGCAAGGAACTGTCGGCCTACGCCAGCCACACCGGGATCTTCAATCCACAGAACTACAAGGACCGCAACAACACTCCGCTGGACCCGGTGCAGGGCATCAGCAACGAAATCGGGATCAAGGGCGAGTGGGCCAGCCGCGGCATCAGCGGCTCGTTTGCCCTGTTCGAGGTCAAGCAGGACAACTACGGCATCCGCGACAGCAGTGTGCCCGCGGCGAGCCTGCCCGATGGCAGTTCGGCCTATGTGGGCGTGAACGGCACGCGCAGCAGCGGCTGGGAGCTGGACGCGGCGGCCCGTCTGGGCGTCGGCTGGAACGCCACTGCCGGCCTGACGCGGGTGCGCACCCAGCGCAACGCCGCCGACCTGACCTATGCCAACCTGCCCGAATGGCTGGCCAAGCTGGGCACGCAGTACCGCTTTGGCGGCGCCCTGCAGCCGCTGGAGGTGGGCGCGCAACTGCAATGGCAGGGCCGCATGGACGCAGTCAATGTGCCCAGCCCGTCGGGCCCAGCCACGGTCACGCAGTCGCCCTTTGGCCTGCTCAACCTGAACGCCAGCTGGCGTTTCAGCGAGGCCACCAGCCTCTACATGGCGGTGTTCAATGCCCTGGACAAGCAGTACTGGGCGACGCTGGACTATCCCAACTACGGCGAGCCGCGCAGCTTCAGCATGACGCTGCGCACCCGTTTCTAAGGCCTGCCTTGGGCCGCGCGGCGGCCAGCCACGGCGTCTACCGGTCCAGCACCCAGGCGATGGGCAGCCCGGCCCACAGCTTGTCCACGCCCTTGAGGTCTGAGCGGGCGGCGAAGGCGGCCGAGTACTGGCCCGCGTTCACATAGGGAGCCACCTCATAGGCGCGGATCTGGAAGGCATCGAGCAAAGACTTGCGCCTGGCGGGATCGGATTCCCGGATCCACGAGGCACGCAGGGTATCGAGCTGAGGATCGCAGGCCCAGCCGGGCAGGCTGTTGCCGCAGGCTGCGCCCAGCACCACGTTGGCGATCGGCGAGTTGATGTCGAATTCCCCGCCCACCGAAGCGTAGACATTCCAGCCGCCCGCATCCGGCGCGTTTTTCCGGATCCGGCGGCTGCCGATGGACGCCCAGTCCATGGTCTGCAGATCGACCTCCATGCCGATGCTGCGCATGGTCTGGGCAGCCACCATCGCCACAGCGTTCAGGTATGTCACATCGCTTGGCACCAGCAGCACCACCTTCTCTCCCTTGTAGCCGGCCTCGGCCAGCATCTGCCTGGCCTTGGCCAGATCGGGCCGGCGGAAAGGGTCGGCGCCCGCCGCCGTGTCTTGGGGCCCCCCGCAGATGAAGAATGTGGCGCAGTGCGTCATGCGCATGTCCAGCGGATAGCCCATGGCCGCGGTGAATTTGGCCTGGCTGACCGCGTGTGCCAGCGCCTGGCGCGCCTTCGGATGGTTGAAGGGCGGGTGCAGGTGATTGAGGATGAGTACGGCCTGGTGGGCTCCGCCTGAGCCGATCTTCAGGTCTCGCTCGTTGCGCAATCCCGTGATGTGATCGGGCGGAACCTGTTCGATCAGGTCGACCTCGCCTCGCTTGAGTGCCGCGACCGCAGTGTTGGCGTCGGGCAGATAGTGCCACTCGACGCGATCGAAAGCGCTGCTCTTGCTGCCCGCCAGACCGCTGGGCGGCTCCTTGCGTGCCAGGTAGTGCGGATTGCGCACAAACACCATCTTGCTTCCCGGCACCCACTCGTCGCGCTTGAAGACATACGGGCCCGAGCCCAGCACCTCAGGCAAAGGGCTTGCCGTCGGCATCCTGGCCAACCGCTCGGGCAGGACCATGGGCGGGAAGCCGGAGGGCTTGGCCAGCGCCTCCAGCACCAGGCCGAAAGGCTCTTGCAGCGTCAGTTCGAAGCTGCGCGCATCGATGGCCTTCCACTGCGCACCGGCAACGCCCATCGCGCGCCCCATGCTATCGCGTGAGGCCCATCGCTGCAGCGATGCCACCACGTCGGCAGACGTGACGGCACTGCCGTCGGAGAACTTCAGTCCTTGCCGCAAGCTGAAGGCCCAGGTCTTGCCGTCCGCCGACCGCTTGTGGGCGTCCACCATCTGCGGCTGCGGCCGGCCTGCCGCATCGAGTGCGAACAGCGTGTCGTAGACCATGTAGCCGAAGTTGCGCGAGACGTAGGCGGTTGTGAAGGTGGGATCGAGGATCTTCACGTCCGCATGCGGGACCAGCTTCAGGGTCTTGGGCGGCTGGGCCGCGGCGCTCCAGGCGCAGGAAGCGCTCAGGGCGAGGACGGTAAGGCGTCGCAGGATGTGCATGGCTTCAACCCCGAACCGTCTCGACAGCGGGCCTGAAGCTGTAGCCGGCCCCACGCTCGGTGACGATCATGCTCGGGCTGCGCGGCGCAGCCTCGATCTTGCGCCGCAGCCTGCCCACCAGCACATCCACCGAGCGGTCGTAGACCTCGGCGTTGTGCAGTCGGGACAACTCGAGCAGGCGTTCGCGCGAAAGCACCCGCTGGGGAGCGGCCAGAAACGCCAGCAGCAGGTTGAATTCGGCGGTGCGCAATGCCAGCGTCTCTCCTTCGGGCGTGCGAAGCCTGCGCAGCCTGAGGTTGAGCTCCCAGCCATCGAAACGGTAGGCGCGCACATTGGCCACGACTTCCGAGACAGTCTCATGCATCTTGGCCCGGCGCAGCAATGCCCGGATGCGGGCCAGCAGCTCGCGCGGCGAGAACGGCTTGGTCAGATAGTCGTCTGCGCCCAGCTCCAGTCCCATGACCCGGTCGGCCTCGTCCTGCAGTGCGGTCAGGATGATGATGGGCAGCTTGGTCTGCTCGCGCAGGGCGCGCGCGATCTGCAGCCCGTCCTCGCTGCCAAGGCGCAGATCGAGCAGAACCAGCTGCGCCGGATCGCTCGCCATCACGGAGCGCATTTCCCGCTCGCTTGTCACCGCCGTCACCCGGAACTCGTGGTCGACAAGGTAGTTGGTGATCAGCTGCCGCATCGACGGGTCATCGTCCACCGCAAGCACATGCGGTGCGTTCGCGCAGGATGCAGAGCTCTCCAGCATTCGGGGGTTCCTCCTTGGAACACGGAATTTTCGGGTGCCTGCTGCCCCCATGGCCAGGGGGTCAGATGTCAGGTGACACAAAGGCGGGCATTCCTGTCTTACGCAGGCGACCATGCGGGCATCCAATCATCTCAATGTTGTCGGGGAACCTTTCCAGTACCTGACGGGAATCCGGATTTGCGTCACAACCATCGCATTGCAGTCATCGAGGGCGATCCGCTCATGAGGGAGTTGGCCGGGCGTTGGCTGGAGCAGGCTGGTCACGCGGTCGTTTTTGTTTCGGCAAGGCAACTCGACTCGGTCCCGGCGCTGGACCTGATCATGCTGGACGTTGCCAACCCCAGAGCCGCAGCCGGGCGTGTGCAATCGCTGCGCTCAGCGCACCCCGCGCCCTTGCTCCTGGTCTCGGGGCGCTTGCGTCGCAGCAACGATCCCTCGCCTGCGCTCGCGCTCCAGCTTGGCGTGTCTGCTGTTCTTGCGAAGCCGTATACGCGCGAGCAGTTACTCGCTGCCGTTGCCGCCGCGCTGGCGGCCGGCAGTTGAAGCCAGGGCATCCGACAGCACGGTGGCCAGATCGGTCCTGGACACAGGCTTGGCCAGGACGGCAGTCGCGCCCAGCGCGTGCGCGCGGCTGACCAAGGCATCGCCGAGATAGCCGCTCATCATGATGATGGGGATGTCGCCTCGCACCTCCTTGAGCGAACGGATCAGTGCGGTGCCGGACAGTCCCGGCATGCGCTCGTCGGTCAGCACGACGTCGAAATGGTCCGGCCTGTTGCGAAAGACGCGGGCTGCTTCGATGCTCGAGGTGCAGGACATCCATTGGTAACCCAGGTCTGCACACAGTTCAGACGTCAGGCGGGTCAAGGCCGGGTCGTCGTCGACCACCAGGACGCGCTGCTGGCTGCCGCGGGGAAGGTTTTGCTGGGACACCTCCCGGGGCTCGGCCACGTCACCGCTGCGTGGCAGATAGACGACGAAGCTGCTGCCATCGCCGACGCTGGACATGAGGTCGATGGCGCCACCCAGCTCGGACACGATGCCGTGCACCAGCGAGAGCCCCAGTCCCGTGCCCACATTGACCTCCTTGGTCGTGAAGAAGGGGTCGAAAATCCGCTGCCTGTCCTCCGGAGCGATGCCGCTTCCGGTGTCGGACACGGTCAACACGATGTACTCACCCGGCTCGAGCGAGCCGGTCGTCGCCGAACGCCCATCCTTGAGCAACAGGCATTCCAGGACGATGCCCAGCCGGCCGCCATCGGGCATGGCCTGAGCGGCGTTGGTGGCCAGGTTGCCCAGAACCTGGTGGACCTGGGTCGCGTCGCCCATGATCGCTGCCGTGCCCGTGCGCAAGTCGCATTCGATTTGCACATCGCCGTGCAAGGCCGGCTTGAGCAGGTCCACGGACTCTCGCACGACCTTCTCGACGTGGACGGGCATCCGTTCGCTCACGCTGCTGCGGCTGAAGGCCAGGATGCGGTCGACCAGGGTCCGGCCGCGCTCCCCGGCCATGACGATGCACTCCAGATCGCGCCGCATGCGGCTGCCCTGGCGCGTGCGCCGCAGCGACATTTCTCCGAAGCCGAGGATGGCGCCCAGGATGTTGTTGAAATCGTGGGCGATGCCGCCTGCCAGCGTGCCGACCGCCTCGAGCCGCTGCGACTGCTGCCGGCTCGCCTGTTCCCGCTTGAGATCGTCGATGTCGCTGACCGATCCGGCCAGCCGGACCGGCAGGCCCGCGGCATCCCGGACAGACTCGCCACGCAGGCGGATCCACTTGTAGCCACCACCGGGCAGCAGGACGCGCCACTCGCCGCCATAGGTCGAGATCCGCCCGGCGAGGTAGTCGGTGATCGCGTTGATCTGCTCGTGGTAGTCATCCGGGTGGATGGGCACGAGGCGGCGCCATTCCGACCTGTGCCGTTTGGTCGGCCCGGGCGTCAGGCCATAGATGCGCTGGGCGCGCTCGGAGTAGTACTGCATGCCGCTGGCAATGTCCCAGTCCCAGATGCCGTCGTTGGACCCGGCCACGGCCAGGGCGTAGCGCTGCTCCGACTGTTCGAGCGCCTGCTCGGCGCGCTTGCGGGAATCCACGTCGCTGATCGATCCGCTCAGGCGGATCGCCTTGCCATTGGCATCGCGCAGGCAACGGCCCCGGATTCGTCGCCAGAGGTCCGTGCCATCGAGCTGCCGGAATCGCCACTCCGCATCGAGTCGTTCCGTCTCGCCGGTGATGTAGCGCTCCATCGCGAGCCGCCGCTCGTGGATGTCCGGTTCCGGATGCTGGACGGCGGCCAGCCACTCGCTGCGCGGCCGCAAGCTCCGGGCACTGGGCACGAGGCCGTACAGCTCCTGCGCCCGTTCGGACATGTACATCAAGCCGGTCTGGATGTCCCAGTCCCAGATGCCGTCGGTCGAGCCCTCGACGGCGAGCGCGAACCGTTCCTGCGATTGCTCCAGAGCCTGTTCTGCGCGCTTGCGGGCATCGATGTCGGTGATGGACCCGCTCAGGCGGATCGCCTTTCCGCTGGCATCGCGCAGGCCGCGGCCACGGACCCTTCTCCAGCGGTCTGTGCCGTCCGCTTGCCGGAAACGCCACTCAGCGTCGAGAAAATCGGTCTCGCCAGCAAGGTAGCGAGTTGTCGCGAGCCGCCGCTCGGAGACGTCCGGCTGCGGCTCGTGGACGACCCCCAGCCATTCGCTGCGGGGCCGCAAGGTCAGGGCGCTGGGCACGAGGCCGTACAGCTCCTGCGCCCGTTCCGACATGTACATCAAGCCGGTCTGGATGTCCCAGTCCCAGATGCCGTCGGCCGAGCCTTCCACGGCCAATGCAAACCGCTCTTCGGATTCGCGAAGGGCCGCCGCCGTCGCGCGTTGCTCGGTGATGTCCTTCGAGGCGCCGATGACCCGCGCCTTGCCGTCGTCTTCGGCGGCCGAGACGCCGCGCTCGTGAATCCAGCGCACCTGGCCATCGGGCCGGACGATGCGGAACTCTGCCTCCCATGTTTCGGTCGGTTGGGCGAGCCAGTGGTGAAAGGCCTGGCCGATGCGGGTTCGGTCGTCCACGTGAATGGACCGGATCCACAGGCTGGGGTCCCTGTAGAGCCCTTCGACGGTGTGGCCCCAGATCCGCTCGAAGCTGGCGCTGCAATAGACAACGCGCTCGGGGTCGCACTCGGTGATCCAGATCACATCACCTGTGGCGTCGACCAGGTTGTGGAAGCGCGACTGGCCCAGATGGAGCTCGGCGACACGCTCGCGCAGCGTCTGGTTCTCCCGCTCCAAAGCAGCCATGCGATCGGACAGCGCGCCCAGATCCGGCGGTTCAGGAGGCTCCTGCATGAGAGGTTCTGCCATCGGAATGAGTATGTCCTGCTTGCCGATTATCCGGCAGGGGCGGCGCCAACCGGTCATTGCATGTCACCTGACACGACTGCAAGGCGAACTGACGAAGCCAGGATACATCCGCGCGAGAAAGTACGCCCTGGCCGGCTCCGGCTTGAAGTCCGGATCCGCGTCCACCCAGTCCCCATCTCAGGAGCAGGCACCATGAGCACCGTCCGACGTGTCGAGGTTTTTGTTTTGCACGACTCACCACTGGTCTGTGCAGGCCTGGCGGCGACCTTGCGTGCCCAGGCGGATCTGGCCGTGACCGTGGGCCATCTGCCCACGCAGGCTGTGCCGCCAGATGCGGCCCACTGTGACGTGCTCGTCGCGGACTACGGCACGGGCCTGCAATTTCTCGATCGCATGGCAGCCGGCCGCAATGCCGGGCCCGGATCTGTGCCCAGGCTGCTGATCGTGACGGAGAAAGTGGGTGAGTGGGACATCCGCTGCGCCATGGCGCGCGGTGTCCAGGGCTACCTGCTGCTTGGATGCCCGGCCGAGCGCCTTGTGCAAGCCGTGCGATCGCTCGCACGTGGCGGGCGTTGCTATGACGACGCTGTCTCGGCCCGCATCGCGGACAGTCTGGTCCATGCCAGCCTGACCAAGCGCGAGCACGATGTGCTGCACCTGATGTCCCAAGGCGCCTCGAACAAGCAGATTGCCAGGGACCTCGACATCCAGCTCGGAACGGTCAAGACGCACGTCAAGGCCATTCTCGAAAAGCTCCAGGTCCGCACGCGGACACAGGCGGTCGTGGTCTCCGAGCACCGGGGGCTGCTGCGCGCGGCCCCGGGAAATGGCGTCCCGCTCGATCGCTTCCAGAGCCTGATGCAGGGCCGGCGCAGTTTGCCCGGGCATGCTCCGTCCCGGCCCCTGGCCCTGGCATCCGCGGGGGAACTGATCCAGACGGACTAAGCCGGCACAGCACCAAGGGCGGATTCGGGCTGACGCTGGCTTGGCTAGCCTTCCTTCTCAGTCTGGAAGGAAACAAGATGGTCAAGATACTCGTCCTCTACCACTCGGTGCACGGGCACACGGAGCTGATGGCCTATGCGGTTGCCGACGGCGCCTGCCGCGCAGGCGTGGATGCGGAAGTCAAGCGGGCGCCCGAACTTGTTGCGCAAGAGGTCACCCGGGCCGCAGGCCACAGATTGGACCAACCCGCGCCCCTGGCCGACCCGGCGGAACTGCAGGACTATGACGCGATCATCATTGGCACCGGCGCGCGGCACGGTCGCATGGGCTCGCAGATGGCCAGCTTTCTCGAGAGGGCCGGCCAGCAGTGGCCGCGCGGCGCTCTGCGGGGAAAGGTCGGTGGAGGCTTTGTCTCGAGCGCAAGCCAGCACGGCGGGCACGAGACAACGCTGTTGACCATCATCACCAACCTGCTTGACTTCGGGATGATCGTCGTCGGTATGGACTACGGATATGCCGGGCAACTGTCCTTGTCAGCGCCCGAAGGGGGTTCGCCGTACGGAGCCGGCACGCTCACCGGCCTGGACGGTACGCGCCAACCCAGCCAGGTCGAACTCGACGGCGCGCGCTACCAGGGCCGGCGGATCGCCGAGACCACGCTCGCACTGCACGGCGCTTAGCCCGGACGCCCTCTCAGCCGCAGACGGCGAATCTGTGGGCGCGTGCGGCATCGCGCACGTCCAAAGGTGAATGGCCGAGCGCGCATGCGGGACAGGCGCCATCGAGCAGGTCGTTGGCCATCGCGAACCAGCCTGCAAGCTCCCAGTCGTCCATCACAGGGTTGAGCTCGTCGAGAACGCCGGCCAGCGATGCGCGCAGCACAAAAGACGGCTGGGCGAACTGGAAACAGGGGATCCAGTAGCCGCCGCCCCAAGGGATAGAGACAATGCGCCGCAGCACGATCCAGCGCGCGACGGCGCCCAGCCCATTGCTCAGGCGCTGTGCCTGCTTGTGCGCGAGTTCGTCGGCATCGAGCAATCCGCCGCTGTGCAGGAAGGCTTGCCGCATGTGATCGAACGCCATCTGGCGGGGCGCAGACGCCTGGGACGAGAGATCCAGCATGGCTGCATCCTGGCTGTGGAGACCCTCTGACTATCTGCATGGCCGGGCCGCAGCAAATCCCTCCAAAGGGGGAAGCCCAGGCTCTCCTGCGAGCCTAAGTCCGGTCTACCGTAGTACCCACTGCCGGCCCCTCCATCGGGCGGTTGGCCGCGGCAGCGGGCAGGAACACGATTGGCGCAGGCAATCCCGCCGTGCACATCCCAGGCCTGCCATGACGCCATTGCGCCAACTCCTGCCCTCCCTCCCCGGACTCTCGCTGATGGTTCCGGTTGCCGCCGCCGTGGCCGCACAGGCCAGTCCCACGCTCACAGCGGCAACGCGCGTCATCAAGGTGGATGGCGCGGACATCGCCTACCGGATCATCGGGCCGCAAGAGGGCACGCCGCTGCTGCTGCTCAATCGCTTCCGGGGCACCATGGACCACTGGGATCCGGTGCTCATCGACAGGATCGCCGCAAAGCGGCCGGTCGTGATGTTCGACCAGCCCGGCTTTGCGCGCTCTTCCGGCACGCCGCCCGACGCACTGCCCGCCTTCGCGCTCTCGGCCGCCAAGCTGGTGCGGGCGCTGGGCTTGCAGCAGGTTGACGTCCTTGGCTTCTCGATGGGCGGGACGGTGGCGTTGCAGATGGCGCTCGACCATCCTGAACTGGTGCGCACTCTGGTGATCGCGGGCTCCGGCCCCGGTCATGTGCCCGACATTCCCGCTGCATTCGCCGCTTCCAACGCGCAGGTCTGGCCGACCGCGACCAAGCCGGTCAATGAGGACGCGGACTTCCTGTTCCTGTTCTTTGGCCAGAGCGCTGCCAGCCAGGCGCTGGGCAAGGCTTACCTGGCGCGTCTGCAGCAGCGGCCTGATGCATTTGCCAGGCAGGTGGACGCTGCCGCATGGCAGGCGCAGCTCAAATCGGCGATGGCCGCTGCCACCCCAGCCACCTCGCTGCTGCCCCGGCTCGGGAGCATCAAGCAACCGACCCTGGTTGCCAACGGCAACAACGACATCATGGTTCCCACCTACGCCTCCTATGCCATGCAGCAGGCGATTGCCGACGCCCGGCTGGTCGTCTATCCCGATTCGGGCCATGGCTTTTTGTTCCAGTACCCGGAGGACTTCGCGGACGAGGTCCTGCGGTTTGTCCGCTGAGGGACGCTGACCTCTCCCCGACGGCTGATGCACGGCAGGCACGCCCCCCACACGATACGCAAATGAACCCGAATCCGGAAATCCCCATGCGCATCCTGCGGCGCAGCGTGCTGATCGCAGGCGCCGCCCTCCCGTTTGCGGCGATGGCCGCGCAACCACATCCCAGCTCCAGCAACCCGCAAAGGAAAACCATGAGCACATTCACCACCAAAGACGGCACGCAGATCTATTACAAGGATTGGGGCGCTGGCCCGGTCGTGAGCTTCAGCCACGGCTGGCCGCTCAGCTCGGACGCATGGGAGGCGCAGATGTTCCATCTGGCTTCCAACGGCTTTCGCTGCATTGCCCATGACCGCCGCGGCCATGGCCGCTCCAGCCAGCCCTGGCACGGCAACGACATGGACAGCTACGCCGACGACCTCAACGAGCTGTTCACGGCGCTGGACCTCAAGGGCGTCACCATGGTCGGCCATTCCACAGGCGGCGGCGAGGTGGCACGTTACATCGGACGCCACGGCACCAAGCGCGTGGCGCGCGCCGTGCTGATGGGGGCGGTGCCGCCCATCATGGTCAAGACGGCGGCGAACCCGGGCGGCCTGCCCATGGATGTGTTCGATGGCTTTCGCAAGGCCTACCTGGCCGACCGCTCCCAGTTCTTCCTGGACGTGGCGAGCGGGCCCTTCTTCGGCTTCAACCGCCCGGGCGCCAAGGTCTCGCAGGGCCTGATCCAGTCCTGGTGGATGCAGGGGATGATGTCGGGCCACAAGAACGCCTACGACTGCATCAAGGCATTCTCGGAAACGGACTTCACGGCCGACCTGAAAAAGTTCGACGTGCCCACGCTGATCATCCACGGTGACGACGACCAGATCGTACCCATCGGCGCCTCCGCGCTGCTGTCGTCCAAGCTGGTCAAGGGCGCCACGCTGAAGATCTATCCGGGCGGCACGCACAGCCTGGGGGACACCAGCAAGGACCAGCTCAACGCCGACCTTCTCGCGTTCGCGCGGTCCTGAACGGAGCATGCCATGGTCAACAGTCCCAGTGAGAACACCTTTGCCGGCAAGGATGGCGTCCGGATCTTCTACCGCGCCTGGAAGCCCGATGGCCCGGCGCGCGCCGTGGTGGTCATCTGCCACGGCGTCAATTCGCATGGCGGCCAGTACCTGTGGGTGGCGCAGCAGTTCGCCGCCGCCGGCCTGGCGGTCTACGCCATTGACCTGCGCGGCCGCGGCCGCTCGGAGGGCGAGCGCTTCTATGTGGAAAGTGTCGATGACTATGCCGACGACGTCAGCCGCCTGGTGGCGATCGCCAAGCAGGGGGAGCCGGGACTGCCGGTGTTCCTGCTGGGCCACAGCGCGGGTGGGGTGGTCTCGTGCATCTACACGCTGGACAAGCAGGCCGAACTGGCTGGCCTGATCTGCGAGAGCTTTGCGTTCGAGGTGCCGGCGCCGGACTTCGCCCTGGGCGCGATCAAGGCCATCAGCCACGTAGCGCCGCATCTGCCGGTGCTGAAATTGAAGAACGAGGACTTTTCGCGCGACCCGCAGGCGGTACAGGCCTTGAACAGCGATCCGCTGATTGCCGGCGAAGTCCAGCCCGCCAGCACCGTTGCGGCCCTGGTGCGCGCGGATGAACGGCTCAGGAAGGAATTTCCGCGCATGAGCCTGCCTGTGCTGATCATGCATGGCACGGTGGACAAAGCGACCGTGCCGCGCGGCAGCCAGTTTTTCTTCGACACGGTGGGCTCCAGCGACAAGACGCTCAAGCTGTATGACGGTCACTTCCATGACCTGTTCAACGACCTGGGCAAGGAAGGCGTGATGGCCGACACCCAGGCCTGGATCGATCGCCAGCTGACGGCGGCGCGCTAGAGCGGGTCTCTTGCGGCCTTGTCCCGCACCCCGGCCCCCCACAGTTCGAGCTGAAAAACGGCAGTCTACTCGCGTGTTGGAGAATCGGGCCATGGAACTGGTCTGGCCCGAACCTGAATACCTGCGCTCGTACTGCGATGCGTTGCGGCGCGGCTGGTCGCCGAACAACCTGCGGCCGCAGGTGGCCCAGGAAGAACTCGCTGCCATCCAGAACAATCCCGACGCCTACTTTCAGCGGATCGTGAACTTCGAGGGCGGTGGCGCCGGGGTCAAGCTGCCGGACGGCACGGTGGTGCCGCGGCTTCCCGGCTATCGCAAGTGGCTGTGGGACGGCGAGTTTTGCGGCAGCATCCAGCTACGCTGGCCCCCGCTGGCGGGCGGCGCGCTGCCGGACTACTGCCTGGGCCACATCGGCTACAGCGTTGTGCCGTGGAAGCAGCGACGGGGCTACGCCACGCGTGCGCTCGCGCTGCTGCTGCCGCAAGCGCGCCACCGCGGCCTGCTGCAGGTGGAGATCACAACCTCGCCGGAGAACACGGCCTCGCAACAAGTGATCCTGGCCAACGGCGGCGTGCTGGTCGAGGAATTCGAAAAACTGGCGTCCCTGGGCGGCGGCCGCGAGCTGCGGTTCCGCATCGCTCTGTAGCTGTTCTGCAGACGCAGCCACGGGGGCAGGCCAATATCGGGGCGATGACAGTCACCGGCCTGACAGTGACCGCTCATTTACCGCCGTCGATGGAAATCGTCTGGCCGCTGATCCAGCCGGCATGGTCCGAGGCAAAAAACAGCACGCCGGAGGCGATGTCGTCCGCTGTGCCCAGCCGCTTGAGCGCGATGCCGTTCAAGAGCGCTTGCTGACCGGCGCTGCCCATGGCCTGCCATTGCCGTTCGGTGTTGGGGTTGGACCGGACGAAGCCCGGCGCAATGCAATTGACCGTGATGCCCCACTCGCCGAGCTCGTGAGCTAGCTGCCGCGTCAGGCTGATCAGGCCGGCTTTCGCCGCTGCATAGGCCTGGATGCCGGTCAGGCTGACCGTCAGGCCGGCGCCACTGGCGATATTGACGATGCGGCCCGCGCCGGCGGCCTTCATGCCAGGGGCCACCGCCTGGCACAGGTAGAACGCACCGCTCAAATTGACGGCAAAAATGGAGTTCCACTGCTGCGGGGTGACGGACTCCAGCGGCTGGCCCACCTGTCCCAGCACGCCCCCTGCGTTGTTCACCAGCACGTCCACATGCCCGCTGACGCTGCAGACTTCATCGACCAGGGCCTTCACTGCGGACGCTTGCGTGATGTCGATCGAACGCGTTTCGCAGCGCGCTCCCGCTTCGCGGCACAGGCGCCCCGTCTCGGCCAGTTCGTCCTCGAGCACGTCCAGGGCCCAGACCTGGGCGCCAGTTTGGGCGAAGGCCAGGCAGATGGCACGGCCAAATCCGTGGGCCGCACCCGTCACCACAACCGTCTTGCCGGAGAAGTCGATTTTCATGCTGGAGTGGCAGGCTCTGCGGACTGCGCAAGACAGGTGGCAAGCAGGACTTCGAAGGTCGAATAGGCCAGGGGCAGGCGTCCGTCTTCAATCGCGTGGATCAGCTCGACCAGGCAGGCGATGGCCGGCGTCGCAATTCCCGCTTCGCGCCCGAGTGTGGCGATGACGCCGATCTGTGGGTCGATCTCGGTCTTGCGTTTGCGGATCGCCAGGTCGCGGTGGATGCCGGAATGGGTCTTGGCGGTCGTCCGGTTGAATTCAGCCAGGGCTGCGATCGAGGCACGGGCGCCGGCTTCGCCTGCGCCGGGTGCGAAGCAGGCCGGATCGAAGCCGTTGAAGCCGACAGGGCGCACACCGCGCGCCGATGCGACGGCCATCACCTCCCGGGCCAGCTGATCGAACACGGGGAAGCGCCGCGGGTCGGCAAAGTTGCCCGTCATGGAGTCGTCGGTGAGCGCGGTGGCAAACAGCATGGCGCCATAGGCCAGCTTGCCCCAGAGGTAGCCCCAGATGTTGTCTGTCAGCACGGCCTGCGGCTCGAAAATCGACAAGAGCGCGTGCATCTGCCTGCTGCGCTCGCGCACGCTGCCGTCGATCTCGCCCACGACAACGGCGGCGCGGTTGCCAAACAGGATCTCGCCTGGACCCAGCCAATCGGCGCCGAAGTTGACGAAGCAGCCCATGGTGCGCTGTGCACCGACCGTCCGCGCAATCACCAGCTCGTTCAGGCCGTTCTGCGCCGACAGCACGTAGCCGTCGGGCGCCAGATGGGGTTGGAGCATCTCAAGCGCGGCCTCGGTCGCCTGGGCCTTCACGGCCAGCACGATCACCGGATACTGGCCTTGCAGTTCCTGCGGCGTCACGGCTGGCACAAGCTGACGGAACTGCTCCACCGGGCCAGTGATGGACAAGCCGCTGCTGCGGCAGGCCTGGACATGGTCGGCCACGGTGTCGACCATCAGCACCGGCACGCCTGCGCGGGCCCAGTACGCGCCGAGCACGCCGCCGATGGCGCCCGCACCCCAGATCAGGATAGGGGCGTCTTGCCGCATCAGGCGGGTCCCATGGCATGCAGCGCACGGTGGGTGGCCACCGTCAACTGGCCGTCGGTGCTGATCCAGCCGCGGTACATGCCCAGGGTGTTGTAGGGCGCGACCGGCTCGCCGCTGGCACCCAGCGCAATAAGTCCGGCGCCGATGGAATGGCTGGCGAGCGTGTCGAACACCAGCGCATCGGCGGCAGCCGCCAGCGTCTGATGCGCGTAGCTGATGCGGGCCGCCAGATCGTAGGCGGCGACGCGCCGGATGAAAATTTCGCCCTGGCCCGTGCATGAAACGGCGCAGACACCGTCTTTCGCGTAGGTTCCCGCACCGATGATGGGGCTGTCGCCGACCCGCCCGGAGGGCTTGTTGTTGAAGCCGCCGGTGGAGGTGGCTGCCGCCAGGTGGCCCTGCATGTCGCGGGCAACGGCGCCCACGGTTCCGTGCTTTTCGGCTTCGGAAGCGGGGACGAAGGCGCCGGTGGCGGCGCGCGCCTGCAGCGACCTGAGCGCGTCCACGCGGCGCTGCGTGGTGAAGTAGGCCGGATCCACCATGGCCAGGCCCCGGCTCTGCGCGAAGTCGTCGGCCGCCGGTCCCGAAAGCAACACAGCCTGCCCGCTGTCCAGGACCGCCCGCGCGGCCAGCACCGGGTTGCGGATACGGCGCACCGTGCACACCGCTCCGGCCGCCAGCGATGCGCCGTCCATGATGGACGCGTCCAGCTCATGCTGCGCGTTCTCGGTCAGTGCGGCGCCGTGTCCCGCGTTGAAGTGCGGGCTGTCTTCCATCACCACCACACTGGCTTGCACCGCGTCGAGGGCGCTGCCACCTGCCTTGAGCACCTGCCAGCCGGCGCGCAACGCCTTGGCCATATGCGCGCGGCTCTCTTCCCATTCAGCCTCGCTCAGAAGGCCTGGATCGAGCGTGCCGCAACCCCCGTGCAGGCCGATCGCAATGCCGGCGGCCACTTACTTGCCCGGCTTGATGTTCATGGCCAGAGTGTCTTCGTCCACCCGTGGCTTGATCGTGAACTTGCCTTTTTGCATGGCCCAGGCCGAACCCACCGCGACGATAGGCAGGCGCTGGCGGTCCTTTTCGAGCAGGGCGTTGGCGTCTTCCAGGTACTTGCGGCGTTTGGCGATGTCCATCTCGATGGCGGCATCCTGGAGCAGCTTGTCCATCACGGGGTTCTTGTAGTTCAGGACGTTGAAGGCGCCCATCTTCTTGTCCTTGTCATTGGAGTGGGCCAGCGAGGACAGGGTGTAGTGCGCCTCGCCGGTCAGCGTTCCCCAGCCGGACATGGACACGGAATAGTCGCCCCGGGTGCGCGCGGGGAAGAACACGGCTGCAGGCTGGGCATTGGGCTGGGCGTCGATGCCGACCGCGGCCAGCATCTGGGCGATCGACGTGCCGACCTGGCGGTCACCCGGCAGGCGGTCCGCCGTGAACGACAGCTGCAGCTTGAAGCCGTTGGGATAGCCGGCATCGGCCAGCAGCTTGCGGGCCGCCGCCGGATCGTACTTGCGCTCGCCGAGATTCTTGTTGTAGCCGAAGATCGAGGGCGTCACCAGCTGGCTGGCCGGCTTGCCCAGGCCTTCCATCGCCACCTCGGCCAGCGCCTTGCGGTCGATGGCCAGGTCGATGGCTTCGCGCACACGCAGATCCTGCAAGGGGTTCTTGGCAAGCGCGGAGCCGTCCTTGGCCGTCACCGTGGGCGCCTTGTCGCGCAGGTCCATCTCGAGGTTGAACACGTAGACCGTGTCGATTGTCTGGACGGCGATCTTCGGATCGCGCTGCAAGGTGGCGAGGTCGGTGGCCGGGACCCGTGTGATCAGGTCGAGCTGTCCTGCCTTGAGCTGCGCGACGCGTGAGGCGTCGTTGGGGATCTCCTTGCGCACATGGCGGGCCCATGGCTCCTTGGGACCCCAGTAGCTGTCGTTGCGGGCCAGGACCAGGTCGCCCTTGGGCTGCCATGACACGTACTTGTAGGGGCCCGTGCCGATGGCCGCCTTGCCGGAGTTGAAAGCCTCGTTGGCGGTGTCCTTGGTCAGGCCGGCCGCGGCCTTGGCCGACACGATGAACAGGCGGATGAAGTCGTTGGGCAAAGTGGGCGCGGCGCCATCGGTGATGACCAGCAGCGTGTGGGTGTCAATGATCTTGACGTCCTTGACCCGGCGCACGTAGATCGTGGTGGGATTGGGGCCGGAGACCACAGGCACGCGCTCGATCGAAAACTTGACGTCCTGCGCCGTGAAATCGGAGCCGTCGTGGAACTTCACGCCGCGGCGCAGCTTGAACTCCCAGGTGTTGTCGTTGATGACTTTCCAGCTCTCTGCAAGGCGCGGCTGCAATTCCAGGCCGTCGCCGGACCAGACCAGCGTGTCGAACACATGCTTGAGCGCCTCCGCATGGGTGCCGGTGGCCGTGAAGTGCGGGTCGATGGAGTCGGGCCCGCCACGCACGCCGATGGTGAGAGTCTGGGCCAAGGCCGGAGCGGCCAGCACTGTGGCACACAGCAGGCCTGTGAAGAAAGAGCGCATTGAGAAATCCCCTGAAGCCGGCACCGCGCCAACCGCTTGCCTTGCAGGACAGATTTAATGCTTCGCGGATAAACTCGTCAATACCTTATGGAACTGGTTTGCACAAATCTTTGCTTATTGCCATTGGTGATTTGCTAGCATCGCCCAACAAAGATAAAAGACTGTTCTAGTTGGAACCAAATACCGATCTTCTGGCCCCGTCGAATGGAGGCCCCACGCAAGCCGCCGGAGACAGTGGCGCGCAGTTGCTCGGGCGCCATCCACTCGACGCCTTCACGCATGCGCGCCTGTGGCGCAATCCCTGCGGCTTTTCGGCCCGCTTCAACTACCTGAGCCTTCGCTACAACACGCCGCTGTACGGCTGGGTCGAACAGGAATTCGGCCTCTCGCGGCCGGAGTTCGTGGTGGTCTACTGCCTGGGCATCATGGACGGCGTCACGGCGAGCGAAATTGCAAACTCCACTGCTTTTCCGAAAAACACCTTGAGCCGCGCAGTCAACCGGATAGCCAAGCTGGGGCTGATCCGGCGGATGGAGGGCGCAACCGACCGCCGCCAGCAAAAACTCAGCCTGACTCCCAAGGGGCGCGCAGTGCTCGACAAGGCCATGCCACGCTTTCGCGCTCTCGAGGCCGAGATGCTCGCCCCACTGAGCCTGGTGGAACAGGAGACGCTGTCGGCCTTGATGGCCAAGGTCGTCCTGGCCATGTTCGACGGGGCGGTCGATGATCGCGCAAGCGCAAATCCCGCCCCAACTTCCTGATGGAGACAAACCATGCGTATCGCTGAAATGAACTGGATGCAGGTCGAGGAGCACGTCAAGAAGGACCGCCGCGCCGTGCTGCCCATTGGCTCGACCGAACAGCATGCGCACCTGAGCCTGTGTGTGGACGTCATCCTGTCGGAACGGGTTGCGGTCGAAGCTGCCGAACCGCTGGGCATCCCGGTTTTCCCGGTCATCGCCTACGGCTTCACGCCCAGCTTTGTCGACTACGCGGGGACCGTGACCCTGAAACTGTCCACGTTTTGCGCGCTGGTCTGCGACGTGCTCGACAGCATGGTGCGCAGCGGATTCACGCAGATCGTCATTGTCAACGGGCACGGCGGCAACGGGCCGGCCCACGGCGCGATCCTGGAATGGCTGGACCGCAACCGGGGCGTCCAGGTGAAGTGGCACAACTGGTGGAACGCGCCTGCGACCATGGCCAAGCTCAAGACCATCGATCCGGTCGCTTCCCACGCCTCATGGATGGAAAATTTTCCCTGGACGCGCGTTGCAGGGGCCGAACAGCCCCAGGAGGCCAAGGCCATGGTCGATCTCGAGCGCTTCCAGCGCCTCGATCCGGGCGCCAAGAAACTGTTGATCGGTGACGGCAATTTTGGCGGCCTCTACCAGCGCCCCGACGCCGACACCGCGGCATTGTGGGAAGTCGCAGTGGCAGAGACGCGCTCGCTCATGGCGATGGGCTGGGACTGATCCGCGGTGCTTGCCTACGTCATTGAGCGCCTTGTGCAGGCCGCGGTGGTGATCTTCATCATCTCGGTGCTGGTGTTCGTCGGTGTGTTTGCCGTCGGCAATCCGATCGACGTGATGATTTCTCCGGATGTGACGCAGGAAATCCGCCAGCAGACGATCCAGGCTTACGGCTTCGACCAGCCCCTGTGGCAGCAGTACCTGACGTTTGCGGGCAAGCTGGTGACTGGGGACTTCGGCCGCTCCTTCGTCTACAACATGCCGGTGCTGGACCTGATCCTGTCGCGCCTGCCCGCGACGCTGGAGATCACGCTGGCGGCCGTCCTGGGCGCCGCGTTGATTGGCATTCCACTGGGCATGTACGCCGGCTATGCACCCGACAGCCTCGCGTCCAAGGTGATCATGGGCCTGTCCGTGCTCGGGTTCTCGGTGCCCACCTTCTGGATCGGACTGATCCTGATCTTCACCTTCGCCGTCAACCTGGGCCTGCTGCCGGCCGGTGGACGCGGCGACACGGTCGCGGTGTTGGGCGTCGAGTGGAGCGTCTTCACGCTCAACGGCCTCAAGCACATGTTGCTGCCCTCGATCAATCTGGCCTTGTTCAAGCTCGCTCTCATGATCCGCCTGGCGCGGGCGGGCACGCGCGAGGTGATGCTGACCGACACGGTTCGCTTCGCCCGGGCGGCCGGCGAGAGCGAATGGACCATCCTCAGGCACCATGTGCTGCGCCTGATCGCCATCCCGCTGGTCACGGTGTTCGGCCTCGAGTTTGGCTCGACCCTTGCTTTTGCCGTGGTCACCGAAACCATCTTCTCCTGGCCCGGCGTGGGCAAATTGATCATCGATTCGATTTCCACACTGGACCGCCCCGTCATGGTGGCCTACCTGATGCTCGTGGCACTGCTGTTCATCGCCATCAACTTCACGGTCGATATCGCCTACGCTGCGCTCGATCCCCGGCTGCGCGCGCGCAAAGCGGCATGACGGACACTGCCCGCCCCAAGGCCGTGGCCACCCCGCTGCGGCTGTTTCTCAGCGAGTTCGCGCAAAGCCGGGTGTCCGTGGTGGCCGTCATGCTGCTGGGCCTGATCATCCTGTTGGCCCTTGCGGCACCCCTGATCACGCCGCAAGACCCCTACGACATGGCGAAACTGGTGCTGACGGATGCGCGTCGCCCACCCGGGTACGTAGGCAGCAGCGGCTTCACCCACTGGCTGGGCACCGACGCGCAGGGGCGCGACCTCTACTCCGCGATCCTCTACGGACTGCGCATTTCGCTGCAGGTGGGACTGATCGCCGGCGTCATTGCCTTCTCGCTGGGCGCCTCGCTCGGCACCCTGGCGGGCTTTGCCGGCGGACGCACCGAAACGCTGATCATGCGCATGATCGATCTGCAGCTGTCCTTCCCGGCCATCTTGCTCGCGCTGGTGCTGTCGGCCTTGCTCGGGCAGGGCAAATGGCAGCTGATCGCCGCGCTCGTCACCGCGCAGTACGCGTATTTCGCCCGAACCGCGCACGGCGCTGCGACGGCCGAACGCTCCAAGGAGTATGTCGAGGCGGCGCTGTCCACGCCCCTGAGCGCGGCGCGGGTCGCCTTCCGGCACGTGCTGCCCAATTGCCTGCCACCGCTGATCGTGGTGGCCACCGTGCAGGTGGCCAACTCCATCGCACTGGAGGCCACGCTGTCCTTCCTCGGCCTGGGAATGCCGGTGTCGGAACCCTCGCTGGGCATGCTGATCGCCAACGGCTTCCAGTACATGCTGTCGGGCCGCTACTGGATCTCGATCTACCCGGGCGTCGCGCTGATCGGGCTGATCGTGACGATCAACCTGGTGGGCGACCAGATCCGCGACCAGCTCAATCCAAGGCTCAGGCGATGAATCAGCCCCTGCTGCAGGTGCGGGACCTGTCCACCCATTTTTCGACCCGCGCTGGCGTGGCCAAGGCCGTGGACGGGGTTTCCTTCGACGTTGCCGCGGGCGAGATCGTCGGCCTGGTCGGCGAATCCGGTTCGGGCAAGAGTGTCACAGGCTATTCCGTGCTCGGGCTGGTGGATGCGCCGGGCCGGATCGCGGCAGGCTCAGTCAAGCTCGATGGCCAGGAGCTGATCGGCATGCCGCAGTCCCGCCTGCGCGCGCTGCGGGGCCGCCGCATCGCGATGGTGTTCCAGGACCCGATGAGCACCCTGAACGCGGTGCTGAAGGTGTCGGCGCAGATGGAGCTGGCGATGCTTGCGCACGGCAAGCCGGATGCTGCAGAGATGCGGCGGCGCTCGGTCGAAGCCCTTGCCAAAATGGGCATTCCCGAGCCGGAACGGCGCCTGGACAGCTACCCGCACGAATTGTCGGGAGGCATGCGCCAGCGCGTGGCCATTGCCATTGCCTTCCTCAACAACCCAGGGCTGGTGATCTGCGATGAACCCACGACGGCGCTGGATGTCTCCATCCAGGCGCAGATCCTGGTGGAGATGAAAACGCTGGTGCGCGCGGCGGGCGTGGGGCTGGTCTGGATCAGCCACGACCTGGCCACGGTCTCGGTGCTGGCGTCACGCCTGCTCGTGATGTACGCCGGCCGCCTGATCGAGGAAGGGCCAACCGCCCAGGTCTTGCGCCAGCCGCGCCATCCCTACACCCAGGGCCTGATCGACAGCCTGCCGTCCCGCGCTGCGCCCGGGCGCGACCTCGTTCAGATCCCCGGAGCTACGCCCTCGCTCACCAATCTGCCCTCGGGCTGCGCCTTCAGGGCCCGGTGCGCGTACGCGACGGACGCTTGTGGCACAGCGCCGGAGCGGACATTCGAGGGCGAACGCGCCTGGCGATGCCACCACCCCCTGCATCGCAGTCCCACCGTGCCGGCGACCTCATGACGCAGCTGATTTCCCTCAAGGGCGTCACGCGGCGCTTCACTTCCCAGCCGACGTTCACCGAGCGCTTGGCCCGGCGATTTACCGGAGCCAAGAGCGGCGCCACTGTGGTCCACGCCGTCGAAGACGTCTCCCTGCATGTGGGCAGAGGAGAGACCCTGGGACTGGTCGGCGAATCGGGTTGCGGGAAATCCACGCTAGGCCGCATCGCGGCCGGCATTCTCCAGCCCACGGCCGGCTCGGCCGAGATCGACGGCGTTCCTGTGATGCAGCATGGCCGCAAACGCACGACGCGCGTGCAGATGGTGTTCCAGGACCCGTTTGCCTCGCTCAATCCGCGCATGCGCGTGGGGGACACCATTTCGGAAGGCCCGCGCGCCCATGGCCTTGTCTCGCGCGACGGCGCCCAAAGTGATGTCATCCGGTGGCTGGCCGCAGTGGGGCTGGACGCTGAGGCGGCGCAGCGTTTCCCGCACCAGTTCTCGGGGGGGCAGCGCCAGCGCGTGGCCATCGCGCGCGCCCTGGCCATGCATCCTGACGCCCTGATCTGCGACGAGCCCGTCGCATCCCTGGACGTATCGATTCAGGCACAGATCATCAATCTGTTCCTGCAACTGCGGCGGGACCTGAACCTCACGATGCTGTTCATCAGCCACGACCTCAGCGTGGTCCGCCATGTCAGCGACCGCATTGCCGTCATGTATCTGGGCAGGATCGTGGAAACCGGGCGCACCGAAGCAGTTTTCAATGCGCCGGCCCACCCCTACACGCGCGCCCTGCTCGATAGCGCGCCGCGACTGGCCGCCGATGGCGCCCCGGCGCAGGATATCCATCCCATCCGGGGCGAACTGCCTTCCCCGATCCATCCGCCCCCGGGCTGTTCCTTTCACCAGCGATGCGCCTTCGCGCAGGAGTCCTGCAAGCAGGAACTGCCCTTGCTTCGGCCCGCGGGCGAGCAGCGCGAAGTCGCGTGCCACTTTCCGCTTCGCTGACGAAGCGCGCAATCCATGGGCAGCCTGTCTCTCACCCGCGTCAAGATTTACCGCACAGTGGCGCGCCAACTGCATGGCGTGGTGCCCTGCTGGATCTGCAGAGAACCGGTGTTGTTGGCGGACGCGACCCTGGAGCACATCCAGCCGTTGTCCGAAGGCGGCAGCAGCCACACCGAGAACCTTGCGATCAGCCACAGTTGGTGCAACCACGGCCGCCATGCAAAGGCGCCGCCGCGCGCTGAGTGAAGATCCCCAAAATCGGTTACATCTCAGCTTGATTTCCTTGTGAGACCAAATTGCTGAGGGCCGCAATCGGCCAAGAGCAGCCGTCGTGGTGCCGGGCGGCCAATCCATTGAGCAAGACCCGGCAAGCACACGTGCCAGAATCTCGGAATGCTGTCGGATACTAATGTGGCCAGGGTGCGCGAGGGATGATCTCGTCCACCGTGCATGAGCTGCCGCCGATTCAGCGTCCACTTCTGTTCACCTATCGCCGGTGCCCTTACGCGATGCGCGCCCGCATGGCGCTGCTCCAGGCGGGGGTCGACTTCGACGCACATGAGATCACGCTGCGTGATAAGCCTTCGGAGATGCTGCGGATGTCCCCAAAAGGAACCGTGCCGGTATTAGTCCTGCCAGACCAGCGTGTTGTCGACCAGAGCCTGGACATCATGGGGTGGGCATTCCAGGGACGTGATCCCGACGGCTGGTGGGGCCGCGCGCAATCCGCCCTCTGCCTCGAAATGGTGGGCCTCAACGATGGGCCCTTCAAGCAGCACCTCGATGGATACAAGTACCCCGAGCGCGACCCTCTGCGCATTCAGCCACAAGTCCATCGCGATCGAGCTGTGGCCTGCCTGTTGCAGCCACTCGACAAGCTACTGTGCAGTCAGCGATTCCTGGGGGGCAGCGAGCCCTGTTTGGCCGACCTCGCCATCTTTCCCTTCATTCGCCAATACCGCGCCGTGGACGTGACATGGTTTGACGGCCAGGACCTGCAGGCGACCAGAAGATGGTTGGTAGCTTGGCTGGAAAGCCAGCTGTTCCAGCGCTGCATGAGAAAGCTGACTACCGGGTCGACGCAGCAATTCTGATCCCGATGTCAGTTTTTGGGCGGTAGCTGCCATCGTCCATATCTGCGCCACCTAGCGGACGGCGAGATGCAACGACAAGGCCAGATCACGCATGCGCTGGGCCTCACCCTGGATCCAATTGCGCAGTTGCTGTCCTTCGAGCTTCATGGGCTCAAGTCCAGCCGCACGCGCTGCCCTCTGGTAGGCTGGGGTCTCCATCACGCGCGAAAGCAGGCGAGACCATTCATCGTGGTCCTTGTCGGAGACGCCGGGCCCCATATAGATCCCGCGCACTGTGGGCCAGATCAGGTCGACGCCCTGTTCACGGGCCGTCGGAACTTGCGCAAGAACGCCTTGTTGGCGTCGCGGTGCCAGCACGGCCAGCAGGCGGATGTCGCCGGCAGCCAGAGCAGACATGGCTTCGCCGGCATCGCCGCAGAAAACATCCACATGGCCGCCACGAAGCGCCGAGATCGCCTGGCCACCGCCCTCGAAAGATATGAAGCGCATGGTCCGATGGTCGCGGCCAGCGGCCCGGACCAGAAGCGACGCCTTGATCCAGTCCTGGCTTCCCACGGTCCCGCCGGCGCCGAAAACCGCACCGCCGGCGTTTTCGCGTAAGCGTTGCACCAGTGCTGGCAGCGAAGTCAGCCGGGAGTCTTTGCGCACGGCGACGACGCCATACTCCGTGCCGAGCGTGGCGAGCCAGCGCACGTCCGACGTCCCGTGCGGCCCGAACTTGCCCTGCACCAGGTTCAGCAGTGAACCGGTGGAAAAAGCGATGAAGACCCCGGGGTCACTCCAGCGCTGGGTGACGGCACGGTCATAGGCAACGGCCCCGATCCCGCCGGGCATGTAGCGCACCTGCATTTCAGAAGGAACGGCGCCGGACACAAGCAAGGTCTGCTTGAGAAGCTGGCAGGTCAGGTCGAACCCGCCGCCTGGCTTGGCGGGCGCGACGCACTCCGTGTGCAGGGGAAGTGCGACGGCCGGCGACGCCAGCAAGGACAAGAACAACAGGAATGGCAGCGAAAGCGCTCGCATCATTCGTCCTTCAGGTCCGACGGCCGGGGCCACCAAATCGCGGCATCCAGGCCCGTGCCCTGGGCTCGGGCTTCAAGCCGCAGGACGCCCTGGTGCCGCGCGGCAATCGCTCTGGCAATCGACAGTCCCAGGCCCGAGCCGCCGATGCTGGACCCGGCCGCGCGGGCGAAGCGCCCGACCGCCCCCAATTCCAGCGTGGCCGGCAGGCCGGGCCCAGTGTCTTCCACGGCCAAGCTCCATCCCAGGGTGTCGCCGGCGCCTTTCAGGGTGACGGCCCCCTGCGGGGAGTAGGCAATCGCATTGGCGACCAGGTTCACAAGCGCCTCCCGCAGCAAGGCCGGGTCGCCAAAGGCATCGAATCTTGCGCTCTCGACGCCCAGATCCAGGCCTTTGTCTCTCGCGGCGCGCAGAAACTGGCGCGCAACATCTTCGAGCAGGTCGTGGACATCGAAGTGAACGGGGCGAAGGTCCACCGCTTCGCTGCGCGCAAGGCTCAAGAACTGGTTCGTGCTGCGCGATGCACGCTGCAGCTCCAGGTTCAGAGCTTCAAGAGCCTGCTGAACCTCTGCGGGCTCTTGCTGCCGGACCGCATACTCGACCTGCATTCGCAGCGTTGTGAGGTGGGTCCGCAGTTGATGGGAGGCATCGTCGAGGAACATGCGTTGCTGGGTGGTGCGTTCATGCGTGCGCTGCATGTGCTGGTTGATGGCTTCCACCAGCGGACGGATATCAGGTGCCATCGCGTCGGTGGGTATGGGCTGCAGCTCGCCGGCAGGCCGCGAGATCACGTCGCGGGAGATTTTTCCGATGGGTCGGAGCACGAAAACCACGGCTGCAATGCAAAAGCCGATCGCCAGGACAAGGAATGTGGAGCTGTTGATTGCCGCACGTTGGAGGAAGGTTTGGCGAAATTCCTCCCGGGAGCGTGTGCTTTCAGCCACCTGGATGACGATGTGGCGGGAGGGCGAGCCCTCGGCAGGCCGCTCCAGCTCGCGCGTGTAAGCCACCAATCTGACCGGGTCGCCGAAATACTCACCGTCATAGAACTGCGGCACACCGGGCACCAGGGCTTGTGGCGTAGCAGGCAGGTCGGCGCTCCCCAGCTCCACCAAGCCATCGGCGGTGGCCACCCGGAAATGAACCGGGCCGCTCGCCGTCAGCTCGAAGAACTCGAAAAGCCGGTAGGGGAGTTCCACGGCCAGGCCACCGGATTCGGTCGAGACGTTGGCGTCGATCGCTTTGAGCGCGCCCAGCAGGGAGCGGTCATAGGCTGAGTCCGCGGCGCGGTGCACGTCCTGGGCTGTCCTGCGCAGTTCGGCCAGCGAGAGCAGCAACAGGGCCGGCAGGAGCAACAAGAGCAGTTGCTGCGCCAGCGAGAACTGGCTAAGCCGCTTCCAGCGCATAGCCCAGTCCGCGGTAGGTCTTGATGCCCAGCCCGCGACCGTCCACCTTTTTCCTCAGGCGATGGACGATCACTTCCATTGCCTCGGGATGAACGTCCTTGTCGTCGGAGACAACGCGTTCCAGGATGTGTTGCTTGGACATGGGCTCGCCTGCGTGCTCCAGGAGAACCCGCAGGACAGCAGACTCACGCGGTGGCAGCGGCAGATGCTCGCCCGCCAGGAGGAAACGCCGGGTGGCGAGGTCGAATGAAAGAGGGCCGCAGGACAGGCGCGCGGCCTGCGCACCCCGCGCCCGGCGCAGCAATGCCTGCAGGCGCACTTGCAGCTCTTCCAGCTCGAAGGGTTTTGCGAGGAAATCGTCCGCGCCGGCGTTGAAGGCGCGGACTTTCTCGCTGAGTCCTTCACGCGCAGTCAGCACAAGCGCCGGGACGTGCGGATCGCGGCTGCGGATGTCGGCCAGCAGATCCTGTCCATCCCGGTCGGGCAAGCCCAGGTCCAGGACGATGGCGTCATGGCCGCCGAGGGCTGCAGCAGACAACGCGGCGCGCGCGCTGTCAACCCACTCGACCATGATGCCGGCGCTTTCCAGCGCCTTTGAGAGCCAGGTGCCAAGGCTGTGTTCGTCTTCAACCAGCAGGATGCGCATTTGCGATTCCCGCAGACGCAGCAACGGGAGGGAGTTCAGTCAGCCGTGATTTTCGCCCGTTCCACGACCTGCTTCCAGCGCTTCTGCTCCAGAGCGATGAATTGAGCGAACTGGGCCGGCGTGTTGCCCACGGCTTCTGCAGCGTCGCCAGTCAGCCTCTCCATGGCGGAGGGCGACCTGAGGGCCTTCTGCGTCTCGGCGGCCAGCTTGTCGATGTTGGCTTGCGGCATGGACGCGGGGGCCAGCATGCCGTACCACTGCGTCATTTCAAAGCCGGGGAAGCCTTGCTCCGCGACGGTGGGCACGTCGGGCAGCTGTGCCAGGCGCTTGGTCGAGCCTGTTGCAATGCAGCGCAGCTTGCCTGCCTTGATCTGCGGAAGGATTGCCGATGCGCCAACCGACGCAGCGTCGAGCCGCCCCGCGAGCAGGTCGGTCAGCTGCGGACCCGTTCCCTTGTAGGGAATGTGGGTGATGAAAATGTCTGCAGTCATCTTCAGGTATTCCATCGCCAGATGGCCAGCGCTGCCATTGCCGGCGGAGCCGTAATTCATGCGGCCGGGTTTGGACTTCACCAGGGCGATGAATTCCTGGAGGTTCCTCGCCGGGACATCCGGATGGACCACATAGAGGCTCGGCACTTTGGCCAGCAGGCTGACCGCCTTGAAGTCCTTGTTGGCGTCATAGGGCAGCTTTTTGTACATGTACGGGTTGACCGCCAGCGTCCCGATATGGCCCAGGATGATGGTGTGCATGTCGTCGGCGCGCGCTACTTCCTGCATCGCGATGTTCCCCGAGGCGCCGGGCTTGTTGTCGACGAACACGTTCTGGCCAATCGTCTTGCTCAATTCGAGAGCCGTCGAGCGCGCCACGATTTCAGAACTGCCGCCAGGGGCGAATGGCACAACGAAGCGAAGGGGCTTTGAGGGCCAGGCTTGGGCATGGGCGCTCAGGGGAAGGTTCCAGGCTAACGCGGCTGCAGCGCCGCCCAGGATGTCTCGTCTGGTGGGGGTCATGTTGTCTCCGTATGGGATGTCGTCAGGGCGCGAGCGTAGGAAATCCGCGCTTTCAGAATGCTTTCAAAACGATAGAGGCTCGTGCATTCGCCAATGATCTAGGGTAAACACCATGATGGAATCAAGCGCAACCGGCCGACTGCGGCCAGCGCGGGTGCGGTGTCCGCTTCCGGCCAGTTCCTGCCGCTCGATGCACCGAAATGGGCGACAGGACGGAGCCCATTGCTGAAGTCAACCTGCGGCCGACAGAAGCGGTGAAGGCTGGCGGAGCCCCTTCATAATCAAGACCTGCCCCCGCTTGTTCGAGATGCCTACCTTTCATCATGGATAAATTCTTGTTGCAGCAGCAGGTGCTGGAGCGGCTCGCCGAAGACCTGTTGCAAGCCGAACAGGCAGTCCGGGCGGCCCATGAAACGGCGACTCACGAAGAAAGCATCGCCGAAAACAAATACGATACTTTGGGGCTCGAAGCCGCCTACCTGGCCACCGGCCAAGCTCGGCGCGCCGAAGGAATTCGTCAGGCGATGGCCAGTTGGCGCCAATTCCGCCCGCGTCCCTACGACGCCAGCCAAGGTATACAGCTCGGCGCGCTTGTCTGCCTGGTCGATTCCGACGACAAGCAGCAGCAGCTCTTTCTCGGGCCGGATGGGGGCAGCATGAAGTTGGTCAGCGACGCTCAGCTCGTTCAGGTCATCAGCAGCGAAGCCCCTTTGGGCAGGGCCATGCTGGGTAAATGCGAGGGTGATGAGGTGTCGATACAGGTCGCTCCAATCCGACAGCAGTTTGAGGTGCTGCGGGTCCAATAAGCCGCAAGCAAGTTCACGCCGAATTGGCCGGGGTCAGCAGACGAAGCCGGCAGTTTTGCATTTGTAAGCTGCTCAGACCGGCCAGCCACCAGGAATCGCTCAGGAGGAAACATGGAACAGCAGGAAAAGCAGCAAATCCAGGCCATCGTGCACAAGATGCTCGCAGCCATGGTGCAGTTGAAGGGCTCGGACCTGTTCCTGACGGCCGGCTTCCCGCCAGCCATCAAGCTCAATGGGAAGCTGACCAAGCTCAACGAGACTGCGCTGACGGCGGAGCAGACAGGCAAGATGGCGCGCGCGATCGCGTCCGAGAAGCAGTGGCAGGCTTACATCGACACCAAGGGCCAGAACTTCGCGATTTCGCTGGAGGGCCTGGGCCGTTTCCGCATCAATATCTTCACCCAGCAGCAGCGCTGCGGGATGGTGATCCGCGTGATCACGACCGAAATCCCGGATTTCGACAAGATGAACCTGCCGCCTGTCCTCAAGGCAATCGTGCAGGAAAAGCGTGGACTGGTTCTTCTGGTGGGCGGTACCGGATCGGGCAAGTCGACCACGCTGGCGGCGATGCTGGGGGTGCGCAACCAGGAAACGCACGGCCACATCATCACGATCGAGGATCCGGTCGAATACGTGCATCCGCACGGCAACTGCATCGTCACGCACCGCGAAGTCGGCATCGACACGGTGGGCTGGTTCGACGCGCTCAAGGACACGCTGCGCCAGGCGCCGGACGTGATCCTGATCGGCGAAATCCGCGATCACGAAACCATGGAATACGCGCTCAACTTCGCCGAGACCGGCCATCTGTGCATGGCCACTCTGCACGCGAACAGCGCCAACCAGGCCATCGACCGCATCATCAATTTCTTCCCGGTCGAAAAGCACGAGCAGGTGCGCAACGACCTGGCGCTGAACATGCGCGCCATCGTTTCGCAGCGGCTGGTGCGCAAGATTTCGGGTGGACGCGCCGCCGCCATCGAGATTCTGCTGAGCACCTCGACCTCACGCGACGCGATCGCCAAGGGAGAAATCGGTCAGCTCAAGGAAATCATGAAGAAGTCGGTCGAACTGGGCATGAAGACCTTCGACCAGTGCCTGTTCGAACTCTACGATGCAGGCGATATTTCGCTGCAGGAGCTGCAAGTCAATGCGGACGCCAAAGGCGACCTGATGTTGCGCCTGAAGCTCAATAGCAAACGCTTCATCCAGGAAGAGTTGCCTGGCGGTGACGCAGCGACGGGCGGTCTGTCGCTGCAAGTCGAGGCGGAACCCGAAGAGGAGGAATCGACGGGTCCGCTGGTCGTCAACATCAAGAAGCCGGAGCCTCCGAGGCCGGTGGTGGCGGCGCCCGCTCCTGCCGCCAGGCCGCAAGCGATGACGCTGTCGCTGGAGGAAAAGCCGGCGCCGCCGCCCAAGGCCTGAACCCGCGGAGGATGCATGGACGAATTCGACACCATCGACGACCACTTTGCCCGCCATGCCAAGCTGCTGATGGAAGACCCGTCGGCCCGCTTCGGCGCCTTGCGCAACTGCTCCTTTTTCAAGCCGGTTCCGGATGAATGGCTGCAGCGCATCTCGGAGATGGCACAGATCAGGACGTTCCACGCGGATATCAGCATCACGTCGCAGGACGACGACATGAAGGCTTTCTATGTGATCCTGTATGGCGCGGCCGAGGCGTTTCGCAACGGCAAGCTGGTCGGCACCATCGAAACCGGTGACTGCTTCGGAGAAGGGATCTTCTTTGCTGATGGCAGCATCACCGCGTCAGCAACGGTCATTGCCGACGACAAGATCATCGTTGCCCAATTCAGCAAGATCGCGATCGCAGCGTTGCAGGCCGACCCCCATGCCATGGTCAGCCTGGACAAGGCGCTGCTGCTGGCGCTGTTCAAGAAGCTCAAGGGCGCCAATCAGAAGATCGAAAGGCTGATGCTGGTGTAGTGGTCGATCGCCAGCTGGCGGCGGCGCACTAGAGCGGGCCTTTTGCGGCCTTGTCCCGCACCCCGGCCCCGCGCACCTCGATGCGGATCTCGTCCAGCACCTGGCCGTTGGCGCCGGCGATCTGCACCACATGGCGGCCGGGCCAGGGCAGCCACTGCGCCTGGCTGCCCCGGGCGAACTCCTTGCCGTCCATGCGCCAGCGCAGGTCGGCGCCATCGGCGCTGAAGGCCAGGCGCTGGCGCTGCGGCGGGATGTCGGGGTCCAGGGCCACGATGGTGCCGCCGGCCGGTGCGGTGATGCGGGCCGGCTGCAGTGCCGCGATTTGAGAGGAAGATCGGCCTCCAGAGCCCGTCCAGTGGACCTGGGGCGCTCTTGAATCCATAGCAATGAGGGCTTGTTGCGTGCCCGGCAGAAACCATTCGTGCCGCGCCGCTTCGGCGGCGCCGGCGAACCGCACCTGCAGGCCCGCCAGGCCGGCCGGCGGCGCCGGCGCGCGGCTGGGTTCGCGCGCGTGCAGGTGCTGCATCAGGGCGACCCACACCGGCGCGGCGCCACTGGTGCCGCTGACGTCGTGCATGGGCGCGCCTGTGGCATTGCCCACCCACACGCCCACGGTGTAGCGCTGCGACCAGCCTAGCGCCCAGTTGTCGCGCATGTCCTTGCTGGTGCCGGTCTTGACCGCGGTCCAGAAACGCGTGGCCAGCAGGCTGTCGGTGCCGAAGCTGCGGGCCCGCGCGTTGGCATCGGCCAGGATGTCGCCGGCGATGAAGGCGGCGCCGGCATTGATGGCTGGCGTGAAGCTGGGCCTGGCACCGGGGCTGAAGGCAACGGCGCTGGCGCGCCCGCCATTGGCCAGCGCGCGGTAGGCATTGGCCAGGTCCAGCAGGCGCACCTCGGCGCTGCCCAGGGCCAGGCTGGTGCCGTAGTAGTCGCCGGTCTCCTTGAGCGCCAGGCCCAGCGCCCGCAGCTGCTGCGCAAAGGCATCGGGCGAGACCATCACCAGGGTGCGCACCGCCGGCACGTTCAGCGATGCGCCCAGGGCCGTGCGCACCGAGACCCAACCCTTGAACTGGCGGTCGTAGTTCTGCGGGATGTACAGGCCGCCGGCCGTGGCGATGGCGGTGGGCGCGTCCTCCAGCAGCGAGGCGGCGGTCAGCCGGCGTTCGGCGATGGCCTGGGCATAGAGAAAGGGCTTGAGGGTGGAGCCGGGCTGGCGCAGGGACGTGACGCCATCCACCTCGGCCGCGCCACTGAGCACGCCCGAGGAGCCGACCCAGGCCAGCACCTCGCCACTGGCGTTGTCCAGCACGATGACGGCGCCGTCCTGCACGTTGCGCGTGCGCAGCTCGCGCAGCTGGCGCTGCAGGGTCTGCACGGCAAAGCGTTGCAGGCCGGCACGCACGCTGGTGCTCAGTGTGGCGGGCGCATCGCCTGCTGTGAGCAGCCGCCGCGCCAGGTGCGGCGCGATGCCCTCGCTGGCGTCCCAGGCCTTGCGCTGCAGGGCGGACGAGGCAAACACATCCAGCGCTTCGCAGTCGGCCTTGGCGCCGGCTGCCTGCATGGCCTGCAGCACGCTGCAGGCACGCTGGGCCACACGCTGGGCGCCGGCATTGGGCGCGCGCACCAGGGCGGCGGCAATGGCGGCCTCCTGTTCGTCCAGGCCGCTGGCCGCCTTGCCGAACAGGGTGCGCGAGAGCGCGTCCACGCCCACCAGTTCGCCGCGAAAGGGCACGAGATTGAGGTAGGCCTCCAGGATCTGGTCCTTGCGCCAGCGCCGGTCCAGCACCTGGGCCGCCACCGTCTGGCCGATCTTCTGCGCCGCGCTGCGCCCGCCCGGTCCGCGCTGCCAGTCGTCGTCCAGCAGGCCGGCCAGCTGCATGCTCAGGGTCGAGGCGCCGCGCGTGCGGCTGTTCCACAGATTGCCCCAGGCCGCGGCCGAGGCCGCGCGCCAGTCGACGCCGCTGTGCTCGTAGAAGCGCTTGTCCTCCGACAACACCATGGCGTTGCGCAGGGCGGGCGACATGTCCTGCAGTGCCAGCCACTGGCCGCGCCGCACGCCGGTGTCGGTGCGCAGGCGCTGCAGCACTTCACCATGGCGGTCCAGCACCAGCGTGTCGGAGGAGCGGTGCGCACGCCGCACCTCGTCGTAGGAGGGCAGGGCATGGCTGGCGCAGCTGCAGCAGGCCAGCACCAAGGCCAGGGCGAATTTCACCGCCCGGCCTCCACCTTGACCCGCACATTGGGCAGCTCACCGAACATCTCGGGCGCATACATGGCTTCCACGCGGGTGGGCGGCAGGGCGAAGTCGCCCACGTTGTTCAGCCGCACCGTGTACTCCAGCTTGAACACGCCCTTGGGCACGTACTCGTAGTAGCCGCGCCAGGACTCGAAGCTGCGCTCCTCGAAAGCCGCCCAGACGCCGGTGGGAGCCTTCTGGCCGCTGGTGGCGATCTGCGAGTCACGGCCCAGGCCACCGCCCAGCAAGGTGCTGCCACCGGGGATGGGGTCGGTGACCACCACCCAGGTCATGTCGGAGGCGGCGTTGACTTCCAGGTTGATGCGCAGCACGTCGCCGCGGCTGTATTTGCCGGCCACGGCCTGTTCCACCGGCGTGATGGTCTTCTTGATCTGGTAGCCGGCGGAGAAGGGCGCTTTCAGATCGATGGCGGCCACCGACTGCAGGGTCAGCCAGGGCTTGCCCGGGCCCTGGTGTGCCACGTTCAGCGTGTCGGCCTTGGCCTCTTTGCCCCAAGGCAAGAACATGCCGTTGTTGCGCAGGTTGCCGGGCGACGCCGGCGCACCGAACCATGTCGTCTGGTGCGGCGCACCCGATGCGTCGCTGGTCTTGATGCGCTCGACCTTGCTCCAGTCCACGGCTGCTGCGCCGGTGGACATGCTTGCGCGCGTCGTGCCGGCCACCGGCGTGGCCTCGAACTTTGCCGAGAACTTTTCCAGCGCCAGGCCGCCCCAAAGGTTGGCCGTGGTCGTGTGCCATGCGCCGCCTTGCTGGCGGGCGATGAAGCCGTTGGCCAGCCGGCCCATGTCGTCCTTCCAGGCAGGATCGTCGAGCACGGCCAGGATCAGGCGCGCGGTGTTGACGTCGCCGTTGGCCATCAGCCACCACCAATAGTCGTCGCGCTCGGTGCTGAACACCGCCTTCGTGCCCTGCCATGACAGGCGCGAACGCAGAACCTGCTGGGCCTCGGCCAGGCGCTGTTCGCGCTGCGGCACATCGGCCACCCGCTTCAAGATATTCAGCCAGTCGATCACCGCACTGGTGGGCCACTGGTTGGGCGCGATCGTGATGCTGCCCAACATTCGGCCTTGCGCCTTGCCATAGCGGGACAAGGCTTCCAGCGCGGCCAGCTTGCGCACGTCCAGATCCTTGCGCGGGCTCCAGAACTCGCGCTGGATGCGGCCCTCGACGAAGGCAATGAGACCGCGCTCCATCGGCGCGCGCGCCTCGTCGGGCAGGGTGAAGGCCGGGTTCAACGCCGCCGCTTCATGGGTCGCGGCCAGCAGGTAGGACGTGAGGATGTCGCTGCCGCGGTTGGCCTCGCCGTCGCGCGGCGGGAAGTAGCTGGCCAGGCCATCGCCGTCCAGATAGGTCGGCAGCTGGGCCAGAACAGCCTGCCACATCTTCGCCTCGCGCAGGCCAATCGATTTGCTGGTTTTTTGCTCCAGGCAGGCAAAGGGGTAGTTGGCAAACCAGTCGCGCACGCCGGGCAGGCCCTCGGCCAGCTTGGGCTGCAGGGCGAGCTTGAGGCCGCCGCGGCCGGGGATGGCATCGGCCGGCGGGTTCACCGGCAGGGCCAGGGTGCCATCGACCTGCACCAGCGTGGCCTGCTGCACCGTCAGCGGCACGGCCGGGACGATGCGCTGGCGCGCCTTGAGCGCATCGCGCGCCCCGCCCAGCAAGTCCTTGGCCTCGATCTCCCACAAGATGGCTTCGTTGCGCGTCAAGGCCAGCTGGGCCGGCGCCGTCACGTTCCAGGCCAGCTCGCGGGCCTCGCCGGCCGGGATGTCCACCGTCTGGGGCGCCAGCGTCAGCAGGGTGGCGCGCGGCGCCACCTCCACCTTCATGGCCTTGGCCGTGGTGTTGCGCAGCGTCAGCTGGGCACGGAACTGGTCGTCCTCGCGCACCAGGGGCGGCAGGCCGCTGATGATCTGCAGGTCCTGGGTGGCGCGGATGCTGGTCTGGCCGGTGCCGAACAGGCCGGTGCCAGCATCGGCCACGGCGACGATGCGAAAAGTCGTCAAGGCATCGTTGAGCGGCACGGTGATTTGCGCCTGGCCGTTGGCGTCCAGCTGCACGCGCGGGTTCCACAGCAGCAAGGTGTCGAGCAGCTCGCGCGTGGCGCTCTTGCCGCCGCCGCCGCCGGCCGGCACGGCCTTGCGGCCGTAGTGGCGCCGGCCGACGATCTCCATCTGCGCGGTCGAGGTCTCCACGCCCCAGGCGCGGCGCTGCAGCATGGCGCCCAACAGGTCCCAACTGGTGTTGGGCATCAGCTCCAGCAGGGCCTGGTCCACCGCTGCCAGCGCCACTTCGGCGTTGGCAGCCGGCTGGCCATTGGGCAGCTTCACGCTGATGCTCACGCGGGCCTGGCCGCGCACGGGGTAGGCCTCCTTGTCGGCCTTCACGCTGACAGCCAGTTCGTGGGCCTTGGTGCCGACGCGGATCTCGGCCAGGCCCAGGCGGAAGGCCGGCTTGCTCAGGTCCACCATGGCGCTGGGGGCGACGTATTCGCGGCCCTCGTACCAGAAGGCTGTCCACCATTCGCGCGGCGCCTTGAAGCCCCAGGTGAACAGGCTGTACCAGGGCACCTCGCGCAGCCGGCCGCGCAGGGCCAGCACGCTGACATAGACGTTGGGCCCCCAGCCCTCCTTGACCTGCAGCGACACCGTGGGGTCGTCGCCATTGAGTTGCACCACCTGGGTCTCGATGATGCCCTCGCGCTCCACCGCCACCAGCGCGGTGGCGAAGCGAAACGGCATGCGCACCTGGAACTTGGCTGTCTCACCCGGCTGGTAGGCCTTCTTCTCGGGCAGCAGGTCGATGCGGTCGTGGTTTTCGCCGCCGAACCACAGCTCGCCCTGTTTCGTGACCCAGACCGAGCTGGCGGCCTGCATGCTGTTGCCCTGTGCGTCCCTGGCCGTGACCACCAGTTCCACTTCGCCGGCCTCACCCAGCCTGGTCTCACACAGCAGCAGGCCACGGCTGTCGCTCTTGCCGCTGCACACCGATCCCAGGTCCTTGAGCTCGGTCTTGTTGTCGTAGGTGTAGAAGCCGCCGACCATGCGCTTGCGGCTGGTGGTGACGATGCGCGCCGTGGCCTTGACCTCCAGCGGCACATCGGCCGCGGGTTTGCCGTCGGTCTGCAGAGCCAGGGCCTGGAAGCGGATCTTCTGGCTGGCGGAAACCCAGCCCTCGGTCTTGATGCCGGCCACCACGGCCGCCGGCCACAGGGTGTTGACGCTGCGCAGGGTCTGGACCTCGCCATTGGGGTCGGCATAGCTGGCTTCGAGCAGCAGTTCCTGCGGCTGCTTGGCTGCAGGAAGCTCGTTGATGGCGATCTTGCCGGCGCCGTTGCGGTCCAGGGTCAGCGGCAGCTTGTCGGCCACCAGGCGCTGGTCCTGCGCGGCCGTGCTTTCCTCCTCGCCGCTGGACGAGCCCTCGCGCAGGCCGCGCGGCGGGTTGAAGCTGAAGGCATCGTGGTCGGCATAGGCCAGGCTCTTGGCCCGCAGCAGGGCCGACACGCGCACCGGCAGGTTGGCGGCCGGCCCGCCCGAGACGTAGTTGACCTGCACGTCGGTGGGCACGGAGCGGACATTGACCAGGGCTTTCTTGTCGGTCGGCGCGATGCGGCCTTCCAGCACCGGCAGGCGGAATTCCTCGACCCGGAAGCTGCCACTGCTGAAGCTGCGGTCCTGGCGCTTGAGCGCCACCTCGTACTCGCCCAGCTTGGCCGCCGGCGGGATGGCGAACTGGCTTTCCGCGCTCTGGCCACCGCCGGCGGTCTTGCGCCAGGCCAGGGCCTGCGTGAATTGCTGGCCGCTGCCCACATGGGTGACCACCAACTGCTCGGGCAGCAGCGCGGGCAGGCCGAAGCCCGTGCGCGTCTCGGTGCGCGCGATGTGCTTCATGGACACGGTCTCGCCGGCGCGCAGCAGGCTGCGGTCCAGGATGGTGTGGACGCGTTCGTCGGGGCGCGGCTCGTTGCTGGTCTCCACGTTGAAGCGCCAGGGCTCGATGCCGCGTTGCCAGTCGCTCCAGGTGAAAGCCATGTCCTCCACGCCGCCGGCGCTGGCGCGGGCGCTGACGAAGTAGGCGTTGCGGTACTCGTCCTCGCCGGCGCAGCGCGGCGCTTGCGGGCTCAGGCCCTTGAGGTCGGCGATGCCCTGGGCGTTGGTGGTGGCGCTCGCCAGCTCCTTGCCGCTGCAGTCCGACACGCGCACCACGGCGTTGGGAACGACCGCGCCCTTGTCCAGCGTGGTCACCCAGGCCAGGGCGTTCTCGCGGCCCAGCTTGAAGTGCACGCCCAGGTTGGTGACCAGGGCGGAGGTGCGCACGTACATGGTCCGCGCGCCGCCGTGGCGCTCGTCCAGCAACGACTGGCCCAGCACCTGCGAGGCGATCTCCACCACATGGAAGCCCGGTGTCAGAGGAATGCCCACCACCTCGAAGGGCCGCGGGTCGTTGCCCACCGGCTTGGGCAGGTCCAGGGTCCTGACATGGGCCTGGCCATCGAGCAGCGAGACCATGCGGGCCTGCACCCAGTCCTTGTCGCGCGCTTCCAGCACCTTGGGCAGCGCAGCCTTCACGTCGCGTCTGGCCTGCGCGCGCGCCACGTTCCATTGCTCGTAGCGCTGCACCTTGCGCTGCCAGGCAATGATGTCGGCGTCGGTGCGCGCCTGCAGGTCGCTGACCTTGCCGGGCGCGTAGCCGCGCACCTGCAGGGCCGCTTCGACCTTGCGCAGGGTCACCGGCAGCAGCGGCCCGCCTTGCGGTTCGGCGAAGCGTTCGATGATGCCGAAGGGCGCGGCGGCGAACTTGGCCAGCGGCGGCATGGCGCCGGTCGCCACCTTGAGCGGGAAGTTGCCGGCGTTGCGCAGCGCGCGGCCCGAGGCGTCCTGGAAATCCTTGGGCAGCTCCAGCGTGTAAGCGGTCTGTTCGGACAGGCCGGTCTTGAAGCTGACCGCGTTGACCACGCTCTCGCCGTCGCTGCCGTCCTGGTCGAAGCTGGGCTTGAGTGTCTCCTTGGGCGAGACCAGACGGATCTGCGCGGCCAGCTTGCGCGCCACCGGCGCGTTGAACGACAGGTTCATGGGCCGGATCGGCAGGCAAGGCGCCTGTGCGTTCTCGCGCTCGCAGCCAAAGCTGGCGGCGAAGGGCTCGCGCACCTGGAAGACGTAACGTTTTTCCACGCTGTTGGCCACGCCCGAGGGCGTGGCGATGCCCTTGCCGTAGACCACCTGCACCTTGGCCGCCGGCGGCAGGCGCCGGTTGCAGGCGAAGCTCACATAGCGCAGCGGGTCTTTCTCCGCCGCTTTGTCCAGGCGCAGGGCCTGGAGGTAGGTGCTGCGCTCCTTGCCTTCGAGCAGGCGCACCGGCACCCGCTCGCCCAGGCCTTCGACGGCGCACCACAGGTTGTCGCGCACGCTTTGCAGCGTGGCCGGGCCATTGAGCTGCAGCACGAAGAATTGCTCCTCGTCGATGCGCTGGTAGGTGCTGGGACGCAACTGCTGGACGAAGGGGCCGCCGGTGTTGAATTTGTGGCTGCCGGCGGCCAGCTCGGCGCCCTGGGGCGACTTGAAGCCGGCGCGCACCTGCAGCGTGCAGCTGACGCCGGGCGGCAGGTCCTCGTCGAACTGGAAGACCCACTCGCGCTCGCTGTTCCAGCGCGCCGTGCCCTTGCTGGCCTGGGCATCGCTGCAGTTCAGGGCCAGCGGGGCAGGGGCCTTGGGGTCGCCGAAGTTGACGGCGGCGCTGTCGAGCTTGGCCGCCACCTGGCGGACCTGGGCCACCTCGCCCTGCGGCGTCAGACTGCTGATCTGCAGGGCCTGGGCGGTCGTTGCGGCCAGCCATGCCAGGGCCGCGGCTGTCCTGAGAATGTTCTTCACTCTTCCCTCCTGTGCGCAGGGAGGGTAGCTGAAATCAGGCGCCCGGCTGTGACAGGCGGTTGCGGTGGCGCGCGATCTGGGCGCGCACCTGGGCCGGGGCCGTGCCGCCCAGCGTGCTGCGGGCGTTGAGAGAGCCGCGCAGCGACAGCACGTCGTACACGTCCTTCTCGATGGCCGGGTTGAACTTCTGCAGTTCGGACAGGGGCAGCTCCGACAGGTCGACGCCATGGCTGGTGGCGGCCTTGACCGCATGGGCCACGGTCTCGTGGGCGTCGCGGAAGGGCAGGCCCTTCTTGACCAGGTAGTCGGCCAGGTCGGTGGCTGTGGCATAGCCCCTGAGGGCGGCTTTTTCCATGGCCTCGGGTTGCACGGTGATGCCTTCGACCATCTCGGCAAAGATGCGCAGCGTGTCCTTCAGGGTGTCCACGGTGTCGAACAGCGGTTCCTTGTCTTCCTGGTTGTCCTTGTTGTAGGCCAGGGGCTGGCCCTTCATCAGGGTGATCAGGCCCATCAGGTGGCCGACCACGCGGCCGGTCTTGCCGCGCGCCAGTTCCGGCACGTCCGGGTTCTTCTTCTGCGGCATGATGGACGAGCCGGTGGTGAAGCGGTCGGCGATGCGGATGAAGCTGAAGTTCTGGCTCATCCACAGGATCAGCTCTTCGGAGAAGCGGCTGATGTGGACCATGGCCAGCGTGGCGGCGGCCGTGAATTCGATGGCGAAGTCGCGGTCGCTGACGGCGTCCAGCGAGTTCTGGCAGACCTGGGGCCGGCCCTTGTCGTCGACCATGCCCAGAGTCCGGGCGACCAGCTCGCGGTCCAGCGGGTAGCTGGTGCCGGCCAGGGCGGCGGCGCCCAGCGGCAGGCGGTTGGTGCGGCGGCGCACATCATCCATGCGCTCGGCATCGCGGCTGAACATCTCCACGTAGGCCAGCATATGGTGGCCGAAGCTCACCGGCTGGGCCACCTGCAGGTGGGTGAAGCCGGGCAGGATGACCTCGACGTTCTTTTCGGCGATGTCGACCAGGGCCTTTTGCAGTTCGACCAGCAGACTGCTGATGGCGTCGATCTCGCCGCGCAGCCACAGGCGCACGTCGGTGGCGACCTGGTCATTGCGGCTGCGGCCGGTGTGCAGGCGCTTGCCGGCGTCGCCGGCCAGCTGGGTCAGGCGCGCCTCGATGTTCAGGTGCACGTCCTCCAGGTCCAGCTTCCAGTCGAAGGCGCCCGATGCGATCTCCTGGCTGATCTGGGCCATGCCCTTTTCGATGGCGGCATGGTCGGCCGCTGACAGGATGCCCTGGGCGGCCAGCATGCCGGCGTGGGCCAGCGAGCCCTGGATGTCGGCCTGCCACAGGCGCTTGTCGAAGAACACGCTGGCGGTGTAGCGCTTGACCAACTCGCTCATGGGCTCGGAGAACAGCGCCGACCAGGCCTGGGATTTTTTGTCGAGTTGGTTCATCAATGTGTCCGGATTAACGTGTTTCGCGCCGATTCACCAATAATGGGGCAGCAACCCGACTGTTGATGAAAGACTCGCAAATTTTATCGGCCTTCTCCGACCTGCCCCGTCAGGCGCCGGTCCGGCCCCCGCGCGCCCTGGTTTTTGACGCCTGCCAGGTGGGTGTGATCCTGCGCGCCGTGCTGTTTGTCGAGGGCGTGATGATGGTGGGCGCCATGTTCGGCGCCGCCGGTTTCCTGGAATGGCTGGCCCGGGTGGCGGTGCTCAGCGGCGCGGCCCTGCCGGCCACTCTGGCCTGGCTGATCGTGGCCTGCAGTCTCAAGCGCCTGCTCGAGCGCCTGCCGGCCGCCGGCCAGCAGGCTTTCGGCGTCTGTCTGGGCATGCTGGCCGGCCTCTATGGCTGCGGCCTGCTGGCCGTGGTCGGCTTCGTCGGGCCCGTGCCCTGGGTCGCCTCGGCCTTTGCCGGCGCCGTGCTGTCGGCTGCCCTGGTGGCCGCCCTGGTGCTGCGCGCCAAGGGCCGCACGCCTGCGGCGACCGCGGCCCGCCTGTCGGAACTGCAGGCGCGCATCCGGCCGCACTTCCTGTTCAACACCCTCAACAGCGCGATCGCCCTGGTGCGCGAGGACCCCGCGCGGGCCGAGGCCATCCTGGAAGACCTGTCCGACCTGTTCCGCCATGCCTTGATCGACCAGGGCGACGCCGTGACCCTGGCCGAGGAGATCGCCCTTGCGCGGCGCTACCTGGACATCGAGCAGGTGCGTTTCGGTGAGCGGCTGCAGGTGGAATGGGCGCTGGATCCGCTGGCCGGCAGCGCCCGGGTGCCACCGCTGATGCTGCAGCCACTGGTGGAGAACGCCGTCAAGCACGGCGTCGAGCCCAGCGCCACCGGCGCCCAGGTGCGCATCAGCACCCAGCTGCGCGGCAGCACCGTGGTGGTCAAGGTGACCAACACCGTGCCCGCCGGCCAGGGCCAGCGCGGCCACGGCGTGGCCCAGGACAACGTGCGCGACCGCCTGCACCTGCTGCACGATGTGCAGGGCCAGTTCCAGACCGCGCTCAAGGACGGCGTCTACCAGGTGCGCATGGAGGTGCCGGCATGATCGGCCTGCAGTTGCTGGTGGTGGACGACGAGACGCTGGCACGCGCGCGGCTGCGCACCCTGCTGGGGGACTGCAAGGCCCCGCCGGCCACGGTGGCGGCCGAGGCAGCCAACGCGACGCAGGCGATGGAACTGCTGCGCCGCCAGGACTTCGACGCCGTGCTGCTGGACATCCACATGCCTGGCGCCGACGGCCTGGCGCTGGCCCAGGCCTTGCGCGGCCTGCCGCGACCGCCGGCCGTGGTCTTCGTCACCGCCCACGCCGAACACGCGGTGGCTGCCTTCGAGCTGGAGGCGGCGGACTACCTGACCAAGCCGGTGCGGCTCGAGCGACTGCAAGTGGCGCTACAAAAAGTGGAGCGTATCGTCCTGATGGAACGGGGGCTGCAGCCTGATGGGGCCATGGAAGCCCTGGTGATCCAGGACCGCGGCCGGACCGAGCGCGTGCCACTGGCCGAGGTCCTGTATTTCAAGGCCGAACTCAAGTACGTGACCGTACGCACAGTGGCCAGAAGCTATATTCTGGATGCCTCCCTGAGCGAACTGGAAGAGCGCCATGCGGTGCAATTCCTGCGGGTCCACCGCAACGCGCTGGTGGCGCGCCGCGCGATGCGGGCGCTGGAAAAGCACGACGACCCCGAAGAGGGCGAAGGCTGGGCGGTGCGCCTGAGCGGCATCGACGAGGTGCTGGCGGTTTCGCGCCGCCAGCTCAGCGCGGTGCGCGAGGCGATGGCGGGCTGAGGAGCCCTGGGGGACTGGAAAAAAAGCAAACCACAAAGGCAGCATGGACCAGGACCGCAACGAAGACAACAAGGCCGCAGCGCCACCCCTGGCGGTCGATCCCGAAGATCCCTCCCACGTCCTGTTGCGCATGCCCGTCAACGTGCGCAGCATGAGCCTGGTGGTGCTCACTGTGCTGGCCGTGCTGGCGACGCTGCGCTGGGCCAGCGCTTTCTTCATTCCCTTGATGCTGGGCTTCATGTTCAGCTACGCGCTGTCGCCGGTGGTCGACGCGCTGGAGCGCTGGCGCATCCCCAGGGCGCTCTCGGCCGCCGTGTTGATCCTGGGCATCCTGGGCGCCTCCGGCGCCGCGGTCTATTCCTTCAGCGACGACGCCAACCAGCTGATCGAAACCCTGCCCGAGGCCAGCGCCAAGTTGCGCGACTCCATGCGCAGGCACAAGTCCGGCCCCGACAGCGCGCTCGACACGGTGCAGAAAGCGGCAGCCCAGCTCGAACAGGCGGCCCAGGATGCCAGTCCCGCCGCCGCCCACGAGCGCGGCGTGCAGCGGGTGGTGATCGAGAAGCCGCGCTTCGACGTGCGCGACCACCTGTGGACCAGCACCATGGGCCTGGCCAGCCTGATCGGCCAGGTCACGGTGGTCACCTTCCTGACCTATTTCCTGCTGCTGTCGGGCGACACCTTCCGGCGCAAGCTGGTCAAGATCACCGGGCCCAGCCTGAGCAACAAGAAGATCACGGTGCAGGCGCTGGACGAAATCACCTCACAGATCCAGCGCTACCTGCTGGTGCAGCTGTTGGCCAGCGTGCTGGTGGGTGTGACCACGGGTCTGGCCTTCTGGGCCCTGGGCCTGAAGCACGCGGTGGTCTGGGGCATTGCCGCCGGCGTCCTCAATCTGGTGCCCTACATTGGCTCGCTCGTGGTCACTGGAGGCGCAGGCCTGGTGGCCTTCCTGCAGTTCGGCTCGATCGAGATGGCGTTGGCGGTCGGAGGCGCGTCGCTGCTGATCAACACCATCGAGGGCAACCTGCTGGTGCCCTGGTTGACCAGCAAGGCCAGCCGCATGAACCCGGTGGCGGTCTTCATCGGCGTGCTGGCCTGGGGCTGGCTGTGGGGTGTCTGGGGCCTGCTGCTGGGCATCCCCATCATGATGGTGGTCAAGGCGGTCTGCGACCGTGTCGACGACCTCAAGCCCGTGGGTGAACTGCTGGGGACATGAACAACAACCTGGAGTGACCGATGCTGGAACTGCTGACCGACCCCAACACCTGGATCGCGCTGGCCACGCTGACAGCGCTGGAGCTGGTGCTGGGCATCGACAACATCGTCTTCATCTCCATCCTGGTGGACAAGCTGCCGCCCGAGCGGCGCGAACTGGCGCGCAGGCTGGGCCTGTTCATGGCCATGTTCATGCGCCTGGGCCTGCTGATGCTGCTGTCCTGGATCATCGGCCTGACGGCGCCGCTGTTCACCGTGCCCTGGTTCGGCCGCGCGATCTCCGGCCGCGACCTGGTGCTGATCCTGGGCGGCCTGTTCCTGATCTGGAAGAGCACCGGCGAGATTCACCAGTCGCTCGAAGGCGGCGAGGGCCACGCGGCGGCCGGCGCCGGGGCCAGCTTCACCGCCGTCATCGTGCAGATCATGCTGGTGGACATGGTGTTCTCTCTGGACTCCATCATCACGGCCGTGGGCATGGTCGACGAGATCGCCGTGATGGTCGCGGCGGTGATCCTGTCGGTGGGCATGATGATGCTGTTTGCCGGCGCCATCGGCCGCTTCGTCTCGGCCCACCCCACGATCAAGATGTTGGCCCTGTCCTTCCTGGTGATGGTGGGCATGGTGCTGGTGGCCGAGGGCTTCGGCCACCATGTGCCCAAGGGTTACATCTACTTCGCCATGGCCTTCTCGGTGGTGGTGGAGATGCTCAATTTGCGTCTGCGGCGCAAACCGGTCTGAGCCTGCCGCTCAGCGCAGGCTGTCGGCGGCTTCCTCAGCTGTCGCCTGCGTGGGCGCGGTGACCGGGGGCGCCTCGCCGACCACCAGCAGCACGGCCTGCGGCGGCAGGCTGGCCAGGTCCACCCATTCGCCCCAGCGCAGCACGCAGTGCGGCTCGATCAGCGTGTCGGGATGGTCGTCGCGCTGCCAGTGCAGCGTGATGTCCTGGCCTTGCAGCTTGAGCCGCAACTCCACCGAGGGCCAGTGCGCCGGCAGGCGCGGCGACAGCGACAGCCGGCCCGGCCGCACCGCCAGACCCAGCAGGGTCTCCAGCGCGGCCCGGTACAGCCAGGCAGCCGAGCCGGTGTACCAGCTCCAGCCGCCGCGGCCGGCATAGGGCGGCGCGGTGTAGATGTCGCCGGCCATCACGTAGGGCTCCAGCTCGTAGGCGGCGGCGCGTTCCGGGTTCTGGCTGCGATGCGCCGGGCTGAGCGACTGGAAGCTTTTCCAGGCGCCCTCGGTGTCGCCGCTCAGGGCCTGGGCCATCATGGCCCAGACGGCGCCATGCGAATACTGGCCGCCGTTCTCGCGCACGCCGCTCGGATAGGCCTGGATGTAGCCCGGGCTGTTGGGCGAGTCCTGCAGCGGCGGGTGCAGCAGGCGCAGCAGGCCGGCGCTGCGGTCGATCAGTTGCCGGCGCAGCGAGTCCATCGCCGGGCCGGTGTAGGCCGGCGTCGAAGCGCCGGACAGCACAGACCAGGCCTGGGCGATCAGGTCGATGCGGCATTCCTCGTTGTATTGCGAACCCAGTGGCGCGCCGTTGTCGAAGAAGGCGCGGCGGAACCACTGGCCGTCCCAGCCGGCTGTGTGCAACGCGGCGATCCAGCCTTCGCGGGCCTGCAGCCAGCGCGCAGCGCGTTCCTTGTCGCCGCGCGCCTGGGCCAGTGGCGCGAAGCGCTCGACCACGCTGCACAGGAACCAGGCCAGCCAGACCGACTCGCCGCGGCCCAGGTGGCCGACGCGGTTCATGCCGTCGTTCCAGTCGCCGGTTCCCATCAGGGGCAGGCCGTGTTCGCCCACCGGCAGGCTGCGGTCGATGCTGCGCGCGCAATGCTCATAGAGCGGGGCGGACAGCTCCGAGACCTGCGGCGGGTAGTAGGCGTCCTCCGCACCCGGCGGGATCTGCGGGCCGTCGATGAAGGCCACCGGCTGGTCGAGCACGCCGGCGTCGCCGGTCACCTCGACGTACCAGGCGCAGGCATAGGGCAGCCACAGCAGGTCGTCGGAGAAATGGGTGCGCACACCTTCACCGCCGGGCGCATGCCACCAGTGCTGGACGTCGCCCTCGGGGAACTGGCGCGAGGCGTTGAGCAGGATCTGCTCGCGCAGCCGTTGCGGGTCGGCCAGCACCAGGGCCATCGCGTCCTGCAGCTGGTCGCGGAAACCGAAGGCGCCGCCGGCCTGGTAGAAGCCGGCCTTGGACCACAGGCGGCAGGCCACGGTCTGGTACAGCAGCCAGCGGTTGACCAGGGCGTCGAACAGGCCGTCGGGCGTGCGCACCTGCACCTGGCCCAGCAGCTCGTCCCACCACTGCCGCACCTCCTGCAAGGCCGCACCAGCATCGCGCTGCAACCACTGCGCGGCCATCTGCTGCGCCGCCTCGGCGCTGCCAGCATGGCCCAGTATGAAGACCAGGGTGATGCTGGCGCCGGGCTCCAGGCTGAAGTCGGCGGCCAGCGCGCCACAGGGGTCGAGCGAGGCGCCGCCACGCTGGCCCAGGACATCGGGCAGGACCAGCTGGCCGGCGCTGTCGAAGAACTCGGTGCGGTCGCAGGTCCATTGCACCGCGGCTGGCGCGCCGGGAGCACCCGCCAGGGCCAGGAAGGCGGTGCTGCCGCCGAAGCCGGCCCGGCCTTCGCGTTGCTGGGCCAGCACCACTGGCGTTTGCGGTTGCTTCCAGGTGTGCAGGGTGCGGCGCTCGCCGCGGGTCGCGCCCAGCTGCCATTCGGCCATCGCGAGCGCGCGCAGCTGACGCCGGCCCGGCCCGTCATTGCGAATCTTGATCTGCACCAGCTTGGCGGCCTGGACCCGATCGGCAAAGAAGGTGGTCTCCAGTAGCAGGCCGGTGTTGGCCGACTCGAACACGCTGTAGCCCTGGCCATGGCGCACCCGGTAGCGGGCGGTTGGCGCGGCCAGTACGCCCGGCGCCAGTGCCAGCACGCCGCGGCTGTCGCGGTCCTGCAGCAGCCAGTGTTCACTGGCCGGGTCGCGCACCACGTCGTTCGACCAGGGCGTGACCTGGTGCAGACGGCTGTTGACCGCCCAGGTGTAGCCGCTGCCCGCCTCCGACACCTGGAAGCCGAAGTCGGGGTTGGCGATGACGTTGACCCAGGGCCGTGCCGGTGCCTGGCCGGCGGCGAGCTCGAAATGGAACTCGCCGCTGGGCGGGTGAAAGACGCCGGCCACCGGCGCCTGCGGCCCGGCTCCCGGCACGAGCGCGGGCAGCGCCGGCACCGAACTGCCGCGCGCCACGGCCCAGCGCTCGCACAGCGCCGCCACCTGCAGGTCCAGCGGCCGGCCATCGGCGGTGAAGACCACCCGCGCCAGGCCGGTCAACGCGGCCTTTTCGGAAACCGAGATGTCCTGCTCGCGCAGCAGGTGAAAGCCGGCGATGTCGCTGCGCGGGAAGCTGTGCTGGGTGGCCTGCATCAGCCGGTCGCGCAGCGCCAGGATGTCGCGCTGCAGCGGCATCAGGTAGGAGTTGGGCTCGCTGTTGAGGACCACCACGTCCATCGGCAGGCCGCCGAAGCTCCACCAGGGCTGGGCACGCAAGAGGTCGTGCACCAGGGGCATGCCGTTGGAGGAGTGGATGCGCACCAGCACGATGGGCTTGTCGCCCGAGATGCCGAAGCGCCAGAGCTGGCGCTGGTCCAGCGGCGTGCGCTCGGCCAGCTGGCGCGGCGCGCTGTACATCAGCGCGGTCGTCAGGTCCTGCAGCGCGCTGTTTTCCTCCGGCCCGATGCCCAGGTCGCGCAGCCGCACCTGGGCCAGGGTGGCGGCCATGCGCATGGCGCGCTCCACGTGCATGGGCTGCAGGTACTTGTCGATGCGCGTGGCCAGTTCTTCCTCGCTGTCGCCGGCGGCGGTGGCGAAGCTCAGGCGGGCGACTGCCCCAGGCGCCAGCCGCAGCCTGACGCGCAGGCTGGCCACCGGGTCCAGCCCGTTGACGGCCGTGCCGTCGGCCTGCACCTGCTGCGTGCCCAGCGCCGGTTGCGCGGCCGCGCGCGCACGGCCCAGGAACAGTCGGCGGTCGGCGATGCAGCCCACGGACAGGACGTCGGCATCGGCTTCGGCCAGGAAGTGCGCGGCGCAGACCACCGGGTCACCGTGCAGGCGCGGCCGGCGCGCCAGCAGCAGGGCGCGCCACTGCGGCTGCCAGCGGGTCTGCACGAACAGGTTCGAAAACGCCGGGTGCGCCTCGTCGGCGCGCGGGTCGGCCAGCACGGCCTCGAAGCAAGACACCAGCTCGCAGACGATCTCGCTGTCGGTGGTGTTGTGCAGCGTCACGGTGCGCAGCTCGGTGTCGTCTTCCGGGCTGACCACCACCGTGACGCCCGAGACGATGCCCTCGCCCTGGGCGTCGAACTGCACGCGGTCGGCCAGCATGCGCGTGGTGTAGCGCCAGCGCAGGCCCGGCGCCGGGCTGGCGGTGAGCGAGACCACCGGCTTGCCTTCGCGTTGCAGGTAGAAGAATGTGCCGTAGCCGTCGCGCAGCAGGTCGTCGCGCCAGCGGCTGACGTGGTGGTGGCCCCAGCGGCTCAGGCCCGCGCCATTGGGCCGCAGCGCCACCGCGTAGCGGCCGTTGGACAGCAGCTGGGTGGGCTGCCACGCGGCAGCGCGCGGGTCAACGTCACGCGAGTGGAACAGCGGCACCGGGGCGGCGTTGCCCGCTGCGGGCGGGCGCCGCGGGTCGGCGCTCTCGACGATCTGGCGCGGCGTGCTTTCGTGCAGCAGCGCTTCGTGCGCGCGCACCAGCGGGTCGGCGCTGAACCAGCGGCGCGCCGCGTTGTCGCACAGCACGTTGCACAGTGCCACCAGCGACATGCCCTGGTGGTGCGCCATGAAGGCCTCGACCACGCTCATGGGCTGGGCACCCGGCTGGCGCGAGACAGTGAAATCCAGCGCCTCGTACAGGCCGAACTGGCCACGCGCGCCCAGCAGCTGCAGCCGCTCCAGATTGGCGACCGCACCACGCGGATCGAACAGCGTGGCCAGCATGGTGGCGTAGGGTGCGACCACGCGGTCGGTCGGCGGCGTGCGGCGCAGTGCCAGCCGCGGCGCGCCAAAGGGCGAGTACTGGTAGGCCAGCGAATGGTCCTGCGCGAAATAGGCCGACTCGGACACGCCCCAGGGCAGACGCTGGGCCAGGCCGAAGGCCTGCTGCTCAGCGACCGCGGCGCGCGCCGCCTCATGCAACAGGCCGCCCTCGGGCTCGGCCATCAGCAGCGAGGGCATCAGGTACTCGAACATGGAGCCCGACCACGACTTCAGGCCCGGCGTGACGCCCACCGACAGGAAGGGCCGGCCCAGAGCCTGCCAGTGGCGGCGCGGCACATCGCCCTTGGCGATGGCCAGGAAGCTGGTCAGGCGCGACTCCGACGCCAGCAGGTCGTAGTAGCTGGGGTCCAGCACATGCTCGGCCACCCGCAGGCCGATGTGGAACAGATGGCGGCGCGGATCGTACAGGCCGCGAAAATCCATCGCGTCGTGCAGCGCCTGGCAGCGCGCCGCGATGGCGGCCAGCGCCTGCTGCGCCTGCGGCGCGTCGCCGCCGCGCTCGGCCAATTCCAGGCAGGCCTGGGCCACCGCCAGCAGCAGCCCGGCCAGGTTGCCGCTGTCCACGGTGGAGACATAGGCCGGCTGCAGCACCTCGAGCGTGCGCGTGTCGTACCAGTTGAGCAGGTGGCCCTGGTGCTTGGGCAGCTTGTCGACCGCGTCCAGGGTCTTGCCCAGGCGCTCGACCACCTCGCCGGTGCTGATCCAGCCGAACTCGCGCGCGCAGGTCACGGCCAGCAGGTACAGGCCGATGTTGGTGGGCGAGGTGCGGTGGGCGATGGTGGGCTGGGGCACCATCTGCAGGTTGTCGGGCGGCAGGTGGTTGTCCTGCGCGCTGACACAGTGCTCGAAGAAGCGCCAGGTGTCACGCGCCAGCGCCAGCAAATAGCGTTGCTCTTTCTTGCGCAACTCCTGCAGCGGGTTGGGCAGCGCCGGCCGGCTGGCCCACCAGGCCGTCACCGGTGCTGCTGCCCACAGCAGCAGCAGCAGCGGCCCGGTCACGGGATGGGGGCCCGCCGTGGCCGCCGCGGCCAGCAGGGCGCAGGCCGCCGACAGGCCGGCATGCTGGCGGGCAAAGGCGCCCAGCTGATGGCGCGCGCTGGCCTGGGCCTGCGCCGCCGTGGTCCATTCCAGCAGGCCGCGCCGGCTCACGGCCAGCCGCCAGAGCGTGCGCAGCACCGCGTCCAACTGCAGCAGGGCCTGCGCCGCCAGCTGGCTGAACTGCCAGGCCGCACCGGCCAGGGTCAGGCCCAGCTGCAGCCGCCCGACGTGGAAAAAATGTGCCCAGGCAATGCCGCGGCGCGTGGGCACCAGGCCGGCAACGGCGCCCATCAGGGGGCCGGCCAGCAGTGCGGCCAGCACCATGCCGAAGGCGGCCGCCAGCGGCATGGCGGCGCTGAAGATCACCCACACAAGCAGGGCGAGGGACGCCGGCAGGACCAGCGATCGGCGCAGGTTGTCGGCCATCTTCCAGCGGTCCACGCCGCCGATGCCGTTGCGCCTGGCGTGGCGCAGCACCGGCAGCAGCTGCCAGTCGCCGCGGGTCCAGCGGTGCAGCCGCGTGTTGGCCACGCCGACGTGGCCGGGATGGTCTTCCAGCAGGGCGATGTCGCTGACGTAGCCGCAGCGCGCGATGCTGCCTTCGAGCAGGTCGTGGCTGAGCACCGCTTCGCCGGGCAGGCGCTGGTCCAGCGCCGCGTAGACCGCCTGCACGTTGAGCAGCCCCTTGCCCATGAAGCTGCCGGCGCCGAACAGGTCCTGGTAGACGTCGGAGGCGCCGCTGCTGTAGGGCTCTATGCCCAGCTGGCCGGCAAACATCGCCTGGAAGGGCGTACGCTCGGCCGCCGGTGGCAGCGGCGCGGCGACGCGCGGCTGCAAGATGCCGTAGCCGCTGGTGACGCGGCGCGTGGCCGGATCGAGCTGCGGCGCATTGAGCGGATGGGCGGCCACTGCCACCAGTTCGCGCAGCGTGCCCGGCGGCAGGCCGGTGTCGCTGTCGAGCGTGACCACATAGCGGATGCCCTGGGCCAGCCGCTGCTCCGCGGGCAGCGGCAGGAAGCCCTCCATCTGGCCGGTGGCCAGCCAGCGCACCAGCTGTTCGAGCTTGCCGCGCTTGCGCTCCCAGCCCAGCCAGGCACCCTGGGTCTGGCACCAGCTGCGCGGCCGGTGCAGCAGCAGGAAGCGCGGCGCCTCCCCCGGCGCCGCCGGAAAGCGCGCGTTCAAGGCCTCGATCTGCGCGCTGGCGTCCTTGAGCAGGGCGGCATCGCCGGGCCGGCTTTGGGCCGGCGCGTCGGCCCAGTCGGTCAGCAGAGCGAACTGGGCCTGGGCCTCGCGGTTGGCCAGCCAGTGCAGCGACAGGCGTTCGGCCAGCGCCCGGGTCGACGCCGGCGAAGTCAGCAGCGTGGGGATGACCACCAGCACGCGGTGGCGCGCCGGGATGCCGGCGGAGAAATCCATGCGGGGCAGGAAATGGATCTTCAGCGATTCGGCGATCAGCCTGTGCACCAGCGAGGCCACGGCCTCGGAGGCGGGCCAGGCCAGCAGGAACAGGGCCAGCGCCTGGGCCCAGCCCGGCCCCTGGACACCGCTCCAGGCCCACCACAGCAGCGCCGCCGTGCCCAGCGCGATGGTGCCGGTGTAGCTGGCCAGCCGCAGGCTGCGGCGCCGCGCCTGCGAGGACGGCGCCATGCCCAGTGCCGCCTCGACGGCGGGCCGGCCCGGCCCGATCAGGTGGTAGCCCGCGGTCTGGCCGGCCTCGCCCCTGGCCTGGCCGGCGGCGGCGACCACAGCCTGGGCGACCTCGCGCTCGGGCTTGCCGCTGCGCCGCGCCACCCGCTCCATCGCATGGGTGATCTGGCGACGCGTCAGCTCGCTCTCGCCGCCGAAGCTGGGCAGCTGGTGCAGCACCCGCAGCGAGGGCGACAGGGGCTCGAGCACCTTGGCCCATTCCACCTGGCCGATCAGGCGCAAGGTGGTGATGATGTTGCTGACCGTGAGGTTGGCCGCCACCTGCGCGCCCTGACTCTCGACCATCAGCGCCGGGCCGTCGGAACAATGGCGCTCGGTCCAGTGCACCAGGGCCGGCTGGGTGTCCAGCCGCTCGGTCGGCATGCGTTGCCACAACTGGGTCAGGTAGGCGCGCTGCTGGCCGCGCTCGCGCATCAACTCGCTCAGGGCATCGAGTTCCTGCTCGTTGAGGGTGTGGGCGCTGTCCCAGACCGCGTGGGCGACCTCGCGCGCGGCCTTGCTGTGGGCGATGCTGTCGGCCATGCGCCGCAGGTTCTCCAGCAGCACCACGCGCAGCGTGGTGGGCAGGGCCCACAGCTCCGACAGGTTCAGCTCGGTGACTTCTTGGTAGGCGTTGAGAAAGCCCGAGAGCAGTTCGGCGTCGAGCACGCTGTCGGTGTGCGCCACGTAGGCCCAGGCGATGCCGTAGATGCGCGGCAGGCCCAGCAGCGGCGGTGCCGCCAGCTTGGGCAGGTCGGCGTAGTAGCGGCGCGGCACGCCTTCGCGGATCTGCTGCAGCTGGGCTTCGACCAGGTGGAAGTTGTCCAGCAGCCATTCGGCCGCCGGCGTCACGTAGTGGCCGCTTTGCGAGGTCAGTGCCACGTAGTCGTAGGCGCTGCGCAGGGCGCGGATGTTCTCGTCAACGCGCGGGAAGAAAGATGGGCCGGTTGGCGTTGCCCCATCGCCGTGTCCGGCCTGGGCCTGGGCCAGGCTGCGGCCGTGCTCCTCGAAGCGCTGCAGGCCAAACAGCTCGGCCCGGATCGGCGGCTCATCACCGTCGCTGCGGGCGAGCAGGATGCTGCGGGCGTAGGGAGTGAGCGCCTCGAGCCCTTCGATCAGCGCCGTGTTCACCCTGGCCCTAGGCGATGGCCAGCAGGCCCAGACCGATCACGGTGAACAGCGCCGCGGTGCTGATCAGCCGCGGACTGACCAGGGCATGGAGCGACTCCAGCGACGAGCGCAGCTGGAAGAAGCGGCCCTGGGACAGATAGCAGGCCTGCATGTGGGAGGCCAGCGCATCGAAATCGCTGGACACCTGTTCATTGATGGCGCCAAGGGGGCGCACAGCCCGTGTGCTTGCGTGGGTCATGGGATACCAGCTGAGGGAGGACGAGGGAAGGAAAACGTCGCAACCCCATGGTAGGGAGGACCCAAGCGCAGCGGTATCGGACAGCGCCGCAGCCGCCGTAGGAGCTATCCCACAAACTTAGCCGGTATTGCGCAGCCCGGCGGCGATGCCGTTGATCGAGATGTGGATGCCGCGCTGCACGCGTTCGTCGCCCTTGCCGGCGCGATGCCGGCGCACCAGTTCGACCTGCAGGTGGTGCAGCGGGTCGATGTAGGGAAAGCGGTGCCGGATCGAGCGCTGCAGGGCCAGGTTGCCGGCCAGGCGCTGCTTTTGCCCCGTGATCAACTGCAGAGCCTCGGCCGTGCGGTGCCATTCGGCCTCGATGGCGCCGAAGATCCGCTTGCGCAGGCGAACGTCGGTGACCAGCTCGGAATAGCGCGAGGCCAGGGCCAGGTCGCTCTTGGCCAGCACCATGTCCATGTTGGACAGCAAGGTGCGAAAGAACGGCCACTGCCGGTCCATCTTCTGCAGCAGGGCCAGGCCTTCCTTGCGCGATTGCCCGCTCTGACCGTCCAGGAACTGATGCACCGCCGTGCCGAAGCCGTACCAGCCCGGCAGGGTGAGCCGGCACTGGCCCCAGCTGAAGCTCCAGGGGATGGCGCGCAGGTCCTCGATGCGTTGCGAGGGCTTGCGTGATGCCGGCCGCGAGCCGATGTTCAGTCCGGCTATCTCGCGGATGGGTGTGGCGCCGAAGAAGTAGTCGGTGAAGCCTGGTGTTTCATAGACCAGGGCGCGGTAGGCCGCCATGCTGTCTTGCGACAGGATTTGCGCCGCCTGCAGGAAGGCCTTGGTCGCCGGCTTGGTCGGCTGCAGCAGCGTGGCCTCCAGCGTGGCGGCCACGAGGGTCTCGAGGTTGCGCCGGCCGATCTCCGGGTTGGCGTACTTGGAGCCGATCACCTCGCCCTGCTCGGTCAGGCGGATCTGGCCGCGCACCGTGCCGGGCGGCTGGGCCAGGATGGCCTGGTAGCTGGGGCCGCCGCCGCGGCCGACGGTGCCGCCACGGCCGTGGAACATGCGCAGCTGGATGTTGTGCGAATTGGCCAACTGGTCGAACAGCTCCACCAGGGCGATCTCGGCGCGGTACAGCTCCCAGTTGCTGGTGAAGATGCCGCCGTCCTTGTTGCTGTCGCTGTAGCCCAGCATGATGTCCTGCTCGGCGCCCGAACGCTGCACCAGCTGCGCGATGCCCGGCAGGGCATAGAACTCGCGCATGATGGGCGCGGCGTTGCGCAGATCCTCGATGGTCTCGAACAGCGGCACCACGATCAGGTCGGCGCTGGTTTTGCTGTCCAGCGTGCCGTGCATCAGGCCCACTTCCTTTTGCAGTAGCAGCACCTCCAGCAGGTCGCTCACGGTCTCGGTGTGGCTGATGATGTAGTGGCGGATGGCCTGGGCGCCATACAGCTCGCGGGAGCGCCTGGCGGCCTCGAAGATGGCCAGCTCGCGCTGCGTGTGCTCGGTGTACTGCGCGCCGACCACGCGCAGCGGCCGGGCGTCCGACAGCAGCGAGACCAGCAGCTCGCGCCGCTGCGCCTCCGTGAGCTTGCCGTAGCGCGGCTCGATGCGCGCCGTGGCCAGCAGCTCGGCCACCACCTCCTCGTGCTTGTCCGAGCTTTGCCGCAGGTCCAGCGTGGCCAGATGAAAGCCGAACACCTCCACCGCACGCAGCAGCGGGTGCAGGCGCTGCGCCGCCAGCGCGCCTGCATGGCGGGCCAGCAGCGAGTCGCGGATGGTGCGCAGATCGGCCAGGAATTCCTCGGCGCTGGTGTAAGGGTCCTGCGGCGCGACCGCGTGGCGCGCCGCCTCGCCGCCGGTGAGCTGCTTGAGGCTGGCCGCCAGCCGCGCGTACATGCCGGTCAGGGCGCGCCGGTAGGGCTCGTCCTGGCGGTGCTCGTTGGTGTCGGGCGAGCGCTCGGCCAGGGCCTGCATGGCCGGCTCCACGCCCACCAGCAGGGCCGACAGCGACAGCTCGCTGCCCAGCAGATGCACCTCGGTCAGATAGTGGCGCAGTGCCACCTCGCATTGCCGGCGCAGGGCATGCTCCAGCGTCTGCGCTGTGACGTTGGGATTGCCGTCGCGGTCGCCGCCTATCCACTGGCCCATGCGCAGGAAGCTCGCCACCGGCCACTGGCCCAGCTCGCGCTCCAGCTCGGCGTAGAGTTTGGGGATCTCGCGCAGGAAGGTGGCCTCGTAGTAGGACAGGGCGTTCTCGACCTCGTCGGCCACGGTGAGCTTGGAGGTGCGCAACAAGCGGGTCTGCCACAGCTGCATCACGCGGGCGCGGATTTGCGCCTCGTTGGCGGCCAGCTCGCGCGGCGCCAGCGCGTCCTTGGGCTGGGCGCGGGTCTTGATCTCGTCGCGCTCGGTCAGCAGCTTGGCGATGTCGCGCTCGGCATCCAGGATGCTCTTGCGCTGCACTTCCGTGGGATGGGCTGTGAGCACCGGTGAGACGAAGCTGTGGGCCAGCGACTGCGAGACGGCGCGCGCGCCGATGCCGGCCCAGCGCAGCCGCGCCAGCGCCACCTCGATGCTGCCTTCCTGGGTGTCGCCGGCGCGCTCGTGCACCGCGCGGCGGCGGATGTGGTGCCTGTCCTCGGCCAGGTTGGCCAGGTGGCTGAAGTAGGTGAAGGCGCGGATCACGCTGACGGCCTGGTCGCTCGAGAGCGACTTCAGAAGCTGCTTGAGCGCCTTGTCGGCCTCGTGGTCGGCGTCGCGCCGGAAGGCCACCGACAGCTTGCGGATGCGCTCGACCAGCTCATAGGCTTCAATGCCTTCCTGCTCGCGGATCACGTCGCCCAGGATGCGGCCCAGCTGGCGGATGTCCTCCAGCAGGGGGCGTTCGTTGTCGCGGGCACGGCGGGAGGGGGAAACGGCGGGCGATGGCGGGGTCGGCGGCATGGAGTTGGCGCTGCGGCGCTGCTTAGTTTTTGAGCAGGGCCCATGCTAGCATCGCCTACCCCCACGCATTACCAACCGGTTACGAGATTGAGCACGCTGCGCATTGCCACCCGCGAAAGCCGCCTGGCCCACTGGCAGGCCGAACATGTCAAGGCCCTGCTGCAGCCTCTGGGCCATGAGGTCTCGCTGCTGGGCATGACCACCAAGGGCGACCAGATCCTGGACCGGTCGCTCAGCAAGGTCGGCGGCAAGGGCCTGTTCGTCAAGGAGCTGGAAGTCGCCCTGGAGGAGGGCCGTGCCGACCTGGCCGTGCACTCCCTCAAGGACGTGCCCATGGACCTGCCCGAAGGCTTTGTTCTGGCCTGTGTGATGGAGCGCGAGGACCCGCGCGATGCCTTCGTCTCCAACCGCTTCGCCAGCCTGGATGCCTTGCCCCGGGGGGCCGTGGTGGGCACGTCGAGCCTGCGCCGCGTGGTGCTATTGCGCGACCTGCGCCCCGATCTGCGCATCGAGCCGTTGCGCGGCAATCTCGACACGCGGCTGCGCAAGCTCGATGACGGCCAGTACGACGCCATCGTGCTGGCGGCCGCCGGCCTCAAGCGCCTGGGCCTGGGCGAGCGCATCGCCCAGGTCTTCGAGCCCGAGAAGATGCTGCCGGCCGCCGGCCAGGGCGCGCTGGGCATCGAGGTGCGTGCCGAGCGCAAGGAACTGATCGAGGCTTTGGCGCCGCTGTCGGACCAGCGCAGCTGGATGGCGGTGGCGGCCGAGCGCGCCGTCAGCCGCGCCATGGGCGGCAGCTGCTCGATGCCGCTGGCGGCTTTCGCCGTCTATTCCGGCGAGTACCTGCAGCTGCGCGCCGCCTGGGGCGACCCGGACGGCCAGGCGCCGCTGGTGCGCGTCCGCTCGGCGGCCGTGGTGGCCGACCTGGAGCAGGCCGCGGCGCTGGGCACCGAGGTGGCCGCCCGATTGCGCGCCGCGGGCGCCCGCTGAACGCGGCCATGGCCGGCAAGCGCTGATGGCCCGGCTGGTCCTGACCCGGCCGCAGACCGATGCCGAGCCCTGGCGCCAGGCGCTGCAGGCGCGCGGCCACACGGTGGCGTCGCTGCCCCTGATCGCCATTGCCGCCGCGCCCGATCCCCGGCCCCTGCAGCGCGCCTGGCAGCAGCTGGGCGACTGGGCCGCCCTGATGTTTGTCAGCGGCAATGCCGTGCGCCACTTTTTTGAGCAAAAACCGGCTGTAGCTCCCGTCCAATGGGCGTGGGGTGCTATTAAAACAAGAGCATGGGCGCCCGGCCCGGGGACCCGCGAGGCCTTGCTTGCCGCCGGACTGGACGCCAGGCTGGTCGATTCTCCGGCCGCGCAGGCCGCGCAATTCGATTCCGAAGCCCTGTGGCAGCAGGTCGGCGGCCAGCTGGGCGCGGGGACACGCGTGCTGGTCGTGCGCGGCGGCGATGCCAGCGGCCAGGCGGCCGGCCGTGACTGGCTCATGGCGCAGCTGCTGCGCTCGGGTGTGCAGGTCGACACCGTGGTGGCCTACTTGCGCCACGCGCCGGTGCTGGACGCGCAGCAGCTGGCCCTGGCGCGCAGCGCTGCGCACGACGGTTCGGTGTGGCTGTTCAGCAGCTCGGAGGCATTGGCCCACCTGGAGCGTGCACTGCCCGGGCAGGACTGGTCGCGTGCGCGTGCCCTGGTCACGCATCCGCGCATCGCCCAGGCCGCACGCAGTGCCGGTTTCGGTGTTGTTTGCGAGTCACGTCCCGCCGTGGACGCTGTGGCGGCGGCCCTAGAATCGATTGAATGACTGCGACTGCCGAGCCCGCCAGCGATCCCGTGCCGCCCGCGCCTGCGGCAGCGCTGGACATCGTGGCCGCGCCCGCCGCGCCGTTGCCGCACGGGCCGCGCCCAGTGTCGCGCCTGGCGCTGTCCGCCGCCCTGGTGCTGGCGGTGCTGGCGCTGGCCGCCAGCGTGCTGCTCTGGCAAAAGCTCTCCACCATCCAGGAACAGCTGGCGCGCCAGAGCGCTGACTCCGGCGCCAATGCCATTGAGGCCCGCGCGCTGGCCAAGCAGGCGCAGGAGCTGGCGCGCGAAACCGCCGCCCGCCAGGCCGTCATCGAGAGCCGCGTGACCGAGGTCGCCCTGCAGCGCAGCCAGATCGAGGAGCTGATGCAGAGCCTGTCGCGCTCGCGCGATGAGAACCTGGTGGTCGACATCGAGTCCGCAGTGCGGCTGGCGCAGCAGCAGGCCCAGCTGACCCTGAGCGTCGAGCCCATGCTGGCGGCCTTGCGCACAGCCGACCAGCGGCTGGCACGCGCCGCCCAGCCGCGGCTGGCGCGGGTGCGCGCGGCCATCGCGCGCGACATCGAGAGGGTCAAGGCCGCCAGCATCGCCGACGTGCCCGGCCTGCTGCTCAAGCTCGACGAGCTGGTCCGCCAGGTCGATGACCTGCCGGTGGCCAATGCCGTGGCATCCAGCGCTGCGGGCATGCGCCGCGATGCTGCGCCGGTGCCGGACCAATGGTGGCAGCGCGCCCTGGGCGTGCTGCGCGAGGAAGCCCGCAGCCTGGTGCGGGTCAGCCGCATCGACCAGCCCGAGGCCGTGCTGCTGGCGCCCGAGCAGGCCTTCTTCCTGCGCGAGAACCTCAAGCTCAAGCTGCTCAATGCCAGGCTGGGCCTGCTGGCGCGCCAGACCGCCTCGGCCCGCGCCGATGTGGCCGGCGCTGCGGCCGCGCTCAACCGCTATTTCGATCCGGCCTCGCGCAAGACCCAGGCCGCTGCAACACTGCTGCAGCAGTTGCAGGCCCAGCTGCGTTCGGTGGAACTGCCGCCGATCGACGAAACCCTGGCGGTGCTGGCGACAGCGGCCGCCGGCCGGTGATGCGGAGCTGAGGCAGGACCATGCGCGCAGCCCTCTGGCTCCTGGCCCTGTTCGGTGTGGCGGTGGCGATCGCCCTGTTCGCCGGCAACAACCAGGGCACAGTCACGCTGTTCTGGCCGCCTTACCGGGTCGACCTCTCGCTCAACCTGGTGCTGCTGCTGCTATTCGCGGCCTTTGTGTTCCTGCATGCCGCGCTGGGCGCGCTGGCGGCGCTGTTCGACCTGCCGCGCCAGGCGCTGCGCTGGCGCTCGCAGCAGAAGGAGCGCGCCATGCACGCCTTCCTGCTCGAATCGATCGCGCACATGCTGGCCGGCCGCTTCATCCGCGCGCGCAAGGCGGCCGAGGGCGCGCTGGCCCAGGAGAAATCGCTGGCCGCCGGCGCCGAGCCCCTGGCCGCCGCCGGCCGGGTGCGCACCCTGGCCCACCTGCTGGTGGCCGAGAGCGCTCAGGCCTTGCAGGACAAGCCGGCGCGGGACGAACACCTGCAGCTGGCGCTGCAGCAGGCTGCCGAGCGCGATGCCCAGGAGATGCAGGAAGGCGCCCTGATGCGCGCGGCGCGCTGGTCACTGGACGACCACGAGCCGCATGCCGCCATGGCCTGGCTCAAGGACCTGCCGCAGGGCGCAGCGCGGCGCACCCTGGCCCTGCGCATGAAACTCAAGGCGGCGCGGCTGGCCCGCCACACAGGCGAGGCGCTGGAGACGGCGCGCCTGCTGGCCAAGCACCGGGCGTTCTCGCCGGGCGCCGCGCAGAGCATCGTGCGCGGCCTGGCGGTCGACCTGCTCAATGGCGCCCATGATGAAGCCCAGCTGCGGCGCGCCTGGGCTTCGCTGGAGCCGGCCGAGCGCCTGATGCCCGAGCTGGCCATCCATGCTGCGCAACGGCTGGTGACGCTGGGCGGCGACGCCCAGACCGGGCGCGACTGGTTGCTACCGGTGTGGGAGCAGCAGGCCGGCCTGGGCGATGGCCTCAAGGTGCGGCTGGTGCAGGCGCTCGAGGGCGGGCTCGATTCCATCGATGCCGCCTGGCTGGCGCGTCTGGAGGCGGCAGCCCGCGCCAATCCGCGCGACGCCAGCTTGCAATACCTGGCGGGCATGGCCTGCATGAAGCGCCAGCTCTGGGGCAAGGCCCAGCAGCTGCTGACCCAGGCCGCGATGGCGCTGCAGGACGCGAAGCTGTACCGCAATGCCTGGCGCGCGCTGGCCACGCTAGCCGATGCGCGCGGCGATGCCGTCATGGCCGCCCAGGCCTGGAAGCGCGCGGCCGGCGACTGAGGCCTGAACAGGCCCTCAAGGGGCGGCACAAAAGAAAAGGCCCGGTGCATCGCTGCAACCGGGCCTTTTGCGTCAGGCGCCAGCGGCGCCTGCGATCAGGACTTGGGGTTTTCGAACGGCAACTGCATGTTGCCCAGATCGCGCTTGGTCTCGACCAGCACCAGCGGTGCCTGCTCGATCACCACCGCGGGCGGACGCTCGCGCGGCACATGGACCGGCTTGACCTCGGCCGCGATGGCTGCCTGCACGGCAGCGATCTTGGCGGTGTCCGAGTTCACCCATTGCAGGCCCGAGCCACCAGCCACCTGGTTGAGCTGCTCGACCGGCAGGTCGAAGGCGCCAACCTTGGGCAGACCGCTCTTGGCAACAGGAGCCGGGGCAGCGACGGGTGCAGGTGCAGGTGCGGGTGCGGGTGCGGCCACGGGTGCAGATGCGCGCACCGGCTCTGCAGCCACGGTGGGCGCTTGCGCGGCTGCTGCAGCGTCTTCCGCCACGAAGCCGGTGGCGTAGCGCGGACGGCGCACCTCGTCGCCCTCCAGCGCAGGGCCCTGGTCGGCGGCGGGTGCTTCAGCCTGGGTGCCGTCTTCGCGTGCCGGGCGCTCGCCGCGCTCGCGGCGGTCACGGCCGTAGCGGTCGCGCGAGCGGCGCTCGCGGCGTTCGCCTTCCTGGCCTTCCGGCGCGTCGCCGCGGTTGTCCTGCTGGCCGTCCTGGTGGGTGTGTGACTCCAGCACAGCATTGGCGGCGGGCGCCTGCTGGCTGCCGTTGTCGGTCACCGCGCCGACCGAACCGGCGGCGCCGGCCAGGGCAGCGGCTTCCACCGTGCCACCACCGGCAGACGCTTCACGCGGGCCGCGGTCATTGCGGCGCTCGCCGCGTTCGCGCCGGCCTTCGCCGCGCTCACCACGCTCGCCGCGTTCGCCACGCGAGGGACGCTCGTTGCGCACTTCGGTGCCAGCCTCGTTGCCGGCAGGCACGCCGGTTGCAGCGCCGTCCAGGGCCGGACGGGCGTCGCCATCGCGGCGTTCGCCGCGCGGGCCACGGCCTTCGCCGCGGCCTTCGCGCGGCTCACGAGGTTCACGGCCTTCACGCGGCTCGCGGCTCTCGCGGGGTTCACGGCCCTCACGGGCTTCACGCGGCTCACGGTTCTCACGTGGTTCGTTGCGTTCACCGCGGCGTTGTTCTCCATCGCGGGCGCGGCCTTCGGTGTTGCGCGGCTGGCCTTCGGCGCCCTCGGCGCGTGCCGGCTGGCCCTCGCGGGTGTCACGGCGCGGCTCGCCGTCACGGCCACCGCGGCGTCCGCCGCGCTCATTGCGGCCTTCGCCACGACCTTCACCGCGGCCTTCGCCACGACCTTCACCGCGGCCTTCGCCACGGCGGCCATCACGGCGCTCGCCGTCGCGGCCGCCACGGCCTTCGCGGCGTTCTTCGCGCTTGGGCTCAGCTGCTGCGGGCGTGGCAGGCTTGGCGGCGGCCGGTGCCGGGGCAATGCCCAGCAGGTTTTTGACCCAGCCAAAGAAGCCGGCCTCGGCCGGTGCTGCTGCGGCGGGCGCGGGTGCGCGGGCTGCGGGTTGCGGCGTACGGGCAGCGGCCGGTTGAACGGCGGCTTTGACCGGCTCCGGCTTGGGCACGGCGATGGGCGCTGGCGCGTCGGGCAGCACGCCCTTGATCACCGGCTCCTGCTTGTTCTGACGCTCCTGCGAGCGGCGCGTCACCGTGGTCGGGTCCTCGACCTCCTCGGCCATCGCGTAGCTGGCCTGCAGGTTGTCCAGGCGCGGGTCGTCGTGCTTGAGGCGCTCGAGCTTGTAGTGCGGGGTTTCCAGCGACTTGTTGGGCACCATGATCACGCCGATGCGCTGCTTGAGCTCGATCTTGGCGATCTCGGCGCGCTTTTCGTTGAGCAGGAAGGACGCGACTTCCACCGGCACTTGCACGTGCACGGCGGCCGTGCCGTCCTTCATCGACTCTTCCTGGATGATGCGCAGGATCTGCAGGGCAGAGCTCTCGGTGTCACGGATGTGGCCGTGGCCGCCGCAGCGCGGGCAGGGGATGGAAGCGCCTTCGCTCAGCGCGGGGCGCAGGCGCTGGCGGCTCATCTCCATCAGGCCGAACTTGCTGATGGTGCCGAACTGCACGCGTGCACGGTCTTGCCGCAGCGCATCGCGCAGGCGGCTTTCCACCTCGCGGCGGTTCTTCGACTCTTCCATGTCGATGAAGTCGATGACGATCAGGCCGCCCAGGTCGCGCAAGCGCATCTGGCGGGCCACTTCGTCGGCGGCTTCCAGGTTGGTGCGGGTGGCGGTTTCCTCGATGTCGCCGCCCTTGATGGCGCGGGCCGAGTTGACGTCGATGGAGACCAGCGCTTCGGTGTGGTCGATGACGATGACGCCGCCCGAGGGCAGCTTGACTTCACGGGCATAGGCCGACTCGATCTGGTGCTCGATCTGGAAGCGCGAGAACAGGGCGGCGTCGTCGCGGTAGCGCTTGACGCGTGCCGCGTGCTCGGGCATCACGTGGGCCATGAACTGCTGGGCCTGGTCGTAGATGTCGTCGGTGTCGATCAGGATGTCGCCGATGTCGTGATTGAAGTAATCACGGATGGCGCGGATGACCAGCGACGACTCCTGGTAGATCAGGAAGGCGCCCTTGCCGCCCGTGGAAGCGCCGTCGATGGCGCCCCACAGCTTGAGCAGGTAGTTCAGGTCCCATTGCAGTTCGGGCGCGCTGCGGCCGATGCCGGCGGTGCGCGCGATGATGGACATGCCGTTGGGGTATTCCAACTGGTCCATGTTCTCCTTGAGCTCGGCCCGGTCGTCGCCCTCGATGCGCCGGCTGACGCCGCCGCCGCGCGGGTTGTTGGGCATCAGCACGACGTAGCGGCCGGCCAGCGAGATGAAGGTGGTCAGGGCCGCGCCCTTGTTGCCGCGCTCTTCCTTCTCGACCTGGACCAGCAGTTCCTGGCCTTCCTTGATCGCCTCGTTGATGCGTGCCTGGCTGGGCGAGACGCCCTGCTGGAAATACTGCTTGGAGATTTCCTTGAACGGCAGGAAGCCGTGGCGGTCTTCGCCGTAGTCGACGAAGCAGGCTTCGAGCGAGGGCTCGACCCGCGTCACCACGGCCTTGTAGATGTTGCCCTTGCGCTGTTCGCGCCCTTCGATCTCGATTTCGTAGTCGAGGAGTTTTTGTCCATCGACGATGGCCAGCCGGCGTTCTTCCGCCTGCGTGGCATTGATCAGCATCCGCTTCATTGCGTCACCTTTTCTCAGTCTCTCGCGAAGTCAAAATGACTTCAACAGACCCTTTAGGGGTCAACGATGCCTGGCAGACGCTTCGAAACGGATGGAATTGCCGTGACCGTACGCGAGCGGAGTCTTTAACTCGGCTTGCGGGGCGGGGGCGCGTGGATGGGGGCGAGCCGGAGGCGGCACAGGGGGGCTACAAAATTCGTAGCAGGCTGTGCGCACAGGATGCGGGTTGCGGGCGTTTCCATGCCTTCGGCGGGGGCTGTGAGCCACCGCCAGCAGGCCAGGATGATTGCCATCAACACAGAAGTTCTCGCTTTGATCCGCCCGCAGCTTGATCGAAGCTGGCGGGCTGGTATTCCGTATCAGTGTTTCAAAGTGTCGGCATCTCCGGCATTTGGCCCGGCCACCGCAAGCATCTGGCTTGCGGTCTGCTGGGGAAAACGACGTCGGCATCGACCTTCCAGCGTGTCCGGTGGAGGTGCGTGGACTAAACTCCAGGCAAATCAACCACTTACGGCGTTACGCTAGTGAAACACATTATAGGGGGCAGCAAGCCCCCTGGAAAGGCCGTCACAAAAACGGCTGCAGTTTCCACCCAGATGGCGGCGCCCGCAGTCCTGGCGGTGCCGCAGGCCAGCAGCGTCACCGTGGACGAGGACGGCGCAGGCCAGCGGCTGGACAACTTCCTGCTGCGCCAGCTCAAGGGCGTGCCCAAGACCCATGTCTACCGCATCATCCGCAGCGGCGAGGTGCGGGTGAACAAGGGCAGGGCCGGTGCCGATACCCGGGTCGAGGCCGGCGATGTGGTGCGGCTGCCGCCGGTGCGCACCTCGCAGAAAGCGGCCGACAAGCTGGAGCGGCCGGCGCCGCCGCGCGAATTCCCGGTGCTGCTGGAGGACGAGCATGTGCTGGCCATCGACAAGCCGGCCGGCGTGGCCGTGCACGGCGGCAGCGGCGTGAGCTTTGGCGTGATCGAGCAGCTGCGCCAGGCGCGTCCGGCGGCGCGCTTCCTGGAACTGGTGCACCGGCTGGACCGCGAAACCTCGGGCATCCTGCTGCTGGCCAAGAAGCGCTCGGCGCTGACCGGGCTGCAGGACCAGTTCCGCGAGCGCGAGACCGGCAAGACCTACCTGGCCCTGGTCACGGGCGCCTGGCCGGCCAACAAGAAGGTGATCGATACGCCGCTGCACAAGTACCTGCAGGCCGACGGCGAGCGCCGCGTCAAGGTGGTGGCCAAGGACGACCCCGATGGCATGCGCGCCATCACCCTGGTGAAGGTGGCCCAAAAGCTCGAGGGCTTCAGCCTGCTGGAAGTGACCATCAAGACCGGCCGTACCCACCAGATTCGCGTCCACCTGGCGTCCCAGGGCCACCCGATCGCCGGCGACGACAAGTACGGCGATTTCGAGCACAACAAGGCGCTGCAAAAGCGAGGCCTCAAGCGCATGTTCCTGCATGCTTGGCGGTTACAGTTCAACCACCCGGCCACGGCCGAACGCATCGAATTGCAGGCTGAGCTGCCTGCCGAACTGAAGTCCTTCGTTGACCATGTCCCAGCGCCTGCGCCAGTTTGACCTCATTGCCTTCGACTGGGACGGCACCCTGTTCGATTCCACCCAGATCATCGTGCGCTGCATCCAGCGGGCGGTGGTCGACGTGGGCGGCACCATGCCGACCGACCAGGCCGCCGCCTACGTGATCGGCATGGGCCTGACGCAGGCCCTGGCCCATGCCGCGCCGGATGTGCCGGCGGACAAGTACCCGCAGCTGGGTGCGCGCTATCGCCAGCACTACATGGCGCACCAGAACGACATGAGTTTCTTCGCCGGCGTGATGGCGCTGCTGCAGCAGCTGCGCGAGCGCGGCCACCTGCTGGCTGTGGCGACGGGCAAGTCGCGACGCGGCCTGGACGAGGTGCTGCGCACGCCCGAGCTGTACGGGGTTTTCGACGGCTCGCGCACCGCCGACGAGACGGCAGGCAAGCCCGATCCGCTGATGCTGCGCGAACTGATGGCCGAGTTCGGCACGGAGCCGGCGCGCACCCTGATGATTGGCGACACCACCCACGACCTGCTGATGGCGCGCAATGCCGGCTGCCCCAGCGTGGGCGTGAGCTATGGCGCCCACGACGCTTCGACCTTCGACGCCCTGGCGCCGCTGCACGTGGCCCATTCGGTCGCCGACCTGCAGCAATGGCTGCTGGCCAACGCCTGATGTGATGGAGCAGGCCGTCGCGCTGTGCAATAGCGCCGACCTGGTGGAGGGCGGTGAGGCCGTGCCCTTCGATGTGGTGGCCGGCGGCCAGACTTGCCGCGCGTTTGCGGTGCGCTTCGAAGGCCGAGTGCATGCTTACCTGAACCGCTGCGCCCATGTGGCCATGGAAATGGACTACCAGCCCAACCGCTTTTTCGACGACAGCGGCCGCTGGCTGCTGTGCGCCACCCACGGCGCGGCCTACCGCCCCGACACCGGTGAGTGTGCCGGCGGGCCTTGCCGCGGCGGCCTGCTCAAGATCAACCTCACCGAGCATGATGGTGTCGTGCACTGGCATACTGCCCACAACCTCCATCCCCTGGCATTCTGACCATGAACGAATCCCTGCCGCCCGGCCCTTCTGACGAAGGAAATCCGGCTGTAGCCCCCGCCGAATCTTCGCGATCTGCTATCAAAAATGAAGCTGGAAAGCCCGGCTGGGAGCACTCCACGATGGAGCGGCTGTTGTTTGCCACGCTGGCTGAGCAGCGCAGCGCGCGGCGCTGGCGCACTTTCGTGCGGCTGGCCTGGCTGGTGTTCCTGGTCGTGCTGTTGTGGATGGCGATAGGCCGGGGCGGCCCGAGCAGCGCCGACAAGTCGCTGCCGCACACGGCCGTGATCGAGATCAAGGGCGAGATCGCCGAGGGCTCGGACGCCAGCGCCGAGTTCGTGGTGGCCGCCATGCGCGCCGCCTTCGAGGACACCGGGGCCCAGGCCCTGGTGCTGCTGATTAACTCGCCGGGCGGCAGCCCGGTGCAGGCCGGCATCATCAACGACGAGATCAAGCGCCTGAAGGCCAAGTACAAGAAGCCGGTCTACGCGGTGGTGGAAGAGTCCTGCGCCTCGGCGGCCTACTACATCGCGGCGGCAGCCGACAAGATCTTCGTCGACAAGGCCAGCATCGTCGGCAGCATCGGCGTGCTGATGGACGGCTTTGGCTTCGTCGGCATCATGGAGAAGCTGGGCGTGGAGCGTCGCCTGATGACGGCCGGCGAGAACAAGGGCTTCCTCGACCCCTTCAGCCCGCAGACCGACAAGCAGCGCGCCCATGCGCAGCAGATGCTGGACCTGGTCCACAAGCAGTTCATCGACACCGTCAAGGCCGGCCGCGGCAAGCGGCTGAAAGAAACCCCCGAGCTGTTCAGCGGCCTGTTCTGGACCGGCCAGCAGGCGGTGGAGATGGGCCTGGCCGACCAGCTGGGCAACCTGGACTTCGTCGCGCGTGAAGTGGTCAAGGCCGAGGACCTGGTCGACTACACCCGGCGCGACAACGTGGCCGAGCGCCTGGTCAAGAAGTTCGGCGCGGCGATGGGCGAGGGCGCCATGCGCGCGCTCAAGACCGCACCGGCGCTGCGCTGAGCGCCTAGCGTCCCAGCAAAAACACAGCCGGCGTATCGCCGTCCAGCGGTGCCGGTTTTTGCTTCCAGCCCTTGACCGTGTCGCTGCGCACCAGGGCGCGCGGCAGGGTCAGGCCGCTGGCCACGGCCAGCCGCGTGTTGGGCTGCAGCGTCTGCACCAGCGCCGTCCACAGCGCCAGGTTGCGGTAGGGCGTCTCGATGAACAACTGGGTCTGGCCGCTCTTCAAGGCCAGGGATTCGAGCTCGCGGATGCGCTTGGCGCGCTCGACGGCGTCCTGCGGCAGGTAGCCCACGAAGGCGAAACTCTGACCGTTCAGGCCGCTGGCGGCCAGGGCCAGCAGCAAGGACACCGGGCCCACCAACGGCTGCACCTGCAGGCCCATGTCGTGGGCGGCGCGCACCACCGAGGCGCCGGGGTCGGCGATGGCCGGCATGCCGGCCTCGCTGACCAGGCCGATGTCGTGGCCTTGCAGGGCCGGCGCCAGCAGGGGCCTGGCGTCGTAAGCCACTGCGTGGTCACCCTTTTTGTGGACCTCGCGCGGCAGTTCGGTGATCACCTGCTCCTGCACGGGTTTGACCAGGGGGTGGATCTCGTGCACCCGCTTGAGGTAGGCGCGGGTGGACTTGGCGTTCTCGCAGATCCAGTGGTCCAGGCCGGCGGCGGCGGCCAGCGTGGCGTCGGGCAGGGCGTCCGACAGCGGCGCCTGCACATCGCAGCCGAAGTCCAGCGGCGCCGGCACCAGCAGCAGCTTGCCCAGGCTGGCCATCAGATCACCCTCAGGCCGGCGGCGCGCAACATCCGGCAGGTGCGGATCAGGGGCAGGCCCACCAGGGCCGTGGGGTCGTCGCTGGCGATGGACTCCAGCAGGGCGATGCCCAGGCCCTCGCTCTTGGCGCTGCCGGCGCAGTCATAGGGCTGCTCGGCCTGCAGATAGGCCTCGATCTCGGCGTCGGACAGGTCGCGGAATTGCACGCGCACGGGCGCCAGATCAAGCTGCTCGAAGCCGCTTTCCACACAGACCACGGCCAGAGCGGTCTGGAACACCACCGTCTGGCCGCGCATGCGCCGCAGCTGCGCGGTCGCGTTGGCGTGGTTGCCGGGCTTGCCCAGGCTTTCACCCGCCAGGTCGGCCACCTGGTCCGAGCCGATCACCACCGCCTGGGGAAAGCGCCGCGCCACCGCGCGCGCCTTTTCCAGCGCCAGCCGCCGCGCCAGCACCGCTGGCGCTTCACCGGCTTGCGGGGTTTCATCGACCTCGGGCGCTGCCACCTCGAAGGGCAGGCCCAGTCGGGTCAGCAATTCGCGCCGGTAGCGCGAGGTGGAGCCCAGCACGAGCAGGCGGTTGGGGGAGGGAGGGGCAGCGGTGGCAGGGGTCTCGGGCATGGGGCGATTCTCTTACACTGGCTGCATGAACAAAGAGTTCGCCGCACGCCGGCTCGATATCAAAAGCTTTGCCGAAGAGGGCGCGCAACTGGCCGGTCGGGACACGCTCGACCAATACCCCCGCTTGCTGGCCGAAACCCAGGGCCGTGGCGCCGGCCTGCCCCTGGCGTGGGCGGCCCAGGGCGAGTTGCGCAATGCAGAGCATGTGAATCCTCAGGTCTGGCTGCATCTGCAGGCCGATGCCACGCTGCCACTGGTCTGCCAGCGCTGCCTGGGGCCGGTGGATGTGGCTGTGACGGTCGACCGGTCATTCCGCTTCGTGGCCGACGAGGAGACCGCGGCGGCCCAGGACGACGAGGCCGAGGAAGACCTGCTGGCCCTGTCGGCCAGCTTCGACCTGGCCGAACTGGTCGAGGACGAATTGCTGATGGAGATGCCGGTGGTCCCGCGCCATGAGGCCTGTCCGGAGCCGGTCAAGCTGACCGTGGCCGACAAGGACTTTGAGGCCGCTGCAGGGGCGCGCGACAACCCCTTCGCCCAGCTGGAAAAGCTCAAAACTGGTAAATCTTAGGAAAATCAACAGCTTGGGCTATAATTGCGGGCTTCGCGCTGAACGGCCGTCCGGCTTCCCGTGCGTTCCCGCCAACCCAATCGATTAACCCGCCCAGCGCCCATGGCGCCGGGCCCAAAGTCCAGGAGCCCATCATGGCCGTCCAGCAGAACAAAAAGTCCCCGTCCAAGCGCGGCATGCACCGCTCGCACAACGCCCTCGTGGTGCCGGGCATCGCCGTGGAACCGACCACCGGCGAAACCCACCTGCGCCACCACATCAGCCCGACCGGCTTCTACCGTGGCCGCAAGGTGCTCAAGACCAAGAACGAAGCCTGATTGCGCTTCGTAGCCTCCAAGGCCCGGTGCCGCGCTTTGCGCAGCACGGGCCTTTTGTTTGGGTTCGGCCGCCCCGTCTCGCTCTACATTTGAGTCCATGACCACACTGGCTGTCGATTGCATGGGGGGCGACCACGGTCCCCGCGTCACCCTCGCTGCCTGCCGGCAATTCCTCGACCACCATCCTGATGCCCGCCTGCTGCTGGTGGGCGCCCCGGCCAGCCTGCAGGCCTTCAGTCACCCGCGCGCGCGTATCGTCGCGGCCAGCGAAGTGGTGGCCATGGACGATAGCGTCGAAGTGGCGCTGCGCAAGAAGAGGGATTCTTCGATGCGCGTGGCCATCCAGCAGGTCAAGGACGGCCAGGCCCAGGCGGCAGTGTCCGCCGGCAACACCGGCGCCCTGATGGCGCTGGCGCGTTACCTTCTCAAGACTCTGGACGGCATCGACCGCCCCGCCATCGCCTCGCCCCTGCCCAATGCCAAGGGCGGCTCCACCACGGTGCTGGACCTGGGCGCCAATGTCGACTGCACCGAACACCACCTGCTGCAGTTCGCCGTCATGGGCTCGGCCCTGGTGTCGGCTCTGAAGAATGAAGACCAGCCCTCGGTCGGCCTGCTCAACATCGGTGAAGAAGTCATCAAGGGCAACGATGTCATCAAAAAAGCAGGTGAATTGCTGCGATCTGCAGCCAATTCCGGAGATTTGAATTTTTACGGAAATGTCGAAGGCAACGACATTTTCAAGGGGACGACCGACATCGTGGTCTGTGACGGTTTCGTCGGCAATGTCGCCTTGAAGACCAGCGAAGGCCTGGCCAGCATGATTGGCGGCTTTCTCCGCGAGGAATTTTCCCGCAACCCATTGACAAAAATTGCAGGCATCTTTGCTTTACCTGTCTTAACTGCGTTTAAAAGTCGCGTCGACTACCGCCGTTACAACGGTGCGGCCCTGCTGGGGCTGCGCGGGCTGGTGTTCAAGAGCCATGGCTCGGCCGACGAGTTCGCTTTCGAGCAGGCCCTGGGCCGGGCGTATGATGCGGCCCGAAATCAATTGCTGGACCGGGTCCAGGCGCGCATAGCCCATGCCCGGCCCCTGCTGGTGCGGGAAGCCGAGGCAGCGCCCCTCGAGGCCGACGCAACCTGAAACCTCTATGAGACGCTATTCCCGCATCACCGGCACTGGCAGCTACCTGCCGCCGCGCCGGCTGACCAACGCCGACTTGGCGGCAGAACTGGCCGCCAAGGGTGTCGAGACCTCCGACGAATGGATCGTCGAGCGCACCGGCATCCGGGCCCGCCATTTCGCTGCACCGGATGTCACCACCAGTGACCTGGGCGCGCAGGCTGCGCGCCAGGCCCTGGAAGCTGCCAGCATCCCGGCCAGCGACATCGACCTGATCATCGTGGCGACCTCGACGCCGGACATGGTGTTCCCCTCAGCCGCCTGCATCTTGCAGAACAAGCTGGGCATCGGTGGCTGCGCGGCTTTCGATGTGCAGGCCGTCTGCAGCGGCTTCGTCTATGCGCTGACGGTGGCCGATTCCATGATCCAGACCGGGGCTGCCAACAAGGCGCTGGTCATTGGCGCGGAAGTGTTCTCGCGCATCCTGGATTTCAGCGACCGCACGACCTGCGTGCTGTTCGGCGACGGCGCCGGCGCCGTGGTGCTGGAAGCATCGGACACCCCGGGCATCCTGGCGAGCGACCTGCATGCCGACGGCAAGCACGTGGGCATCCTGTGCGTTCCGGGCACGGTGTCGGGCGGACAGGTGCTGGGCGATCCCGTCCTCAAGATGGACGGCCAGGCCGTCTTCAAGCTCGCCGTCGGCGTGCTCGAGGACGCGGCGCGCGCCACGCTGGCCAAGGCCGGCAAGACCGAAGCCGACATCGACTGGCTGATCCCCCACCAGGCCAACATCCGCATCATGCAGAGCACGGCCAAGAAGCTGAAGCTGCCGATGGACAAGGTGGTGGTGACGGTGGACCAGCATGGCAACACCTCGGCGGCATCGATCCCGCTGGCGCTCGATGCCTGGGTGCGCAACGGCAAGATCAAGAAGGGCGACACGCTCATGCTCGAGGGCGTGGGCGGTGGCTTCACCTGGGGCGCGGTGCTGCTGGACTTCTAGTCCCGCCAGCCACCGGCTTCGCACTTTCACAATCCATTGAGGCAAACGCGCATGAAACCCTTTGCTTTCGTGTTTCCGGGCCAGGGCTCGCAGTCGGTTGGCATGCTCGACGCCTGGGGCGAGCACCCGGCCGTGGCCCAGACCCTGCGGGAAGCTTCCGATGCCCTGGACCAGGATCTGGCCCTGTTGATCAAGGAGGGCCCCAAGGAATCGCTGGCCCTGACCACCAACACCCAGCCCGTGATGCTGGTGGCGGCGATCGCCGCTTACCGCGCCTGGCTGGCCGAAGGTGGCGCTGCGCCGGCCGCGGTGGCGGGCCACTCGCTGGGCGAGTACTCCGCATTGGTGGCCTCGGGCGTGCTGACGCTGGCCCAGGCCGTGCCGCTGGTGCGATTCCGTGCCCAGGCCATGCAGGACGCGGTGCCGGTGGGTACCGGCGCCATGGCGGCGGTGCTGGGGATGGATGCGCACAAAGTCATCGAGGGCTGCGCCGAAGCGGCCCGCTCTTTCGGCGCCAATACCGCCGAGGTCGTCGAGGCAGTGAACTTCAACGATCCGGCCCAGACCGTGATCGCCGGCAGCAAGGCTGCGGTGGACAAGGCCTGCGAGGTGCTCAAGGCCAACGGCGCCAAACGTGCGCTGCTGCTGCCGGTGTCCGCACCCTTTCATTCCAGCCTGATGAAGCCCGCGGCCGAAAAGCTCAAGGACAAGCTGGCGCAGACCGCTTTCGCGGCGCCGCAGATCCCGCTCATCAACAACATCGAGGTCCAGGTCGAGACCGACCCGGACCGCATCCGCGCGGCCCTGTACGCGCAGGCTTTCGGGCCGGTGCGCTGGGTCGCGTGCGTGCAGGCCATCAAGGCGCGCGGCCTGACCACCATCGTCGAGTGCGGCCCCGGCAAGGTGCTGGCCGGCCTGGTCAAGCGCATTGACGCCGACCTCACGGGCATGGCGCTGTACGACCCCGCCACGCTGGCCGAAGCGAAGGGAGCATTGGCATGAGCGAGACCAAATTCGAAGGCCAGGTCGCCCTGGTCACGGGCGCATCGCGCGGCATCGGTGCGGCCATCGCCCTGGAACTGGCGCAGCGCGGCCTGCAGGTGATCGGCACGGCCACCACCAACGAGGGCGCCCAGAAGATCAGCGCCGCACTGGCGGCTCACGCCGGCTGCAAGGGCGCCAGGCTGGACGTCAATGACGTCGCCGCCGCCGAGGCCCTGATCGACAGCATCGTCAAGGAGCGCGGTGGCCTGCAGGTGCTGGTCAACAACGCCGGCATCACGCGCGACATGCTGGCCATGCGGCTGAAGGACGAGGACTGGGATGCGGTGCTGGACACCAACCTCAAGGCCGTCTTCCGGATGAGCCGTGCGGTCATGCGGACCATGATGAAGCAGCGCTACGGCCGCATCATCAGCATCACTTCGGTGGTGGGCGCTTCGGGCAACGCCGGCCAGGCCAACTACGCGGCCGCCAAGGCGGGCGTGGCGGGCATGACACGCGCATTGGCGCGCGAATTGGGAAGCCGCGGTATCACGGTCAATTGCGTGGCGCCCGGCTTCATCGAGACCGACATGACGTCGGGCCTGCCCGAAGAGCAGCAAAAGGCGCTGCTGGGCCAGATTCCGCTGGGCCATCTGGGCAAACCCGGCGATATTGCGCATGCTGTGGCATTCCTTGCCTCGCCCCAGGCCGGCTATGTGACGGGACAAGAGCTCCACGTCAATGGCGGCATGTACATGGCATAGCAGTCACTCACAACCGGTTTATCCGTCCGGCGGCGATCACGGGGGAAAAGCACCCCGTGGCAGCTAAAATCACGGATTCATTCACAACCCTTTGAGGGAACCATGAGCGATATCGAAGCACGTGTCAAAAAAATCATCGCCGAGCAACTCGGCGTGGAAGAGTCCCAGGTCACCAGCGAAAAGGCCTTCGTGGCAGATCTGGGTGCCGATTCGCTCGACACGGTGGAACTGGTGATGGCGCTGGAAGACGAATTCGGCATCGAGATTCCGGATGAGGACGCCGAGAAGATCACCACGGTGCAGAACGCCATCGATTACGCCAACACCCACCAGAAGGCCTGATCCGGAATGAGCCGTCGCCGTGTCGTCGTGACCGGCCTGGGCTGCGTCAGCCCCGTGGGCAACACGGTGGAGCAATCCTGGGCCAATCTGCTTGCCGGCAATTCCGGCATTGACCTCATCACCCACTTCGATGCAGGCAACTTCGCCTGCAAGTTCGCGGGCGAGGCCAAGGGCTTCAACATCGGAGACTACATCCCCGAGAAGGACGCCCGGCACATGGACAGGTTCATCCACCTGGGCCTGGCTGCGGCCTGCCAGGCGGTGGCCGACAGCGGCTTGCCCACCAATGAGGCGCTGGACGGGGAACTGGCCACGCGCATCGGCGTGAACATCGGCGCCGGCATCGGCGGCCTGCCGATGATCGAGCAGACCCATGCCGAATTGACCAACCGCGGGCCGCGCCGCATCTCGCCGTTTTTTGTGCCGGCCTCGATCATCAACATGATCTCCGGCCACGTGTCGATCAAGTACGGATTCAAGGGCCCGAACATCGCCGTGGTAACGGCCTGCACCACAGGCCTGCACGCCATTGGCCTGTCGGCCCGCCTGATCGAGTGCGGCGACGCCGATGTGATGGTCGCCGGTGGCGCTGAAGCCGCCATCTCACCCCTGGGCATTGGTGGGTTCGCGTCGTCGAGGGCACTGTCCACCCGCAACGACGATCCCAAGACGGCTTCGCGCCCCTGGGACAAGGACCGCGACGGCTTCGTGCTGGGCGAGGGCGGCGGTGTGCTGGTGCTGGAAGAGTACGAGCATGCCAAGGCGCGCGGCGCCAGGATCTATGCCGAGGTTGCCGGATTCGGCATGAGCGCCGACGCGTACCACATGACCGCACCCGATGTGGATGGCCCGCGCCGCTCCATGGTGGGCGCGCTGCGCAATGCCGGCGTCAATGCCGACGAGGTGCAGTACCTCAATGCCCACGGTACCTCCACGCCGCTGGGTGACCTGAACGAAACCAACGCCATCAAGGCCGCTTTCGGCGATGCCGCGAAGAGTCTGGTTGTCAATTCGACCAAGTCCATGACCGGCCACCTGCTGGGCGGCGCCGGCGGCATCGAATCGGTTTTCACCGTGCTGGCGATCCACCAGCAAAAGAGCCCGCCGACCATCAACATCTTCAACCAGGACCCGGAGTGCGACCTGGACTACTGCGCCAACACGGCGCGGGACATGAAGATTGACGTGGCCGTGAAGAACAACTTCGGGTTCGGCGGCACGAACGGGACACTCGTTTTTAAACGTCTTTAAAAACGTGGGCCCTGTTCTTCAAGCGCGCCTGACCTGTTCTCCATGCACAACGCCCCATCGGTGACTTACCCGGTGGGGCGTTCGTCTTTGCCGGGTGTCCTTCTGGCGGTGCTGTGGCTGCTTGGCGCGGCCGCGGCGGCCGCCTGGGCCTGGCAGACCGCCCCTTCGGCCGGGGCGCAACTGCTGGTGGCCGCCGTGCTGGCCCTGGCCGGCGCCTGCGCTCTGCGCATGTGGCGACGCCTGCCCGAAGGCGAACTGGCTTGGGACGGCCGGGGCTGGTTCTGGCCAGCTCTGGCGGCCGAGGCCGGCGTGCTGGCGGTCAGCCTGGACCTGCAGCGGGCCCTGCTGCTGCGCTGGCAGGGCCGCGGCGAGGGCAGGGGCGCGGCCCAGTGGCTCTGGCTCGATCGCGCGGCCTGCCCTGAACGCTGGGGCGACCTGCGCCGTGCGGTATATTCGCGCGCCACACCCGACGCGCTGGCCGGGGCCCGGCCGCCGGCAGCGAAACCATGACCTTGATCCCGCCCGTTGCCGCCCCCAGTCCCGCCGACACCGACCAGATGCTGGTGGAGCGCACGGTAGCCGGCGACTCCCGAGCCTACGACCTTCTGGTGCTGAAGTACCAGCGTCGCATCCAGCGGCTGATCGGGCGGATGGTGCGCGACGTCGACCTGGTCGAGGACATCGCGCAGGAGACCTTCATCCGTGCCTACCGTGCGCTGGCCCAGTTCCGGGGAGAGGCCCAGTTCTACACCTGGCTCTACCGGATCGCGGTCAACACCGCCAAGAAGACCCTGGGCGACCTCAAGCGCAATCCTCTGGTGTCGGAAAACTCCTTTCGCGGCGGTGATGAAGACGATGAAACTTCCGCCGTCGAGAATGAACTAACCACCGCCGAAACCCCCGAAACAGTGCTCGCCGCCAAGGAAATCGCCGCTGCGGTTAACTCGGCCATGGAGGCCCTGCCCGAGGAGTTACGCCAGGCAGTGACCCTGCGCGAGATCGAGGGCCTGAGCTACGAAGAGATCTCGGAAGTGATGAATTGCCCGATCGGCACCGTGCGGTCCCGGATCTTCCGGGCGCGCGAGGCGATCTCGGCCAAGGTCAAGCCCCTGCTGGAAAACCAGTCGGGCAAGCGCTGGTGAACGGCAATGCGGCAAGTTGATGGGACGAAGATGATGACTACGCAGGAAACAATTTCGGCGCTCGCCGATGGCCAGTTGCAGGGCGAGGAATTCGCGCGCTGCGTGCAGCTCGTCGCCCACGATCCGTCCGCCCGGGACACCTGGCAGGCCTACCACCTGATCGGCGATGTGCTGCGTTCGAGCGAGCTTGCGGCCGGCCCGGTGGACACCGCTTTTCTCGCGAAGCTGCAGCTGCGGCTGGCCCAGGAGCCCTCTTTTGCTATTAATTCGATAGCTTCTGAGGTCCAATCCACGGTGGCTCATGGCCAATCAGGTGCTGCAAAGCCGGCAGTCAACGATGCCAGCTTCCGCTGGAAGATGGTGGCCGGTGTGGCCTCCATGGCGGCGGTTGCGGCGATCGGCTGGACCGTGCTGGCAAGCCAGTCCGGCAAGCCCGAGCAGGCCCAACTGGCGGCCGCGCCGGCGCCGGTTGGCAGCGGCGTCATGATCCGCGATGCCCGCCTGGACGAATTGATGGCAGCCCACCGCCAGTTCGGCGGGGCCTCGGCCCTGCAGGCGCCCGCAGGCTTCCTGCGCAATGCCACGTTTGAAGGGCCGGCGCGTTGAGCAGCCACAGCCTGATCCGCACTGCCGCCTGGCATCCGCGCCTCCTGGGCCTGCGCGCTCTGGTGGCATTGGGCGCGCTGGCGGCCATCGGCCTGGCCCATGGCCAGAGCGCGGTTCCGGCCGTTGCCGCCAAGCCGGCCGAGCGCAACGTGTCCGAATGGCTGATGCGCATGCACGAAGCATCGCGCCAGCGCAGCTACATCGGAACCTTTGTGGTCTCGTCCAACGCCGGCGCCATGTCCAGCGCCAAGATCTGGCACGCCTGCGATGGGGAGCAGCAGATCGAGCGCGTGGAAATCCTCACCGGCGTGCCGCGCTCCACTTTCCGGCGCAACGACGAGGTCGTCACCTTTCTGCCCGAGGCGCGGGTGGTGCGCACCGAAAAGCGCGATTCCCTGGGCATGTTCCCGGAACTGCTCAAGTCCAACGAAACCGCCCTGGCGGAGTTCTATGGCGCCCGCCGCATCGGCCAGGACCGGGTGGCTGGCTTTGACGCCGACGTGGTGCAACTGGCGCCACGGGACAACCTGCGCTTTGGCTACCGCATCTGGAGCGAGAAGAAGTCCGGCCTGGTGGTCAAGCTGCAGACCCTGGACACCGACGGCACGGTGCTCGAGCAGGCGGCTTTTTCCGAGCTGCAGCTGGATGCGCCCGTGCGCATGGACAAGCTGGCCCAGATGATGGCCGCGCCCGAGGGCTGGCGCGTCGAGAAGTCGGAGGCCGCCCGCACCAGCGCCGCCGCCGAAGGCTGGACGCTCAAGGTGGCCGTGGCTGGTTTCAAGCCCATGAGTTGCTACAAGCGCCCGGCCGGTTCTGCCTCGGCGCCCGAAGGCACCATGCAATGGATCTTCTCCGACGGCCTGGCATCCGTCTCGCTCTTCGTCGAGCCCTACGAGCGCCAGCGCCATTCGCAGGAAGGTCTGTTCTCGGTCGGTGCCACGCAGACCCTGACCCGGCGCATTCAGGACTGGTGGCTCACGGCCGTGGGCGAGGTGCCGGCACAGACTCTGCGGGCCTTTGCGCAAAGCCTTGAGCGGCGCAAGTAAGCCCCCAATTGCGCAGGGCCGCTTTGCAAGACGTTTGCAAGGCGCTGGTGAACCAATCCGGATTGCCCGATTCCCATCAAGACATCTTTAGAGGTCCACATGCTCCAGATCGATTGGAAAAAAATGCGTTCATACGCGCTGGTGGGCGCGCTGGCCGCCGCCGGGACCATGGCTCTGGTTGCCGTCCAGCCGGTGGTGGCCCAGTCGGCGCCGCAGCCGCGCTCCCTGCCTGATTTCACCGATCTGGTCGAACAGGTCGGGCCCGCGGTGGTCAATATCCGCACGCTGGAAAAGCGCGCCGCCCCCGGCAGCGCCGCGCCCGGTGCCATGGACGAGGAAATGCAGGAGTTCTTCCGCCGCTTTTTCGGCCAGCCCATGCCCAACGCGCCGCGCCAGGGGCCGCGCCCGAACCGTCCGCAGGACGAGGAGGCACAGCCGCGCGGGGTCGGTTCCGGCTTCATCCTGAGTTCGGACGGTTTCGTCATGACCAATGCCCATGTGGTGGACGGCGCCGAAGAGGTGCTGGTCACCCTGCCGGACAAGCGCGAGTTCAAGGCCCGCATCGTCGGCACGCCCGACAAGCGCACCGACGTGGCCGTGGTCAAGATCGAAGCCACCGGCCTGCCGGCGGTCAAGATCGGCGACGTCAACCGCCTCAAGGTCGGCGAATGGGTGATGGCGATCGGTTCGCCCTTCGGCCTGGAAAACACAGTCACCGCAGGCATCGTCAGCGCCAAGCAGCGCGACACGGGCGACTACCTGCCCTTCATCCAGACCGACGTGGCGATCAACCCCGGCAATTCTGGCGGCCCCCTGATCAACATGCGCGGCGAGGTGGTGGGCATCAACAGCCAGATCTATTCGCGCTCGGGCGGCTTCATGGGCATCTCCTTCGCCATTCCCATCGACGAGGCCATCCGCGTGGCCGAACAGCTGCGCTCGCCCACCGGCCGGGTCTCGCGCGGGCGCATCGGCGTGCAGATCGACCAGGTGACCAAGGATGTCGCCGAGTCCATCGGCCTGGGCAAGCCGCAGGGTGCCCTGGTGCGCAGCGTCGAAAGCGGCTCGCCGGCCGACAAGGCGGGCGTGGAGGCGGGCGACATCATCACCAAGTTCGACGGCAAGGCCATCGAGAAGGCCACCGACTTGCCGCGCCTGGTGGGCAATACCAAGCCGGGCACCAAGTCGACCCTGACCGTCTTCCGGCGCGGCGGCTCCAAGGACCTGGGTGTGCAGATCGCCGAGATCGAGCCGGAAAAGGTCGCCACCAAGGCTCCAGCCAAGGACGACAAGCCCAAGGGTTCTCCGGCGGCGCAGTCGATCGGCCTGGTGGTCAGCGACCTGCCCGAGGCGCAGAAGAAGGAGCTCAAGCTCAAGGGCGGCGTCAAGGTCGAGTCGGTGGCCGAAGCGGCCGCCCGTGCAGGCATCCGCGAGGGCGACATCATCGTGGCCATCGGCAACACCGAAGTCGGCAGCCTGCGCGAATTCGACGCTGTGGTGGCCAAGGTGGACAAGACCAAGCCTGTCCCGGTTCTGCTGCGCCGCGGTGAGCTTGCCACTTACTTGTTGATTCGCCCTCTGCGCTGAATCTGCAACCCCGGCCTGCAAAGCCCCAGCCCGAAGTCGGGTTTGGGGCTTTTTTCAAAATATTTTTTGATGGCCAGAGATCAAAAAGAAAGTTTGCGCACGCTTACTTAATCGCCGGGCTAATGACGTTTTTCGATAGAATCCGTCCTGCGCATTGGCAATTAGACGCATAACAAAAACGCTGCCGACCACGATGCGAGAAGATTCCGGGTGTTGCACAGCCGATCCACAGATCGCCCACATGTTGTCCCAGTACTTGCCCACCAATTTTGTTGATAAGCTGTGTATAAAATTCCTGTTGCTGGCCTGCAACGACCCTGTTTTGGCGTCCCCACGTCTGTACTGCCCGGGCTTTTTGCCTACAATGAAGTTCCAACTATCGCAGTTGCCATAGATTGTTGGTTCAGGGCGCGTCACCACTCGACGCGCCCTTTTTTCTTTCCCCACGCCGTTTGAATTCAATCACTTAAGCGTTCCCGTTGATGAATCACATCAGAAACTTTTCGATCATTGCGCACATCGACCACGGCAAATCGACGTTGGCAGATCGTCTGATTCAGCGTTGCGGAGGACTGTCCGATCGTGAGATGCAGGAGCAGGTGCTCGATTCCATGGATCTTGAAAAAGAGCGTGGGATAACCATCAAGGCGCAGACCGCTTCTCTCAAATACAAGGCGCGAAATGGCGAGGTCTACAACCTCAATCTGATCGACACGCCAGGCCATGTGGACTTCTCCTACGAGGTCTCGCGTTCGCTGTCGGCATGCGAGGGCGCGCTGCTGGTGGTCGATGCCAGCCAGGGCGTGGAAGCGCAGACGGTGGCCAACTGCTACACCGCGTTGGACCTGGGAGTCGAAGTGGTTCCGGTCCTCAACAAGATGGACCTGCCGCAGGCCGATCCCGACAACGCCAAGGCGGAGATCGAGGACGTGATCGGCATCGACGCGACGGATGCGATTCCCTGCTCGGCCAAAACCGGCATGGGCATCGACGACATCCTGGAAGCCGTGGTGGCGCGCATTCCCGCGCCCAAGGGCAACCCGGACGGCCCGCTGCGCGCCATGATCGTGGACAGCTGGTTCGACACTTACGTCGGCGTCGTCATGCTGGTGCGGGTGGTCGACGGCCGCCTGGCCAAGGGCGAGCGCATCAAGCTGATGGCCAGCGGCGCCACCTACAACGCCGACAACCTGGGTGTTTTCACGCCCGGCAACGAGCCGCGGCAGTCACTGGAAGCCGGCGAGGTGGGTTACATCATCGCCGGCATCAAGGAGCTGCAGGCTGCCAAGGTCGGCGACACCGTCACCCTGATCAAGGCCGGCACCGGCGGCGCGGCCGCCACGGCGACCGAGGCGCTGCCCGGTTTCAAGGAAATCCAGCCCCAGGTCTTTGCCGGCCTGTATCCCACCGAAGCCAACCAGTACGACTCGCTGCGCGACGCGCTGGAAAAGCTCAAGCTCAACGACGCTTCGCTGCATTACGAGCCCGAGGTCAGCCAGGCGCTGGGCTTCGGTTTCCGCTGCGGCTTCCTGGGCCTGCTGCACATGGAAATCGTGCAGGAGCGTCTGGAGCGCGAATTCGACCAGGACCTGATCACCACCGCACCCAGCGTGGTCTACCAGGTGGTCAAGGGCGACGGCGAGGTGATGATGGTCGAGAACCCGTCCAAGATTCCCGACCAGGGCCGGATGGAGGAGATCCGCGAGCCCATCGTGACGGTGCATCTCTATATGCCGCAGGAGTACGTCGGGCCGGTGATGACCCTGGCCAACCTCAAGCGCGGCGTGCAGATGAACATGGCCTACCACGGCAAGCAGGTCATGCTGACCTACGAAATGCCGCTGGGCGAGATCGTCCTGGACTTTTTCGACAAGCTCAAATCCGTCAGCCGCGGTTACGCCTCGATGGACTACGAGTTCAAGGAATACCGGGCCTCCGACGTCGTCAAGGTCGACATCCTGCTCAATGGCGAGAAGGTCGACGCGCTGTCCATCATCGTGCACCGCAGCCAGGCGCCTTATCGCGGCCGGGCGGTGGTGGCCAAGATGCGCGAGATCATCAGCCGCCAGATGTTCGACGTGGCGATCCAGGCGGCCATCGGCGCCAACATCATCGCTCGCGAGACCGTCAAGGCGTTGCGCAAGAACGTGCTGGCAAAATGCTACGGCGGCGACATCAGCCGCAAGCGCAAGCTCCTTGAAAAGCAGAAAGCAGGCAAGAAAAGAATGAAGCAGATCGGCTCGGTCGAAGTCCCTCAAGAAGCCTTCCTGGCCATCCTGCAGGTGGAAGAATGATGCAGGCACTCACGGCCGTGGTGCTCGCGGCCTTCGCTGGCTACGCCGGCGCCTGGTACGTCGGTCTGGTGGAGGGCAACTTCGCGCTGCTGCTGTTCCTGGCCACCGTGGTCACTGGCCTGTACTGGCTGGCCGAGCGCCTGTACTTCCTGCCCCAGCGGCGCCGTGCGGCGGCGCAGCTGGAGGCGCAGGCGGTGACGCGCCGCGCCGACCTGGCCGCCCGCGGCATCACGCAGGTGGACGGCGATGTGGCCCAGGGGCGCCAGCGTCTGTTGATGCAGCCCTGGTGGCTGGACTGGACGGCCGGCCTGTTCCCGGTGATCCTGGCCGTTTTCGTGCTGCGTTCCTTCCTGTTCGAACCCTTCAAGATCCCGTCCGGATCGATGATCCCCACCCTGATGGTGGGCGACCTGATCCTGGTCAACAAGTTCACCTACGGCCTGCGGCTGCCGGTCATCCACACCAGGTTGACCGAGGGCACGCCGCCCCAGCGGGGCGATGTCATGGTCTTTCGCTACCCGCCCCAGCCCAGTCTGGACTACATCAAGCGGGTCGTCGGCGTGCCCGGCGACGAGGTCGCCTACCTGAACAAGAAGCTCACCATCAACGGCAAGCCGGTCAGCAAGCAGGCCGTGCCCGACTTCTTCGACGGCGATGCAATGCGCTACTTCAAGCAGTTCAGCGAGCAGGTCGGGGACCGGCAGCACCAGTTGCTCAACGACGACGCACGGCGCGGCGGCTTCGACGAACGGGAGATTGCGGACTTTCCTTTCAAGCAGAATTGCCGCTACAGTGTCGAGGGCGTGGTCTGCAAGGTACCGCAAGGTCACTATTTCATGATGGGTGACAACCGGGACAACTCGCTCGATTCACGCTACTGGGGCTTCGTGCCCGATCGCAACATCGTGGGCAAGGCATTCTTTGTCTGGATGAATTTCAGCGATCTCAAGCGGATCGGTTCTTTCGAATGACGGTTTTCTCTTCGTTGCGAGGGTGGGCAGATGGGACATAAATTCAAATCGGGTCAGAGGGGCGTTTCCTTTTTCACGCTGGTCTTCCTGATCGCCGTGCTGGTCGGTCTGGGTGCGCTTGCCGCCCAGGCTGTACCGACGGCAATCGAATACCAGGCGATCCTCAAGGCCGTCGAAAAGTCCAAGGCGGGGGGCTCGATCCCCGAAGTCAAGACCATTTTCGACAAGGCGGCGCAGATCGACGACATCAAGTCGATCACCGCCAAGGACCTGGAAGTCACGAAAGCCGGCGACAAGTGGCTCGTGAAGTTCGCCTACAACAAGGAAATCCACATGTTCGGGCCTGCCTACCTGCTGCTCAAGTACGCTGGGCAGTCGAAATAGCATCCCTCGCGTGAATGGTTTCCCTCCGGCCCACTCAGCCCTGCAGGATCGCCTGCAGTACCAGTTCGCGCAGCCGCAGCTGCTGGCGCGGGCGCTGACGCACCGCAGTTTCTCCGCCGACCACAACGAGCGCCTGGAATTCCTGGGTGATTCTGTCCTGAACCTGGCGGTCGCGGCCCTGCTGTACGACAGGCTCAAGGCCCTGCCCGAGGGCGACCTCTCGCGCGTGCGCGCCAATCTCGTCAAGCAGGACACCCTGCACCAGCTCGCGGCCGGTCTGGGCCTGTCCGACGTGCTGCGCCTGGGCGAGGGCGAGGCGCGCTCGGGTGGCAGCAAGCGGCCTTCCATCCTGGCCGACGCGCTGGAGGCCGTGATCGGCGCCGTGCACCTGGACGCGGGCTATGGCGCGGCCGAAGCGCTGGTGCATCGGCTGTTCAAGGACGTGGAAATCAATCCGCAGATGAAGGCCGTCGCCCGTGACCCCAAGACCGAGTTGCAGGAGTGGTTGCAGGGGCGCAAGATGAAGCTGCCGGTCTACCATGTGGTGGGCACGCTGGGCGCGGCGCACAAACAGACTTTTGACGTGGAATGCGAAATCCCCGAGCTCGGCGCTTCCGAGCGCGGTATCGGCGCATCACGCCGGGCCGGCGAGCAGGCCGCGGCAGCGGCCATGCTGCTGGCACTCAAGGCCAAGGGACACTCATGAATGCTATAGAAAATGAAGCGGCTAGCCCAGAAAACACGGGGGCTGGAGCGGCAATTGCTTCCGAAAATGGGAGCGGGCAGCGCTGCGGCCTGATCGCCATCGTCGGCAAGCCCAACGTCGGCAAATCGACCCTTCTCAACGCCCTGGTCGGCCAGAAGATCAGCATCACCTCGCGCAAGGCGCAGACCACGCGGCACCGCATCACTGGCATCCGCACCGTTGGCGCCGCGCAGTTCGTCTTCGTCGACACGCCGGGTTTCCAGACCCGCCATGCCAAAGCCTTGAACAAGTCCCTGAACAAGACGGTTCTGGGCGCGGTTGGCGACGTCGACCTGGTGCTGTTCGTGGTCGAGGCCGGCAAGTTCACCCCGGACGATGCCAAGGTGTTGACTCTGCTCAAGCCCGGCATCCCGGTGCTGCTGGTGGCCAACAAGCTCGACGAGGTGCACCGTCGCGGCGACATCGCGCCCTGGCTGCAGGAGATGCAGCAGCGCCACGCCTTCACCGAGTTCGTCCCCATGTCGGCCAAGAACGCCAAGGACGCGGAACGCCTGTTCGGCATCTGCGAGAAATACCTGCCCGAGCAGGCCTGGTGGTACGCCGAAGACGAACTGACCGACCGCAGCGAGAAATTCCTGGCCGGCGAGACGGTGCGCGAGAAGCTGTTTCGCTTCACCGGCGATGAGCTGCCCTATACCTCCACCGTGGTGGTCGAGAAGTTCGAGGAAGAGCCCAGCCCCAAGCACGGCCGCATGGTGCGCATCGCCGCCACCATCGTGGTCGAGCGCGACGGTCACAAGGCCATGGTGATCGGCGACAAGGGCGAGAAGCTCAAGCGCATTGGCACCGAGGCGCGCCAGGAGCTGGAAAAGCTGATGGACGCCAAGGTCTTCCTCGAGATCTGGGTCAAGGTGCGCAGCGGCTGGGCCGACGACGAGGCCCGGGTCAAGAGCTTCGGCTACGAGTAGCCAGGGCGACCTGAGCGTGGCGACGCAGCGCATTTCCGACGAACCGGCTTTCGTCCTGCACCGCTACGACTGGAGCGAGTCCAGCCTGATCCTGGAGGTGTTCACCCGCCACCACGGTCGCATCGCCCTGGTGGCCAAGGGCGCCAAGAAGCCCAGTTCCAACTTCCGGCCGGTGCTGTTGCCCCTGCAGCCCTTGCGCCTGGGTTTCGGCGGCGATGCCGAGATCCGCACGCTCAAGGGGGCGGAATGGGCCGGCGGTCAGGTCATGCCCACCGGCGACGCGCTGCTCGCGGGCTACTACCTCAACGAGCTGGTGATGCGCCTGCTGGCGCGCGACGACCCCCATCCCCGCCTGTTCGACGCCTATGCCAGCGCCGTGCAGGTGCTGGCCTCGGAGCATGGTGAGGCGCTGCAGCCGGCCTTGCGCGCCTTCGAATTGCTGCTGCTGCGCGAGATCGGCCTGCTGCCGGCGCTGGACATGCAGACGCCCACCCTGCGCCTGATGGAGCCGCAGGCCCGCTACAGCCTGGTGCCCGAAGGAGGCCTGGTGGCGGCGCGCCAGGGCGACGGCCGCGCCAGCCTCAGCGGCGAACAGTGGCTGGCGCTGCAGGGCGCGCTGGACGATGGCGCATCCTTCACCGCCACGCTGCGCCAGGCGGCGCAAACCCTGTCCGAACTCAAGCCGCTGCTGCGCACCCTGCTGCACTACCATTGCGGGGTCTCGACGCTGCGCACCCGCCAGCTGATGATGGATCTGCAGTCCCTATGACCACCTCCCCAGCCCACACCGCATTGTCCGTCAACCTCAACAAGGTGGCCCTGGTGCGCAACACCCGGCACCTGGGCATCCCCAGCGTGGTTCGGGCGGCCACGCTGTGCCTGGACGCCGGCGCCCAGGGCATCACGGTGCATCCGCGGCCCGATGGCCGCCACATCCGTGCCGACGACATTCCGCTGCTGCACAAGTTGGTGGCCGGGCGGCCGGAGGTGGAATTCAACATCGAGGGCAATCCCTTTCACAACCTGATGGACTTCGTGCGCGAGTTCCGCCCGCACCAGTGCACCTTTGTGCCCGACAGCGAAGGCCAGTTCACCAGTGACCACGGCTGGGACTTCCCGGCCGACAGCCAGCGCCTGCTGCCCCTGATCGCGCAGGCCAGGGCGCTGGGCGTGCGGGTCAGCCTGTTCATGGACCCGCAGCCAGCCATGATGGCCGCCGTCAAGGCCGCCGGCGCCGACCGGGTCGAGCTCTACACCGAGAGCTACGCCAGTGCCTGGGGCACGGCCGGCAAGCCGGATGCGCTGCAGCGCTTCGCCGTGGCGGCGCAGGCGGCGCTCGATGCCGGCCTGGGCGTCAATGCCGGCCACGACCTGAGCCGCGAGAACCTGGCTGACTTCCTGCGTGCCGTGCCCGGCGTGCAGGAGGTGTCGATCGGCCATGCCCTGATCTCTGACGCGCTCGAGCTGGGTTACGAGGCCACCGTCAAGGCCTACCTGGCCCAGATCCACTCCGCTTTCGCCTGAAGGGCAGCGGATGATCTACGGCGTGGGCACCGACATCTGCGACGTGCGGCGCATCCAGGCGTCGCTGCGGCGCCACGGCGAGCGCTTCGCCCGCAAGATTCTCAGCGACGCCGAGCTGGCGACCTGGAAGGCGCGCAGCGCCCGCTGGCCCGAGCGCGGCACCCGTTACCTGGCGACCCGCTTTTCCGCCAAGGAGGCCTTCAGCAAGGCGGTGGGGCTGGGCATGCGCATGCCCATGACCTGGCGGCTGTGCGAGATCGGCAAGCTGCCCAGCGGCCAGCCGGTCATCGTGCTGCATGGCGGCCTGAAGGAATGGTTCCAGGCCCAGGGCCTGTCGGCCCATGTCAGTGTCACCGATGAAACCGACTACGCGGCGAGCTTCGTCGTGGTGGAAAAGAAAGACTTGCAATGAGCATGCATGCTCCCGTCATCCTCGACATCGCCGGCACGACGCTCAGCGCCGCCGACCGACGCCGCCTCAAGCACCCGCTGACCGGCGGCCTGATCCTGTTCGGCCGCAACTGGCAGGACCGGGCCCAGCTCACGGCCTTGTGCGCCGAGATCGCCGCGCTGCGCGACGACCTGCTGGTCTGCGTGGACCATGAGGGCGGCCGCGTGCAGCGCTTTCGTAGCGACGGCTTCACCCATCTTCCGCCCATGCGCGCCCTGGGCGAGCTGTGGATGCGCGACGCGTTGAAGGCGACCAACGCCGCGACCGCCTGCGGCTATGTGCTGGCTTCCGAGTTGCGCGCCTGTGGCGTCGATTTCAGTTTCACCCCAGTCTTGGATCTCGATTGGGGTGGCAGCGGGGTGATCGGCGACCGTGCCTTCCACAGCGACGCGCGGGTCACCGCCATGCTGGCCAAGAGCCTGATGCACGGCCTGCTGCAGGCCGGTATGGCCAACTGCGGCAAGCATTTCCCCGGCCACGGCTTCGTCAAGGCCGATTCGCACACCGACATCCCGGTGGACCGGCGCAGCCTCAAGGCCATCCTGGCCGACGATGCCGCGCCGTATGACTGGCTGAGCGCCACGCTCAGCAGCGTGATGCCGGCCCATGTCATTTATCCCAAGGTGGACAGCCGTCCGGCGGGTTTCTCCAGCCGCTGGCTCAATGACATCCTGCGCCGGCAGCTGGGTTTCGGCGGCGCGGTCTTCAGCGACGATCTGAGCATGGCCGGCGCCCGCCTGATCGACGGCCGCGAGATCAGCTACACCGAGGCCGCGATGACGGCACTGAGCGCAGGCTGCGACCTGGTGCTGCTGTGCAACCAGTCGCTGGGTCAGGGCGCTGCGGTCGACGAATTGCTGGACGGCCTGACCGAGGCCCAGCTCAAGGGCCACTGGCAGGCCAGCGACGCCAGCGAACAGCGTCGGCGCGAACTGCTGCCGCGCACGCCTGGCACGGCCTGGGATGAGCTCATGACCCAGCCGGCCTACATGCACGCGCTGGACCTGCTTCCTTAAGCGGACCTGAGCGCCGCTGGGCCGCCCCAAGGCGCGAACGCCCCCTCGGGGGCAGCGAGCCACACGCAGTGGGCGAGCGTGGGGGCCAATTACCCTGGCCAGGCCAGCTTGCCGTGCAGGTCGGCATGGGCCAGGTACAGGCGCAGGTCGAATTCGTACTGGTGGTAGTGCGGCTCCATGCGGCAGCACAGCTGGTAGAAGGCCTTGTCGTGCTCCTTCTGCTTCATGTGGGCCAGCTCATGGACGCTGATCATGCGCAGGAACTCCAGCGGCAGCTCACGGAACATCGCCGCCACGCGGATTTCGCGCTTGGCCTTGAGCCGGCTGCCCTGCACCCTTGAGACCGTGGTGTGGGTGCCCAGCGCCTGGTGGATGATGTGCAGCTTGTTGTCGTAGGCCACCTTGGACAAGGGCTCCGAGCTGCGCAGGAACTCCTGCTTCAACTCCATCACATAGCCGTACAGCGCGTTGTCGGTGCGCAGCTGGTGGGCCTGCGGATACTTGCGCAGCAGCATCTCGCCCGCGCGGTTGCGTTGCAGCAGGTCCTGCGCCTGGGCCTGCAGCTCCTGCGGATAGGCACCCAGGTAGTTCATGCCCGTCGGGCAGCGTAGGCCAGGCCCGAGGCGACGCCGCCGAACAGGTCACCCTCGAGCACCTCGGTCTGCGCAAAGCTGGCACGCAGCGCGTGCTGGAAAGGCCGCAGTGCCGAGGAGCCGCCGGTCAGGTAGACGGCGTCCAGGTCGCTTGCCTGCAGGCCGGCGAGCTTCACGCAGTCATGGGCGCAAGCCACCACCTTGGACAGCAGCTCGCCCAGGCTGGCTTCCATGTCCTGCGTGCCGAGTTCCGCGTGCAGGGCGGGCTCGATGCAGGACAGGTCGATGGTGGCACCAGCCCCAGCCAGCGATGCGCGGATCTTGGCCTGCTCCACCTCGCTGACCAGCCGGTGGCCCAGGCGCTCGGTCAGCACCGTCATCAGGCGGTCGTGCAGGCGCAGCTGCGCGTAGCTGGTGCGCAGGTCCTGCGCCTGGCGCAGGATGCGCGGCGTGTACATCCAGTTGATCAGGTGCCAGGTCGACAGGTCGAAAAACACCGGGTTGGGCACTTCGCGTCCCTGCGGGCCCTGGTGGCGAAAGCCCAGCAAGGGCATGACGCAGTCCAGCTCCAGGCGGCGGTCGTAGTCGGTGCCGCCTATGTGCACACCGCTGGTGGCCAGGATGTCGCTGGCGCGGTCGGCCCGCGCCATGCGCTGCGGACCCAGCCGCACGACGGTGAAGTCGGAGGTGCCGCCGCCGATGTCCACGATCAGGGTCAGGGTCTCGCGCTGCACGCGCTGCTCGAAGTCGAAGGCAGCCGCGATCGGCTCCAGCTCGAAGCCCACCTCCTGGAAGCCCGCCGCCTGCGCGGCCTGCAGCAGCGAGGCCTGGGCCTGGCGGTCGCGGCCATCTTCATCGTCGACGAAATGCACAGGCCGGCCAATGATGGCGCGCCGCAGTGGCTGGCCCAGATGGCGCTGCGCCCGCGCGCCCAGCTCGCCCAGGAAGCGCGAGATCACCTCCTGGAAGCTGACCATGCCGCCGGGCACGGCGGTCTTTTCCTGCAGCAGGCTGCTGCCCAACAGGCTCTTGAGCGAGCGCATCAGGCGGCCGTCCACGCCCGCCAGGTACAGGCCTATGGCTTCGCGGCCGAAATGAATGCTGCGTTCCTCTGCGTTGAAAAACACCGCGGTGGGAATGGGGCCGGCTTCGCCCTCCAGCGGCACCAGGCGTGCCAAGCCATCGGCACCTACAGCGGCGATGGCCGAATTGGAGGTGCCGAAATCGATGCCGAGCGCGCCGCCGGGCATGGCGCCGGTCAGCCTTCCCGCCGCAGGGCGGGAAAGAGGATGACGTCGCGGATGCTGGGGCTGTCGGTCAGCAGCATCATCAGCCGGTCGATGCCCACGCCGCAGCCGCCGGTGGGCGGCATGCCGTACTCCAGCGCGCGCACGAAGTCGTGGTCGAAGAACATGGCCTCGTCGTCGCCGGCGTCCTTGGCATCGACCTGGGCATTGAAACGCGCAGCCTGGTCCTCGGCGTCGTTGAGCTCGGAGAAACCATTGCCGAATTCGCGGCCGGTGATGTACAGCTCGAAGCGCTCGGTCACCTCGGGCCGCTCGTCGTTGGCGCGTGCCAGCGGCGAGATCTCGGTCGGGTGTTCCATGATGAAGGTGGGCTGCCAGAGCTTGTCTTCCACCGTCTCTTCGAAGTACATGACCTGCAGGCTGGCCAGCGAGCGCGCCGACAGCTTGTTCTTGTCTTCCGACAGGCCCAGCTTGCGCAAGGCATTGACCAGCCATTCGCGGTCGTCGACCTGGTCACCCGCTACGGTGTGCTTGAGGATGGCTTCGCGGATGGTCAGGCGCTCGAAGGGCTGGGCCAGGTCGACCGGCTTGCCGGCGTAGGTCAGCTGGAGCGTGCCGCAGGCCTTCTGGGCCGCGTCGCGGATCAGCGACTCGGTGAAGTCCATCAGGTCGCGGTAGTTCCAGTAGGCCGCGTAGAACTCCATCATGGTGAACTCGGGGTTGTGGCGCACCGAGATGCCTTCGTTGCGGTAGCTGCGGTTGATCTCGAAGACCCGCTCGAAGCCGCCGACGATCAGGCGCTTGAGGTACAGCTCCGGCGCGATGCGCAGGTACATCTGCTGGTCCAGCGCGTTGTGGTGCGTCACGAAGGGCTTGGCATTGGCGCCGCCTGGGATGGGGTGGAGCATGGGCGTCTCCACCTCGAGGAACTGGTGCGCCACCATGAACTCGCGGATGCCCGAGACTGCCTTGCTGCGGGCGATGAAGCGCTTGCGCGCGCTTTCGTCGGTCATCAGGTCGACGTAGCGCTGGCGGTACTTGACCTCCTGGTCGGCCACGCCGTGGAACTTGTCGGGCATGGGCCGCAGGCTCTTGGTCAGCAGGCGCACGCTGCTGGCGTGGATGGACAACTCGCCGGTGCGGGTCTTGAAAACCTTGCCCTCGGCCGCAACGATGTCGCCCAGGTCCCAGTGCTTGAAGGCAGCATAGAGCTCCTCGCCGATGTCGTCGCGCGTGACGTAGATCTGGATGCGGCCGCTCTGGTCCTGCAAGGTGGCGAAGCTGGCCTTGCCCATGACCCGCTTGAGCATCATGCGGCCGGCGATCTTCGCCGTCGTGCCTTCGGCTGCCAGCGGCTCGGCCTCCTTGGCGCCGTGCGCGTCCAGCAGGGCCTGGGCATGGTCGGCCGGTTTGAAGTCGTTGGGGAAGGCCACGCCCTTGCCCTGTTTCTGGGCCTCGCGCAGGGCCTTGAGCTTCTCGCGGCGCTCGGCGATCAGCTGGTTGTCGTCGGCGGCGGGCGCGGCGGGGGCGGAGGTCTTGGGATCGGACATGGGGGAAGGGTTCAGGCGAAACCGTCGATTTTAGTTTTTTGCGGGGCGCTTTCGCAGCGGCCTCGATAATCCCGGCCATGTTTCTCAAAGCGGGTGCCGTTTCCCTGGCGTTGCTGCTGGCCAGCCGGCTGTTGGGGCTGGTGCGCGAATCGGCCCAGGCCGCGGCCTTCGGCGCCTCCGGCCTGGCCGACGTGGCGGTGCTGATGCTGACCCTGCCGGACTGGCTGGCAGGCGTTCTGGCCAGCGGCGCCCTGGCCTATGTGCTGCTGCCGGCCTGGGCCGGGCAGGGCGCCGCCCAGGTGCGTGCCAGCCAGCGCAGGGTGACGGTCTGGCTATTGGCCGGCAGCCTGCTGCTGGCGCTGGCCTTGCTGCTGCTGCGCGCACCGGCGGTGGACTGGCTGGCCGGGGGCCTGCCCGCGCTCTTGCGGCCGCAGGCCAGCCAGGGCCTGGCCTGGAGCGCCCTGGCCTTGCCGGCGGCCATGTTGGCGGCCCTGTGGGCCACCCGGCTGCAGCACCAGCGTGACTTCACCGGCCTGTACGGCGCCAACCTGGTGGTCAACACCGTCCTGATCACGGCCATCGCGGGCGTGGGCTGGGCCAGCGGGGAGCAGGCGATCACCTGGCTGGGCCTGGGCTTGCTGGCTGCCATGGGCCTGCGGCTGGCCTGGCTGTGGCGCCGCCAGGCCGGGGCCGCCGCCGCCCCGTCCGCTGCCAGCCACCAGCCCCTGGCCTTGCCGGCGCCGCCGGTCTGGCTGTGGGCGGCGCTCAGTGCAGGCCTGCCCCTGGCCCTGCCGTTTGCCGCCCGCTCGATCGCCTCGCAGGCCGGCGAGGGCGCGCTGGCGACCTTCAACTACGCCTGGAAGCTGGTGGAGCTGCCCCTGCTGCTGGCCATCCAGCTGGTCGCCACCCTGGCCTTTCCAGCCGTCGCCGCGGCATTTTCGGGCGGCGTGGCGCCGCGCGATGGCGGGCGCACTGTGCGGCTGGCCCTGGCCCTGGCCTGGACCCTGGCCTGCGCCGCCGCTGCCGCCTTGCTGCTGGGCGCGCCGGCCCTGGGCCAGCTGCTGTTTGGCTGGGGCCGGTTGGACGCAGTGGCGCTGGAGCGCATAGCCCAGTGGGGCGCCATTGCTGCCTGGGGCCTGCTGCCGCAGGCGCTGATCGCCGTGGCCCTGACCGTGCTGGCCGCCCAGGCACGCATGCGCATGGCCGTGGCGGCCTATGGCCTGGGCTTGCTGACCCTGCTGCTGGCCGCCTCCTGGGGCGTGCGCGACGGCGCCGGCCTGATGCGCCTGCTCAATGCGGTGTTTGCCGGCGTCGCTGTGGTCGTGGTGCTTGCCATGGGCCGCGACGCGCTGCGCTGGATGCCCTGGCGCGCGATGGTGATCGGATTTGCCGGCTTGTTGCTGGTCGCCGGCGCCAGCGCCTGGCTGGGCGCCGCGGCGCTGGGGCTGGCCGGCGGCCTGGCTGCCGCAGTGTTGGCGGCGGCGCTGGTGCTGGCCGCCAGCTGGCTGGGCAGCAGCGAATTGCGCCAAGCCCTGCAGCGATAATTTCGGCATCCATGCTCGAACTGATCCAGATCACGAACGACCCCGCGTTCGCCCGCCGCTGCGACGTCCTGGACGGGATGCGGCTATGGGTCGATCTCGAGCGCCTGGGCAAGGCCGAACGCCAGGCCGGGCGCAACACCTTCATCAGCACCCACGGCATCGAGGATGTGGCCCGCATCAAGCGCGAACTGCGCCGGGCCCAGCTGATGGTGCGCATCAACCCGCTGAACCCGCAGACGCCGGCCGAGGTCGATGCCGTGCTGGCCGGCGGCGCCGACCTGCTGATGTTGCCCATGTTCGGCAGCGCCGACGAGGTGCGCGACTTCGCTGCCCTGGTGGCCGGCCGCGTGCCCATCGTGCTGCTGCTGGAGACCGGCGCCGCGCTCGATTCCCTTGATGACTGGATCGCCACGCCGGGGCTGCACGAAGTGTTCGTCGGCCTGAACGACCTGCACCTGTCGCTGGGCCAGCGCTTCATGTTCGAGCCGCTGGCCCTGGGCCTGGTCGATCGGATCGCTGCGGCCGCCAGACGCCAGGGCCTGCGCTTTGGCTTCGGTGGCATCGCCCGGCTCGACGAGGGCCTGCTGCCTGGCCGCGACGTGCTGGCCGAGCATCTGCGCCTGGGTTCCGACGCGGTCATCCTGTCGCGCACCTTCCACCGCAGCAGCGAGCCCGTTCCCTTCGAGGACGAGGTCGCCGCCCTGCGCCGCGCGCAGGCCGAACTGGCTGGGCGCGAGCCGGCCCAGGTGCAAGCCGATTCGCGGCGCATCGCCGCCACCATCGAGGCCATCGCCGCCCAGCTGGCCCAGGCCGCATGAAGCGGCTGCTGGACATGCTGGTCGCGGCGCTGGCCCTGGTTCTGCTCTCGCCCTTGATGCTGGGGGCGGCGCTGGCAATCGCCGCCGAGAGTGGCTTGCCGGTGCTGTTTCGCCAGCAGCGGGTCGGCCGCGGCGGCCAGCTGTTTGGCATGTACAAGTTCCGCAGCATGGTCAAGGACGCGGCGGCCATCGGGCCGTATTCCACCAGCGCCAACGACCCGCGCATCACAAGGGTCGGTCGTTTCGTGCGCCGCACCAGCATCGACGAACTGCCCCAGCTGCTGAACGTGCTGCGTGGCGACATGAGCCTGGTGGGGCCGCGGCCCGACGTGCAGGCCCAGCGTTCGCTCTACAGCGATGCCGACTGGGCCCAGCGCTGCAGCGTGCGCCCCGGCATCACCGGCCTGGCCCAGGCCTTGCTGCGCTCCGAAGCCACACCGCAACAGCGGCTGGACCTGGACCTGCAATACACCCGCGAAGTCAGCGTGTGGCTGGACCTGAAGATCATCTGGTGGACGCTGGCGCGCATTTCTGGAAACGGGAGCAATTGATGAGCCCCCACGGTCACTTCGTTCCCTGCCCCCCGAGGGGGCCGTCAATGCCCTACGGGCGGCCGGGCGGGCATTGAGCATGTGCGGCATCTTCGGCTACTGGGACCGCGGCCGGCGCGCGCTGCCGGCGGACCGCCTGGCCGCGATGGCCCGGACACTGGTGCACCGCGGCCCCGACGACGAGGGCGTGCACCACCAGCCGGCGCGCGGCGTGGCCGTGGGCAACCGGCGCCTGTCCATCATCGACATCGGCGGTGGTCACCAGCCTTTCGTGTCGGACGACGGCAGCATCGCAATCGTGCAGAACGGCGAGATATTCAACTATGTGGAGCTGGCGCAGGAACTGCGCAGCCAGGGCGTGCGGCTGGACACCGCCTCCGACACCGAGGTGCTGCTGCGGCTGTACGAGCGCGAGGGCATCGCCTTCCTCTCCAAGCTCAATGGCATGTTTGCCATTGCCATCGACGACGCGCGCGAGGACGCTCTGTACCTGGTGCGCGACCGCATCGGCGTCAAGCCGCTGTATGTGGCCGACGACGGCCAGCGCCTGCTGTTCGGCTCGGAAATCAAGGCAATTACGGCTGCAGCCCCCGAATTGTCTGCTTCAGATGCCATCGATATCGAAGCAATCCATCACTACCTGAGCTTCAATTACATTCCCGTGCCCTGGACCATCTGGCGCGGCATCCGCCACGTCATGCCCGGAACGTGGATGAAGTTCGGCCGCTCCGGCGTGCAGACCCAGCGCTGGTGGAGCCTGGCGGACCAGCGCGAGTGCGACCATGACTACGGCGACTGGGCCGCCGAATTCATGGCCATCCTGGACGACGCCACCCGCATCCGCTTGCGCGCCGATGTGCCCTGGGGCGCCTTCCTGTCGGGCGGCGTCGATTCCAGCACCATCGTCGGCCTGATGGCCCGTCACGTGGACCGGCCGGTCAAGACCTTCTGCATCGGCTTTGCCGACCCGCGCTACAACGAGTCGGCCTTTGCCGCCGAGGCCGCGCGCCGCTTCGGCTGCGACCACAGCAGCGAGATCGCCGAACTCAACATGCTGGACCGCTGGCCCCAGGTGCTGTGGCACCTGGACCAGCCGCACGGCGACGCCTCCTTCATGCCGACGCTGCGTGTGAGCGAGCTGGCGGCCAAGCACGTCAAGGTCGTGCTCACCGGCGACGGCGGCGACGAATTGTTTGCCGGCTACGACAAGTACGCCGCCTTCTTCGCCCGGCCCGATGCACAGACACTGGACGCGCCGGCCTTCCAGCGCGCCTACTTCGACTCGATCTCGCTGTTCTCGCCCGCGGCCAAGCAGGCGCTGTACCGGCCTGAAGTGGCGGCCAGTCTGGCCGGCATTGACAGCTTCGGCGTGGCGGCCCGGCCCTGGTTCGACGAGGCCCAGCACTTGGACCGCGTCAACCAGGCCCTATACCTGGACATGCAGCTGCTTTTGTCCGGCAACAACCTGGTCAAGCCCGACCGCATGGGCATGGCGGTGTCGATCGAGGCCCGCACCCCCTTCCTGGACTGGCGGATGATGGAGTTCGCCTTCCGTTCGCGCGGCGCCACCAAGCTGTCGGCCGCCGGCGACAAGAAGCACTGGTACAAGAAGGCGGCGGCGCCGCTGATCGGTGCTGACCTGGCCTACCGCAAGAAGCAGATGTTCACCGTGCCGGTGGGCGAGTGGTTCCGCGGCGAGAGCCATGCCTGGCTGGCTGCGCTGCTGCGGGACAGCGCGCTGCTGGGCCGGCTGTTCCAGCGCAGCGAGATCGACGCCATGCTGTCGCGCCACCGCGACGGCAGCGCCAACTTCACGCGCGAGTTGCGCGCGCTGGCGGCGCTGGCGCTGTGGGCGAACCATGGTCAGCATTGAGAAGGACAGCGGCGGCTTGCCGACCTGGTTGTTTGTGGCCTACGGCGGCGGGCATATCGCCATGCTGCTGCCCGTTGCCCAGCGGGTGCGCGAACTGGGCCTGGCACGCCCCCTGATGCTCGCGCTGACGACGGCCGAAGCGGTCAGCCGCCAGGCCGGCCTGGAGACCGTGGGCTTCGCCGACTTCGCCGGGCCGGACGATGGCGAGGCTTTGCAGCACGGGGCGCTGCTGGCGGCGCAGCTGCCGACCTCGCCCGTCCATGCGGCGCAGAGCACGGCCTACCTGGGTTTGAGCTACGCCGACCTGCAAGCGAGCCTGGGCAAGGAAGGCGCAGCCCAGGCCTACGCGCAGTACGGCCGCCAGTGCTTCCATCCCTTGCCGACGATGCGCCGCATCCTTCGCACGCTGGCGCCGTCGCTGCTGGTGACCACCAATTCGCCACGCGCGGAGCGTGCGGCCGTAGAGGCGGCACGCGAACTGGGGATTCCCGCCGCCTGCCTGGTCGACCTGTTCGCGGTCGACGAGAAGGTCTGGATCGGCCGGCCAGGCTATGCCGACCGGGTCTGCGTTCTCAATGAACAGGTGCGCCAGATGTTCATCGACGAAGGGCGCGCGCCGGCCGACATCGTCGTGACCGGCAATCCGGGCTTCGACCGGTTGCAGGATCCGCAGGTGCGCCAGGCGGCTGCCGGCGTCAGGCAGGCGCTGGCCCCGGGCGGTGAAAAGCTTGTGCTGTATGCGCCCAGTCCTGAGCCCCTGCACCATCCGGTCCGCCAGCAGGCGGGCAACGAGCAGCTGCCGCATGAGGTCTTGGCAGCCTTGCTGGCCTGGGCGCAGCAGCGGCCGTCTGTGCGCGTCGCCGTGCGTCCCCATCCCAGCCAGCGCGAGGAATTCGCCCTCGGTTCCAGCCAGGCGGTGCTGGCCGGTCAGGACATGGCGCTGGAGCCCTTGCTCCATGCCAGCGACGCCGTCTGTATCACGGTATCGACCGTTGGTCTGCAGGCTCACCTGGCCGGCAAGCCGGTCGTTCAGGTCGGCGGGTCCATGTTCGACGACGGCGCGCCGTTCTCCGCCATGGGCATTGCGACGGCCGCGACGCTGGCGACACTGGGTCCGGCGATGGACCGCGCGCTGGCCACGGCGGCTGTTTCACAGCAAGCCGTGGAGCCCTCAACACCGCGTGTGATCCAGGTGTTGCGAGAGCTCGCCAACCTATAATTGGCCCCATGGAATCACCCCGCGGCATCACCATCGCGACGGTTTGCGCAAGGGGCGGAAGCAAGGGACTGCCGGGCAAGAACATCCGGCCTTTTCCCGGTGCGGACGGGGCTCCCCTCATCGCCCACACCATCGGCCATGCCCTGGCCAGCACGCGCATCGACCAGGTGTACGTGTCAACCGATGACGATGCCATCGCGCAAGCCGCCCGTAACGCGGGCGCGACCGTCCCCTATCTGCGTCCGGCTGAACTGGCGACAGACAGCGTCGGCAAGCTGCCGGCCGTGGAGCACCTGGTGGCCCACCTGGAAGCCCAGGGCCTGCGGATCGCCACCGTCGTCGACCTCCAGCCCACCTCGCCGCTGCGCAACCGCGGCGACATCGAACGCTGCCTGGATGCGATGGATGGCGTGGATCTGGCAGTGTCGGTCTACGACAGCGGCTTTCACCCGGCCTTCAACCTCGTTGAACTGGCGCCCGACGGCCTGGCGCGGCTGTACGCGCAAGCCGGCGGTGTGAGCCGCCAGGCTTTGCCGCCGGTTTACGCCATGAACGGCAGCATCTACTGCTGGCGCCGGGCCGCGCTGGCCCGCGCCGCCGTTCACGGGCTGTGGAGCGTGCCGGTGCGGGGCGTGACCATGCCGCGCGAGCGCTCGGCCGACATCGACGACCTGCTGGATTTCGAATGGGCTGCATGGCTGTACCGGCGCCAGGCCGCGCAGGAGGCCCTGGCATGAAAAGAATCTGCGCCCGCATCGACGTCAAGGGCGACAACTGCGTCAAGGGCAAGAACTACGAGGGCCTGCGCAAGATCGGCCCCGCCGGCGCTGTCGGCCACCGGGCTTTCGGTGCCGCGTTCGACGAGGTCTTCTACATCGACCTGGTGGCGTCGCTGTACCGCCGCCGCTTCGATGCCGGCGTGGTCCAGCAGGTTGCCAGCTCGCTGTTCATTCCCTTTTCCGTGACCGGCGGTGTCTCGGGCATCGACGACGTGCAGACTCTGGTGCTGTCGGGCGTGGAGAAGGTCGGCATCAACACGCAGGCGCACCACAAGCCCGAACTGCTGGGCGAAATGGCGCGCCTGTTCGGCCGGCAGTTCTGCGTGCTGTCGATCGACGCCAAGAAGATTGGTGCGGGCCGCTACGAATGCCAGATCCTGGGCGGCCGCGAGGCCACCCACACCCTGGTCAGCGACTTCGTCCCGCGCATGGCGCCGCAAGCCGGCGAAATCCTGGTCACCAGCATCGACCGCGACGGCTGCCTGAGCGGCCCGGACCTGGAGCTGATCGAGCAGGTGGCCGGCTCCTGCGACGTGCCGGTGGTCTATTCCGGCGGCATCCGCAACGCCGACGACGTGCGCCAGGCCTTTCGCGCCGGCGCTTCGGCGGTGGCGATAGGGTGCGCCTTCCACGACGCCGATTTTTCCGCGCTCAAGGTCAAGACCGAACTGCAAGACGAGTTCGAGGTGAACCTGTGAGGGTCAGCGTCGTCAACCTGGGCGTCAACAACATCAAATCTGTGATGGGCGCGCTCGAGCACATCGGCCAGGCCGCCCATGTGGCGGCCGAGCCGCGCGAGCTCGAGGCGATCTGCCTGATCCCCGGCATCGGCAATTTCGGTTTTGTCAGCGAGGTGATGCGCAAGTCCGGCTGGATGGACGCGATCCGCTCCCATGCGCAGCGGGGCCGGCCGGTGATCGGCATCTGCCTGGGCATGCAGCTGCTGTGCCGCTCGTCGGCCGAAGCACCGGACTCGGCGGGCCTGGACCTGCTGCCCGACGCCGTGCTCGACCTGCGCAGCCTGCCGGTGGGGGGCGAGCGGTTGCCGGTCACCGGTTGGCGCAAGCTGGAGAGCGAAGTGCCGGCCTGGAACGGCCTGAACATGTATTTCAACCACTCTTACGGCATCGCGGCCGACCATCCGCATTGCCTTGCGTCGTACCGGTATGGGGCGGCCCGCATCGCCGCCGTGGTGGGGCGCGACAACATCCTGGGCTTGCAGTTTCACCCCGAGAAATCCGGCCTGCAGGGATTGAAGCTGCTCGAAAATTGCATCGACCATGTGTCGGGAGAAGGTGTCTGAATGAGTTATATGGGCAAGCAGCTGGTGAAGTTCTGCACGCATTGCGTTCAATCGAACCAGCGGGTCTCCCCTTCGATGGTGACCGCCGATTCGCGCGACAACGTGCGGCATACGCTGGAAATCGACGATGGCGTGTGCGACGCCTGCCAGGTCGTCGCCAAGAAGGACAGCATCGACTGGGCCGCGCGCGAGCAGGACCTGCTCAAGCTTCTGGACCGGTACAGGGATCCGACCAAGCCTTATGACGTGCTGATCCCGGGCTCCGGCGGCAAGGACTCGGTGTTCCAGGCCCATGTGCTCAAGACCAAGTACGGCATGCGTCCCCTGACCATCACCTGGGCTCCGCACATGTACACGGACGTGGGCTGGGTCAATTTCCAGGCATGGATCAACAAGGGCGGCTTCGACAACCTGCTGGTCACGCCCGATGGCGCGGTGCACCGCAAGCTGACCCGGCTGGCCTACGAAAACCTGCTCCATCCCTTTCAGCCCTTCGTCTTCGGGCAGCGCCACCAGGCCTCCAAGCTGGCCAAGCGCTTCGGCATCGACCTGATCTTTTTCGGCGAACACCACGCGGAATACGGCGCCCCCAAGGGAGAAGACGCGTTCTCCCTGATCCCGCCCAAGTACTACACCGGCGAAGTGACGCCGCAGTCGCGCATCTCCGGCCTGACGCTGCCGGAGCTGGAGAAGGAAGGCATCGGCATGCGCGACCTGGACATCTACCTGCCGATGTCCGAGAAGGACTACCTGGCCAGCGGCATCGAAACCCATTTCCTCGGCCATTTCCTGCGCTGGGATCCGCAGGAGGTCTTCTACTACGCCCAGAAGGCCACCGGCTTCACACCCAATGACCGCCGCACCGAGGGGACCTATTCCAAATACAACTCCATCGACGACAAGATCGACGGCTTCCACTACTGGTGCGCGTTCATCAAATTCGGTGTCGGCCGCTGCACCCACGAGGCATCGCAGGAAGTGCGGCACCGCCACATCACGCGTGACGAGGCGCTCAACCTGGTCGACCTCTACGACGGCGAATTGCCCGAGCGTTACCTGCCCGACGTGCTGGAGTACATGGGCTTGACGCGCGAGCGCTTCCTGGCGATTGCCGACTCGTTCCGCCCAGAACACCTGTGGGACAAGCGCAGTGACGGCTGGTGGCTGACGCAGCGCGCGGCCGGCGTGCCCAAGAACTTCGGGTTCCTGGCATGAGCGCGCCGCGGCCCTACGTCATCGCCGAGGCCGGCGTCAACCACAACGGCCGGATCGCGCTGGCGCGCGAGCTGGTGCATGCGGCCAAGGCCGCTGGCGCCGACGCCGTCAAATTCCAGACCTTCATTCCCGAGATCGGCGTCCTGGCCGACACGCCCCTGGCCGAGTACCAGAAGAAGGCGATGAAGACCGAGGCCAGCACCATGCTGGAGATGGTGCGGACCCTGGCCCTGAGCTTCGACGAGTTCCGCGAACTGCAGATCCTGTGCAACGAGGTGGGCATTGATTTCATGTCCACGCCGTTCGACCGTCCCAGCGCCCAGCTGATGGTGGCCCTGAACCCGCGCTACATCAAGATCTCCTCGGGCGACCTGGACAACTTCCTGCTGCTGGAGGAGGTGGCGAAAAGCCGCTCCCAGATCATCATCTCGACCGGCATGGGGACCTTGGCGGAAATCCGCGCGGCCGTCGACTTCACCCTGTCGGCCGGGGCTGCGGGGGTCTGCCTGCTGCACTGCGTTTCCAGCTACCCGGCGCCGATCGAGGTTGCCAATGTCCGCGCCGTGCGCACCTTGCGCGAGCAGTTCGGCCTGGTCACCGGTTACTCCGACCACACCACAGGCTTCGCCGCGGGCTGCGCCGCCGTGGCCCTGGGCGCGCAGATCGTCGAGAAGCATTTCACGCTGGACAAGGCCATGCTCGGCCCGGACCACGCGTTCTCCCTGAACCCGGCGGAGATGGCACAGTTCGTCACCCTGCTGCGCGAATCGGCGCTGTCGCTGGGCGACGGGCAGAAGATCTGCGGGCCGGAAGAGCAGGAACTGCGCACGCTGGCGCGCCGCTCCATCCACATGGTGCGCCCCATGCAGGCCGGAAGCAGGCTGACCATGCAGGACATGTGCGCCATCCGTCCCGCCGGCGGCCTGTCGCCTGACCTGGCGCCGCAGCTGGTGGGCCGGACCCTGCAACGCGATCTCGGCGAGCTCGAGCGCCTTTCGCTGCAGGACCTGGCATGAGCGGCCTGCGCGTGGCCGTGATCACCGGCAGCCGCGCCGAATACGGCCTGCTGTACTGGGTCATCCGCGCGCTGTCTGCCGATCCGCATTTCGATGTGCGGGTGATCGCGACCGGGTCGCACCTGGCGCCTGAGTTCGGCATGACCGTGCACGACATCGAGCGCGATGGCGTTCGTGTGGACGAGCGCGTGGAGATGCTGGTGGCCTCCGATACGCCCGGCGGCGTCGCGCGGTCGATGGCGCTGGGCCTGATCGGCCTGTCCGACGCCCTGGCGCGCCAGGCGCCCGACCTGGTGCTGCTGCTGGGTGACCGCTTCGAAACGCTGGCGGCGGCGCAGGCCTGCCTGCTGGCGCGCATCCCGGTGGCCCACCTCGCCGGTGGCGATGTCACGGAGGGCGCGCTCGATGACGCCATGCGCCATGCCATCACCAAGCTGTCGCACCTGCACCTGGTCAGCAACGAGGAGTCGGCGCGGCGCGTGGTCCAGATGGGTGAGCTGCCGCAACGCGTGCACGTTGTCGGCAATCCCGGCCTGGACGCCTTCCGCGAACAGCCATTGATGGCAAGGCCTGCGGTGCAGGAGGCACTGGGCCGGCCGTTGGCCGAGCGCAATGTGCTGGTGGTCTTCCATCCCGAGACGCTGCCTGCCGGGTCCGACACAAGGCCGCTGGCCGACAGCGCAGCGGCGGCTACCGGGGCACTGATCGGCGCTCTGGAGGGCCTGTCCCAGGGCGCGGCATTCTGGGTGGTCATGCCCAATGCCGACGAGGGCGGGCGCGCCATCAAGGACAGATGGCGGCAATGGGCGGCGGGCAGGACCGATGTCTGTCTGATCGAGTCGGTTCCCCGCGCGGTTTTTCTCGGCCTCATGGCGCAATGCGAGCTGATGGTGGGCAACTCCTCCAGCGCCCTGGGCGAGGCGCCCTCGCTGAAAGTGCCGGCGGTGGACATCGGGCGCCGCCAGGCCAGCCGCCTCGCCGCGGCCAATGTCATCCGCTGCGAAGCCACATGCGCCGCCATTGCCGCGGCCATGGCCCAGGCGCTTGCGCTCGATTGCTCGGGCGTCGTCAATCCCTACGGCGATGGCATGACCGGCCCCCGGGTGGCCGCCCTGCTCAAGGCCGTGGAGCGGCCGCGCGAACTGCTGGCCAAGCCCTTTCATTGGGTGGCTGGGCCGCCGCCGCAGGAGGCTTCATGCTGAACAGCCGGATCGGCGCCATCGCCAGCCACCTGCCGGACCAGTTGCTGGACAACGAGGAACTGGCCCTGCTGTTCCCCGACTGGCCGGCGCAGAAAATCCTGGACAAGACCGGTGTCGCCAGCCGGCACATCGCCGCCGACGGCGAGACCGCGGCCGACCTGGCTTTCCACGCGGCCCGCAAGCTGTTTGACTCGGGTGCGGTCCAGCCGACCGACATCGATTTCATCCTGCTGTGCACTCAGGCGCCGGACCATGTGCTGCCGACCACAGCCTGCATGTTGCAGCACCGCCTGGGGCTGCGCACCGATATTGGAGCGCTGGACTTCAACCTGGGATGCTCGGGCTTCGTCTATGGCCTGTCGCTGGCCCGCGGCCTGATCGGCACGGGTGCAGCCCGGCGCGTGCTGCTGCTGACGGCGGACACCTATTCCAAATACATCCACCCCAAAGACAAGAGCGTGCGCACCATCTTTGGCGATGCAGCCGCCGCAACCCTGGTGGAGGCCAGCGACGGCGCGGCTGCCATCGGCCCCTTCGTGTTTGGTACGGATGGTTCGGGCGCCGGCAACCTGATCGTTCCGGCCGGCGGCTTTCGCCGGCCGCTGGACGCCAGCGCGATGCAGGAGACGGCCGACGGCTCGGGCAATGTGCGCAGGGCCGCAGATCTGTACATGAACGGCCCGGAGGTCATGAGCTTCAGCCTGCAACGGGTGCCCAGGGCGGTGGACGAACTGCTGGAGCGCTCCGGCTGGCAGCGCGACGAAGTCGACCATTTCGTCTTCCACCAGGCCAACCGCTTCATGCTGGAGACGCTCCGGAAAAAAATGAAGATCGACGCCGGCCGCATGCCGGTATTCATGGAAAATTGCGGCAACACGGTGTCTTCCACCATCCCCCTGGTCCTGGAGCACCTGCGCAACACCGGCAGCATTCACACTGGGCAGAAGCTCGTTCTGATGGGTTTCGGTGTCGGGTATTCTTGGGCCGGTGCGGCCATGGTGGCCTGAAGGCCGCCCCAGAAGGAATTTATGAGCGATTTTTACGATGGCGTGGCCGACATTTTTGAGGTCGACGTGGCGCAGGTCGGCCCTGACTTCGACCTGGTGGCCGCCGGTTGGGATTCGCTGGCCATTGTTTCCATCATCGCGCTGGTGGACGACTGCTTCAACATCACCCTTGACGGGCAGGCGCTTGGCGCGTGCGGCACGCTGGCCGACGTGGAAGCGCTGATTGCCTCGCGCAAGGGCTGAAGGCCGCGCCATGGCAGGTCCCGCCAGCCATCCGGAGCGCCGGCCATGACCCCGGCCGGCCAGCGAGCGGTGTTGGCTGGCGCGCGCATCGCGGGTGTGGCGGCATGTGTGCCGGCACAGGTGATCGACAACACCGGTTTTGTGAAGAAGTTCGGCCAGAAGGCCGTCGACGACGTCACCAAGATGATTGGCGTCAACGCGCGGCGCTGGGCCGGCCCGGGGGTCACCACATCGGACCTGTGCCAGCAGGCCGGGGCACAACTGCTGCAGCGCCTGGAGTGGCAGGCCGGCTCGGTCGATGCCCTGATCTTCGTCTCACAGACACCCGATTACCGCTTGCCGGCCACCGCGTCGGCATTGGGCACACGGCTGGGCCTGCGCAGCGGCATCATCGCTCTGGACATCAACCTGGGCTGTTCCGCCTATCCCTATGCGCTGTGGCTGGGCATGACCATGGTGCAAAGCGGCGCTGCCCGCCGGGTGCTGCTGGCGGTCGGTGACACGGTCTCCAGGATCGTCGACCCCGCCGACCGCGCCACGGCGATGCTGTTCGGCGATGCCGGCACCATGACGGCGATCGAAGCGCAGGCCGAAGGCGCCGGCAACAAGTCCTTCTTCGTGCTGGGCAGCGATGGCGCCGGCGAGCGCCATCTCATCGTCCCGCAGGGCGGTTTCCGCCAGACCCAGGTGCAGGCCGATCCCCGGCTGGCCGACCGTGATCCAGCCTGCCTGTTCATGGATGGCGCCGAGATCTTCAACTTCACGCTGCGCACCGTGCCGGCCCTGGTGGTCGCCCTGGAAGAAGCCAGCGGCGAGGCGCGCACCGGCTGGGACCTTGTGGCCCTGCACCAGGCCAATTCCTTCATGCTCAAGCACCTGGCCAAAAAATGCGGCCTGGCCCCCCAGCAGGCACCTTCGAACATCGACAGTTTCGGCAACACCAGTTGCGCTTCGATTCCGCTGCTGCTTTGCACCAGCCAGCCGGCCGGGCGCGCGCAGACCTTGCGGCTGGCCGCCCTGGGCTTTGGCGTGGGCTTCTCCTGGGGCGGCGCCCTGGTCGACCTGGCGCCGGATGTGCCTCTGGCGTTCGTGGAGTACACCCCGTGAGTGACACAGTCAGCTTGTTCCGTGCGGATGCCTTCGCCGGCCAGATTTTCCTGGTCACCGGGGCTTCATCGGGCATCGGCAGGGCCACCGCAGCGGCGCTGGCCGGCCATGGCGCCCGTGTGGTCGTTTCGGGACGCAACGAAGAGCGCTTGCAGCAGACGCTGGCGTCGCTCGCGGGCGATGGCCACCAGGCCATCGTGGCCGAGTTGAAGGACGCCGACAGCGTGGCCGACTGGATCAAGAAACTGGTGCAGGCGCAAGGCGCGCCCCTTGCCGGCGTCTTCCACGCCGCCGGCCAGGAAGCGATCAGGCCGATCGCGATGACCAAGGACCAGCACATCGACGCGCTGCTGGGGCCGTCGCTCAAGGCCGCGTTCGGCATTGCCCGCGCGGCGGCGTCGCGTTCGGTGCTGGTCGACGGCGGCTCGCTGGTCATGATGTCCTCGGTCGCGGCCTTGCGCGGGCAGGTGGGCATGAGCGCCTACTGCGCGAGCAAGGCGGCGCTGGACGGCCTGGTGCGCTCGCTGGCCTGCGAACTCGCGCCGCGCAAGGTGCGCGTGAATTCAGTGGCGGCGGCAGCCGTGAAGACGGCCATGCATGAACGCCTGGCCGGCGGCATGCCCGGCGACGCGATGGCGGCGTACGAGCGGCGCCATCCCCTGGGCTTCGGCGAAGTGGAAGACATCGCCGCCGCTGTCCTGTTCCTGCTGTCACCCCAGGCGCGCTGGATCACCGGAACCGCCATGGTGGTCGACGGCGGCTATTGCGCGCAATAGAAAGAACCGAAAGGCAGACCATGACAAGCTGGGTACTGGTTGGTGGCGGGGCTTTCGCCCGCGAAGTGATCGGCTGGATCCGCAGCGATGCGCAGGGCGGTGCTTCGACCGTGCGCGGCTATGTGGCCCAGGAGGCTGATGCCGGCATGGATGCCTACGGTGTGGCCTGGCTGGGCAAACCCTCGGCATTCCAGCCGGTGGCGGATGACCAGCTGCTGCTGGTGATCGGAGACCCGGCAGCCAAGCGGAAGGTGGTCGGTGAGCTCGCCGCCCACCACGACCTGTTCGCTTCCTTTGTGCACAGCAGCGCCCTGGTGCATTTCACCGCCAAGCTGGGCGTGGGGGTCGTTGTCTGCCCGCGCTCGGTGGTCTCGGCCGATGCCAGGATCGGTGACTTCGTCACCATCAACCTGATGTGCAGCATCGGCCATGACGTGGTGCTGGGAGACTATTCGAATCTCAGCGCCCATGTGGACCTGACCGGTTATGTACAGGTGGGCGAGGATGCGTTTTTTGGTTCCGGTGCGCGCGTGTTGCCGCGGGTCAAAATCGGCGAACGTGCCCGAGTTGGCGCGGGTGCGACCGTGGTGCGCAGCCTGGCGCCAGACACCAGCGTCTACACCACGCCGGCCAAGCGCATCTGAGCCCCATGCAAACCTTCGACGCCACACGGCATCTTCGCGACCGTTTCTGGCATCCGGTGTGCCATCGCAGCGAACTGCCGGCCGAGGGCGACTATCTGCGATTTGAATGGCTTGGCGAGGACCTGGTGGTGCACCACGACGGCGGCCGCATCCTGGCCTTCGACAACCTGTGCCGCCACCGCGGTGCGCGCATCTTTGGCGGCGATGTCGGCAATGCCGTGGCCACCTGCCCGTACCACGGCTGGACCTACCGGGCGGGCCGCCTTGCCGGCGGCGCCCCTGAACCGGCGCTGGCCTGCGGCGTGCAACTGCGCGAGTTGCCCACAGCCTGGTGCGCGGATTTCCTGTTCGTGGCGATCGACCCCGCGGCTTCGCTGCAAGCGCAGCTCGGGGGCGTGGCGCCCATGCTCGAAGATATTTCATTCCAGCTGGCAGGGCGGCATGACTTCAACCGCGCGCACTACGAGTGCGACTGGCAGGTGGCGGTGGAAAACGCGCTGGAACCGGACCACATCGGCTTCGTCCATCCGCAGTCGCTGGGCAAGCTGGACCTGCAGGACGGCGACAACGCTTTCCATGGCATCAATTCCGTGTGGTCCGCACCCCTGGGGTCGCGTTCCACCGCGCGCCGGCTGGCCAGCATCAGCCGTTTTTTCGGCGCGCAGGGCGCTTACCAGGGCTATCTGAGCATCTACCTTTTTCCCTTCAGCATGCTGTCGTCCACCTTTGGCCTGTCGTATTCGATGCAGAACTTCTTTCCCGCGGCGGCGCCGGGTAGCACGCACTTCACCAGCCGCCTGTACCAGACCGCGGTGCAGCCTGGCGCGCCCGACGGCGTGGCCTCCACCATGTTCAATGCCAGTGCGGCCATGAACCGCCAGGTGTTTGCCGAGGATGCGGCGGTCTGCCGCCTGGTTCCTGCCGGCACCTGGACCAGCGAGGCGCTGCCCTGGCCGACTGCCGCGGAAGCCAAGGTCGAGCACTTCCGCGCCAGCTACCGCGCCCAGACCGCAGCCCAGTCAGTTGCCCAGTCAGTTGCCCAGTCAGTTGCCCATGCGTGACCTTGACCAACTGCAGCTGACGCCCCAGGCCACCCTGTCGCAGGCACTGGAACGCCTGGACCAGACCGGCCGTGGTGTGCTGCTGGTCGTCGATGCGGCGCAGCGCCTGCTGCGGACCCTGACCGATGGCGACCTGCGCCGTGGCATCCTGGCCGGCTTGCCGCTGGACGCGCAGATTTCCGGGCTCAGCGGCAGGCCGCCGCTGTCGGTCGGCCAGGCCGCCAGCCTGCAGGACGTGCAAAAGCTGATGGAGCAGCACCAGATCGACGATGTGCCGGTGCTCGACGGCGCCGGCAAGGTGGCTGACCTGATTTCGCGGCGCGACCTGGGCAGCCGCATCTATCTATCGTCTCCGCACCTGGGTGTGGAGGAACTGGGCTTTGTCGAAGACGCCTTCAGGACCAACTGGATTGCGCCGCTGGGCCCGCACGTCGACGGCTTCGAGCGCGAGCTGGCGGCCCACGTGGGCATGGGGCACGGCGCCGCGGTGAGTTCCGGAACCGCCGCCATCCACCTGGCCCTGCTGCTGCTGGGCGTGCAGCCGGGCGACACGGTGTTCTGTTCCTCACTGACCTTCGTCGGCAGTTGCAACCCCATCCTGTACTGCGGCGCGCAGCCTGTGTTCATCGATTCGGAACCGCAGACCTGGAACATGTCGCCGGCGGCGCTGGAACGCGCCCTGGCCTGGGCCCAGAAGGAGAACCGCCTGCCGCGTTGCGTGCTCATCGTCAACCTCTACGGCCAGAGCGCGGACATGGACGCGCTGCTGCCGGTGTGCGAGCGCTACGGCGTGCCGGTGCTGGAAGACGCGGCCGAGTCGCTGGGCGCGCTCTACAAGGGACGGCCCAGCGGCAGCTTCGGCGCCATCGGCATCTATTCCTTCAACGGCAACAAGATCATCACCACCTCCGGCGGCGGCATGCTGGTGGCACAGGACCAGGCCCTGATGGACCGGGCCCGCAAGCTGGCCACGCAGGCGCGCGAGCCGGCGCCCCATTACGAGCATGTCGAAGTCGGCTTCAACTACCGCATGAGCAACGTGCTGGCAGGCATAGGCCGCGGCCAGTTGCGGGTGCTGGACGACCGGGTGGCGCAGCGCCGCCGCGTCTTTGCCACCTACACGCGGGAACTGGCCGACCTCGCGCAGCTGCAATGGATGCCTGAGCCTGAGGGCTACCGCTCCACCCGTTGGCTGACCTGTTTCACCCTGGCGGGCAGCAACGCCGGTGCGCGGCGCGACCGGCTTCTCAGGTCGCTGGAGCGCCATTCAATCGAGGCCAGGCCGGTCTGGAAGCCCATGCACCTGCAGCCGCTGTTCCAGGACGCGCCGTACTTTCCACATGCGCCGCACCAGGATGTGTCGGCCGGACTGTTCGAAGCGGGCATCTGCCTGCCATCGGGCTCGAACCTGACCGACAGCCAGCTCGATCGGGTCAGCCAGGAATTGCGGCGCGCGCTGGCGCAGATTGAGAATGCCAGTGCGCCTGCCTAGGAACATATGGATCCTGTTCGGGATCGACATGGCACTGGTGGCGCTGGCCTGGGCTGCGGCGTTCTGGCTGCGCTTCAACCTGGATGTCCCGGACGAGTTCGAGGCACTGGCCTTGTCGGCCAGCCCGGTGTTCCTTCTGGCTTATGGTCTGGCCCTGATGGTCTGTCGTGTCTACCGGCAGGTCTGGAGCTACATCGGCCTGCCCGAGCTGCGCCAGCTGGCGACCGGCATCATGCTGGGGGGCGTGTTGACGGCTGCCGCCGTGCTCATGCTGCGCCTGCCGGCCTTCCCACGTTCGGTGCTGCTGCTGCAGCCGCTGATTGCGCTGGTGTTGCTGGCTGCCGCCCGGGCTGCCTGGCGCACCCTGGCCGAGCGCAGGCTGCTGCCCCTGGCCGGCCGGCGCCTGCTGATCGTTGGCTCATTGCAGGACGCGGCCGATGCACTGCGCGCCCTCAAAGGCTCGCAGCAATGGCAGCCGGTGGGCATCGTCTCGCCGATTGCCGCCGAGACCGGCCGTTCGATCCAGAACGTGCGCGTGCTGGGCACGATTGCTGCGCTGGCCGAAGTCTGCGCCGACGTCGATGCGCGCACCGCCCTGGTCGCCAGCCCGCCCGGCTCGTCGGAGCGGCGCGAGGCCCTGCTCAATGCCACTGGCGCTGGCGTCACCTTGCTGACCATGCCGCGGCCCGACGAATGGCTCAAGACCGATAGCGTCGGCCCGCGCAAGATCGAGCTGGAAGACCTGCTGGGCCGCACGCCGGTGCAGCTGGACGTGGCCGGTCTGGCCGAGCTGTTCTCCGGCCAGACCGTGCTGGTCACCGGCGCGGGCGGCTCGATCGGCTCGGAGCTGTGCCGCCAGATCGCGCGCCTGGGGGTGATGCGCCTGGTCTGCGTCGACATGTCCGAGTTCGGCATCTACCAGCTCGAGCAGGAACTGCGCGAGGCCCATCCGCAGATGCAGGGCGTCTACTACACGGCCAATGTGCGCGAGCCGGAACGCTTGCGGGCCATTTTCCGCAAGCACCGCCCATCGGTCGTGCTCCACGCCGCGGCCTACAAGCATGTGCCGCTGATGGAGACCTTGAACGAGGTCGAGGCGCTGCGCACCAACGTGGTCGGCACGCTCAATGCGGCACGCGTGGCCGGTGAATGCGGCGTGCGCCGCTTCGTCATGATCTCCACCGACAAGGCGGTCAACCCGACCAACGTGATGGGCGCCAGCAAGCGCCTGGCCGAACTGGTGGTGCAGGGCGTGGCCGCGCTGTTCGACAAGACCCAGTACGTGTCGGTGCGCTTTGGCAACGTGCTGGGTTCCAGCGGTTCGGTCGTGCCGCTGTTCACTGCGCAGATCGCGCGGGGCGGGCCGGTGACGGTGACGCACCCGGACATCGTGCGCTACTTCATGACCATTCCCGAGGCCGCGCAACTGGTGCTGCAGGCCGGCCTGATGGGCCGCTCGGGCCAGATCTTCGTGCTGGACATGGGCGAGCCGGTGAAGATCGTCGAACTGGCGCGCATGCTGATCCGCCTGTCGGGCAAGACCGAGCAGGAAGTGCCCATCAGCTACAGCGGCCTGCGCCCGGGCGAGAAGTTGTACGAGGAGTTGCTGGCCGACGACGAGACCAGCGTGGCCACGCCACACCCCAAGCTGCGCGTTGCCAAGACCGCGGCGCAGCAGCCCGATGTCGATGCCGTGCTGCGCTGGGTGGAGGAGGCGGGCCCGGCGCCGGCTGGTACGGCGTTGCGCGATTGGCTGCGCAGCCAGGTGCCCGAGTACACGCCGCGCTGAGCCGCAGCCGGCTCAGGTCGCGATGCCGGTTCGGGCCAGAACGTCGCTGACCAGCTCCAGCCGCACCAGCGGGTTGTCCAGTTCCATCAGGCGCTGCTTGAGCGCCACTGGCAGCGGCAGCAGCTCGCACCAGCGGTTGGCCACCCAGCCGCAGTCATCGAGCTGGAAAGGCTCGCGCAACGGCACTTGCTCGGGCGCGCCGGCCTTTTGCTGCAGCGACAGGATCAGCCGGCCCAGCGCCTGCGCCGTGCCCTGCAGGTCCTCGGGGATGGAGACGGCCATGTCGGCATCGAGCCGCTCGACGTCGGCCACCCACAGGCCGTGTTTGAGCTGGTCGCTGGCGGTGATGCGAAAGCGCTGGGCGCCGCTGGCGCGGATCATCATCAGGCCGGGACGCGGCATCTCGAAGCTGTCGATGGTGGCCAGGGTGCCGACGCCGGCAAAGGCTTCGCTGCCGCCAGGCGTGCGCACCTCGCTGCCGTGGGTGAGGGACACCACGCCGAAGGGCGCGCCGGCCTTGTGGCAACGGCCGATCATGTCCAGGTAGCGCACCTCGAACACGCGCAGCGGCAGCAGGCCGCCGGGGAAAAGCACCGTTCCCAGGGGAAACAGCGGAAGAGACTGCAGGGTCAGGGCGGACGGCACGGTTTTTTTCCGTTTCTGGCCGCTATCATCCCACGACCCTATTGCCCCCTGCCCATGGTCTACCAAATTGCTTCCTTCCTGCTCGATGTGGCCGCCGGCCTGCTCGGCGGCGCCTGCCTGCTGCGCCTGTACATGCAGTACCAGCGGATCGGCTTCGGCAACCCGATCGGCCGCTTTGTCTTCGCGCTGACCGACTGGCTGGTGCTGCCACTGCGTCGCGTGCTGCCGGCGATGGGGCGGGTCGACACGGCCAGCCTGGTGGGCGCGTATCTGCTGCAACTGGCGCAGTACGGCCTGCTGTACCTGCTGATGGGACGCGGCGCCGGCGCCGAGCTGCTGCCCCTGCTGGCGCTGTTCGGCCTGGTGCGGCTGGTCCTGTCCTCGCTGACGGGCCTGCTGATCGTCTACGCCATCCTGTCCTGGGTGCGCTCGGATTCGCCCATCAGCGACGTGATCGACCGCCTGTGCGCGCCGCTGCTGCGGCCGCTGCGCCGCGTCATTCCGCTGGTGGGCGGCGTCGATCTGTCGCCGCTGGTCCTGCTGCTGCTGCTGCAGGTCGGGGCCATCGTGCTGGCCTCGCTGCAAAAGGCAGTAGTCGGATAGAAGCGGTCAGTCGCCGCTGGGCCACCCCAAGGCGACTGGGCCCCCTCGGGGGGCAGGGCGCTACACGCAGTGAGCGTCCGTGGGGGCCAATCAGTCCACCGCGTCGGCCGGCTGGCGCTGCAGCATGGCCAGGGTGTTGGCCACGGTCTTGCGCAGCTCGCGGCGGTCGCAGATGAAGTCCACCGCGCCCTTGGTTTGCAGGAACTCGGCGCGCTGGAAGCCTTCTGGCAAGGTCACGCGCACGGTCGACTCGATCACGCGCGGGCCGGCAAAGCCGATCAGGGCCTTGGGCTCGGCGATCACCACGTCGCCGACGAAGGCGAAACCGGCACTGACGCCGCCCATGGTGGGGTCTGTCAGCACGCTGATGTAGGGCAGGCCCTTCTTGGCCAGCCGGGTCAGGGAGGCATTGGTCTTGGCCATCTGCATCAGCGACAGCAGGCCTTCCTGCATGCGCGCGCCACCGGTGGCGGTGAAGCACAGGAAGGGCACTTTCTGCTCGATCGCAGCCTCGACGCCGCGCACGAAGCGCTCGCCGACCACGCTGCCCATGCTTCCGCCCATGAAATCGAACTCGAAGGCCGCCGCCACCAGGTTGATGCTGTGCACGGAGCCACCCATCACGACCAGGGCGTCGGTCTCGCCGGTGTTCTCCAGGGCCTCTTTCAGCCGCTCGGGGTAGCGGCGGCTGTCCTTGAACTTCAGCGGATCGACCGGTAGCACTTCCTGGCCCAGCTCGTAACGGCCTTCGGGATCGAGGAAGGCGTTCAGGCGCGCCCGCGCGCCCATGCGGTGGTGGTGACTGCAGGTCGGGCAGACGTTCTGGTTCTGCTCCAGGTCGGTCTTGTACAGCACCGTTTCGCAGCTGGGGCACTTGACCCACAGGCCTTCGGGCACCTGGCGGCGGTCGGCCGGGTCGGTCGGCTGGATCTTCGGGGGCAGCAGTTTTTCAAGCCAGCTCATGGGGTATCTCTCCTTGGCGGTCCACCATTTTATGCGTCCAGCGCGGCACGGATGCCGCGCAGGAACTCGGCTGCCGCAGTGGCCACCCGCCCGCGCGGCTGGGCCTCGATCAGCTGGATGATCCTGGTGCCGATCACCACGGCATCGGCCACCTTGCCCACGGCCTGGGCCGTGGCTGCGTCGCGGATGCCAAAACCCACGCCTACCGGGACGCGCACGTGGGCGCGGATCCGCGGCAGCATTTGCTCCACGGCGTCGGTGTCCAGGTGGCCGGCCCCGGTCACGCCCTTGAGCGAGACGTAGTAGACATAGCCGCTGGCCACGCGGGCGACCTGCTGCATGCGCTCATCGGTGCTGGTGGGCGCCAGCAGGAAGATCAGGTCCAGGCCGGCGGCCTTGAGCTTGGCGGCGAAGTCCTCGCATTCCTCGGGCGGGTAGTCGACCACCAGGATGCCGTCCACGCCCGCGGCTGCGGCGTCGCGGATGAACGCGTCGGCGCCGTGCTTCTGGTCGTAGCGTTCGACCGGGTTGGCGTAGCCCATGAGGACCACCGGCGTCTTGCCGTCGGTCTCGCGAAAGCTGCGCACCATGGCCAGAACCTGGGTCGTGCCGATGCCCAGGGCCAGGGCTTTTTCGCCGGCCTTCTGGATCACCGGGCCATCGGCCATGGGGTCGGAAAAGGGCACGCCCAGCTCGATGACATCGGCGCCGGCTTGCACCATGGCGTGCATGAGGTCGGGCGTGACGTCGGCGTAGGGGAAGCCGGCGGTCACATAGGGGATGAGAGCCTTGCGCTTGTTTGCCTTGAGCGCAGCGAAGGTGGCGGCGATGCGGCTCATTGCTTGCCTCCCTTCACGTTCAGCCCGCGCATTGACGGCCGGTCGTAAAAATCCACGCCGGCCAGGTCGGCCACGGTGCCGATGTCCTTGTCGCCGCGGCCCGAGAGGTTGACCAGGATGGTCTGCTCGGGCTTCATGGTCTTGGCCAGTTTCATGGCATAGGCCACGGCATGGCTGGATTCCAGCGCCGGGATGATGCCTTCGGTGCGGCACAGGTAGTGGAAGGCCTCGAGCGCCTCCTTGTCGGTGATGCCCACATATTCGGCGCGGCCGATGTCCTTGAGCCAGGCGTGTTCGGGGCCGACGCCGGGATAGTCCAGGCCGGCGCTGACGCTGTGTGTTTCCGTGATCTGGCCGTTCTCGTCCTGCAGGATGTAGGTGCGGTTGCCGTGCAGCACGCCAGATGACCCGCGCTGCAGCGAGGCCGAGTGCTTGCCGCTGTCCAGGCCCTCACCGGCTGCTTCCACGCCGATCAGGCGCGTCTGGTCGTACGGGATGTAGGGATGGAAGATGCCCATGGCGTTGCTGCCGCCGCCCACGCAGGCGACCACGGCGTCGGGCTGGCCACCGCTCATCTGCGGCATCTGCTGCAGGCACTCTTTGCCGATCACGCTCTGGAAGTCGCGCACCATCATCGGGTAGGGGTGCGGGCCGGCCACGGTGCCGATGATGTAGAAGGTGTTCTCGACGTTGGTGACCCAGTCGCGCATGGCCTCGTTGAGCGCGTCCTTGAGCGTCTTGCTGCCCGACTCCACCGGCACCACGGTCGCGCCCAGCAGGTTCATGCGGTAGACGTTGGGGCTCTGGCGCTTGACGTCCTCGCTGCCCATGTAGACCACGCATTCCAGGCCGTAGCGCGCGCAGATGGTGGCCGTGGCCACGCCGTGCTGGCCGGCGCCGGTTTCGGCGATGACGCGCGGCTTGCCCATGCGCCGCGCCAGCATGGCCTGGCCGATCACGTTGTTGATCTTGTGGGCGCCGGTGTGATTGAGGTCCTCGCGCTTGAGGTAAATCTGCGCGCCACCCATCTCGCGGCTGGTGCGCGCGGCATGGTAGATGGGCGAGGGCCGGCCGACGAAGTGCGCCAGCTCGTAGTGGAATTCGGCCAGGAATTCGGGGTCGTTCTGGTACTTCGCGTAGGCCGCGCGCAGTTCGTTGATCGCGTGGGTCAGCGTCTCGCTGACGAAGCTGCCGCCATAGGCGCCGAAATGGCCCGTGGCATCAGGTTGCTGGTAAGGGGACATGGTTGGTTTCCGCAAGTTGCCTGTCGGCCGCGCGCACGGCGGCGACAAACAGATTGATCTTGCCGGCGTCCTTGATTCCCTTGGAGGACTCGACGCCGGAGCTCACATCAACGGCCAGCGATTTGCAGCGCGGCCGCACTTGCAAGATGCCATCGGTCACGTTTGCAGGCGTGAGTCCACCAGACAAAACGAGGTGAGAGCTGACGCTTGGAGGAAGACGTGACCAATTGAATGCTTTCCCGCCGCCGCCATAGCCGTCGACGTGGGCGTCGAGCAGGATGGCCTGGGCTGCAGAGTAGTCGGAAGCGAATTTTAGCAAGTCGAAGGGAGTGGCCTCGTCCAGCGGGATGCGCGCCGCGCGCAGGAATGGACGCGCGCCGCCTGCCGTGGCCGCCAGGCACTGCGCAGGCGTCTCATCGCCATGAAATTGCACTGTAGCCCCCGCCAATTGGTCGCATGCCGCTACGATTTCAGTAGCATCGGCATTGACGAAGAGCAGCACCGGCGTGACGAAAGCGGGCAGCCGCCGCGCCAGCTGGGCAGCGCGCTGCAGGCTGACGAAGCGCGGGCTGGCGCCGTACATGACGAAGCCGACCGCGTCGGCACCGGCCTCTACGGCGGCGTCCACGTCCTGCTCGCGGGTCAGGCCGCAGATCTTGATGCGGGTTCGTTGGTGCATGCTGGCCTTCAGGGCAGCCAATCATACGCAGGGCTGCGCTCGGGCAGGCCCCAGCGGGCGTCATAGACCGGCCCCAGGAAGTACAGCCCATCGGGCGAGAAGGTCGGCGCGGCGGCGTCGCGGTCGCGCGCCAGCAGCACCTGCGCCATCCATTGCGGCGGCTGCTGACCCTGGCCGACCACCAGCAGGCAGCCCATGACGTTGCGGATCATGTGGTGCAGGAAGGCGTTGGCCTCGAACTCGAAGCGCCAGTAGGGACCGCGCCGCGTGATGGCGATGCTGTTGATGGTCTTGACCGGCGTGTGGGACTGGCAGCTGGAGGCGCGAAACGAGGTGAAGTCGTGCTCGCCCAGCAAGGCCTGGGCGCTGGCGCGCATCGCGTCGCCGTCCAGTGGGCGGAAGACCCAGCCGACCCGGCCGGCCTCGACCGCAGGCCGCACCGGTGACTCCAGCAGCACGTAGGCATAGCGGCGCGCCACGGCACTGCCGCGCGCATGGAAGCTGTCGGGCACAGGCCGTGCCCATTGCACCGCGATGTCGGGCGGCAGGAAGCGGTTGGTGCCGCGGATCCAGGAGAACTCCTCGCGCTCCAGCGGCGTGTCGAAATGAACGACCTGCATCAGGCCATGCACGCCGGCGTCGGTGCGGCCGGCGCAAACGGTGGAGACGGCCTGGGTGGTGAACTGGCCAAGGGCCAATTCCAGCTTGTCCTGCACGGTGTTGCCTGCAAGCTGGCTTTGCCAGCCTGCATAGGCCTGTCCGTTGTAGCTGATGCCGAGCGCCAGCCTCATCGGCGGCCCAGGAGGCGGGAGATCAGCCGATCTCCGCCAGGAAGCGCTGGGCGCGGCTCTTGAGCTCGCCCGAGGCCTCGGCCAACACCTCTTCGGCCAGGCTGCGCGCCCCGTCGGGGTCGCCGATGGCGTTGAATTCCTCAGCCAGGGCCAGCTTGGTGGCCAGCGGGTCACCGCTGGTGTCGTCGGCGCCAGCCGGTTCCAGCGCGGCGCCTGCCGTGGTCAGCTGCGAGCCTTCGGTGTCGCCGCCCAGCGCAGCGGCCGGTGCCGGTGCGGGTGCATCCAGGTCCAGCGACAGGGCGCCCATGTCGAACTCGATCATGCCGCTGTCGGCTGCCGCTGCCGGCGCGGCCGTGGGGGCCGGCGTGGACACCGCTGCGCCGATGTTCGGCAGCGAGGGTGTGTGCAGGGTGTCGAAGTTCAGGCTGTCTTCCGACAGGGTCAGGCCGGGTGCATCCAGGTTGACGGTGGCGCTGTCAAAGTCCATGTCCATGGACGGCGCCTGCGGAGCTGGCGATGCGTTGAACGACACGGTGGGCTCGGGCAGCGGCGCGGGCGCGCTGCTGAAGCCGGCCGGCATGGTCGGCGGCTGCACGGGTTCGTCGTCGCCCAGCGAGAAATCCAGGTCCAGGTCCAGGTCTGCGGCGCTCGGCGCAGGCGCCACCACCTCGATCCGCTGGGTGGCCATGGAGGCTGCTGCGACTGCCGCTGCAGCTTCCGCAGCGGTAGGGCCGCCTTCGGAAGGCTGGCCGCCGGGGCGGTACAGGGGATTGGTCGAATCGAGTTCCTGGCCCATCTCGCAGATGTGCTCCCACTCGGGGCCTTCACCGCGGGTCAGGCTGTAGGCCTCGGTCGCCACCTGCTCGAAGGCCTTGGCATCGCGCCGCTTGGAATAGATCTCCAGCAGCTTGCCATGGATGGCGACACGCTGCGGGCTGGTGCGCAGGGCTTCCTTGAGGATTTCCTCGGCCTGCAGGTCGCGGCCATAGGCCAGGTAGACGTCGGCTTCGGCCACCGGGTCCACATCGCCGGCCGCGTCCAGCTGGCTGGGCGAATAGACCATGGACGAGCCGGTGACGCTGGCGCCCTCGGCGGTGTCGATGCGCTGGCCGCCGCTGGCGCCGAAGAAGGAGTCGGGCTGCAGGCGGCTTTCCAGGAAGGAACTGTCGACCTGGTTGGATTTCTTGCGTTGGCGCGCGCGGTAGAAACCAAAGCCCAGCAGCAGGGCCAGCAAGCCACCGGCTGCGGCCGGAACGATGGGATTTTCCAGCAGGTCATCGACCAGGCTGGGTTCCGCCACCGGGGCGGGCGGCGGCAGCTTGCGTGCTGCGCTGGCCGCTGCGGCAGGCGCGGGCGCGCTGGCTGTGACGGCGGCGGCAACAGGCGCGGAAGCAGGCTCCGCTGTGGCGGAGGCGGGAGCAAGCGCAGCAGGGGCCGATGCGGCGACAACCGCAGCCGGCGCAACAGGCACGGCGGCCGCAGGGGCAGAGGCTGGCGCCGCAACCACGGGCGCAGCAGGGGCCGCGCTGGCGGGCGCGGCTGCCACCGGCACAGCCAGAGCCGGCTTGGCTGCGCTGGCCGCCGGCAGGGCCGAGGTGGTGCTGGTGGCAGTGCCGAGCTTGTTGAGGTCGGCGATGTTCTTGTTCAGTTCGGCAACGCGGGCCGCGGATTCCTGTGCGGCGCGGTCCTGCGCGATCTTGTCGGTGGCCTGGGCCTGGGTGGCGCCCTTGGACAAGGTCAGCTTGTCCGGCGTTGCGGCGGCGCTCTTGCGGTCTTCGACCTGGGTCTGGACCTTGCCCGAAGCCTGGCGGCTGGAGCTGTCGACCTTGGCAGTGGGCAGGCCCTCGGCCAGGCGGCGGCGGAATTCATTGAAGTCGCGGCTTTGCGCGACGATGGTCTGGCTGGCTTCGTTGGCGCCGGTGGCGCCCGCTTGGTCCGCCGTGGGCAGGTCCAGCACGGCGCCGGCCTTCAGGCGATTGACATTGCCGCCGATGAAAGCGTCGGGATTGCTGCGCAGCAGGGCCAGCAGCATCTGGTCGAGCGACACCGTGGCGGGCTTGTGGGTGGCGGCGATCTTGCCGGCGGTGTCGCCGGCTTGCACGGTCACGCGCTGGCCATCGCCGGCGGCGGCTGTTGCCGGCGCGGCACGGGGTGCTGGGGTGGCGGGGGCCGGGCGAGGCGCTGCGGGCGCGCGAGCGACAGGTGCTGCTGCGGCAGCTGCGGCGGAAGGTCGGGCGGCTGCGCCTGGCACCGGCAAGGGGGACACCTGGGCGGCGACGGGCGGCTGTGCCGGTTGGCGCAGATTGGGCGGGTCGAACAGCAGGGTGTAGTCGCGGACGATGCGGCCGGACGACCAACTGGTCTCCAGGATCAGGTCGACAAAGGGGTCATTGACGGGCCGGTCGCTGGTCAGACGCAGGAAGTAGCGGCCATCGGTGCGGCGCTGCAGCGTGACCTGGAGATTGGCAATGGTCGGGCTGAACTCCAGCCCGGCGGCACGGAATGCCTCGGGCGTGGCCGGCGCGACCCGCAGGCTGGCGGCTTCTTCGGCGTTGATTTCGGGGATGTCGATGTCCGCACGCAGGGGCTCTCCCAACGCGGACTGGACGGTCAGGCGACCCAGGGCGAGGGCGTGCGCATCCGACGTGGCAACTCCCAGGACGACAGCGGCCGCTACGGCCAGCGCGGTCATCCCCAACTGCGGTTTTTTCATTGGTTTTGGAGTCCCCACTGCTCGGTCTGCAGGCAGTTTTTTTCTCATCATGCGAATCGGCGCCTCGAGACTGAATTGGCTAAAAGGACAATAGCATCAATGTTTTAGGCTGACAAGCTGAGACAGCTTTTAACTTCTGAGGGGCGTCGAAGGCAGGTTTTTACATCTGCGGCGCGTTGTCGCATGACAACTACCTGTAACTTGAAGCTACAGGCAGTTTCGAAGTGCAGCCGGATGTCGTTCAGGCGTCGAGCAGGATGCGAAGCATGCGGCGCAGCGGCTCGGCCGCGCCCCACAGCAGCTGGTCGCCAATCGTGAAGGCGCCCAGATACTCCGGACCCATGGCCAGCTTGCGCACCCGGCCCACCGGAATGCCCAGCGTGCCGGTGACGGCCACCGGGGTCAGGTCGCGCAGCGTGGCTTCCTTGGTGTTGGGCACGAACTTGACCCAGGCGTTGTCGTTGGCGATGAGCTGCTCGATGTCGGCCAAGGGCACGTTCTTCTTGAGCTTGAAGGTCAGGGCCTGGCTGTGGCAACGCATGGCGCCGATGCGCACGCAAAAACCGTCGACCGGAATCGCCGGCACGTCAAAGCCCGGGCCCTGGCCCAGGATCTTGTTGGTCTCGGCCCCGGCCTTCCACTCTTCCTTGCTCATGCCGTCGCCCAGGTCCTTGTCGATCCAGGGAATCAGCGAGCCGCCCAGCGGCACGCCGAAGTTGGCGATCTCGTCGCCGGCCAGCGACTGCTGGCGGGCCAGCACCTTGCGGTCGATCTCCAGGATGGCCGACTTGGGGTCGTCCAGCAGGGCGCGCACTTCGCCGTTGAGCGTGCCGAACTGGGTCAGCAGTTCGCGCATGTGCTGGGCGCCGCCGCCCGAGGCCGCCTGGTAGGTCATGCTGGACATCCACTCGACCAGGCCGGCCTTGTAGAGAGCGCCCACGCCCATCAACATGCAGCTGACGGTGCAGTTGCCGCCGACCCAGTTCTTGCCGCCCTTGACCAGGGCGTTCTTGATGACCGGCATGTTGACCGGATCCAGGATGATGACGGCGTCATCCTGCATGCGCAGGGTGGACGCGGCGTCGATCCAGTGGCCGTTCCAGCCGGCGGCGCGCAGCTTGGGAAAGATCTCGCTCGTGTAGTCGCCGCCCTGGGCGGTGATGACGATGTCGCACTTCTTCAGGGCATCGATGTCGAAAGCGTCCTTGAGGGCGGTTTCGTTCTTGGCCATGGCCGGGGCCTTGCCGCCGGCGTTGGAAGTGGAGAAGAAGACCGGCTCGATCAGGCCGAAGTCGCCTTCGGCCTGCATGCGGTCCATCAGGACCGAGCCGACCATGCCGCGCCAGCCGACCAGGCCGACCAGCGGTTGTTGTCCGTTCGAGAGTGTCATGTCAGCGCCTTTCAGAATGTTGATCTGGTGTCCCCGGCTCGTCTGGCCGGGGAGGGCGCGACGAACCGGAGCTGTTAGCTCTTGGTGGTCTTCTTGGTAATCGCGGCCACGACGGCGTCGCCCATCTCGCGTGTGCCGACCTTCTGCGTGCCTTCCGACCAGATGTCCGGCGTACGCAAACCCGAAGCCAGCACGGACTTGACGGCCGACTCGATCCGGTCGGCGGCCTGGGGCTGGTTGAGTGAGAAGCGGAGCATCATGGCGGCAGACAATATTGTAGCCAAAGGATTGGCCACGCCCTTGCCGGCGATGTCCGGCGCGCTGCCGTGGCTGGGCTCGTACAGGCCCTGGTTGCCGGCGTTCAGGCTGGCCGAGGGCAGCATGCCGATCGAACCGGTCAGCATGGCGGCGGCGTCCGACAGGATGTCGCCGAACATGTTGCCGGTCACCACCACGTCGAACTTCTTGGGCGCCTTCACCAGCTGCATGGCGGCGTTGTCCACATACATGTGGTCAAGGGCGACGTCCGGGTACTCCTTGCCGACCTCGGTCATCACGTCTTTCCACAGCTGGAAGGTTTCCAGCACATTGGCCTTGTCGACGCTGGTCACGCGCTTGCTGCGCTTGCGTGCGGCCTGGAAGGCGACATGGCCGATGCGCTCGATCTCCGGCCGGGTGTAGCGCATGGTGTCGAAGGCTTCTTCGGCGCCGGGGAAATGGCCGTCCGGCGAGACGCGGCGGCCGCGCGGCTGGCCGAAGTAGATGTCGCCGGTCAGCTCGCGGATGATCAGGATGTCCAGGCCGGAGACCAGCTCGGGCTTGAGGCTGGAAGCGTTGACCAGCTCCTCGTAGCAGATGGCCGGGCGGAAATTGGCGAACAGGCCCAGCGCCTTGCGCAGGCCCAGGATGGCCTGCTCGGGGCGCAGGGGCCGGTCCAGCTTGTCGTACTTCCAGTCGCCGACGGCGCCGAACAGGATGGCGTCGGCTTCCTTGGCCAGCTTGAGCGTGCCCTCGGGCAGGGGGTGGCCGTGGGCCTCGTAGGCGGCGCCGCCGACCAGGGCGGTCTCGGTTTCGAATTGCAGGTCCAGCACATTCAGGACCTTGACCGCTTCGGCCACGATCTCGGTGCCGATGCCGTCGCCGGGAAGGATTGCGATTTTCATGTTGCTCTTGTTTTGATAGCGGGCCGAGTCCATTTCACGGGGGCTCGGGCCTGGTTGAATGCTTAAAGGCGGGTCAGCGCACCAGGCTGTGGGCGAGCCAGGGCTTTTGCGCCAGGCGCTGGGCCTCGAAGGCCTGGATCTTGTCCTTCTGGCGCAGCGTCAGGCCGATGTCGTCGAAGCCGTTGAGCAGGCAGTACTTGCGAAAGGGCTGGACGTCGAAGGCCAGTTCGGCGCCGTCGGGCTTGACGATGACCTGGCGCTCCAGGTCGACGGTCAGCTGGTAGCCAGGGAAGGCCAGGGCCTCGTCGAACAGCTGTCCGACCTGCAGCTCGGACAGCGCGATGGGCAGCAGGCCGTTCTTGAAGCAGTTGTTGAAGAAGATGTCGGCGTAGCTGGGCGCGATGATGGCCCGGAAGCCGTACTGGTCCAGCGCCCAGGGAGCGTGCTCGCGCGACGAGCCGCAGCCGAAATTCTTGCGCGCCAGCAGGACTGAGGCGCCCTGGTAGCGCGGCTGGTTCAGCACGAAGTCCGGGTTGGGCTTGCGGCTGGCCGGGTCCTGGCCGGGCTCGCCGTGGTCCAGGTAGCGCCATTCGTCGAACAGGTTCTGGCCGAAGCCGGTCTTGCGGATCGACTTGAGGAACTGCTTGGGAATGATGGCATCCGTGTCCACGTTCTCGCGGTCCATCGGGGCCACCAGGCCTTTGTGTACGGTGAACTGCTGCATTTACTTCTTCGTGGAGTTTTCGATGGCGTTGCCGGCCTTCTGGATGTCCTTGCCTGCGCCGGCAATCGTGTTGCAGCCGGCCAGGGCGGCGACGAAGGACAGGGCGAGCAGGGTGGCGAGGGTCTTGTTCATGGGCTTTGGCTCCTTCAGGCGAATTGGCGGACGTCGACGAAATGGCCATGGACGGCCGCTGCGGCGGCCATGGCGGGGCTCACCAGATGGGTGCGGCCGCCGGCACCCTGGCGGCCCTCGAAATTGCGGTTGCTGGTGGAGGCGCAGCGCTCGCCCGGCTCCAGCCGGTCGGCGTTCATGGCCAGGCACATGGAGCAGCCAGGTTCGCGCCACTCGAAGCCGGCGGCCTTGAAGATCTCGTGCAGGCCTTCGCGCTCGGCCTGGTCCTTGACCAGGCCGGAGCCGGGCACCACCATGGCCAGCTTGACGTTGCTAGCGACCTTGCGGCCCAGGCGCTTGACCATGGCGGCGGCCTCGCGCATGTCCTCGATGCGGCTGTTGGTGCACGAGCCGATGAAGACCTTGTCGACATGGATGTCGTCGATCTTCTTGCCCGGCTGCAGGCCCATGTAGGTCAGGGCGCGCTCGATGGCGCCGCGCTTGCTGGCGTCCTTCTCCTTGTCGGGGTCGGGCACACGGGCGTCCACGCCCAGCACCATCTCGGGCGAGGTGCCCCAGGTGACCTGCGGGATGATCTGGATCGCGTCGAGCTCGACCACGGCGTCGAACTTCGCATCGGCATCGGACTGCAGGGTCTTCCAGTAGGCCACGGCCAGGTCCCACTCCAGGCCCGTGGGCGCCAGCGGCCGGCCCTTGACGTAGGCGATGGTCTTGTCGTCCACCGCCACCAGGCCGGCACGCGCGCCGGCCTCGATGGCCATGTTGCAGACGGTCATGCGGCCTTCCATGGACAGCGAGCGGATGGCCGAGCCGGCGAACTCGATGGTGTAGCCGGTGCCGCCGGCCGTGCCGATGCGGCCGATGATGGCCAGCACGATGTCCTTGGCGGTGACGCCGGGCGCCACCTTGCCCTCGACCAAGACCCGCAGGTTCTTCGCCTTCTTGGCCAGCAGGGTCTGGGTCGCCATCACGTGCTCGACCTCGCTGGTGCCGATGCCGTGGGCCAGCGCGCCGAAGGCGCCGTGGGTGGAGGTGTGCGAATCGCCGCAGACCACGGTCATGCCCGGCAAGGTTGCGCCCTGTTCCGGCCCCATGACGTGGACGATGCCCTGGCGCTTGCTCAGGAAGGGGAAGTAGGCCGCCGCGCCGAACTCGGCGATGTTGCTGTCCAGCGTGGTGATCTGTTCCTTGCTGATCGGATCGCTGATGCCGTCGTAGCCCTGCTCCCAGTGGGTGGTGGGCGTGTTGTGGTCGGCGGTGGCGACGATGGAGCTGACGCGCCAGACCTTGCGGCCGGCCTGGCGCAGGCCTTCGAAGGCCTGCGGGCTGGTCACTTCATGGACCAGGTGGCGGTCGATGTAGAGGATGGCCGTGCCGTCCTCCTCGGTGTGGACGACATGCTCGTCCCAGATCTTGTCGTAAAGGGTGCGTCCCATGGCTTGACTTCCGTTGGCTGAAGGTGATTTTAGGTGGATGTGGCGGCGGCCTGGGGCGTGCGCGCGCTGGCGCGCAGGTGCTCGACCAGCAGGCGGGCCGTCACCGGCAGGGTGGAAAAGTCGCGCGCGACCAGCTCGATGCGGCGCTGCGCCCAGGCATCGGTCAAGGCCACGCAGTCGAGGGCGCCGACGCCGTGCATGAGGTTGAAGGCCCGGCGCGGCATCACGCCCACGCCCAGACCGTTGTGGATCATCCGGCACATGGCGTCCAGGCCGGTGACGTGGATGCGCAGGCGGATGGTGCGGCCGGTGGCCGCGGCCGCGCCCTGCATGGCCAGGTAGATCGAACTGTTGGCGTGCAGGCCCACGTGGTCGAAGTCCAGGCTGTCCTCGAAGGCGATGGCCTCGCGCTGCGCCAGCGCATGGCCGCGCGGCACGATCAGCACCAGTTCGTCCTCGCGGTAGGGCAGGGTCTGCAGCTCGTCGCTGCGGGTCACCGACGGGCCGCCCCTAGGTGACCCAGCCCCCTCGGGGGGCAGGGCGAAGCCCGTGGGGGCTCTACTTTTCACGCCGGTGTTGCAGATGCCCAGGTCGGCCGCGCCTTCCTGCACCGCCCGCAGCACCTCGGTGGACAGGTGTTCTTCCAGGTCGATCTTGATCTCGCCGTGCTCCTGGGCGAAGCGGCCCAGGTCCTCGGGCAGGAACTGCACGATGGCCGAGATGCTGGCGTGGATGCGCACGTGGCCGCGCACGCCGTCGGCGTATTCCGAGAGTTCGCCCTGCATCTTGTCCAGGCTGAACAGCACCGAGCGCGCGTGGTGCAGCAGGCTCTCGCCGGCCGGCGTCAGGTCGACGCCGCGGGTGTGGCGGTACAGCAGTGGCGTGCCCAGTGTGGCTTCCAGGTCCGACAGGCGCTTGCTCACCGCCGAGGCGGCGATGAACTCGCGCTCGGCCGCCTTGCCGATGGAGCCCAGCTCGCAAACGGCGACGAACAGCTGAAGCGAGGTCAGGTCGATGCGGCGGGCAAAGTTGCGTTCGGAGGGCTTCATGGTGTCTGGCCATCGCCAACAGCGATGGATTTTCTATTCTCCCTTCTAAAGGGCCGGCTTGTCATCGCAAACCGCGATGACCACCTTGCCGATCGGGCCGGCCAACGGGAAAAGCCCGCCGAAGCGGGCTTTTTCAGGCCGGGGCAGCGGATCAGCGTTGGCCGATGGGCTGCACGTCGCGGCGCGCCGAGCCGTCGAACAGCTGGCGCGGGCGGCCGATCTTGTACTCCGGGTCGCCGATCATTTCGTTGAGCTGGGCGATCCAGCCAACGGTGCGGGCCAGGGCGAAGACGGCGGTGAACAGCGGCACCGGAATGCCGATGGCGCGCTGCACGATGCCCGAGTAGAAGTCCACGTTCGGGTAGAGCTTACGCGAGACGAAGTATTCATCTTCCAGGGCGATCTTTTCCAGGGCCATGGCCAGCTTGAACAGCGGGTCGTTTTCCAGGCCCAGCTCGCCCAGCACTTCCTTGCAGGTTTCCTGCATCAGCTTGGCGCGCGGGTCGTAGTTCTTGTAGACGCGGTGGCCGAAACCCATCAGCTTGACGCCGGAGTTCTTGTCCTTGACCTGCTTGATGAAGTCGCCGATCTTCTCGATGCCGCCGTTCTTCTGGATGTCGCCCAGCATGTTGAGCGCCGCCTCGTTGGCGCCGCCGTGGGCCGGGCCCCACAGGCAGGCCACGCCGGCCGCGATGGCGGCAAAGGGGTTGGTGCCCGAGGAGCCGCACAGGCGCACGGTGGAGGTCGAGGCGTTCTGCTCGTGGTCGGCGTGCAGGATGAAGATGCGGTCCAGCGCGCGTTCGAGCACCGGGTTGACCTTGTATTCCTCGCAGGGCGTGGCGAACATCATGTGCAGGAAGTTGCCGGCGTAGCTCAGCTCGTTCTTGGGGTACATGTAGGGCTGGCCGACGGTGTACTTGTAGGCCATGGCCACCAGCGTGGGCAACTTGGCGATCAGGCGGATGGCCGAGATATCGCGATGCTCAGGATTCGTGATGTCGGTGCTGTCATGGTAGAAGGCCGACAGGGCGCCGACCAGGCCGGTCATGATGGCCATCGGATGCGCGTCGCGGCGGAAACCGCGCAGGAAGAACTGCATCTGCTCGTTGACCATGGTGTGGTTGGTCACGCGGGCGGTGAAGTCTTTTTTCTTGGTGTCATCGGGCAGTTCGCCGTACAGCAGCAGGTGGCAGGTTTCCATGAAGTCGCACTGCGTGGCCAACTGCTCGATCGGGTAGCCGCGGTACAGCAGCTCGCCCTTGTCGCCGTCGATGTAGGTGATGGCGGACTGGCAGGAAGCCGTGGACAGGAAGCCCGGGTCGTAGGTGAACATGCCGGTCTGCGCATACAGCTTGCGGATGTCGATGACGTCCGGGCCGATCGTGCCCTTGTAGACGGGCAATTCGACATTGGGGCTGCCGTTGCTGAACGACAGGGTGGCTTTGTTGTCGGCGAGTTTCATTTCGGTTTTCCTACGGTTTCTTGGCCCACTGCCGGCGCTGCCCTGGTGCGCAGCATCTCCAGCACTTGTCTTGCTTCACTCGTGTGGCTGCCATCGGCCGGCTCCGTGCGCCGCAGCAGCAGGTCCAGCAGGTCATTGTCAGCCAGGTCCATCAATTCGTTCAGGCCGTCGGCCTGGCGGACCGTCAGGCCCGCCTCGTGGGTGGCGAAGAAGCGCTCGATGAACAGGTCGTTCTCCAGCAGCCCGCGGCGGCAGCGCCACTTGAGCTTGGAAAGGGCCCGTTCGCCCAGCAGTTCGTCGGCCATTGTCGGTCTCAGACGGTGCGGCGCACCATCAGTTCCTTGATCTTGCCAATCGCCATCGTCGGGTTCAAGCCCTTGGGGCAGACGTCGACGCAATTCATGATGGTGTGGCAGCGGAACAGGCGGTACGGGTCTTCCAGGTTGTCCAGGCGCTCGGCCGTGGCCTCGTCGCGGCTGTCGGCCAGGAAGCGGTAGGCCTGCAGCAGACCGGCCGGGCCGACGAACTTGTCGGGGTTCCACCAGAAGCTGGGGCAGCTGGTCGAGCAGCTGGCGCACAGGATGCACTCGTACAGCCCGTCGAGCTCCTCGCGCTCCTCGGGCGATTGCAAGCGCTCCTTGTCCGGCGGGATGTTGTCGTTGACCAGATAAGGCTTGATCGAGTGGTACTGCTTGAAGAAGTCGGTCATGTCCACGATCAGGTCGCGGATCACCGGCAGGCCGGGCAGAGGCTTGAGGACGATCGTGCCCTTGAGCGTGAGCATGTTGGTCAGGCAGGCCAGGCCATTCTTGCCGTTGATGTTCATCGCGTCCGAGCCGCACACGCCTTCGCGGCAGGAGCGGCGGAACGACAGGGTCGGGTCCTGCGCCTTGAGCTTGCCCAGGGCGTCCAGCAGCATGCGCTCATGGCCGTCGAGTTCGATCTCGATGGTCTGCATGTAGGGCTTGGCGTCCTTGTCCGGGTCGTAGCGGTAGATCTGGAAGGTGCGTTTGGTCATGTGGGGCTTTCCGGATTTTCTTGGAGGCTCAGAACGTGCGGACCTTGGGCGGCACCGATTCCACCGTCAGCGGCTTGAGCTGCACCGGCTTGTAGGTCAGGCTGTTGCTCTTGCTGTGCCACAGCGTGTGCTTCATCCATTCAGCGTCGTTGCGGCCCAGCGGGGTGACCGGGTCGTCGGCCGGGCGCTCGTAGTCGTTGACCGTGTGGGCGCCGCGGCATTCCTTGCGGGCGGCGGCCGAGACGATGGTGGCCTGGGCGCACTCGATCAGGTTCTCGACTTCCAGCGCCTCGATGCGGGCGGTGTTGAAGATGCGCGACTTGTCCTTCAGGGCCAGGTCGGCCACGCGCGAGCGCAGGGCGGCGATCTGGGTCACGCCCTGGTCCAGCATGGCCTGGGTGCGGAACACGCCGGCGTGCTTTTGCATGGAGGCGCGGATGTCGTTGGCCACGTCCTGGGCGTACTCGCCTCCCGTGGCGGTTTCCAGGCGGTTCAGGCGCTCCAGGGTCTGCTCGGCGGCGTTGGCCGGCAGCGGCTTGTGGTTCTTGTTCTTGTCGTTGAATTCGACGATGTGGTTGCCGGCGGCGCGGCCGAACACCAGCAGGTCCAGCAGCGAGTTGGTGCCCAGGCGGTTGGCGCCGTGCACGCTGACGCAGGAGCACTCGCCCACAGCGTACAGGCCGTTGACAACCTGGTTGTGGACCACATTGCCGTTCACGTTTTCCTGGGTCACAACCTGGCCGTTGATGTTGGTCGGGATGCCGCCCATCTGGTAGTGGATGGTGGGCACGACCGGAATCGGTTCGCGCGTGATGTCGACGTTGGCGAAGTTCACGCCGATCTCGTAGACCGAGGGCAGGCGCTTGTGGATGGTTTCGGCACCCAGGTGGTCCAACTTGAGCAGGATGTAGTCCTTGTTGGGACCGCAGCCGCGGCCTTCCTTGATTTCCTGGTCCATGCAGCGCGAGACGAAGTCGCGCGGCGCCAGATCCTTCAAGGTCGGGGCATAGCGCTCCATGAAGCGCTCGCCGTTGCTGTTCAACAAGATTGCGCCTTCGCCGCGACAGCCTTCGGTCAGCAGCACGCCGGCGCCGGCCACGCCGGTGGGGTGGAACTGCCAGAACTCCATGTCTTCCAGCGGGATGCCGGCACGCGCCGCCATGCCCAGGCCGTCGCCGGTGTTGATGAAGGCATTGGTCGATGCCGCGAAGATGCGGCCGGCGCCGCCGGTGGCCAGCAGCACGGTCTTGGCTTCCAGGATGTGCAGGTCGCCGGTCTCCATTTCCAGAGCCGTGACGCCGACCACGTCTCCTTCGGCGTCGCGCACCAGGTCCAGTGCCATCCACTCGACGAAGAAGCTGGTCTTGGCCTTGACGTTCTGCTGGTACAGGGTGTGCAGCATGGCGTGGCCGGTGCGGTCGGCCGCGGCGCAGGCGCGCTGCACGGGCTTTTCGCCGTAGTTGGCCGTGTGGCCGCCGAAGGGCCGCTGGTAAATGGTGCCGTCCGGGTTGCGGTCGAAGGGCATGCCCATGTGCTCCAGGTCGTAGACGACCTTGGGCGCTTCACGGCACATGAACTCGATGGCGTCCTGGTCGCCCAGCCAGTCCGAGCCCTTGATGGTGTCGTAGAAGTGGTAGTGCCAGTTGTCCTCGGACATGTTGCCCAGCGAGGCGCCGATGCCGCCCTGGGCGGCGACGGTGTGCGAGCGGGTCGGGAAGACCTTGCTGAGCACCGCCACGTTCAGGCCGGCGCGGGCCAGCTGCAGTGAGGCGCGCATGCCGGAGCCGCCGGCGCCGACGATGACGACGTCGAACTTGCGCTTGGTAATGTTGGCGTTGGTATAGGACATGCTCACAGTCTCCAGAGAACTTGAATGGCCCAGCCGGCACAGCCGGTCAGCCAAGCGATGGTGAAGACCTGAAGCAAGAGGCGCATCCACACGGGTTTGACGTAATCCATCCAGACATCGCGCATGCCGACCCAGACGTGATAGAGCAGGCTGGCGATGACGATGAAGGTCAGGATCTTCATCCACTGGGCGGCGAAGATGCCGGCCCACTTGTCGTAGCCGATCGGGCCGCTGCTGAAGATGACCTGGGCCAGCACGATCAGGGCGAACAGGGCCATCAGGCCGGCGGTGACGCGCTGGCTGAGCCAGTCGCGCAAGCCGTAGTGGGCGCCGGTGACGATGCGCTTGGAGCCGTAATTGACAGACATGGCAGCTCCTTAGTAAAGGCCGAACAGTTTTGCGCCCAGCACCAGCGTCAGCAGCACGCTGGCAACCAGGGTGAAGGTGGCCGACTTGGCGCCGAAGGACTTGGTCACTGCGGCATGGCTCACGTCCATCAGGAGGTGGCGCAGGCCGGCGATGAAATGGTGCAGGAAGGCCCAGATCAGGGCCAGCGCCACCAGCTTGAGGCACCAGCCCGGGACGAACCACAGGCCGACGTTGAAGGCGGCGCGGAACTTCGCGAACGAGATCTCGGAGGACACCGAGGTGTCGAACATCCAGATGATGAAGGGCATCAGCAGGAACATCAGCACGCCGCTGATGCGGTGCAGGATGGAGACGTAGGCGGCTGCCGTCATGCGGTAGCCGGGCAGGTCGGTCAGCGCGTTGATATTGCGGAATTCAGGCCGTTTCCTGGCGAGCTCGGTCATGTGAGGCTTTCGGCGGTTTGGTAACCGCTTGGTAATTTTGTCAAAAGTGACCAACCCAAAATTCTATTGCAACGCACCAAGCTGACGCCGGGGTTTCAGCTTTGTCCGACTAACTCAGTGCGTTCCTGTAGTGATGGGTGTCCGTGCGGTACAGGCCGCGGCGTAGTTCCATGGGGACGTCGTTGTACGTGTAGGCCACGCGTTCCACACTGAGCAGGGGTGTGCCCTGCGCCACCTGCAGCAGGGTGGCCTGGGCTGCATCGGCGGCGACGGCGCGGATCTTTTCCTCGGCGCGCACCATGCGCACGCCGAACTCCACTTCGAACATCGCGTAGGTGGGGCCGTGGTAACCGGCCATCTGCTCGCTCGTCAGGCCCTTGAAAGCATTGCCGGGAAGCCAGAGGTCTTCCAGGATGGTGGGCATGCCGCCGAAAGCCAGGGTGCGGCGCACCTGGACCACGGCGTCGCCGCTGCGCAGGGCCAGGGCCCGCGCCACATCGGCGCTGGCGCGCAGGCGCTTGCATTCGAGCACGCTGCGCTCGGCCGGCCCTTCGCTGCCCTGGTCGCCGATGTCGGGCACCAGCTTGAGGAAGCGGTACTGCACATGCTGCTCGGAGTGGGTGGCCACGAAGGTGCCCTTGCCCTGGCGCCGCACCAGCAGGTTCTCGGCGGCCAGTTCGTCGATCGCCTTGCGCACCGTGCCCTGGCTGACGCGAAAGCGCGCTGCCAGGTCCATCTCGCTGGGGATGGATTCGCCGGGCTTCCATTCGCCGCCCTGCAGGCTTTGCAGGATCAGCCCCTTGATCTGCTGGTACAGCGGGCTGAAGGCCGGCGTGGCGGCGTCCATGGCGGCGCTGCCGTTGTCGGTCTGGAAGGCGGGGGAGGAGGCCATAAAACTGTGTCAATCATATCTTATATAAGACATAAGACAAATTGACGCTGGCGGCGCTTCGAGGGTAAACTCTAGGGCTTTCCAGCAGGGCTGAAGCAGCCGCCGACAGGGCCGCCGCGCAACCCCTTCGCCAACCTTCTTTCGGAGATTTTCCCATGAGCAAAAAGCCCGTTCGCGTTGCCGTCACCGGTGCCGCTGGCCAAATCGGTTACGCCCTGCTGTTTCGCATCGCTTCCGGTGAAATGCTGGGCAAGGACCAGCCCGTCATCCTGCAACTGCTGGAAATCCCCGACGAGAAAGCCCAGAAGGCTCTCAAGGGCGTGATCATGGAGCTGGACGACTGCGCCTTCCCGCTGCTGGCCGGCGTGATCCCCACCGGCGACCCGCTGGTGGCCTTCAAGGACGCGGACTACGCCCTGCTGGTGGGCTCGCGTCCGCGCGGCCCCGGCATGGAGCGCGCCGAGCTGCTGGCCGTCAACGGCGCCATCTTCACCGCCCAGGGCAAGGCCCTGGACCAGGTGGCCAGTCGCGACGTCAAGGTGCTGGTGGTGGGCAACCCGGCCAACACCAATGCCTACATCGCCATGAAGAGCGCGCCCAGCCTGCCGCGCGAGAACTTCACCGCCATGCTGCGCCTGGACCACAACCGCGCCCTGTCGCAGGTCGCGGCCAAGACCGGCACGGCCGTCGGCGACATCGAGAAGCTCACCGTCTGGGGCAACCACTCGCCCACCATGTACGCTGACTACCGCTTCGCCACTGTTGGCGGCAAGGCCGTCAAGGACCTGATCAACGACCAGGTCTGGAACGCCGACACCTTCCTGCCCACCGTGGGCAAGCGCGGCGCCGCCATCATCGAGGCGCGTGGCCTGTCCTCGGCTGCTTCGGCCGCCAACGCCGCCATCGACCACATGCGCGACTGGGCCCTGGGCACCAACGGCAAGTGGGTCACCATGGGCATCCCGTCCAACGGCGACTACGGCATCCCCAAGGACGTGATGTTCGGCTTTCCCGTCACCACCAAGGACGGCAAATACGAAGTGGTCAAGGGCCTGGACATCGACGCCTTCAGCCAGGAACGCATTGACAAGACGCTCAAGGAACTGACCGACGAGCAAGCCGGCGTCGCCCACCTGCTGTAAACCACGCAGCATGCATCCGCGCGACGTCCTCCTCGGCGCCCAGGCGCGCTCCGGCATGCTGCCGGTCTGCGACCATTACAGCGGTGTCGAGGCCAGGATGCGCAAGAGCCTGCAGCTGCAGGCCGAGATGACCGAGGAGTTCGGCGCCTGCGTGTTCGACGTGACGCTCGACTGCGAGGACGGCGCCCCCGTGGGCGGCGAGGCTGACCATGCGGCCCTGGTCGTGGCGCTGGCCCTGCTGGCCGGCGACAAGGCCCGCGTCGCGGTGCGCGTGCACCCGGTCGACCATCCGGCCTTCGAGCAGGACATCGCCACCATCGCCGGCAAGGCGGGCCGCAAGCTGTGCCACGTGATGCTGCCCAAGGTGGAGTCGCCGCAGGACATCGAGCGCGCCTGCGCGGCGCTGGACGCCGCCGGCGCTTCGCAACTGCCGGTGCACGCCTTGATCGAGTCACCCGCTGCCGTGCACCGGGCCTTCGAGATCGCCGCCCACCCGAGGCTGCAGTCGCTCAGTTTTGGCCTGATGGATTTCGTCTCGACCCACGGCGGCGCGATCCCGGCCCATGGCATGGGCGTGCAGGGCCAGTTCACACACCCGCTGGTGGTGCGCGCCAAGCTGGAGATCGCCTCGGCCTGCCATGCCCACGGCAAGGTGCCGGCGCACTGTGTCGTCACCGAATTCAAGGACACGACGGCCTTTCGCGCAGCGGCCCGCAAGGCCGCAGGCGAAATGGGCTTCACCCGGATGTGGAGCATCCATCCCGACCAGATCCGGCCCATCCTGGAGGCGTTTGCGCCCGGGGCGCAGGAGATCGACAGCGCGGCACAAATCCTTGCAGCTGCGATGCAGGCGCAATGGGCGCCCATCAGTTTCGACGGTAAGCTGCAAGACAGGGCGAGCTACCGCTACTACTGGCAATTGCTGGAGCGGGCGCACCGCACCGGCCGGGCCCTGCCCGGCGAGGCCCTGGCCTGGTTCCAGGACGCCACTTTTCCCCATTCCACGGAGACATCTGCTGTATGAAATCCCTGATCGCCACCCTGCTGATCGCCGCAACCCCGGTCCTGGTCCTGGCCCAGGCCGCCGCACCGGCCAAGCCGGAAGCCAAGCCTGCTGCCAAGCCCGTTCCCAGGAAGAGCGAGAAGCTCGCGCCCGCAGCCCAGAAGGCAGTGGAAGAAGTGACGCCCATCGATGACGATCCGACCATCCAGCTCAGTGAAGGCGACTTGGCCGTCGCCAAGCGGATTTATGTCGGCACCATCCCCTGCGAGCTCGGCGCCTCCGTGACCATCACCCCGGGCCGCCGCGACGGCATGTTCCGCGTGCAGCACGGCCGCAGCCGCTTCCTGATGCACCCGGTGGAAAGCCGCACCGGTGCCTTCCGCCTGGAAGACCCGCGGCAGGGCGCCATGTGGCTGCAGCTGGGCAACAAGTCCATGCTCATGAGCCAGAAGCTGGGCCAGCGCCTGGCCGACGACTGCATGAACCCGGCCCAGCACGCAGTGAACGAAGCCCTGAAGAAGAACCCCATCAACATCCTGGAACCCCAGGCCAGCGGCCCCAAGGCCACGCCCACCGGCGCCGCGGCCGGGCCCAATTGATGCTTGGCGCCAGGAGCGCCTGATTTTTGCGATCTAGTACCGGAGAACCTCATGTTGCAAGCCTATGTTGACCACGTTGCCGAGCGCGCCGCCCTTGGCATTCCTCCCCTGCCGCTGTCTGCCAAGCAGACTGGCGAGCTGATCGAGCTGCTCAAGAACGTCTCGAGCGGCGAGGCCGAGCTGCTGGTCAACCTGATCACCCACCGCGTGCCGGCCGGCGTGGACGACGCCGCCAAGGTCAAGGCCAGCTACCTGGCCGCTGTGGCCCATGGCACGGAGAAGTGCCTGGCCATCAGCCGCGCCAAGGCCACCGAGCTGCTGGGCACCATGCTGGGCGGCTACAACATCAGCCCGCTGATCGACCTGCTCGACGATGCCGAGGTCGGCCAGGTCGCGGCCGATGGCCTGAAAAAGACGCTGCTGATGTTCGACCAATTCCATGACGTCAAGGAAAAGGCCGACAAGGGCAATGCCCACGCCAAGGCCGTGCTGCAAAGCTGGGCCGACGCCGAGTGGTTCACCAGCCGCCCCGAAGTGCCGCAAAGCATCAAGGTCAGCATCTTCAAGGTGGCCGGCGAGATCAACACCGACGACCTGTCGCCTGCGCCCGACGCCTGGAGCCGCCCCGACATCCCGCTGCACGCCCTGGCCATGCACAAGAACCCGCGTCCCGGCATCACGCCCGAGGAAGAGGGCAAGCGCGGTCCGGTCAAGTTCATCGAGGACCTGCGCGCCAAGGGCAACACCGTGGCCTACGCGGGCGACGTGGTGGGCACCGGCTCCTCGCGCAAGTCGGCCACCAACTCCGTTCTGTGGTTCACCGGCCAGGACATTCCCTTCGTGCCGAACAAGCGTTTCGGCGGCGTCTGCCTGGGCTCCAAGATCGCCCCGATCTTCTACAACACCATGGAAGATGCCGGCGCCCTGCCGATCGAGCTGGACGTCAGCAAGATGGACATGGGCGACGAGGTCGAGCTGCGTCCCTATGAGGGCAAGGCGCTCAAGAACGGCGAAGTGATCGCCGAGTTCAAGGTCAAGAGCGACGTGCTGTTCGACGAAGTGCGAGCCGGCGGCCGCATCCCGCTGATCGTCGGCCGCGGCCTGACGGCCAAGGCGCGTGAGGCCCTGGGCCTGCCGCCCTCGACCCTGTTCCGTCTGCCGGTCGCTCCGGTCGACACCAAGAAGGGCTTCAGCCTGGCGCAAAAGATGGTCGGACGCGCCTGCGGCCTGCCTGAAGGCGAGGGTGTGCGCCCCGGGACGTACTGCGAACCGAAGATGACCTCGGTGGGTTCGCAGGACACGACCGGCCCGATGACGCGCGACGAGCTCAAGGACCTGGCCTGCCTGGGTTTCAGCGCCGACCTGGTGATGCAGTCCTTCTGCCACACGGCCGCCTACCCCAAGCCGGTGGACGTGAAGATGCACCACGAGCTGCCCGACTTCATCAGCACCCGCGGTGGCGTCTCGCTGCGCCCGGGCGACGGCGTGATCCACAGCTGGCTCAACCGCCTGCTGCTGCCCGACACCGTGGGCACGGGCGGCGACAGCCACACCCGTTTCCCCATCGGCATTTCCTTCCCGGCCGGCTCCGGCCTGGTGGCCTTTGCGGCCGCCACCGGCGTCATGCCGCTGGACATGCCCGAGTCGGTGCTGGTGCGCTTCAAGGGCAAGATGCAACCCGGCGTCACCCTGCGTGACCTGGTCAACGCCATCCCGCTGTACGCCATCAAGGCCGGCCTGCTGACGGTGGAAAAGAAGGGCAAGAAGAACATCTTCTCCGGCCGCATCCTCGAGATCGAGGGCCTGCCGGACCTGAAGGTGGAACAGGCCTTCGAGCTGTCCGATGCCTCGGCCGAGCGCTCGGCCGCCGGTTGCACGGTGCACCTGAACAAGGAGCCCATCATCGAGTACGTCAACAGCAACATCACGCTGATGCGCTGGATGATCGCCAACGGCTACGCCGACGGCCGCACCCTGGCGCGCCGCATCGCCGCCCAGGAAGCCTGGCTCAAGGACCCGCAGCTGCTCAAGGGTGATGACGACGCCGACTACGCCGCCGTCATCGAGATCGACCTGGCCGACGTGCACGAGCCCATCGTGGCCTGCCCGAACGACCCGGACGACGTCAAGACCCTGGCCGAGGTGGCTGGCGCCAAGATCGACGAAGTCTTCATCGGCTCGTGCATGACCAACATCGGCCACTTCCGCGCGGCCTCCAAGCTGCTCGAAGGCAAGCGCGACATCCCGGTCAAGCTCTGGGTCGCGCCGCCGACCAAGATGGACGCCGCCCAGCTGACCGAGGAAGGCCACTACGGCGTGCTGGGCACGGCCGGTGCCCGCATGGAAATGCCGGGCTGCTCGCTGTGCATGGGCAACCAGGCCCAGGTCAAGGAGGGCGCCACCGTGTTCTCCACCTCGACCCGCAACTTCCCCAACCGCCTGGGCAAGAACAGCAATGTCTACCTGGGCAGCGCGGAACTCGCATCCATCTGCTCCAAGCTGGGCCGCATCCCCACCAAGGAGGAGTACATGGCCGACATGGGCGTGCTCACGGCCGCCAGCGACACGGTCTACCAGTACCTGAACTTCGACAAGATCGCCGAGTACCAGAAGGCTGCCGACAGCGTCGCCGCCTGAGCGTGCCTGCGCCATGAAAAAGCGGCCCCCGGGCCGCTTTTTCTTTTACAGCTGCAGTTCCTTGTGGTCGGCTTCCAGCTGGGGCGGCGTGCCAGTGACAGCGGCCCTGGCCATCTTGAACAGCTGCAGCATCTGGCTGTCCTTGGCGTCCCAGTACTCGGCGTGGCCGATGTGCACCTCCAGCAGGCCCAGATCGGGGTCGGTGGCGCCGCCGGGGAACCAGGCCTTCACAAAGGTGTTGAACAGTTCGTCCTTCTTGGCCTGGTCTTCGACGATGCCGGCCTGGCCGGAGAGGGAGACGTAGCTGTCGGTCTTGGGCTCGGCATACGAAACGTTGACCGAGCCGTCGGCGAGCAGGGCGCGGGCCAACTCGCTTTTCTTCGAGATGAAGAAGTACAAGGTGTTGCCATCGTCCAGCGCCTTGTTCTGCGTGGTCAGAGGATGGGCGTGCAGCATGCCGTTGGCGTGGCGGTGGGTGAGCATGCCGAATTTGATGTCTTTGATCAGGTTCCACAGGGTGGCGTGGGGTGAGTTGTTCTTGCTCATGCTTGTGCTCCGTTGGTGACTGCAACAGCCATGGTGGCCCGGGCCATGCTGCGCGGGCGTCGGCCCACCCCCTCAGCGCTTGTGGGCCGTCTCCCACAGCTGATTTTCCGAGGAATCGGCCTGTAGCCCCCGGGAATCGGACCGCATCAGCTATCAAAACAGGAGCAAACAGAATCTGGGCGCTGCTTTGCCGCTACCATGGCGACAACCCCGTTTCCAAGGATTCGCTCCATGTTCCGTGCTTTTTTCCTGTCCCGCCGCTGGCTGCCCTGGTCGGTGCTGGGCACCCTCGTGATCCTGGTGGGCACCTGGTTCAGGGTGCAGCTGGACGTCAAGATCAACGAATGGTTCGGCAGCTTCTACGACCTGCTGCAGCAGGCGCTGGCCAAACCCAACAGCATCACGCCGGCGCAGTTCTGGGACCAGGTCATGACCTTCACCAGCATCGCCATGATTTCCATCATCACCATCGTGCTGCTGGACTTCCTGATCAAGCACTATGTGTTCCGCTGGCGCCAGGCCATGAACGACTACTACATGGCCCACTGGCCCAAGCTGCGCACCATCGAAGGCGCGGCCCAGCGGGTGCAGGAGGACACCATGCGTTTCGCCCGCATCGTCGAGAGCCTGGGCGTGGAATTGCTGCGCAGCCTGATGATCCTGGCCGCTTTCCTGCCCATCCTGTGGGGGCTGTCGGACAAGATCACCGAACTGCCCATCATCGGCGCCATCCCGCATTCCCTGGTCTGGGTCTCGATCCTGTGGGCGCTGTTCGGCACCCTGCTGCTCGCTGGCGTCGGGGTCAAGCTGCCGGGGCTGGAGTTCCAGAACCAGCGCGTCGAGGCGGCCTACCGCAAGGAGCTGGTCTACGGCGAGGACGACCCGGCCCGAGCGCCGCCGCCCCTGGTGCGAGACCTGTTCAGCCACGTGCGCCGCAACTACTTCCGCCTGTTCTTCCACTACCTGTACTTCGACGTGGTCAAGTGGTCCTACCTGCAGCTGAGCGTGCTGGTGCCCCTGGTTGCGCTTGGCCCGACAGTGATCGCCGGCGCCGTCACGCTGGGCATGTTCCAGCAGATCACGCGTTCCTTCGACAAGGTGACGGATTCCTTCCAGTTCCTGGTGGTCAGCTGGGGCACCGTCGTCGAGCTGATCTCGATCTACAAGCGCCTGCGCGCCTTCGAGGCGCAGATCGACGCCGATCCGGCACCGGTCCTGCCGCTGCCTGAAGTCTCCTGATCAGGTCGCCGCGGCCAGCTGGCGCAAGGCCTCGCCGGTGAAGGCGTCGGCCGGGAAGAAAGTTTCCAGCGCCAGCTCCTGCAGGGTCACGTCCACCGGCGTGCCGAACACGGTGGTGGTGCTGATGAAGTTCAGCACACCCTGGGCCGTGCGGAACTGGAAGGGCATGGCCACGCCCAGGTGCTCGCCATCGAGCCGCGCGGCGTCCGCGCCCTCGGGCACGGGGTAGGCGCGCAACTCCTCCAGCAGCGTGGCCAGGCCAGCGTCGCCGGTGGCCTGGATCTGCTGGCGCAGGCGCTCGAACAGGTGCTCGCGCCACTGCACCAGGTTGACGATCTTCGCGGCCAGCCCCAGCGGGTGCAGGCTGATGCGCAGCACGTTGGGCTGGCCCTGCAGCAGCGAGGCATCCACCCCCGCCAGCAGGTGCGGCAGCATCCTGTTGGCCGCGAGCAGGTTCCAGTGCCGGTCCACTGCCAGGGCAGGGTAGGGCTCGTGGCTTTTCAGGATCAGGTCCACGGCCTGGCGCGCCGCTGCCAGCGCCGGGTCGTCCAGCGGCCGCTCGCGGTACATGGGCGCGAAGCCGGCGGCCACCAGCAGTGCGTTGCGTTCGCGCAGCGGCACGTCCAGGCGCTCGGCCAGGCGCAGCACCATCTCGCGGCTGGGCATGGAGCGGCCGGTTTCCACGAAGCTCAGATGCCGGGTGGAAATCTCGGCCTCCTGCGCCAGGTCCAGCTGAGACAGGCGGCGGTGCTGGCGCCAGTGCCTCAGGTGGTCGCCAAAGGGGGGCGGAGCGGAGCGGCGGGCGGGGGCGGTTGTGGTGCTCATGCCGCATCCTAAAACCTGTGGCGCGCGCCATCCATGACCTCCCAGGTCATGGACGCTGCGCAGCGCCGGCGCAAACATGGCCTCACCTTTTCAACCCCCAAGGAGCTTGCCATGTCCGTCTTTGCCTCTCCCCGCTTCCTACGCAACGTGCTGCTGGCCGACGCCGCCTCCTGCCTGGGCAGCGGGGCCCTGCAACTGCTGTTCACCGCGCAGATGGCCGAGCTGCTGCGCCTGCCCGCCGCCCTTCTGCTGGGCACGGGTGTCTTCCTGCTGGCCTACGCTGCCGCCGTCGCCATCGTCGCCACCTGCAACCCCATCCCGCGCCCCCTGGTCTGGCTGTTTGCCATCGGCAACGCCGGCTGGGCTCTGGCTTGCGTGGCCCTGCTGGCCAGCGGCTGGCTCAGCCCCAGCAGCCTGGGCGTGGCCTGGGTGCTGGCCCAGGCGGCCTGCGTGGCGGTGCTGGCCGAACTGCAGTGGACCGGCCTGCGCCGCTCGCCCGTGGTTGGCTGGGCCTGAAGGGCGGGATCGGGTCTTTCCTTGTATGCTGTCCGTCCCCTCCCTCCGCAGCCAAGAAAGCCCCGTTCCCCATGACCCGCGTCTTCAACTTCAGCCCCGGTCCCGCCACCTTGCCCGAAGCCGTTCTGCGGCGGGCTGCCGACGAGATGCTGGACTGGAACGGCAGCGGCATGTCGGTCATGGAGATGAGCCACCGCGGCAAGGAGTTCATGGGCATCTTCGCCCAGACCGAAAGCCTGCTGCGCGAGCTGATGGCCATTCCGGCCAACTACAAGGTGCTGTTCATGCAGGGCGGCGCGATCGGCGAGAACGCCATCGTGCCCATGAACCTGATCGGCCGCACCGGCAGCGCCGACTACATCAACACCGGCGACTGGTCCACGCGCTCGCTGACCGAAGCGGCGCGCTACGGCAAGGTCAATGTCGCGGCCTCGGGCGCGGCCAGCAAGTTCACCGCCATCCCGCCGCAAAGCGAGTGGAAGCTGGACCCCAACGCCTCTTACGTGCACATCTGCTCGAACGAGACCATCGGCGGCGTGGAATACCACTGGACGCCCGACACCGGCGCCGTGCCCCTGGTGGCCGACATGTCGTCCAACATCCTGGCGCGCCCCATCGACGTCAGCAAATACGGCCTGATCTACGCCGGCGCGCAAAAGAACATGGGGCCCTCGGGTGTCACCGTGGTCATCGTGCGCGACGACCTGTTGGACCAGGCCCTGCCCATCACGCCCTCGGCCTTCCACTACCAGTTGCAGGCCAAGAACGACTCCATGTACAACACGCCACCGACCTATGCGATCTACATCGCCGGCCTGGTGCTGCAGCACGTCAAGGCGCTGGGCGGCCTGGGCGCCATGGAGGCGCACAACCGCGCCAAGGCCGCCGTGCTCTACGACTTTCTCGACCAGAGCGGTTTCTACCGCAACCCGGTGGCGCGCGCCGACCGGTCGCTGATGAACGTGCCCTTCTTCCTCAAGGATGCGGCGCTGGACGAGGCCTTCCTCAAGGGCGCGCAGGTGGCCGGTCTGGTGCAGCTCAAGGGCCACCGCATCGTCGGCGGCATGCGCGCCTCGATCTACAACGCCATGCCGCTGGAAGGCGTGCAGGCCCTGGTGGCCTACATGGCGGACTTCGAGAGGCAGCATGGCTGAAGCTGCCGGCCCGCCGCTGCGCATCCTGGTGCTCAACCAGATCGCGGCCAAGGGCTTGCAGCGCCTGCCCGCAGGCAGCTATGTGACAGGCAAGGACGTCGCCGAGCCCGACGCCGTCCTGGTGCGCTCGGCCGACATGCACGGCATGGACATCCCCGCCAGCGTGCGCGCGATTGCCCGTGCCGGCGCCGGCACCAACAACATCCCGGTGCAGGCCATGAGCGCGCGCGGCGTGCCTGTCTTCACCGCCCCTGGCGCCAACGCCAACGCCGTCAAGGAGATGGTGCTGGCCGGCATGCTGATGGCGGCGCGCCAATTGGCGCCGGCCCAGCGCTTTGTCGCCCAGCTGGACCCGGCCGCGCCCGACCTGGAGCAGCAGATCGAAGCCGGCAAAAAGGATTTCGCCGGTGTCGAACTGGCCGGCCAGACCCTGGGGGTGATCGGCCTGGGCCGGGTCGGTTGCCTGGTGGCCGACGCCGCCATCAAGCTGGGCATGGAGGTGCTGGGCTACGACCCGGAGATCACGGTGGACGCCGCCTGGAGCCTGCCGTCCCAGGTGCGGCGCGCCGCCAGCGTGGAGCAGGTGCTCAAGGGCGCGGACTTCGTCAGCCTGCACGTGCCCCTGGTCGATGCGACGCGCGGCCTGGTGGGCGCGGCCAATGTGGGTGCGATGCGGCCCGGCGCGGTGCTGCTGAACTTCTCGCGCCAGGGCGTGGCCGATGACGCCGCCGTGCTGGCCGCGCTCGATGCCCGCCAGCTGGCCTGGTACGTCTGCGACTTCCCCAACGCCGCGATCTTGCGCCATCCGCGCGTGATCGCGTTGCCGCACCTGGGCGCCTCGACCCGCGAGGCCGAGGAGAACTGCGCCGTGATGGTGGCCGAGCAACTGCGCGACTACCTGGAACACGGCAACATCGCCAATGCGGTGAACTTCCCTGGCATGGCCATGGCGCGCGAGTCGCACTGGCGGGTGGCCATTGCCAATGCCAATGTGCCCAACATGCTGGGTCAGATCTCCACCACCATGGCCCATGCCGGCCTGAACATCCACAACATGGCCAACAAGTCGCGCGGCGACATGGCCTACACCCTGGTGGACGTGGACAGCCCGGTGGGCACAGGCGTGCTGGATGCGCTGGCCGCCATCGAGGGCGTGCTGGCGGTGCGCTACCTGCCGCACCGCGGTAGCTGAAACTCAGGCTGTGCCGCCCGCCGGGAGCCGGATGGTGAAGACCGTCCGGCCTTGCGCCGATTCCACGTCGATGCTGCCGCCATGGCCCAGGGCCACTTCGCGCGCGATGAACAGCCCCAGGCCGAGATTGGTGGCAGGCGCGCGAGAAGGCGTGGCCGAGCTCGCCGACAGCTGGACCAGGGGATCGAAGATCACCTGGCGCGATCCGACGGGGATTTCAGGTCCGAGGTTCTCCACTTGCAGCGTGAGCTGCCCGGCCTCGCCGGCAGCGCTCAAGGTGATGGGAGAGCCCGCCTCGCCATGCTGCACCGCGTTGTTGAGCAGGTTGGACAGCGCCTGCCGCAGCCGGTCGGCATCCACGCAGCCCACCAGGTCATGCGGGGCCTGCAGGACGAACTCGGTCTGCGGATGGCCGGAGCGCACTTCCTCCAGGGCCGCACCGCAGACCCTGGAGATGTTGCAGGGCGCGGGTTTGACAGGAATGCCCTTGCCCAGGTTGGTGCGCGTGTACTCCAGCAGGTCGCGGATCATTGCCGCCATCTCGCGCGTGCTGCGGTAGATTTGCGCCGCCTGCTGCCGCCCAACTTCCGTGGCCCCGGAGTGCTCCAGCAGCTTGCTGAGCATGGAGATCGCGCTCAAGGGGCTGCGCAGGTCGTGCGCCAGGATGGCCATGAAGGTGTCTCGCGACAGGGCCAGCTCCGCCGCGTAGCGGGCGGTGGATTCGGCAACGGCCTGGTCGACCGCCTCGTTGAAGCGGATCATGTCCTCGATCACCGACGGGTCGGCCGCCACGAACTGCTGCGTCCACAGGCGGATCACACTGGCGCGCAGGGCGCGGTACTCGGCCCCAAGCTGGTTCAGGTCGAAGCCGCTGACGTGGCGCAGCGCCCCATGCGTGGCCGCGGCGGTTTCGCGTGTGGACAAAGCCGGGCCCAGGCCCTTGGACTTGATTTTCTGGGCCGCTGGTGTCTGTTCGCTCGCCAGGTCCTTGGCGATCGCCAGCAGGATAGGCTTGGCGTGGTCACGCAGCGCTGGCATGCTCATGGTCGAGGCCGCCGGCTCCATCGTCATGGCGAACGTGAGCCATTCAGCCACGATGGCGTCCATGTTGTCGATGATGAACTGTGAGAGGGTCATGGTGGCTCCGATCGTTTGTACCACAGTGCCCCCCGTCGCCCCGTGGCCGCGCCGATGGCGGCACAATGGCAAGCAGCCCGATCCCACAACAAAAGGAAGGCCAGATGCCCCACGCTTTCGCCGCCACCCTCAAAACCTTCAAGACCGCCTCGGGTAAGAGTGGAAAGTTCTACTCGCTGCCGGCCCTGGCCAGGGACTTCCCCAAGATCGGACGCCTGCCGGTGTCCATGCGCATCGTGCTGGAGTCGGTGCTGCGCAACTGCGACGGCAAGAAGGTCAGTGCCGAAGCCGTGGGCCAGGTCGCCAACTGGTTCCCCAACGCCGACCGCACCGAGGAGATCCCTTTCGTGGTCGCCCGTGTCGTGCTGCAGGACTTCACCGGCGTGCCCCTGCTGGCCGACCTGGCCGCCATGCGCAGCGTGGCTGCCCGCCTGGGCAAGAAGCCCAGTGCGATCGAGCCCCTGGTGCCGGTGGACCTGGTGGTCGACCACTCCATCATGGTCGACCACTATGGCAGCAAGAACGCGCTGGACCTGAACATGAAACTGGAGTTCCAGCGCAACAACGAGCGCTACCAGTTCATGAAGTGGGGCATGCAGGCCTTCCAGACCTTCGGCGTCGTGCCGCCGGGATTTGGCATCGTCCACCAGGTCAACCTGGAGTACCTGGCGCGCGGCGTCCACAAGGGCGGCGACGGCGTGTACTACCCCGACACCCTGGTGGGCACGGACAGCCACACGACCATGATCAACGGCATCGGCGTGGTCGGCTGGGGCGTGGGCGGCATCGAGGCGGAAGCGGCGATGCTGGGCCAGCCGGTCTACATGCTCACGCCCGATGTCGTCGGCCTGGAGCTGACCGGACGCCTGCGCGAGGGCTGCACCGCCACCGACCTGGTGCTCACCGTCACCGAGCTGCTGCGCCAGCACAAGGTGGTGGGCAAGTTCGTCGAGTTTTTCGGCGAGGGCACGCGCACCCTGGCCCTGCCGGACCGGGCCACCATCGGCAACATGGCGCCCGAGTACGGCGCCACCATGGGCTTTTTCCCGGTGGACGAAAAGACCATCGATTACTTCAAGGGCACGGGCCGCACCAAGGATGAGATCGAGGCCTTCGAGGCCTACTTCCGCGCCCAGGGCCTGTTTGGCGTGCCCGGCGCCGGCGAGATCGACTACTCGCAGGTCGTGCGCCTGGACCTGGGCTCGGTCACGCCCAGCCTGGCCGGCCCCAAGCGGCCGCAGGACCGCATCGAGCTGGGCAAGGTCAGCAAGCAGTTCGCCTCCCTGTTCAGCAAGCCGCCCACCGAGAACGGCTTCAACCAGCCGGCGCAGCTGCTGCTCACGCGCCACCTGCTGCATGCCGGCGGCGAGGAGCCCGATCCCAAGGTGCCGGCCAGCCCGCCGACCGCGCCGGCGGCGCCGCGCTTCGAGTACGAGATGGAGGCCAACAAGCCGACCCTGGCCTCGGCGCATGGCGACGCGCCCGTGGCTGTGCCGGCCAAGGCCAGGAACCTGACCATCGGCAACGGCGACGTGCTGATCGCCGCCATCACCAGTTGCACCAACACCTCCAACCCCAGCGTGCTGCTGGCCGCCGGCCTGCTGGCCAAGAAGGCGGTGGAGGCCGGGCTCAAGGTGCAGCCGCACATCAAGACCTCGCTGGCGCCGGGCTCGCGCATCGTCACCGAGTACCTCACCGCCACCGGCTTGCTGCCCTACCTGGAGAAGCTGGGCTTCTCGCTGGCCGGCTACGGCTGCACCACCTGCATCGGCAACGCCGGCGACCTGGCGCCCGAGATCAACGAGGCCATCACCAAGAGCGATCTGGTGTGCGCGGCCGTGCTCTCGGGCAACCGCAACTTCGAGGCGCGCATCCATCCCAACCTCAAGGCCAACTTCCTGGCCAGCCCGCCCCTGGTCGTGGCCTATGCCATCGCCGGCACGGTGCTCAAGGACCTGATGACCGAGCCGGTGGGCAAGGGCACGGGCGGCAAGGATGTGTACCTGGGCGACATCTGGCCGTCCAGCGAGGAGATCCACAAGCTGCTGAAGTTCGCGATGAACGGCAAGGCCTTCCGCGCGAACTACGCCAAGGTCAAGACCGAGCCGGGCGCGCTGTGGGAAAAGATCAAGGGCGTGACCGGCGAGACCTATGTCTGGCCCAAGAGCACCTACATCGCCGAGCCGCCGTTTTTCAAGGACTTCACGCTGGCGCCGCTGGCCGCGCAGGAGCAGGGTGTGGGCGGCCCCGGCAAGAAGGAGGCGGTGACGGTGCGCAACGCGCGCGTCATGGCGCTGTTTGGCGACTCCATCACCACCGACCACATCTCGCCGGCCGGCTCCATCAAGGAGAGCTCACCGGCCGGCCAGTGGCTGCTGGCCAACGGCGTGCTCAAGCCCGACTTCAACAGCTACGGCTCGCGCCGCGGCAACCACGACGTGATGATGCGCGGCACCTTTGCCAACGTGCGCATCAAGAACCTGATGATCCCGGCCCAGGCCGACGGCTCGCGCGAGGAGGGCGGCGTCACGCTGTTTCGCGGCGCCAAGGGCGGGCCGCAGAAGATGGCCATCTACGACGCGGCCATGAAGTACATCGATGAAGGCCGGGCCACCGTGGTCTTCGCCGGCGAGGAGTACGGCACGGGCTCGTCGCGCGACTGGGCCGCCAAGGGCACGCAGCTGCTGGGCATCAAGGCCGTGGTGGCCAAGAGCTTCGAGCGCATCCACCGCTCCAACCTGGTGGGCATGGGCGTGCTGCCGCTGCAGTTCAAGGGCAGCGACACCTGGCAGTCGCTGCGCCTGGACGGCTCGGAGCTGATCGATGTCATCCCCGATCCCTCGCTCAAGCCGCAAAGCGATGCCGTCATCGCCATCACGCGCGCCGACGGCAGCCGCCAGGAGGTTGTGGTGACGCTGCGCATCGACACGCCCATCGAGGTCGACTACTACCGGCACGGCGGCATTCTTCCCTTTGTTCTCAGGCAGCTGTTGGCAGAGTGACGCAGCAGCTGCTCATCGCCGGTGGCGGCATGGGCGGGCTGGCCGCCGCCATCGCCGCCCAGCGCGCCGGCTGGCAGGCCCGCCTGTTGGAACAGGCGCCGGCGTTTTCCGAAGTGGGGGCGGGCCTGCAGCTGGGGCCGAACGCGACGCGCATCCTGCGTGAGTGGCAGTTGCTGGCGCCGCTGGCCGCGCACGCGGCCTTTCCGCAACGCTTGCTGGCCCGCGACGCCGTGGACGGCGGCGTGCTGGCCCAGCTGCCCCTGGGCGTGGACTTCGAGCGGCGCTACGGCGCGCCCTACGCCACGGCGCACCGCGCCGACCTGCATGCGGTGCTGCTGCAAGGCGCGCAGGACGCCGGAGCGCTGCTGCGGCTGGATGCCCGCATCACCAGCGCGAGCGACGAGGCCCAGGCGGTCTGTGCCGCCACCAGCTGTGGGCATGAGATCGAGGCCGACGCGCTGCTGGGCGCCGACGGCCTGTGGAGCGCGGTGCGCGCCCAATTGCTGCATGACGGCCCGCCGCAGCCCACCGGCCACCTGGCGTACCGCGCCTTGCTGCGCCAGGCCGAGCTGCCGGCCGCATTGCGCAGCAGCGACGTGACGGCCTGGCTGGGCCCGCGCATGCACCTGGTGAGCTATCCGGTGCGCGGCGGCGAGTGGCTGAACATCGCGGCCTTTGCCGAGGGACGCCATGGTGGCGACCCGCAGGACTGGGACCACGCGGCGGCCGCGGCCGACATCCACGCCGTGATGGAGGGTGCCTGCAGCGCGCTGCGTGACCTGGTGCACGCGGTGCCGGCCTGGCGCCTGTGGCTGCTGCACGACCGGGCGCCGCTGCAGGGCGCGCAGCAGATGGCGCGTGGCCGCATCGCGCTGCTGGGCGACGCTGCGCATCCCATGCTGCCCTACCTGGCGCAGGGCGCGGGCATGGCGATCGAGGATGCCCGGGAACTGGGGCGCAGCCTGGCCAGCGCCAGGGATAGGGTGATCGACGTGGAGACGGCGCTGCAGCGCTATGCCCTGGGCCGCTGGCAGCGCTGCGCCCGCGTGCAGCAGCGCTCGCAGCGCAACGGCCGCATCTTCCATCTGGACGGAGCGCTGCGCCGGGGCCGTGATCTGTCGCTGCGCCTGCTGGGCGCGCGCCTGCTGGACCTGCCCTGGTTGTACGGCTGAAAGCCGTTTTGAGAGGGAAATCTGCCTGTAGCCCTTGGAACATGGACCTGGGGTGCTATCGAATCAGGAGCATCCGGCGGCTGGCACGCCGCGCCATGCCCTGCAGATTCAACGCAGGCGTTCTTGCGCCTTGGCTATCCACAGCTGCAGGTTGTCCAGCAGGCCGCTCTGGCTGAAGGAGCAGCTCTCTTCGCTGAACAGGGCCGAGGATTCCAGCCGGTCCAGCAGGTCGTTCAACACTTCGGTGAAGCGCGGTGGCAACTGCGCCAGCAATTGCGTCTCGGCGCGCGTGCTGGCGCTGAAGGCGTGGACGGCCAGCGTGCCGGCGCGCACTTGGTCCAGCGCGGCCTGGATGTTGTCCAGCGTTGCCATCAGGGCCTGGCCACCGGTGCCGGCAGCGCCATGCCGCGCGCCTGCATCACGCTGCGCAGGCGGTCGGGGTAGTCGGTGATGATGCCGTCCACGCCCCAGCCAATCAGCTTGTCCATCTCGGGCGGGTTGTTGATGGTCCAGGGCAGCACCTTCAGGCCCATGGCCTGGGCCTGCTTGACCAGCTCCTGCGTCACCGCGCCGCCATTGGGCGACCAGATGGCGCCGCCGGCGGCCTTGACCATGGCCGGCAGGCTGGCGTGTTCGGCGATCTTGAAGCCTGCCGTCCACTGGCCGCTGCCAATGGTGTCGTTGTTGGCGTTCTGAAAGCTCAGGTAGGCGGTGGGGACGGCCGGTGCCAGCTTCTGTGCGATCTGCAGGCTGCGCCAGTCGAAGCTCTGGATGGTCACGCGGCTGTCCATGCCGGCATCGCGCACGACTTTCAGAAGGGCCTGGACCATGGCCTCTGGGCTGACCGTGTCGTCCGGGCGGGTGGGGTCGATCTTGGTCTCGATGTTGAAGCGCAGCTTGTCGGCGCCCAGGGCCTTGACCCGGGCGAACAGCGCCGCCAGCGTGGGCATGCGCGTGCCGTCGCGCGGCTGCTGGGTGGCGAAGGTGGTGGCGTAGGGCGTGCCGGGCTTGATGCGGCCCAGCTCATAAGCCTGCAGCTGGGTATAGGTCAGTGCCTTGAGCAGCGGGCCGCGCGTGCCCTCCAGCCACTGGCCGGCGGCGTCGCGCACGATCAGCGGGTTCAGATAGGGGTCGTGCGAGATGACCACCACGCCGTCGGCCGTCAGGCCTACGTCCAGCTCCAGGGTGTCGACGCCGACTTCCAGCGCGCGTTCGAAGGCCGGCAGCGTGTTCTCCGGCGCCAGGCCGCGGGCGCCGCGATGGGCTTGCAGGTCGAAGGCCAGGCAGGTGGTGGCGGCCAGCAGGCCCAGGGCGGCGCAGGACAATCGCAGGATGTTCATGGCCGGCATTGTGCCCGCACAATTTGACAGTTTCTGCCCGCACAATCCGACCATGCCGCGCCACCCCGTCAACCTGCACCGTGCCTGGCACGCCCACATCTATTTCGACGCCGCCAGCGTGGAGCAGGCGCGCGCCCTGGCCACCCAGGCCGGCGAGCTGTTCAAGGCGCAGGTTGGCCGTGTCCATGAAAAAGAGGTGGGCCCGCACCCGCGCTGGAGCGTGCAGCTGGCCTTCAGCGGCCAGACCTTCGACGCCCTCATCCCCTGGCTGGATGCGCACCGCGACGGGCTCGACATCCTGGTCCACGGCCTCTCCGGCGACGATCTGGCCGATCACACAGACCACGCCTACTGGCTGGGCCGCGACTGGCCGCTCAAGCTGGAGATGTTCGGCGGCTAGTCGTGCAGTGAGGACAGGAACTGCTTGAGTTCCGGTGTCTGCGGGTTGCCGAAGACCTCGGCGGGCGGGCCCATCTCGTGCACACGGCCCTGGTGCATGAAGATCACGCGGTCGCTGACCTTGCGGGCAAAGCTCATTTCGTGCGTGACCATCAGCAGGGTCATGCCTTCCTCGGCGAGGCGCTCCACCACGCGCAGCACCTCGCCCACCAGCTCGGGGTCGAGCGCGCTGGTGATCTCGTCGCACAGCAGCACGGCCGGCTCCATCGCCAAGGCGCGGGCGATGGCCACGCGCTGTTGCTGGCCGCCCGAGAGCTGGTCGGGCATGGCGTCGAACTTTTCCGCCAGGCCTACCCGCAGCAGCAGCTTGCGCGCCTGCTCGCCGGCGTCGACCGGGTCCTTTTTCTTGACCAGGGTCGGGGCCAGCATCACGTTACGGCCCACCGACAGGTGAGGGAACAGGTTGAAGCCCTGGAAGATCATGCCCACGCGCTGGCGCAGCTCGCGCATGGCCATGGCGCTTTCGTGGATCAGCGGCTTGCCGTCCACCGTGAGCGCGCCTTCCTGGAACTGCTCCAGACCGTTGATGCAGCGCAGCAGGGTGCTCTTGCCCGAACCGCTCTTGCCGATGATGGCGATGACCTCGCCGGGCGCCACCTTCAGGTCGATGCCCTTGAGCACCTCGTTCGTGCCGAAGGACTTGCGCAGGGCGGTGATCTCAACGATGGGACGCATCATGCCTCCGACGAGCCGCCTCTAGGAGGCATGCGCCCCCTCGGGGGGCCGCGAACGTAGTGAGCTTGGGGGTCAAAGGCTTTTCCTTTCGAGGACCTTGGCGTACAGGCTGATGGGGTAGCACAGCGCGAAGTACAGCAAGGCCACACAGCTATAGACCACGAAGGGTTTGAAGGTGGCGTTGGTGATCATGGTGCCGGCCTTGGTCAGCTCGATGAAGCCGATCACCGAGGCCAGGGCCGTGCCCTTGATGACCTGCACCAGAAAGCCCACGGTGGGCGGGATGGCGATCTTGAGCGCCTGCGGCAGCACCACATGGCGCAGTTGCTCGGGAAAGCTCAGGGCCAGGCTGCGCGCCGCCTCCCACTGGCCGCGCGGGATGGAGGCCACGCAGCCGCGCCAGATCTCGGCCAGGAAGGCGCTGGTGTAGAAGGTCAGCGCCACGGCCGCGGCGACCCAGGGCGAGGTGTTGATGCCGAACAGGGCGATGCCGAAATAGGCCAGGAACAGCTGCATCAGCAACGGTGTGCCCTGGAACAGCGCCACGTAGCCGGCGACGAAGCGCCCGGCCCAGCGCGAGGGGGTCAGGCGCGCGACCAGCAGCGCCAGTCCCACCAGGCCGCCGCCGATGAAGGCGATCAGCGACAGGGCCACCGTCCAGCGCGCGGCCAGCAGCAGGTTGCGGAAGATGTCCCAGACGGAAAATTCAACCATAGCCTAGCGCCCGAACAGGAATTTCGGGCCCAGCCAGTTGAGCAGGCGCCGCACGGCGATCGACAGCGCCAGGTAGATGGCGGTGGCGATCAGGAAGGCCTCGAAGGCGCGGAAGTTGCGGCTCTGGATCAGGTTGGCGGCGTAGCTCAGCTCCGGCGTGGAGATCTGGCCGCACACGGCCGAGCCCAGCATGACGATGATGATCTGGCTGACCAGGGCCGGCCAGACCTTGCCCAGGGCGGGCGGCAGCACCACGCGCAGGAAGATCTGAACTCGGTTGAGCGCCAGGCTCTGTGCCGCCTCGATCTGACCGCGTGGCGTGGCCTCGATGCCGGCGCGGATGATCTCGGCCGCATAGGCGCTCAGGTTGATCACCATGGCGATCACCGAGGCCGCTTCCGGCGACAGCTTCACGCCGGCGGCCGGCAGGCCGAAGAAGACGAAGAACAGCTGCACGATGAAGGGCGTGTTGCGGATCAGTTCCACATAGACGCCCACCAGCAGCTTGAGCCAGGCCTGCCCATGGGCGCGGGCCCAGGCGCAGGCCACGCCCACCACCACGCCGACCAGCGCCGACACCGCCGTCAGGCCCAGCGTCCAGGCCACGCCCGTGAGCAGCATGGGCCAGTCGGCCAGGACGGCGAGAAAGTCGAAAGCGACGCGCACTATTTGGAACCCTTCCCCTTGACGGGGAAGGGCAGGGTTGGGGTGGATCGTGAAACGGCCCTTGGGCGAATTGCCGCTGTTACAGCGGCAATTCGCCCGCAGGGCGACCGAGCCACTTGTTCGCCATCTTGTCGATGTCGCCGTTCTTCTTGGCCTCGGCAATGATGTCGTTGACCTTCAGGCGCAGCTTGTCCTCGCCCTTGCCCACGCCGATGAAGTTGGGCGAGTCCTTGAGCACGAACTTGTACTCCGTGCCCAGCTGCGGGTTCTTGGCCATCAGGTTGCCGGCGACCTGGGCGCTGGTGGCGACCAGCTGGGTCTGGCCGGCGACGAAGGCCGAGACGGTGGAGTTGTTGTCCTCGAAGCGGCGCAGCTCGGTGCTGGGCGGCGCCACCTTGGTCAGCTCGGCATCGTCGACCGAGCCGCGCGTCACCGAGATCGACTTGCCGGCCATGTCGGCAGGCGTCTTGACAGCCAGGGTCTTGGGGCCGAACACGGCGATGAAGAAGGGCGAGTAGGCGGCGGTGAAGTCGATCACCTTCTCGCGCTCCGGGTTCTTGCCCAGGGTGGAGATGACCAGGTCGGCCTTCTTGGTCTGCAGGTAGGCGATGCGGTTGGCCGTGGTCACCGGCAGCAGTTCCACCTTGACGCCCAGCTTGCCGGCAATGTAGTTGGCCATCTCGATGTCCAGGCCTTGCGGCTTCAGATCGGTTCCGACAAAGCCGTAGGGCGGGAAGTCGGTGGGGATGGCGATCTTGATTTCCTTGGCCTTGAGGATGTCGTCCAGCGCGGTCTGCGCCTGGGCGGCGGCGGCTGCGCCGAACAGGGCCAGGGCGGCCAGGCTGAGGGACAAATGGCGTTTGCTCGGGCTCATAGAACTTCTCCTAGATAGGTCGAACGGGACGGCCGCGGTTTGCGGGCCGGGGTGGATGGATCGCTTGTATGCAACTCTTGTGCCTTGCCGTGCATGGGCGCCAGCGCATCGCGCAACTGGGCCAGCGGGTCGGCGTCGGCCGGCAGGTGCAGCTTGGCCTGCCAGGTGCTCAGGTGCGCAGCCATCAACTCCTCGGCGCGCGCCAGGTCGCCCGCTTCCAGGGCCTGCACGATCTGCACGTGCTCGGCGCAGGACTGGGCGGCGTCGTCGGGCGTCTGGTAGCGCATGGCGATCAGGGTGGTGCGCGCGGTGAAGTCGCGCAGGGTCTCGGCCAGCAGGCTGTTGCCCAGGCACTCGGCCAGGCAGACATGGAAGTCGCCCAGCAGGAAGCTGCGCATGCCCACATCGCTGCCCTTGACCGCCGCCTGCTCGCGCGCCAGGTGGCTGCGCAGGCGCTTGAGGGCGGGCTTCTCGATGCCCTTCATGCTGCGGATCAGGCCGGTCTCGATCACCCGGCGCGCCTCGAAGGCCTCGCGCGCCTCTTCCTGCGAGGGCTCGACCACATACCAGCCGCGGCGTGCGCTGACCGTGACGATGCCGCGGGCGGCCAGCCGCGTGAGGGCTTCGCGCACGATGGTGCGGCTGCAGTCGAACAGCATCGCCAGCTGCTGCTCGCCCAGGCGCGAGCCGGGCGCGAGCTTCTTGGCCATCACGGCTTCGACGATGCGGTCGCTGATTTCAGAAGAGGTTGCCATGTCCTCTTGCACAGCAGATTGCGTGCCCGAGGTATACAAGCCTGATGCACTAAAGCGGGGCCGGGGCGGTCCCGCACCGGCGCGCGGCGCACCAATTGCGGGTCAGAAGTGCAGTTCGACCCGGCCTATGCCTTCCAGCTGGCCCTGCACCTGCGCGAGCGCCGGCGCGAACAGCATGCCGGTGCACGAGCCCGTTGTGAGCACCTGGCCGGCGCGCAGCGGCTGGCCGCGCAGGGCGCAGTGGCGGGCCAGCCAGGCCAGCATGCGCCAGACGTCGGCCGCCGGGTTGCCGCCGTGCGTGTTGGCCACCTCCTGGCCATTGAATCTCAGGCGGGCCTGCACCGTGCGCAGGTCCACTGTATCGGGGCGCAGCGTCGAGGGCGTGCCCAGCACCAGGGCGCCATGGCTTTGCAGGTCGGCCAGCTGGGCCAGCGGATCTGCGCCGCGCCAGTCGGCCAGCCGGGTCTCGACCACCTCGATGGCTGGCAGCACGCTGTCGATGGCGGCGATGAGGTCGGCCGGCGCCAGCAGGGCGTCGCCGGGGTCGAGGTCGCGCCCGAGCCGGAAGGCGACCTCGAGCTCGATGCCGCGCAGCTGCCATGGCGGGCCCGCCAGGACCGCCGGGCCGGCCAGCAGGCCGGCGGCGGGCAGGGGCGCAAAGGTCGGCTCGGCCTGCGGCCCCTTGGCGCCCACCTTCCAGCCGGCGATGGGACCGAGCTGGGCCAGGGTGGCGTCCTGGATGGCGTAGGCGCCGGCACGGTCGGCCGGCAGCACCAGCTGCGAGGCCACGGCGCTGCCGCTGCGCGCTTGCAGGAGATGGCGGGCGGCTTGCTGGGCGTTGATCGCGGTCATGGCGCGGGAGGGGCGGTGGGAAGCTGCGGCCAGGTGCCGGCCCAGGGGTGGGCCTGTTCGTACTGCGCCGCCAGGGCCAGCACGGCGGCGTCGGCCGCCGGCGGACCCACCAGCTGAAAGCCGGTCGGCAGGCCTTGCACGAAGCCGCTGGGCAGGGCGATGGCGGGCAGGCCGGCGGCATTGGCAAAGGCGGTGAAGACGGCATGGCCGCGCGGGCCCACGCTCTGGCCGTCGATGCTGGGCGGGTGGCCTTGTTCCACCGGCCAGGGCAGGGCGGCGGTGGCCGGCGTGAGGATGAAGTCGTGCCGTCCGAACAGGACGGCCAGCGCCAGCTTCAAGGTGTGCACCGCCTGCAGCAGCTCGAACAGCCGGCTGGCCGGGGCGGCAGCGCCGTCGCGCAGATTGGCCTGCGCGGCTTCTGTGCATTGGCTGGTGTCGATGGCGCCACCCGGCGGCAGGCCGAACTCCGGGTGCGCATCGGCGCGCTCGAGCAGCCAGGCCAGGCCTGTGTTGGACAGGGTGGGCCAGAGCGCATTGACTGCGTCGGCCAGGTCGAACGATGCGGCCTCTTCGACCTGGTGGCCCAGCGCTTCGAAGCGGCCGGCGGCCGCGCGCACCTGCGCGGCGATGGCGGCGTCGACAGGCTGGCCGCCAAAGCGCGGCACGAACAGGATGCGCGAGGGGCGCACTGTGGCCTGCGGCAGGCCATGCGGTGACGCCAGCACCATGGCCATGGCTTGCACGTCGCGCACCGTGCGGCCGATGGCGCCGGCCACTTCATGGTCCAGGAAGATCTCGGGCAGGCCGTCGCCGCGCGGCACCAGGCCGGCCGAGGGCTTGAAGCCCACCAGGCCGGTGTGCGACGCCGGCCGGCGGGTCGAGCCGCCGCCGTCGGTGCCCAGGGCCAGCGGGCCGCAGCCGGCGGCCACGGCGGCCACCGCGCCGCCGGACGAGCCCCCGGGCGTCAGCGCCGTGTTCCAGGGATTGCGGGTGGTGCCGAACACGCGGTTGGCCGTGCTGCCCTGCATCGCGAATTCGGGCAGGTTGGTCTTGCCGAACAACACGGCGCCGCCGGCACGCAGCCTGGCCACCGGCAGTTCATCGCGCTGCGCGATGAAGCCTTGCAGCAGGCGGCTGCCCCAGCTGGTGGGCCAGCCCTGGGCATGCAGGTTGTCCTTCAGGCTCACCGGCACGCCGTCCAGCGGGCCCAGCGGCGTGCCCGCCGCCCAGCGCGCGCCGCTGGCACCGGCGGCCGCGCGCGCACTGTCCGCATCGACCAGCACCATGGCATTGAGGTGGGGCTGCCAGGCGGCGCTGCGCGCCAGGCAAGCGTCCAGGGCCTGCAGCGGCGTGAAGGCGCCGCTGCGGTAGCCCTGGACCAGTTGGGCGGCGTCGAGGCGCCAGAGAGTGTCCATTGCGGTCAATCGAGTTTGGCGCCCGACTGCTTGACCGCCTCGGCCCAGCGCGGCATTTCGGCGGCCAGGAACTTGCCGAAGTCCTCGCTGCCCAGGAAGGCCGGGTCGGCGCCCTGCGAGACCATGCGGTTGCGCACCTCGGGGGTGGCCAGCACCTGCTTGAATGCGTCGCTCAGTTTCGCGGTGACGTCCTTGGGCAGATTGGCTGGCGCCAGGAAGCCGTAGAAGCCCACCACCTCGAAGCCCTTGAGGCCCGACTCGATGGCGGTGGGCGTGTCGGGCAGGGCGGGGTTGCGCTCCTTGCTGGTCACGGCCAGGGCCTTGACCTTGCCCTGCTTGTGGTAGTTGGCCGCCTGCGGGATGGATTCGGCCATGAACTGCACCTGGCCGCCCATCAGGTCGGTGAAGGCCGGCGCGCTGCCGCGGTAGGGGATGTGGACCATGAACAGGCCGGTGGCGGTCTTGAACATCTCGGGCACCAGGTGGCTGATGCCGCCATTGCCGGCCGAGCCGTAGTTGACCTGGCCTGGCCGGGCGCGCGCGTAGTCCGTGAACTCCTTGAGCGAATTGACCGGCAGCTTGGGATTGACCAGCAAGGCCAGCGGCTGCATGGCGGTGCGGGCGATGGGCGTGAAGTCGCGCAGGGTGTTGTAGGGCAGCTTGCCGTACAGGCCGGGGTTGATGACCATCACGCCGGTGTTGGCCAGCATCAGGGTGTAGCCGTCGGCCGGCGCCTTCATCACGTCCTGCGCGCCCACGGTGCCGCCGGCGCCGGACTTGTAGTCGATCACGATGGGCTGGCCCAGCACGGCCTGCAGCCGCTCGGACAGCAGGCGGGCGTGCTGGTCCAGCGGGCCACCGGCCGGGAAACCGATCACCAGGCGGATGGGCTTGTCGGGATAGGCGGCGCTGGCGGCAGTGCTGGCGGCAATGAGCAGGGCGGCAAGGGCGCGGCGGCTGAACTTCATGGGTTTGACTCCTCAGGATTTGCCCATTATCCGGGGGCGCCGGTCGCCAACGTGACGCCGGCCTGGGGGCATCCCCGATGCGCGATGGCGGCCGCACCGCTAGGCTGCCCGCACATTCCGGAGACATCTCTTGCCGCGTCCGCACCACAAGTTCTGGCCCAAGCGCCTGCCCCACTCCATCACGCCGCCGCAGACCTCGCTGTGGGACAACCTGGCCATCAACGCGCTGCGTTACCCGACCAAGCCGGCACTCGTGTTCTTCGGCCGCAGCTTCAGCTATCCCGAGCTGGTGCGCCAGGCCGAGCGCCTGGCGGCCCGCCTGCACGCCCTGGGCGTGCGCAAGGGTGACCGCGTCCTGCTGGACATGCAGAACTGCCCGCAGCTGCTGATCGCGCACTTCGCCATCCTGCGCGCCAACGCCGTGGTGGTGCCGGTCAACCCCATGAACCGGGCCGAGGAGATCAAGCACTACATCACCGACCCCGACGCCCGCGTCGCCATCACCACCGCCGACCTGGGAGCGGAGATCGCCAAGGCCAGCGACGCGTTGCCGGAGAAAGACCGCCTGCAGCACATGCTGGTCACCCAGTTCACCGACGCCTTCGACGCCGACGTGGCCGGCGACAACGCGCCGCCGCAGGCCTGGCGCGACTGGCTGCTCACGCGCCATCCACTGCCGCAACTGGCCGGCGGCACGGTGCACAGCTGGACCGACGCGCTGGACAACACGCTGCCCTTGCCGCCGCTGGAGGTGGGCCCGGCCGACCTGGCCATCCTGCCTTACACCAGCGGCACGACCGGCCTGCCCAAGGGCTGCATGCACACCCACGCCAGCATCATGCACAACGCGGTGGCCAGCAGCGCCTGGGGCAACGCGACGGCAGAAAACATCACTTTGCTGGTCGTGCCCATGTTCCATATCACCGGCATGGTCAGCCTGATGCACGCCAACATCTACACCGGCACCACGCTGGTGATGATGCCGCGCTGGGACCGCGACCTGGCCGGCCGTCTGATCTCGCGCTGGAAGGTCACCAGCTGGACCAACATTCCCACCATGGTGATCGACCTGCTGGGCAGCCCCGACTTCGACAAGTACGACCTGTCCAGCATGGTCTACATCGGCGGCGGCGGTGCCGCCATGCCGCAGGCCGTGGCCCAGCGGTTGTTCGAGCAGTTCGGCCTGCGCTACGCCGAGGGCTATGGCCTGACCGAGACGGCCGCGCCCTCGCACACCAATCCGCCCGATGCCACCAAGCAGCAGTGCCTGGGTGTGCCCTTCATCAGCTGCGACGCCCGTGTGGTCGACCCGGAGACGCTGCAGGAGCTGCCCGCCGGCGAGCAGGGTGAGATCGTCATCCACGGGCCCATGGTGTTCCAGGGCTATTGGAAAAACCCCGGCGCCACGGCCGCGGCCTTCTTCGAGCTCGAAGGCAAGCGCTTCTTCCGTTCGGGCGACCTGGGTCGCGTCGACGAGGACGGCTACTTCTTCCTGACCGACCGCCTCAAGCGGATGATCAACGCCTCGGGCTTCAAGGTCTGGCCGGCCGAGGTCGAGGCCCTGATGTTCCGCCACCCCGCCATCCAGGAAGCTTGCATCATCTCGGCCAGGGACAGCTACCGCGGCGAGACCGTCAAGGCGGTGGTGGTGCTGCGCGCCAGCCACAAGGGCCAGGTCAGCGAGCAGGACATCATCGGCTGGTGCCGCGAGAACATGGCGGTCTACAAGGTGCCGCGCATCGTGCAATTCGTCGACGCCCTGCCCAAGAGCGGCAGCGGCAAGGTCATGTGGCGCAGCTTGCAGGAGGACGAAGCCAGGACGTGAGACAGCAAGACGAATGTAAGCTTGAGACTACACTCTCAAGCTATGGCGGTTAACCCTCATCAGCAGCTCGCGGCCAGAGCCGCGCCTCCGACGCATCTGCCGTGGCTCGACGGATTGAGGGGGATCGCGGCGCTTTGGGTGTTGCTCCATCACACCTTCATCCTCGTCGGTGGACGGGGGATGCCCATCCTGTCATGGGGGAAGTTGGCGGTGGATTTGTTCATGATCCTTTCGGGATTTTTGATGGCGCACCACTACTTGCTGCGGCGTGTTTCGCGCCCCTGGGAGGATGCGGCAACATGGCGGGATTTCTGGGCGCGGCGCTGGTTTCGGATCTCGCCTCTGTACTTCGTGCTGCTGACTGCCGCGCTGCTGCTCGGGCCGTTCATCGGAACGCAGCGGGATCTGATTGCGCAAGTCTGGCCGGCAACTGCGACGGCAGCCGCGCGGTACAACGATTCGTCATGGACCAACGTGCTGATGCACGTTAGTTACTTGTTTGGCGCGTTTCCAAACTACGCATTCAGGACCGCACTGCCAGATTGGTCAATCGGTCTTGAAATGCAGTTCTACCTGGCCTTTCCCTTCCTGATGTTGGCCATGCATTGGTTCGGTGCATTGCGCGCTGGAGCGGTGTTGATCGCGGTCTGCCTGGGTCTGCGCTGGGCGTTCCCAGACTTTTTCCGCTCTTTTCCCATGCCTTCGTTTTTGCCCTTGAAACTCTACGTCTTCATCATCGGCATTTGGATGGCGCTGGCCCTGGCTGCGACATCGCCACGCAAGTACCTGCTTGCGTCGGTCTCAGTGAGTGTGCTGTACGTTGGCTTGGAGCGCTCGACGGAAGCTGTTGGCCGCGTGTTTGTTGTGCTGGCGCTGTTCTACATGGTGCTGCGGAGCGCCAGTGCCATCCGTAACCGGATCGCAGCAATGCTTTCCAGCCGACTCGCGCGGTTCATGGGCGACACCTCCTATGGCTTGTACCTTCTGCACCTGCTGATCGTCATTCCAGTAGCCGGGTGTCTGTCCACGGTTCCGCAATTTTTGGCTCTGCACCTTGCCGTGAGGCTGGTGCTGTGTGCTGTCATCGTCGCTGCACCGTCTTACCTTGGCGCCTGGGTGCTGTACAGGTTGGTCGAAACGCGGGGGATTGCCTGGGGCAAGAGGTTGCTTGCCAGTCCTCGAGTCACCGCTGCGGCGTCCATTTCTGGCTGAGTCCGCACAGGTCGTAACTCTGAGGCCGCGAGGCTTACCCGGTGTACCAAAGCGGGTAGGGTAGGCACGCGATGGCCGCGAAGCGCAGCTTGCAGGAGTCGCAGGCCGCGCCTTAGACTCGCCCACCCCCGCAAGGAGAACCGATGCCAATGCGCGCCCCAGCTCCGTCCAACGCGCCCAGCACCGGCTGGCGTGAGCAGATCGCCCCGAACGAACAGGCCCTCTACGCAGGCTATGCCGAGCAGTTCGCGCAGATCCAGAGCGCCAGGTCGCAGCGCTGGGGCCAGGGCCGCACCCTGCACCGCAAGCAGCTGGCCGCCGCCCACGGCAGCCTGGAGGTGCTCGACGGCCTGCCCGAATGGGCACGCCACGGCCTGTTCGCCAATACCGGCGACCACGAGGTCTGGGTGCGGCTGTCCAACGGCGGGCTGGACCGCGCCGCCGACCGCAAGCCCGATATCCGCGGCCTGGCCTTGCGGGTGTTCGGTGTGGACGGGCCGTCGGCGCTGGGCAACGGGCCGGCGCGCAGCCAGGACTTCACCCTGATCAACCAGGAGGCCTTTGCCTTCGACGGCAGCGCCGAGTTCGTCGCGTTCGTCGCCGCCGCGGCGCAGGGCAACGGCGCCCTGCTCAAGCACCTGGTGCGCCGTTATGGCCTGCTGGGCGCGCCGCGCCAGCTGGGCAAGATGCTGAAGGTGGCGGCCAAGACCTTCTCCGGCTTCGCCACCGAGCCGCTGTTCAGCGCCGTGCCCATGGCCAACGGGCCCTATGCGGCGCGGGTGCGCCTGCTGCCGTCCGCCTCCAATGGCCAGGCCGCGGCCGGCGCCAAGGCCGACTGGGCCGCCGACTTCGCCGGGCGCCTGCGCCGCCAGCCGCTGCACTGGGACCTGCAGCTGCAGTTCTTCGCCAGCGAACAGCGCACGCCGATCGAGAACGCCTCGGTCAACTGGGACACGCCTTATGTCACGGTGGCCCGGCTGATGCTGCCGCAGCAGGACACGGCCTCGGCCGAAGGCCAGGCGCTGGCGCAGCAGCTGGAGGCCGCGGCCATCGACCCCTGGCAGGCACTGGCGGCGCACCGGCCGCTGGGCGACGTGCAGCGCGCGCGCAAGGCCGTGTACTTCGCCAGCCAGCAGGGCCGCGGCGCCGCCTGAGCGTCGCGATCGCGTGGTCGCGCGGCCCGCCAGCCCATCTGTCGGTTGTCTCCTACAGGGGGCCTGTGGCTTTGCCACTAGCATCGGGACGCCTATAGCCCACCCAACGATGACCACCACGCCGACGCCCGTTCCCCTTGGTCCCGATCAGGAGCGCGCCTCCACCGGCATTGCCGGCCTGGACAACGTGCTCGGCGGCGGCCTGCCGGCCCGCCACCTCTATCTCATTGAAGGCACGCCCGGCGCCGGCAAGACCACGCTGGGCCTGCAGTTCCTGCGCCGCGGGGTGGAGCAGGGCGACAGGGGGCTGTACATCACTCTGTCGGAGACCGCCAGCGAGCTGCGCACCGTTGCCGCCTCGCACGGCTGGTCGCTCGAAGGCCTGGACGTGTTCGAACTGGTCACCGAGGAGGGCCTGAGCCCCGACGCCGAGCAGACCATCCTGCATCCTGCCGAGGTCGAACTGGGCGAGACCACGCGCGGCGTGATGGCCGCGGTGGAACGCCTCAATGCCACCCGCGTGGTCTTCGACAGCCTGTCGGAGATGCGTTTGCTGGCGCAAAACCCGCTGCGCTACCGGCGCCAGGTGCTGGCGCTGAAGAATTTCTTCGCCCAGCGCGGCTGCACCGTGCTGATGCTGGACGACCGCAGCGCGGAGCACGACGACCTGCAACTGCACAGCATTGCCCACGGCGTCATCAACCTGGACGCGCGAGTCGACCAGTACGGCCCGGAGCGACGCAGCCTGCGCGTGATCAAGATGCGTGGCATCCAGTTTCGCGGCGGCGAGCACGACTTCAACCTCGAAACCGGCGGCCTGGCCGTCTTCCCGCGGCTGGTGGCGGCCGAGCACCGCACCCATTTCGAGGCCACCCTGGTGTCCACCGGCAACCCGCAGCTGGACAAGCTGCTGGGAGGCGGCCTGGCGCGGGGCAGCAGCACCTTGCTCAGCGGCCCTTCCGGCGTGGGCAAGACCACCACCGCCGTGGCCTGCGTGCTGGCGGCGTTGCAGCGCGGAGAGAGAGTCGCCTATTACCTGTTCGATGAAGGCCTGGGCACGCTGCTGATCCGCTCCAGGACCTTGGGCATGGACATCAGCGGCTACCTGGAAACCGGCCAGCTGCGCATCCGCACGCTGGACCCGGCCGAGGTCTCGCCGGGCGAGTTCGCCAACATGGTGCGCCACGCGGTGGAAGAGGACGGCGCCGGCACCATCGTCATCGACAGCCTCAACGCCTACCTGCAGGCCATGCCGGGCGACAAGTACCTGCTGCTGCAGATGCACGAGCTGCTGACCTACCTGAACCAGCGCGGCATCATCACCATGCTGGTGCTGGCCCAGCACGGCGTGCTGGGCGACATGCGCAGCGATATCGACCTGAGTTACCTGAGCGACGCCATCTTGCTGTTCCGCTTCTTCGAAGCCCGCGGCAGCCTGCTCAAGGCGGTCTCGGTGGTCAAGAGCCGCATCAGCGCCCACGAGCTGACCATCCGCGAGTTCCGGCTCGGCGCCGGTGGCCTGGAAGTGGGCCTGGCGCTGTCCGACTTCGAGGGCGTGATGTCGGGCATCGCCTCTTACAGGGGGCGCTCGCCCCTGCTCAGCGACGGCGATGTCGTGACGGCGGGCTGAGATGGAGCAACGGGTTCTGATCCATGCGCCGCGCGGCCGCGATGCCGGCGTGGTGCAACAGGTGATCGAGGTCCGCCAGAGCGTGTGCATCTGCGAGAGCGCGGGCGACCTGCTGCAGGCGCTGGACGAGGGTGCGGCGGCGGCCATCCTGACCGAGGAGTCGCTGGCGAACGCCGCGCTGGCGCAGTCGCTGGCGGCCTGGCTCACTGCCCAGCCGGCCTGGTCGGACTTCCCCTTCATCGTGCTGGCGACCAAGCAGTCGGGGCGGCGACCGGCGCACGCGGTGTCCAACCTGCACAGCCTGGGCAACGTCATCCTGCTGGAGCGGCCGCTCAACGCCGAAACTTTGCTCAGCGCCGCCGATGCCGCGGTGCGGGCGCGCCGGCGCCAGTACGTCACGCGCCAATACCTTGAGCAGATCGGGCGCAGCCAGACCGAGGTGGGGCGCCTCAATAGCCAACTGGAAGAGCGCATCCTGGAGCGCACGCGCGAGCTGGCCAGCGCCAACGACCGCCTGATGAAGGAGATCGCCGAACGCGAACGGGCCCAGGCCGCGCTGACCCAGGTGCAAAAACTAGAGGCCATCGGCCGGCTGACCGGTGGCATCGCGCACGACTTCAACAACCTGCTGCACGTGGTCAACATGAACCTGGAGCTGGTGTCCATCTACGCCCAGGAAGAGAAGGTCAAGCCGGTGGTCGAGCGCGCCAAGAGCGCGGCCAAGCGCGGCGCCAAGCTGACCAACCAGCTGCTGTCCTTCGCCCGCAACCAGTCGCTGCTGCCGCGGGTGACCGACGTCAACCGGCTGCTGACCGGCATGAAGGACCTGCTGGAGATCTCCGCCGGCTCGGCCGTGGAGGTGGTGCTGGATCTGGCCGAGGTGGTGGCGCCGGTGGTGCTGGACCCCAGCCAGCTGGAGATGGCGGTGCTGAACCTGGCGGTGAATTCGCGCGACGCCATGCCCCAGGGCGGCACCCTGACCATCTCCACGGGCGAGCGCTACCTGGAGGAAGCCGAGGGCGAGCTCAAGGCCGGCGACTACGTCATCGTGCGGGCGACCGACACCGGCGACGGCATCGCGCCCGCGCTGCTGGCCAAGGTGTTCGATCCCTTCTTCACCACCAAGCCGCTGGGCAGCGGCACCGGCCTGGGCCTGAGCCAGGTCTACGGCTTTGCCCGCCAGTCCGGCGGCCTGGCCTTCATCCGCAGCGAGGTGGGCCTGGGCACGACGGTGGAGATGCACTTCCCGGTGGCGCCCGACGACGTGCCCGAGCAGCCCGAGCCGCCGGCTTCGGCAGCGCCGCTGCGGCCGGTGATCCCCTACCGCATCCTGGTGGTGGAGGACGATGCCGACGTGCGGCGCGTCATCGTCGAGTGCCTGGGGCTGATTGGCTACAGCGTGGAGGAGGCGGCCAACGGCGTGCAGGGCCTGGAGGCCATCCGCGCCGCCAAGCCCGACCTGCTGGTGGTGGACTACGCCATGCCCGACATCACCGGCGCCGAGGTGATCTCGCGGGCCCGCGAGATGGTGGGCGACCTGCCCGTCATCATGGCCACCGGCTATGCCGACATGGCGGCGGTGGAGAGGCTGGCCGGCAAGCCCACCATCCTGCGCAAGCCCTTCGACATCAACACGCTGGGCGAAGCCGTGGCCAAGGCGCTGGAGGCGGTCGAGCGCGAGCGCAAGACCCTGGTGCTGGACGGCGCCTGAGGCCCGGGCGGGTGGCCGCTGCCTGCACTACCATGCGCTCTGGCCCCAACCAGAGGAGACAAGCTTGAAGATCAAGAACGTGGAACCCTTCATCCTGCATGTGCCGGTGACGGGCTCGCAGATCGCCGACAGCACGCACACCATCAGCCACTGGGGCGTGGTCGGCGTGCGCATAGCCACCGAGGACGGGCTCTCGGGCTACGGCTTCACCGGCACCCATGCCCACCTGCCGGGCGATCGCCTCATCACCCAGTGCATCGCCACCTGCCACGCGCCCCTGCTCGTGGGCGAGGATGCCAACGACATCAACCGCCTGTGGCTCAAGCTGGCGCGCAACCCGGCGCTGCAGTGGATAGGCCGGGCCGGCATCACCACCTTGTCGCAGGCGGCCATCGACATCGCCCTGTGGGACCTCAAGGCCAAGGCCGCGGGCGTCCCTCTGTGGAAGCTGCTGGGCGGCCAGGTGCGCGACAAGGTCCGCGCCTACAACACCGACATCGGCTGGCTGAGCATCGACGACGACAAGCTGGTGCAAGGCGCCCTGAAGGCGGTGGAGCAGGGCTTCACCGGCATCAAGATCAAGGTGGGCTCCACGGTGGAGCGCGACCTGCGCCGCCTGGAGGCGGTGCGCCACGCCATCGGCCCGGACGTGACTCTGGCGGTCGACGGCAACGGCAAGTGGGACCTGGCGACCTGCCTGCGCTTTTGCCGCGGCGCCGAGCCCTTTGACCTGTACTGGTTTGAAGAGCCGCTGTGGTACGACGACGTCAAGGGTCACGCGCAGCTGGCGCGCGCCACGCGCGTGCCGGTGGCCCTGGGCGAGCAGCTGTACACGCAGGACGCCTTCGCCGAGTTCTTCCACCAGGGCGCCATCCACTGGGTGCAGCCCGACGTGACGCGGATGGCTGGCATCACCGAGGTATTGCGGGTCTGCGAGACGGCCAACTCCTACCGCCTGCCGGTGGCGCCGCATGCCGGCGACATGAGCCAGGTCCACGTGCACCTGAGCTACGCCCACCCGGCCTGCCAGGTGCTGGAGTACATCCCCTGGATCAAGGACTGCTTCACCGACCCGGCCGAAGTGGTGGACGGCCACTTCCGCCTGCCCAGCGAGCCCGGCGCTGGCACCACGCCCACGCCCCAGGCTTGGGAGCGCTTCCGCCAGGCGGCCGCCTGAGCATGGCGACGGCGGGCCAGGACGAACTGGGACGGCCCGCCGGCGGCTGGCGGCTTGCGCTGCACAAGGTCATTTACGAGAGCGAGACGCCGGCCGGCCGGGCCTTTGACAAGGCCATCGTCGTGGCCATCCTGGTGAGCGTGGCGGTGGTCATCGCCGACAGCGTGCAGGGCTGGCATGTGCGCTGGCGCACCGGCTTCATCACGGTTGAATGGCTGTTCACCCTGCTATTCAGCATCGAGTACGTCGCCCGCCTGGTCAGCGTGCAGCGGCCGCTGCGCTATGCCTTCAGTTTTTTCGGCATCGTCGACCTGCTGGCCGTGCTGCCGACCTACCTGGCCCTGGTTTTCCCCGAGCTGCACGCGTTGATCGACGTGCGCATCCTGCGGCTGCTGCGCATCTTCCGCATCTTCAAGCTCACCGCCTATGTGGTGGAGTACCAGGTGATGGGCGCGGCGCTGGCCGCCAGCCGGCGCAAGATCCTGGTCTTCCTGTCGGCGGTGCTGATGGCGGCCCTGGTGCTGGGCACCTTGCTGTACGTGGTGGAGGGGCCGCAGCATGGCTTTGCCGACATCCCCACCTCGGTCTACTGGGCCATCACCACCATCACCACCGTGGGCTTTGGCGACATCACGCCAAAAACCGAGGCTGGCCGCTTCATCGCCTCGGTGATGATGCTGCTGGGATGGGGCACGCTGGCCGTGCCCACAGGCATCGTGACGGCGGAGATGACGGCGCGCCGCCACATGCGGGACTCGTCAGCCGCGCGCAGCTGCACGGCCTGCGGCGCCAGTGGCTATGGCAGCGAGGCGAATTTCTGCCAGCAGTGCGGCATGGCCTTGCCGCCGCAAGCCTAGGGCGCGATGTCAGCGCCGCGTTCGGCCAGCAGCTCGCGCAGCAGCGAGCGGTGGCAGCGGCTCTCGTTCTCGCAGTAGCAACCCGCCGAGAAATTGGTCTGCTGCGACATCGCGGCCAGCAGGTCGAGCGTGCGGCTGGCGTCGGCCTGGGCCATCTCGGCCTGGTACTTGCGGCGGAACACCGCCCAGGCCTTGTCGTCCTCAGCGGCCTTGCCCTGGGCCATCAACTCCGCGCTGGGCGCCAGGTTGGGAAACCACAGGTCGTACCAGTTGCCGCTGGCGAATTCGGTCTTGGGCACGCCGCGTGGTGGCCGCCGCACCGTGCCCAGGCGCAGGCCTTCGCCCGCGCGGCGGGGCGTTCCGAGTTGAACGATGGAAACGCTCATGGTGCCTCCCTGCGTTGCGGCTCGATGTTGCTGATGACGCGGGCGTAGCGCTGCTTGCTCCAGTAGGCCGAGGCCCAGTCGATCAGAACCACCAGCCGGTTGCGAAAGCCGATCAGAAACCAGATGTGGGCGAACAGCCAGAACAGCCAGGCAAAGTAGCCGCTAAAGCGCAGCGGGCCCAGCGGCGAGGCCAGGTCGACCACGGCCGAATTGCGGCCGATGGTGGCCAGGTTGCCGTAGTCGGCGTAGCGGAAGGCCGCTGTGCTCTGGCCGGCGATGCGGCGCAGGATGTTGGCCGCCGCCTGCCGGCCCATCTGCTTGGCGCCGGGCGAGACGCCGGGCACGGGCTTGGGCTCTTGGCCCGGCACGTGGCTGTGCGCTGCGGCCAGGTCGCCGACCACGCTGATCTCGGGAAAGTTGGGCAAGCTCAGGTCGGGCCCGACGATGACGCGGCCGGCGCGATCGAGCTGCGCACCGGTGGCGCCGGCGAGCTGCCGGCCCAGCACTGAGGCCGCCACACCGGCCGCCCAAATCACGCATCTGCTATCCAATCGATAGCTGCTCAAGCCCTTCCCCAGCGCTTCAGAGGCCGATTCGATCTCCAATCCGGCATTGTCGATGGCCATCACGCGGGCGCCGGTGCGGACCTCGACGCCCAGCTTTTCCAGCTGCTCGCGGGCCCGCTGGCTGAGCGACTCGGGCATGGTCTGCAGCACGCGCGCACCGCCCTCGACCAGCAGGATGCGGGCCTGGGCCGGGTCGATGCGGCGGAACTCGCCGGGCAAGGTGTGGCGCGCGATCTCGGCCAGCGTGCCGGCCATCTCCACCCCGGTGGGGCCGCCGCCGATGACCACGAAGGTCAGGCAGGCGGCACGCAGCGCCGGGTCCTCCTCTTTCTCGGCGGCTTCGAAAGCCAGCAGGATGCGGCGGCGGATCTCGAACGCATCGTCCAGCGTCTTGAGGCCCGGCGCGAAGGCGGCCCAGTCGTCGTGACCGAAGTAGCTGTGGGTGGAGCCGGCGGCGACGATCAGGTGGTCATAAGGCAGCAGCGCGCCGTCCTTGAGCCGCACGCAGCGGCTGTCCGCCTCGATGGCCACGGCCTCGCCCAGCAAGGTGGTCAGGTTGGCCTGCGTGCGAAACAGGTGGCGCACCGGCGCCGCGATGGCCGGCGCCGACAGGCCGGCGGTGGCAACCTGGTAGAGCAGGGGCTGGAACAGGTGGTGGTTGGTCTTGTCCACCAGCGTGATCTCCACATCTGCCCGGGCCAGCGCCCTGGCCGCCTCCAGGCCACCGAAACCACAACCGATGATGACGACGCGCGGTGTTTGGGCCATGCTGGAATCATACGGGCCACTGTCGAAGCCCCTCTTGGCATGCACCTCGCCTGCGCCAGCCGGTGTCCGGACTGCGGCCAACGGTCAGCGTGCCGCCTGGTCGGCGGCATTCCCTGGCAGCCTGGAAGATGCGCCACGCACTTCGAATCAACCGGTGCCGGGCGCACGGCGATGCCCGAAGGCCGCAGCCCGGGCACCGGCTGCCGCGAGGCCAACATTCCGGCGCGCTACCGGTGGTTTGCCACCATGCCAACCATGCAGGCGCACCCTGCGTTGAGGTCCAACATAATCTCACTCCAACCAAGGAGATCCCCATGTTCGAAGCCGTGATCGCCGGCAGCCTGCCCAAGCCGGGCTGGCTGGCCGAAACGCAAAAGCTCTGGCCGCAATGGAAGGCGCAAGGCGATGAGTTGCGCCAGGCCAAGGCCGATGCCACGCTGCTGTGGATCAAGGCGCAGGAGGACGCGGGCCTGGACATCGTGGGCGACGGCGAGCAGTCGCGCCAGCATTTCGTTCACGGTTTCCTGGAGCAGGTCGAGGGCATCGACTTCGAGCACAAGGTCAAGATGGGCATCCGCGATAACCGGTACGACGCCATGGTGCCGCAGGTGGTCTCCGCCCTCAAGCTCAAGGGCCGGGTCCATGCTTTCGAGGCGCAGCTGGCGCGCGCCCACACGAAGAAGAAACTCAAGTTCACCCTGCCCGGGCCCATGACCATCGTCGACACCGTGGCCGACCGCTTCTACGGCGACAGGCAGAAGATGGCGATGGCCTTTGCCGAGCTGCTCAACCAGGAGGCCCTGGCCTTGCAGGCCGACGGCGTGGACATCATCCAGTTCGACGAGCCGGCCTTCAATGTCTACATGCAGGACGCCGCCGACTGGGGTGTGAAGGCGCTGGAGCGCTCTGCCCAGGGGCTGACCTGCACGACGGCGGTCCACATCTGCTATGGCTACGGCATCCAGGCCAACAACGACTGGAAAGAAAAGCTGGGCGACCAGTGGCGCCAGTACGAGCTGGTGTTTCCCGCGCTCGCCAAGAGCAGCATCAACCAGGTCAGCCTGGAGAGCTACCACTCGCATGTGCCGCCGGAGCTGATGCAGCTGCTGGAAGGCAAGGATGTGATGGTCGGCGTGATCGACGTCGCCAGCGACGTCATCGAGACGCCCGAACAGGTGGCGGACACCATCGGCAAGGCCTTGCAGTTCGTGCCCAAGAACCGGCTGTTCCCCTGCACCAACTGCGGCCTGGCCCCCATGAGCCGCGAGGTGGCCTTGAAGAAGCTGCAGGCCCTGGGCGCCGGCGCCGCCCTGGCGCGCGAGCGTTACCGCTGATGGCGCGCCTGAACCCACAGGCGCTGGGCCGGCTGCGTGACACGCTGGCCGAGCAGGTGGCGCGCGAGCGCATCCCGGGCGCCGTCATGGTCGTCGCGCAAGGCGGCGGCGAGCCCCAGCTGTTCGAGGCGATCGGCCGGCGCGATCCGGCGGCCGGCGACGCGATGGCGCGCGACGCCATCTTCCGCATCTACTCGATGACCAAGCCCATCGTCTCGCTGGCGGCGCTGATGCTGGCCGAGCAGGGCAAGCTGCAACTGACCGACCCCGTAGCGGCTTATCTGCCGGCATTCGCCCAGCAACAAGTGGCCCGCGAGCTCGATGGCCAGGTGCTGCTGGAGCCGGCGCGCCGGCAGGCCACAGTGCACGACCTGCTGCGCCACACGGCCGGCCTGAGCTACGAATTCCTGGGCAACAGCGCCGTGCAGCAGCGCTACACCGAGGTGGACATCGGCAAGCGCTCGCGCAGCAACCTGGAGGCCAGTGAGTTGCTGGCCGGCCTGCCGCTGGCGCACCAGCCGGGCAGCTGCTGGCACTACAGCCGCGCCACCGACGTGCTGGGCGCCGTGATCGAGGTGGCCTCGGGCCAGCCGCTGGGCGCCTTCCTGCAGCAGAGCATCCTCGGTCCGCTGGGCATGGTGGACACGGGCTTTGCCGTGCCGCCTTCCGCGTTCGGCCGCATCGCCGAGCCCTTCGCGCGCTGCCCGGACAGCGGCGCCGCCGTGCACATGATGGATGCGCGCGAAGTGCCGCGACTGGAGTCCGGCGGTGGTGGCCTGGTGTCCACCGCGGCCGACTACACGCGCTTTCTGCAACTGCTGCGCGGCATGGGCAGCTTCGAGGGCCAGCGCCTGGTCTCGCGCACGACCATCGAATGGATGGCGGCCGACCACCTGGGTGCCATTCCCGCGGTCGGCGAGTTGCTGCCGCCCGGCCATGGTTTCGGCCTGGGTCTGGCCGTGCGCCTGGCCACCGGCCTGGGGCCGCAGCCGGGCTCGGCCGGCATGGTCTATTGGAGCGGCATCGGCGGCACCTCGTTCTTCGTCGATCCGGCGCAAGACATGTTCGCCATGTTGCTGCTGCAGGCGCCCAACCAGCGCGTCCACTACCGCAACCTGTTCCGCCATCTGGTCTATGCCGCGCTTGACTGACGGCGGCGCCGGAGTAGCCTCACAGCCATGAGCCACGATCTCGACCCCCACGACCATTCACACGGCCATTCGCACGACTGGAAGCACGACGGCGTGCGCGTCATTCCCGGCGGCCAGCTCGATGGCAACACCGCGCAGACGCCGGGCATGGACCGCAAGGCGGCCATCAACTTCGCCCGCGTCGGCGCGCAAAAGCTCTGGGCCGGCACTGTCACCATCCATGCCAATGCCAAGACCGGCGCCCACCACCACGGCCATCTGGAAAGCGTGATCTACATCGTCAAGGGCCGGGCCCGCATGCGCTGGGGCGAGCAGCTGGAGTTCACCGCCGAGGCTGGTCCGGGTGACTTCATCTACGTGCCGCCCTATGTGCCGCACCAGGAGATCAACGCCAGTCCCACCGAGGCGCTGGAGTGCGTGCTGTGCCGCAGCGATGGCGAGGCGGTGGCGGTCAACCTGGACATCGCGCCGGTAGAGCAGCCCGAGCAGGTGCTGTGGATCGATCCCACCCATCCGCGCGGCGGCGTATAGCGCAGGTAAAGAGATCGCCTGTAGGGCGCAACCGGCTTACTTTTGTTGCATCGGCCTACACGCCGGCGCCTGTGCCTGAGCTACAACGAGGCACAAGCAAAGGAGTCCCTCATGGATACCACCCAAACAGTTTCCCCCGGTGCGGTGCAAGCCGAACCCGCCCGCACCAGCCGTCCCCTGCTGGTCACCATGGGCGTGATGGCCGTCGCCATCGTCGGCCTGGCCGCCGCCCTGGTGATGTCGAGCAAGGACGGCACGCCGCCGGCCGACACCCAGGCCGTGGTGACGACGACCACCACCACGACCGTGCCCAAGGCGCCGCTGGACGCGCCCGACGAGGCCCTGCCCAAGGCTGCCGCCAAACCCACGCCCAAGCCCGCCGCCAAGCCCGTGCAACAGGCCCAGGGTTCGGCCCAGAACACGCAGCGCCCCGACACGCGCACGGCAGGTGCCAACCCGGCTCCAGCCTGTGCCAATTGCGGCGTTGTTGAATCGGTGACCACCGTGCAGCGCCAGGAGCAGGTCGAAGGCATCGCCGGCACGCCGGTGACGCTGGGCACCGTGGCCGGCGGTGTGATCGGCGGCCTGCTGGGCAACCAGGTCGGCAAGGGCAGCGGCAAGACGGTTGCGACCGTGGCCGGCGTCGCCGGCGGCGCCTATGCCGGCAACCAGATCGAGAAGAACATGAAGAGCTACACGGCCTACCAGATGCACGTGCGCATGGCCGATGGCTCGACGCGCACCATCGAGCAGCGCAACGCCGTCGCCGCCGGCACCCGCGTGGTGGTGGACGGCAATTCGCTGCGCGCCGGTTGATTCTGGATCCCCGCCTTCGCGGGGACTGGTCCTGCGCGCTGACGCTCAGGCGTCAGCGACCTGCAGGACCAGCTTGCCGAAGTTGCCGCCGCTGAACAGCTTGCCCAGGGCCTCGGGGAAGTTTTCCAGGCCTTGCACCACGTCTTCGCGGCTCTTCATGCGGCCGTCCTTCAGATAGCCCGCCAGTTCGGCAATCGCCACCGGGTAGCGGTCGGCGTAGTCGAACACCACCATGCCTTCCATGCGCGCGCGGTTGACCAGCAGTGACATGTAGTTCTTCGGGCCTTGCACGGCCGTGGTGTTGTTGTACTGGCTGATGGCGCCGCAGATGACGATGCGCGCGCCGCGGCCGATGCGGGTCAGCACGTCGTCCAGGATGTCGCCGCCGACGTTGTCGAAGTACACGTCCACGCCCTTGGGGCAGTGTTCCTTCAGGCCGGCCCTGACGTTGCCGGCCTTGTAGTCGATGCAGGCATCGAAGCCCAGCTCATTGACCACCCAGTCGCACTTGGCCTGGCCGCCGGCAATGCCGACCACGCGGCAGCCCTTGATCTTGGCCAGCTGGCCCACGGTCTGGCCGACGGCGCCGGCCGCGCCCGAGACCACCACCGTGTCACCCGGCTTGGGCTGGCCGACATCGAGCAGGCCGAAGTAGGCCGTCATGCCCGGCATGCCCAGCACGTTGAGCCATTGCGTCACGCTGCCGATGCGCTGGTCGATCTTGAACAGGCCGTTGCGGCGGAATTGGTCCTCGGGCAGGGTCAGGTACTCCTGCACGCCCAATGAGCCATAGACAAGGTCGCCGGCCTTGTACTGCGCATTCTTCGATTCCACCACCTGGCCGACGCCGCCGGCGCGCATCACCTCGCCGATGGCCACCGGCGGGATGTAGCTCTTGCCTTCGTTCATCCAGCCGCGCATGGCGGGGTCCAGCGACAGGGCCAGGGTCTTGACCAGGATGGCGCCCTCGGCCGGCTGCTGGGCCGGCTCGCTGGTGAAGCTCCAGTCGTCGCGGGTGGATGCGCCCACCGGGCGGCGGGCAAGGCGGACCTGGTGGTTGGTGAGGGCTGTAGTGGTGTTCATGGGCGCCATGGTAGCGATGCGCGCCGCCCTCTGCGGTTGCGCATGCGACACCCGTTTCTGTCAGCAGGCTGGCCCGTGTCGGCCCCATTTTGCGCAGGCCTGTGCTGTAATGAATTTCGAGGGGACGCGACCCAGCCCAGAAGGAAGCACACCATGCCCGTGACCCAGCCGTCCGTCCACACGCAAGCCCTGGCCGCACCGGGGCGCGACACCCTGGCCAGGCGCTATGCCGATGTTCGCAGCCACAGCCTGGCGCTCGCCGCCCCGCTCTCGGCCGAAGACCAATGCATCCAGTCCATGGCCGATGCCAGCCCGACCAAATGGCATCTGGCCCACACCAGCTGGTTTTTTGAAGCCGTGGTGCTGGCGCCGCATGCGCCGGGCTACCAGGCCTTCGACCAGCGCTTTTTCCACCTCTTCAATTCCTATTACGAGTCGCTGGGCCCGCGCCATCCGCGGCCGCAGCGCGGCCTGCTGACGCGGCCCTCGCTGGACGAGGTGCTGGCCTACCGCCAGCATGTGGATGCGGCGATGGCCGCCTTCATCGCCGACGCCGCGGCGCCCGGCTGGGATGGCACACAGGCACTCATCGAGCTGGGCCTGAACCACGAGCAGCAGCACCAGGAACTGCTGCTGACCGACATCCTCCATGCCCTGTCCTGCAACCCGCTGCTGCCGGCCTACCGCGCGGCCGAGGCACCGGCCCTGCGGCTGGCGGCGCGCACCCCGCCCATGCAATGGCTTGCATTGCCCGGCGGCACGGTGCAAATCGGCCATGACAGCGATGGCTTCGCGTTCGACAACGAGACGCCGCGCCACAGCGTGCTGCTCCAGCCCTTTGAGATCGCCGACCGGCTGGTCACTTGCGGCGAGTACGCGCAGTTCATTGCCGACGGCGGCTACGACAAGCCCGCACTGTGGTTGTCCGACGGCTGGACCGCGGTGCTGGCCCAGGGCTGGAGGGCGCCGGCCTACTGGATCGCGCCCAACGATCCGCGCGCGCCTTTTGCCCACTGGCAGGTCTTCGGCCTGGACGGCGTGCGGCCGCTGGATCCGCTCGCGCCGGTCAGCCAGCTGAGCTTTTACGAGGCCGCGGCCTATGCGCAATGGGCCGGCGCGCGCCTGCCCACCGAGTTCGAGTGGGAGGCGGCGGCCGGCGCGCAGGGCATCACGCAGATGAGCGGCCATGTCTGGCAATGGACGCGTTCCTCCTACGACCCCTATCCGGGCTTCAAGCCCCTGGCTGGCGCCGTCGCCGAATACAACGGCAAGTTCATGGTGGGGCAACTGGTGCTGCGCGGCGGCAGCAGCACCACGCCCGCCGGCCACACCCGGCCCAGCTACCGCAACTTCTTCCCGCCCGGCGCGCGCTGGCAGTTCTCAGGCCTGCGCTTGGCGAAGGACGCAACATGCTGAGCAGCCACTTCATGGCCCTGGAAACGGGCTTCGACGCACCGGCGCTTGCCGCGGCGCCGCGCATGCTGGCCAGCGGCTTCGAACAGGACCTGGTGCGGGCCCTGGTGGTGCGGCCGCACGAGATCTCGCCCAAGTATTTTTACGACGCCCAGGGCTCGCGCCTGTTCGACCAGATCTGCGAACTGCCGGAGTACTACCCCACGCGCACCGAGCTGGCCATCCTGGCGGACAATGCGGCCGATATCGCGCAGCAGATCGGACCGCGCGCCGAGATCGTCGAGTTCGGTGCCGGCTCGCTGCGCAAGATCCGGCTGCTGCTCGATGCGCTGGAGGCGCCGGCACGCTACCTGCCGATCGACATTTCCGGCGAACACCTGGAGGGCGCTGCGGCAGACCTGCGCCGCGCCTGCCCGGCGCTGGACGTGCGTCCGGTGGTGGCCGACTACACGCAGCGCTTCACGCTGCCGCCGCCGGTGGCCGGCAGCGGCGCCCGCGTGGGTTTTTTCCCCGGATCGACCATAGGCAACTTCACGCCGGAGCAGGCCCTGCAGTTCCTGCAGCGCGCCGCCCAGATGCTGCGCGGCGGGGCGCTGCTGCTGGGCGCGGACCTGATCAAGGATCCGGCCGTGCTGCACGCTGCCTACAACGACGCGCAAGGCGTGACCGCGGCCTTCAACCTGAACCTGCTGGCCCGCGCCAACCGCGAGCTGGGCAGCGACTTCGTGCTGGAACAGTTTGCCCACAGCGCGTTCTACAACGCACCGCTGCAGCGCATCGAGATGCATCTGGTCAGCCGCCAGCGCCAGCGCGTCGCGCTGGCGGGCGAGGCGTTCGAACTGGCCGAGGGCGAGAGCCTGCACACCGAAAATTCGCATAAATTCACAATAGAGAGCCTGCGCGAGCTGGCCGGCCGTGCGGGCTTCCGTGCAGGCCCGGTCTGGACCGATGCGCAGAACCTGTTCAGCGTGCACTGGCTGCACGCGCCTTCCTGAAACTTTGCGGGACAGATCTTCAGCGCTGTCCCCAACTGATTGAGAAGCAAGATGAAAGCAACATGGAACGGCGCAACCATTGCGCAAAGCGACGACACGGTGGTGATCGAAGGCAACCACTACTTCCCCCTGGACGCGCTCAACCGCGATTACGTCAGCTTCAGCAACCACAAGACCAGCTGCCCCTGGAAGGGCCAGGCCAGTTATTACTCGTTGATCGTCAACGGCGAGATGAACACCGACGCCGCCTGGTACTACGCCGACCCCAAGCCCGAGGCCGAGATGGTCAAGGACCGCGTGGCCTTCTGGAAGGGCGTCAAGGTCGAGGCCTGATCCTGCCGGCGGGCAGGGCCCCTGGGCTGCGTTGTATGCTCAATCCATGGTTCCCGCACCCTCCATCACCGATCCTTCTGGGCTCGATGCGCAACTGCGCAGCACGGGCTATGCCGTCCTCAGCCCCCAGGGCGTCTGCCAGCTAGCCGGCTGCGAGCTGGCCGCGCTGCGCGCGCTGGAGCCGCTCTGGCATGAACTGCCGCCCGACACCTATTTGAAGGACGGCGGGCGCTACCGGCGCCGTCGCCACTCCTGCTTTATCGCCGACGGTGCGCAGCTGGCCGACGCGCCGCAGCGCCCGCACTGGCAGCCGGTGGAATACAACGCGTTGCACGGCGGCATGGAGCGCTGGTTCGAGCCCATGCAGTCACAGGCGACCGCTGCGCCGGCCTGGCGCCAGCTGATGCTGGCGCTGGCACGGGTGAGCTCGGCGCTCAAGGGCCCGCAGCCCTGGTTCGTCGAAGCCCACCAGTTCCGCATCGACACCACCGACGGCATCGGCCGGCCCACGCCCGAGGGCGCGCACCGCGACGGCGTCGACCTGGTGGCGGTCTTCCTGGTGGGGCGCGAGGGCATCAAGGGCGGCGAGACGCGGGTCTTCGAGGCCGATGGCCCGGCCGGCCAGCGCTTCACCCTGACCGAGCCCTGGAGCCTGCTGCTGCTGGACGACGAGCGCGTGATCCATGAGTCCACGCCCATCCAGCCCCTGGCCGAAGCCGGCCACCGCGACACGCTGGTCGTGACCTGCCGCGCCAAGGGTTTCCAGGGCGCCTGAGGAAAGCGCTCAGCGCAGCAACGACGTGACCTGACGCCACATGCGCCAGGCGCTCCAGCCCTTGAGTGCCCAGCCCAGGGCGCGGCCGGGGCGCGCGGCCGCGGCCAGCGCGGCCGGCAGGGCCAGCCACTGCGGATGCTCGGCCAGCCAATGCAGGCGGCTGCGTGCACGGTCTGCCAATGCCAGCGGGCGCTCCAGCACCGAGGTCTGTTCGCCCAGGCGGCCGCGCAAGATGTCGCTGCGCGCGCGCAGCGCGGCCTGGCGGCGCTGCAACTCCTGGTCCTGGTCGCTCCACATGCCCGGCTCAGGACGGTTCGTTTGGCGTCAACCGCTGGCGGTCGGCGTCCAGCTCGGCCAGCGTGGCCTGCAGCACGCCGCCCTTGCTTTGCATCTGGCCTGCTGCTGCGCGCAGCAGCAGCAAGCCGCCGCCGGCGAACAGCAAGGTGAGCACGCCCAGCGCGGCCAGACGGTGGCCTTGGTCGAACAGCAACACCAGGAAGCCGCACAGCAGCACCAGGCCCACCGTCAGCAGAATCAGGCCGATGCCGGCCAGCAGCAGGCCACGCAGCAGTCGCAGCTTCTCGCGCTCGAGCTCTGTGGTCAGCAGCTCCAGCCGCGTCCGCACCAGCTCGATCCCGGTGGCCAGGGCCTGCCGCAGCGACGCGAACAGGCCGGGGGTGGATGCGTTGCCCATGCGCTCTTTCAGCGGCGCGCGAGCAGCAGGCCCACTAGAAGGCCGACGCCGGCGCCGATGCCCACGGCCGTCCATGGGTTCTCGCGCACATAGCCGTCGGCCGCCTGCCCGGCCTTGCGGGCCTGTTCGCCGGCCAGCTCCTCCAGGCCTGCGAGGTCGGCCTTGGCCTGCTCGAAGCGGGCCTGCATGCGCAGCGTCGCCTCGGTCGCCTTGTCACCGGCCTGGCCCGCCACCTGCTTGAACAGGTCCTCGAAGTCGGCAATGACCTCGCGCAGGTCGGCCATCAACTTGTCCTTGCTTTGCGCTGTGCTGTCGTCCATGGCATGTGCTCCTTGAAAGAAGATTTACTGCGGGTCGCGTACGTCGGCGACCGGGTTGCTTCCGAAATCGGGCCGCGCCAGATAGGCCAGCACCTTTTGCGCGGCGCTTTGCGGCGTGTCCAGCACGCCCTTGTCCTTCAGACCGATGAAGGTTCCCACGTCGGGGAAGCCGCCGGCGTCGGCGCTGCGCAGCTGGACCTGCATGTCGGTGTCGATCACGCCGGGCGCCAGGGCCACCACGCGGGCGCCATTGGGCTTGCCCGCTTCCTCCAGCGCCACGCAGCGGCTGAAGTGGTCCATGCCGGCCTTGGCGGCGCAGTAGGCGGCCTGCGAGGCCATGGCGCGTCGGCCCATGCCCGATGAGATGTTGAGCAGCTTGCGCGGGCAGGTCCATTGCGCGGTGGCGTGCAGGAAGGCGCCGGCCAGCAACATCGGCGCCTCCAGGTCCAGCCGCATTGCGTCGGCCAGGTCGGCGGCGGCGATCTCGCCCAGCGGCGCGATGCGCGGCAGCATGCCGGCGTTGTTGATCAGGGTCACCGAGGCCACGCTGGCCGGGTCGCGCTGTTCCAGCCAGGCTGCCAGCTTGGCAGTGGCGGTGTCGGGACGGGTCAGGTCCTGCGGCCACTGCTCGCACTGGCCGCCGCCCGCGGTGGCCAGCGCGGCCAGGCTGTCGTTGGTCTTGCGCGAGATGCACAGCAGGTCATGCCCGGCGGCCAGCAACTGCTGCGCCATGGCCAGGCCCATGCCGCGCGAGGCGCCGGTCAGGATGGTGAGATGTCGTTGGGTCATGCCCGCATGGTAGCGGGCCGGCGGGGAGGCGGGCAGTCCCTAGGCCGCGACCGCGATGGGAAAGACCGCCTGCAGGCCGTCGCTGCCCGGTTGGAAGGCCACGGTGATGGCATCGCGCGCCTGGGCATCCAGGTTGCGCCAGAGGAAGTCGCGCGCGTTGTGCGGGTCGCCCTGCACATAGAGCTGGGTGGTGAGCAGTTCGCGCTGGTCCAGCCGGACCTTGAAGTGGATGTGCGGCGTGCGCCCGCCGTAGGCCACCGGCCGGATGGTGCGAAAGCGCCACTGGCCGTCGGCGCCCACGCGCACGCGGCCAAAGCCCTGGAAGGCGGGGTCGGCCTTGCCACCGTCGCCCGGGTGGTGGTAGTGGCCGGCTTCGTCGCATTGCCAGATCTCCACCTGGGCGCCGGCCAGCGGCCGGCCCTGCAGGTCGCTGACCTGGCCGCTGACCCAGGCCGGCTGGCCGCGACTGTAGCGGGCCGTGCCATTGCGCAGCAGGTCATGGTCCGAATCCTTGGGCAGTTGCACGGGGTAGAACGGGCCCTCGGTCTGGCCGGGTGTGGGTCGCCGCACCGGCTCTGGCTGGGCGCGCGCGCCCAGCCAGAGGGCGGGCGCCACGACCAGGGCGGCGGTGACTGTGCGGCGCGGCAGCAGCGGTGGGGCAGGGGACATGGCGGATCCTCCAGGTGCTTGGGGTGTGACCGGTCGGCGGCGGCCAAGTTCCGGCCACGGCTTTCACAGATGAATTGGCCTGTAGGGCGCGCCGATTGGCCCGTATCAGCTATCAAAAAAGGAGCGGCCTAGAACGGCGGCGGGTCGGCGAGGGCCAGCGGGGCCCCGCTGGACGGGTGGGCGAAGCGCAGGGCGCTGGCGTGCAGCAGCAGCCGGGGGGCGGCAGCGGCCACTTCCGGCGGTGCGTACAGCGCGTCGCCCAGGATGGGATGGCCCAGTGCCAGCAGGTGGACCCGCAGCTGGTGTGAGCGGCCGGTGATGGGCTCGAGCTCCAGCCGTGTGGTCTGGCCGCCCGCCGGCTCGCCCAGCACCCGCCAGCGTGTCTGGCTGGGTTTGCCGCGTTCGGCGTCGATGATGCGGCGCGGCCGGTTCGGCCAGTCGGCCGCCAGCGGCAGGTCGATCAGGCCCCAGCCATCGGCACTGTCCGGTGCCGCCAGCCGACCGGCGACCACCGCGCAGTAGCGCTTGCCCACTTCGCGTTCGGCGAAGGCGCGGCTCAGGCGCCGCTGGGCCTCGGGTCCCCGCGCCATCAGCCACAGGCCGGAGGTTGCCATGTCCAGCCGGTGCACCACCAGCGCGTCGGCATGCAGGACCTGGACCCGCGCCGCCAGGCAGTCCTGCTTGTCGGCGCCGCGGCCCGGCACGCACAGCAGGCCGGCGGGCTTGCGCACGACGATGCAATGGGCGTCCACATGCAAGAACTCCGGCTGCGTGCCGGCCCCTGATAATTTGTCCATGAGCGCACTGTCCTCCATTCCGCTGCCCCTGCAGGCGATTTTGCTGCTGGTCGCATCCAACGTCTTCATGACCATGGCCTGGTACGGCCACCTGAAGAACATGGCGACCGCGCCCTGGTACATCGCGGCCCTGGTCAGCTGGGGCATCGCCCTGGCCGAATACCTGCTGCAGGTGCCGGCCAACCGCATCGGCTTCCAGCAGGCGGGCATGTCGGTGGCGCAGCTCAAGATCATCCAGGAGGTGATCACCCTGGCGGTGTTCGTGCCCTTCGCGGTGTTCTACCTGAAGGAGCCCTTCAAGCTGGACTTCCTGTGGGCGGGCCTGTGCATGGTGGGCGCGGTGTATTTCATCTTCCGCAGCCCCTGAACCGGGCCCGAAAGGGGCGGGCGTTAAACTCGCCGCAGTCACAAAACCGTCATCCCCCCGTCACATTCCCCAGGAGCCAGCATGCTGTTTGGCAAGTTATTGCCGCGCGAAGGCAATTTTTTCGAGATGTTCAACCAGCATGCCGAGCGCATCGTCGAGGCGGCCCGGGCCTTCTCGCAACTGGTGGCCAACTACAACGACGCCCACCTGCGCGAGCAATACAACCGCGACGTCGACAACGCCGAGCGGGCGGCCGACCGCGTCACGCACGACGTCAACCGGCTGATCCACAAGACCTTCATCACGCCGATCGACCGCGACCAGATCCACACGCTGATCAACACCATGGACGACGTCGCCGACCTGATCCAGGATTCGGCCGAGACCATGGCCTTGTACGACGTGCGCCACATGACCGAGGAGATCACCCGTCTGACGGACCTGAGCGTCAAGTGCTGCGAGCGCGTCAAGGAGGCGGTCGGCATGCTCAGTCGCATCACCGACCCGGCCGTCGCCGAGGCGGCCCTCAAGACCTGCGAGGAGATCGACCGGCTCGAGTCCGACGCCGACCGCGTGATGCGCTCGGCCATGAGCAAGCTGTTCCGCGAGGAGCCCGACGTGCGCGAGGTGCTCAAGCTCAAGGCCATCTACGAGCTGCTCGAGACCATCACCGACAAGTGCGAAGACGTGGCCAACGTGATCGAGGGCATCGTCCTCGAGAACTCCTGAGGCCGGGACGACAAGCATGGAAAGCGTGCAAGCGGCCCTGTGGGTCGTGATCCTGCTGGTGGCCCTGGCCCTGGTGTTCGACTTCATGAACGGCTTCCACGACGCGGCGAACTCCATCGCCACCGTGGTGTCCACAGGCGTGCTCAAGCCGGGCCATGCGGTGGTTTTCGCCGCCTTCTTCAACCTGGTGGCCATCTTCATCTTCCACCTGAGTGTGGCGGCCACGGTGGGCAAGGGCATCGTCCAGCCGGGCGTGGTCGACACCCATGTGGTGTTCGGCGCCCTGGTCGGCGCCACCACCTGGAACATCCTGACCTGGTACTACGGCATCCCCAGCAGCTCCTCGCATGCCCTGATCGGCGGCATCGTCGGCGCGGTGATCGCCAAGTCGGGTGCCGGCGCGCTGATTGCCGGTGGGATCTGGAAGACGGTGATTTTCATCTTCGTCTCGCCGCTGCTGGGCTTCCTGCTGGGCTCGCTGATGATGGTGGCGGTGTTCTGGCTCTTTCGCCGCGCCACGCCCTCGCGGGTGGACCGGTGGTTTCGCCGCCTGCAGCTGGTCTCGGCCGCGGCCTACAGCCTGGGCCACGGCGGCAACGACGCGCAAAAGACCATCGGCATCATCTGGATGCTGTTGATCGCCACCGGCTACACCGCCGCCGGCGCCCCCATGCCGCCCACCTGGGTCATCGTCAGCTGCTACCTGGCGATCGCCGCCGGCACCATGTTTGGCGGCTGGCGCATCGTCAAGACCATGGGTCAGAAGATCACCAAGCTCAAGCCCGTGGGGGGCTTTTGCGCCGAGACGGGCGGGGCGCTGACCCTGTTCCTGGCCACCGCGCTGGGCATCCCGGTGTCCACCACCCACACCATCACCGGCGCCATCGTCGGCGTCGGCTCGACCCAGCGCGCCAGCGCCGTGCGCTGGGGCGTGGCGGGCAACATCGTCTGGGCCTGGATCTTCACCATCCCGGCCAGCGCCTTCGTGGCGGCGATCGCCTACTGGGTCAGCCTGCAGGTGTTCTGAGCGCTCAGCCGACGATGCGCGGCGGGCTGGGGTGCAGCCGCGCCATCGACAGGCTGTCGACGTAGCGGCCGTTCTTGAGCGCATAGCCGCGGTGCCGGCCTTCCTCGGCAAAGCCCAGGCTGCGGTACAGGGCGATGGCGCGCTCGTTGTCGGCGTGCACGTGCAGCTCGATGCGCAGCACGCCGCCCCAGTTGTCGGCCCAGTCCAGCAGGCGCTCCATCAGCTCGAGCCCCAGGCCCTGGCCCTGCCAGGCTGGCGCGATACCGATGCCCAGGCCGCGCACGTGGCTGCGGCGCAGGCTGGGCTGCATGGAATGCATGCCCGCCATGCCCACCACCGCGTCGCCGGCAACGGCAACCAGTTTGGGCGCCTGGGTATCGATCTTCTGCAGGAATTCCAGCCGCGAGGCCACCGGCATGTCGGGCAGCTGCAGCGTGCCTTCGAAGGTGCCGACTGTGCCGAACAGCGCAGAGATGGCGGCGGCGTCAGATGGCTCAGCGCTGCGGATCAGGGGAGCGTCCATGGTGTTTTCCTCGACAGGAATGATGGACAGCCCACTCTAGCGCGGTCGTGTGCCGGCAGGAAATGCCGGCCTTGCATGGAACCATGCGGTAACCGCTGTCTATTGCGAGATCTTGCGGCCCTCCTCGACCTGGTACTCGAAGTAGCGCTGGAAGCTGAAGACGATGCTGGCCATCAGCACGGTGGTGCCCACCAGCAGCGACAGCACGATGGCGGCGATGGTGAACCAACTGGTGGCGCCAGCCGCTGCATCCTCGGGCTGATCCGGGTTGAATTTGGCGTTCCACTTCTCGCGCGTCATCAGGCCGTAGACGATGGCCGTCAGCGCACAGCCGGCGAAGCTAAAGCCCAGGCAGGGGATCAGCACCCAGCTCCATTGGTCGTCCAGGCCGAACTGCTGGACCCGCTGGATGCCGTACAGGCCCAGCGCCGTCGGGATTGGCAGGGCCCAGCCCAGCGTGTCGCCCAGGCCGCGCAGGTAGAACCGGTGCAGGCCCAGCGTGCCGCCCAGAAAGGCCAGCCAGGCGGTCAGGGTCTTGTTTTTCTTCATGACGCGCCCGCCGGCTCCGGCGCCGTGGTGTCGCCTTCGCCCAGGGATTTTTCCATCAACACGATGTCCAGCCACTGGCCGAACTTCCAGCCGCAGGACTTGAACACGCCGACATGGTGGAAGCCCAGGCTGCGGTGCACGCCGATCGAGCCGGCGTTGGCCGAGTCGCCGATCACCGCGATCAGCTTGCGCACGCCGGCGGCTTCGGCGGCTGCCGCCAGGGCCGTGAGGAGTTCGCGGCCCAGTCCGCGGCTGCGGGCATCGGGGTGCATGTAGATCGAGTCTTCGGCGGAAAACCGGTAGGCCGGCCGCGGCTTGAACCACTGGCAGTAGGCAAAGCCCAGCAGTTGGCCGCCGTCCTCGACGACCAGGTAGGGCAGGCCCTTTGCCAGCACGTCGGCTCGGCGCGCTGCCATGTCGACCTCATTGGGCGGAGTGGTCTCGAATGTGCCGGTGCCATGGAGCACGTGGTGGCTGTAAATCGCGGTGATGGCGGGCAGGTCGGCGTCGGTGCTGGAGCGGATGGTGGTCATGGCGGCAGGAAAGGCTATAATCATGGGCTTCTCAGCGTGTCGCTGGCCGGGTGGCCATGTCGCGTGTCTCAACGCTGTGAGAAATGGGGGAAACATCTTCCCCTCCACCCAAGGATAAATCATGGTCGTCATTCGACTTTCTCGCGGCGGCTCCAAGGCTCGCCCGTTCTTCAACATTGTCATTGCCGACAAGCGCACCCGTCGTGATGGCCGCTTCATCGAGCGCATCGGTTTTTACAACCCGATCGCCCGCGGCGGCGAAGAAGGCCTGCGCATCGCCCAGGACCGTCTGACCTACTGGCGCGGTGTTGGCGCCCAGGCTTCCCCCACGGTGGAACGCCTGATCAAGCAAGCAGCCGTCAAGGCCGCTTAAACAGCGCGGTGATCACCGGCCTCGAAGCCGCGGAATTGCCCGCGGACGCCATCGAAGTCGGCCGCATCGCCGATGCCTGGGGCGTCAAGGGCTGGTTCAAGGTCCTGCCCCACAGCGCCGATCCCGAGGCGCTGTTTTCTTCCAAGCGCTGGTACCTGCAGCCGTCCGAAAGAGGTGCGAAAACCTTTTCCGGCACGGCATTGCTGCGCGTGCGCGAGACCAAGGACCATTCCGGCTCCATCGTCGCCAGCGCCCAGGAAGTGGACGACCGCGACGCCGCCGAGGCGCTGCGCGGCGCCCGCATCTTCGTGCCCCGCTCCAGCTTCCCCACCGCCGCCCAGGATGAGTACTACTGGGTCGACCTGATCGGCCTGCAGGTGGTCAACCGCGAAGGCCAGGCCCTGGGCCAGGTGCGCGAGCTGCTGTCCACCGGCCCGCAGACCGTGCTGGTGCTGGAGTTCGAGGCCGACGGCAAGCCCCAGGAACGCATGATTCCCTTCGTCTCGGCCTTTGTCGACAGCGTGAGCCTGGCCGACAAGCGCATCACGGTCGACTGGCAGGCCGACTACTGAGGACGGGGCCGCATGCGCTTCGACCTCATCACCCTGTTCCCCGAGCTCTTCGCGCCCTTTCTCGAAAGCGGCGTGACGCGGCGTGCCTACGAGGGCAAGCTGGTCGACGTGCGCCTGTGGAGCCCGCGCGACTTTGCCGAGGGCAACTACCGCCGCGTCGACGACCGGCCTTTCGGCGGCGGCCCCGGCATGGTGATGATGGCCGAGCCCCTGGCGCGCTGCCTGGCGGCGATCCGCTCCGAGCGCCAGGACAGCGCCCCGGTCGTGCTGTTTTCCCCGGTGGGCCAGAAGCTGGACCATGCAGGGGTGGAAGCCTGGTCGGCCAGCGCTGGCGCCGTGCTCGTGTGCGGGCGCTACGAGGGCATCGACCAGCGCTTCATCGACGCCCATGTGGACTTGCAGATCAGCCTGGGCGACTTCGTGTTGTCGGGCGGGGAAATCGCCGCCATGGCGCTGCTCGATGCAGTGGCCCGCCTGCAACCGGGTGTCCTGAACGACGAGGGCAGCCACCAGCTGGACAGCTTCAACCCGGCTCTGGACGGGCTGCTGGACTGCCCGCACTACACCCGGCCGGAGCAGTGGCAGGGCCGGTCGGCGCCGGCCGAATTGCTGTCCGGCCACCATGCCCAGGTCGAGCGCTGGCGCCGCGACCGGCGCCTGGAAATCACCGCCAGCCAGCGGCCCGAGCTGATCGAGGCAGCGCGGGCGGCGGGCCGTCTGAACAAGGCCGACGAGGCATTTTTGGCCAAAGGCCAATAAATTGTTTATAATCATGGGCTTACCCCGATCCTCTGCGGCATTCCAGGTGACCTGAAAAGGAAGCCGAAATATCCAAAGGCAGCCCGACCAGGCTGCCTATCCTTAACAAAACTGCACGCACGATCACTAGGAAACACCATGAATCTGATCGAAACCCTTGAGCAGGAAGAAATTGCCCGCCTCGGCAAGAAAATCCCCGTGTTCGCCCCCGGCGACACCGTCATCGTCAGCGTCAACGTGGTTGAAGGCACGCGTAAGCGCGTGCAGGCCTACGAAGGCGTCGTGATCGCCAAGCGCAACCGTGGCCTGAACAGCGGCTTCACGGTGCGCAAGATCTCCAGCGGCGAAGGCGTGGAACGCACCTTCCAGACCTACAGCCCGCTGATCGCCGCCATCGAAGTCAAGCGCCGCGGCGATGTGCGCCGTGCCAAGCTGTACTACCTGCGTGACCGCAGCGGCAAGTCGGCCCGCATCAAGGAAAAGCTGCCCAGCAAGGCCGCTGCCGCTTAAAAAGCAGCAGCCGCTTCGCCAGAGCAAGCCGCCACCGGCCCCGTGCCCGTGGCGGCTTTTTCATTCCCAAGCCACATGTCCCACGCCGACGTTCCCGCCGACACCGCGCTGTCCAAGCTGCCCAATTTCGATCCCCGCACGGTGCCGGTGGTGGGGATCGATGGACATCTGCCGGCGGTTGCTCCGGCGTTGCTGCAAGCAGATGCGCTGCGCCAACGCTTTGCCGCACCGCCGGTGTGGTCGCCCGAGATCTGGGCTGAGCGCAAGTTCATGGACCGCGAGCCGGCCCGCGCCTCGGTGCTGATCGCTGTGGTGATGCGCGAGCAGCCGACGGTGATCTTTACCGAACGCAGCACCCACCTGTCCACGCATTCCGGCCAGGTCGCCTTCCCGGGCGGCAAGCAGGACGAGACCGACGCCGATGCCAACCACACGGCGCTGCGCGAAGCGCACGAGGAGATAGGCCTGGAGCGCGATCAGATCGAGTTGATCGGCCGCCTGCCAACCTACATCACCGGGACGCGCTTCATCATCACGCCGGTGGTCGCCCTGGTGCAGCCGGGCCACCGGCTCACGCTCAACCCCTACGAGGTGACGGATGCCTTCGAGGTGCCGCTGCAGTTCCTGGTCAACCCCGCCCACCACCGGCACCACAGCATCATGATCGGCGGCGTGGCACGCGAGTGGCTGTCCATGCCCTACATGGAGGGCACGACCGAGCGCTTCATCTGGGGTGCGACAGCGGCCATGCTGCGCAATCTCTACAGATTCCTCAGCGCGTAAACCGCGGCCCATGACACGGCCGCTATCATTGCCGGCATGAGCTTCTTCGCCATCCTGTTTGCTCTGCTGCTCGAGCAGGTGCGGCCGCTGGCGCGCCAGAACCCCGTTCACAGCGGCCTGCGCAGCTGGGCGCGCTGGGTCAGCAGCAATTTCGACGCCGGCAAGCCGCAGCACGGCTGGATCGCCTGGAGCCTGGCCACGGTGTTCCCGGCCCTGCTGGCCGTGGGCGTGCATTGGAGCCTGACCCTGACCATAGGCTGGCCGTTCGCCGTGCTCTGGAGCGTGGCCGTGCTCTATGTCACCCTGGGCTTCCGTCAGTTCAGCCACTACTTCACCGACATCCGCGACGCCCTGGACGCGGGCGACGAAGATCGCGCGCGGGAGCTGTTGGCGCAATGGCAGCAGGTCGACGCCAGCGAGCTGCCGCGTAGCGAGATCGTGCGCCATGTCATCGAGTATTCGGTGCTGGCGGCGCACCGCCATGTGTTCGGCGTGCTGGCCTGGTTCTCGGTGCTCGCCGCGCTGGGCCTGGGCCCCGCCGGCGCCGTCTTCTACCGCATGGGCGAGTTCGTCTCGCGCTACTGGCGGCACCGCGCCCGGGTGCAGATCCAGCCGGCCAGCGCGGCGCTGCAAACGGCCGCGGCGCGTGCCTGGGCGTGGGTTGACTGGCTGCCGGCGCGCCTGACGGCCCTGGCCTTTGCCGTGGTCGGCAGCTTCGAGGACGCGATCGACCGCTGGCGCAACCATGCCCAGCGCTTTCCCAACGACAACGACGGCGTGATCCTGGCCGCCACCTCCGGGGCGATCGACGTGCGCCTGGGCGGCGAGGCCCTGCGTTCAGCCTTCGCACCGAACAGCTCGCAAAGCTTTCGCGCTGCCGGCGTGGCGACCGAGCCCATGCAAGACACGGAGAGCACGCCGGGCCGCGAGGCCGAGGTCGGCCACCTGCGCAGCGTGGTCGGCCTGGTCTGGCGCTCGGTCGTCTTGTGGATGGTGCTGCTGGCCCTGCTGACGCTGGCCCGCCTGCTCGGTTAATACCGTTGCGGCTGCGACAGTTCGGCGAACAGCTCGCTATAAATTTTGTAGCGCCTTGCGCCCACTGGATCGGGGCTGGAGACCGAATCGATCGCCGCAATGACGCTGCAGCCCGGCTCATGCAGGTGCGTGCAGTTGTAGAACTTGCAGTGGCCCAGGTGGGGTCGCAGGTCGGGCATGCAGTCGGCCAGCCGCGCCGGCTCGATGTGGTTCAGGCCGAACTCCTGGAAGCCGGGCGAGTCGATCAGCGCCGTCGTGCGCGTAGCCGCATCCACCCAGTACCAGGTGGTGCTGGTGGTTGTGTGCTTGCCTGAATTGAGGGCCTGCGAGATCTCGTTGGTCTCGGCCAGGGCGCCGGGTACCAGCAGGTTGATCAAGGTGCTCTTGCCGGCGCCCGAGGGCCCCAGCACCAGGGTTGTCTTGCCCTGCAGGTGCTTGAGCAGGGCCTCGCGGTCGACCTCCTTGGACAGCCGCAGCGACAGCGGCAGCACGCCGTAGCCCATGCGCTGGTAAGGCAGCAGGCGCGACCAGGCCTTCTCGAAAGGCTCGACCAGGTCGCTCTTGTTCAGCGCGATCAGCGGCGAGATGCGCTCGGCCTCGGCGGCGATCAGGGCGCGCGACAACTGGTGCTCGGAAAACTCGGGTTCGGCGGCCACCAGGATCAGCACCTGGTCCAGGTTGGCGGCGAAGGACTTGGTACGGATCTCGTCCTGGCGGTAGAACAGGTTGCGCCGCGGCTCGACCTTTTCCACCGTGCCCTCGTCATGCGAGCCCTGCCAGAGCACGCGGTCGCCCACCACCGCCTTGCTCTTTTTACCGCGCGGATGGCAGATCAGGCGCTTGCCTTCCGGGGTTTCGACGACGACGTGGCGACCGTGGCTGGCGACCACCAGCCCGGAGTCGAGCGCTGCGCGCTCAGCCAAAGCGGACTGCCCTCATGCGAGCAGCGCGTCGGCCAGCGACGCGCATTCGAAATCCGTCTCGGACAGGCCCTTGACGTCGTGGGTGTTGAACCTCACCACGCAGCGGCTGTAGTGGACCGACAGCTCGGGGTGGTGGTCCTGCGCGTTGGCGATGAAGGCCAGGGCGTTGACGAAGGAGATGGTCTCGTAATAGTTGGCAAAGCCAAAGCTCTTTTCGATCGCCACATCGGCACCGTCGCCACTGAGCTTCCAGCCCGGGGCCGCCGCCAGCCGCGTGACGATCTCGGTGGGAGACAGGGCGCGCCGCGGCTGCAGCGACCAGTCTTTCTTGCTCAGCATCGATGTCATGCGGTGGCTCCCATGCGTGCCAACCGTTCCGAAGCGGGTGGGTGCGAGTAGTAAACCTTGACGAAGACCGGGTCCGGCGTCAGCGTGGAGGCGTTGTCTTCGTAGAGCTTGAGCAGGGCTGTGCCCAGGTCGGCGCCGCTGGTCTGGGCCACGGCGTAGGCGTCGGCCTGGAACTCGTGCTTGCGCGAGAGCTGGGCGAACAGCGGCGAGATGAAGAAGGAGAACACCGGCACGGTCAGCATGAACAGCAGCAGGGCCAGGGCGTCGTTCGGCCCGCTCAGGTTGGGGCGCACGCCCAGCGCCGTGTAGAACCAGACCTGGGTCGACAGCCAGCCCAGCAGGGCGAAGCCGGCCAGGCTCATGGCGAACAGGCCCACGATGCGCTGGATGATGTGCTTGTGCTTGAAGTGGCCCAACTCGTGGGCCAGGACCGCGTCGACCTCGCCGGGCGAGAGCTTGGCCAGCAGGGTGTCGTAGAACACCACGCGCTTGGCGGCGCCGAAGCCGGTGAAGTAGGCGTTGGCATGGGCGCTGCGCTTGCTCCCGTCCATCACGAACAGGCCCTTGGCGGCGAAGCCGCAGCGCTGCATCAAGGCCGTGACGCGTGCCTTCAGGCTCTCGTCGTCCAGCGGCTTGAACTTGTTGAACAGCGGCGCGATGAAAGTGGGATAGAGCACCAGCAGCAGCAGGTTGAAGCCCATCCACACGGCCCAGGCCCACAGCCACCACAACGCGCCGGCCGCGCCCATCAGCCACAGGATGAGGGCGGCGATTGGCGTTCCAATGGCCAGGCCCACCAGGGTCGATTTGGCCAGGTCGGCCAGCCACAGCTGGAGCGTCATCTTGTTGAAGCCGAAGCGCTCCTCGATGACAAAGGTCTGGTAGAGCGTGAAAGGCAGATCCAGCAGCCCGCCGATGCAAGCAAATGCCGCCAACAGGGCCAGTTGCTGCCACATGCCGGTGCCGATCGCGCCGACCAGGGCGCGGTTGAGCGCGTCCAGCCCGCCCAGCAGGGTCCACGCCAGCAGCACGGCGGCGCCCAATGCCATCTCCAGCAGGCCAAAGCGCGCCTTGCTGATGGTGTAGTCGGCTGCCTTCTGATGGGCCGCCAGCGAGACGGTGGCGGCAAAGGGCGCGGGCACGGCGCCGCGATGGCGCGCCACGTGGCGGATCTGCCGCGTGGCCAGCCAGAACTTGGCGACCATCCCGGCCAGAAGGGCAGCGGCGAAGGCCAGCGTCAACGCGTAGGAAGCATTCATGCGGGCAAGTTTAGGCCATCGGCGACAATCGCTGCATGCCTGACCCTATTGCGCAAACAGTCCCTGCCACCCTCGCCAAGAGCGACCAGAACCTGATCTGGCTGGACTGCGAGATGACCGGCCTCGATCCCGAGGTCGATCGCCTGATCGAAATCGCCGTCATCGTCACCGGTCCCAACCTGGAGCCGCGCATCGAGGGCCCGGTGCTGGTGATCCACCAGAGCGACGAGCAACTGGGCAAGATGGACGCATGGAACAAGGGCACGCACGGCCGCAGCGGCCTGATCGACAAGGTCAAGGCATCGACGGTCACCGAGGCCCAGGCTGAGCAGGCGATCCTGGCTTTTCTGGCCAAGTACGCGCCCAAGAACTCCACCCCCATGTGCGGCAACAGCATCAGCCAGGACCGGCGCTTTCTGGTCAAGTACATGCCCAAGCTGGAAGCCTTTTTCCACTACCGCAACCTGGACGTGAGCACCTTGAAGGAGCTGTCCAAGCGCTGGCGCCCCGAGGTCTATGCCAGCTTCAAGAAGCAGCAAAAGCACACGGCCCTGGCCGACGTCCACGAGTCGATCGACGAGCTGGCGCACTACCGGCAGCATTTCCTGCGTCTGCAAGATTAGGTGAAAACCCGAAGTCGTGGCATAATCGTGGGCTGCGCTGCAAACAGCAGCACTTTTGCGCATCTCCCCTCATGCACAGGCTCGCCGAATGAGCCAACAGCGCCTCCAGCAGGCCCTGAACGTCGCGTTGATGGTTGATGTTTTTTAACCATTGACGCCACCGTCCCCCGCCCCGGGAGGCGTTTGCGTGCGAGACCCACATGACCGACACTTTTGAAGTGCAGGGCGACTTTGCGCCTGTGCAATCCAACGACACCGATTTCTCCTCCGCGCCGGCCGCCCAGGCCACGCAGTCTGTCGAGGCCATCGAATCGACTGAGCCCGCCGCGCCCAACGGCTTCGTCCTGCTGGGCCTGGCCCCGGAACTGATCCAGGCCGTCGCAGACCTGGGCTACACCCAGCCCACGATGGTCCAGGAAAAAGTCATTCCCCTGGCCCTGCCCACCGGCGAGAACGGCGGCAAGGCCAACAGCTACATCGACCTGATGGTTTCGAGCCAGACCGGCAGCGGCAAGACCGCGGCCTTCCTGCTGCCCGTGCTGCACACCCTGCTGACGCAGAAGGCCGACGCCGAAGCCGAAGAGCGCGCCGAATTCGACCGTGCTGTCGCCGAAGCCGCTGCCAAGGGCGAGCCCGCCCCCAAGCGCCCCAAGCGCAAGGACCCGACCAGCATGCGCAACTTCAAGGCCGCCGTTCCCGGCGCCCTGATCGTCTGCCCGACGCGCGAACTGGCCCAGCAGGTGGCGCATGACGCCATCGGCCTGGTCCAGCATTGCCGTGGCCTGCGCATCGCCAACATCGTCGGCGGTATGCCTTACCAGTTGCAGATCGCCAAGCTGCAGAACGCCGACCTGGTGGTCGCCACTCCCGGCCGCCTGCTGGACCTGCAGCGCTCCATGCAGATCAAGCTGGACAAGGTGCAGTTCCTGGTCGTCGACGAAGCCGACCGCATGCTGGACCTGGGCTTCTCGGACGACCTGGCCGAGATCAACCAGCTGACCATCGAGCGCAAGCAGACCATGATGTTCAGCGCCACCTTCGCGCCGCGCATCCAGCAACTGGCCGCGCGCGTGATGCGCCAGCCGCAGAAGATTCAGATCGACAGCCCGCAGGAAAAGCACGCCAACATCAAGCAGGTGCTGTTCTGGGCCGACAACGCCCAGCACAAGCGCAAGCTCCTGGACCACTGGCTGCGCGACACCACCATCAACCAGGCCATCGTCTTTGCCAGCACGCAAGTCGAGTGCGACGGCCTGGCGGGCGACCTGCAGCAAGCCGGCTTCGACGCCGTCGCCCTGCACGGTGCCCTGTCGCAAGGCCTGCGTAACCGCCGCCTGATGGCTCTGCGCCAGGGCCAGGTGCAGGTGCTGGTGGCCACCGACGTCGCTGCCCGCGGCATCGACGTGCCCACCATCACCCACGTCTTCAATTACGGCCTGCCGATGAAGGCAGAGGACTACACCCACCGCATCGGCCGCACCGGCCGTGCCGGCCGCGACGGCATCGCCGTCACGTTTGCCGAGCTGCGCGACCGCCGCAAGATCTTCGACATCGAGGGCTACAGCAAGCAGACCTTCAAGCCCGAAGTGATCCCCGGCCTGGAGCCGCAGCAGCGTGCCCCGCAAGGCGGCGGTGATTTCGGCGGCCGTGGCCGTGACGGCCAATCGCGCGACCGCAAGTTCGGCGGCGGCGGCCGCAATGCCGGTTTCGGTGGCGGCGGTGGTGGCTTTGGCGACAGGAACGCCCGTGGCCCCCGCCAGATGGGCGCCAACAGCTTCCCGGCCAATGGTGGCTTCGGTGGTGACCAGCGTGGCAACGACGGCCGCGGCGCACCGCGCGAAGGCTTCAGCTACGAGCGCAAGGGCGGTTTCAACGACCGCTTTGCCGGCCAGCGCAATGAAGGTTTCGGCGGTCAGCAACGCAACGAAGGCTTCGCGCCGCGCGGTGACTTCGCCGACCGCAAGCCGGTGTTCTCCAAGCCGCCGGCCAAGCCCGGCAATGGTGGCAAGGTCTTCGTGCCGCGCGACGTGAAGAAGCGCGCCTACAAGCCGGCCAACTAAGAAGAAGCAGCCACGGCGCGGCCGATCTCCGGCCAGCGCCTGTGCAGCCAGATCCAGGAGATCAGGCCCACGCACAGCATCAGCAGCGACGTCAGCGCCAGGGCGCGCGTCGAGTGCATGACCAGCGGTGCAATCACGCCGGCCACGATGCCGTTGGCCGTCGATCCCACCACCGCCTGCAGCGACGAGGCCAGGCCGCGCCGCTCGGGGTACAGGTCCAGCACCAGCAGCGTCACCACTGGCACCATCAGGGCCCAGCCGAAAGAAAACACCGCGATCGGCAGCAGCGCCCAGGCAGCGTGCGGCTCGAACGCGAAGTTGGCCGCGACATTGGCCACCGACACCAGCAACATCACCAGAAAGCCATGGCGGATCTGCGTCTTGGGCGCGATCTTGCCCGCCAGCCGGCCGCTGGCGAACGAGCCTGCCATGATGCCGGCGATGGTCAGCACGAAGAACCAGAAGAACTGCGTGGGTGCCAGGGCCAGGTGCGTGCCCAGGAATTCAGGCGCGGCCAGCACATACATGAACATGCCATTGAATGGAATGCCGCTGGCCAGCGCCAGCAGGAAAAAGCGCGGGCTCGAGCCCAGCTCCCAGTAACCTTGCATCAGGTTGCGTGCGTTGAAGGGCTGACGCTGCGTCACATGCAGGGTCTCGGGCAGCAGCTTGAAATTCGCAACCCACAGGACCACGCCCACGCCGGTGAGAAACCAGAAGATGGCGTGCCAGTTCAGGTGGACGAACAGCCAGCCGCCGATGATGGGTGCCAGCGCCGGCGCCACGCCGAAATAGATCGTCACCTGGCTCATCACCTTTTGCGCCTGCGCCGGCGGGAACATGTCGCGGATCACCGCCCGCGACACGACGATGCCCGCGCCGGTCGACAAGCCTTGCAGCGCGCGGAAGAACACCAACTGGCCGATGCTCTGCGACAGAGCGCAACCGGCCGAGGCGAGGGTGAACATCGCGATGCCCCACAGCACCACCGGCCGGCGGCCGAAGCTGTCGGCCAGCGCCCCGTGGAACAGGTTCATGAAGGCAAAGCCGAACAGGTAGGCCGACAGGGTCTGCTGCATCTCCACCGGCGTGGCGCCCAGCGCGCGGGCGATGCCCGAGAACGCCGGGATGTAGGTGTCGATGGAGAACGGACCCAGCATGCCCAGCAACGCCAGCAGCACGGCCAGGGCCCAGCGCGGTGCGCGCCAGAGGGTGTCGGCATCAGGATTCATGTGCTTGCAGTCTAGCCGCTACGCCCCCGCAAAAAAAAGCACCGCAGGCTTGGCGCATGCGGTGCTTTTGAGAAGTGGTGGTGGGCCCTGAGTGACTCGAACACTCGACCTACGGATTAAGAGTCCGCTGCTCTACCAACTGAGCTAAGAGCCCACTTCGAAAACTGAAAACTGGTGCTGTGGTGGAGAGGAGGAGGATCGAACTCCCGACCTTCGCATTGCGAACGCGACGCTCTCCCAGCTGAGCTACCCCCCCACAACAGCGCGTATTTTAACAACAAGCTGCGCAGGTTTCGGAGCAGCCGCAATTATGCCAAAAAAATCGACGTGTTTCCGCGCCGCGGCTTTTGTTTGCGATACATCACGCTGCTTTGCGCAGTGGCGGCGCGAACATCGCCTCCATCTCCTTGCGGATTTTGTAGGCGTGAGTGCTGGTGTCCATCGCGACATCGCGCCATGTCAGGCTCTGTCCCTTCTTCACCGGCCGCAGCACTTTCACGTCGTGCGCCAAGCCCAGGGGAAGTCCACCCATTTGCAGCGAGCGGTCCGAGGGCAGCAGCTTGCCCCATACGGTGTAGCCGCCTTCACCATCGAGCATCTCACCGGGCGCGAGATCGTGCTTGGCCGTGGCCACCACGTCGGCGTTCCAGCAGGTGGCCACGCCGGTGGGCTCGCCGCGCAAGGCCACGGAAGCGACCGACACGCCCACCTCCAGCCCGATCAGGTGCCAGCGCTTGTACAGCGTGAAGTAGCGCCCGCTGGGATCGGTGTGGGCGTTGTATTCCTCGAAGCAGTTCCTGATGTAGTCCGTCTCGGCCTCCACCGTCACCCACACGCCCATGCGGATGTCGTAGGGGATCTTGCGGCCGTTGGCTTCCAGCGAGGAGATCACTTCCACCATGCCCTTGCGTTCGAGCACGCCGCCTTCGCTGATGGGGCGCGTGACGAAGGGGATGTCCTCCACGCTGGCCGGCGGATAGAGCAGGCCGTTGGATGGCACCGTCAGGCCGGTGGCATTGGCCACCGCCGTGCTTTCGATCGAGGGCTTGGAGCCGTCCAGGAAGCTGTTGAACATCTTGGGATTGAGCCCGCCGCGCAGCGCCTGCTCGGGCGTCAGGCCGTAGTTGCCCCAGACCGTCTCAGGCGTCGATTCGCAAAAATGCGGCAGCCACTTGTGGCCGCGGCCGGCCGCCACCACCGGAAAGCCGCAGGTGCGGGCCCAGTCCACCAGGTCGCAGATCAGGGCCGGCTGGTCGCCAAAAGCCAGCGAGTACACGACACCGGCAGCGGCCGCCTTGCGCGCCAGCAGCGGGCCGCAGAACGCGTCGGCCTCCACCGTCACGTTGACCACGTGCTTGCCGTGGGCGAAGGCCTCCAGACAATGGTCCACCGCCGCGATCGGGTGGCCCGTGCATTCGACGATGAGGTCGATGGCCGGGTGCCGCACCAACGCCTGCCAGTCCTCGCTGACGTGGGTTGCTCCTGTCTTGATAGCATCATCGATCGATTCTGCGAGGGCTGTGGCCGGATTCCATCCCACACGTGCGAGGTTGGCGCGGGCCGTGTCGGGCGCCAGGTCGGCGATGCCCACCAGGTGCACGCCCGGCGTGCGCGGCACCTGGGCCAGGTACATGGAGCCGAACTTGCCGGCCCCGATCAGGCCGATGCGCACGGGCCGGCCTTGCGCCGCACGTTGCTGGAGTTTGGCGTGCAGGTTCATGCCGCTTTCTTCATTTCGTCAAAGGCAATGGGGGAGGTCTGCAATGCGCTGGCCGGCAGGCCCTGCTTCCACGGCACGTCCACCGGGTAGTCCTTGAGCAGGCAGTCGTCCGGCAGTGTCTCGATGGGCGTGAAGTCGCGGTGGGCGATGTACTCGGGCCGTTTGAAGCGGCGGATGTGGTTGGACACCGCGCACAGGCTGAGATAGACCGCGACGCGGTGCCAGGGCGAGAGATTGCTGCCCGAGGCGTGGACCAGGCAGCTGTGGAACAGGATCATCGAGCCGGCCGGTCCCTTGGGGCTGACGATGCCGCCTCCGACAAGGCGGCCGTCCTTGTCATACTGTCCCTTGCCACCAGCGCGCTCCACCAGCTTGCCGATCAGCGCGTCGTCCACCGTCCACAGTGGGTAGCTGGTGGTGGTCAGGTCGTGCCTGGCCTCCACCACGCCTTTTTTGTGGCTGCCGGGGATGAACATCAGCGGTCCGTTGTGCTCGTTGACGTCGTCCAGGAAGATGGCCACGTTCATTGCGCGTTCGGTGGGCATCATGTCGTCGTTCAGCCAGGTGCCGTAGTCCTGGTGCCACTGCCAGACGTCGCCCTCGAAGGCCGCCTTGCCGTTGATCTTGAACTGGTGCATGTACAGCTGATCGCCCAGCAGGTCTTGTACCGGCCCGATCATGCGTGGGTGCCGGGCCAGCCGGGCGAAGGGCTCGCTCACCAGGTGGGCGGCGAAATTGGTGCGCACCGCGTCCTTGCCTTTTTCTCGCACGTTGTAAGCCTCGCGCCGGCTGTACAGCGCGGGCACGGCGTCGGTCAGGGTGCGCGTCTCCGCAGGCGTGAACAGCCCGGGGAAGAAGAGGTAGCCCTCACTGTCGAACTGGTCCTTCTGTTCCTGCGTCAGTTGCATGGCTTGTCTCCTTCTCTGGTTTCGTCCAGACCGTGTCCAGCCACACAATACGCAGGCACGGCGGCCAGGGCAAGCGGGGACTTCCCCGGCCTGTGCCAAGATGCACGCCCGCGTAGGCGACAACAGAGGAATTCCCATGGGCAAGCAAGACGGCGCCTGGTTCGACAGCATGTACAACAACCGCGCGCTGGTGCTCCGGCACGCGGAGCACTTCCGGCGCTGGGACGCCGAGTCGGCGCAGGTCGTGCGCAGCCAGCCGCGCAAGCTGGACGTACGCTATGGCGGCGGTCCCAACGAGCATCTGGACATCTTCCCCACCCAGCAGGCCGATGCGCCAGTGCTGGTCTTCATCCATGGCGGCTACTGGCGCTCGCTTGACAAGCAGGGCCATTCCTTCATCGCGCCGGCCTTCACCAGCGAAGGCGCCTGCGTGGTGGTGCCCAATTACGCGTTGTGCCCGGCGGTGACCATTCCCGATATCTGCCTGCAGATGGTGCGGGCCCTGGCCTGGACCTGGCGCCACATCGCCGAGCATGGCGGCGACCCCTCGCGCATCAGCGTGGTCGGCCACTCGGCCGGTGGCCACCTGGCGGCGATGCTGCTGGCCTGCGTGTGGCCGGTGGTGGGCAAGGACCTGCCAGCGGATCTGGTGAAGAGCGCCTTGTCGATTTCCGGCCTGTACGACCTGGATCCCGTGCGCCGCGCGCCCTTCCTGCAGGATGCGCTGCGCCTGACGCCCGGCGATGCGCGCAAGGCCAGCCCGGCGCTGCTGCCCGCGCCGCCGCAGGGCCGCCTGGTCAGCGTGGCCGGTGGCGACGAGAGCGCGGAATTCCTGCGCCAGAACGATCTGATCCGCCAGGCCTGGGGCAAGCAGCGCGTGCCGGTCTGCGAGGCCCTGCCGGGCCTGAACCATTTCAGCGTGCTCGAGGCCCTGGTCCAGCCCGGCCACCGCCTCAACAGCCTGGCGCTGGACCTGCTGCGGACCTGAAGCCATGCACCTGTGGATCCTGGCCCTGGCCTGCGCCTTGCTGGTCGGCTGCGGCGGTGGCGGTGGCGGCAACAGCGCCCCAGTGGAACCGCCGCCGGTGGTCCAGCCCGAGCCGCAGCCCGAGGCTCCCGCCGGCTGTTCGGTGGCCGAGCAGCGCCAGTCCCTGCGCAGCGCCATGGAGAACGACTATTTCTGGCCCACCCAGGCCGGGGACGCCGGCGCCGCGACGATGGACGCGTATTTCCAGTCCTTGCTGTTCAAGCCCACCGACCGCTACAGCTACAGCGAGAGCAGCGCCAACGACGTGCTGCTGATTCTGGGCCAACGCGTTGGCTATGGCTACACCCTGGCCTGGGCCGATGCCGCTGGCACGGTGCTGAAGGTCCGCAACGTCGAGCCGCACAGTCCCGTGGCCCTCGCCGGCCTGCGCCGCGGCGACACCGTGCTGGCCATCGACGGCCAGTCACCCGCGCAGGTCGCGGCAGGCTCGCTGGCACCGGTGTCGACGCCGGGCGTGCCGCGCGAGTTCGTGCTGCGCGACGCGGCGGGCCAGGAGCGCCGACTGGCTGTCAGTTCCGCGCAATTCCCGCTCAGCACGGTTCCTGCGACGGCCACCTTCAGCGTGACGCGGCCGGCGCCTGGGGGAAGCGAGACCGTCAAGGTGGGCTACATCGTCTACCAGCAGTTCATGGTCTACGGCTACATCGAGCTGGGCGATGCGATCCGGTCGATGGCCGCGGCCGGCGTGCAGGAGCTGGTGCTGGACCTGCGCTACAACAACGGCGGCAGCGTCAACCTGTCGCGTGACCTCGCCAGCATGGTCGGCGGCACGCGCGTGGCGGGCCAGGTTTTTGCGCAGCTGCGCTACAACGCGCGCAACGTGGCAAGCAATTACGACATGCCCTTCATCACACTGCCGGCCGGCCTGCCCGCGCCGCCCTTGCAGGGGCTGCCGCGGGTGCTGGTGATCACCTCGGGCGCCACGGCATCTGCCAGTGAGCTGTTCATCAACGGCCTCAAGCCGCTGATGCCGGTGGTCCTGGTGGGCCAGACCACCTATGGCAAGCCCTATGGCTTCGTCGCCCGGGAGTCCTGCGGCACCAGCTACAACGCGGTGAAATTCGAGACCTTCAACGGCCAGGGCTTGGGCCGCTATACCGCCGGTTTCGCACCAGACTGCGAGGTGGCCGACGACCTGGACCGCCAGCTGGGCGATCCGCTGGAAGCACGCACCCGCGCGGCCCTGGATTACATCGCCACCGGCAGTTGCGCCGCGCTGCCGCGCAGCCTGGTGCAGGGCGCCACGCGGCCGCCACAGGCCTTCGGCGAGACCTGGTCCGGTGGCATGCTGCGCGACTGAGCGGCCTTACAGCGGGAGCACCGAGATGGTGACGATGCCTTCGAGCGCACGCGCAGCCACCAGCGCGTAGCTGCGCACCGGTCCGGTCCCCACGGGCAGGGAGGTGACGGGCTGGTTGGCCTCGGTGGCGCTGACGGTCACGCTGTGGGCGCTGTCGTCCAGGTCGACATAGACCAGCATGAAGGCCGCCTGCGCCCGCGGCCCCAGCATCGCCAGCTGCGCCATCTGGACTTGCGCCTGGCTGCCGGTCTCGGCCAGCGCCAGACTTTCCAACGATTCGATGGGCTGGCGCTGCTTGTCCAGGAACATCACGGAGGGCGCGAAGATGCTGCCCTGCCAGCCATCGGCCGGGATCATTTGCAGGCGCAGCGCATAGGGGCCCGGCAAGCGGGGCAGCTCCAGCAGGTAGGCCAGGGCTTGTCTGTCCCGGACCGTCACCGCCGGTGCGCTGCGGTCAAGCAACAAAACGGCTGTCTTCAGGTCGGCCACCAGGGCCCGCTGCGATGGCAGTTCGGCCAGCGCGACCGCCGGTCGCAGGGCGGCGGCGATGCTGGCGGCAAGCTGGGCCTGGACCTCGGCGGACGGGCCACGCGGGGCCGGCGTGGTGCATGCGGCCAGCGCTGTTGCGCAGGCCAGCATGAGTACGGCGCGAACGGGCAGGGGGCTCACATCAGGAGACGTTCGCCGGCGAGCATGGCCAGAGCGCGGCTCACATCAAAAGATGTTCGCCGGCGTTGTCGCCGCCCAGGATGACGTAGTTGACCTTGCGCACGTCCATCAGTTTCTTGCCGCCGGCGTAGCTGATGGAGCTTTGCACGTCTTCTTCCATCTCGCGCAGCGTATCGGCCAGCTTGCCCCTGACCGGTTCGAGGATGCGCTTGCCCTCGACGTGCTTGTACTCGCCCTTGTTGAAGTCCGAGGCGCTGCCGTAGTACTCCTTGAACAGCTTGCCGTCCACCTCCACGGTGTCGCCGGGCGACTCCTCATGGCCGGCCAGCATGGAGCCGATCATCACCATGGTGGCGCCGAAGCGGATGCTCTTGGCGATGTCGCCGTGCTCGCGGATGCCGCCGTCGGCGATGATGGGCTTGGTCGCGACGCGGGCGCACCACTTGAGCGCCGACAGCTGCCAGCCGCCTGTGCCAAAGCCGGTCTTCATGCGCGTGATGCAGACCTTGCCCGGGCCGATGCCCACCTTGGTGGCGTCGGCGCCCCAGTTCTCCAGGTCGATGATGGCCTCGGGCGTGCCCACGTTGCCGGCGATGATGAAGGTCGAGGGCAGCTTCTCGCGCAGGTAGGCGATCATGTTCTTGACCGTGTCTGCATGGCCGTGGGCGATGTCGATGGTCACGTACTCGGGTACCAGGCCGGCGGCGGCCAGCTGGTCCACGGTGTCGTAGTCGGCCTTCTTCACCCCCAGGGAAATGGAGGCGAAGGCGCCGTGAGCCCGCATGTCGCGCACGAACTGCACGTTGTCCAGGTCGAAGCGGTGCATCACGTAGAAGTAGCCGTTCTGCGCCAGCCACAGGCACAGCTTCTCATTGAGGACCGTCTTCATGTTGGCCGGCACCACCGGGATGCGAAAGCTGCGGCCACCCAGTTCCACGCTGGCGTCGCACTCGGAGCGGCTTTCCACGCGGCATTTGCGCGGCAGCAGCAAGACATTGTCGTAATCGAAGATTTCCATACCAGGCTCCAGAAGGCTGTTTGTTGAACAGGGAGAGCGCTTGGACTGTCGGACCGGCCTGGCCGCGTGGGCCAAAAAAAACCGGACCACAAATGCTTGGGCCCGGTGCCCGATTCTACCGCTGCGGGCCCTGGGGCGCGCATCTGGATTGGGCTATAGCCCTTATATCGCCGCGTGCATCCTGGACCCAGCCGACCACGCGCAGGCGCTCGGGGTTGGCGCCCTCGGGGATGCTCAGTGGGCGCGCCTCGAAAAGCCGCATCTGCTGCGCTTTTGATAGCGCTCCAAGTCCATTCCACGGGGGCTGAAGCAGGTTTCTGACCAGATTTCGCTCGACCGGCGTGCCCTCGGTGCCGGCCGGCACGGTTTCCACCAGGGCCAGCCAGGCGGTCCAGGGCGAGCGGCCAGCGGGCCTGAGCTCGATCGAGGCGCCGATGTAGTTGTTGAAGGGCAGGCCATGGGCCACGCGCAGGCTGCGCGCGGCCGCCAGCAGGGGGCTGCGCACAGCCTCGGCCTGCGCCGGCTGCGGCCGTCCGAGGGCCGCCAGCCGCAGCAGTCCATCGCGGCTGGCGGCCGCCGACAGCGGCGCGTCCTCGCCCTTGCTGCCCGGCAGGATCCAGTCCAATGCCACCTCGCGCGCCTGCGGCTGCGGCGTGGCCGGATCAGACCAGCAGCTGTCGCAGTCGGCATTGATGAAGCGCTCGACCAGGGCCAGCGGCCGCAGCTGGCCGTCGCTGGAGCAGGAGGACTGGGCCTGCGCCAGCAGCGGCAGCAGTGTCAGCAGGAAGAAGGGGATTGGTCGCATGGGGCGGGCGCGGGCTTTCTACAATGGATGGATGTTCCCAGAAGTCGCTTCCGATGCCCCGCTCTTGCACAATCTCAACGCGGAGCAGCGCGCGGCGGTCACGCTGCCCAACCAGCATGCGCTGATCCTGGCCGGCGCCGGCTCGGGCAAAACCCGGGTGCTGACCACCCGCATCGCCTGGCTGCTGTCCACCGGCCAGATCTCGCCCGGCGGCGTGCTGGCCGTGACCTTCACCAACAAGGCCGCCAAGGAGATGATGACGCGCCTGGGCGCGCTGCTGCCGGTCAACGTGCGCGGCATGTGGATAGGCACCTTCCACGGTCTGTGCAACCGCCTCCTGCGCGCCCACTACAAGCTGGCGAATCTGCCGCAAAGTTTCCAGATCCTGGACACGCAGGACCAGCTGTCGGCGATCAAGCGGGTGATGAAGGCGCACAACGTCGACGACGAGCGCTTCCCCGCCAAGCAGACCCAGTGGTTCATCTCGGGCGCCAAGGAAGACGGCCTGCGGCCCAACATGGTCGAGGCGCGCAGCGACGAGGACAGGCGCAAGGTCGAGATCTACCAGCTGTACGAAGAGCAGTGCCAGCGCGAAGGCGTGGTCGACTTCGGCGAGCTGATGCTGCGCAGCTACGAGCTGCTGCGCGACAACGATCCCATCCGCGAGCACTACCAGCGGCGCTTCCGCCACATCCTGGTCGACGAGTTTCAGGACACCAACAAGCTGCAGTACGCCTGGCTCAAGCAGCTGGCCGGCCCCGAGAGCGCGGTGCTGGCCGTCGGCGACGACGACCAGAGCATCTATGCCTTCCGCGGCGCCCGTGTGGGCAACATGGCCGACTTCGTGCGCGAGTTCCATGTCACGCACCAGATCAAGCTGGAGCAGAACTACCGCAGCTACAGCAACATCCTGGACTCGGCCAACCAGCTGATCAGCCACAACAAGACGCGTCTGGGCAAGAACCTGCGCACGGACCAGGGCCCGGGCGAGCCGGTGCGCGTTTACGAGGCACCCACCGATCTGGCCGAAGCCCAGTGGATGGTTGAGGAGATGCGCCACCTGGTGCGCGACCAGGGCACGCAGCCGGGCTTCGAGCGCAAGGAGATCGCCGTGCTGTACCGCAGCAACGCGCAGAGCCGGGTGATCGAGACGGCGCTGTTCAATGCCGCCGTGCCCTACCGCGTCTACGGCGGCCTGCGCTTCTTCGAGCGTGCCGAGATCAAGCATGCACTGGCCTACCTGCGCTTGCTGGAGAACCCCAACGACGACACATCCTTCCTGCGGGTGGTGAACTTCCCGCCGCGCGGCATCGGCGCGCGCAGCATCGAGCAGCTGCAGGACGCGGCCCGCGTCGCCGGCTGCTCGCTGCACGACGCGGTCAGCGCCACCACCGGCAAGGCCGGTGCCAACCTGGGCGGCTTCGTCGCCAAGATCGACGTGCTGCGCGAGCAGACGCAAAAGATGGTCTTGAAGGAGATCATCGAGCTGGTGCTGCAGCACTCGGGCCTGGTCGAGCACTACAAGGCCGAGCGTGAAGGCGCCGACCGGGTCGAGAATCTGGAAGAACTGGTCAATGCGGCCGAGAGCTTCGTCACCCAGGAAGGCTTCGGGCGCGACGCCGTCGCCCTGCCGGTGGACGAACTGGGTCCGGGCATGCTGCGCCAGTCGCCGGCCAGCCAGGGCCTGGACCCCAGCCTGCCCGAGGCCAACGAGCCGGCGCCAGACTACGTGCCGCCGGACGCCGAGACCGGCGAGACGCTCTCGCCGCTGGCCGCCTTCCTGACCCATGCGGCGCTGGAGTCGGGCGACAACCAGGCCCAGGCCGGCCAGGACGCGGTGCAGCTGATGACGGTGCACGCGGCCAAGGGCCTGGAGTTCGACTGCGTCTTCATCACCGGCCTGGAAGAGGGCCTGTTCCCCAGCGAGCGCTCGATGGCCGACCACGATGGCCTGGAGGAAGAGCGGCGGCTGATGTACGTGGCCATCACGCGGGCGCGCAAGCGCCTGTACATGAGCCATTCGCAGACGCGCATGCTGCACGGCCAGACCCGCTACAACCTCAAGAGCCGCTTCTTCGACGAGCTGCCCGAGGCCGCGCTCAAATGGCTGACGCCGAAGAACCAGAACTTCGGCGGCTCGTCCTTCGGCTACGGCGCCGGCTATCCGAGCACGCGCTCGGGCGGCTTCCACCGCGACGCCGGCGCCAGCCAGAGCTTTGCCAGCCCGCCTGTGCCGGTGCAAAAGGCCGCGCCCTCGCACGGCCTGCGCGCGGGCATCCAGGTTTTCCACGCCAAGTTCGGTGAAGGCGCTGTGCTGTCGATCGAAGGGCAGGGCGACGATGCCCGGGCCCAGGTGAAGTTCGGCCGCCACGGCATCAAGTGGCTGGCCCTGTCGGTGGCCAAGCTCACGCCTGTCAACTGAGGCGAGCTACACGCAGTGAGCGAGCGTGGGGGCCATTTCTAATCCCCGATGTGGTGCCAGTCGTCTTCCTGCAGCTGGCCAAAGAAGTTGTGGATGGTCTGCAGGCAGCCGTTGGCGGCGGCCCACTCGATCTGCAGGCGCAGGCAGGTCCGCTTGGACAGCGCGGGCATGGACTTCCAGGCCTGGCCAGCCGGCGGCGGCAAGGGGTCCTGGCGGCCTTTGGCGTCGGCCTTTACCGGCAGCAGGTCGTAGAGCAGCTGCCATTGCAACTGCTGCGGGCAGACCCGGTTGTTGCGCCGCGCCTCCAGCATCACCGCCTCCGGGGTCAAACCGCTGGGCGGCTTGTGGCGCGCCGCCATCTGCAAGCCGGCCGGCTCGGTGGCGGCATAGCCCGGTTCGGCGACCGGACGCGTCGGCAGCCCATTGGGCGCGGTCTGTTCAAAGCCCCGGGGCTCCCCGTCGCCGCTGCTCAGGGCGGTAAAGAGGGCCCAGGCCGACTCGGTGTCGGCCTCGACCGCGTCGACACTGGGAATGCGGTCACCAGGCAGGTAGAGACCACCGAAATCGGTGGCCTTTGGTGCTGGCTTTTTGGGGGCGTTCATGAATTACATGTTGTAACAGTCGGGCGCAGCCTTGTCCATCGCTGTTGCGAAGGATTACCGGTCCCGGCCGGGACCGGGACGGATTGACAAGGCTTGCTGCAATGCAGAACATGCTACCCGCAATGCAGAATTCCGTGAACGCTTCTATTTCAAGCGCCGCTACCCCAAGGGTCGGCAAAACCAGCAATGCCAAGGAGGACAGGCACTTCGTCACCGCCCTGGCCCGCGGGCTGGACGTGCTGTCGGCCTTCCGCTCACGCGACCGCATGCTGGGCAACCAGGAACTGGCCCGGCGTTGCGGCCTGCCCAAGTCCACCATCTCGCGGCTGACCTACACGCTGACCAAGCACGGTTACCTGGAGCACGCCCAGGACGACAGCGGCGCCGCCGGCTACCGCCTGGGCAGCGCCGTGCTGGCGCTGGGCAGCGCGATGCTCGCGCGGATGGACCTGCGCCAGCTGGCGCGGCCGCTGATGCAGGAGCTGGCCGACCATTCGCAGGCCATGGTGTCGCTGGGCCTGCGCGATCGCCTGTCCATGATCTACGTCGAGAACTGCCGCAGCGAATCGGCGCTCACCCTCAGCCTGGACGTGGGCTCGCGCATTCCCCTGGCCACCACCGCGATGGGCCGTGCCTACCTGGCGGTGTGCACCGAGGGCGAACGCCAAGCGCTGATGGAGCGCATCCGCGGCCACGACGAGGCGGCCTGGCCGCAACTGCGCGACGGCATCGATGCCGCTGTCGCGCAGTACGCCGAACTGGGTTGCTGTACCTCGTTCGGCGAGTGGCAGCACGACGTCAACGCCATTGCCGTTGCCCTGCGCCGGCCGGCCAGCCGCTCGGTGGTGGCGATCAACTGCGGCGGGCCGGGGTTCAAGCTCTCACCGCAGTACCTGCTGGGCGAGGTGCGGCCGCAGCTGCTGGCGCTGGCCACACGCTTGCAGGGCATGGCCGGCACGGTCTAGAAGAAAACGTGATTTTCTGCCGCATCCGCGGCAGCTTGTGCGACGTTTGTCCTGTTCCAACTTTCCAGGAGCTGCCCCATGAAAACCGCTTCCTTCGTCCTTGCCGCTGCGCTGGCCTTTGGCGCCGCAGGCCATGCCGCCGACATCCCGGGTGCCAACCCCAGCGTGCGCGCGCCGTCGGTCAACGACAGGCTGGGCAACGCCCGCAAGGCGATCGACGCCAAGGACTGGAACAAGGCCCTGTCCGAGCTCAATGCCGCCGCGCGCGAGGAGCCGCGCAACGCCGACGTGCAGAACCTGCTGGGCTACAGCTGGCGCAAGCGCGCCACGCCCGACCTGGCCAAAGCCTTCGAGCACTACAACAACGCGCTGCGCCTGGACCCGCGCCACAAGGGCGCGCACGAGTACATCGGCGAGGCCTACTTGATGGACAAAAAGCCGGCCGAGGCGGACAAGCACCTGGCGCAGCTGGAGAGCATCTGCGGCGGCAAGGGCTGCGAGGAATACCAGGATCTGGCCAAGGCCATCGCCGAGTACAAGGCGAAGAACTGACGCCAAGCCCCATCCCGGTTTGAGCCGGGATCCACCCCTCAGCGTTGCACCGCGGGGGGGGCAGGCGGCGGCGGCTGCTGCTCCTGGTAACCCTCGGCGTCCTTCACGCCCTTGCGCCCGGAGATCTGCCAGGCGGTCTGTTGGTCCGCCAGGCGGGCCAGGAATTCCAGCTCCTCGTCGGTGTGGTTGATGGCCTTGGCGGGCAGGAGGAAATGGCCGTTCTTGGGCTCGGCCTCGCCCCAGAACGCCTGGTGGTAGACCGAGCGCGAGGTGGTCTGGTCCGGGCCTGCGCCCAGCGTCACCACGCCATAGCAGTTGCAGAAATAGCTGCGGTAGTTTTCCTCCGGCCGCACCTCGGTGTAGACGCCGGTGCCGCGGATGCCGGCGGTGAGCGTGGGCGTGAGGATCTGGCGGCTGGTGCCGCGGCCCCAGACACTGGCGATGGCGCCGCTGAGCATGCGCAGCACGCTGACCGAGTTGAGCGTGGCGCCACGCTCGATGGCGAAGCGCGAGTTCTGCCGCACCTGGAAGGCGGTGTTGCCGATCACGAAGACCAGGCTGGAGCCAGGGCCGGTGGCCACAGCGTCGCCGGTCTGGATGGTGGTTTGCGGCTGTACCCGCGTGCCATTGACGGTGGCGTCACCCACCAGTTCCACGATGTTGCTGCGCTGCTGTGCGTGGGCGGCCGAAAAACCGCCCAGGGCGGTCCAGGCAGCGGCAGATTGCAGGAAGCTGCGGCGCTGGAACCAGGTGACTTCGGCTTCGCTGCGGCCTTGCAGGATGTGTTGCGTCATGGGCTCTCCGGGACATCGTGGTGGGGGACGTGGTGGCGCAAAACTACCACGAAACCCGATATACGCCTCCCGGCCCGCTTCGGATGCGCTGGCCGCTCAGGGCGAGGGCGGTGCGTCGGCGGAAAGCCCGCCCTCGGGAGACGGCGCGTCGGTCACGAAGCTGTCGCGGAAGGTGAAGTACAGCGAGGCCGAGGACATGGAGGCCAGCAGCAGGGCGGCCGGCATCATCATGGCGCGCACCATGTCGGCGCCGCCGACCAGGCCGCCGATCAGACCGATCAGCGCCACCACGCTGACGAACACCAGCATCCAGGCCAGGCCGAACAGCGCCAGCGCGCCGAAATTGCGAAAGCAGGCGACGGCGCTGAAGAACAGGCTCTTGAGCGGCGGCACGCCGTGCCAGTGGACCAGCGCAGGCGCGTGCCAGAACATCAGGAACAGCGGTGCATGCAGTGCCAGGGCCAGCAGCGTGGTGGTGTCGATCTGGTTGCCCGGGTCGCCCGGCGCGCCGGCAAACAGCATGGCCAGTCGGGTGGCCAGCAGCGAGCCGCCGGCATAGATCGCGCCCAGCACCAGCATGGCCTTGGCCCGGTCGCGGCCGGCGCGGAACGCGCTGAGCAGCACGGTGGGCATGGGGAATTTGCCCTTGGCCGCCTCGGCCGTGGCCGCCATCAGGCCCAAGGTCGCGGCCGGCACCAGCATGCCGCCGATCAGAACGCCCAGCACCGGGATCGCCGAGATCACCAGCACCACGGCCATGTACATGAAGAACAGGCCGGCCAGGGCCAGGGGCTGCTTGAAGAAGGCCTTTATGCCCAGCCGCACCCACAGGAGACCGGTGCGTGCCGGAACGACGTTGAGTTTCATGGGGTGGGGGCTCAGGCTGTGACCGGGTGGGCGACGCGCTGGCGCAGCACACGCTCGAAGTGACCGGGATCGTGCGGCTGCAGCATGGCGGCTTCGCGCGGCAGATGGAAGTCCCACAGGCGCGAGATCCAGAAGCGCAGGGCGCCGGCGCGGGCCATGGCCGGCAGCAGCTGGCGCTCCGCCGCCGCCAGCGGCCGGCGCGCGCCATAGGCGTCCAGGAAGGCGAGTGCGCGCTCGGGGTCATGCGCGCCGCTGGGCAGGTCGACGCACCAGTCGTTCAGGCAGACCGCGATGTCGAACAGCCAGCTGTCGACGCCGGCGAAATAGAAGTCGAAAAAGCCGGTCAGCTCGCTGCCCTCGAACATCACGTTGTCGCGGAACAGGTCGGCATGGATGGGGCCGCGCGGCAGGGCGGCGTAGGCCGAGCCGGCGGCGATGTGGTTCTGAAGGGCCAGCTCGGCGCGGATCAGCGCGGCCTGCGCCGCATCGAGGAAGGGCAGGACCACCGGCACGGTCTCGTTCCACCAGGCCAGGCCACGCAGGTTGGGCTGGCTGCGCGGGTAGTCACGGCCGGCCAGGTGCATGCGTGCCAGCATGTCGCCAACGGCGGCGCAGTGCGCGGCGGTGGGTGCCAGCTCGCTCTTGCCGCGCAGCCGGTTGACCACCGCAGCGGGCTTGCCGCACAGCTTGTGCAGGATGTCACCGTCGCGGTCGGACTGCGGATCGGGCACCGGGATGCCGCGCTGCGCCAGGTGCTTCATCAGGTGCAGGTAGAACGGCAACTGCTCGAAGCCCAGGCGTTCGAACAGGGTCAGCACGTACTGGCCGGTCTCGGTGGTGGCGAAGTAGTTGGTGTTCTCGATGCCGCCCTGGATGCCGCGCAGCTCGCGCAGCTGCCCCAGCTGCAGCCGGCCCAGCAGTTCGCCGGCCTCGCCCTCGGAGACTTCGGTGAAAACGGCCATTGTCAGAACTTCAGGACGTTCCAGACCCGCGTGCCGGTGGCGCTGCCCATGCCGTCGCGGTTGTCGGCGGGGCGGCTGCGTGCCAGGTCGGTGGGGGTGATCTCGTACTCGGGCACGTCGGCCTTGGGCTGGACCGTGATGCTCTGGGTCTGGCCGCCGTAGCGCACCTCCTCGATCGTGCTGCCGGCGTCCTCATGCACGATGCGTTGCACTTTCTGGTTCTTACGGCCTTCGCTTTGCTCCTGCTTTTGTAGCGCCTCCGGCTTGCTGGACGGGGGCTGTTGGCTGGTTGGAGCCGCAGGCTGGGCGAGGGCGGCGGCGCCGGCCAGCAGCGCGGGCAGGACGAGGAAACGGGCTTGCATGGTCCGATTGTAGGGGGGCGCAGGCCTGCGCCGCGGGCGGGCACAATGCCTGCATGAGCGATGCCACCGACGACCAAATCCCCCTGGAGAAGACCCTGCTGCTGGTCGACGGCTCCAGCTACCTGTACCGGGCTTTCCACGCCATGCCGGACCTGCGTGCCGTGCCCGGCGACCCGGCCAGCCCGGCCACAGGCGCCATCCGCGGCATGATCAACATGATGCAGAAGCTGCGCAAGGACGTGCGCGCCGACTACGCGGTCTGCGTCTTCGACGCGCCGGGCAAAACCTTCCGCGACGACCTCTACCCCGAGTACAAGGCCAATCGCTCGTCCATGCCGGACGACCTGCGCTCCCAGATCCCGGCCATCCACGAAGTCGTGCGCCTGCTGGGGTGGAAAGTGCTGAACGTGCCGGGCGTGGAAGCCGACGACGTCATCGGCACGCTGTCGTGCATGGCCACCGAGCAGGGCATCACGACCGTGATTTCCAGCGGCGACAAGGACCTGTCCCAGCTGGTCAACGAGCATGTGACGGTGATCGACACCATGAACGACCGCAAGCGCGACGTCGCCGGCGTCGAGGCCGAGTTCGGCGTGCCGCCGCGCCTGATGGTGGACTACCAGACCCTGGTGGGCGACACGGTGGACAACGTGCCCGGCGTCAACAAGGTCGGCCCGAAGACGGCGGTCAAGCTGCTGCTCGAATACGGCTCGGTCGACGCCATGATCGAGCGCGCCGACGAGCTCAAGGGCGCGGTCGGCGAGAACTTCCGCCAGGCACTGGACTGGCTGCCCCAGGGCCGGGCCTTGCTGACGGTCAAGAAGGACTGCGACCTGCGCGAGCACATCCCCGGCCTGCCCTCGCTGGAGGACATCGTGATCGGCGGCCAGCAGACCGACGCGCTGAAAACTTTTTACGCGCAGCACGGCTTCAAGGGCCTGGTCAAGCAGCTGGAACTGCACGCCGTGCCGCCGGAACTGATCGAGGAACACCAGAGCAAAAAGAAGCCCGGCGCCAACCCCGGCCTGTTCGACGAACCCGACCTGGTGGGCCAGTTGCCGGTGAGCAACCTGCAGTACGACACCATCTTCAGCTGGGAGCAGTTCGACGACTGGCTGCGCCGCCTCGAAGCCTCGGAGCTTGCGGCCATCGACACCGAGACCAGCTCGCTCGACGAAATGCTGGCCGAAATCATCGGCGTGTCCTTCTCGGTCAAGCCGGGCGAGGCGGCCTACATCCCCCTGGCCCACAGCTATGGCGACGCGCCCGAGCAATTGCCGCGCGACGAAGTGCTGGCCAGGCTCAAGCCCTGGCTGGAGAACCCGGACAAGAAAAAGCTGGGCCAGCACATCAAGTACGACCGCCATGTCTTTGCCAACCACGGCATCGAGGTCCAGGGCTATGCGCACGACACCATGCTGCAAAGCTATGTGCTGGAAGTGCACAAGCCGCACGGCCTGGCCAGCCTGGCCGAGCGCCACCTGGGCCGCAGCGGCATCGACTACGAATCGCTGACCGGCAAGGGCGTGCACCAGATTCCGTTCTCGCAGGTGTCGGTGGACAAGGCATCCGAGTACTCCTGCGAGGACTCGGACCAGACCCTGGACGTGCACCTTGCCCTTTGGCCGCAGCTTGAGCGCGATGCCAGGCTGCGCTTCATCTACGAGCTGGAGATGCAAAGCAGCGAGACGCTCTACCGCATCGAGCGCAACGGCGTGCTGATCGATGGGCCCATGCTGGCCAAGCAGAGCGCGGAGTTGGGCACGCGCATCCTGCAGCTGGAAAAAGAGGCGCACGAGCTGGGCGGCCAGCCCTTCAACCTGGGAAGCCCCAAGCAGATCGGCGAGATCCTGTTCACCAAGCTGGGCCTGCCGGTGGTCAAGAAGACGCCCAGCGGATCGCCCAGCACCGATGAAGAGGTTCTGGAAAAACTCGCCGAGGACTATCCGCTGCCGGCCAAGCTGCTGGAGCACCGCGGCCTGTCCAAGCTCAAGGGCACCTACACCGACAAGCTGGCGCAGATGGCCCATCCCAGGACCGGCCGCGTCCACACGCACTACGCCCAGGCGGTGGCCGTGACGGGGCGTTTGTCCAGCAACGACCCCAATTTGCAGAACATCCCGGTCAAGACCGCGGAAGGCCGGCGTGTGCGCGAGGCCTTCGTCGCCGCGCCCGGCCACCTGATCGCCAGCGCCGACTACAGCCAGATCGAGCTGCGCATCATGGCCCATCTGAGCGAAGACGCGGCCCTGCTCAAGGCCTTCACCGAAGGCATGGACGTGCACCGCGCCACCGCGGCGGAGGTCTTCGGCGTCGCGCCCGGCGAGGTGTCGAGCGAACAGCGCCGCTACGCCAAGGTCATCAACTTTGGCCTGATCTACGGCATGAGCAGCTTCGGCCTGGCGCGCAACCTGGGGATTGAAACCAAGGCGGCGGCGGCCTACATCGACCGCTACTTCCAGCGCTACCCGGGCGTGAAGAACTACATGGACGAGACCCGCGCATCGGCCAAGGAGCAGGGCTATGTGGAGACGGTGTTCGGCCGGCGCCTGGTCCTGCCCGAGATCAATTCACCGAATGGGCCGCGCCGCGGCGGCGCCGAGCGGGCCGCCATCAACGCGCCCATGCAGGGCACGGCGGCCGACCTGATCAAGCTGGCCATGGTCAAGGTGCAGGACGTGCTCGACGCGCAAAAGCGCGGCACGAAGATGATCATGCAGGTGCACGACGAACTGGTGTTCGAGGTGCCGCAGGCCGAGGTCGACTGGCTGCGGGTGGAGATTCCGCGCCTGATGGCTGGCGTGGCGCAATTGCGCGTGCCCCTGCTGGCCGAGATCGGCGTGGGCGAGAACTGGGAAAAGGCGCACTGAAGCGCCGGCGGCCAGCTAGCCGCAGCGCACCCGGGTCACGCGGCCGTCGCTGTCGGTGTCCAGGTTCAGGCGCATGGCGTCGAACTCCATGGTCACCGCCTGGTTGGGCTTGAGCAGGCGCACCCGCGTGGCGCCAGCGCGCTCCCTGGCCTGGGCCACCAGGTCACCATTGGGGATCTGGCCGACCGCGAATTGCGCTGCCGCCGCGTCGCACTGGGCGCTGCTGGCCAGGGCCGGCGGCGGCAAGGCCTGGCCGGGCGGGGCGGAAGCGGCGGGGCCGCTCGGCTGGGCGCAGGCGGTGAGGGCGGCTGTGCCCAGGAAGCTCAGGATTCGCAGCATGTTGCAGTCCGGTGTGGGTCTGGGCCATTCTAGGCAGGCAAGGAGGAGGGATGAAAGCAATCGCAAGCAAGCACCTGGCGGTGGCCGGCCTGGCCGTGGCCATCGCACTGCTCGCACTGGCCCTGTGGTGCGGCGACCGCGCCAGCCGCATCCAGGGGCCATCGGCACTGGCTGTGCTGCCGGACCAGTCGGTCTGGCTGTCGGTGGACGACGAGCTCTGGCGGCTCGGAGCGGACGGCCGGTTGTTGGACCGCGTCGACAGCATGGGGGCGCTGGGCACGCCGGGCCTGGTGGGCAATCTGGCGCGCCATCCCTCCGGTGCGGTGGTGGCGGCGGTGCGCGACGACCCGCGGCTGTTCTTCCTCGACCCGGCGACGGGCCGCCTGCAGCGCACGCTGCTGCCGCAGTGGCCGGCGGATCTGGCGCAGCACGCTGCGCGCGCCATCAGCTATGCGTTTTCTCCGGCGGGGCTGCTGGCGGTGGCCACCGGTGGCGGCCATGCGGTGGCTCTGTTCGACGGCGAGGGCCGTTTCCTGGCGCGTACACAGCCGGACCTGTACCGCTTCACCAATGGGCTGTGGTGGCAGGGCGAGGCCCTGTGGACCACCAACACCAACCGCTTCCAGCTGATCGAACTGGACCCGCGCAGCATGGCGCCGGTGCAGACCCTGCGCCTGCGCGGCGGGCATTCCACGGCCGTCTACCTGGGCATGGCCACGCCCTCGCAGGGACAGGCCCGCGACGGCCTGCAGGCACTGGCTTCGGTGGTCCGCTTCGCCAACGGCATGACGGTGGGCCGGGTGGTCGATGTCTTTGCCGATGGCAGCGAGCGCGAGTTCACCGGCAGCGATGGCACCGAGCCGCGCGACCTGACCTGGGCGGGCGGCAAGCTGCTGGTGGTCGACGGCGCCTCGTACCGCGTGCTGCGCTTCGGCGCCGACGGCGCGCGCGCAGGCGAGTTCGGCGATGCCGGCACCGCAGCCGCGCTGTTGCAGCGCAAGGCGCTTAAGCTGCGTTATGGCCGCTTGCACAACGGCCTGCTGGCTGGCGGTGTGCTGGTGTTCCTGGCAGCCCTGGTGCTGGCCGTGCGGGCCGAGCGCGGCGCGCAGGCTGGAGCGCGCCAGCGCGCCGAGCTTGCCAGCCTGGGCGCTGCCACGCCAGCGGCCGGCCCCTGGAGCGTGGCGGGCCGCTGGCTGTTGCTGGCGGCACCGGTGCTGCTGTTGGTGGCCTGGACCTTTCCGTGGCTGCTGCGCTTGCGTCCCTGGCCTTCGTGGCTGGCGGCGGGTCTTGCCCCTTTGGGCCTGTGGGCGCCGGTGGCCGTCGCCGCCTTTGTGCTGGTGGCCATCTTGCTATGGCAGCGCCTGGCCTTCGCCTGGGCCGGCGCGCGGCCAGGCTGGGAGGCGGTGGTCAATGCCGCAGCCTTGCGCCTGTTGCGCCGTGCCCAGGTGGGGGAGCAGCTGCTCGAGGGCGAGCAGGTGCAAGACACGGTGTTGCTGATCGGCTTGCCGGCGCGCGCCGTGGTGCTGACGCAGTGGCGGCTGCTGGTGTTCGCGCTCAGTGCCACCGACTGCGTGCTGGAACGCGCCGCTGCGCGCGCCGATGTCACTGCGGCGCAAGCTGCGACCGCGGGTGAGATGAACTGGATGGGGCGCTTGCGCCTGCTGCTCAATTCCGGCGCCGGCGTGCTGCGCCTGGAGATGGGCGCTGCGGCCGTTGCCGGCTACGTCATCTCGCTGGTGACGGCGCAGCGCATGGCCGCGGCGATGCGGGACAGGTCGGCCATCGCGCCAGGCATGCCCCCGTGGCAGGGAGCGCCAGCGCAGGCCCGGCGGCGCATCGCCTGGGCTTGGGCCGTGCTGGCCTCGGCTCTGGTGCCCGGCCTGGGCCAATGGATGCAGCGGCGACGCACCATGGCCCTGCTGCTGTTCCTGCCCTGGGCCGGCTGGCTGCTGCAGGTGAGCCTGCCCCTGGCCTGGACCCTGGCGGGGCCGCGGGCCGAGGTCGGTGTGGGCAGCGTCCTCTCGGCTTTGCAGATCCATCTGCTGCTGGGCGTGGTGGCCGCCTGGGATGCCTGGCGCATGCGCAAGCGCGCCGGCTGAATGCCTATTTCTTCTCGGACCAGAGCTCGCCGCCGGTGGCCCAGTTGCTGCGCTGGATGTCGGTCAGGATGATGTCGACCGATTCGGCCTTGCCGCCCAGGGTGTCGACCACGGCCTGGGTGATGGCCTTGACCAGGTTCTTCTTCTGTTCGGGCGTGCGGCCCTCGAACATGTCGATGCGGATGGTGGGCATGGAAAAATCTCCTCACGAAAAACGCGAATTATGGGCGGCCCCGTATATTCGCGGGCAGTTCATCCCCCACAGGAGTGCCGCCATGTTGCATGAAGACCTGCGAACCGACTTCGACGCCCTGCTGCCCGGCAACGCCGGTGCCACGCGGCGCGGCGCGCTCAAGGCCGCACTCGGTGTGGGCTATGCCGCTGCCGCCGGTGCTGCGATGGCGCAGACCGCCATCAAGACCTCGTCCGAAGGCCTGGTCACAGGAGAGTTCACTTACGAAGTCAATGGCTTCAAGGTGCCGGCCTTTCGCGCCCAGCCGGCGGGCCGGGCGAATCTGCCGGTGGTGCTGGTGATCCAGGAGATCTTCGGCGTGCACGAGTACATCGCCGACACCGCACGCCGCTTCGCCAAGGCCGGCTACCTGGCGATCGCGCCCGAGCTGTACGCGCGCCAGGGCGACCCCAGCACTTACGGCGAGATGGCCAAGCTGATGGCCGAGGTGGTGTCCAAGGTGCCGGATGCGCAGGTGATGGCCGACCTGGACGGCGCGCTCAAGTGGGCTGGCGCCAACGGCGGCGACGTCCACCGCGCCGCCATCACCGGCTTTTGCTGGGGTGGGCGCATCACCTGGCTGTATGCCGCCCATGGTCCGGTCAAGGCCGGCGTGGCCTGGTACGGCCGCCTGGTGGGCAGTGCCAGCGATCTGACGCCGCGCCACCCGCTGGACATTGCCGCCGGCCTGCAGGCGCCGGTGCTGGGCCTGTACGGCGCGGCCGACAGCGGCATCCCGCTTGACACGGTTGATAAGATGAAAGCCGCTCTGGCCGCCGGGTCTCCCGCGGCCAGGGCTTCGCAGTTCGTGGTGTACCCGGACGCGCCCCATGCCTTCCATGCCGACTACCGCCCCAGCTACCGCGCGGCGCCGGCCATCGACGGCTGGACCCGGGCGCTGGCATGGTTCAAGGCGAACGGCGTGGCCTGAGGCCGGACCCCGGCCGGCCGCAAATTGAACATTCAACAATGCCCCAGCCCCTGCCGGCTGGGCGTGAGACGCTATGACTTTGCTAGCAATCCTGATCGCAACGCTGGCCGCCGGCATCGGCAGCGTGTGGCTGGCCGCCGCCCTGATGGGCCTGGGCCTGCTGGGCGCCCACAGTGGCAAGCCCGGTGGGCTTGGCGCCCAGCACCTGCTGAGCCTGGCGGCCGGCGCCCTGCTGGCCACGGCCTTCATGCACCTGCTGCCGGAAGCTTTTGAAAGCCAGGCTGGCGCCAAGCAACTGTTTGCCACGCTGTTGGTGGGTCTGGTCTTCTTCTTCCTGTTGGACAAGGCGGAGCTGTGGCACCACGGCCATGAGCACCACCACGAAGGCGCCCACGACCATGCCCACGGTCACGCGCATGCCCACCACCATCACGCGCCGCGTGCCGGCGGCTGGGCCGTGCTCACCGGCGACAGCGTGCACTGCTTCGGCGACGGCATCCTGATCGCCTCGGCCTTCGTCGCCGACCTGCGCCTGGGCGTGGTCGCTGCGCTGGCGGTGCTGGCGCACGAGGTGCCGCACCATATCGGCGACCTGGTGGTGCTGCGCCAGACCAGCAGCAACCGGCGCGCCGCCCTGGTCAAGGTCTCGCTGGCCGGCGCCGTCACTGCCCTGGGCGGGCTGTGCGGCTGGTGGCTGGTCGACAAGCTGCACGACTGGCTGCCTTACTTCCTGGTGGTGGCCAGCAGCAGCTTCATCTACGTGGCGCTGGCTGACCTGATCCCGCAGCTGCAAAAGCGTCTGGGTGCGCGCGAGACCGCCGCCCAGATCGGCTGGCTGCTGGCCGGCATCGCCCTGGTCACCGTGGTCAGCGTCCTGGCCCATTCACATTGAGCCCATGAAACGCCACGCTGCCTGCCTGCTTGCCACCGCCTTGCTGTTGCAGGCTTGCGGCGGCGGTGACGACCCGGCCGACGTCGCTCTGGTGTTCACCGAGGTGCAGAGCAGTGCCAGTTCGGCCATTGCGCAGGCGCGCACCGTGGCTGTCCACGACGACACGGCCTGGGCCGCGCTGTGGGCCGCGCACAAGGCCCATGAGACGCCCCCGCCGCCGCGTCCGCCCATCGATTTCGCCCTTCAAAGCGTGGCAGCGGTCTTCCTGGGCGAGGTGGGCGCCTGCGACCGGCCGCGCGTCGACTCTGTCGTGCTGACGCCCGGCACGCGCATCACGGTGCAGTGGACCCATGTGTTGCCGCAGCCCTTCGAGGCCTGCATCGCCATGCTGGGGCGGCCGGCGCAGATGGTGCGCTTTGACAACCCGCAGCAATTGCCGCTGGAGTTCCGGCAGGCGCGCTGAAGCGGCGCAGAGCAGCGGGGGCGTGCAGCGCAAGTAGGGCTTTGGGCCAGGGTGTGGCCTTCCTACGTCGCCCTAAGACAAATTCTTACAGCGTGCAACAGCCTGCCTGCCAAGATGAGGCACAAGGCGGCGGATGTTCGCTGCCGACCTCGGGGGTGAGGGTATGAAGTACCTCGGCTGCATGTTATTTGCCATCGCGCTGTCCGGCGCGGCCCTGGCCGAAACCGAAGCAGAGTACGGGCGCACGCCCGTAGCGCCCGCTGTCCCCGTGGAGCCCGTAGAGCGGCCGCGTCCGGTACGCCCGGTCTTTGCGGCCGACGCCGTGCGCGGCCTGGCGCCCACCAGCCCCGAGATGCGCGAGGAACGCGCCTTTCTCAAGACCGCTGCGGCGGCGGCCCGGTTTGAAGCCGAGGCCGGCAAGCTGGCCCTGGGCCGCTCCACCGACCCACGCGTGCTGGCCTTCGCGGCCGACCTGATGGACCGGCACAGTGCCACCAGCCTGGAGCTGACCCAACTGCTGCACGTGCGCGGCATGGCCCCGCCCATGCTGGACAACGGCCAGCGCGCGCTGCTCAAGAGCCTGGCCAAACGCAGCGGCAGCAAGTTCGACCGCGAGTTCATGGACCAGGTTGGTCTCAAAAGCCTGCGCGAGGACCTGCGCCTGTATGACAAGGCCAGCCTGGCGGCCCAGGACCCGTCTCTCAAGGCCTGGCTGGAGCGCCAGCTGCCGCAGCTGCGCTCCAGCGTGCTGATGGCCGAGCGTGTCGCGCCAGGGGGCAGCCGCCTGGCGCAGGAGCGCAAGAGTGGCGCGGCACTGCCCACCACGCTGGCGCCACGCCAGCCGCCCTTGGCCGGCGTGACCCTGGCGACGCAGAAGATGGGCGGCGGCGCGGCAGCGCCGCTCAGCGTGTCGAGTAACCGGTGACCCGCCACTTGCCGTCGGCTTCCCGCACGGTGGTGACGATTTCCTGCACTTCCTTCTTGTCGAACTTCGTGAGGAAGACCACGCTCACGTAGTCGCCGGCGGGGCGGCCTTCCAGCGTGGTCTTGTACGAGGCGGGACCTGTCTGGCGCTCGACGAACACGCCCAGCGGCGTGCGCACGTTGGGGATGTTGTCCATCCACATGGCCAGCGGCACGGTGGAGCGGAACATGGCGGCGGTGCTCTCCCAGGCCGTGCCCCAGTCGCGCCGGTCCAGCAGGGTCAGCCAGGCGGCGGCGACCAGCTTGCCGGCGGCCTCCTTGGCTGCTTGCTCGCTTGAGACAGGGGCGGGTGCCTGCGCGCCGGACTGGGCGGGCGCGGCGGCGGGTGCGCTGGGCGCCGCCGGCGCGTTCTTGGGCAGCTTCAGCTGCGCACCGGCGGCCGTGCAAAACAGCGCGGCGGCCAGGGTCAGGGTGCGGGAAGCGGTCATGGGGTTGTTCTCTCTGGCAAAGACTGTGCGAGTGAGTCTAAACGCCGGGAGTTCCTGCGGATTGGCGCCGGATGTCGCGCAGCATGAACAGATACAAGCCTTCCACTTTGTCGCGCGCCCATGGCGTCTTGCGCAGGAACTTCAGGCTCGACGCGATGCTGGGGTCGCTGGTGAAGCAGCGCACCGGGATGCGCTCACCCAGGCCGGCCCAGCCGTACTGCGCGACCAGGGCCGTGACGATGGCTTCCAGCGTCAGGCCGTGCAGGGGGTTCTTTGGCTGTGTTGGCGGAGCTGGCGGGGGCGTGGGTGTGTCGGTGGCCATGGCCCAAGTATCGGTCACCAAGGCCCGACAATGCAGCCATGCCCACTCCCTTGAGCCTGAGCGGCGCCCCCAACTTCCGCGACCTTGGCGGCTACGTCACCGCCAGCGGCCACAGCGTGCGCCGCCATCGCTTCTTCCGCTCCGACCACCTGGGCGCGCTGGCGCCGGCCGACCTGTCGGCGCTGGCCACAGCGCTGGGTGCGCCGCTGCGCGTGCTGGACCTGCGCGGTGTCAACGAGCGGCTGTTGGCGGCCTGCGCGATCCCGGGCGCGACGGTGCATTCGCTGCCGATCGAGCCGACCATCGTGCAAAAGCTGCAGGACCTGCTGGCCGCCGGTGAGCAACTGGACGAGGCCACCACCGTCGCCCTGATACAGGACACCTACCGCGGCTTCGTGCGCGGCAACACGCCGCGCTTTGCCGCGTTGTTCGGCCACCTGCTGGACGAAGCCGACACCGCGCCCCTGGTCTTTCACTGCACCGCCGGCAAGGACCGCACCGGCTTTGCCGCGGCCCTGCTGCTGCTGGCGCTGGGCGTGCCGCGCGACACGGTGCTGCACGACTACCTGCTGACCAACGACAGGCTGGCCGCTCGCGTGCACTCGGGCGCACTGCCGCCGCAGGTGGCCCGCGTGCTGTGGCGGGTGCAGCCAGAGTTCCTGGCCGCCGCCTTCGAGGCGGTCGACGCCGACTACGGCGGACTCGAGGGCTATCTGCGCGACGGCCTGCTGCTTGGCACGGCGCAGCAGCGCCGGCTGCGCGAACGCTTTCTGGTGGCCGCCGAACGCTCTTGATTCACTAGCGCCTCGCGCCGGTTTCCTACGCCGCCCGGTGTGGCGCACTGACAGCCCGTTGGTCACACGGACTCAAGAATGGCCTGCCGGGTGCCGAAGAAGTTGGCAACCCACAGGATCAGGAGTTCTCCATGGCCTATGTCGTGTTTCTCGTCAGCGTGCTGCTCGCGCTGGTGGCCATCTACGGCGCCGCCATCAGCTGGCTGTACTTCCGCCAGGAGCGCCTGCTGTTCGAGCCCGAGCAACTGGCGCAGGACCAGGTCCTGTGTGCGGACGCCGACGTGCGTGAACTCTTCGTCGATGTGCCCGGCGCCCGCCTGTCGGTCGCCCAGCTGCAGCTGCCCAGAGCGCGCGGCGTGATGTTCTTCCTGCACGGCAACTCCGGCAATCTGCAAAAGTGGCTGGTCGGCCTGGACACTTTTCGCGAGCTCAATTACGACGTCGTGATGTTCGACTACCGGGGTTTTGGCAAGAGCAGCGGCCGCATCGAGAGCGAGGCCCAGTTGCACGCCGACGTGCAGGCTGTCTGGGCGCAATTCGCGCCGCAGTACGAGGGCCGCCGTGTGGTTGTCGCCGGCCAGTCGCTGGGCACCGGCCTGGCGGCGGGCCTGTCGGCGGAAATGTGTTCGGCCGGCCGCGCGCCCGACCTGACCATCATGGTCTCGGCCTACAGCAGCATGCAGGCGCTGGGCGCCGAGCTTTACCCCTGGGTGCCCAGCCGGGTGCTGCGCTACCCACTGGCCACACTGGACCGGGCCTGCCGCCTGACCGGCAAGCTGATGCTGATCCACGGCGACAAGGACGAACTGATTGGCTTCCACCACAGCCAGGCCTTGCACCGCGCCATGCCGCTGGCGCAGCTGCACTGCGTGGAGGGCGCGGGCCACAGCGACGTGCACCAATTCCCGTCTTTCCGCCAGGCCATGCACAGCGCACTGGCTGCACTTTGATCCCGCTTGCTCCTGATTTGAGAGCGTCTGAAGGCCATTCCATGGGGTCTGCAGCCCTTTTTCCCTTGCGATCGCAGGCCTGAATGGACTTCGCCATCTGGTCCCTGCTGGTCGGCGCCCTGCTCATCGTGATGGCCCTGGGCACCAGCGTGCTGGCGCGCCTGCCGCTGTCGACCGCCATGCTCTACCTGCTGGCCGGGGTTGCCATCGGCCCGCTCGGTCTGGGCCTGCTGTGGGCCACGCCCGACCGCCACACGCTGCTGATCGAGCGCCTGACCGAGGTGGTGGTGCTGGTCTCGCTGTTCACCGCCGGCCTCAAGCTCAGCCCCCCTCTGAACGACCGCCGCTGGTGGCTGCCGCTGCGGCTGGCGCTGACTTCCATGGTCCTGACCGTGCTGGCGATCAGCGCCGTCGGCTGGCTGCTGCTGGGCCTGCCGCTGGGCGCGGCCATCCTGCTGGGCGGCATCCTGGCGCCCACCGACCCGGTGCTGGCCTCCGACGTGCAGGTGCACGACCCGGCGGACCGCGACAAGCTGCGCTTTGCGCTGACTGGCGAGGGCGGCCTGAACGACGGCACGGCCTTTCCTTTTGTGATGCTGGGCCTGGGTCTGCTGGGACTGCACGACCTGGGCGAGGGCGGCTGGCGCTGGCTGACGCTGGACGTGGCCTGGGCCGGCATCGCCGGCCTCAGCGTGGGCGCCCTGCTCGGGCTGGCTGTGGGCCGGCTGGTGCTGTTCCTGCGGCGCGAGCACCGCGAAGCCGTGGGCCTGGACGACTTCCTTGCCCTGGGCCTGATCGGCCTGTCGTACGGCGCCGCCGTGCTGGTCCACGGCTATGGCTTTCTGGCCGTCTTTGCCGCCGGTGTGGCGCTGCGCCACCTGGAACGTTCGCAAAGACCAACGCCGGCCGCCACCAGCCAGGCGCTCAACCAGGCCGCCATCGACCCCGACCAGAATGCCGCCAACGCGGCAGCCGTGCATCCGCAGCACGCGCCGGCCTTCATGGCGCAGGCGGTGCTGGGCTTCAACCAGCAGCTCGAACGCATCGGCGAGGTGACCGTGGTCATCACCATCGGTGCGCTGCTGTGGGCTGTGGCCTGGGACAAGGCCGTGTGGTGGTTCGTGCCGCTGCTGCTGCTGGTGATCCGGCCGCTGGCCGTGGCTGTGGGCCTGGCCGGCTCGGCCAGCAGCGGCGCCCAGCGCGCCCTGATCGGCTGGTTCGGCATCCGCGGCATCGGTTCGCTCTACTACCTGATGTTTGCCATCAACCACGGCCTGGCGCCCGAGCTGGCCCAGGTGCTGACGGCGCTGACGCTGTCGGTGGTGGTCAGCTCCATCGTGCTGCACGGCATTTCGGTCACGCCCATGATGGCGGCCTACGAGCGGCGGCGCCGCCGCTGAAGCCCAGTCCTACAGGGCGTGCATGGGCGCGCTGACAGCGCTTGCCTGTGGCGGCGGCCTACAGTGGTTTGCACCACTTCAAGGAACAGCCATGACAGCGCAAAGCCAGGACCGCTTCGGCGACAAGGAGCCCAAGGCCGGTGAGGGCGACGTCGCCAAGCCCAAGCGGGTGCCCAACGCCGACATGCAGAGCGACGACGCAGGCACGGCCGACAGCGGCAACGAGCCCGTGCCCGGCGAGGCGCCGCTGGAGCGCTCTGGCAGCCAGGACTAGAACGCCCGGCGGCTTTTGTCCTACAGCATTCAACAGCAGCGACCGACAGGCCGCGGCTGCGGCCTGCCTAAAGTCAGCCGTTCCATCGCACAAAGTCAACAGGAGCCTTTCGCATGAACACCCAGAACCTGTCCCGCAGCGCCGCCCTGGCCGTGCTGGCCGCCGCCACCCTGGCCCTTGCCGCCTGCGGCAAGAAGGAAGAGCCCGCGCCTGCCGTCAGCACGCCCGCACCGGCCCCGGCTCCGGCGCCCGCACCGCCGCCCATGGCGGCGCCAGCCCCCGCGCCTGCACCCGCTGCGGACAGCGGCACGGGCAGCGCCACCGGATCGGCCGGCGCCATGCCGTCGACGGGCGCGGCGACCAGCACCTCCAGCACCACCACCACCCGCTGAAAGCCCGCGGCGCAGGAACCTGCTTCGCAGCCGCTGTGCCCGGGCGTAGCGTGCGCCGGTGAGAACTTCCATCCTCAGGGCGCGCTGCTGCATCGCCGGCGGCGGGCCGGCCGGCATGGTGCTGGGCCTGTTGCTCGCGCGTGCCGGCGTTGACGTCGTCGTGCTGGAAAAGCACGCCGACTTCCTGCGTGACTTCCGGGGCGACACGGTCCATCCCTCGACCCTGCAGGTGCTGCAGGAGTTGGGCCTGCTGCAGGCCTTTTTGCAGCGGCCGCACGACAAGGCGCGCGACATCCGTGTCCACATCGGCGGCGCTGAGGCGGTGGTCGCCGACTTCGGCCGCCTCAAAGGCCATTGCGGCTTCATCGCCATGGTGCCGCAGTGGGAGTTCCTGGACTTCCTGCGCGATGAAGCTGAGCTATATCCCGGTTTTCGCCTGCTGCTGCAGGCCCAGGCGCTGAGCCTGATCGAGGACCAGGGCCGCGTCACCGGCCTGCGCGCGGGCACGCCGCAAGGCGCTCTGGAAGTGCATGCCGACCTGGTGATCGGCGCCGATGGCCGCCGCTCCACCCTGCGTGAAGCGGCCGGCCTGCAGGTGCGGGACCTGGGCGCGCCCATCGATGTTCTGTGGATGCGCGTGCCCAGGCTGGCCGGCGACCCGCAGGGCAGCGGCGGGCGCATTGGCACCGGCCGCTTCCTGGCCACCATAGACCGCGGCAGCTACTGGCAGTGCGCCTACGTCATCCACAAGGGCGGCATCGAGTCGGTGCGCTCGCGCGGCATCGAGGCCTTGCGCGGCGACCTGGTGGAGCTGATGCTGCTGGCCAGCCGGGAAGCGTCGGCCATGCCCTGGCAGCTCAAGCTGTTGGGCTGGTTCCCGGCCCTGCGCGCCTTGCCGGCCTATGCGGTCGGCGTGGGTGTGCGGCCCGAGCATGTGCGCTCGCCACTGGCCGCGCCGCGCCGCGTGCCCGCAACGGGCTAGGCTTTTTCCACCGGCCGCGCCGGATCGCTGCACCACTCGCTCCAGCTGCCGGCATACAGGGCCGTGGGGCCCAGGCCGGCGACTTCCATGGCGATCAGGTTGGGCAGGGCGCTGACCCCGCTGCCGCACTGGTGGACCACGCCGGCCGCATCGCGCCCGGCCAGCAACTGCTCGAACTCCGCCTTCAGTTGCGCGGCCGGCTTGAACTTGCCGTCGGCGCCGATGTTCTGGCCGAAGGGCCGGTTCAAGGCGCCGGGGATGTGGCCGGCCACCGGGTCCAGCGGCTCGACTTCACCGCGGTAGCGCGGCGTGGCGCGGGCGTCGACCACGGTCTGGGCCTGGCTGGCCAGGCCGGCCAGCACCGTCTGCGTGGTCGCCAGCGTGCGCAATGCGCGGCCCAGGGCGAAGTTGGACTGGAAATGCGAGGCTTGCACGCGGTCGGTCACGGCGCCGCCGGCGGCCTGCCAGGCCTGCAGGCCGCCATCGAGCACGGCCACCGCCTCGTGGCCGGCCCACTTGAGCATCCACCACAGGCGGCCGCAGTAATTGGCGCCCTGGCGGTCGTAGACCACGGCCTGCATGCCGTTGGCAAAGCCCACGCTGGACAGCCACACGGCGAACTTCTCGCGGCTGGGCAGGGGATGGCGGCCGCCTGAGGCGGCGTCGGCATGCGGATGGTGTTTGCCGTCGGCGCCGACCAGGCCCTTGTCGCTCAGCGCGCTGTCCAGATTGGCGTAGACCGCGCCGGGAATGTGGGCCTGGCGGTACTGCTGCTCGCCGGCGGCCGGGTTCATCAGGTCGAAGCTGCAGTCGAAGACCATCAGCGGCTGGCCGGCCGATTGCAAGGCCAGGAGCTGTTCGGGGGTGATCAGGGTGGTGTACATCGGTGGTGCCGTCCTTGCCCCGGATTATGTTGCGGCCGGCGGGCCCTTGCCTGTCTCAGTGGTCTTCGGCCGGCGCGCTCGGGGCCGCTTTCGTGCGCAGCACGGTGGCGGCAATGCCGCTGGCGCAGATCAGCGCCATGCCGGCCCAGCCCAGCGGCGGGATCTGGTCGCCAAACAGCAGCACGCTGTAGACGACGCCAAAGACGATGCCCGAGTACTGCAGGTTGGCCACGACCAGGGTGGCGCCGTGGCTGTAGGCGCGGGTCATGCACAGCTGGCCCAGGGCGGCCAGCAGGCCGATCGGCGCCAGCCACAGGGCGTGCTGCCAGTCCCAGGCCGAGAAGCCGGTCAGCAAGGTGGCCACCGCGCCGGCCACCGCTGAGCCCAGGGCGAAATAAAAGACGGTGCGCAGCTCGGGCTCGCCCAGCTTGCCCAGGGCCATGACCTGCATGTAGGCGAAGGCGGCCGTCAGCCCCGAGAGCAGGCCCACCACGCCGGCGAAGACCTGGTTCTGCTCGATGGTGGGCCGCAGCATCATCACCACGCCGGCAAAGCCGGCCAGCACCGTCAGCACCAGCGGCCCCTGCTGCAAGGCCTGGGCCGTGCCGGTGCGCGGGTTCCAGGCGATCAGCGCGCCGCCGATCAGGAAGGCCGCGACCCAGACGCTGCTCATGTAGTTGAGCGTCATGGCGGTGGCCAGCGGCAGGCCGGCAATCGCATAGAACCAGGCGCCCAGCGAGATCACGCCGACCAGGCTGCGCCAGGCATGCATGCCGGGGTAGGCGGTGGCCAGGGAGACGCGGCGCGAGCGGGCCAGGGCCCAGATGAAGGCCACGCCGATCAGGCCGCGGTAGAAGACCAGCTCGGAGCTGCTGAACCAGGTCGAGGCGTACTTGACGCACACGGCCATGGTGGAGAACAGGAATGCCCCCAGCAGCATCCAGAGGGCTTGCATCGGGGAGTCAGGGCTCGAGGCTGGTGCCGATGGTGCCGCGGTACCACTCGTGGAAGTGCTGCATGCCGTCTTCCATCGGGCTCTGGTAAGGTCCGGTCTCGTTGTCGCCGCGCTGCAGCAGGGCCTTGCGGCCGGCGTCCATGCGCTCGGCGATCTCGTCGTCCTCCACGCAGGTCTCCATGTAGGCAGCCTGCTGGGCTTCAACGAAACCGCGCTCGAAGGCCGCGATCTCCTCGGGGTAGTAGAACTCCACCATGTTCATGGTCTTGTCCGGGCCCACCGGGTGCAGGGTGGACACCGTCAGCACGTGGGGATACCACTCCACCATGATGTGCGGGTAGTAGGTCAGCCAGATCGCGCCGTACTTGGGCGGCTCGCCGCCGCGGTACTGCAGCAGCTCCTTGTGCCAGCGCTCGTAGACCGGGCTGCCGGCCCGGCCCAGGCGGTTGGCCACGCCCACGGTCTGCACCGAGTAGTTGTCCTTGAACTCCCACTGCAGGTCCTCGCAGCTGACGAAGCCCGACAGGCCCGGGTGGAAGGCGCCGACGTGGTAGTCCTCCAGGTAGACCTCGATGAAGGTCTTCCAGTTGTAGTTGCACTCGTGCATCTCGACGCGGTCCAGCACCATGCCGCCGAAGTCGAGATCGGCGCGCGGGCCCATGCCGGCCAGGTCGGCGGCCACATCACGACCGTTCTTTTCAAAGAGCAGCCCGTTCCATTCCTGCAGCGGGTAGTTGCGCAGGTTCAGGCAGGGGTCCTGGGCGAAATGCGGCGCACCCAGCAGGGCGCCGGCGGGCGCACCGTTGCCGGCGCTGTAAGTCCAGCGGTGCAGCGGGCACACCACATTGCCGCCGGCCGCCTGGGTCGAGCCGCGGCCCTTGAGGATCACGGCCTGGCGATGGCGGCAGACGTTGCTGATCAACTCCACGCCCTGGGGCGTGCGCAGCAAGGCGCGGCCCTCACCCTCCTGGGGCAGGGCGTGGTAGTCGCCGACGTCGGGGACCGAGAGTGCGTGCCCCACATAACGGGGCCCACCCTGGAAGATGGTGGCCATCTCGCGCTGGAAGAGCGCCTCGTCGAAGTAACTGGAAACTGGTAGTTGGCTTGCGGCCTGCTGCAGTTGAAGACTTAAATCAGACATGAACCTGACCTAGAGACTCCCCCTATGAAGGGGCAGGGTAAGCGCTTGATCTGGGACAGGCGCGGGAAAGGAAAGGGATTGTACCCTTGAGGTCAGCTGGGGTCGGGGGCAGGCTATGCAAGCGCGGGCGGGCCTAAAATCGGCGTTTTCCCCCACGAATTCACATGCCCAAGGCCATTCCGGCGACAGCGCCGATCAAGACTCCCGCCAGCTACGAAGCGGCCCTGGAGGAACTGGACCAGCTGGTCGGCGTCATCGAGTCGGGCCAGCTGCCGCTGGAGCAACTTCTGGCCGGCTACCAGCGCGGCGCGCAACTGCTGGCCTTTTGCCGCGACCGGCTGGCGGCGGTGGAAAACCAGATCAAGGTGCTGGACGAAGGCACGCTCAAGCCGTGGACGCAGGAGTGACCGTGCCCCAATTCGACCTGGGCGCCTGGAGCGCCGCGCGGCTTGCGCTGGTGGAGCAATGCCTGTCTGGCTGGGTGGTGGACGATGCGCCGGCCGGCCTGGGCGATGCCATGCGCTATGCGGTGCTCGATGGCGGCAAGCGGCTGCGGCCGCTGCTGGTGCTGGCCGCCAGCGAGGCTTTGCGCGGCAACGAGCACGCGGCGATGCGCGCCGCCTGCGCGGCCGAACTGATTCACGCCTATTCGCTGGTGCACGACGACATGCCCTGCATGGACAACGACGTGCTGCGCCGGGGCAAGCCCACGGTCCACGTCAAGTTCGGCCAGGCCCAGGCCCTGCTGGCTGGCGATGCCCTGCAGGCCCTGGCCTTCGAGTTGCTGGCACCCGACGACGACAAGGTGCCGGCAGCGATCCAGGCGGCGTTGTGCCGCCTGCTGGCGCGTGCGGCCGGCCATGAAGGCATGGCCGGCGGCCAGGCGATCGACCTGGCCAGCGTGGGCCTGCCGTTGGACGAAGGCCAGCTGCGCGAGATGCACAAGCGCAAGACCGGTGCGCTGCTGCAAGGCAGCGTGCTGATGGGCGCGGCTTGTGGCGGTGCCACCGGCCAGGCGCGTGACGCGCTGGCGCAGTACGGCGCGGCGATCGGCCTGGCCTTCCAGGTGGTGGACGACATTCTCGACGTCACGGCAGATTCGGCCACGCTGGGCAAGACCGCCGGCAAGGATGCGGCCCAGGACAAGCCGACCTATGTGTCGCTGCTGGGGCTGGAACGATCGCGCGCGCACGCGCAGGAACTGCTGGCGCTGGCGCTGGCCGCGCTGGAGGCCAGCGGCCTGCCGGACACGCGGGCCCTGCAGGCGCTGGCCCGCATGGTGGTGAACAGGGACAACTGAAGTATGGCCAGTCTGCTTGAATCGATCAATGAACCGGCGCAGCTGCGGCAGCTGCAGCGCACCGAACTGCCACAGCTGGCCGAGGAACTGCGCGCTTGGCTGTTGGACAGCGTCTCGCGCACCGGCGGCCACCTCAGCTCCAACCTGGGTACGGTGGAGCTGACCATCGCGCTGCATTACGTGTTCAACACGCCGCACGACCGGCTGGTCTGGGACGTGGGCCACCAGACCTATCCGCACAAGATCCTGACCGGCCGGCGCGAGCGCATGGCCAGCCTGCGCCAGTTGGGCGGCCTGTCGGGCTTCCCGCAGCGCAGCGAGAGCGAGTACGACAGCTTCGGCACGGCGCATTCGTCCACCAGCATCTCGGCGGCGCTGGGCATGGCGATGGCGGCGCGGCAAAAGGGCGAGGACCGCAAGGCCGTGGCCATCATCGGCGACGGCGCAATGACCGCCGGCATGGCCTTCGAGGCGCTGAACAACGCCGGTGTGGCCGACTGCAACCTGCTGGTCATCCTCAACGACAACGACATGTCGATCAGCCCGCCGGTGGGCGCGCTCAACCGCTACCTGGCCCAGCTGATGAGTGGCCAGTTCTACGCCGCCGCCAAAAGCGTGGGCAAGAACGTGCTGAAGGTGGCGCCGCCCCTGTTCGAACTGGCCAAGCGTTTCGAGGAGGGCGCCAAGGGCATGGTGGTGCCGGCCACGCTGTTCGAGAAGTTCGGCTTCAACTACATCGGCCCGATCGACGGCCACGACCTGAACTCGCTGGTGCCCACGCTGGAGAATATCCGCCACCTCAAGGGCCCGCAGTTCCTGCATGTGGTGACCAAGAAGGGCCAGGGCTACAAGCTGGCCGAGGCCGACCCGGTGGCCTACCACGGCCCCGGCAAGTTCGACCCGGCCGTAGGCATCACCAAGCCGGCCACGCCGCCCAAGACGACCTTCACCCAGGTGTTCGGCCAGTGGCTGTGCGACATGGCTGAACAGGACCCCCGGCTGGTGGGCATCACGCCGGCCATGCGCGAAGGCTCGGGCATGGTCGAATTCGAGAAGCGCTTCCCCGGGCGCTACCACGACGTGGGCATCGCTGAACAGCATGCCGTGACCTTCGCCGCCGGCCTGGCCTGCGAAGGCCTCAAGCCGGTGCTGGCGATCTATTCAACCTTCCTGCAGCGCGGTTACGACCAGCTGGTGCACGACGTGGCGCTGCAGAACCTGCCTGTGGTGTTCGCGCTGGACCGCGCCGGCCTGGTGGGCGCCGACGGCGCCACCCATGCGGGCGCCTATGACATCGCCTACCTGCGCTGCATCCCCAACATGAGCGTGGCCTGCCCGGCCGACGAGAACGAGTGCCGCAAGCTGCTGACCACGGCTTTCGAGCAGGACCATCCGGTGGCGGTGCGCTACCCGCGTGGCGCCGGCGCCGGCGTCGCCACCGACACTGGCCTGGCATCGCTGCCGTTTGGCAAGGGCGAGGTGCGGCTGGAGGGCAAGGGTGTGGCCATCCTCGCCTTCGGCACCCTGCTGCAGCCGGCGCTGGAAGCGGCAGCGCGTCTTGGCGCCACGGTGGTCAACATGCGCTGGGTCAAGCCGCTGGACACCGCGCTGCTGCTCGATGTGGCGGAGCGCCATGAGGCGCTGGTGACGCTGGAAGAGGGCGCCGTGATGGGCGGCGCGGGCGGCGCGGTGGCCGAGGCCCTGCATGCGGCCGGCGTGCTCAAGCCCCTGCTGCAACTGGGCCTGCGCGACGAGTTCATCGAGCACGGCGATCCGGCCAAGCTGCTGGCGCTGCAAGGCCTGGATGCCCCAGGCATCGAGCACGCGATCCGCACGCGTTTTGCCGGCCTCGTCGAGCGCGTTGTGCCCAGCCTGAAGGTCGTGGGCTGAGGCTTCATTCCTGAAGATTTTCTGACGACGCGCTGAGTACGAAAGTCCTGAGTGTTTTCCTCAAGGGAAAACCCCTGAATACCAAAGTGATGGCCTTCCTAGAATGGGCGGCAGATTGGTTCAACACTTAAGTTGTCTCGAATCGAACGTCCTCATTCTTTTCTCCAAATAACAAGGAGCGCCTTCATGGATCGTCGATCACTCATCAAAAACGCAGGCATCGCCGGGGTGCTGGCTGCCGGCATGGCCCCCGCCGTGCACGCGCAAGCGGCCATCCGCTGGCGCCTGGCATCGAGCTTCCCCAAGTCGCTGGACACCATCTTCGGCGGCGCCGTCACCTTCGCCGAGAAGGTCAAGGCCATGTCGGGCGGCAAGTTCGAGATCTCCGTCCATGCGGCCGGCGAGCTGATGCCCGCTTTCGGCGTGGTCGACGGCGTGCAGCAGGGCTCGGTCGAGTGCGCCCACACCGCCCCGTACTACTTCTTCGGCAAGGACGAGTGTTTCGCCCTGGGCTGCGCCATCCCCTTTGGCCTGAACAGCCGCCAGATGACGGCCTGGATGTTCGAGGGCAACGGCCTGAAGCTGATGCGCGAGTTCTACGCCAAGTACAACATCATCAACTTCCCGGCCGGCAACACCGGCTCGCAGATGGGTGGCTGGTACCGCAAGGAAATCAAGTCCCTCAAGGACATCAAGGGCATGAAGATGCGCATCGGCGGCTTCGGCGGCAAGGTGCTCGAGCGCATCGGCGGCGTGCCGCAGAACATCCCGGGCGGCGAAATCTACCCGGCGCTGGAAAAAGGCACGATCGACGCCGCCGAATGGGTGGGCCCGTACGACGACCAGAAGCTGGGCTTCAACAAGGTCGCGCCGTTCTACTACTACCCCGGCTGGTGGGAAGGTGGCCCGCAGCTGGACGTCTTCATCAACGACAAGGCCTTCAATGCGCTGTCGTCCGAGAACAAGGCCATCGTGCAGGCCGCGGCCGCCGAAGCCCACGTGGTGATGCAGGCCCGCTATGACGCGCTCAACCCGAACGCGCTCAAGCAGCTGGTCGGCGCAGGCACCAAGCTGCGGCCCTTCCCCAACGATGTGCTGAGCGCCGCCTTCAAGGCCGCCGGCGAGGTCTACGAGGAGCTCAACGCCAAGAACGAGAACTGGAAGAAGATCTACGCCGACTTCTCCAAGTTCCGCGCCGACCAGAACCTGTGGTTCCGCTTCACCGAAATGGGCTTTGACCGCTTCATGCAGGCCCAGAAGCTGTAAACAGCTTCCCGCCTTGCCGCAAACGCGCCTTCGGGCGCGTTTTGCATTGGGCGGCCACCTGCGCCTGTGTCAGTCGGCTGAAAGGCTTGGCGCGGCCGGCGCGGCATGCTGATGGCCCAAGGAGACAAAGAGCATGGACCGCCGTTCGATTCTGCGGCACGCCGGCATGGCCGGCGTCCTGGCCAGCGCCGCCGCGCCTGCCGTCCATGCGCAGGCCGCCGTCCGCTGGCGCCTGGCCTCGAGCTTCCCCAAATCGCTGGACACCATCTACGGCGCCGCCGAGGTCTTTGCCCAGAAGGTGCGCGAGCTGTCCTCGGGCCGCTTCGAGATCTCGGTGCATGCGGCCGGCGAACTGGTGCCCGCCTTCGACGTGGTCGACGCCGTGCAGAAGGGCCGGCTGGAGGCGGCCCACACGGCGGCCTACTATTTCTCCGGCAAGGACGAGACCTTCGCCATCGGCGGTGCCATCCCCTTCGGCCTGAACAGCCGGCAGATGAGCGCCTGGACCTTCGAGGGCAACGGCCTGAAGCTGATGCGCGAGTTCTACGCGCGCTACAACATCGTCAATTTCGCCTGCGGCAACACCGGCGCGCAGATGGGCGGCTGGATGCGCAGCGAGATCCGCAGCGCGCGCGACCTGGGCGGCCTGAAGTTCCGTGTCGGTGGATTCGCCGGCCAGGTGCTCGAGCGCATGGGCGTGGTGGCGCAGAACATCCCGGGCGGCGACATCTACCCGGCGCTGGAAAAGGGCACGATCGATGCGGCCGAATGGATAGGCCCCTACGACGACCTGAAACTGGGCCTGAACAAGGTGGCGCCCTATTACTACTACCCCGGCTGGTGGGAGGGCGGGCTGCAGCTGGACCTGTACATCCACCGGCGCGCCTACGAGGCGCTGCCGGCCGACTACAAGGGCATCGTCGAGACCGCCAGCGCCTATGCCCACGTGGTCACGCAGGCCCGCTACGACGTGAAGAACCCCGGCGCGCTCAAGCAGCTGGTGGCCGGTGGCGCCAGGCTGCGGCCCTTTCCGCCCGACGTGATGGCCGAGGCTTTCCGCCATGCCATGGCCTTGTACGCGGAGCTGGGCGTGCGCAACCCGAGCTGGCGCAAGGTCTACAGCGACTACGCGCGCTTTCGCTCTGACCAGAACCTGTGGTTCCGTTTTACCGAGGCCACCTTCGACCGCTTCATGCAGTCGCAAAAACTGTAATCGAAAGCAAACAGACAGGCCCGGCGCGCAGGCAGCGGCGCATGCTTTAGCGTTTCAGCGCTTCGTCTTAAGTACAAGCCCAGATGCGGATTGCCAGGGTCCTGCAAGCATTCGCTGTCGGGCCACAGCATCATCCACGCTTCCAAAACCATAACGGAGTCTTTCATCCATGGATCGTCGTTCCATCATCAAGAATACCGGCATCGCCGGCATTCTGGCCACCGGCATCGCCCCGGCCGTGCAAGCCCAGCAGGCCATCCGCTGGCGCATGGCATCGAGCTTCCCCAAGGCGCTGGACACCATCTATGGCGGCGGTGAGGTCTTCGCCAAGGCCGTCAAGGCCATGTCGGGCGGCAAGTTCGAGATCTCCGTCCATGCAGCCGGCGAGCTGATGCCCGCTTTCGGCGTGGTCGACGGCGTGCAGCAGGGCTCGATCGAGATGGCCCACACCGTGGGCTACTACTTCTTCGGCAAGAACGAGTGCTTCGCGCTGGGCGCAGCCATCCCGTTCGGCATGAACACCCGCCAGACCAACGCCTGGATGATGCACGGCAACGGCCGCAAGCTGATGAACGAGTTCTACGCCGGCTACAACATGGTCAGCCTGGCCGCCGGCAACACCGGCGCCCAGATGGGCGGCTGGTTCCGCAAGGAGATCAAGACCGTGGCCGACTTGAAGGGCCTGAAGTTCCGCGTCGGCGGCTTCGCCGGCAAGGTGCTGGAAAAACTCGGCGTGGTGCCGCAGAACCTGCCGGGTGGTGAGCTCTACGCCGCGCTGGAAAAGGGCACGATCGATGCCGCCGAATGGGTGGGTCCGTACGACGACCAGAAGCTGGGCTTCAACAAGGTCGCTCCCCACTACTACTACCCCGGCTGGTGGGAAGGTGGCCCGGAAGTGTCGGCCTACATCAACAAGGCAGCCTGGGACGGCCTGTCGCCCGAGAACAAGGCCATCCTGGAAGCCGCGTCGGCCCTGGCCACGCTGGACATGACCGCCAAGTACGACCAGCTCAATCCGACGGCCCTCAAGCAGCTGGTGGGCGCCAAGACCAAGGTCCTGCCTTTCAGCAAGGACATCCTGGACGCCTCGTTCAAGGCCGCCATGCAGACCTACAACGAGCTGGACACCAAGAACGCGGCCTGGAAGAAGATCTACGCCGACTACCGCACCTTCCAGAAGGACCAGATCCTGTGGGCGCGTTTCTGCGAGTCGCAATTCGACCGCTACATGCAAACCGTCAAGCTGTACTGAGCGTCCTGCGCTCCGCAAAAAAAGCCCCGCGCCGCGGGGCTTTTTTCATGCGCTCAACGCACCCCTTCGACGGGAGTCTTGATGGGTTCTCGCTGTCCGCCCGCCAGCCGCTCGGCCGTGCTCGGGACCAGCAGCATCTCGTGGGGGAAGCCGGCCGCAACGGTGCTCACGGCACTCAATCTCGCAAGCTGCTCCACCGACAGCGCCAGGTCGGCGGCCGCAAGGTTGTCCTCGAGCTGCTTCAAGGACTTCGGCCCGAGGATGGGAATGATGTCCTGTGCGCCCACCCAGGCGAGCGCAACCCGCCCCTGGTTCGTCTCCAGCTGCGCGGCCACCTTGTCCAACTCGTCGAGGATGGCGGCCTTCTGGGCACTGTCTTCCTGGTGAATCAGGAAGCCAAGTTGGGTGGCCCGGCCTTGCTCGCCACGGCGGTACTTGCCGGTGAGCAGGCCACCGCCCAGCGGTGACCATGCGACCGTCCCGAGTCCGTACGCGCGTGCCATGGGCATCAGCTCGCGGTCTGGTGTCCGCGCCACGAGGCTGTACTCGATCTGTTGCCCGGCAATCGGGAGCGTACCGCGAAGCTCGGCCAGCGTGGCCGCACGCGACGCCCGCCAGGCAGGAAAGTCCGAGAGCCCGGCGTACAGAATCTTTCCGGCGCGCGCCAGGTCATCGAGGCCTCGCACGATTTCGTCGATGGGCGTCACGCCATCAGGCATGTGGACCCACAGCAGGTCGATGCGATCGGTTCGCAAGCGCTTGAGGCTGCCCTCCACCGAGCGGCGCATGTTGAGCCGGCTGTTGCCGGTGACCAGCAGTCCGCCGGCCTGGTCTTGGCCCATCGTGTACTTCGTGGCCAGCACAAGGTGGTCGCGTCGTGCGCCGATGAACTCACCGAGCAGGGTTTCAGACTGCCCCGCCTGGTACTGGTCGGCCGTGTCAATGAAGTTGCCGCCTGCTTCGAGGTAGCACTCGAACATGCGGCGTGCTTCATCTGGCTCAGCGCCGTAACCCCAGGCCGTGCCGAAATTGCCGGTTCCCAAAGCGAGGGAGGACACGCGCAGCCCTGTGTGGCGACCGAATACCTGGTAGCGCATGCCGAGCTCCTTGGTGGTTGGAAGCTCAGGCTACCTGCCAATCACAAGTCGAAAACCTCTATTGGGTGCCAGGTTTGGCTATCCCTTTGGTCTCACGCGCATGGCGCATGCGATGCCCCGCGCCTCAGGCCAGGCGGCGCAGCCAGAGCAGGGACAGCAGGCCCGCTGCCAGCGTGAGCAGGGCCGAGCCCATGGCCAGCAGGCCGGTCAGCTCGGTCTCGCGCGCCTGCACCTGCAGGCGTGAGCCCAGGTTCTCGTAGACGCTGCGCAGCTTCTCCGCCGTGCCGGCGTGGAAGTACTCGCCGCCGGTCATGCGCGCGACCTCGCGCAGCGTGGGTTCGTCCAGTCGCAGGTAGATGGGCATGCCCTCGGCCGGGGTGTGCTCGCCCTCGATGGTTCCCAGTCCGACGACGTCGACGCGCACGCCGCGGTCGGCCGCCATCTTGGCTGCCTCCAGCGTGTCGATGCCGGTGGTGCGGCGGCCGTCGCTGAGCAAGATGATGGCGGCCGAGGTGTAAGAGGCTGGTGGCACCGGCGTGATCTGCCTGGGTGGCGGCTTGTCCTTGTCGTCCAGGCTGCGGCCCTGGCGCTTGCCGCCGAAAGTCATCTCGCCCACGTCGATGCCGTGGTCGGGAAACAGTTCGGCCAGGCACAGGGCGATGGCGTTGCCCACGGCTGTGCCCATCTGCATCTGGAAGCCGTCGATGGCCTCTACCAGGGCTGCGCGGTCCAGCGTCGCGCGCTGCGCCACCTGGCTGCTGCCGGCGAAGGTGATCAGGCCGACCTCGACGTTGCGCGGCAGGTCGCGCAGGAACAGCTTGGCTGCCTCCTGCGCGGCCACCAGGCGGGTGGGCTTGACGTCGCTGACGCGCATGCTCAGGGACACGTCCATGGCCAGCAGGACCGAGGAGCGGGCCCAGGGCAGTGGCACCCGGGCCACCGGGCGCGCCGCGGCGAACAACAGTGCCGAGCAGGCCAGCAGCAGCAGGGCCGGTGGAACGTGGCGCCGCCAGTGGCGACCGGCCGCTGCGGCGCGGACAACGCCCAGGCTGCTGTAGCGCACGGCCAGCTTGCCGCGGCGGCGCAGCAGCCAGACGTAGAGGGCCGGCAGCAGGGGCAGGGCCAGCATCAGCCAGAGGAACTTAGGCCAGACGAAAAACATCGGGATGCCAGGCGGGGCACGGTTTTCCCCGCAGTGCAGCAATATCCTGCCTGTGAAGCAGCGGCTTGGCAACCGCGCCGGTTCAGGCAGCGCCGGTGGACGCAGGGTCAGCCGGCTTGGCTGGGATGGCCTCGGTCCAGGAGGCGACGTCCTGGCCGGTCATGGTGCTGGCCGGCGTGAGGCGTCCGTCCACGTAGCCCAGCTTGGTCACGTCGTGCAGGTACTGCTCGCGCGAGAGCAGGGTGCCGGCGCAGACATGCGGGTCCTGCGCCGGCGGGCTGCGCGTTTCATCGGCCAGCCTGCCAGTGAGCGTGGCCATCACCCAGGCGGGGATGCGGTGCCGCTCGCCCGGGTAGATGTAGCCGAACAGGGTCAGGTGGGCCAGCAGAACGCGCCAGTGCGGCCCGAAGCGCTCCAGCAGCTGCGCCCAGTCCAGGCGCTCGGCGGTGGCCTGCAGCAGATGGGCGATGTCGCCGCCGTCATAGCGCTCGCGTTCCATGATGAAGGCCTTGGACAGCAGGCCGTCTTCGGCATTGGCGATGCGCACCGGCACGCCCAGCACATCGGCCTGGAAGTTGCCCTGGAACCAGCGTTCGTCCACCGGCGTCAGGCCGTTGCCGGAGTTGAAGATCAGATCGATGAACTCCCGGCCGTGGTAGACCTTGGCCAGCCAGTGGGGGTAGCTCATCTCGGTGCGCCAGCCGCGCCCCTGCATCAGCCGGGCGATGCGCTCGTAGTCCTGGCGCCGGATGAACAGGTCCAGGTCCTTGGTCGGGCGGCGGATGCCGGTGTAGCAGGCATGGGCAAAGGCCCCGCCCACCAGAAAGGGAATCTGCGCCTCGTTCAGGGCGCGCAGGGCCTGCCGGTAGAAGTCGGCGGTCAGCGGATCGACTTCTTCTTCCAGCGAGGGGGCAAGGGCGGTGGGCGGCGTCATGCATACAGGCTAGGGGCGGCTGGGCGCCGTGCGGTCGGGCCGACTGCCCCATCGCGCGTCGGCAAAGGCCTACAGCTCTTGCGGGAGCACTCCGATGGCACTGGTGCGCGCAATCGCCCACGATGGACCCCTGATCCGACCGGCTTCCATGTCCAGCCCCAAATCCCCCACCCATGTCCGCTTCGCCGCTGTTGGCGATATCCATGTCAACAAGGACTCCGCCGGCACGCTGCGCGGCTTTTTCGCGCAGGCCGCGGAGGCCGCCGACGCCTTGCTGTTGTGCGGCGATCTGACCGACTACGGCACGGCCGAGGAGGCGAAGATCCTGGCCGAGGAACTGGCTGCGGTGGCGGTGCCCGTCGTCGCGGTGCTGGGCAACCATGACTACGAATCGGGAACGCCCGAGGCGGTGGTCGAGGCGCTGGTCAAAGTCGGTGTGCGCGTGCTCGACGGCGAGGCCTGCGAGATCGAGGGCGTGGGCATCGCCGGCGTCAAGGGCTTTGCCGGCGGCTTTGGCCGCGGCTCGCTGGGTGCCTGGGGCGAGCCGGCGATCAAGCTGTTCGTGCAGGAGGCGCTGAACGAAGCGATGAAGCTGGAGTCCGCGCTGGCCAAGCTGCGCACGCCCCGGCGGATCGCACTGCTGCACTACTCGCCCATCGCGGGCACGGTGCAGGGTGAGCCGGTGGAGATCTTTCCCTTCCTGGGCAGCAGCCGGCTGGAAGAGCCGCTGTTGCGCTACCCGGTGGACGCGGTGTTCCATGGTCATGCGCACCGCGGCACGTTGCAGGCCCGCACCATCAACGGCGTGCCGGTCTACAACGTTGCCAAGCCCCTCTTGCAGCGCAGCCGGCCGGATGCGCCCCCGTTCTTCCTTTATGAGTTGCCGCGCGAGAGCGCGCAGTCGACGCTCAGCGAAATCCCCGAAACGCCTTGAGCTCGGCGACCAGGCGCTCGAACTCGACCAGCATCACCGGGTCGGCGGCATAGAAGACGGCGAACTTGCCCAGCAGGGTGCGCACGTACAGGCGCGGGGCGATCAGCCAGTCCAGGCCCTTGACGCGGATGATCTTGCCGTAGGCCAGCTCGCGCAGTTCCATCTTCTTGTCCCAGATCCAGGTCTGCGACAGGCCCTGGCTGTCCAGCCGCGTCACGCTGCGCACGGCGCACCACCATGTGTAGAGCATCATGGCCAGCGCGGCCATGAACCAGCTGAACACGCCGGGCAACGAGCCGCCCAGCCACAGCCGCACGAACCATGCGACGCTGCCAAAGACCACGGCCGTGACCAGCAGTTTGAAGGGCAGGGAGAAGGCCGGCCCCTGCAGCGGCATGCCCAGGGGCAGTTCGAAGCGAAAGGGCGGCGGGCCGGCGGGCTCGATCACTTCTTGGCTGCGTCTTTGTCAGGGGTGGGGTTGAACAACTCGTCCATCTTCTTTTGTTCGTCGTCCGACTTCTTCTGCTCGTCGTCCGCCGAGGGCTCGGCGCCGGGAATGCCCGGCGTGGCGGGCGGCGAGAGGTTGTCCACCGGCAGCTCGATCTGCACCTTGTCGATGTCGACCTTCTCTTCCTTGTCGAGGAAGGCGGTGACCGTCTCCGGCACGAAGATGACGATGGCCACCAGCACCAGCTGCATGATCACCCAGGGGATGGAGCCCAGGTAGATGTCGTTGGACAGCACCGGCTTGTCGATGCGCTTTTCCTTGTACAGCGTGTCGGCGATGCCGCGCAGGTAGAACAGCGCGAAGCCGAAGGGCGGGTGCATGAAGCTGGTTTGCATGTTCACGCACAGCAGCACGCCGAACCACACCAGGTCGATGCCCATCTTGTCGGCCACCGGGCCGAGCATCGGCAGGATGATGAAGGCGATCTCGAAGAAGTCCAGGAAGAAGGCCAGGAAGAAGATGAAGATGTTGACGACGACCAGGAAGCCGGTCTGGCCACCGGGCAGGCCGGTGAGCAGGTGCTCGACCCACTTGGCGCCGTCCACGCCCTGGAAGACCATGGAGAACACGCGCGAGCCGATCAGGATGAACACCACCATGGCCGTCAGGCGCATGGTGCTGACCATGGCTTCCCAGACCAGCGGGCGGTTCAGGCGCTTGTGGATGGCGGCCAGGATCAGCGCGCCCACGCAGCCCATGGCGCCGGCTTCGGTCGGCGTGCAGATGGCGGTGTTGATGAAGGGCAGGCCGCCCATGGAGCCGAGCACGGCGAAGATCAGCACGGCCGAAGGGATGATGCCGCGCAGGCATTTCAGCCACAGCTTGGCGCCGGACATGGTGCGCGCCGACTTGGGCACGCCCGGCACGTGGTGCGGCTTGATCCAGCTGAGCGCAAAGGTGTAGAGCGCGAAGATCAGCACCTGCAGGATGGAGGGGCCCCAGGCGCCCTTGTACATGTCGCCCACCGAGCGGCCCAGCTGGTCGGCCATGACCACCAGCACCAGGGACGGCGGAACCAGCTGGGTGATGGTGCCCGAGGCGGCCAGCACGCCGGTGGCGTAACGCATGTTGTAGCCGTAGCGGATCATCACCGGCAGCGAGATCAGCGCCATGGCGATCACCTGGCCGGCCACGGTGCCGGTGATGGCGCCCAGGATGAAGCCCACGATGATGACCGAGTAGCCCAGGCCGCCGCGCACCGGGCCGAACAGCTGGCCCATGGAGTCGAGCATGTCCTCGGCCAGGCCGCACTTCTCCAGGATGGCGCCCATGAAGGTGAAGAAGGGGATGGCCAGCAGCAGGTCGTTGGACAGGATGCCGAAGACGTTGATCGGCAGGTTGGCCATGAAGCTGGCCGGAAACCAGCCCATCTCGATGGCGAAGAAGCCGCTGGCCAGGCCCAGGGCGGCCAGCGAGAACGCGACCGGGAAGCCGATCAGCATCACGAAGATGAGCGCCCCGAACATGAAGGGGGCGAAGTTTTCCATTTGCATGGTGTGGGTCCGTCTATCTGGTGTTCTTGTTGTTCTTTATTGCACTGGCGCTTCGTAGTGCGTGTCCATCTGGTAAGTGCCCTGCAGGTAGCAGATGCGCTTGACGATCTCGGACAGGCCTTGCAGGAACATCAGGCCAAAGCCCAGCGGCAGCATCAGCATGGCGGGCCAGCGGATCAGGCCGCCGGCGTTGCTGGACATCTCGTTCATCACGAACATCTTGACCAGCAGCGGCCAGCTCAGGTAGGCCAGCAGGGCCATCACCGGCAGCAGGAAGAAGATCAGGCCGAACAGGTCGACGTAGACCGGGGCGTTGCCTTTGAGCTTGCCGTAGATCAGGTCGACGCGCACGTGCTCGTTCAGGCGCAGCACGACGGGCGCGCCCAGCATCACCACGGCGGCGAACAGGTACCACTGGATCTCGAGCCAGCCGTTGGAGCTGATGTCCAGGGTATAGCGGATGAAGGCGTTGCCCGCCGAGATCAGGGCCGCGGCCAGAACGGCCAGCGCGGCGACCCAGCCGAGCCGCTCGCTGATCCAGTCGACGCCCAGAGAGAGTTTGAGGAGTGCTGACACTGCTTGCTCCGTGTTTTCTTGAGAAAAGGACAGCGCGCTCTTTGACGCGCTTAAGCCCTAAATACTAACCCGCTGGCGCTGAAAGAAGCCTGACGGAGCCCGAGCGGGTTTTCCCGTAGCCACGTGGGCGGCGCCGGGCGGGGGTGAATAATAGGCCATGACCTTCCTCAGCCCCGAGGCTTTGCCGGCGGCGATCGACCAGCCGCAGATGCGCCGTGCCGGGCGGGAACTGCTGTCGCTGGCGCTGATGGATGCGCGCAACCACAGCCTGCACCTGCTGGGGTGCTTCGAGGAGGCCATGGCAGGCGCGTCCGCGCTGGCCGTGCCGCAGCGGGCCGACCTGGAGCTGCCGGTCTGGCTGGGCGGCCACGTCGCCTGGTTCGCCGAATACTGGATCAGCCGCAACCCGCAGCGCGCGCTGGGCCCGGCCTGCCCGGCCGACCCGGTGCGGCTGGCCTCCATCGATCCCATGGCCGACAGCTGGTTCAATCCGCTGCTGGCCCCGCACGCGGCGCGCTGGCAGCTGGCCTTGCCCGACATGCAGGCGGTGCGCGCCTACCTGCTGGAGACCCACGAGAGCGTGCTGGAACTGCTGGACAAGACGCCCGAGGACGACAGCGCCCTGCATTTTTTCCGCGCCGCGCTGTTCCACGAAGACCTGCGAGGCGAGCAGTTGCTGGCCCAGGCCCAGGCGCTGGGCCTGTCGGTGCGGCTGGCGCTGCCACCTGGCAGCGCGCCGCGCGAGCCGGTGCTGGTGCCGGCGGGCCGCTGGCTGCTGGGCATGGCCGAGAGCGGCTTTGCCTTTGACATCGAGCAGCCGGCGCACGAGGTCGAAGTGCCTGAGTTCGAGATCGACGCGCAGCCGGTGAGCTGGGCGCGGTACGTGGAGTTTGTCGACGACGGCGGCTACGACCGCCAGGAGCTCTGGCAGCCGGCGGGCTGGGCCTGGTTGCAGGTCGAGGCGCAGGGTGAGGGCCGGCGCGGCCCGCGCCATGTGGAGCAGATCGGCGTGGCCAGCGGCGCCGTGCTGCAGACGCATTTCGGCAAGTCCACCCGCATGGCCGGCACGCAGGCCGCCATGCACCTGAGCTGGTGGGAAGCCGATGCCTGGGCCCGCTGGGCCGGCCGGCGCCTGCCCACCGAGGTGGAGTGGGAGATGGCGGCGCACCAGGCGGGCCGGCGCGGCTTTCGCTGGGGCGATGTGCGTGAATGGACGGCCAGCACGCTGCGGCCCTGGCCCGGCTTCACGCCGGCTGCCTGGACGCTGGGCAGCGACCTCGAAGCCCAGCCCCACTTCGGTGTGGCGCGGGTGCAGCGCGGCGCTTCCTTTGCCGCCCGGGCCCGCATGAAGTCGCCGCGCCTGCGCCGCTTCGCCCTGCCCGAACGCGACGACGGCTTCGTCGGCTTTCGCAGCTGCGCGCTCTGAGCGCTCCTGATTTGCTAGCGGCTGAGGGCCATTGGGCGGGGGCTAGCGGGCTTTTTTGGCCTTGGGCCGGGCGAACTTCCACCACGGCAGCTGCTGGCTCAGGCTGAGCACCTGGCCGCTGTGCTCGGGCCGGTAGCCGGGCAGGGTGGCCAGTTGCGTCTGCCACCCGGCACTGCGCAGCAGCATGAGCAGGGCCTGCGTGGCCGGCTGCTCCAGCGCCGACTTCAGGCAGACCAGCCAGTAGTCCTCTTCCAGCAGGGGCACGAAGTCCAGGGCGCGGCCGCGCGCCGCTGCCTCGATGGCCAGGCCGGCATCGCCGGCGCCCGAGGCGATGGCCTGGGCCACCGCCGCATGCGAAGGCTCGCTGCTGTCCCAGCCTTGCAGGGCGGTGGGCTGCAACTGGGCCTGGGCCAGCAGCTCCTGGGCCAGCAGGCGGGTGCCCGTGCCCAGCGCGCGGTTGACATAGCGGGCCTTGCTGCGCGCCACGTCGGCCAGGCTGGCCAGGCCCAGGGGGTTGCCCGGCGCCACCAGCAGGCCCTGTCTGCGGCGGGCAAAGCCGATGATCTTGTGCAGGCCGGGCTGCAGCAGCGGCTGGTAGGTCTGCTGGGCCAGGGTGCCGGCCAGCGGCGAGGGCGGCGTGTGAAAACCCGCCATCGCGCAGCGCCCTTCGTTGAGCGCGCTGATGGCGTCGACGCTGCCGGTGAAGCGGATGTCCAGGTGCAGGCGCGACTGGGCGGCGTGCTCGCGCAGCAAGACCAGGGCGTCGTCGTGGCTGGCGTAGAAATTGAGCACATGGGCCTGGTCGTCGAAGGCCACGGCGAAGGCACGCTCCAGGTCGGCGTGCAAGGCCTCGATCTGCGGCGCGAGGCGGGCCTGGGCCTGGCGCTCGGCCCACAGCAGCTTCTGGCCGAACTCCGACAGGCGCGCGCGCTGGCCTTTCTCCCAGACGATGAGCTCGCGGCCCAGCTCGGCCTCCCAGCGTTTGAGCTCGCCCCAGACATGGCGGTAGGACTGGCCGACGGCCTTGGCGGCCGCCGAGATCGAGCCTTCTTCCTCGACCGCGTGCAGCAGGTCCATCAGCGCATTGCGGATCGCCGCGCCCGCCTGGCGGCGGCTGGACAGGGCATAGGACAGTTCGATCTTGTGCACGGTGCCCAAGTATCCAGCATGGCGCGCAGGCCGCTTCAGGGGCGCGGCCCACCTATGCAATGCGCTTCTTAGCTCGCCATCCCCGATGCGCCCATGCTGCGCCGCACCTAGCATCGCTGCCTGCATGAACACCTTTTCCGACAGCGCCGCGACGGCGCTGCAATTGATTGCGGGCGCAGATCCAGTGCTGCTGTCCATCGTCAGCCGCTCGCTGGCCGTCAGCGCCACGGCCTGCCTCCTGGCCTGCGGCGCCGGCATGCTGCTGGGCGCCTGGCTGGGCGTGGCCCGCTTTGCCGGCCGCGGCGCCGTGCTCACCGTGCTCAACACCTTGCTGGCCGTGCCTTCGGTGGTGGTCGGCCTGGTGGTCTACCTGCTGCTGTCACGCTCCGGGCCGCTGGGCTTTCTGGGCTGGCTGTTCGCCTTCCCGGCCATGGTGCTGGCCCAGGCCATCCTGGTGCTGCCGGTGGCCGCGGCCCTGACCCGCCAGGTGGTGGAGGACACGGACCGCGCCCACGGCGAGCAGCTGCGCTCGCTGGGTGCCGGCACCTTGCTGCGCGGCCTGCTGCTGGCCTGGGACGAACGCTATGCCCTGCTCACCGTGCTGATCGCCTGCTTCGGCCGTGCCATCTCCGAGGTGGGCGCGGTGATGATCGTCGGCGGCAACATCGACGGCTTCACCCGTGTGATGACCACGGCCATCGCGCTGGAGACCAGCAAGGGCGACCTGCCGCTGGCCCTGGCGCTGGGCATCGTGCTGCTGGGCGTGGTGCTGGTGCTCAATGCGCTGATCGCGGCCGTGCGGCGCTGGCGCGCCGGCGCCAGTGAGCAGCCGCTGCTGGTGGGGGCTGCGGGATGAGCGGCCAGATGCAGCTCAAGGCGGTGGACGTGCGTTTTGGCGCCGTTGCGGCGCTGACCGGCGTGGAGCTGCGCATCGCCGCCGGCGAGCGGGTGGCACTGATCGGCGCCAACGGCAGCGGCAAGAGCACGCTGTTGCGCGTGCTGCACGGCCTGGTCGCGCCCAGCCGCGGCTCGGTGCTGCGCGACAGCGCCATGCGCCAGGCCATGCTGTTCCAGCGGCCCTTCGTGCTGCGCACCAGCGCCCTGAACAACGTGGCCCTGGGGCTGTGGATCCGCGGCATGCGCTGGCGTGCGGCGCGCGAGCGGGCCCTGCTGGCGCTGGGCCGGGTCGGCCTGGGCGAGACGGCGCTGCGCAACGCGCGCGCGCTGTCGGGCGGCCAGCAGCAGCGCCTGGCGCTGGCGCGGGCCTGGAGCCTCAAGCCCGACATGCTGCTGTTGGACGAGCCCACGTCCAGCCTGGACCCGCATGCCAAGCGCGAGGTCGAGGCGCTGATGGCGGAGTTTGCGCAGACCGGCATGACCCTGGTCTTTGCCAGCCACAACCTGGGCCAGGTCAAGCGCCTGGCCACCCGCGTGGTCTACCTGGAGCACGGCCGCGTGCTGGCCGACCTGCCGGTGCAGGAATTTTTCAACGGGCCTCGCCTGGGCGAAACCTCGCGCGAGGCCGATCTGTTCGTCAAAGGGGAATCCGCATGAAGTTCAAGCCAGGTGCCAAGGTGTTTGGGGCTGCAGCCCGCATGGGATGGGCGCTGCTCGCTAGCAGTTTGATAGCGTCCACGGCCTGGAGCCAGTCCATCACCATGGCCTCGACCACTTCCACCGAGCAGTCTGGCCTGTTCGGCCTGCTGATCCCCGAGTTCAAGAAGGCCACAGGCATCGACACCAAGGTGGTGGCCGTGGGCACGGGCCAGGCCATCGACATGGCGCGCCGCGGCGATGCCGACGTGCTGTTCGTGCACGACACCGTGGCCGAGGAAAAATTCGTCGCCGAGGGCGGCAGCGTCAAGCGCTACCCGGTGATGTACAACGACTTCGTGCTGGTCGGCCCGAAGAACGATCCGGCCGGCACCAGGGGCAAGGACATCGTCGAGGCCTTGAAGAAGATTTCGGCCGCCAACGCGCCCTTCATCTCGCGCGGCGACAAGAGCGGCACGCATGCGGCCGAACTGCGCTACTGGACCCAGGCCGGCGTGGCCGACAAGAAGGGCGCGGGCTACAAGGAATGCGGCTGCGGCATGGGGCCGGCGCTGAACATCGGCGCATCGTCCAACGCCTATGTGCTGGCCGACCGCGGCACCTGGCTGAGCTTCAAGAACCGGGCCGACCTGGCCGTGCTGGTGGAAGGCGACGCCAGGCTGTTCAACCAGTACGGCGTGATGGTGGTCAACCCCGCCAAGTACCCGCACCTCAAGGCCGCCGAAGCGCAAAAGTTCGTCGACTGGATCGTCTCGCCGGCTGGCCAGGCCGTGGTTGCCAGCTACAAGATCAGCGGCGAACAGCTGTTCTTCCCCAACGCCAACAAGTGAGCCGCCGGTGCGCGCGTTCTTGCTGCTGGCGGGGCTGCTTGTGACGGCCGGTGCGGCGCAGGCGCAGGCCGTGCAGGTATACGCAGCGGGCAGCCTGCGCGAGGCGCTGACCGAGGTGGCCAGGCAGTACGAGGCGCAGAGCGGCCAGAAAGTGCAGCTGACCTTCGGCGCTTCCGGCCTGCTGCGTGAGCGCATCGAAAAAGGCGAGCCCGCCCAGGTCTTCGCTTCCGCCGATACCGACCACCCGCAGCGCCTGGCCCGCTCCGGCGGCTGGCAGGCGCCGCAGGTCTTCGCGCGCAACCAGATGTGCGCCCTGGCCGCGCCCACGCTGCGCGCCACACCCGAGACCTTGCTCGACACGCTGCTGCAGCCCGCGGTGCGTGTGGGCACGTCAACGCCCAAGGCCGACCCATCGGGCGATTACGCCTGGGCGCTGTTTCGCCGCGCGGAAGCGCTGCGCCCCGGCGCGTACGCAGCGCTGGATGCCAAGGCCCTCAAGCTCAGTGGCGGAGCGGATTCGCCGCAACCGCCGGCCGGCCGCGGCACCTATGCCTGGCTGATGGACGAGGGCAGGGCCGATGTCTTCCTGACCTATTGCACAGGCGCCGTGTCGGCCCAGCGCGAAGTGCCGCGCCTGCAGATCGTCCAGGTGCCGGTCGACCTGCAAGTGGCGGCCAGCTACGGCCTGACCGCACGCCAGGGCGATGCGCAGGCCGCGCAACTGGCGCAGTACATTCTCTCGCCGCCGGCCCAGGCCGTGCTGCGCCGCGTGGGTTTCGGTGCACCCTGAGGCCGCGATGATTTCCCGCGCCATCGCTTGCTTCTTGCTGGCCTTGTGCGTGGCGCTGCCGACCGCCGCGCAGGAGGCGCTGTTGCAGGTCACAGGCGCGGTGCAAAAGCCGCTGTCCTTGTCGCGCGCCGACCTGCAGGCCTTGCAACGGCGTGACTACAGCGAGCAGCGCAGCATCACGCAGGATGGCAAGCAGGTGCAGCTGGCCATCCGCTACCAGGGCGTTCCGCTGAAAGAACTGCTGGACCGCGCCGTCCTCACGCCCGACCGCCATGCCATCCGCAAGGCCGTGGTCTTGTTGACCGCCAGGGACGGCTACCAGGCCAGCTTCTCCTGGGGCGAGCTGTACAACAGCGGCCTGGGCGACGGCGTGGTCGTGGTGCTGCGCCAGGGCGAGAGCGAGCTGCTGGACTCCGAAGGCCTGCCCTCGCTGCGCTCGCTGCAAGACCTGCGGCCCGGTCCGCGCCATGTGCGCTGGCTCACGCGCATCGAGGTGCTGCTGCCGGACTCGCGCTGAGTGGCGTATTGCTCTGGGGTCTGCCCCGGGCCTCGTGGATGGCTTCGGTGATTTGCACCGCGCAGCCTGCCGCCAGGGTGAAGCCCAAGGCGCCATGGCCCACGTTCAGGAAGGCATTGGCAACCCGGGATTGCCGGACCACAGGCAGGGAGTCCGGTGTGGCGGGACGCAGGCCGGCCCAGGCGCCGGGCGCGTTGAAATCGCACAGCCCTGGATAGATGGTCTCCACAGTCCGCTGGATCTGCGCAAGCCGACGCGCCGGAATCTTCAGGTCCATGCGCCCCAACTCGGCGAACGCCGCGACGCGCAACTTGCCGCCCAAAGGGGCGAGGACCGTTTTCCTGGCCAGATCGGTGACGCTGGTGACAGGTGCGCGCTGGCCTGGATGCATCCCCAAAGTCAGGCTGAAGCCCTTGATGGGCTCAATCAGGAGTGACTCACCCAGTTGCCGGGCCAGCTGCGGCGCATCAATTCCCGTGGCCAGAACGAAGGCGTCTGCCGTGATCTCACCGGCGCTCGTGTGCAGACACACGACCCGCTGGTTCTCGATGACAAAGCTGCTTGCCGTGGTCGACCATTGCATCCGGATGCCGCGGGTGCTTGCGGTATGGAGCAGCGCATTGCAATAGGCACGTGGATCGGCTGCGCACTCACTGGGAGTCCAGACGCCGCCGACAAAGCCCGGATATGACGCGAGCGCCGGTTCCAGCGAGACGCAGGCATCCCGCGTCAGCAGCGTTTGCTCGGCACCACGCCCCGACTGCAGCTGGATCTGCCTGGCCTGGCTTGCAAGACTTTCGGCGTTAGGACAGAGAACCAGCTTGCCGTTGCGCTGGACTGCAAAATCCAGCCCATCTTCGGCCATCCATCGCTCGTTTGTCATCCGGCTCAGCGAAGCGCTTGCCAGCAAGGCCAGAGAGCCTCGGCGAGAGCGCTCCGGCGCGCAACTGCGCAAGAACGAAGCGATCCATTTCCATTGGCTGACACTCGGACGAAGGCGCAGTCCCAGAGGCGATTGGGGGTCCAGCAGCATCTTCGGGATGGACTTGAACGTGGCCGGATTGGCCAGGGGCTCGACGTAGCTGTAGCTCAACTGGGCGCCATTGGCGAAGCTCGCACCCGATGCGGGCTGCGGCGCGGAGTCCAGCAGCAGGACCTCGTGGCCAACGCGGGCCAACTGGTAGGCGCTCGCGCAGCCAACCACGCCTGCACCGATGACACAGACTTTCATGCTTGTGGCCTCAGACGCTGACCGGCGTGGGAGTTCAGCACATCGCCCTGCCACATCGCAATCAGGCCGTTGACGATGACCGCGTCGATGCCGATGGCCGGGTTGGTGGGATTTTCATAAGTCGATCCTTCACGGATGCGGTCCGGGTCGAAAACCACAAGGTCGGCCGCGTTCCCTTCCTTCAGCAGGCCCCGTCCGGTCAGGCCGTAGCGTTGCGCTGGCAAACCGGTCATCTTGTGCACAGCCGCTTCCAGCGCAAACAGCTTGCGCTCGCGGCTGTAGTGCCCCAGGACCCTGGGAAACGTGCCCCACAAGCGAGGATGCGGCCGCTGGTCATGGGGCAGGCCATCGGAGCCGATCATCGTGGCTGGATGGGACAGCACCCGCTCCACATCCTGCTGCGACATGGAGAAATAGATCGCGCCGCCGGGCATGAGCTTGGCTGCGGCTTCCTCCAGACCGATGCCCCACTCCTGCGCGAGTGACTTCAGCGTGCGGCCGCTCGCCAGGGGATGGGGGCTGCTCCAGGTGATCAGGACGTTGCCGGTGCGCGCTGCCTTTTGCGCGTCCAGCATCGTCGATGATGCTTCGTAGGGATAGCAGTCCAGGCAGACGTCCTGCGTGGAAGCGGCTGCATCGATCATCCGCAGCGTGTCCTGCGTGCGTCCGTGGTTGGCGGACCCCATGACCTTGTGGTGTGAAATCACCAGCCGGGCCTGGCTCCGCGCACCAACGAACAGCGCTTCTTGCAGCGCCGGGACGACAGCGTCCGCTTCGTCGCGGATGTGCATCGCGAGAATTGCATTGCGCCCCTTGAGCGCCGCGCAGACGCCCAGCAACTCCTCGGTGTTGGCGGCCCGGGCCGGCGGGTAGTACACCCCCGTGGACAGGCCAAAGGCGCCGGCCGCCAGCGCAGCTTCCACTTCCCCGCGCATCGCACGGGTCTCGCCTTCGGAAGCACTGCGCGTCAGGTCCGGAACATGTTTGATCCGGATGCTGATGTGCCCGACCAGGGGAACGACGTTGACGCAGGGCCTGGCTTCGTCGATGGCGCGGGCATAGTCGGCAAAACGGCTGAACCGGTAGGCGTCCTTGCCCAGGATGTCCAGCGGTGCCGGGGGGCTGTCTGTCGCCAGCGGGGGCAGGCTGATGCCGCAGTTGCCCGTGACCACAGTGCAGACGCCTTGCGACAGTTTGGGCTGAGCAAGGGTTTGCCTGAGCACCTGCACGTCATCGTGCGAATGGCTGTCGATGAAACCCGGGCAGACCACCCTGCCGTCGATCTGCAGGATGCGGTCCGCACGGCCTTCGCCAGGCGGCGTGATGGCGGCAATCCGGCCTTGCTCCACGACGACGTCTGCGGCAAAACGCACGGCCCCCGAACCATCGATGACCTCGCCGCCGCGCAGCACGAAGCTGCCAGGCCCATGTTCTGGATTGCTCATTCGACTTTGGCGCCCGAGCGCTTGATCACTTCCGCCCAACGCGGGGTTTCCATCATGGCCATGGTCATCAGCAGGTTGGCAGGGGATGCCATGGTCTCGAAGGCCATGGTGGCGTACTTGGCGCGCACGGCAGGCATGGCCAGGATCCGGTTGATCTCGACGTTCAGGCGGGTCACGATCTCGCCGGGAAGTCCCTTCGGGCCGACGATGCCGCCCCAGGCTGTGGTTTCGTAGCCCGGCACCCCGCTTTCCTGGATGGTCGGCAACTGGGGCAGGAGCGGCGCCCGGCGGGCGCCGCTGACGCCCAGCGCCTTGACGCGCCCGTCCTTGATGTGGGGCGCAATCGACGAGAGGTTGTCGAACATCAGGTCGATCTGGCCGCCCATCAGATCCTGGATCGCCTGCGGACTGCCGCGGTATGGGACGTGGGTGATAAAGGTGCCGGTCAGGCTTTTGAACAGCTCTCCCCCGAGGTGGCCGGTCGTGCCGTTGCCGGCAGACCCCATGGTCAGTTGCCCCGGCCGGGCCTTGGCGTAGGCGATGAGTTCCCTGACGTTGGCGACGGGAAGGTCTTTGCGCACGACAAGGGCGTTCTGCACCGTGCCAAGCAGCGCGACGCTTGTCAGCGCGTTCGGGTCGTAGGGGAGTTTGGCGTAGAGCGACTTGTTGATCGCCAGGGTGACGACATTGCCGTAGCCCAGCGTGTAGCCGTCGGGCGCGGCGCGGGCCACCTCGCTCATGCCGATGGCGCCGCCAGCGCCTGCCTTGTTGTCGATCACCACGGGCTGGCCCAAAGCCGTTGCGAGTTCGATGCCCATCACCCGGCAAATCGCATCGGGCGCGCCGCCAGCCGCCGAGGGAACCACCAGGCGGATGGGCCGCGCCGGGTATCCCGTGGCGGGCGTGGCCTGCGCCCATGCCAGGCGCGCGCTGCTGGCAACAGCACAGGCCGCAGCAATTCCACGCAGGACAAGACGGCGCTGGGCCGCGACACTGGCATCAATTGAACTCATGCTTTACTCCGGTCACAATCAGGTAGGAGCCGCAATGTAGGAGTGCCGACAGCAAGGTGGCAAGCGAATTGTTTTATTGCAAGCATTAATCGTGCTCATGACATGACCCCTCTTCCTTCGTTGATGGCGCTGCGCTGCTTCGACCTGAGCGCAAGCCACGCAAGCTTTACCAAAGCTGCATTGGAGGCCAACCTCACACAGGGTGCGGTGAGCCATCAGATCCTGGGGCTGGAGGCGCTGCTGGGCACCAGCCTCTTTGTGCGCAAGCGGGCAGGGCTGCAGCTGACGCCCGCCGGGCGCGCCTACTGGGTCGAGGTTGCAACCGCCCTGAGACAGCTGGAACGGGCGACACAGAACCTGGTTCTGAACAAGGGCGTCGGCGGCGTCTTGAACCTGTGTGTGGCTTCGAGCTTTGCCACCTACTGGCTGATGCCGCGGCTGGCCGGGTTTGTCAGCGCCCACCCGGAGATCACGCTGAACCTCTCGACCCACATCGGGCCGGTCGACTTTGCGACATCGCCGCACGATGGGGCCATCGAGTTCTGTGAAGGCGCACAACCCGGTCTTTGCGCCCGGCGGATTCTTCCGCTGGAGCTGCGGCCCTACTGCGCCGCGGGCCTGGCGCCCAAAGCGCGGCGCACCCCTGCGGGGCGCCTGGCCCTGTCCAAGGCGCAACTGACGAAGCTGCTCTGTGGTGCGCCCTTGATCCAGCACAGCACCGTGCCGCTCGCATGGGAGCGCTGGTTGCAGGAAGCGGGGCTGGATCTGGCGATGCCGTCGCTGCACCTGTCTGCGGGGCCGCGCTACGACCTGCTCTCGATGGCTCTCAACGGCGCCATCGCCGGGCTGGGGATTGCCTTGCTGCCCGACTACGTCGCTGCCGGCGCCGTGGAGGCGGGCCAGATTGTGGGTGTCTGTGATCTGGCGTGGACTTCGCAAAAGGCTTACTACCTGCGCTATCCGCAGTGGAAGTCCGAGCTGGTGGCGCTCAGCCGCTTTCAGCAATGGATCGAAGGGGTGCGGTGATGGATGCAGCGTGGAGGCCGCCATCGTGCCAGCAGGCCTGGACCGGCAGCGCCGCAGTCAGAATCTGTTCATGAGCGCTCTGCGTTTCACTGCAAAGATGGAGATCCGCGGCATCAATCCCTATGTGTTGGTGAGCGCCGCGCGCGCACGCAAGCTGCAACCCGATTGGCGCAAGCCCATGCCGGTGCTGGTGCGCATCGACGGCCAGCCGCGCGAGGCCTGGCGCATCAACATGATGCCGGCCGGCGACGGCAGCTTCTATCTCTATTTGAGCGAGGTTGTGCGCAAGGCGTCGGGCACTGTCGTCGGTGATCGCGTGGCGGTGGAAGTGGAATTCGACGCGGACTACCAGGGCGGCCCGGCAGGCGCGGGGCCTGCGTGGTTCCTCAAGGCCTTGAAAGCAAGCCCCGCCGCCAAGGCCCACTGGCAGGCCCTGCCGCCCAGCCGGCAAAAGGAAGTGCTGCGCAACATGGCCAAGCTCAAAACCGATGCGGCGCAGCAGCGCAACCTGGAGAAAGCCTTGCATGTGCTGTCCGGAAAGCCGGGGCGGTTTTTGGCACGGGAGTGGAGGGATGGGCGCTAGCCTGAAGTGGCAGTAGACCTCGCTTGCGGCGGACAGCATCCCGTGCGACTGGCGGGTCCCACGCGGACATGGTGAGCCCATGTCGTCACGCATATTCCATGCGCCCTGCAGGCCCAAAACGGCCCGCAAGCCGCGCGGATTCTTCCTGGCCGCAGTTTTGAAGTCACTTGGCATCTGGCCCCCGTCCATTGGCCTTGAGATGCTGTTGAAAAGATAGCGTCACGGCCCCCCGAAAGGGCGCGCAAGATCGGCGGCCGGCGCATGCGGCACGCGGCGCGCTCCTACGCCGCGCTCTGGCGGGCCGGCCTACCGTAGATCAATCGGGTCCAGCGTGTGCCGGCCCGCCCGACCAGCAAGGAGCCCCCAATGAACAAGATCCGCCTCGCGGCGCTGGCCGGCGCCATCGCAACGCTCACCGCCTGCGCCAGCGTGCCACCCGCCACCGACACCAGCACGGCCGGCGCGTCGCCCACCGCCCATGTGTGGAACGGCGGCGTCTGGAACAGCATGATCGGCTACAACGGCCCGTCCAATTCCATGGACGCCGGCGGCGGCCCCAACTAAAGGTCCGCCCGCCGCGTCGGCGCCGCGGCGGTTCAACCGGCGGTGGCGTCCAGGTCCTTGCGGATGGTTTCGCGGTCCCGGTGTTCGTGCCGGTCCAGTTTGCCCATGGTGTGGTCCAGCAGGTGGATCAGCCGCTGGGTGGCGCCGCGAAAGGCCTCGTCCTGCGTCAGGCCATGGTGGTTCACGGCCACCGGCTCTCGGCCGGTGATGCGCGCTTCGATCATGCACAGCGTGTCGGCCGCCCCCTTCTTGCCGCTGTTCTGGTCGCTCAACTGCACTTCGATGCGGGTGATGTCCTGGCGGAACCGGCTCAGTGTCTCGTTGAGGTAGTCGCCGGCCCAGCGCTCCAGCGATTCCTTGTTGTCGATGCCATTGCTTGTGTTGACCTGTACTTGCATGGAACTCCTTGGATGCAGCTGCCCAGTGTCGTTGGGCGACACCGGTTTTGGCTGTAGGACAATGGCCCAGGCCATGTCAGACAAGGAACAGCGATGAGCGTTTTGGAATGCATTGAGATTGAAACCGCCCCCAACCCCCGGTCCACCGTGATCGTGCTGCACGGCCTGGGCGCCGACGGCAACGACTTCGTGCCGATCGCCCGGGAACTGCAGCTCGACGCCGTGGGACCGGTGCGCTTCGTCTTCCCGCATGCGCCGGTGATGCCGGTGACCATCAACAATGGCCACCAGATGCGGGCCTGGTACGACATCCTGGGCTTCGACCGCGGCAGCCGCGAGGACGAAGCCGGGCTGCGCAAGTCGCAGGCCGCCGTGGAGCAGCTGATCGCCGGGCAGCAGGCGCGCGGCATTCCCGCATCGCGCATCGTGCTGGCCGGTTTTTCGCAAGGCTGTGCCATGTCGCTGCTCACCGGGCTGCGCTACAGCGAGCCGCTGGCCGGCATCGCCGGCCTGTCAGGCTACCTGCCGCTGGCCTTGCAGACGGCGGCCGAGCGCAGCCAGGCCAATGCAGCCACGCCCATCTTCCTGGCCCATGGCAGCGAGGACAACGTGGTGCTGATCGACCGTGCCCGGGCCTCGCTGCAGATGCTGCAGCAACTGGGCTATGGCGTTGAATGGGGCGAGTATCCGATGGGGCACTCGGTTTGCATGGAGGAGGTCGCCGACCTCAACCGCTGGCTGCTCAAGGTGCTGGCGCCGGCCTGACGCGGGCAAAGGCCAGCAAGAGGTTGTTGGCAGGCATGGCTAGGCGCACCGTGCGCTGCAGGCCGGCCAGGCCTGCCTGCTGCTCCACATCCGCCATGCGTCGGATGCCCCAGGCGGGGTCGCGCTCGCGCAGGCTGGCATCGAAGGCCAGGTTGCTGGGAGCGGGCGCCACGCCGTCTTCCCAGTAGGGACCATAGGTGAGCAGCAAGCCGCCCGGCGCGAGCACCCGCGCCGCGCCCTGCATCAAGCCGGCGCAGCTGGCCCAGGGCGAGATGTGCAGCATGTTGGCGCAAAAGACGGCGTCGAAGGCCTGGCCTTCCACCGGCCAGGGCCCAGACGCAACGTCCAGCTGCAGCGGTGCCAGCACATTGCCCACGCCGGCCTGCGCGCACCAGGCCGCGATGGACGCCAGCATTGTGGGGTCGGCGTCGCTGGGCTGCCAGCTCCAGCCGGGCAGGGCGGCCGCGAACCAGGCCACATGCTGGCCGGTGCCACTGGCGATTTCCAGTGCCTGGCCGCGTGCCGGCAGCAGTTGCCGCAGCGCCTGGGCGATGGGCTCCCGGTTGCGCTCGGCGGCGCCGCTGTGGCGGGCGTGCAAAGGCCCTACTTGGTCTTGATCTTGCCGCGCGGGATCACCGCGGTCTGCGGCGGCGGCGTTGGCCGGTCCGAGCTCACCTCCTTGGGAGGGGTGTTGTCCTTCTTGGGCTTTTTTGCCATCTTGTTGCTGCGCTGGTCGCCTTTTGCCATGGTTTTCTCCGCGAGAATGCGGCCTGCCGAACGGCAGGCCCAGGCGGCGATGTTAACTCTGCCGTCGGCCCTTGCCGAGCGCAGCAAGGCCCCGGCGGGTACAATGTGAGGTCGCACGCGTCTTGACGGACCCCTCTCACGGTCCGGTCCCCTGGCCAGCTGTCGGCCTCGATGACCCCGGACGCGCGTCCTGGACCTTCGCAAGAGGCCATGCCACCAGGACGCAGCGCATCGGCGCCAGAGCTTGCCGATTTCCCTTTTGCAGACAACGCGGCCAGCAATGGCGCTGCCGCACGAGACCAGATGAACCAAGACAATCCCAAACTGACCGTGGGCAAATACCTGATCACGCCCCTGGTCAAGCTGATGGAGGACGGGTGGTATGCCACCTCCGTGTCCATTCGCTCCGGCGTCGGCAGCGGCACGCATGACCGCGTGCTGCGCCTGACCCAGCTGTTCCGCGACCGTCTCGCGGCCATTCACTACGCAACCGGCGAAGGCCTGCAATGGGTCGGCAACAAGCCGGCCGCAGCCTCCGGGCTTGCGCTGTAAACACAGGAGAACCCATGGCGAAAGAAGAGCTGATCGAAATGAAGGGGCACGTCGATGAAGTGCTGCCCGACTCGCGTTTCCGCGTGACGCTGGAAAACGGCCACCAGGTGATCGCCTATACCGGCGGCAAGATGCGCAAGCACCACATCCGCATCATCGCCGGCGACAACGTGTCGCTGGAGATGTCGCCGTACGACCTGACCAAGGGCCGCATCACCTTCCGCCATATCGCGGGACGACCCGGTCCGGCGCCGCGGCGCTGACCCACAAAAAAGCCGGCACATGCCGGCTTTTTTATTGGGTGCGCGGCCGGTGGATCAGACTTCGCCGCCGAACTTTTTGATCAGGTTGGCGATGTACTTGTCGACCAGTTTCTCGAACTCGCCCTCGACCACCGGCGCCACCACCATCTTCATGAGAGCCGGCAACGGCAGCGTGAGCTCACCGTCGATCTGCAGCACCAGGGCGGTGGAGGTCTTGTTGTCGGTGATCTTCCAGCTGCCGCCCACCAGGGCGTTGCCGACACCGGGCACCGGCTTCCAGACCACCGTGCCCTTGGCCTTGTTGCTGCTGTACTTGCTGGCGTAGACGGTCTGGATGTTCACCTGGGCGGTGCCCACCTTCTCCATCTCCAACTGGTAGGCGCCATCGCCCAGGTCGGTGAGCTTGTCCACCTTGGGAAAGTGCGACACCGACGCCGGCACGTCCGACAGCAGCGCGAACACGTCGGCCGCTTTGGCCCTGACTTCCAGCTCGTAACCCAGGTCGATGTTGACGGTCACGGTCATGTGGTGTCTCCTGGTCTTCGGTGGTGGCGGGTGGCGCGATTCTGCCACCCGCGCCCCGCGGCGCTCAGGCAGTTTTGCGGCTGGCGGCGAAGCTGGCGGCGCGCTGCACCGCCGTGGCGGCGACCCGCGCCAGCACGTCGACTGCGGCATCGGCACCGGTGGACGATGCCTGCACGCCCTGGCGGTACAGGTTGCTCAACACCTGGTGCGCGTTGGCGGCGTTGCGGCGGGTCTCGGGCGACAGCCTGGGGCTGGCCTGCTCGAACGAGCGCTGCCAGCCGGCATCGGCCAGTTCGCCCAGGCGCTCGCCGCCGCTGCGGCAGACCCCGATGGCACCATGGGCGGCGCTGCTCAAGGCTTCGATGGTGGAGGCGGCGGCGGAGGAAAATTCGCTGGCTTGCATGGTCTTCCTTCAGAGGGGGGTGGGGCCATTGTGCGCAAGCTTTGCGCGTTTGGGCCAGGCCGAGGGCCCTAATGGGGCGCTGCCAGCGGGTTTTGCGCAAAGGTGTTAACTTTCGCCCCCAGAATCCCCGAAACGACCGGCGCCAGAACATCCCATGAGCAACCTGCAAGTCGCGCCCGCCGCCTTGAATCCCAGCCGCCTGCAAGCCATCCGACGCGGCATCGAAAAGGAAAGCCTGCGCGCGACAGCCGCCGGCGAACTGGCCCTGACGCCCCACCCCCTGGCTTTGGGTTCGGCATTGACGCACCCGAACATCACCACCGATTACAGCGAGTCGCAGCTGGAGCTGATCACCGGCGTGCATGCGTCGGCCGAGACCTGCCTGGAAGAGCTGCTGCAGGTGCACCAGTTCACCGCCCGCTCGCTGGGCGAGGAAATGCTGTGGGTCAGTTCCATGCCCAGCAACCTGCCGGCCGACGAGACCATTCCGATCGGCCGTTACGGGTCCTCCAACGTGGGCCGCGCCAAGAGCGTCTACCGCATGGGGCTGGCGCACCGCTATGGCCGGCGCATGCAGACCATCTCGGGCATCCACTACAACTGGTCGCTGCCCGAGGTGAGCAGCGAGCAGTACTTCGCGCTGATCCGCAACTTCCGCCGCCACGCTTTCTTGCTGCTGTACCTGTTCGGCGCCTCGCCGGCAACCTGTTCCTCCTTCGTGGCCGGGCGCACGCACGAGCTCCAGCAGCTGTCGGCCGGCACCATGTACATGCCGCACGGCACTTCGCTGCGCATGGGCCGGCTGGGCTACCAGAGCGACGCCCAGGCCAGCCTGGCAGTCAGCTACAACGGGCTGGACGGCTATGCCGCCTCGCTGCACGAGGCACTGACCCGTCCCTATGCGGCCTATGAGGCGGTGGGCGTGCGCAACCCGGGTGGCGACTACAACCAACTGGCCACCAGCCTGCTGCAGATCGAGAACGAGTTCTACGGCACCATCCGCCCCAAGCGCGTGATCAAGCCCGGCGAGCGGCCGCTGCATGCGCTGCGCGAGCGCGGCGTGGAGTACGTGGAAGTGCGGCTGATGGACCTGGACCCCTTCGTGCCCATCGGCATCAAGGCGCAGACCATCCGTTTCCTGGACATCTTCCTGCTGCACTGTCTCCTGGCCGACAGCCCACCGGACACGCCGCAGGAAATCGCCCGCATGGGGCGCAACCAGCACAAGACCGCCGCATACGGGCGCGAGCCGGGCCTGCGCCTGGAGCGTGGCGACGGCGAGGTGGGCCTCACGGCCTGGGGGGCTGAGCTGCTGCAGGCCTTCGCACCGGTGGCCGCTGCGCTGGACGCGGCGCACCAGACCAGCGACTACAGCGATGCGCTGCGCGGCGCCCAGGCCCTGCTGGACGAGCCCGACCTCCTGCCCTCGGCCCGGGTGCTGGCCGTGATGGCAAGGGACTTCGACAACTCCTTCCGCGAGTTCGGCATCGCGCAGTCGACGCAGACCCGCGCCAAGCTGCTGTCCCTGCCCATGGGCGCCGGCCAGCAGGCCCGGTTTGCGGCCATGAGCGCCCAGTCGATCGCCGACCAGAAGGAGATCGAGGCCGGCGACACCATGCCTTTCGAGATCTACCGTCAGCAGTACATCGCGCCCGAGCGGCTGGGGCTGTCGCGCGCTGCCGTGGCTCCAGCATTGGCTGCTGTCTAACGGAGCTTCGCGCGGTTCTCCTACAGCGTGGCCGCGGCCGCGGCGCGACAGTTCCGCTTGTCTTTATTCCAAGGATTCCCTATGTCTTGTGTTCTTCTGGTGCAACGCACCATCGCCATCGCCGCCGCGGTGTTGCTGGCTGCCGGCCCGGCGCTGGCTGAGAAGGGTGGCAATGGCAATGGCAATGGCAATGGCAAAGGCCACGACAAGCAGGGCAAGGCGGACAAGCACGCCAGCCACGATGTGAAGCAGGGCGCGTTCTTCAACGACCATGACCGGAATGTGGCCCGCACTTATTACGTCCAGGCTTACCCGCAGGGCAAGAGCTGCCCGCCCGGCCTGGCCAAGAAAAACAATGGTTGCCTGCCGCCCGGCCAGGCCAAGAAGTGGGCGATGGGCCAGCCGTTGGCGCACGACGTGGTCTGGTACTCGGTGCCTCAGCCGGTGCTGGTGCAACTGCAGCCCGTGCCGGTGGGTTACCGCTATGTGCGGGTGGGCAACGACATCCTCTTGCTGTCACCGCAGTCGGCGCTTGTTGTCGACGTGATCGCGGGCCTCTTCGGTTAAGCGCCGGCCGCCCGGCGCAGTTGCTAACCTGCGGGGCGATGAGCGTTCCCGCCCACCTTTCCCGCCGCAGCTTTCTGTGCCAGTCCCTGGCGGCCGCCGGGTTGCTGGCCGGGGCACCGGCGGCGCTGCTGGCCGTACCGCCGCTGCAGGTGGCCAACGTGACCGGCCTCTACACCGTCCAGGTGGCGCGCATCGCCGTGCCCACCAGCGTCATGGAGCTGGCTGCCCAGACCATCGCCTGGCGCGGCCAGGTGGCGGTGGGTGGCGGTCGCTACAGCATGGGCGGCCAGGTGGCCATCGAAGGCGGCCTGCACGTCGACATGCGCCGCATGAATGCACTGTTGTGGGTCCGGCCGGCGCAGCGCATGGTGCGGGTCCAGGCCGGCATGCGCTGGCGCGACCTGCAGGACGTTCTCGATCCGCTGGGCCTGGCCGTCGAGACCATGCAAAGCTATTCCAATTTCAGCATCGGCGGCTCGGTGTCGGTCAACGCCCATGGCCGCTATGTCGGCAATGGGCCGGTGGGTAACTCCGTCACTGCGCTGCAACTGATGCTGGTCGATGGCTCCCTGGTCGAGGCGACACCGCACAACAATACCGAATTGTTCCGTGCCGCTATCGGTGGCTACGGCGCCCTGGCCGTGATCACCGAGGTGGAGCTGCGGCTGGCGCGCAACGAGAAGATCGAGCGCCGGGTGGACCGGATGCCATTGCAGGACTATCTGGCCTTCTTCGACGCGCAAGTCGCCGCCGACAGCGCCGCGATTTTGCACAACGCCGACCTGGCGCCACCGCTTTTCGATGCGCCGGTCGCAGTCACCTGGCGCCGCTCGGACAAGGCGCTGACCGAGCCGGCCCGCCTGGTGCCGCGTGGCGTGGACTATGCGAAGGAGCGCACCGCGTTGTGGGCCATGACCGAATTGCCCAAGGGCAGCAAGCTGCGCCAGGCGGTGGTTGATCCCCTGGTGTACGGCAAGCAGGCCGTGGTCTGGCGAAACCACGAGGCCAGCCTGGATGTGGCGCAGCTGGAGCCGCGGTCACGGCGCCAGTCCACCTATGTGCTGCAGGAGTACTTCATCCCGCGGCGGCGCTTCGAAAGCTTCGCGCGCCAGATGGGTCCATTGCTGCAGCGGCGCCAGGTCGAGGCGGTCAATGTCTCGGTCCGGCATTCGCCGGCCGATGCGGTGGCCTTGCTGCCCTGGGCCCGGGAAGAGGTGTTCTCCTTTGTCCTGTACTACAAGCAACGCACGGACGATGCCGCCATGGCGGCAGTGGGCGAGTGGACCCGCGAGCTGGTCGAGCTGGCCCTGCTGCACGAAGGCCGTTACTACCTGCCGTACCAGATGCATGCCAGCAGGGAGCAGTTCGACCGTGCCTATCCCGAGGCCGCTGGGCTGCGCGCTCTCAAGCAGCGGGTCGACCCGGCCGGCAAGTTCTCCAACTCGCTCTGGCGCAAATACCTCTGAGGCTCAGGCCACGCGCGTGTGCTGCAGCGAGAAGTAGAAGGTGGCGCCTTCGCCAGGCCGGCCTTCGGCCCAGACGCGGCCGCCATGCCGCTCGACGATGCGCTTGACGATGGCCAGGCCCACGCCCGTGCCCTCGAAGCCGGCCGAGCCCGGCAGCCGCTGGAACGGGCCAAACAGCTTGTCGGCGGTATCGGGGTCGAAGCCCGTACCGTTGTCACGGACGCTGAACACGCACTCGGCCCCTTCGGTGCGGCAGCCGATGCGGATGTCCGGCACCGCCTGCCTGGCGCTGAACTTCACCGCATTGGAGACCAGGTTGGCCCACACCTGGCGGATGGTCGCGGCGTCGGCCGGCACCTGCGGCAGCGCCTCGATGACGATGCCCGGCGGCGAGCCCAGGGACTGGACGACGTCGCGCACCATGGCCTGCATGTCGACGCTCTCGTAGTCCAGGCCGCCGCGGCCGGAGCGGGCGAGCTTGAGCAAACCGTCGATCATCAGGCCCATGGAGCGCGTGTTCTGCACGATGCGCTGGGTGTAGGAGCTGGCCTTGTCCGCGTCGCCGGCGTTCACGGCCGCTTGCGCCAGCTGGGCGAAGCCGTTGACCGACATCAGCGGCGCGCGCAGGTCGTGCGCCACCGAGTAGCTGAAGGCGCCCAGCGCCTCGTTGGTGGCCTGCAGGTCTTCGGTGCGGCGGCGGATGCGCGTCTCCAGCAGCTCGTTGGCCAGCTGCAGGTCGCGCCTGGCCTCGTTGCGCGCCGTCACGTTGCGCAGGTGCGACTGCACCAGGATCTGTCCCTGCTGGCGCACCGAGCTGCCGGCGTGCTCGACCTCCAGCCGCTTGCCGTCGCTGCTGCGCATGACCAGCTCGACCGGGTCGGTGGTGCCTGGCTCGTCGCGCAGCTTCTCCAGCCTTGCGGCCAGCAGGTCGCGCGACGATCCCGGCTCGGCCAGGCCACGCAGCGTCAGGCCTTCCAGTGAGGCGTTCTGCGCCAGGCCGAACATGCGGCGAAAGCCCGGGTTGGCATAGACGATGCGCCCGACCTGTTGCACCAGGATGCCGTCGGGCGACAGTTCCACCAGGCTGCGGTGGCGCTCCTCGCTGTCGCGCAGCTCCTGCTCGATGCTCGGGATGCGGTCGAGCATGTCGTTGAAGCTGGCCGCCACCTCGGCGATCTCGCGCGGCCCGGCCACGGGCGCGCGATGGTGGAACTGGCCGCGGGCGACCTGCTCTGCGGTCTCGGTGAGTGCGCGCATCGGCAGGCTGATGCGACGGCCCACCAGCAGCACCAGCAGGCCCGACAGGCCCAGCACACCGATGGCCATCAAGCCCAGCTGCCAGGCCCGGCTGCGGGCCTGGGCGTAGACGGCCTCCAACGGCGCACCGGCAGCAGCGAACCAGCTTGTGCCGGGAATGGCCCGGAAGGAATACAGCCGTTCGATGCCATCCGGTCCGTGGGCAGTGGCCTGGCTGGCCTGGTGCTTCAGTGCGTGGCGGATGATGATGTTGTCGGGGAAGCGCTTGCCGACGAACTGTTCCTCGCCGGCGGACCGCGCCAGCACGTAGCCCCGGCTGTCGAAGATCAGGGCCACGGCGCCATCAGGCAGGTCCCTGCGCACGAGCGTGCGCAGGGCGCTCAGGCGCATCACCATCTGCACCGATCCGGCCAGCGCGCCGTTCGCATCCAGCAATGGGAACGCCCTGGGCACGGTGAGCTCTTCGCCATCGAGGTAGGTCTGCGGCGGTCCAATCACGTTGGTCTTGTTGCCGGCCAGGAGGGGCCAGTCGGCCTGCGCCAGCGGCGCCGGCGCGCCTGCCGGCTGATGGCCGCGGCAGACCAGTTGGCCCTTGGCGCCGGTGGTGACGATGTCCAGCAGGCCGGGCCGCACCGCCAGCGAGTCCTCAAACAGTCCCGTGCATCTGGCCGGATCGAGCTGCCTCAACGCGGGCCGGCGTGCCAGCATGGTGGCGGCACGGGCTTGCTCCGCCATGACGGTGTCTGTGTCCCTTGCCAGGTCATCGGCGGTGGACTGGATCAGGCGCTCGGCCATCTTCGCCTCATGCGCTGTGGCACGGTAGAGGCCCCAGCCGAGCAGGACGATCAGTGGCGCCGCCGAGGCCAGTACGAGCAGGGTCAGCATCGCGTTCATCGACAGCGTGTGGCGGCCGCGCAGCTTGGCGGTCGGAAACAGCGTTCGCCGGCGTCGGGGAGAAGGCGGGTCGGACTCGCTGGTATCGGTCGTTGCGGGCATGTTCCTGGGCCGGCGCCGACGCAGGGGTCGGCAAGGCCAGGGAATGATAAGTCACGGCATGGCGCAGGCCGATGCCGGTCCGGTGCCCGGCTTCAGCGCAGGCCGGCCGGCTCGGTGCTGGCGAACGCGGCGGTCGGGGCGGCGGTCGAAGCGCGGTCGGCATCGGCCTGGGCGAACAGGCGCTCGAGTTCGGCCCGGGCATCGCTGTCCGGGGCCGCCGCGGCTGTGGCCGGGACAGGCTCCACGGGCCTGTCGTGCGGCGTCGTGCTCCACAGCAGGGGATTGGGCATGTCGGGACAGGCCGATTCATCGCTCAGTGAGAACTGCCAGGACAGGCCGGAAAACCAGTTCAGCGCGGTCGGATCGAACACCGCGATGCGCTGGCGCAAACTGTTCTGGAAGGCCACGCTGTACGTCAGCAGACGCGGGTCCCAATGCCGCACCAGCAGGCGCAGGTGCATGCCCGGTTCGCGGCCGCCGCCGCTGGTGGCCAGCATCTCGGCGCCGATCCAGGTACTGGGAATGCCATGCTTGATGAGGGTGTCGCGCAGCACCACGCGCAGCAACTCCTTGCGCGTCGCCGATGGCGATGTCGCGGGCGCCTGCGATGGCCGCGCGTTCGGCGGCGGGGACGCGCCAGAGGCGGCGGAATGCGGCGTGCCAAACAGGCGGCTCATCAAGCTCATGAAGAATCCCCTTGCCCTGTCCCTGGGCGGTCTTATTGATTTTCTGGCAATTGCGGCGCAATAGTAACAAGAAGTTTCATATTTGCCTTCACCTCAATGGATGAGGAGTTAAGTGCTCAATTTCCGACCCGCGCCGTTCCCTGGCCAGGCGCTACACTTGGAGATGTTTAGCCCTCAAGCCCCCGTCAAATGGTCTTGAGTTGCTATTAAAAGAGTAGCAAATCCAATACCAAGGCGCCCATGCCCACCTCCTCCCCCCTTTTTGAAGTGCTGCCGCGCGACCTCTCGGCCTACCGCCAGGGCAACACCGGTGTCGACTATGTGCACCGCTTCGAGTCCGGCAAACCCGGCCCGCACGTGCTGGTCAATGCGCTCACGCACGGCAACGAGATCTGCGGCATGGTGGCGGCCACCCATATCCTGGACAGCGGTGTGCGGCCCAAGATCGGCACGCTGACGGTGAGCTTCGCCAACGTTGCGGCCTACGAGTCCTTCGACATCGAAGACCCCTTCAAGAGCCGCCAACTGGTGCACAACCTCAACCGCGTCTGGGGTGCCGAACAGCTCGAAGGCACTGAAGACAGCCCGGAGCTACAGCGCGCGCGTCTGCTGCGGCCGGTTGTCAGCGCTGCCGACCACATCCTGGACATCCACTCGACCTCGCAGGACGTCGTGCCCTTCTGGGTCTACCCGGCCTTTTCGCGCAATGCCCAGGTGGCGCTGGCCATCGGCCGCCCGCCGGTGCACCTGGTCATGCCCAATGGCCTGGGCTCGGGGACGCCGCTGGTGCAGCACGGCCGCCACGGCCTGGCCGACAGCGGCGCCGGCGCGGCCATGGTGGTCGAGTGCGGCCAGCATTTCCTGCAGTCGGCCGCTGACCTGGCGACCCGCGTGGCGCTGGACTTCATCGCCCACTTCGGCCTGATCGATGCCGACCCGGCCCGGCCGGCGCCGGGCCCGCAGCGCCGCTTCGAGTTGCTCGAGACCCACGTGATCCAGTCGCTGGACTTCCGCTTCGCGCGGCCGGTGGTCGGTTTCGAGACCTTCGCCAAGGGCGAGCTGATCGCGGTGAACGGCCCGGAGGAAATCCGCGCGCCAGTGGACGACTGCACCATCTTCATGCCCTCACAGAGCGTGGTGATCGGCAAGGAAGCGGTCTACCTGACCAAGCCCCTGGCCAACTGATTTTCAAAAAGACGGAGACTTTCCAATGGCTTTGGATTTCAAGGGCCGGGTGGCCATCGTCACCGGCGCGGGCGGCGGCTTGGGCCGGCAGCACGCATTGGCGCTGGCGGCACGCGGCGCGAAGGTACTGGTCAACGACCTGGGCGGCGGCCGGGACGGCTCGGGCGCTTCGGTGTCGGCCGCGCAAGCGGTGGTGGACGAGATCCGTGCCGCCGGCGGCCAGGCCATCGCCAATGGCGCTTCGGTCACAGACTTCGATGCCGTGCAGGCCATGGTGCGCCAGGCCGTGGATGCCTGGGGCCAGGTCGACATCCTGGTGAACAACGCCGGCATCCTGCGCGACAAGAGCTTTGCCAAGATGGACATCGCCGACTTCCGCCTGGTGCTGGACGTCCACCTGATGGGCGCCGTGCACTGCTGCAAGGCCGTCTGGCCGCTGATGCAGGAGCGCAAGTACGGCCGCATCGTCATGACCACATCGTCCAGCGGCCTGTACGGCAACTTCGGCCAGAGCAATTACGGCGCCGCCAAGATGGCCCTGGTCGGCCTGATGCAGACCCTGGCGATCGAGGGCGACAAGCACGGCATCCGCGTCAACTGCCTGGCGCCCACGGCGGCCACGCGCATGACCGAAGATCTGTTCCCGCCCGACATGCTGCAGGCCTTCGGCCCCGCTGCGGTCGTGCCCGCCATGCTGGTGCTGGCCAGCGAGGGCGCGCCCACGCGCACCACGCTGTGCGCCGGCGCCGGCGGCTTTGAAGCAGCCCATATCACGCTGACGCAGGGCGCCTTCATCGGCAGCGGGCCCGATGCCGACGAGCAGCTGGCTGCGCAGCTGGCGCAGGTGAGCGACCGCGTCGCCGAGCAGGTGCCCGGCAGCGGCGCCAGCCAGGGCAGCAATGAGCTGCGGCTGGCGCGCTCTGCGTGAAGAGAGCCCCCACGCGATCCCGCTACACCAGCCGCACGATCTTCTTCTTGCGCCAGACCAGCTGGTAGTAGGCGCCCTGCAGCACCAGCATGGCGACGAAGGTGATGGGGTAGGCCATCCATACGCCGTTGAGTCCGAAGTGGCCGCTCAGCAGCCAGGCCGAGGGCACTTCGATGGCGGCAATGCAGAAGATCGAGATCGCGGTGGGCACCAGCACCGTGCCGCTGGAGCGCATCACGCCGCCCAGCACCGAGGCGAAGCCGAACACCACGCTGCTCCACAGCATGATGTGCAGCAGGGTCTGCGCCAGCTCGAGCACCGGCGCGCTGGTGACGAAGGCGGAGATCAGGTGGCGCGAGAACAGGTAGCCCACCACCACCAGGGTGCCGGTGAGCACCAGGTTCATCTTCAGGCCGGTGCGCGTGATCGCGTCCAGCCGCTCAGGGTGGCCGGCGCCGATGGCCTGCGCGCCCAGGATGGAGGCGGTGATGGCGATCGACAGGGCCGGGAACTGCACGTAGTTGACCACCTGGTTGACCGCGCCATAGGCAGCCGTGGCGTCCGAGCCGAAGCCGTTGACCAGGGACAGCAGCACGATCTCGGCCAGCGAGATGACGATCATCTGCACCCCGGTGGGCAGGCCGATCCTGACCACCAGCTTGAGGATGGCCGGGTTGATGCGCAGCGCGCGCAGCAGTTCGCGGTCCGGCGCCAGTGCGTGGCCCCGGCGCAGCGTGCTCCAGGCCAGGAAGGCCAGGGCGGCGGCGAAGGCAATGATGGCCGCCACCGCGGCGCTGGTCACGCCCAGCTGCGGCAGGCCGAGCCAGCCGCGGATGAAGGCCGGCGTCAGCAGGCAGGAGATGGCGGTGGACAGCAGCAGCGCATACAGCGGCGTCAGCGTGTCGCCCACGCCGCGCAGCAGCTGCGTCACCAGGATGAACACCAGCAGACCCGGCATCGCCAGCATCATGGCGCGGGCGTAGCCGATGGCAATGGGCAGCACGTCCGCTGGCGTGCCCAGCGCGCGCAGCAGGGCCTCGGTGAAGGTGCCGCCGAACAGGGCCACCAGCAGGCCCAGACCCAGGCCCAGCGCGATGGCTGTGCCGGCAATCGCCTTGACCTTGTGCAGCTCGCGCGCGCCCCAGGCCTGGCCGATCAGCACCGAGGCGCCGGCGCCGATGCCGATCACCAGCGAGATGAAGAAAAAGACGATGGGGAACATGCCCGAGACCGCGGCCAGCGCCTGCGTGCCCAGCATCTGGCCGACGAAGACGTTGTTGATGGTGCCCGACAGGGCCTGCAGGATGTTGGCCAGCACCATGGGCACGAGAAAGGTCAGGAAGTTGCGCCAGAGCGGGCGCGCGGGTGGCGCAGCGGTGGTGGTTGTGGTGGTTGCGGTCATTGTGTTGTTGTGGTTTTCGGGAAGTCGTTCTGTTCAGCCTGCGAAAGCTGGGGCGGCGAGCTGGCGGGCATAGGCCTGGACGTCGGCGGGCCATGGCGCGGTGATGGCGGCGAAGCTCTCGCCCTTGCCGCCGAACAGCGCGCGCAGCGCTTCCTCGAAGCCGGGCAGGTTGCCTGCGATGGCGCTGAGGAAGCGGTAGCTGCGCTCCTGCGCGGCGCGCACGCTGTCCTGCGCAGCGCTGGTCCTGCGCGCTTCATCGATGAGTTTGCGCAAGGCCACCGAGGCGCCGCCTGGCTGCAGGGCCAGCCATTCCCAGTGGCGCGGCAGCAGGGTCACCTCCCTCGCCACCACCCCCAGTTGGGGGCGGCCCCGGCCGCGTGTGGCCGGGGCTGGCGCGGCGGCCTCGGGCGCGGGGCCTGCGGTGCTGTGTTGCTCAGCCCGTTGCGCCACTTCGTCTGGCGTGCCACGCAGGTCGAGCTCGGCCGTGCGGGCGCTGGCGTCGTCGAAGACCAGCAGCGGCGCATGGCCGGGGTCCTGCTGGACTGCCTGCGCCACGGCGCGCGCCACCTCGGCAAGCGAGCCGGTGGCCAGCCGGCGGCTGCCCAGGAAGGCGGTGTACGTGGAATCCATCCGGGCGATTATTACCCGGATGAAAATTGGATGTCAATAAAGCCCGGGTAAAAATCAGGCGGCGTGGCGGTCCGTCACGTCGACACCGTCGACAAAGATGCCCGTGACCTGGCCCTGTGAGTCCTTGATGGGCTGGTAGACGAAGTCCAGCGAACGTTCCACCGTCGGGCCGCCAGCCCCCTGCTGCAGCAAGAACTTGCTGCCCGTCGTGGTGTAGGCCTTGCCGCTGCGGTAGACCTCGTCGAGCAGCGCCACATAGCCCTGCTCGCTGGCTTCGGGCAGGACCTCGGCCACGGTCTTGCCCACCACCTGCCGGTTGCCCACCAGTTGCAGGTAGGCCGGGTTGGCCAGGTCGAAGCGGTGCTCGGGCCCGCGCAGCATGGCCATGAAGGAGGGCGCCTGCTCGAACAGCTGGGCCAACTGCTCGCGCTCCAGCGCCAGCCGCCGTGAGGCCTGCACGGTCTGCGTGGTCTCGGTGCACACCACCAGCACGCCGCCGACGCCGGTGGGCGCCAGCGGATCGTCGATGGGGCTGTAGCTGTAGGTCCAGTAGACGTCTTCGCGCCGGCCGTTGCGCGTGATGGGCACCAGGGCGTTCTCATGCCAGGTCGAGCCGCGACCGCTCATCACCTGCTCGATCTGCGGGCCGATGATGTGCCAGATCTCGTCCCAGCAGGCCCGGCCTTCCTGGCCCAGCGCGCCAGGGTGGCGCTCCGGCCCGATCGAGAGGCGGTAGGCGTCGTTGTAGAACTGGACCAGCCGCGGGCCCCACCAGATGAACATGGGGTGGCCGCTGGACAGCAGCAGCCGCACGGCGGTCTTCAGGCTTTGCGGCCAGTTGCGCGGCTCGCCGATGGGCGAGAGCCGCCAGTCGCGGATGCGCATCAGCGCACCCATTTCGCCGCCGCCGGCCAGGAAGTCCAGCGGGCGCAGGGGGGACAAGGTTGCCATGGTGGATTGGATGAATGCCTACCCCCATGGTAGCCGGGCAATGCGCCTGCGTGGCGCGTTGCCCGGCGGACTCAGTGCGCCGGGGCCAGGCGGAACACGCTGACGGTTTCGACCAGGCTGCCGGCCTGCTGCTGCAGCGAGCCGGTGGCCGCTGCGGCTTCCTCGACCAGGGCGGCGTTTTGCTGGGTGACCTGGTCCATCTGGGTAATGGCCTCGCTGACCTGATGGATGCCTTCGCTCTGCTCCTGGCTGGCCGTGGTGATGCTGGCGATGATGGCCGAGACGCGCTGGATGCCCTCGACGATCTCGCCCATGGTACGACCGGCCTCGTCCACCTGGTTGCTGCCGGTCTGGACCTTGTCCACGCTGTCGGTGATCAGTTCCTTGATCTCGCGCGCCGCCGCAGCGGAGCGCTGGGCCAGGCTGCGCACTTCGCTGGCAACAACCGCAAAGCCGCGGCCTTGTTCGCCGGCGCGCGCTGCTTCGACAGCAGCGTTGAGCGCCAGGATGTTGGTCTGGAAGGCGATGCCGTCGATCACGCCAATGATGTCGGCGATCTTGCGCGAGGAGGCATTGATCGATCCCATGGTGCCGACCACCTGCGAGACCATGTTGCCGCCGCGGCTGGCGATGTCGCAGGCGGAGGTGGCCAGCGTGCTGGCCTCGCGGGCGTTGTCGGCGTTCTTGCGCACCGTCGCCGTCAGCTGCGTCATGGAGGCGGCGGTCTGCTGCAACGAGCTGGCTTGCTGTTCAGTGCGGGACGACAGGTCCAGGTTGCCGCTGGCGATCTCGCCCGAAGCGGTGGCGATGGTGTCGGTGGCCTGGCGCACGTTGCCCACCACATGGGCCAGGCTCAGGCGCATAGCCTCGATGGCGCGGGTGATCACGCCCAGCTCGTCGCGGCGAGTGGAGGCGAACGCCTGGGTGAAGTCGCCCTTGCCCATGGCCTCCACCTTGACGCTGAGCGCGCTCAGCGGCTGCATGGTGCGGCGGATGCTGATGATCAGGCCGGCACCCAGCAGCACGGCGACTGCGGCGATCACGCCGGCCAGCCAGGCCAGCTGACGGACCAGGCCGGCCATGGCTTCGGCGCGGGGCATCTCGGCCACCACCAGCCAACCGGTGGAGGTGATCTTGGCCACCGAGGCGAAATGGCGCTTGCCGTCGGCGCTCAGCACCGCGGGGGCGTCTTCCAGCCAGAAGTTGTCGGCACCGGCCAGGCGCGTGGCCCAGTCGGCGGCCTGCGCGGCCGGCAGCACGTCGGCCAGCTTCTTGCCCGCCGCGCTGGGATGCAGCACCAGGGTGGCGGCCGCCGGCTCGCTGCCGGTTTGCACCACGTACAGGCCGCCGGTGTCGAAGACGCGGCTGCTGCTGACCGTCTCGGCAAAGAGCGCTTGTTGCTTGGAGATGTCCAGGCCGATGTAGAGCACGCCCACAACCTTGCCGGCCTGGTTGCGCACCGGGTCGTACAGGGTCATGAAGGGCTTGCCGAACAGGGTGACGCGGCCGACATAGCGCTTGCCGGCGCTCAGCGCGGCGTAGGCCGGGCTCTTGCGGTCCAGCAGCGTGCCGATGGCGCGCTCGCCGTTTTCCTTCTTCACCGAGGTGGTGACGCGGCGGAAGTCTTCGCCCTGGGCGACAAACACCGTGGCATTGCCGCCGGGGAAGTCGCGCGAGAAGCTGTCCACTTCCGCCAGTTTTTCATTGATGCGGCCGCCATTGCTGCTCAGGATGCCCTCGGCCGGGTCGGTCAGTTCCAGGGTGGCTGCGAACTGGGCACGGAAGAGGCCATAGGCGCTTTCGGCGAACTGGCGCATCGAGATGTCGAACACGTCCATCGACTGGGCGACCGCCTGGGCCTTGGCATTGGCGTACAGGGCGGCGCTGCGCTGCTGGGCGGCCGCGGAGATGACATAGAACACACCGACCAGCGCCAAGGTCACCACCAGGATGGCTGCACTGGCGCGAATGGTCATGGCGCGGGCCATTGGGACAAAACCCGGGCCTGCGGGCTTGGTGGAAGAGGTGGTGGACATGGAAACTCCTGCGCTGACAAACGGCGAGGTCGGAAAAACCCGGCCTGCACAGCCATTTCGGCAGGAAAAGCACCGACTTGAGGCGTTTTCCCGGGTTTACCCGGGATTGGGGTGGCGCCTCAGGGGCCGCGCGCGGCCAGTTGGGCCTTGAGTTGCAGGATTTCGCGGCGCGCGGTGACCCGCTCGGTGTCGTCGCGCACGCACAGGGTCAGGCCCTGTTCCGACGGCCAGATCTTCATCTGCAGCCAGATCGACAGCGGCGGGTAGAACTTGTTGAATTCCAGGGCCGTGCCGTCGCGCACCGCGTCCTGGCATTTCTGCAGGAAGCGCCCACTGGCCGTCTCGGGGAACTCGGTCAACAGGCAGCGGCCGATCAGCTCGCTGCGCTCGCGCCGCAGGATGCGCGCCGCCTCGGGATTGAGGTAGAGGAAGCACCATTCGTCGTCCAGCAGGATGTAGCCGTCGGCCATCGCTTCGAGCGTCTGGGTGAGACGCTCGGCCGCGCGGCGGGCCTCGTCGGCGACAGCGCGGAAACGGCTGATGTCCTGGATCGCGCCGCGCACATGGGTCACCCGGCCCGCGGCGTCGCACTCGGCCTCGCCGATGGCCCGGATCCAGACCTCACGCCCGCGGGCGGTGATCAGCTGCAGTTCCAGGTCGAAGGGCTGGCCCTGGCGGGCGCAGGCATCGAAGGCCTCGACCAGCAGGTCCTGCGAGGCGGGGGTGTAGAAGCTCAGGGCATCCGTGCCGCTGGGCTGGTAGTCCGCCGCCACCTCGTGGATGGCCTTGACCTCGTCGGACCAGACCCAGCTGGCGCCGGCCAGCTCCACCGACCAGGCGCCCAGCCGGCCGGCGGCGGCCGCCATGCGCAGCAGGGCCTGGGTTTCCTTGGCCTGCTGTTCCGACAGCCAGCTGTCGGAAACGCCGCCGTTGGCGCCCAGGTAGCCCCGGTAGGTCACGCCGGTGGTGAAGGCGGCGCCGGCTGCGGGCTCGCCTTCGGCACCGCGTTGGTGCCAGAGCCGGCGCCAGGCCCCAGCCACTGTGTCGCCGGGCCCGGGGGAGGACCGCAGATCGAAGGCATTTGCATGGCTCATGTGGTGTTTTCCTCTGTGTCCTGCGCCGATGGCGCAAAAACGAGCATCAAACGTGCCAGTGGCCCGTGTGCAATGTCACGCGAGCGATCGCTCCCTTAGGAAGGCGCTCCCAGGGTGAAGTAGAAGACCGCGCCTTCATCCGCGTGCGACTGGGCCCAGACCCGGCCGCCATGGCGGCTGACGATGCGCTGCACCGTGGCCAGGCCCACGCCTGTGCCGGGGAATTCCGTGCTCTTGTGCAGGCGCTGGAAGGCACCGAACAGCTTGTCGGCGTAAGCCATGTCGAAACCCGCGCCGTTGTCGCGCACCCAGTAGGCCGTTTCGCCATTGCTTGCGGTGTCGCGGCCGAACCCGATGCGCGCGCGCGGCTGGCGGGCGCTGAACTTCCAGGCGTTGCCCAGCAGGTTGGCCAGCACCTGGCGCAGCAGGTGGGTGTCGCCCTGGGCCACCACGCCCGGCTCGATCTCCACAGCCACCTCGCGCTGCGGCTCGCGCTCGCGCAGGGTCGCCAGCAGCGAGGCAGCCATGGCACTGAGGTCGACCTCTTCGCGCCGCAGGTCGGCGCGCGAGATCTGCGCCATCGCCAGCATGGAGTCGATCAGCTCGCTCATGTGCCGGGTGGCGGCGCGGATGCGGTCCAGGTAATGGCGGCCCGCGTCGCCTTCGGGGCCCGGCGGCCATTTGCCGCGCAGCAGATTGCTGAAGCCGTCAATGGTGCTCAGCGGCGAGCGCAGGTCATGCGAGACAGCATAGGAAAAGGACTCCAGCTCCTTGTTGGCGGCCTGCAGCTGCGCCGTGCGCTCGCGCACCCGGCCTTCCAGCGCCGCGTTGAGCTGGCGGATCTCCTCCTCGGCGCGCTGCAGATTGGCGTTGGCCTGTTGCTGGCGGTACAGCGAGGTCTCCAGCCGGCGCACTGTCATCGCGCTGGCCAGGGTGATCACGGCGTCGACGAAGCAGAAGTTCAGCGTGATGACGACCCACTTGAGCAGCGGCATGCCTCCCATGCCCGGGACCTGCATGTCCGCGTCGCTCAGGTAACCCACCGTCAGCAGGGTCACGCCGTTGAGGACCAGGGCCGCGATCGCCGGGCGCAGGCCCAGAAGCAGCGAGACCATGATGGGGAGGGCCATCAGGTAGATCAGGCTGACCGGCCCGACATGCAGGATGAAAAAGCTGCCCAGCAGATAGATGGCCGTGACCAGGCCGATCGAGCGCAGCCGGTAGGACCAGCCGTTATGGCTCCACAGGACGTAGACGGCGGCCAGCGCCAGCACGTCGGCCAACACCATGCCATAGCGACCTTCGCGGGTGGCGGCGTAGATGCTGACCAGGCCGACCGCGATGCCGACGAAGAACGCCGCCCGCAAGATGGTGTCCAGGAAGCGCTCGCGCCATTGCGCCATGTCTTCCTGGTGGACCTCAATGGCAGGACGGATGGATGGATACGGCTGGGACTGGGACTCTCCGGATGGCATGTCCGCAGCCTACAGCGCGCCAGCCTCGCAGGCAACGTCGCGTTTCGCGGTCAACCCGACAAATTGCCTGCGCTCAAGGCGGCGGCTGTGCGATAAATCCAACTTCCAGGCCCTGGCGTGTGACCGTGATGGCGCCGGGCTGCAGGCCCAGGCTGTCGGCCAGCGCCAGATCCTGCGGCCTCAATGTGTGCAAGACCAGCTCACCCACCGCCTGGCGCAGGACCTGCGGCAAGGCCGCTTGCAGCATCGCCAGGCCCTGCGCAGGCAGGCCCGGCAGGTCCAGGGCGCGCAGTTCCAGCTGGTGGGCCCGCAGGCTGCGGTCGCTGGCCTCGTAGCGCAGGCCGAACTCCAGCGCGAACCTTCCGTCGTAAGCGCGCTGCAACGCAGCACCGCTGGCGCCGAAAGACACGTCGGCTCCGAGCCGGTTGCGCTCTGGCAACAGGCTCAGCACTGGTGTGCGCAGTTCCAGTTCGAGCGCAGCACCGAACGAGCGGCGCAGCGGGAACCGCGCCGACAGTGCCTGCTGCAGCTGGCCGGCCGAGATGCGGTGGATGGGCACGCCGCCCGCGGAATGGGCGCAGCTTGCCACGGCCAGCGCAGCGCCCGCGCCCAGCGCGCGCAGCAGCCTGCGCCTGCCACCGTGCATGGGGTGCCCGGACTCAGTCCCGGGCTGGACGGATCTTGCCTTCCTTGACGTAGCGGTCGTAGTCGTCCCGCGGGATGGCGGTGGAGCCCAGGCTGCCGTCCTCGTCGGTCCAGCCCAGGGTGGCGCTCTCCGCGGTCAGTTCGATCTCCACCGGGCCGTCGGGAATGGGCAGCATGGCGCCGTCGCCGACGCGAAAACACACGTCGCCACGGATGAGGGCTTGCTGGGTCATGGCGCTGCTCCTGGAATGATGGAAGAGTTCATTGCACCTGCTGTGGCACGCTGTGGCTGTCAGCCAACTGCCCGTGCGCCTGCCGGAGCACGCGTCGGGCGGTACCATCTGAGCCCAAGGAAACAGATCGATGCGCAAACTCATCTTCATCAGCCTGCTGGCGGCCCTGTTGGGCGGCTGCACCATCACCTCGGAAGGCGTCTTCCGTACCTCCCCCGAGGACATGGGTGCCAGCCCCTACGGCCCCTGGATCGACGGCGGCGGACCGCGCGGGGCCTCGGGCGGCGGACCCTCCTGAGGCAGCAGCCCGGCGTGGGATGGGGTATCGTCGCGGCCACATGAGCGATGCCATCCTGTCCATCACCGGCCTGTCCAAGACCTACGCCAGTGGCTTCAGTGCCCTGCAGCAGGTCGACCTGCAGATCCGCCGCGGCGAGATCTTCGCCCTGCTGGGCCCCAACGGCGCCGGCAAGACGACCCTGATCAGCATCGTCTGCGGCATCGTCAACGCCAGTGCCGGCCAGGTCACGGTGGACGGCCACGACATCCGCGCCGACTACCGGGCGGCGCGCTCGCTGATCGGCCTGGTGCCGCAGGAACTGACCACCGACGCCTTCGAGACGGTGTGGAACACCACCTCATTCAGCCGCGGCCTGTTCGGCAAGCCGGCCGACCCGGCGCACATCGAGCGGGTGCTGCGCGACCTGTCGCTGTGGGACAAGAAGGACAGCCAGATCCGCGCGCTCTCGGGCGGCATGAAGCGGCGCCTGCTGATCGCCAAGGCCCTGTCGCACGAGCCCAGGCTGCTGTTCCTGGACGAGCCCACGGCCGGCGTCGACGTGACGCTGCGCCAGGAGATGTGGGCGCTGGTGCGTAAGCTGCGCGACACCGGGGTGACAGTCATCCTCACCACCCACTACATCGAAGAGGCCGAGGAGATGGCCGACCGCATCGGCGTCATCAGCAAGGGCCGCATCATCCTGGTGGAGGACAAGACCGAGCTGATGCGCAAGCTGGGCACCAAGCAGCTCACGCTGCAGCTGGCCCAGCCGCTGCAGGCGCTGCCGGCGGCGCTGTCGGACCTGCCCCTGGCCCTGGGCGCCGGCGGCAACGAGCTGACCTACACCTACGACGCCAACAGCGAGCACTCGGGCATCGCCGACCTGCTGCAGCGCCTGGACGCGGCCGGCCTGGCCTTCAAGGACCTCAAGACCAGCCAGAGCTCGCTGGAAGACATCTTCGTCAGCCTGGTGCGCGAGAAAGAAGCCTGAGCCATGAACCTGCACGCCGTCCGCGCCATCTACCTGTTCGAGATGGCCCGCAGCTTCCGCACCCTGGTGCAGAGCATCGTCTCACCGGTGGTCTCGACCTCGCTGTACTTCGTGGTGTTCGGCTCGGCCATCGGCTCGCGCATCCCCGAGGTGGGCGGCGTCAGCTACGGCGCCTTCATCGTGCCCGGCCTGGTGATGCTGGCGCTGCTGACGCAGAGCATCAGCAACGCCTCCTTCGGCATCTACTTTCCCAAGTTCACCGGCACCATCTACGAGCTGCTGTCGGCGCCCGTCTCCACGCTGGAGATCGTCATCGCCTATGTGGGTGCGGCGGCCACCAAGTCCATCCTGCTGGGACTGATCATCCTGGCCACCGCGGCGCTGTTCGTGCCGCTGCAGATCCAGCATCCGGGCTTCATGTTGCTGTTCCTGCTGCTGACCTCGCTGACCTTCAGCCTGCTGGGCTTCATCATCGGCATCTGGGCCGACGGCTTCGAGAAGCTGCAGTTCATCCCCACGCTGATCATCACGCCGCTGACCTTCCTGGGCGGCACCTTCTATTCGATCGACATGCTGCCGGCCTTCTGGCAGAAGGTCAGCCTGTTCAACCCGGTGGTCTACCTGGTCAGCGGCTTCCGCTGGAGCTTTTATGGCGTGTCGGACGTGGGCGTGGCGCTCAGCCTGGGCATGACCCTGCTGTTCATGGCCCTGTGCCTGGGTGGCGTGGTCTGGATCTTCAGGACCGGTTACCGGCTGAAAAGCTGAAAAGCTTGGTCTTGCGCACCGGCAGGGTGAAGTCGCAGGTCGGGTAGTCGACGCAGCCCCAGAAGGTGCGGCCGCGCCGGCGGGCGCGCCGCTCCACCATCTTGCGGCCGCAGTTGGCGCAGCTGGGGCGCCAATAGTCGCCCTCGTAGGCGACCTCCAGCAGCGCCTTTTTCTGCGAGGGCGTGCGCTGCGAGATCAGGGCCAGCAGGCCCAGGCTGTCCATCGCGCTGATGCCGTGCGCCTTGGCGAACTCGCGTGCGTCGGCGCTGAAGCTGCCGGTGGTGGCGAAGCTGGCGCGCAGCAGCTTGTTGCTGGTCATCAGCAGGTGCAGCGCGCGCAGTTCCTGGACATCCACCTGGCGCCCCGGCCAGTGGCGGCAACGCACCAGGCCGGCCGGCGCCTGGCCATGGCGGACCGACAGCCAGATGTCGGCGCCGCCTTCGGGCCCCTGCAGCTCGGTGCGGGTCTCGAAGCCGCCCTGGGCGAACAGGGCGGCGCAGACCGCCTCGAAGCGGCGCCATTCGATGTCGCGCAGGACCTGGCCGTTCCAGACCACGGCCGGCGGCGCCAGATCGCGGTTGGAGGGCTGCTCCATCGGTTCGCCCATGTGCGAGTCCATCTGCGAGGCGAACATGCTGGTGTTGCCCATCTGGGTGGAGTCCATGCGGGACACGCCGGGTTTGCCGCGCCGCACGCGGATGGCCACGGCCGCCACCAGCAGCAGCATGCCGCCGGCCACCAGCCACTGCACCGGGCCGCGCAGCGCTTGTGCCGGCGGAAACAGCGAAGCCAGCGCCAGCACGGCGCCCAGGCCCAGAAAGGAGGCGGCCATGCCCATCAGCTGCCGGGCGGGGTCTTGTCGTCTGCGTGGCTTGCGGTGTCCAGCCATGTCTGTTGAGTCTCCCAATGCCCGCCATTAGAGCAACGCCAGCCGCGCGGGGCAAGCGCGCCGCCTAGAATCCGGGTCCAGCAAGGAGCAAGATGGCGATTCAGTGGTTTCCCGGGCACATGCACCTCACGCGCAAGGCGATCACCGAGCGCGTCAAGGAGATTGACGTCGTCATCGAGGTGCTGGACGCGCGCCTGCCCGGCTCCAGCGCCAACCCGCTGCTGGCCGGCATGACCGGCCACAAGCCCACGCTGAAGATCCTCAACAAGCAGGACATGGCCGATCCGGCCCGCACGCAGCAGTGGCTGGCGCACTACAACGCCCAACCCGGCACCCGCGCCATCGCCCTGCAGGCCAGCAATGCCGCCGCCGTGGCGCCGCTGGCAGCTGCCTGCCACGAGCTGGCCCCCGGGCGCGGCGGCCTGGCCAAGCCCATGCGGGTGCTGATCTGCGGCGTGCCCAACGTGGGCAAATCGACCCTGATCAACGCCTTGTCCAACAAGCGCCACGCCAAAACCGGGGATGAGGCCGGCGTCACCAAGATGGAACAGCGCATCACGCTGGCCGACGACTTCTACCTCTACGACACGCCCGGCCTGCTGTGGCCGCGCATCATCGTCCGGCAAAGCGGCTTCCTGCTGGCGGCCAGCGGCGCCATCGGCCGCAACGCCTTCGACGAGGAGGAGGTGGCGCTGGAGCTGCTGGACATCCTGCGCCAGGACTACCCGGGCCAGGTCCAGGCCCGCTACAAGCTCGAGGGCGTGGCGGCCATGAAGGACGAGGAAGTGCTGGAGGCGATTGGCCGCAAGCGCGGCGCCCTGCTGGGCAAGGGCAAGATCAACACCCAGAAGGTCGCCGAGATCGTCCTGACCGAGTACCGCGGCGCCATCCTGGGCCGCATCACCCTGGAGACGCCCGAGCAGTTCGCCCTGTGGCTGGCGCAGGGCCAGGAGCTGGACGCCGAGCGGCTGGCCAAAAAGGAAGCCAGGGAGACGGCCAAGGGCAAGGGCAGGGGGAAAGGCAAAATAGCGCCATGACCGACGCCACCGCCACCCCTTCTCCCGCCAAGCCCGAACTGCCCGACCACCTGTCGATCGACCCGCGCAGCCCGCACCATGTCGCGGCCATCTTCGAGCACGACATCGGCATCCGCTTCAATGGCAAGGAGCGTTTCGACGTCGAGGAATACTGCGTCAGCGAGCGCTGGATCAAGGTGCCGGCCGGCAAGACGGTGGACCGCAAGGGCCAGCCCCTGATGCTCAAGCTCAAGGGCGAGGTCCAGGTCTTCTACAAGTAGGGCGCTGCGGCCGCAGGCGGTGGCCAGGCCGCCGGCCATGGAGCGGCCATTGCGCGGGAGGGGGTGAAACCGTCGCTCGACGACATGGTTGTCATATTTCCTTCGCAGAATCCTCTGCCATTCCCCACGAAACGCAGAGGACACCATGGCCAAGGACTTTTCCACAATGGAGGACAGCAACCGCTCGTCCAATCCCTCCATCCACGAGATTTCCAGCCCTGCGCGGCGCACGCTTCTCAAGGGCGGCCTGGGCACGGCCCTGGGCGGCCTGCTGGCCCCGCTGGCTGCCACGCTGCCAGGCTGCGCCGCCACCGGCGGCACAGGCCCGTTGCTGGGCTTCAAGAGCGTGCCCCTGTCCACGGCCGACCGGCTGGCCGTGCCCGAGGGCTACATCGCCGAGGTGATCGCCGCCTGGGGCGAGCCGGTGGGCCTGTCGGGGGAGAGCCCGGCCTTCAAGGAGGACGGCTCCAATACGGCCGCCGAGCAGGAAGCCCAGATGGGCATGCACCATGACGGCATCCATTTCTTCGCCCAGGACGGCAGCAAGAGCGGCCTGCTGGTGATGAACCATGAGTACGTGGACGACGGCTTGCTGCACCGCGACGGCCTCAAGACCTGGAGCGCTGAGAAAGTGCGCAAGGCCCAGGCCGCCCATGGCGTCTCGGTCATCGAGGTGGCCGACAAGGGCGGCAAGTGGGAGGTGGTGCGCCCCTCGCCCTGGGCACGCCGCATCACATCGCGCACGCCCATGGAATTCAGCGGCCCGGCGGCGGGCCACGCCCTGCTGCGCACCGCCGCCGACGCAACCGGGCGGCGTCCGCTGGGCACGCTGAACAACTGCGCCAGCGGCATCACGCCCTGGGGCACCTACCTGACCTGCGAAGAGAACTTCATCTTCTATTTCAACGGGCCCGAGCAGCCCAATGCGCACGAGCGCCGCTGGGGCCTGCGCAAGAACGGCGCGGGCTACCGCTGGCACGAGCACGACGAGCGCTTCGATGCGGTCAAACATCCCAACGAACCCAACCGCTTCGGCTGGATCGTGGAGGTCGACCCCTTCAACCCCAGTTCCACGCCCATCAAGCGCACGGCCCTGGGCCGGGCCGCCCACGAGGGCGCCACGGTGGCCGTGACGCGCGACGGCCATGCGGTCGTGTATTCCGGCGAGGACGCGCGCTTCGAGTACATCTACAAGTTCGTCAGCCGCGACAAGATCAAGCCCGGTGGCGGTCGCGCAAACGCCGACTTGCTGGACCACGGCACGCTGTATGTGGCGAAGTTCGACGCCGGCGGCGCCGGCCGGTGGATCGCGTTGACGCACGGCCAGGGGCCGCTGACAGCCGCCAACGGCTTTGCCGACCAGGGCGAGGTTCTGGTCAAGACGCGCCAGGCCAGCGACCTGCTGGGCGCCACCAAGATGGACCGACCCGAATGGATCGCGGTGGACAAGCAGGGCTGGGTCTACTGCACCTTGACCAACAACTCCGAGCGCGGCGCCGCCAACCGGCCCGGCACCGACGCGCCCAACCCGCGCGCCGACAACAGCATGGGCCACATCATCCGCTGGAAGGATGCGGGCGACTTCGACGCCACCAGCTTCCAGTGGAACCACTTCGTGCTGGCCGGCGACCCGGCCAATGCGCGGGCCGAGGCCAGGGGCAATGTCAAGGGCGACGCCTTCGGCTGCCCCGACGGCCTGTGGGTGGACGGCCGCGGCGTGCTGTGGATCCAGACCGACATGTCGACCTCGGCGATGGGCAAGGGCGACCTGGCCAAACTGGGCAACAACGCCATGCTGGCGGCCGATGTGCACACCGGCGAAACGCGGCGCTTCCTGGTCGGGCCTTCGGGCTGCGAGGTGACGGGCGTGACCGGCACGCCGGACGGGCGCACGCTGTTCGTCAACATCCAGCATCCGGGCGAAAGTCCGTCGGAAAAAAGCGATCCCGACCAGCCGCGGCGCTATTCGAACTGGCCCGACTTCCGCCCCGCCGGCCGGCCGCGTTCGGCCACCGTGGTGGTGCGCAAGGCCGACGGCGGCGTGATCGGAACCTGATCAGGCTTTCTCCCAGAACGGGCGCGCGGCAGCCAGCCGCTGCAGCGTCTTGCGGCAGGCCTTGGCTTGGGCCGGCCTGCGCTCCTGCAACCAGTGCACGGCAAACAGGGCGTCCGGATCGCTTTGCGCGAGTTCTTCGAACAGGCCCTGGGCCATGATCTCGTCGTTGAACTGCCCCAGGGCATCCTGCGCGGGCTTGATCCGCGCCATGGAGCGCCGCACGGCGCCGGCCGGGTACAGGGGCGCGGCAAATTCACCCAGGTAGCGCAGGCGCTTGAGGCGCTTGCGCACGCGGTGTTGGCGGTCCTGGTCCAGCTTGGGGAAGCGTTTGCCGTCTTGCGTGACCTGCTCGTGCAGCTCGCGCAGGTGGCTGCGCACGGTCTTGCGCACGCGCCCGCCTGCCGCACTGCGTTCCTGCTGCGCGCGCAGGATCAGGCCCAGCACGGCGTCCTGGAAGGCATCGGCGCGCACCAGGTCGGCCGGGTCGGCCCCTTCTTGGAATGCGCGCGGGATGCGCAGCGGCTTGCCGCCTGCGGCCTCGACCAGGGGCGCGACGGCCTGCAGCACATGGCTGCGATCGCGGCGCTCCCCCAGGGCGCGGAACACCTCGAGCAGGATGGGTTCCCGGCGTGCGCGCTCCCCGGCGAACCCGGGTAGTTCGCGCAGCGCCGTGCGCAGCCGGCGGATGCCGACACGCAACTGGTGGACATGTTCCTCCGACTGGCTGCCCGCCGCGATTTCACCTGCATTGCCGACGACCTGGTCCATGCAGGCATCGAGCACGGCGGCCGCGAATTCACCCATGCCGGGCTTGTCCGGCAAGCGCGGGGCACTGGCGCCCACGGCCGGCCCGTACAGTTCGCCCGCCACAAGCAGATGGCCGCGCGCGGCCTTGCTCGCGGTGGACAGGCACAGGCGCCATCGGCTGCGCCATTGGCGCGCCAGCACCAGCAGGTCCTGCATGCTGCCTTCCACCAGTTCCAGTTCCAGCTCCCGGATGGGGCGGCTGCAGCCCGCGGCCAGCACCTGTCCCTCGTCCAGGGCCAGTTCCACGACGGAGCGGCCGGCGTGCACGCGCACCGCATGCCTGCGGACCTTGACCTCGAACGCAGGCGGCAGCGCTGGCCAGGCGGCGTCCTGGTCCAGGCCCAGGGCTTGGCGCAGGGCCTCGCGTGCCGCCCTCGGCGTATGGCGCCCTGGATCGAGCACCGGCGGCTTGCCCCTGCGCACCGGCCCCAGCGGCACTTCGTCTTCGACCCGCTCAAACACCTGGCCGCCCGGCGCCTTCAGTGTCTGCACCCAGTGGCCGTGCTCGCGGCGCAGCCGCAGACTGAGCTTGGCGCGCGCCAGTAAGCCGTCGGCCGTGTCGTGGTAGATCGCGTGCAGGTCGGCAGCTTGCGCGCCCGCGGCCTTCATCTCCTTGCGCAAGCCGTCCCATGCGGCTGCGGGAACCTCGAACTTGAGCTCGCGCTCCGCGCCAGCCACGTCCTGCCCCTTGCTGGTGTTGCGTTGACCTTTTGCCATCGGTTTGCCTTTTCGTCGCGAAAGCGTCGCACAAATGCCCTACCGTGCCGCATGCGCCACGGTGAACGTTTCAACACAGCCAGCCATCTGCTGGGCCTGGCCGTGTCCGCAGCCGGCTCGGCGGTGCTGTTGCCGTGGGCCTTCCAGCATGCGGATGCGACGGCGTTCCTGGGCATCGCGCTGTTCGCATCGGCCACGCTCCTGCTGTATGCCAGCTCCATCGCTTTCCACAGCACCCACGGGCGGGCTCGCGCCATCCTGGAGCGGCTGGACCACGGCGCCATCTTCGTCCTGATCGCGGGCAGCTACACGCCCTTTGCCCTGGCGTCGCCGCGCCACGGGGTCCACCTGGGCCTGCTGGCCCTGTTGTGGCTGGCGGCCCTGGCCATCGCCGGCAGGGCCCTGGCAAGGCCTGCCGCGCCCGACCTGAGGAACTATGTGGTTCTGGGTTGGCTCGCTGTCGCTGCCGCGATTCCCGTTGCCTTGCGCGCCGGCACAGGCGCCATCACGCTGCTGCTGCTGGGCGCGCTGGTCTACAGCGGCGGGACGCTGTTCTACCGCAACCGCATGGGCTGGCGGCATGCGCATGGTTGCTGGCACCTGTGTGTGCTGGGTGGAACGGCTGCGCACTTCGCTGCCGTGAGCCATCTGGTCAAAATGCCATGACATAGGTGAAAAAGGCTCGCAGCCCCCGGAAAATGGACCTGGGCAGCTATCGAAAAATGAGCGTTCGCCGGCTCTCCCTGTGTCAGGCCTGCCCCAGGCTAGCCGCATTCAGCCCTCGCGTGGCCTCACTGTGACAAAGCGTTAGCCGGCCCTGCGACGGCCGCCAGCAGCCACTGCCGGAAAGCCTGCATGGCGGGCGACACCGGCCGCGATTGGAGCCGCGTCAGCCAGTAGCGGCCGGCAGCCACTTCCAGCGCAAAGGGCTGGGCCAGTCGCTCGTGGCGCAGATCGGCCGCGACCATGGCCGCCGGCAGCAAGGCCACGCCGGCGCCCTGCATGGCGGCTGCCGCCATGGCCAGCGACGAGTCGAACACCGGGCCGCGCAGCAGCGGCGGCGCCGCCACGCCCGCGGCCTCGAACCAGCGCGTCCATTCATCGGCGCGGTAGGAGCGCAGCAGGGGCTCGCCCAGCAGGTCGGCCGGCGCGCGCAGGCGCCGTGCCAGCGCCGGCGCACACACGGGCGACAGCGGCGCCGCCTGCAAGGCATCGGCTTGCGTGCCGTGCCAGGCGCCGTCGCCGAAGCGGATGGCGTAGTCCAGGCCTTCGCCGGCCAGGTCGACGCGGTTGTTGTTGGTCAGCAGGCGCAGGTCGATGAAAGGGTGCTCGCGCCCGAAGGCCTCCAGCCGCGGCATCAGCCAGCCCACGGCGAAGGTGCCCACCGCCGCCACCGTCAGCGGCTCGCGGTAGCGCCCGCCCTGGAACTGGCCCAGCACCGCGGCCATGCGGCCGAAGGCATCGGCCAGCGCGGGCAGCAGGGCCTGGCCTTCGTCGGTCAGGGCCAGGCCGCGCGGCAGGCGGCGAAACAGCGGCGTGCCCAGGCGCTCTTCCAGGTTCTTGACCTGGGCGCTGACGGCGGTCTGGGTGACGTTCAGTTCGATGGCCGCGCGGGTGAAGCTCAGGTGGCGGGCCGACACCTCGAAAGCGCGCAAGGCGTTCAAAGGCAGATGCATGGCCCATATTTTCTGTGGTTTCACCTTCGAAATCGCCGTTTGTACCGGCAACAAGGGGTTGCTATCGTTCGCCCGCTTTCACAACAACCGCACAGGAGAAATCAGGCAATGAACCGACGCAGCCTCATGCAAACCATCGTTTACGCCATCGCCGCCGGCAGCCCGCTGGCCGGGCTGGCCCAGCAGAAAAACTGGCAGGCCATCGAGGCCGGCGTGGGCGGGCGCCTGGGCGTGGCCGTGCTCGACACGGCCACCGGCCGCCTGGAGGGCCACAAGCTGGACGAGCGCTTTCCCATGTGCAGCACCTTCAAGTGGCTGGCCGCCGCCCACGTGCTGCAGCGTGTCGACCAGGGCCAGGAGCGGCTGGACAGGCGCATCCGCTACGGCCGCGAGGTGCTGCTGCCGCATTCGCCCATCACCGAAAAACATGTGGACGAGGGCATGAGCCTGGCCGGTCTGTGCGAGGCCACCGTCACCATCAGCGACAACGCCGCCGGCAACCTCATCCTGCAAAGCTTGGGCGGCCCCGAAGGCCTGACACGCTACGCCCGCAGCCTGGGCGACACGGTGACGCGGCTGGACCGCACCGAGCCCACGCTCAACGAAGCCAGGCCCGGTGACCCGCGCGACACCACCAGCCCGCGCGCCATGGTGCAACTGCTGCGCGCCACCATGGTCGGCGACGCGCTGTCGCCCACCAGCCGGGCCCAGCTGGTGCAGTGGATGGAAGCGACCAGCACCAACGGCGCGCGCCTGAAGGCCGGCCTGCCCGCCGGCTGGCGGCTGGGCAGCAAGACCGGGACGGGTGGGCGCGGCTCGACCAACGACGTGGGCGTCTACTGGCCGCCCGGCCGCGCGCCCATCGTGGTGGCGGTCTACCTCACGCAGTGCGAGGCGCCGGCGGCGGCGCGCGAAGCCGCCATCGCCGCCGTGGCCAGGACTGTCTTTGGCGGCTAGGCTCAGTCAGGCTGCTGCCACTGCGGGTTCCAGGCGATGGTCGCGGTAGAAGGCGACGGCGCGCTCCAGGTCGTCCACGCCCAGAGTGATGAGGGTGATGTGGGGTTTCATCAAGGCATCACTCCTTCACGCGGCCGTGCATCAGCAGCGTGTCGCCATCGCCATTGGCATACAGCAGTTCCAGCTTGCCGTCGCCCAGGAAGCGCGCGGTCCACTCGGCCACGAAAGCGGCTTCCAGGTGCTGGGTCTCGATGCGGAATGTGGTTTCGTCCACCCAGCGGCCGCGGCGCGCCCACAGCTTGTCATTCGCGCGGGTGGACTCCACATAGCGGCCGTCCAGTCCCATGGGGCCGCCCCGTGTGCTCTGGCCTGTGAATGCCTTGCTGTCGGCCTGCAGCAGGCGATAGGAGGGCTGGGATGCGCCCAGGTCCAGGGCGAACTCGCGGTAGCCCCAGGCGTTGGGTTCCAGCACATGGCTGCGGCGCGACTGCGCCAGGGCGGCGGGGGACGGTGTCTGCGACGACGGGTCGGCCCGCAGGGCAAAGCGCTGCATGGCCTGGGCCAGCTGCGCCTGGGCGGCGGAGTCTTCAGGCAAGGCTGCATCGCTCTTGACGGCATGCAACAGGTGGTTGCGCACCAACTCGCCGGCGCGTGGGCCGCGTGTGGTGTCGGCGGTCTTGCTGGTGAGGACCAGCATCATGTCCTGCTTGGGCAGCAGCACGATGGCCTGGTTGTGGCGTCCCAGGGCGGCGGCAAAGGGCACGGTGGTGTCCAGCCACCACAGGCTGCGGTAGGGCGGCGGTCCGGGCGGGGGCGCGCCCTCATTGAGCAGCGCTTCGGTCCAGCCAGCAGGCAGCAGCTGCTTGCCCTCCCACTGGCCACGCCGCAGGTGCAGCAGGCCGATGCGCGCCATGTCGCGCGGTGCCAGAAAGAGCGAGCTCTCGCCCACGCTGTGGCCCTGGCGGTCCGCAATCCAGCGGAAGTCGTTAATGCCCAGCGTCTTGAACAGGCCGCCGCGCGCGTAGTCCGCCGCGTTCGCACCGGTGCTGCGGCTGAGCACCACCGACAGCAGGTGCGGCGCGGCGCCGCTGTACAGAAAGCTCTCGCCCGGCGCCGCCACCGGCAGCGCCAGGATGTAGCCGGCCATGTCGGGTGCGCTCCACATCTTCACCGCGTCGGACTGCGCGTCGTAAGGCGTTTCTCGCCACTGGATGCCGGCGCGCATGTCCAGCAGGTGGCGCAGGGTCAGTGCCTCCTGGCCCGGGCCGTTGGCCGGGTGCTGGGGAAAGAAGGACAGCACTTTCTGCTGGTCGGAGGCCAGCTTGCCTTCTTGCAGGGCCGTGCCCACCAGGGTGGCGACCACGCTCTTGGTCACCGAGCGCAGGTCGTGCCGCAATCCTGCACGGAAGGGCGCGGCATAGGCTTCGGCCACGATGCGGCCGTGGCGCACGACCAGGACGCTGTCGGTGTTGAAGGCCGGCGTGGCCAGGTAATCGAACAGGCCGGCCAGCGCGCCCGGGTCCAGGCCCTGCGATTCCGGCGTGGCCGTGCTCCATTGCGTGGTCGGCCACGGTGTGGGGGCCGGCTGCGCGTGCCCCGCCAAGGAGCTGAGGATGAGGGCGCAGGCAAGGAGCGGGTGGCGCATCGGCGGATTGTGACGTGCCGCGGCCGCTGGCGGCGTTCTCAGAGGGGAATTCGCCCCTGGCCCGCGTCCATCGCGCGTCAATTGCTATGAAATCAGTAGCGAACTAGCGCACCTCGCAGTCGACGGCGGAGCTTTTGTTGCCGATGCCGGTGCCGGTGTTTGGTGAACTTCCGCCGGTCGCGGTGAACGTCGGCGGCAGGGTGAGCATCACGAAGGGATTGATGGGGACGATGACGGGAAGGCGGATGGGCGAGGGGGTGTAGCCGAACTGGCCGGCGTTGAAGCTCATGCTGCCCGCCTGGTTGGTGAGGTTGAGCATCCCGTCTTGCACGAACACGTGGAGCCCCGAAGGCCGGAACCCCGGGCCCGGCGACGGAGCGACCAATTGCGCCACCTGCCAGAGCGCGGCCTCGGTGGCGACATCGGTCACCGGGCCGGCCAGGGCCGCCATGGCCGCGCGCGCATAGGCGCGCTGCGCGACGGCGGCGCCGGGGTCAGGCACAAAGCTCACGTCGAAGGTCGCCGCCGTCGCCGTCAGACGGTTGTCGCCCGCTTCCAGTTCCAGCGGGACGCCCGGCGCCGCGGTCATCCGCACCTGGCCCTGCAACAGCACCAGCTTGCCGGCCTGCAGGCGCAGCCGCGTGTCCGGGCCCAGCAGGGCTTCGCCGCCGCCGGCCAGCGCGACGCGCATGTAAGTGGCGGGCTCGGTGGACAGGGTGTCGCCCTGTTCCACGGTGGACCGCGCGGCCAGCACCTTGACGGCGCCGCCGGCGCGCGCCGCCAGCACGAAGCCACTGAGTTGTTCCACCTGGCCGGCCGCGGGCGCGGCGTGGGCGGGCAGGGCAGCGCCGCACAGGGCGGCGACGAGAACGGTCAATGCAAAGGGATGGTGTTTCATGGTGGTCCTCAGTTGCAGTACATCTTCTTGGCGACGTCTTCTTTTTTGACGTCGCTCTTTTGGGTCACCAAGTCGCCCTTCTTCTCGACTGTCTTGCCTTCCTTGGCTGTGGCGGGGGACGATATTTTCTCGGCGGAGCCGGTGCCGACGCCGGGTGTCGCGTTGCTGCCGGAGGTGGCGGTGGTATTGATGATGTTCACGGTGCTGTTGAGGGCTTGCGCCACGGGCTCATTGGAACCGGCTTGCCCGCCCTGCGCTGCCGCAGCAGCGGCTTCGGCGGCCGCCTTGACCGCGGCCTCCATAGCCGCCTTGACCGCGGCCTCCATGGCCGCTCTGGCCGCTGTTTCCGCTGCAGCCAAGGCCGCGGCCTTGGCTGCAGCTTCGGTTGCCGCCTTCTCCGCCGCGGCCCTCGCGGCAGCCTCCGCGGCAGCCCTCAAAGCCGCGTCCGCCGCAGCCTTGGCCGCAGCCTCCGCAGCCGCCCTTGCAGCCGCTTGCGCGGCAGCCTGCGCCACCGCCTGTGCAGCAGCTTCTGCAGCCGCCTGGGCGGCAGCCGCTGCGGCTGCCGCCGCTGCGTCTGCCGCCGCCTGTTGTTCCAGCACATGGGTGCAGCCCGCCGTGGCGGGGGTGACCCGGCACACGGCCAGCGACGGCAGCACCACCGTGCATCCCGCGAGGGCCGGAGTCGTGACGCACTGCGCGATGCTTGGCAGCACGGCGGTGCAGCCCGGCGTTGCAGGTGCGGCGATGCAAGCGCCCAGCGTGGGCGGCGGCAGCACGACCGAGCAGCCGGGCGTGGCGGGGGCCGCCTGGCAGGCCAGCAGCGTCGGCAGCACGGCGCCGCAACCGGCCAGGCCGGCGGTGGCGATGCAGTCGGCCAGCGAGGGGCGCAGCACCACGTCCTGCACGGTGACGCGGCCGCTGGTGGACGACACGATGGAATTGTTCGTCATCGTGGTGTTGGCCTTCAGCGTCACATCGCCGCTGGTGGACGACACGATGGCATTGTTGGTCATCGTGGTGTCTGCCTTCAGGACGACTTCGCCCGCGGCCGAAGTGACATCGGACCGGATGGTCAGGCTGCCTGCCTGCACGTCGATGGGACCGGTGCCGGTGGCGGTGATGCCGCCTTCGCCGGGCAGGCTGCCGATATTCACGCCCGCGGCGCGGAACTTGAAGCCGTTGGCGCCGCCGGAGGAGCCGGCCACCTGGAAGACGTTGTTGTCAGCGTGGCGCAGATCGACCGAGCCGGTGGTCGCATGCGCCGCCAGCGAATACACCGAGAAAGCCGCGGTCTGCACGATGTCGCCGGTGGCGGTGCGCAAAATGAGCTCGCTGTAGTTCAGGCTGGAGATGCGGGCTTTGAGCTGGATGCCGGCGCTGGCGCTGAGCGTCAGCCTCTTCTCCTCCGGGATCATCACCGGGCTGAGGACGTAGATGATGCCGGCGCCGGTGGCGTTGGTGTTTGCGGTGTTGACCGTCACAGCGGCGTTCGTGGCCAGCGCGGAAGCGAGGGTGCTCACCAGCAACAGCGAATCGCGTTCCGTCTCCACGGGGCCGAATTGACCGGGGTCGAATGCCTCGGTGCCGACGGAGCCTTCCATGCCGGCACCGGTGGCAGTGGCCTGGTCGGCGGCGATGTAGATGTTGGTCGGGTCCAGCAGCAGCTGGCCGGGGCGGCCCTGGGGGGCGCGCGTGTCGACCAGGCCCTGCATGTCCAGCGTGCGGCCCGAGACTTCGACGAAGCCGCCGTCGCCCGAGGCGGCGCCGCCGCGGGCGCTGATGCTGCCGTGCATGCGGGTGCCGCCGTCCGACCAGGCGATGACCTTGCCGCCGTCGCCGCTGTCGATGGCATCGGCCTTGATGCTGGCCTCGCTGCCGACGCGCAATTGCTGCGCGTTGGCGATGGCCGGGTTGCCGCCCTGGTAGTCGCCGCCCGCCAGCACCGTGCCGCCGCCGCTGCGACCGCTGGCATCAACCTGGGCGTTGCCGCGCAGGGCCACGCGCTCGCCCAGCAGGTGGATGCTGCCGCCCTTGCTGTCGCCGGTGGCACTGGTCTTGCTGCCCGCTTCCAGCAGCAGGTCGCCGCTGGCCTTGAAAACGATCTTGCCGCCGGCACCGAGCACGGCGCTGTCGGCGTTGACCAGGCCGCGCTGGCTGACCAGGCCGCCATAGATGCCGACATTGCCGCCGCCGGCCACGATCTGCCCCAGGTTCAGGGCCTGGTCCTGCGGCGCGCTGACCACCACGTGCAGGTCGGGGTTGGACGAGTCCGCCAGCCGCACGCTGCGGCCGGCCGCCAGCACCACCTCGCCGCCGGGCGCATGGAGCAGGCCGCTGTTGTCGACCTGGGGCGCGATCAGCAGGATGCGCCCGCCCTGGGGCGTGCGGATCTCGCCCTGGCTGGCGACACGGCCTTCGCTGCCGTTGCCGCTGAAGTTGAGCCGGCCGGCCAGGAAGTCGGCGTTCGTCATCGCCAGGCTCGATGCCACCAGGCCGTTGACGTCCACCCGCGAGCCGGCGCCGAACAGCACGCCGTTGGGATTGAGCAGGAAGACCTTGCCGTTGGACTGCAGCGAGCCCAGGATGAGCGATGGGTCCTGCCCGGTGACGCGGTTGAGTACGCTGCTGGCGGCGCTTTGCTGGTTGAAGCGCGCGGTCTCGCCGGCCCCCACCGAAAAGCCCTGCCAGTGGAGGATGGCGCCCGGTGTGTTGGTGATGGTCAGGACGTTGCCGGCGCGCTGGACGCTGGCCTGGCCGTGGACCACCGTGGGCGCGGTCGGCAGCTGCGCCAGGGCGGCGCCGCTGCAGGCCAGGGCGATGGCAGCGATCGTGCGGCGCAGCGTGAGGGCGTTGCTTGTGTGCATGGTGTGTGCCTTGTCCATCTCAGTACGAAAGGGCCAGGCCCACGTGGAGCCGGGTGTCGCCGTTGGCGCGGTAGCCGCCGCCGTTGAGCACGCGGCCCAGGTCGACCTGCAAGCTGGCGTGGCGGTGGGCCAGACGCAGGCCCAGGCCCAGGCTGGAGATCGTGGTGCGCTCGTCTTCGCCGGGCTGCACGTTGTTGCGCGAGACCGTGGCCCCGTCGGCGAAGGCCAGCGCCCGGCATTGCAGCGCCGTCACGGCCGTGGCCGCGCACCAGTTGGGCGTCTGCACTTCCACGCTGGCAAAAGCGCCGCTGTCGCCGGCAATCTCGCGCTCGGTGAAGCCGCGCACCGAACCGGCGCCGCCGGCGCCGAACTGTTCGCCCGCCACCAGGGCGTCGCGGCTGGTCTGGCCGTTGCCGCGCACCAGCAGCTGCCATTGCTGCGGCAACTGGCGCTGGTAGAGGCCGCCCAGGCGCAGCAGCTTGTAGCTGGAGGTGGCGCCTATGCGCTGCGCGGCGAAGTCGGCGTCGCGCCCGCCGGAGCCGCCGGGCAGGTTGACCACGCCGGTCAGCTGGAAGTTGGCGAAGGCCTCGGCCAGGGGCAGCTCGGCGGCCCAGCCCAGCGACAGCGGATGCAGGGTGACATCGCCGCCCAGCTGGGTGCCGCTGTAACCGATGTCGTTGAGGTAGTTGCGGTGGTCGATGCCCAGCGTGAGCGCCGACGCCACGTCGCCCCACTGCGGCATGGTGTGGTTGTAGCGGGTGCCGAAGGTGGAGCCCTTGCCGCTGACCAGCAGGTTGAGCACGCCGGCGGTGACCGAGCCCGAATCCACGTCGGAATGGCTGGCGAAGAAGTCCATCGAGTCGCCCAGCGCGTACAGCGGCAGGTGGTAGCCCGCGGCGTAGACGCTGACCTGCGAGGGCTTTTCGACCGAGGTGCCGTACTGCAGGCTGGCCACGTGGTCACGGCCGAACAGGTTGGCGTGCTGGACCAGGGCGTTGATGCGGGTGCGGCCGGTGTCCGGGGTGCCGGTGTTGTCGGCGGTCAGGCCCAGGCGCCAGGGCTTTTCGTCGCGCACGCGCAGCGTGGCGTCGATGGTGCCGGCCGCCTCGCCGTCGGCCAGGGCCATGGTGACCTGCTTGGCGGGGTTGGTGTTGGCGATTTTCAGGCTGGCCGAGATGTCGCGCACATTGGGCACCGTGCCCTCGCGCAGGGCGGGCAGGCTGGCGCGGATGTTGGTGGTGTCGAAGTTCTCGTTGCCTTCGACCCGCACCGCGCCGATGCGCGCCTCGGTCACCTGCAGGCGCACCACGTCTTTGTCGAGCTCCTGCTCGGGCAGGCTGACCACCACGGCGTTGTAGCCGCGCTTGCGGTAGGCCGCCTGCAGGGCCTCTACAGCGCGGCGCACATCAGCAAAGCCTTGCCTGGTGCCGGTGTAGGGCGCCAGCAGGCTCAGAACCTCGGCGGCGCCCAGCAGGCTGTTGCCTTCCACAGCAAAGCTGTTGATGGCAAAGCGTGGGCCGGCATCGGTGGCCTGGGCGTGGGCACTGCCAACGGCGAATGCGCAATTGATAGCAAGGCCCAGGGCGAGAAGCTGTGCAGGCAGGCCTGGAGCGGCAGCGGGGTGCTGTCCATGGCGCTTGGAAAGGGTCATGTCGGTCCGACGTTGGGACGTCGCCGAGATGGTTACGCCATGTAAGCCGTTATACACAGCGACATGTGCATGGCAAGCGTTACGAAGTCACAAAAAGAATTACGCCAAAGGATAGAGCGGCTTTGGGGCGATCCGTTGTTTGCTGCCCACGGCGCCCTGTGGGCCAGCGCCTAGAAGCGGTAGCTGGTGAAGATGGAGAGCGTGGCCTGGCTCGCATCCTGGGTGATCGGGCTGCGGGCAGCGTCGCCTTGCAGCCTGGAGAACACGACCCGGCCGCCCAGGCCGAACTGGGGCGTGATGCCATAGTTGGCGCCCAGGGCCAGGCGCCAGGAATTGAGCCCGCCCTCGGGGTGGTATTGCGGCCGGCCGGAGCTTGCGCTCTGTTCGGCGTCGATGCCGAAGAAGGTCTGCTGGCGGTTGCGGTCGGCCAGGGTGAAGCCGGGCGCGGCGCTGACCCAGAAGCGGCTGCTCACGTGGTAGCGGCCTTCCAGGTCGACCAGGGCGAAGGTCCCATGGCCGTTGCCGCCCACATCGGTGGTAACTGCCGCCCTGGCGGTGAACCAGTCCTTGGCGTAACTGCCGAACAACGCCAGCTGCGCGGTGTTGTCGATGTCGCCCAGGCCAGCCAGCCGCGCGTCGTCGGACTCCTCACGCGGCTTGGCAAAGCCGCTGCCCCCGGCAATGCCGAAGCGCCAGGTCGGCGTGTCCACGAAATTGAAGCCGGCGCCGAAGGGCACGCCGGCATTGGGCAGCGCCCCGAAGAACCAGGGGCCCTTGCTGGCGATGAACAGCGGGGCCACCCGCGTCTTTTGCGAGTCGCTGCCCGGGTAGTCGGGCTGGCTGACCACGCCCAGGCCGACGTTGAAGTTCCAGGCGTCTTTGGCCGGTTCGGTCTGGGCATGGACGGGCGCGGCCGTTGCCAGCAAGGCCGCGAGGGGGGCGAGAAGACGAAAGAGTTGGGTCATTTACTGCGCTCAATGGTTGGAGCGCCATCGTGCCTGAATCCGGACGGCCGTTGGGGCAAGCGGGGCGCACTCCCTGGTTTTCCTGGTGGCGAATCTGGCTCCTCAGAACTGGGTAGATAGGGGCTTCGGTGCGGCGAAGGATGCCAGCGGTGCCTTAGGATGGCCGCAACAAGGGGAGCCAATGGCCGGACGCAGAAAACAGGGCGAGACGAAAGACTTGATGGACCTGGTGGCCACGCTGCCGTGGTGGGGGGGTGTCGCGTTGGCCGTTGTCGGCTACCTGGTGCTGCACCAGTTTGCCGTGCTGCCCACGCCCAGCGCGCAGCCCGGGCAGATGGCCGGCTTTGCAGGCCGGACCTTGCTGGCCACGTTTGCGTACTTCTTTCAGTACTTTTTCCCGTTGATGTGCCTGCTGGGCGCGCTGGTGTCTTTCCTCAAGCGCCGCAAACGCGCGGGTCTGGTCGATCAGGTGACACAAGGCAAAGGCCCGGAGATGCTCAATGGCATGTCCTGGCGCGAGTTCGAGCTGCTGGTGGGCGAAGCCTTCCGCCTGCAGGGCTATGCGGTGCGCGAGCAGGGCGGTAGCGGCGCGGACGGTGGGGTCGACCTTGTGCTGCAAAAGGACAGGGAAACCTACCTCGTTCAATGCAAGCAATGGAAGGCGTTCAAGGTGAGTGTGCAAACCGTGCGCGAGTTGTACGGTGTGATGGCAGCGCAAGGGGCGGCTGGGGGATTCGTCATCACCTCCGGCCGCTTCACGTCCGAGGCGGTGGAATGGGCGGAAGGCCGCAACATCGAGCTGATGGACGGCGACCAGCTGTTCGCTCTGATCCAGCAAGCAAAAGCTTCGCGCACGGGCGAGCCCACACATGCGGCCACCGCGGAGCCGGCCTGTCCTGTGTGCCAGCACGCCATGGTGCGCAGGAAAGCCGGTAAGGGCGCCAATGCGGGTGCGCAGTTCTGGGGCTGCTCGCAGTTTCCCGCTTGTCGCGGGACACGCTGAATCGCCCTATGCACCGCGTCCTCTTCATTTGCAGCCGCAATCGCCTGCGCAGTCCGACAGCCGAACAAATCTTCTCGGGCCGCAACGGCATCGAGACAGACTCCGGTGGGCTGGCGCCGGACGCTGATTCGCCGGTGACGCCGGACCAGGTGCAGTGGGCTGACGTGATCTTTGTGATGGAAAAATCGCACAAGGCCAGGCTGGGCAAGCGATTCCGTGCGCAGCTGAACGGCAAGCGCATGGTCTGCCTGGACATTCCCGACAACTACACCTTCATGCAGCCTGAACTTGTGGCACTGCTGGAGAAGAAGGTGGCGCCGCATCTGCGCTGAAACGCTGGGAAGGCCGCAGAGGCTGTCCAGGGACTTTTTTAAGCTGAATCGGCCTCTAGCCCCCGAAAAATGGGCCTGAGATGCTATAAAAATGGAAGCGTATCGGCCTGCCAGGCCTTCTTCATGGTGATCAGCGCATAGTCTTTGGCATAGCCGTCGATGCGTCCGCACTCGGTATACCCCTGCTTGGCGTAGAAGCCGGGGGCCTGCCATTCAAAGGTCTCCAGCGCTGCGCCGATGGCGCCCACGCCGCGCGCGTCGTGCTCTGCCTGCGCAAGCAGGCGCGAGCCCAGGCCCTGACCGCGGGCGGCATCGGCCACCCACAGCACCTCAACCCGCAGCCAGCGCAGGAACACGAAGCCGCGCAGCCCACCCAGCAATTGCCCATCAGCGCCTTTGGCGTTGAGGCGGATGGGGTGTGCTTGCGGGTACTCCCCGACAAACCGGTAGTTGAATTCGCGCAGCTGCTGGCCGAGGACGCCGGAGCGGACTTCCTCCTCGGTGGCGGCAACGATCAGGGGCAGTTCGGACGGCATGGGCGCGCAGCTTACTCCGGCGGCGGCCAGCGGGTGAGGGCGGCAGTCAAGCCCGGCTGATGGCGCAACGTGTCGGCGCCGGCTGACACTGTTGGCAAGCGTTTGGGCCTACGGTGGCACAACCCCAACCCAAGGACCTGCCATGCAAGAAAAATCTTCCGACCCCCATCCCTTGAGCGACCTGGCCTACGACTGGATCACGCTGATGCAGAACAAGGCCCAGGCCCTGCTGGCCTACGACCAGTACATCAAGGACGCCGAAGCCGCGGGCTCGCCCGAATGCGCAGCGTTCTTTCGCAAGGTGCACGACACCGACAAGGCCCAACTGGCCGAAGCCAAGGAGCATTTGGTGAAGGTGCTGCAGGGGAAGATGGGCAAGTAGTTGCCTCTAAACGGCTGGTGCGGCACCCCAGGGCGCTTTTGAGAGAGGAATCGGCCGCTAGCCCCCGGCCAATGGACCTGTGGCGCTATGAAAAGTGAAGCGCCACGGGTGTGGCGCAGGCTCAGGTCGGCGCCAGCGCGATGAAGTCTTCGCGCAACTTCTCATACGCCCCGGCCACGCGCAGCAGCAGGGCATCGGCGCTGTGGGCGGCGATCAGCTGCAAGCCCATGGGCCAGCGGCCGTTGGCGTGGAAGCCCGCCGGCACGCTGATGGCGGGCAGGCCGGCCAGCGTGGCGTAGAGGGTGGCTTCCATCCAGCGGTGGTAGGTGTCCATGGGCCGGCCGGCGATCTGCTGCGGCCAGCGCTGCTCGATCGCAAAGGGCCAGACCTGGGCCGAGGGAATGGCCACCACATCCCACTGCGAGAGCAGCTCGCGCATGTGCTGGTAGTAGCGCGTGCGCGCCTGGCTGGCACGCATGAAGTCCATGAAAGTGAGCGACAGCGACTGGTCGTACTCCCACAGCGCCTCGGGCTTGATCGCCTCGCGCGCGCTGGGCAGCTGGATCAGCGCATCGACACGCGGCCCCACCAGGGCACGGCGCCAGGTGAGCCAGCAGTCCCACAGTGCGGCCGGGTCCGTGCCCAGGGCAATGTCCTGCACCACGGCGCCCGCTGCCTCCATGTGGCCCAGCGCGCCGCGGCAGACATCGAGCACGCCCTCGTCCATCGCCAGGTAGCCATCGAGGTCGCCCAGCCAGCCGATCTTCAATCCTTTGAGAGTGACGGCGGGATCGATGTCTTCTTCATGCGACCAGTCCAGCGTGGACTGCAGCGACAAGGGCAGGCGTGCATCGTGCCCGGCCTGCGTGGCCAGCAGGCGGCCCAGGTCGCGCACGCTGCGCGCCATCGGGCCTTCCGTGCCCAGTTGGTCGGTCCACACATCGGGGCCCGGGCCCAGCGGCACGCGGCCCTGGGTGGGGCGCATGCCGAACACGTGGTTCCAGCCCGCAGGGTTGCGCAGCGAGCCCATGAAGTCCGAGCCATCGGCCAGCGGCAGCATGCGCTGCGCCAGGGCCACGGCCGCGCCGCCGCTGCTGCCACCGGCAGACACCGAGTCGTCCCATGCATTGCGCGTGGCGCCGAACAGATTGTTGAAAGTGTGCGAGCCCAGGCCCAGCTCGGGCAGGTTGGTCTTGCCAATGACGATGCAGCCCACCGCCTTCATGCGCGCCGTCATCAGGCTATCGCGCACCGGCATGTTGCGCGCCAGCAGTGTGCAGCCCTTGGTCGACGGAAAGCCCACCGCGTCCGCCGCATCCTTGATGGCAACGGGAATGCCGTGCAGCCAGCCGCGGCTGTGGCCTGCCGCGAGTTCCTTGTCGCACTGGTCTGCTTGGGCCAGGAGCTGGTCGTCAGGCGCCAGGTTGACGATGGCGTTGTAGTGCGGGTTGAGACTGTGGATGCGGGCGAGATAGGCCTGCATCACCTCCCGGCAGCAGAGGGCGCGGGAGTGGAGGAGGGAGGAGAGGGTGGATGCGTCTTGCTCGATCATGTGCGTTGAATCCTTGGCTTGGCGCGCATGAGAAGCTTTTTCTCTACTTCCCCCAACCATCCTTCATCCCCGCCACTCTGTTGAACACGGGCTTGCCTTCAACGTGGTCCACCCGATCCGCCACAAAGTACCCGTGCCGCTCGAACTGGAACTTGTCGTCGCCCTTCGCAGCAGCCAATGACGGCTCCACATAGGCGGTGACGATCTTCAAGCTGTCCGGATTGAGTTCTTCCAGAAAGTCCTTGTCGCCCGTGTCCGGCTGCGCCACCGCAAACAGGCGGTCGTACAGGCGCACTTCGGCCTGCACCGCGTCGCTGGCGCCCACCCAGGTGATCACGCCCTTGACCTTGATGGCGTCGGCGCCGGGGGTGCCGCTCTTGGTGTCGGGGATCAGGCTGGCGTGCACCTCGGTCACCTTGCCGTTGGCGTCTTTGCTGGCGCCGGTGCACTCGATCACGTGGCCGTACTTCAGGCGCACCTTGTTGCCGGGGTACAAGCGGTTGTAGCCCTTGGGCGGAACTTCTTCGTAGTCGGTGGTTTCGATCCACAGTTCCTTGCCGAACTGGAACTCGCGCTTGCCCAGCTCGGGATGGTGCGGATGCACGGGGGCACTGCACGCATCGAGCGTGCCGGCGCCATGCAGTTCGTCCCAGTTGGTGATCACCAGCTTGACCGGGTCCAGCACCGCCATGGCGCGCGGCGCCTTGGGGTCCAGGTCGTCACGCAGGGCGATGTCCAGTACGCTGTAGTCGATCCAGCCGTCGCTCTTGGTCACGCCGTTGCGGTCGTTGAACAGGCGGATGGCTGCGGCCGTGTAGCCGCGCCGGCGCATGCCCACCAGGGTCGGCATGCGCGGGTCGTCCCAGCCGCTGACATGGCCCTGGTCGACCAGCTGCTTGAGCTTGCGCTTGCTGGTGATCACATAGGTCAGATTCAGGCGCGCAAATTCATACTGGCGCGGGTGCGGCTGGCTGATCAGGCCGCCCTCGGCCAGCTTGTCCAGCAGCCAGTCGTAGAAGGGCCGCTGGTCCTCGAACTCCAGCGTGCAAAAGCTGTGGGTGATGTTCTCCAGCGCGTCCTCGATGGGGTGCGCAAAGGTGTACATCGGGTAGATGCACCACTGGTCGCCGGTGTTGTGGTGGGTGGCGCGGCGGATGCGGTACAGCGCCGGGTCGCGCATGTTGATGTTGGGGTGCGCCATGTCGATCTTCGCGCGCAGCACGGCGGCGCCGTCGGCCATCTGGCCGTCCTTCATGGCGCGCAAGCGGTTCAGGTTTTCGTCGATGCTGCGGGCGCGGAAGGGGCTGTCCGTGCCCGGCTTGCCGAAGTCGCCGCGGTTGGCGCGCATTTCCTCGGGGCTCTGTTCGTCCACATAGGCCAGGCCGGCCTCCACCAGGTATTCGGCGGCGCGGTACATGAAGCCGAAGTAGTCGCTGGCCTGGTAGGGCTTGTCGTTGCCCGGCTGCGTCCAGTCAAAGCCCAGCCAGCGCACCGAGTCGATGATGCTGTTGACGTACTCCGTGTCTTCTTTTTCCGGGTTGGTGTCGTCAAAGCGCAGGTGGCAGACACCGCCGTAGTCGGCCGCCAGGCCGAAGTTCAGGCAAATGCTCTTGGCATGGCCCACGTGCAGGTAGCCGTTGGGTTCGGGCGGGAAGCGGGTGCGGATCTTCGCCGCATCCAGCGGGCCTTGCAGCTGGGTGGCGCCGTCGGCCGGCTGGCCGGACCAGTGGCGCTGGGCGTACGTGCCCTGCTCCAGGTCGCGTTCGATGGCCTGGCGCAGAAAATTGCTGGGTTTAAGCGGTTCTTTGTCAGAAGCAGAGGTCATATAGCCCATTTTAGGGGTGGGTCTTCCCTGAGGTGGGGCGCCGGGGTTACTTCTGGCAACGGCTTTGACTGTGCATGCGGTAGTCCTTTCCCCTCCGGCGGCGTTAAATGAAGTCAAGGCGGGCCCATGGCCCGCCGCCACACCAGGAGAAAAACAATGCAGTACAGCCTTTCCCTGCTTCTCAAGGCAGCGGCAGCCGGCGCGGTGGCCCTGGCCGCCCTGCTCGCCGGCACGGCCGCCCACGCCGGCGGCGGCGTCAGCTGGTCGGTCGGCGTCCATGCCGCGCCGGGCGTCGTCTTCGGCGCCACCAACGCTCCGGTCTACGCAGCGCCGGTCTACCAGCCCAATTACTACGTGCAAGCCGTGCCCAACTACGTGCCGCCACCGATCTTGTATGTGCCGCCGGTGGTCTACCCCACGGCCTACTACGCGCCGCCGGTCTACTGGCGCGCCGGCGTCAGCCACTATGGCGGCGGGCATGGTCATGGGAAGGGTCATGGGAAGGGCCATGGCCACGGGCACGGCAACGGTCACCGCAGGTAAGCCACAGGTTGAATTGGCCCGCTGGTGCATCGCAAGGCGCCAGCAGGTTCTCCAAGCTGCCCCCGAAGCGCATGGCGCCCGGGGGTTTTTTTATGCAGTGTGTGGTTTCAGATGGGCGCCGTGTCGGCGCTGTCTTCCTCGGGCGCGGGCGGGAAGGTGGGGCGCAGCAGGTCCAGCATGCGCAGCTGGGCCCGCAGGTAGGGTCGGATGCTTTCCGTGCCTTGGCCGCTGTGGCCGCGCTTGAGGGCGCGCGCATAGAGCCGCTTGTCCTCGGGATCGTGGTTGGTGTTGTCTTTGCGGCCCATGCTGCCCATCTTGGGCCACTGGGTTTTTTGGCATGCCCTCAATGGGCCCCAGCGCCGGTAGGACAGTCCTGACCCCGTGCCTTCACACGCACAAAAAAAGGCCCCCAGGCTTTTGAGGCCTGGGGGCAATATGCCAGTCGCGGGACGGAGGGCCGGACCAGCTCACCCCGGAGGAGGAGGGGACTCAGAGGAGTCGGGGTGATTTCCGTGTGAAAGCGTGTCGTTGCTCTTGTGGGTTACGGGACACGCCTTTCGTTCAGTTCGGTGGTGGCTGCCAGCACTGCCGCCGTGGGCGACACCAGGGCACGTTCTGCAGCGCTCTGCATCACCACCTCGGCGGCGGTGATGCTCTGGCCGTCGGGCCCCAGCATCTGGAGGCCGTCGGGGCGCGAGAAAGCCATGATCAGCAAGGCCGTGCCCGCCACCATCAGCACCGCGTACGCCAGGGCGTAGGCCAGCTTGTGCACTGCATGTGCATCGTGGGCGGGGGTGGTGTGCAAAACCATGGAAGCAGTAGACATCTGGCCCACCGCCTGTGCTGTAGGACGCCGCCCACAAATGCTGCGGGACGGGTCTGAACTAGGGAATTATGAAAGCCTCGTGGACCGCGCTCTGGATGCCGCCGCCCATCACCGCGCCGCCGCCGGCCACATAGATGGTGTTGGCTATGGCGGCCGCGCCCAGGCCGTGGCGGGCCGTGGGCATGGGCGCCCATTGCTCCCAGCTGTCGCTGGCGATGACGTAGGCCTCGTTCTGGCCGAAGACGCGGTTCGTGCCCTCGCCGCCCATCACGTAGATACGGTCCTTGACCAGGCAGGCGCCGTGGCCCGAGCGCGCCGTGGGCAGCGGGTTGCGCGCCGCCCACTTGCCGCTGGCCGGCTCGTAGACATGGTGCAGGTTGCTGTTGGTGTGGAAGCTGTCCACCCGCCCGCCGATGACGTGGACCACGCCGTGGGCCGTCACCGCGCCGACGTGGTCGCGGGCCGTGGGCAGGGGCGTGGCGCGGCTCCAGCGGTCGGCCCTGGGGTCATAGACCAGGTGCCAGTCCACCGACTTCTTGGTCTCGAAGGTGTCGCCGATCGCGCCGCCGATGCCATGGACCTTGCCGTCAAGCACCACGCAGGCCACCGAGCCGCAGGCCTGCGGCAGGGGCGCGATGCGGCGCCAGCGGTCCTCACGGGCCGACCAGGCAAAGCATTCGGCGTGGGGCTTGCGGTTCTGTTCAGTGAAGCCGCCGATGGCCCACAGCGTGTCGCCCTCGGCCGCCACGCCCACGTGGTTGGCGCCCAGTGGCAGCGGCGCCGCGTCCTGCCAGGCGTTGCGCAGGGGGTCATAGACATGGTGGTAGGCGCGGTCCACGCGCTGCTCGCCGTAGCCGCCCACCAGGTGCATGCGGCCGTTCAAGGCCGTGGCCCAGGCCATCTCGCTGCGCGGCAGAGGCAGGGGGGCGCGCTCGGTCCACTTGCCGGCCGGGTTGACGCGCTTGGCCGGGCTGTCGTAGACGGCCTGCACCTCGGCCAGTTCCGGCTTGCCGACGCGGCCCGGTGCGTTGAGCCTCTCGTACATGCCGCCGTGGCCGGCGTGGGGATGGTCGGTCGGAGCAGGGCCGGCAAACCAGCTGCAGCCAGGCAGGGCAAGGGCGGAAGCGGTGCCGGCCAGCAAGGCCCGGCGGCGGTTGTTGTGCATGGTCTTTCCCGGCGGTCAAGACCGCAGGATAGACCATGGGCGCGCTCCATCGCCGCCCAGCAACACAGCGCGGCCATGCGCCGCTATCATGGCCTGATGCCTTCCGCCAGTGCCTTCCAGCCAGCCTCCGGCGAAGGCGACCGCTTTCGCCTGCTGGTCGATGCCGTCGTCGACTACGGCATCTTCATGCTGGACCCGCAGGGCCGCATCGAATCCTGGAACGCGGGCGCCCAGGCCATCAAGGGCTACACCGCCGATGAGGTCATCGGCCGCCACTTCTCCATGTTCTACCAGGAGGAGGCTGTGGCCAGGGGCTGGCCGGACGAGGAACTGCGCCGGGCCCGCGAGCACGGCCGCTTCGAGGACGAGGGCTGGCGCCTGCGCAAGGACGGCAGCCGCTTCTGGGCCAACGTGGTCATCACCGCCTTGCTGGCGCCCGACGGCAGCCTCAGCGGCTATGCCAAGGTCACGCGCGACCTGAGCGAGCGCCGGCTGCACGAGGAGGCGCTGCGCGAGAGCGAGCAACGCTTCCGGCTGCTGGTCGAGGGCGTGCAGGACTACGCCATCTACATGCTGGACCCGGACGGCTTCATCCGCAGCTGGAACACCGGGGCGCAGCAGATCAAGGGCTATAGCGCGGCCGAGGTGATCGGCCGCCACTTCAGCCTGTTCTACAGCGCAGGCGACGCCGCTGCCGGTCTGCCGCAGTCCGAGCTCGAGGAGGCCCTGAGCCGGGGCCGCGCCGAGCGCGAAGGCTGGCGCGTGCGCAAGGACGGCTCGGTGTTCTGGGCCAACGTGGTGATCTCGCCGCTGCGCGACACCGACGGCAAGCTGCGCGGCTTCGCCAAGGTCACGCGCGACATGACCGAGCGCCGGCGCCTGGAGGCGCTGGAAGATTCCAGCCAGCGCATGAACGAGTTCCTGGCCATGCTGGCGCACGAGCTGCGCAACCCGCTGGCGCCCATCCGCAATGCCGTCACCGTGATGCAGCTTGAGACCATGCACAGCCAGGTGCTGCGCAACAGCCGCGACGTGATCGACCGGCAGCTGTCGCACATGACGCGGCTGGTGGACGACCTGCTGGACGTGGGCCGCATGAGCACCGGCAAGATCCTCCTGCGCAAGGAGCGCGTGCTGTACGGCCAGGTGGTGGCGCGCGCCATCGAGGCGGTGCGCCCGCTGGTGGACGCGCGCCGCCACCAGCTGGAGGCCAGCCTGCCGCCGGCCGACATCTGGCTGGAGGCCGACCCCACCCGGCTGGCCCAGGTGCTGCAGAACCTGCTGGTCAACGCCGCCAAGTTCACGCCCGAGGGCGGCCGCATCGACCTGGGCGTGCAGCTCGATGGCAACCGCCTGATGACCACGGTGCGCGACAACGGCATCGGCCTGACGAGCGAGGCCATCGGCCAGATCTTCGAGCTGTTCTCGCAGGGCGACGGCCAGGCGGCGGCCAAGGAAAGCGGGTTGGGCATCGGCCTGACACTGGCGCGCTCGCTGGTGGAGATGCACGGCGGCCTGCTGGAGGCGTACAGCGACGGGCCCGGCCAGGGCGCGAGCTTCAGCTTCTTCCTGCCGCAGGCGCAGACGGTGGAGCTGGACGAGGACGTGGCCGGCGCGATGCGCTGCCTGATCATCGACGACAACCGCGACGCCGCCGACAGCCTGGCGCAGATCCTGCGCCTGATGGACTGCACGGTGCGCACCGCCTACGCTGGCGAGCAGGGCCTGGCCCTGGCCGCGCAGTTCGCGCCGCAGCTGGTGCTGCTGGACATCGGCATGCCGGGCATGGGCGGCTACGAGGTGCAGCGCGGCCTGCGCGCGCTGGGCCTGACCATGCTGGTGGCCGCCGTCACCGGCTACGGCAACGAGGAGGACCGGCGGCGCGTCACCGAGGCCGGCTTCGATGCCCATCTGGTCAAGCCGGTGGACTTCGGCCAGCTGCAGGAGGTGCTGGACCGCTCGCGCGCCCGGCTGTCCTCACATCGGCTTGAACAGGTGGGCGTAAAGCCGGCTGACCGGAAGTTTGTCGGGGTGGCCGCGCAGCGCCAGTGAGAGCTTGCCAGCCTCGTCGCGCAGCACGCTGTCGATGGCCTCGGCCCGCACCACCGTGCCGCGGTGCACTTGCCAGAAGACGGCGTCATCGAGTTGCGGCAGCAATTCCTTGAGCGGAGTGCGGATCAGGTACTCGTGGCCGGCGGTGAGCACGCGCACGTACTTGTCGGCGGCCTCGAAGGCCAGCACCTCGTCGATCGGCACCATGCGGATGGCGCTGCCCACGCTGGCCTGGATCACCTTCAGGCGCTGCGCCGCCGGCACTTGCCCGGCGCCCAGCAGATGGCGCAGCTGGGCCAGCGTGGTGTCGAAGCCATCGGCGCCCGTCTGCGTTCCTTGTCCTCGCCGGGTCAGCACATCCTGCAGCTTGGCCACGGTCTTGGCCAGGCGGGTGGCCTGCACCGGCTTGAGCACATAGTCCACGGCCTGCGCCTCAAAGGCCTGGACCGCGTACTGGTCGTAGGCGGTGACGAAGACCAGGGCCGGAAAGGGCGCGCCCTCGGGCCAGGCGTCGGCCAGCTCCGCCGCCGCCTCCAGGCCGCTGAGGCCCGGCATGCGGATGTCGAAGAACAGCACGTCGGGCCGCAACTCCAGCGCGCGCGTGACGGCCGAAGCGCCGTCGCCCACCGTGGCCACAAGCTGCAGCTGCGGCCAGGCGCGTGTGAGCTCTGCCGCCAGCGCCTGGGCCAGCAGGGGCTCGTCTTCGGCGATGAGGGCGCTTGGATTCATGTTTGAGATGGGAATCGAATGGTAGCCACCGTCCCTGCTGCCTGGAGTGCTAGCAATTCGATAGTGGCCGAGGGGCCGTACAGGGTCTCCAGGCGCTCGCGCACCTGGGCCAGGCCAAAGCCCCCGCCGTGGCGCGCTGCTTGCGCAAGGCCCACGCCGGTGTCGCTCACCTGCAGCACCACATCGCCGCCATCGCGCCAGGCGCGCACCGCGATGCTGCCGCCCTCGACCTTGGGCTCCAGGCCGTGCTGGATGCTGTTTTCCACCAGGGGTTGCAGCAGCAGGGTGGGCACGCTCTGCTGGGCCAGTGCCTCGGGCAGCTCCAGCGTGAAGGCCAGGCGCGGGCCCATGCGGATGGCCATCAGCTCCAGGTAGTCGCGCAGGCGCTCGAACTCCGCCGCCAGCGTGTGGGTGGTGGCGCGCGAGGCGCCCAGCGTGGCGCGCAGGTAGGCGATCATGTGGTCCAGCATGGTCTGGGCGCGCTGCGGGTCGGCGCCGATCAGCGCGCGCAGATTGGCCAGGGTGTTGAACAGCATGTGCGGCTCGAGCTGCGCTTCCAGCAGCTTGAGCCGCGCCTCGTTGGCATGCTGCGCCGTCTCGGCCATCTTGCGCTCCATCCAGGCGCTCTTGCCGCGGGTGTAGAAGTAGTAGATGCCGCTGATGCCGGCCAGCAGGCTGATCAGCAGCGAGGCGCGCCACTCGGCGGCGCGGTCGATGTAGACACCCGTCGGGTACAGGCCGAACTGCACGCAGATGCGGTCGGCCAGCCAGGTGCCTGCGACGTAGCCGCCGACGATGCCGCCCACCGCCAGCGCCAGGCCCTGCCAGCCCTGGGGCCAGCCGGTGTCGGAATGGAACAGCTCACGGCCCAGATCGACGATGGCCCAGATAAGGGTGCCGATCAGCAGCGAGTAGACGACGGGCGGGCCGTAGGGCCGGTCGGGCAAAAAGGCGTACTGCACGGTGGCGATGACCAGGGCAAAGGCCATCACCTGCAAGAGGTTGCGCAGCTTGTCGAGCCAGTCGGTCTTCATGGCGGCGGGCCGGCGCCGTCACGCTGGCGCAGCAGGCGCTCGCGCTCCTTTTGCACCATGCGCTCACGCAGGCCGCTGCCCGAGCCCAGCACGAAGACCGAGATGCCGTGGAAGGCCAGGCCCAGGCCCCACCCCAGCAGCGGTGCCATCGACCAGGGCCGCGTGCCGAAGCCATAGCGCGAGATGCTGAAGATGAACAGGTTCACCAGCACATAGACGGTGGCATGGATGTACCAGCCCAGCTTGGCGCCGGCGCGCTTGCGCGCCAGGGCATCGAGTTCCTCATTGGTCAGGGGCAGGTTGGAGTGGCGGCGGCGCATGCTGGGGAATTCTAGGGGAGCAGGTGGCGGGTGAAGAATGCCGTGATGCGGGCGTGGGCCGGCGCCACCAGGACACGGTCGAAGCCGGGCGGGTCGGTCAGCAGTTGCGCCGCCAGGCCGCTCAGGCCCGGGATCTGCGGTGACAGCAGCGAGGCATGGCCGGCCGTGGGCAGGTCGGCCACCAGCTCGCAGCTCTTGCAGGCCTGCAGAACCGGGCCGCTGTGAAAGCGCGCCGCCAGCCATTTGTCCTGGCCGGCCTGCACGATGCCCAGCGGCACGCGCGGCTGCGCCAGCGACTGCAGATCGAAGTCCACAGCAAACGGCACCTCGGCCACCACGGCGCGGATGCGCGGGTCGCTGTGGCTGTACCACTGGCTGTCGTCCAGCTTGTGGCGGATGACGGTGCGGGCAATGGTCTTCTTCAGTCCGTCCAGCCAGTTGCCTTGCAGCTGGGTGGCCAAGCCGACGCAGGTGGGGAAGTCGTCATCGAGGTGGGCCTCGCAGTGCTCCCGCAATTTCGCCGGTGACCAGCGGCCACCGGCGACGGTCAGCGCCGTGTGGCCGCCGGCCGACATGCCCCACAGGCCCACCTTGTCCAGCGCCAGCAGGGGCGCGAAGCGCGCGTCCGCGGCCACGGCGTCGATGGCGCGCGAGACCTCGGCGGGACGGATCTTCCAACTGGCGGGGCCGACCATGCCGTGGTCGCGGTAGTTGTCGCCGCGGTGCTCGGGCAAGGCCACCACGAAGCCGGCCGCGACCAGCTGCTGCGCCAGATCGGCCTGCGGCCAGGGCGCGCCGCCCGAGCCGTGCGACAGCACCACCAGCCTGCCATTGCCCCGCTGCGGCGCGCCGTTGGCGGCGAGACGGAAGTTGAAGGGGCCGCGGTTGACGGCGGCGTCGGGAGCGCTGGAGGGATAGAAGACCGTGACCGGGCCATCGCCCTCGCGGCCGGCCAGCTCGGTCAGGCCGGTGCCGGCCTGCGCTGCCGCGGCCAGCAGGGCCAGGGCGGCGACCAGGGCCCAACGTGTGAATGCCCAACGGGCCGAGGCCCGGGCCTGCGCCTGCACGGCGCTCACCAGGCGTCGCGGGCGGCCAGCCGCTCGCGCTCCTGTTTCACCAGCCGGTCCATCAGCCCGCCGCCGCCTGGCATGGCCAGCAGCACCACGGCGCCGTGCACCGCCAGGCCCAGGCCCCAGCCCAGGAAGGGGTAGATGGCCCAGTGGCGGCCGCCCAGCAGCGAGATGCCGGCCAGCAGCATGTTCACGCAGATGAAGACGGTGGCGTGGATCATCCAGCCCATGCGCATGCCGGCGCGTTTGCGGGCGATGCGTTCGAGTTCGGCGTCGGGCAGGGGTTGCGATGCATTCATGGCTTGCTCCTTGAGGTGGGACAGGAAAGAAAGGGCTTTAGGCGGCGCTGGCTTGCAGCGGCGCGGCGGCGGGCCGCAGGGCTTGGCGCCAGAGGCGGGCGGCGCGGCCGATGAACAGGCCGTTGAAGACGCCGTACAGGGCGCCAACGACCAGGGTGAACTGGCCGTCGTGGGCCAGCTGCGGCTGCATGGCCAGTTCCACGCCGACCACGTACCTGGTCAGGAAGATGCCCATGATCAGCAGCAGGGGAACGACGCTGCCGCGGGTGGCGAAGCTGCGCGTCGCGGCGTCGTAGGTGGCGGGGCTGCGGGTGGGGGCCACCAGGGCGGCCAGCACCGCGGCGCAGGCCAGCCAGGCCAGCAGCGAGCTGCCCAGGCTGGGCGAGGCGCTGAAGGCCGACCAGGTGCCCCAGGCCGAGAAGCCCGTCATGGCCACCGGCATGAGGGTCACGCGCACCAGGCTGGCCCTGCCGTCGCGCAGCTGGTTCAGGCCCAGGGCCAGCAGGCCGGTGAACAGGCCCCAGACCCAGCCGGGCGTGCCCTTGAGAACCTGCACGATGGCTTCGGGATGCTGCGTCAGCAGTTGGATCAGCATGGTGTTGCTCCGGATGAAGTGTTGGACAGGAAGGAAATTCAGACCAGGCCCAGCCACTGGCCCCAGACCAGCTGGCCCAGGTAGCGGCGCGGCAGCAGGGTGAAGGCGCCGGCGACGATGCAGGCGCCGAAGTACAGGTTCTGCATGGTCTTGCGGTGGCCGTTGACATTGCCGTGGGCCAGGAACCAGAAGGCGCCAAACAGGCCGAACAGGGTGACGGGCACCAGGATGTGGATGGGCGTGTAGCCGCCGATATTGGGCAGGCTGCGGTCGCGGATGAACATGGCCGAGACGGCGGTGACCACCATCAGCGTGACCCAGGCATAGCCGAAGGCCCGGTGCAGCTTGGGATGCTGGCTAGCGCTCTTGCGCGCCCACAGGGCGATGGGCCCGGTGAGGATGGCGCCGATGGCGGCGCTCATGTGGACGGCGATCAGTGGGGTCAGTTGCATGGTGTGCTCCCGGTTTGGGTGTGGAGCGGACTGTGCCGGCCGGCGCGGGGCTGCAACAGCGTTTTGCGACGGAATGCGCCCTGGCGGCGCGAAATGCAGGCCGGCCGGAGCGGTTGGCGGTCGGTCCGGCCCCCATGGCGTGACAGAATCACGCCACTTTTGAAGGAGCGCGTGTGGATCTCGTGATGCTGGCCAAGGCCGCGGTGATGGGGGTGGTGGAGGGGCTGACGGAATTCCTGCCGATCTCCAGCACCGGCCATCTGATCCTGGCGGGCGCCCTGCTGGGTCTGGACGACGACAAGGCCAAGGTCTTCGACATCGCCATCCAGACCGGCGCCATCTTCGCCGTCATCATCGTCTACTGGCAGAAGATCCGCGCCACCCTGGTGGGCCTGCCCACCGAGCGCAGCGCGCAAAAATTTGCCGTCAACGTGGTGATCGCCTTCCTGCCGGCCGTGGTGCTGGGCTTGCTGTTCGGCAAGTTCATCAAGGAGCACCTGTTCACGCCCTGGGTGGTGGCCAGCACCTTCATCCTTGGCGGCTTCATCATCCTGTGGGCCGAGAAGCGCCCGCAAGACGCCGCCACCGTCCACGATGTCGACGACATGAACTGGAAGGACGCGCTCAAGGTCGGCCTGGTGCAGTGCCTGGCCATGATCCCCGGCACCAGCCGCAGCGGCGCCACCATCATCGGCGGCATGCTGCTGGGCCTGTCACGCAAGACGGCGACGGATTTTTCCTTCTACCTGGCCATGCCCACCCTGGTGGGCGCCGGCGCCTACAGCCTGTACAAGGAGAGGGCTCTGCTGTCGCTGGCCGACCTGCCGGTGTTTGCCGTGGGCCTGCTGTTCTCTTTCCTCAGCGCCTGGGTCTGCGTGCGCTGGCTGCTGCGCTACATCTCCAGCCACAGCTTCACGCCCTTTGCCTGGTACCGCATCGGCTTCGGCATCCTGGTGCTGGTGACGTGGTGGACCGGCTGGGTCGACTGGCACGCCTGAGGCGCGCGGCTAGCGATCGAAGTCGAAGCCGTTGAGGGCTGCTTCGATGGCCGCCGCGGTGGCCAGGGGCTTTTCCATGGGGAACAGGTGGCTGCCGTCGAGCATCATGGTGCGGCCCTCGGTGAGCTTGCGCGTCATCTCCATGCCCACCTGCTGCATCTCGGCCGACTGCGTGCCGCCCAGGAAGGCCGCCTTGCACAACAAGGGGTGGCGCTTGAGCAGGCGGTCCAGGTTGTCGGGCAAAGTGTTGTAGATCGTGGTCTCGACCTCGCGCTCGAAGCTGAGCGCGCGCTGGCCGTCCTCGTCGTCATGCGTGCAATGCGTGACATAGTCGTTGAGCACCTGCGCGTCCCAGTTGGCAAAAGCCTTCTTGTGGCGAAAGTGTTCGACCGCCGCCTCGGCGCTGGGCCAGCGGTTGCGCCGCTGGCGGCTGACGCGGCCCGGCGAAATGGAACCCACCAGCTGCGTGGTCTTGGCCGCGCCCAGGGCCCGTGCCTTCCAGCCGCCCAGTACTGGTGAGTCGATCAACAGCACGCCGCGCGCCAGCTGCGGATGCCGCGCCGCGCACATCAGGCTCAGGAACCCACCCAGCGAATGGCCGACCAGGAAAGCCTCTTCACCGGCCTTGTCCACCTCGCGCTGCGCGAAGTCGGCCAGCTGCTGCACCAGATGCGGCCAGTTGTTGGTGACGGGGTAATCGGCATGGTGGCCGAACTTGTCGACCGCCTTGACGGTGAAGCCGCGCGCGCGCAGGCTCTTGAACAGCACGCCATAGGTCGCAGCCGGGAAGCTGTTGGCGTGGGAAAAAACGATCAGGGGCATGGGGGGATTGTCGCTTGGTGAGCGCCAACCACCCTTGTCATCCCGGGCTTGACCCGGGATCCATGCCCTGGCCGCCAACTACCCCGTTCGGGCCAAGCCGCAGCGCCTTCAGTCCTCTTCGCTGCCGATGAAGCGGTAGGCCGCTGCCCCGAGCAAGGCGCCGGCGATGGGGGCGAGCCAGAACAACCAGAGCTGGGCGACGGCCCAGTCACCGACGAAGAGCGCGACCCCCGTGCTGCGCGCGGGGTTGACCGAGGTGTTGGTCACCGGGATGCTGATCAGGTGAATCAGCGTCAGGGCCAAGCCGATGGCGATGGGCGCAAAGCCTGCGGGCGCGCGCTTGTCGGTCGCGCCGAGGATGATCAGGAGGAAGAACATGGTCATGACCACTTCGGTCACCAGCGCCGCCAGCAATGAATAGCCGCCAGGGGAGTGGGCGCCGTAGCCGTTGGAGGCAAAGCCTTTGGACACATCGAAGCCGGGCGCACCGCTGGCGATGACGTAGAGCACGCCGCCGGCCACGATGCCGCCAAGCACCTGGGCCACGATGTAAGGGACGAGCTGGCTGGCGGGAAAGCGGCCGCCGGCCCACAGGCCGATGGAGACGGCAGGGTTCAGATGGCAGCCCGAGATGTGGCCGATGGCGAAAGCCATGGTGAGCACGGTCAGGCCGAAGGCCAGCGAAACGCCGTGCAGGCCGATGCCCACGTCGGGGAAAGCGGCTGCAAGCACCGCGCTTCCGCAGCCGCCGAGGACCAGCCAGAAGGTTCCAAGAAACTCTGCACCGTATTGCTTCATTGCTTCTCCAGGGGATGAGTGGCTTTGTGCCCTTCTACATTCTCCTGCCCACAGTGGCAAGCAAAAGCTGGCTGCGTGCGCAGCGGGATGTCCAAAACCCAGGGTCAAGCCCGCAATGACAGAGAGATCAGATCAGCCGCTCGTCCGGCTTGGTGATCTTCTTGAGGGTCTTGCTGCGGCCCTCGACCTTCAGGGGCGTGTCGGTCTGGGCGTCGTCCCAGACAGGGTCTTCCAGGCTGTCGAAGACCTCGCGCAGCTTCTGGCCCCAGCTGCCGTGCAGCATGCGGTAGTAGGGGTTGTCGTGGTCCACGCAGGCGATCTTGTCGGAGGCGAAGCGGTTGGCCTCATAGACCACCAGGTCCAGCGGCGGGCCGACCGAGAGGTTGGACTTCATGGTCGAATCCATGGACACCAGGGCGCACTTGGCGGCTTCGTCCAGCGGCGTGTCGGGTGTGATGACGCGGTCCAGCACCGGCTTGCCGTACTTGGACTCGCCGATCTGGAAGTAGGGCGTCTCGGGCGTGGCCTCGATGAAGTTGCCGGCCGAGTACACATGGAACAGGCGCATGCCTTCGCCGCGGATCTGGCCGCCGAAGATCAGCGAGACGTTGAACTCCACGCCGGAGTACTTGAGCGATTCGGCATCGCGGTCGTAGACCCGGCGCACGGTCTGGCCCAGCACGCGGGCGGCATCGAACATGCTCCTGGCGTTCCAGATGGTGATGGGCTCGCTCTCGTCGCTTTCCTTCAACTGTTCCACCTGCAGCAGCTCGCGCACAGACTGCGAGATGCTCAGGTTGCCGGCCGACAGCAGCACCATGAAGCGGTCGTTGGGCCGCTCGTAGACGATCATCTTGCGGAAGGTGCTGATGTGGTCGACGCCAGCGTTGGTGCGCGAGTCCGACAAAAACACCAGGCCGGCGTTGAGTTTGATGCCGACGCAGTAGGTCATTTCTTTTCTCCCAGTTTCTTCAATGCATACAGCGCGTCCAGCGCTTCGCGCGGGCTGAGCGCGTCGGGGTTCAGTGCGCTCAGTGCGGCTTCCACCGCGCTGGGCCCAGTGTCCGCTGCTTCAGGGGGCGGCGCAAACAGGTCGACCTGCTCGCGGCTGAGGGTTTGCTGGGCTTCCAGTGCCTCCAGCGCATGGCGGGCGTGGTTGACAACCGCCACCGGCATGCCGGCCAGGCGGGCCACCTGGATGCCGTAGCTGCGGCTGGCCGGGCCGGCCTGGATCTCGTGCAAAAACACGATGTCGGCGCCCGATTCGGCGGCGCTGACGTGCACGTTCAGCGCCGCGTGGTGCCTGGCCGGGAATTCGGTCAGCTCGAAGTAGTGGGTGGCAAACAAGGTGAAGGCCTGGGTCTTGTCGTGCAGGTGGGCGGCAATGCCTGATGCAAGAGCCAGGCCATCGAAGGTCGAGGTGCCGCGGCCGATCTCGTCCATCAGCACCAGGGACTGCGCCGTGGCGGCGTGCAGGATCTGCGCGCCCTCGGTCATCTCCAGCATGAAGGTCGACTGGGCGTTGGCCAGGTCATCGGCCGCGCCGATGCGGGTGTGGATGGCATCCATGGGCCCCAGGCGGCAGGCCGCAGCCGGCACATACGAGCCCATGGCCGCCAGCAGGCTGATGATGGCCACCTGGCGCATATAGGTCGACTTGCCGCCCATGTTGGGGCCGGTGATGACCTGCATGCGCTGCTTGGGGCCCAGGCGTGTGTCGTTGGCGATGAAGGCGCCGCCGCTGGTCTCGGCCAGCCGCGCTTCCACCACCGGATGGCGGCCCTGCGTGATCTCGATGCCCGGTTCCTTCATGAAGGTCGGCCGGTCCCATCCCAGAGTCAACGAGCGTTCGGCCAGGGCGCACAGGGCGTCCAGCGAGGCCAGGGCGCGCGCCAGCCGCGTCAGGGCCGGCACATGGGGCTGCAACTGGTCCAGCACCTGCTCGTACAAATACTTTTCTCTGGCCAGCGCCCGCTCCTGCGCCGACAAGGCCTTGTCTTCGAAGGCCTTGAGTTCGGGCGTGATGAAGCGCTCGGCGTTCTTCAGGGTCTGGCGGCGCCGGTAGTCCTCGGGCACCTTGTCCAACTGGCCCTGGCTGACCTCGATGTAGAAGCCGTGCACGCGGTTGAACTGCACCTTGAGGTTGGCGATGCCGCTGCGGGCCTTCTCGCGCAGCTCCAGCTCCAGCAGGAAGCCGTCGCAGTTGTCCTGGATGGCGCGCAACTCGTCCAGGTCGGCGTCGAAGCCGCCGGCGATCACGCCGCCGTCGCGCACCAGGGCGGCGGGCTCGTCCTTGATGGCGCGGCCCAGCAGGCCGGCGCCATCGGGCGGCGCGGCCAGATCGGCCGAAATCGAAGCGAAATCGGCCTCCAGGCCGCGCAGAATGGCCCTGAGTTGCTCTGATTTCTGTAGCGACTGGCACAGGCCTACCAGCTCGCGCGGACGCACCTGGCGCAGGGCGATGCGCGCCGTGATGCGCTCCACGTCGCTCACGCCCTTGAGTTCGGCGCGCAGCGTCTGCCACAGGCCTTCGCGCAGGCGGGCGATGGAGGCGAGGCGCTGCTGGGCCTGGCTGCGCTCGCGGCGCGGCTCCAGCAGCCAGCTTTTGAGCATGCGGCTGCCCATGCCTGTCATGCAGGTGTCGAGCAAGGAGAACAGGGTGGGCGAATCTTCACCGCGCAGGGTCTGCACCAGCTCCAGGTTGCGCCGCGTGGTCAGCGGCAGGTCGATCAGCTCGTCGTCGCGCTGCACCTGCAGGTTCTGCAGGTGGGGCAGGGTCCGGCCCTGCGTGTGTTCGGCATAGGCCAGCAGGGCGGCGGCGGCGGCATGGGCTTGCGGCAGGCCTTCTGCACCCCAGGCCTCCAGGCTGGCGGCCTGCAACTGCTCGCACAGCTTGCGCTGGCCCAGGCCGGCGTCGAACTGGAAGGCCGGCCGCACCGTCAGGGCCGCGCCGGCGCGCTGGGCCTTCAGGCGCTGCTCGAAGGCCGGTGTGGCATCGGCGCTGTACAGCAGTTCGCTGGGGGCGATGCGGGCGATCCAGGTCTCGACGTCATCGCCGGCGCATTCGGCCAGGCGCAGGGCGCCCTGGGTCACGCTCAGCCAGGCCAGGCCGCAGCGGTTGCGCGGGCCTTGCTGCACGGCCAGCAGCAGGGCTTCGGACTTTTCGTTGAGCAGCTCGCTGTCGGTCAGGGTGCCGGGGGTGACGACGCGCACCACCTTGCGCTCCACCGGGCCCTTGGAGGTGGCGACGTCGCCCACCTGCTCGCAGATGGCAACCGACTCCCCCAGCTTGATCAGGCGCGCCAGGTAGGTCTCGACCGAGTGGAAGGGAACGCCGGCCATCACCACCGGCTCGCCGGCCGAATTGCCGCGCCGCGTCAGCGTGATGTCCAGCAGCCGCGCCGCCTTTTCGGCGTCGGCATAGAACAGCTCGTAGAAATCCCCCATGCGGTAGAACAGCAGGGTGCTGGGGAAGTCCGCTTTGAGGCCGTGATACTGCTGCATCATCGGCGTGTGGGAGGAGAGGTCGCTGGTGCTCATCTTGGGTGCGGGCCATCATACCCAGGGGCAGATCCAAATCCGGCGGGCCCGCGTACCAGGGCCATGGCACAACAAGCAACCGCCACGGCCCTGCGCTGGGTCGAACAGGGCCTGGCGCCCGACCCCCTGGTCCGCCTGGGCATCCGCCGCCTGCTCAAGGCCCGCCTGGCCGAACTTCGCAGCGGCGACGCCGAGGCGGCGGCGGCCCAGACCCGGGACTTCCTGGCCGGGATGCGGCAAGCGCCGCTGGCCCTGCTGCCCGAGAAAGCCAACGCCCAGCACTACGAGGTGCCGGCTGCCTTCTTCGCCGCGGTGCTGGGGCCGCACCGCAAGTACAGCGCCTGCTGGTGGCCCGAAGGCGTGCACACGCTGGAGCAGGCCGAGGCAGCGGCCCTGGACCTGAGCTGCCAGCGCGCCGGCCTGGCCGACGGGCAACACATCCTGGAGCTGGGCTGCGGCTGGGGCTCGCTGAGCCTGTGGATGGCCCAGCACTATCCCGCCAGCACGGTCACCGCCTTGTCCAACTCGCAGTCGCAGCGCCAGTACATCGAGGCCGAGGCGGCGCGCCGCGGCCTGGCCAACCTATGCGTGCTCACCAGCGACATCAATGCCTTCGACACGTCCGAGCGTTTCGACCGCGTGGTCTCGGTGGAAATGTTCGAGCACCTGCGCAACTGGCCGCGGGCGTTCGCCGGCGTGGCGCGCTGGCTGCGGCCCGGAGGCCTCTTCTTCATGCATGTGTTCGCGCACCGCGAGGCCCCCTATGCCTTCGTCGAGCGCGATGCCAGCGACTGGATGAGCCGCCACTTTTTCTCGGGCGGCATGATGCCCAGCGACGATCTCGCCCTGCATTGCCAGGACGACCTGCAGCTGCGGCAGCACTGGCGCTGGGACGGCCGCCACTACCAGCGCACCGCCGTGGCCTGGCTGCAGAACATGGACGCCGGCCGCGAGACGCTGATGCCGCTGTTTGAGGCGACCTATGGCGCCGCCGACGCCGACCTGTGGTGGACCCGCTGGCGCCTGTTCTTCCTGTCGGTGCAGGAGCTGTTCGGCTTCGGCGCCGGCCAGCAGTGGTGGGTCAGCCACTACCTGTTCGAGCAACGCGAGGCGGCATGACGCAGGCGGCGCTCGCCGGGCTGGGACTGGCGCTGTTGCTGGCGCTGCCGGTCTGGCTGGCCAGCGTGCTGCGGCGCGACGCCAGCCTGGCCGACCGCGCCTGGCCGCTGTGGATCGCGGCACCGTCCTGCCTCTATGCCTGGCTGCTGGGCGCGGATTGGCGCGGCCCGGCCGGCGCCATGCTGGCCCTGTTGATCGCCTGGGCGCTGCGCCTGTGCGCCTACATCAGCCGGCGCAACTGGGGCCATGGCGAGGACCGGCGCTACCAGGCCATCCGGGCCCGCAACCACTCCGGCTTCGCATTCAAGAGCCTGTACCTGGTGTTTGGCCTGCAGGCGGTGCTGGCCTGGCTGGTGTCGGCGCCCCTGCTGGCCGGCCTGGCGGGCGGTGCCGACTGGAACGCGCTGGGCTTGCTGGGCCTGGCGGCGGGCGTGGCCGGCCTGCTGTGCGAGGCAGCGGCTGACGCGCAGATGGCGCGTTTTCGCGCCGACCCGGCGCTGCGCGGCCAGGTCATGGACCGCGGCTTGTGGCGCTATTCGCGCCACCCCAACTACTTTGGTGAGGCCTGCGTCTGGTGGGGCCTGTGGCTGATGGGCCTGGGCGCGGCCGGCTGGGCTGCTGCCTGGAGCGTGGTCTCGCCGGCGCTGATCACGTTCTTGCTGCTGCGCGTCTCCGGCGTCGCGCTGCTGGAAAAGGACCTGGCGCAGCGCGGTCCCGCCTTCCGCGCCTACATCGCCCGCACCAGCGCTTTCGTGCCCTGGCCGCCGCGCGCGCCGCGCCCCGTTGCCGATGCCGATGCCGATGCCGATGCCGATGCCGATGCCGATGCCGATGCCGATGCTTAAAACCCTGTGGGTTCTTGCCCTGGCCTGCGCCGCCGCGCCGTCCTTGCGCGCCCAGGCGCCGCCGCTGCCGCCCAGGGAATGGCGCTTCGAGGCCCGGCTGGATGGCGAGCCCATCGGCGAGCATGTGTTCCGCCTGAGCGCAGGCGCCCAGGGCCTGCAGCTGGCCAGCGATGCGCGCTTCACGGTGCGCGTGCTGGGCATCCCGGTCTATCGCTACCGCCACCAGGCCCATGAGCAGTGGCAGGGCGGCTGCCTGGCCAGCCTGCGCTCCGACACCGAAGACGGCGGCAAGCCCAGCAGCGTGCGTGCGGCCCCCGCCGAGGGTGGGCTGCGCGTCGATGCGCCCGCGCCCGGCCGGCTGCTGCCGGGCTGCGTCATGGGCTTTGCCTACTGGCATCCCGCCATGCGCCGGCAGGCCCAGCTGCTGGACCCGCAGACCGGCCAGCTCGAGCCGGTGCGCATCCAGCAACTCGAGGCCGGCACGGTGGACGTGCGCGGCGCGCCGGTCGCGGCGGTGCGATGGCGCATCGCGCTGCGCGATCAGGCGATCGACGTCTGGTACGCGGCAGCGGGAGACGACTGGCTGGGACTGGACTCCAGCCTGGCGGGCGGCCGCAGGCTGTCCTACCGGCTGCGTTGAGCGCGCAGTGATCCAGCGGCGGGCGCCGCGCGTACCCTGGCCATGTTTTCTCCGCAGGAGCCTGCCATGTCCCTCGCCCAGACCGCCATCGCCTACCTGCTGGCCGCCGTCGTCTTCCTTGGCCTCGATGCGGTCTGGCTCAGCACCATGGCCGACAGGCTGTACCGGCCGGCCATCGGCCACTTGATGGCCGAGCGTTTCGCGCTGGCGCCGGCGGCGCTGTTCTATGGGCTCTATGTGGCCGGCATCCTCTGGTTCGCCGTGGCGCCGGCGGTCGCCTCGCGGCGGCCGCCGGCCGCGCTGTGCGCGGGCGCGCTGCTGGGCCTGCTGGCCTACGCCACCTACGACCTGACCAACCAGGCGACGCTCAAGAACTGGCCCTGGCATCTGACCCTGGCCGACATGGCCTGGGGCGCTTTCGTCACCGGCGCGGCCGCATGGGCCGCCTGCCATGGCGCGCTGTGGCAGGCGGCCAGGGCCTGAAGCGCGGCCCGCTCACATGCCGACGACCGAGCCGGCAATGCGGGCCAGCCAACCGTCGAACACCAGCTTGCCCTCGACCGAGGCCAGGCAGATGCATTCGCAGCCCGTCTGCACCACTGGCTGGTGCCGCACGCTGCCGTCGGCCTCGTCGAAGTCGCCGGGACCGAACAGGGCGCGGCCGTCGTGGAAGGTGCCGTGCAGGATTTGCGTCAGCTCCTGGCCGCTGTGGGTGTGCTGCGGCAGGTACTTGCCGGCGCCGATGCGCAGCAGGAAGACGTTGGCGCTGGCGTCCCAGGGCACGGTGACGCGGCTCCAGTGCATGCCCGGCCCCATCCAGCGCCAGGGCGTGGCCGGGCAACCGGCCAGGGCGGAGGGCCAGGCCGTGCCCTGGGGCAGGGGCGGGTGCGTGGCGGCGGCCTGTGCCCTGGCGGGTGCGCTCGCGGGCGCATCGAGGGCGGCCAGCGCGCGCGCCAGGGCCTGCGGGTCCAGTCCGGCTGCGGGCAGTTCTTCCAGCATCACGCCGCCGGCGGCTTCCAGCACAGCCAGCCGGGAGCGGCAATGGGCGCAGCCTTCCATATGGCTGGCCACCAGCAGGCAGGGGCCGGTGGGCAGGCTGCCGGCAGCGTGCTCCAGCAGCAAGGCGTCATCGGGGTGGTGTTGAATCGTCATTCGGATTCGTCCAGCAGGCGGCGCAGGCGGGCCACCGCCAGCCGCGAGCGCGACTTGACGGTGCCCAGCGGGATGCCCAGGTGGTGCGCGATCTGCGCGTGGGGCTGGTCCTCGTAAAAAGAAAGGCGCAGGACCTGCGCCTGCTCGGCCGGCAGCCGCGCGATGGCGTTGCGCACGCTGGCCTGCATGCGTGCAGCATGCAGGCGTTCTTCGGGCGGTGGGGCGTCGGCCGGCAGGGTGTCGAAGTCCGTGCCGTCGGCGACGGCGCCGGCCGTGCCGCCCTGGCGGCGGAAGCGGTCGACGCGCAGGTTGCGGGCGATGGTGAAGACCCAGGTGGCGACGCCGGCCTGGCCGCCGTCGAACAGGGCGGCCTTGCGCCAGAGCGCGACCATCGCCTCCTGCGTCACTTCCTCGGCCAGCCCATCGTCCGCGCCGGCGCGCACCAGGTAGCTTTTGACGCGCGGCGCGAAATGCTTGAACAGCACGGCGAAGGCCTGGCGGTCGCCCGACAGGGCCACCGCGCGCACCAGGTCGGCCAGGTCGTCGGCGGAAGGCAGCGCGGTGTTGGCGTCAGGGTGCTTCACGATGCTCAGGTGGGCCGGCCTGGTCCTCGCGGGCCTGGCTGCAGCTGCAAGCGGCTGGGCGATGGGGTCCATGCCGCTGTTACGCAGCGGCCGGGAAATTAGATCACAGGGGCAGCAATCCAAACCGGCAGGGCCTGCGTAGACAGAGCACACCGCCACGTGGAGACACCGAATGAGCCTTGCCCCCGCCACCCAGATGCCCCCCGGGCAGCACGCCGATGGCATGCCCCTGGACATCGCCGTGGTCGGCAGCGGCATCTCCGGGCTGTCGGCCGCCTGGCTGCTGGCGCGGCGCCACCGCGTGACCCTGTTCGAGGCCGGGCGCCGGCCCGGCGGCCACAGCCACACGGTCGACGTGCCCGTGCACGGCGTGGCGGTGGACACCGGCTTCATCGTCTACAACGAGCCGGCCTATCCCAACCTGACGGCGCTGTTCGCCCACCTGGGGGTGCGGACCCAGCCCACCGACATGTCGTTCGGCGTCAGCCTGGACGGCGGCGCGCTGGAATATTCGGGCAGCGGCCTGCGCGGCCTGTTCGCCCAGCCCGCCAACCTGGTGCGCCCGCGCTTCTGGTCCATGCTGCGTGACCTCGTGCGCTTCTACCGCAACGCGCCGGGCGAGGCCGCGCAAGCCGGGCTGCTGCCGCTGGACGAGTACCTGGACCGGCGCGGCTACGGCAGGGCCTTCCGCGAAGACCATCTTTACCCGATGGCCGCGGCGATCTGGTCAACGCCGGCGGCGCAGGTCGGCCGCTACCCGACCGAGGCCTTCGTGCGCTTCTGCGAGAACCACCACCTGCTACAACTGAGCGGCCGGCCGGCCTGGCGCACGGTGCAAGGCGGCAGCCGCCGCTATGTGCAGCGCATGCTGGAAGCGCTGCAGGGACAGGTGCACCTGGCCAGCGGCGTGCTGGAGGTGCGCCGCGGCGCGCAGGGCGTGCAGCTGCGCGTGGCCGGCGGCTGGCTGCCGCAGCGTTTCGACGACGTGGTGCTGGCCACGCACGCCGACCAGGCGCTGCGCCTGCTGCCCGATGCCAGCGAGGGCGAGCGGCGCCTGCTGGGCGCTTTCGGCTACAGCCGCAACCATGCTGTGCTGCACAGCGATCCCGCGCTGATGCCAAGGCGCCGCGCCGTCTGGTCCAGCTGGAACTACAGTGCCGACCGCAGCCGGCCGCAGGCGCTGTCCGTCACCTACTGGATGAACCAGTTGCAGGGCATTGACCCGCGGGTCCCGCTCTACCTCACGCTCAATCCGGTCACGCCGCCGCGGCCGCAGCACATGATCCGCACCGACATCTACGAGCACCCGGTGTTCGACGCCGCCGCCGTGCGCGCGCAGCGCGAGCTGTGGTCGCTGCAAGGCACGCGGCGCACCTGGTTCTGCGGCGCCTACTTCGGCGCCGGCTTCCATGAGGATGGCTTGCAGTCCGGCCTGGCGGTGGCCGAAGCCCTGGGCGGCGTGCGCCGGCCCTGGACGGTGGCGAACGAATCCGGCCGCATCCATGTGCAGGCGCCGGCGATGGTGGCGCCGTGAGGCAAGCAGGGATGCACAGCGCCCTTTACACCGGGCACGTGATGCACCAGCGCATGCGGCCCTTGCGGCACGGCTTGCGCTACCGCGTCTTCTCGCTGCTGCTGGACCTCGACGAGCTGCCCGCGCTGTGCAAGCGCCTGCGCTGGCTCTCGCTGGACCGCTTCAACCTGTTCAGCATCCACCAGCGCGACCACGGCGCGGGCGAGGCCGGGGGCTTGCGCAGCCATGTGGAGCGCCAGCTGCTGGCGGCGGGCTTGCCCACCGGCGGCGCGATCCGCCTGCTGACCATGCCGCGCATCCTGGGCCATGCCTTCAATCCGCTGTCGGTGTACTTCTGCCACGCGGTGGACGGCCGGCTGGCAGCCCTGCTCTATGAGGTCAACAACACCTTCGGCGACCGCCACAGCTACCTGATCGAAGTGGAAGAGGGCGCGTCAGCGGGGGGCGGACCCATCCTGCAGCGCTGCGCCAAGCGGATGCACGTCTCGCCCTTCCTGGGGCTGGAGATGGACTACCGCTTTCGCATCCGGCCGCCCGACGGCGCGCAGCCCATCGCCATCGGCGTGGATGTGCACGACGTAGCTGGCGCCGTGCTGGTTGCCCGTCTCGATGCGCGGCACCGGCCGCTGGGCGATGGCGCGCTGCTGGCCGCCTTTTTCGGCCATCCCCTGCTCACCTTCAAGGTGGTCGCCGCCATCCATTGGGAAGCCCTGCGCCTTTGGCTCAAGGGCGTTCCCCTGCAGGCGCGTCCGCCGCCGCCGCCCGACACCGTCACCGTCATCACCAAGGCCCGTACCCCATGAGCAGCAGCACCGATTCCCCCACCGGCTTCGCGGTGGACCTGGCCCGTCCAGCGCCCTCGCGGGGCCTTGCGCGCGGCCTGCTGACCCGCTGGGCGCGCTGGCCCTTGCGCCGCCTGGTCGGCCGCCTGCTCGAAGGCGTGCAATGCGGCTCCATCTCGGTGGAACTGCCCAATGGCCAGCGCCTGGAGGCACGCGGCGCGGCGCCGGGGCCGCAAGCGGCCATCGTGCTGCACCGCTGGCGCGCCATGGCGCAGCTGGCGCTGCAGGGCGACCTGGGCCTGGCGCAGGCCTACCGCGACGGCCACTGGTCCTCGCCCGACCTGGTGGCGCTGCTGGAGTTCGGCAGCCGCAACGAGGCCGCCTGGGGCGGCGCGCTGGAAGGCAGCGGGCCGGCGCGCTGGCTGGCCCGGCTGACGCACCTGCGCCGCGCCAACACGCGCAGCCGAAGCCGCGACAACATCGCCTTCCACTACGACCTGGGCAACGCCTTCTATGCGCAATGGCTGGACCCCAGCATGCTGTATTCCAGCGCGCTGTATGCCAGCGGCGATGAGTCGCTGGAGCAGGCCCAGGCGGCGCGCCTGCAACGCATCCTGGAACTGATGGACACACCGGCCGGCGCGCGGGTGCTGGAGATCGGCTGCGGCTGGGGCGCGCTGGCCACCGAGCTGGCGCAGCGCCACGGCGCCCATGTCACCGGACTGACCCTGTCGAGCGAGCAGCTGGCCCATGCCAACGCGCGCGGCCAGTCGCTGGGTGTGCAGTCGCAACTGGACCTGCGCCTGCAGGACTACCGCGACGTGCAGGGCGAGTACGACCGCGTGGTCTCCATCGAGATGATCGAAGCGGTCGGCGAAGACTACTGGCCCGGCTACTTCGCCACCTTGCGCCGCAGCCTGCGCGGCGGCGGCACGGCGGTGCTGCAGGCCATCACCATCGAAGAGGCCTATTTCGACCGCTACCGTCGCGGCGCCGATTTCATCCAGCGCCACATCTTTCCTGGCGGCATGCTGCCCACGGTGCAGGCCATGCGGGAGCACGCCGCGCGCGAAGGACTGGTGCTGCAGCAGGACCTGGGCTTTGGCATGAGCTACGCGCGCACGCTGGCCGAATGGCGCAGCCGCTTCCTGGCGGCCTGGCCCCGCATCGCCGCGCAGGGCTTCGACGAGCGCTTCCGGCGCCTGTGGGAGTACTACCTGTGCTACTGCGAGGCGGGCTTCCGCTCGGGCCGCGTCAACGTTGGTCTGTACAGCCTGCGTCACGCCGGTCCGGCCGATCAGCCAGCTCAGTAAAACACGCTGACGGTGATCTCGTCGCTGTAGCTGCCGTCCCGCACCCGTTGGCTGGCCGGAATTTTTCCGTAGATCGTCAGCGTCTGGACATTCCCCGAGGTCGGCACTTCGACCGTATCGTTGCCCGAGCGGTCGCCCCAGTGGACGGTGCGGCCGGCGTCCTGGTACAGATCGTAGTCGAGCTTGTCGCCGCCCGGCTCCTGGCGCATCCTGCGCCGCGTCGTGCCCCCGCCGATCCCGGTGCCGGAATCCAGCGCGATTTCCGCGACCTGCCCGGCACTGCAATGCAGTTCAAGCGTGGTCTGGCCGAGCACCGCTGCCGCCGAATTGGAGCGGTAGGCGCCGAAGTCCAGGTCGGAAGCTCTCACCACACAGCTCTGGACAATCTCCATCGTGACCGGCATGACCGCGTTGGTGGTCAAGATCGTCTGGGCACCGGCGAACACAGCCGCGCACGCCATGAACGTGGCGACCGCCTGTTTCCATCTGCCCGGCAAGACCCTCATGGCCTATGATAGTTCGTCATCTGACACGAACGTGGGAGAAGCAGGCATGAAGCGAAGTCTTCCTTCGAACGACGCGCAGGGAGTGTTGGCATGCCGATGAAGCGCCTTGTGGTTGTCCTGTTGCTGTGCGGCGCACAGCTTCCATGCTGGGCCCAACTGAACCCCTTGTTCTCGCGGAAACCGCGACCGCCGTCGCAGATTGATTGCCCCTTGCGCCCGGCCGAATGCCAGATCCATGTGCAGGTCTTCAATTTCGGCCGTGGCACCACGGCGGACACCGGCCAGGAGCCGGCCCATGCCCACTCGATGATCAGTGTCACCTGCACCAGGGCGCCCCTGGATGGTCTGGACGTCGACGTGAACTTGGAGTTGAGCGCGCTGCCGGCGTCGTCTGCGCGCGAGATGCGCGAACAGGTCAGCGGAGAGTTCCTGCGCTATGACCTGTACCTCGATCCGGCGCGCACGCGCGTCTGGGGCGATGGCAACAATGGCACCTTCGCGATCGTGAACGCCCTGGGCCTTAACGACCGCAACCGGGTCGGCTCCCTGGCCTTTCCGATCTATGGCACGGTGCCCGCAGGGCAGTACGCGGTCCCGCCCGGTCAATGGCGCGGCGCCGTGCTCACCCGGCTGGTCTACAACCCGGTCTGTCACTAGTGACTGCCGGACTGATGCCTGCCCTTCGGAGTCTCGCTTGATCCCGGCCATCCGCGGCTGGACGGCGGTCGAGCGCGCGCCTCTGGCCAACTTCCGGCTCGGTTGCGCCCTGGCCTTTGTCGCTGGCGCCGCCAACGCCGGGGGCTTTCTGGCCGTGGGGCAGTACACCTCCCACATGACGGGGGCTGTGTCCATGGTGGCCGACCATCTGGTCATGGGGAGCGTGGGCATGGCGCTGGCCGCTGCTGCCTCGGTCGTGGCCTTCGTGATGGGCGCCGCGACGACCGCGGTCCTGGTCAATTGGGGCCTGCGCAACGGGCTGTTCGGCGCCTACTGCCTGCCCCTGGCCCTGGAGGCGGCCTTGCTGCTGGTGTTTGGCATCTTCGGAGCGGCCATCGCCGCCTTTCCCGCGTTCTTCGCGCCGGTGACCGTGCTGCTGTTGTGCTTTCTGATGGGGCTGCAGAACGCCGTGATCACCAAGATCTCGAAGGCGGAGATCCGCACGACCCATGTGACGGGGCTGGTCACCGACATTGGCATCGAGCTGGGCAAGGCCCTGTTCGTCAACTGGGACACGGGCAAGCCGGGTGTGGCCGCCGACCGCCGCAAGCTGCACGTGCATGCCTGGCTGGCCGGCTGCTTCTTCGCCGGCGGGCTGATCGGCGCCCTGGGTTTCAAGCACCTGGGCTATGTCGCCACCGTCCCCCTGGCCCTGATCCTTGCGGTGCTCGTTGCCAGGCCCATCGCCCAGGATCTGGCGCGGCGGCGCGCCCCCTAGCTCGGGCCAAAAGGGCACCGCGCTGGTGCGTTGGGTGAGAATCGCTGCACAGAACAACATCAGACAGCCGCCCATGCCGCCCCAGACCTCTGTTTCCTCCGCCACTCCCGCTGCCGCCGCGCAGAGCGCTTCCCGGCTGCGCGCCTGGCTGGCGCGCCTGTGGCCCGCGCCTGTGCGGGTGGACAGCAAGGAGCGCATCCGTGCCTTCGTGGGTGCGGCGGTGGGCGTGGCGGTGGCCGGCCTGGTGTGCCGCTGGCTCGGCGGCTTCTTCCATTTCGATCCCTGGCTGGTGGCGCCCATCGGCGCCAGCGCGGTGCTGGTCTTTGCCGTGCCGGCCAGCCCGCTGGCCCAGCCCTGGGCCGTGGTGGGCGGCAACACGGTCTCGGCCCTGGTAGGCATCGCCTGCGTGCTGGCCATCCCCGATCCGGCCCTGGCCGGGGCGGTGGCCGTGGGCCTGGCAATTGCCGCCATGTTCCAGCTGCGCTGCCTGCACCCGCCCGGCGGCGCCTCGGCCCTGCTGGTGGCGCTGACCCACACCGGCGACTTCCACTTTGCTGCCTTCCCGGTGCTGGCCAACTCCATTCTGCTGGTGGCCGCCGGCATGGCCTACAACAGCCTGACCGGTCGCGCTTACCCCCACACCCAGGCGCCCGCCGCCACGCCGCCCAAGCCCGGCTCGCGTTTCACCGAGGCCGACCTGGACACCGCCCTGGCCCGCTACAACCAGGTGCTGGACATCAGCCGCGACGACCTGGCGGCCCTGCTGTACGACGCGGAGATGGCCGCCTACGGCCGCAACCTGGGCTCGCTGCGCTGCAGCGACGTGATGAGCCGCGAGCCGGTGGTGGTGGAGTTCGGCGCCTCGCTGGAAGAGGCCTGGGCGCTGATGCGCCAGCGCCGCATCAAGGCCTTGCCGGTGGTGGACAGGGCCCGGCGCATCGTGGGCATCGTCACGGTGGCGGACTTCATGCGCAATGCCGACCTGGACCGCCATGAAGGCATAGGCGAACGCCTGCGCGCCGTGGTGCGGCGCATGGGCGTGACCCACAGCGACAAGCCGGAGGTGGTGGGCCAGATCATGACGCGCCAGGTGCGCGTGGCCAGCGCCGACCGGCCGCTGGTGGACCTGATTCCCTTGTTTTCCGAAGGCGGCCACCACCACCTGCCCATCATCGACCACGAGCAGCGGCTGGTGGGCATCATCACCCAGACCGACCTGGTGCGCGCGCTCTACCGGACCGTCGTGGGATCTGCCGGCTGAGCGGCCCGCTCTTCGCTCTGGGCACGGAAGTCGCCCAGCGAGCGCACCAGCGGCAGGCACTGCGGGTACTCACGCGCGAGGAAGGCATAGAGCGCCTCGCGCACCTTGCAGCCCAGGTCGAAAGCCGGGCCGGCGGCACGGGCCGAGACCAGGGCACGCAGCTTCATGGCCCGGTCGGTGGCGTCCACCACCACCAGCTGCGCCGTGCGCTGGTCCCACTCGGGTGCCGCCTCCACCACCCGCTGCAGCTCGGCGCGCAGGGGCTCCAGCGGGGCGCTGAAATCGACGAAGAGGTAGACCGCCTGGTGGATCTGCGAGTTGCTGCGGGTCCAGTTCTCGAAGGGGTTTTCGATGAACCACTGCAGCGGGATGATCAGGCGCCGCTCGTCCCAGATCTTCAGGACCACATAGGTGCCGTTGATCTCCTCGACCCGGCCCCATTCGCCCTTGACGATCAGCACGTCATCCAGCCGGATCGGCTGGGCCAGGGCCAGCTGCAGGCCGGCGATCAGGTTGGAGAACACCGGCCGGGCGGCGATGCCGGCGACGATGCCGAGCACGCCGGCCGAGGCCAGCAGGCTGGCGCCCAGCTGGCGCGCGCCGGGGAAGGTCATCAAGGCCATGGCCGTGCCGGCCAGCAGCACCAGCACCATGGCGCAGCGCGCCAGCACCTTGGTCTGGGTCTGGATGCTGCGGGCCTGCAGGTTGTCGTCGACGTCGACCGGATGGCGGGCGATGATGCCGTTGGCCACGCCGCCGATGAAGGCCATCACGCCCCAGGTCAGGGCCGCGATCAGGGCCAGGCCGTTGAAGTGGCGGATGCCGTCGATGAAGCGCAGGTCGTTGGGCGCGGCCTGCCAGACGGCTTGCAGGGCCAGAAGGGGGAGGATGGCGCTGGCCGGCTGTTCACCGGCGGCCACCAGGGCGCTGAGCATGCGCGAATGGCCGGTGGTGCGCAGCAGCATGGCCCGGCCCATGCGCAGAACCACCAGGGCGGCCAGCACCGCAAGCACGGCGGCCACCAGGCAGGTGGCCCAGGGAGAGTGGTCCAGCAGGCTCAAGGCGCCTTGCGCACGCGCATGGTCTTGCGCGGTGCGGCAGGGGCCTGCTCAGCGGGGGCTTCCTCGTCTGCGGCGGCCGTGGTGGTGCGGGCGTACAGGTCTTCGGGGGCGGTCGCTGCCCGCGCCACGGCCATCTTGTCGGCGACGCCGGCGAACTTGGAGTACTTCGCCAGCAGCGGCACGAGCTGGGCATAGATGCGCGGGCTGCCGGCCAGGCATTCCTTCTGTTCCAGGAAGTCGGGCTCGCCGGTGAAGTTGCCCACCAGGCCGCCGGCCTCGGTCACCAGCAGCGAGCCTGCAGCCACGTCCCAGGGCGACAGGCCGGTCTCGAAGAAGCCGTCGGTAAAGCCTGCTGCCACATAGGCCAGGTCGAGCGCGGCGGCGCCCGGGCGGCGCAGGCCGGCGGTGCGCTGCATGACGTCGGCCATCATGCGCATGTAGTTGTTGAAGTTGTCGCCTGGGCGGAAGGGAAAGCCGGTGGAGATCAGGCAGCCGCGCAGGTCGACGCGCTTGGACACGCGCAGGCGCCGCGCGTTCATGTAGGCGCCGCGCCCCTTGGTGGCGGTGAACAGGTCGTTGCGGCTGGGGTCGTAGATGACGGCCTGTTCGACCTTGCCCCTGACGGCCAGCGCGATGCTGACGCAGTAGACAGGGAAGCCGTGGATGAAGTTGGTGGTGCCGTCGAGCGGATCGATGATCCAGATGAAGTCGGAATCCCGGTTGCCGTGCTCCCTGCCCGACTCTTCGGCCCAGATGCCGTGGCTGGGGTAGGCCGTCAGCAGGGTCTCGATGATGGCTGCCTCGCTGGCGTGGTCGACCTCGGTCACGAAGTCGTTCACCTGCTTTTGCGAGATGCGCACGGACTCCACATCCAGCGCGGCGCGGTTGATGATGGCGCCGGCGGCGCGTGCGGCCATGATGGCCACATTGAGCATGGGATGCAGGTTGGGAGACGACATAAGTTTTTGAGGAGCTGGCTGGACAGACTGCCCGGCGATGCGGACAGCGACAATACGCCCATTTTACCGCCCTCTGTGTGAATACACGTTTCATCCTCCTGAACACCAGCCACGCCGGCAATGTGGGCGCGGCCGCCCGCGCCATGAAGACCATGGGTTTTTCCGACCTGGTGCTGGTCGCCCCCCGCTGGGCCAATGTGCTGCGCCGCGAAGAAACCATCCAGCGTGCCAGCGGCGCCCTGGACGTGCTGGAGAACGCCCGCATCGTCGAGACCCTGGACGAGGCGATTGACGGCATGGGCTACCTGTGCGCCACGGCCATGACGCCGCGCGACTTCGGCCCGCCCACCTCGACCCCGCGCGAGCACCTGCCGGGCCTGGCCGCCACGGCGCAGAACGTGGCCTTCCTGTTCGGGTCCGAGCGTTTCGGCATGCGCAACGAGGATGTCTACCGCTGCCATGTGGCCCTGAGCATCCCGACCAATCCGGGCTTTGGCTCGCTCAACCTGGGTGCCGCCTTGCAGCTGGTGGCCTATGAATGGCGCATGGCCCTGGGTGGCTATGCGGTGCAAGCGGCCGCCCCCGAGGCCGTGCCGGCCGATGCCCAGGCCCTGGCGGGCATGCTGGAGCACTGGGAGCGGGCCCTGGTGGACATCGAGTACCTCGACCCCGCCGTGCCCAAGAAGCTGATGCCGCGCCTGAACCAGCTGTTCAACCGGGCCCAGCCCACGGTCGAAGAGATCCACATTCTTCGCGGTGTGGCCAAGGCCATGTCGCAAGCAGCGAAAAAGCCGAAGCTTTAGACTTCCAGCCATGTTCAGCCGCCTTCGTTCCGACATCCAGTGCATCCTCGACCGCGACCCTGCCGCGCGCAGCACGTGGGAGGTGATCACCTGCTACCCGGGCCTGCATGCCCTGGTGCTGCACAGGCGCGCGCACTGGTGCTGGAACCATGGCCTCAAGTGGCTGGGCCGCTTCATCTCGCACATCTCGCGCTGGCTCACCGGCATCGAGATCCATCCGGGCGCCAAGATCGGCGAGCGGGTCTTCTTCGACCATGCCATGGGCGTGGTGGTGGGCGAGACCGCGGAAATCGGCGACGGCTGCACCATCTACCAGGGCGTGACCCTGGGCGGCACCTCGCTGTACAAGGGCGCCAAGCGTCATCCCACGCTGGGCAAGGACGTGGTGGTCAGCGCCGGCGCCAAGGTGCTGGGCGGCTTCGAGGTGGGCGACGGCGCCAAGATCGGCAGCAATGCGGTGGTCATCAAGCCCGTGCCTGCGGGCGCCACGGCCGTGGGCATCCCGGCACGCATCATCCCGTCGCGCACCGGCGAGAGCGCCGACCTGGCCACCCAGGCAGCCAAGAAGTTCTCGGCCTACGGCATCACGCTGGACGATGATCCGATCGGCCAGGCCATGAAGGGCCTGATCGACAGCGCCTCCTCGCAGGACCACCAGATCGCCCTGCTGTGGCAGGCCATCGAGAAGCTCTCGGCCTCTTCCCGCAGCAGCGACGATTGCGTGCCCGAGGACGCGGCGCTCAAGGAGTGTTTCGAGGCCGCCAAGCTCACCCAGCTGGTGGGCAAATAGCTCAGGGCTTCAGCGGTCGCACGGCCGACTTGGGCCGGAAGGCCTTGCAGACGGCGTCGTTGGTTTCCAGGTAGGGCCCGCCGATCAGGTCCACGCAATAGGGCACGGCCGCGAAGATGCCGTTGACCAGTTGCTCGCCTTGTTCCGACTTCAGGCCCTCCAGCGTCTCCTGGATGGATTTGGGCTGGCCGGGCAGGTTGATGACCAGGCTCTTGCCGCGGATGACGGCGACCTGGCGCGACAGGATGGCCGTGGGCACGAAGCGCAGGCTGATCTGGCGCATCTGCTCGCCAAAGCCCGGCATTTCCTTGTCGGCAATCGCCAGGGTGGCCTCGGGCGTGACGTCGCGCGGCGCCGGGCCGGTGCCACCGGTGGTCAGCACCAGGGCGCAGCCGGCGTCCACCAGCGAGACCAGGGCGGCGCTGATGCCGGCCTGCTCGTCGGGGATCAGGCGCTCGTCGAATGTGATGGGGTTCTTCAAGGCCCTGGACAGCCAGTCTTTCAGGGCCGGCAGGCCCTTGTCCTGGTAGACGCCACTGGAGGCGCGGTCGCTGACCGAGACGATGCCGATGCGCACGGCATCGAACTCACTCATCGTCATTGCGATGTTCCAGGTGCTCGCGGACCAATTGGAAGATGTCCCGGTAGGCCCGGCCATGGCGCGGCGCCAAGCCCTGCGACTCGGCGGCCTTGTCGGGCGGGTTGTCCTTGCGCGCCTGGCGCACCAGGGCGCGCAGCTGCTGGACGTCGGTGCGCGGGTGGGCGGCCAGCCACAAGGCCAGGGCCTCGTCGTCGGCGATCAGTTTGTCCCGCCATTGCTCGGCCTGGTGCAGGGCCAGCCGCTCGGCGGCCGAGCCCCTGTGCTGGTCTTCCAGTGCATCGCGCACCGATTGCAGGGTCTCGGGATCGAGCAGGCGCATGAGCTTGCCGATGAACTGCATCTGGCGGCGCTTGCCCTCGAAATTGGTGATGCGGTTGGCCTCGACCAGGGCGTCCTGGAGCTTTTCGGACAGGCCGATGCGCTCGAGCAGGTCAGCGCGCAGGGTCAGCAAAGCCTCACCGAGCTTTTGCAGTTCGGTGCTCTCGCGCTTGAGGTCGGTCCTGCTGGCGTCGGCTGTGCCGCGAAGCTCGGCCTTGAGCTGCAGGTCGAGTTCGCTGCCTTCGGCGACGAACTCGCCGCGTACGAAGTAGCCTTTTTTGGGTTTGCGTGACATCTGGGGATCCGGGGGAGTGGCGCTGCGGGTGAGCGGCCGCCGGTATCATAGCCCCGGTATGAACAAACCCGATCCCCGAGCCGACCGCGGCTTCAGCTACAGCCGCGCCTATTTTGAAGAACTGGTCGACTCGGCCCTGGCGCACGCCAGGAAGCTTGGCGCCAGCGATGCCGGCGCCGAGGCCTCCGAAGGCTGCGGCCTGTCGGTCTCGGTGCGCAAGGGCGAGCTGGAGAACGTGGAGCGCAACCGCGACAAATCGCTGGGCGTGACCGTCTACATTGGCCACCGCCGTGGCAATGCGAGCACCTCAGACTTTTCCAAGGCGGCCATCGCCCAGACCGTGCAGGCGGCCTACGACATCGCCCGCTTCACCGCCGAAGACCCGGTGGCCGGCCTGCCCGACGCCCAGGACATCGCCGGCCCCAAGGAGCAGCCCGACCTGGATCTGTTCCACCCCTGGGACATCGACAGCGAGCGGGCCGCCCAACTGGCGCTGGCCTGCGAGGCCGCGGCCTTCCAGACCAGCAAGCGCATCACCAACAGCGAGGGCGCCGGTGTCTCGGCCCAGCAAAGCCATTTCTTCAGCGCCCATTCGCGCGGTTTTCGCGGTGGCTACGCCAGCTCGCGCCACTCGCTCTCGGTGGCGCCGATTGCCGGCAAGGGCGACGGCATGCAGCGCGACGCCTGGTACAGCTCGATGCGCTCGGCCGACGAACTGGCCTCGCCCGAAGCCATCGGCCGCTATGCCGCCGAGCGGGCGCTGTCGCGCCTGAAGTCACGCAAGATCAGCACCCGCGAATGCCCGGTGCTGTTCGAGTCGCCGCTGGCCGCCGGCCTGCTGGGCGCCTATGTCCAGGCCACCAGCGGCGGCGCGCTGTACCGCAAGAGCAGCTTCCTGCTCGATTCGCTGGGCAAGAAGGTCTTCCCCAAGCACATCGACATCCATGAAGACCCGACGCTCAAGCGCGGCAAGGGCAGCGCCGCCTTCGACGAAGAGGGCGTGCGCACCAGTGCGCGCAAGGTGGTGGACGGCGGCCGCGTCGAGGGTTACTTCCTGAGCAGCTATTCGGCCCGCAAGCTGGGCATGAAGACCACCGGCAACGCCGGCGGCTCGCACAACCTGACCATGCGCTCGCGCCAGACGAAAAATGGCGACGACCTGGACGCCATGCTGCGCAAGCTGGGCACGGGGCTGTTCGTGATCGAGCTGATGGGGCAGGGCGTCAACTACGTGACGGGCGACTATTCGCGCGGCGCCAGCGGCTTCTGGGTGGAGAACGGCCGCATCGCCTACCCGGTCCAGGAGATCACCATTGCCGGCAACATGAAGGACATGCTGGCCGGCATCCAGGCCATCGGTGCCGACACCTACAACTACGGCGCCAAGACCGTGGGCTCCATCCTGGTCAACAGGATGAAGCTGGCAGGAAGTTAAGGCCCCCACGCTCGCTCACTGCGTGTAGCTCGCTGCCCCCGAGGGGGCCTTCGCGCCTTGGGGCGGCCCAGCGGCGCTCAAAACCTCAAGGGGCCAGTGCTGCCTTCACAGCGGCGCTGACCTGGCCCATGTCGGCCTTGCCGGCGAGCTTGGCCTTGACGGCGCCCATGACCTTGCCCATGTCGGCGGGGCCTGCGGCTCTTCCCAATTCCACGCCGAGTTCGGCGACGATGGCTTTGACTTCAGAGGCCACTTCTTCGGCCGACAGGCGCGCCGGCAGGTAGGCCTGCAGCACGAGGGACTCGGACTTCTCCTTGTCGGCCAGGTCCTGGCGACCGGCCTTCTCGAAGGCCTCGATGCTGTCCTTGCGCTGCTTGAGCATCTTGTCGACGATGGCGATGACGGCCACGTCGTCCAGCTCCACGCGCTCGTCCACTTCCTTTTGCTTCATCGCGGCGGTCAGCAGGCGGATTGTGCCCAGGCGCTCGCTGTCCTTGGCGCGCATGGCGTCCTTCATCTCATTGGTGATGCGTTCTTTGAGGGACATGGTTGTTCTTTCTGGTTCAGGAATGAAAAAAGCCTGCTTGAGCGTCCCCAGCAGGCTTTTTTCGGTGCCGCGAGGGCAGCAGCTTAGAACAGCTTCTTGGGAAGCTGCATGCTGCGCACGCGCTTGTAGTGGCGCTTGACGGCGGCTGCCTTCTTGCGCTTGCGCTCGGCGGTGGGCTTTTCGTAGAACTCGCGGGCGCGCAGTTCGGTCAGCAGGCCCAGCTTTTCGATGGTGCGCTTGAAGCGGCGCAGAGCCACGTCGAAGGGCTCGTTTTCTTTAACACGGATGGTCGTCATTCGAATGATTTCAAAATGTGCCGGGAGAAGATCAGGCTCCGGGCGGGGGTCCCCAACTGTAAGTTGATCAGGCCGTTGGGGTTTGCCAGCAAAGCCCGAGATTATAGCCTCCCCGCGGCTTTGGGCAAGCGGCACCGTCCAAGCCCCCCGCGCGGCGGGAAATCTGGCCGAATTCCCCGGCCCGCCCCAGGCGCACCGCCGGGCTTGGGTGCGCCCTAGGCCTGGGCCTGGGCCATCGCCTGGGCGCAGGCATGGCCGCTGGCCCAGGCCCACTGGAAGTTGTAGCCGCCCAGCCAGCCGGTCACGTCCACCACCTCGCCGATGAAGTACAGGCCGGGCTGCTTCGATTCCAGGCTTTGCGAGGACAGGTCGCGCGTGTCCACGCCGCCGGCCGTGACTTCGGCCTTCTTGTAGCCCTCGCTGCCGGTGGGCACCAGCTCCCACTGGACCAGGCGCGCGGCCAGCGCAGCCAGGGCCTTGTCGCTGGTATCGGCCACCGGCCGCTGCCAGGCCGCATCCTGCTGCACCCAGGCCTCGGCCAGGCGCGAGGGCACGATGGCCGCCAGCTCGTTGACCAGCAGCTTGCGCGAGCTGACCTTGGCCTGGGCCAGGGCCTCGATCAGGCCCGCCTCGGGCGCCAGGTTCAGGCGGATCGACTCGCCGCTGCGCCAGTAGCTGGAGATCTGCAGCACGGCCGGCCCCGACAGGCCGCGGTGGGTGAACAGCAGGTCTTCCTGGAAGGCCATGCGCTGCTTCTTCGTCCCGGTCTCGATCACCACAGGCAGGGCCAGGCCGGCCAGCTGCGCATAGGGGGCCCAGGCCTCGCCGTCGAAGGTCAGGGGCACCAGGGCCGGGCGGGGTTCGACCACGCGCAGGCCGAACTGGCGCGCGACGCGGTAGCCGAAGTCGGTGGCGCCTATCTTGGGGATGGACAGCCCGCCGGTGGCGATGACCACGTGGCGGGCCTGGACCACGCCCCGATCGCTATCGATTTCATAGCGGTAGGCGTCCGTTCCATGAGGGCTGGAGGCCGATTCGCGGATATTTTCGACTTTGCAGGGCTGCCAGCGGGTGACGCCGCCGGCCTCGCACTCGGCCAGCAGCATGCGGATGAAGTCCTCGGAGGAGCGGTCGCCGAACAGTTGGCCCTTGTGCTTCTCGTGGAAGGGGATGGCGTGTTTTTGCACCAGGGCGATGAAGTCCTGCGGCGTGTAACGCGACAGGGCCGAGCGGCAGAAGTTCGGGTTCTCGCCCAGAAAGTGCTTGTGCGGCGCGCGCGGGTCGAGGTCGCGGTTGGTGAAGTTGCAGCGCCCGCCACCGGCGATGCGCACCTTCTCGGCGACTTTTTCGCTGTGGTCGACCAGCAGGACCTTCAGGCCCAGCTGGCCGGCGACGCCGGCGCAGAACAGGCCGGCCGCGCCGGCGCCGATGACGACGGTATCGAAAGATTGCATGCGCCGCAGTGTATGCGGCGGGGCGACCCGCTCAGGCGGCGCGCGAGTGGGTCTGCGTTGCGGTGCTTGCAGCCACGCCGCGCACCACGTCACCCACGACGATGACCGAGGGGCTGGCCAGCTGCTCGCTGTCCAGCGTGGCGGCCAGCGCACCCAGCGTGGTCACGGCGTGGCGCTGGTCGGGCAGGCTGGCGCGCTGCACGATGGCCACCGGCGTGGAAGCCGGCAGGCCGGTGAGCAACTCCTGCTGGATGCGCGTGGCGCCGGTGACGCCCATGTAGATCACCAGAGTCAGGCGGGCGTCGCGCACCGTCGCGGCCAGCGCGCGCCAGTCCGTGCCTTCGGCGCCGGGCCGCGCATGGCCGGTGACGAAGACCACGCCATGGGCATGCTCGCGGTGGGTCAGGGCCACGCCCAGCGAGGTGACTGCCGCCAGGCCCGCCGTGATGCCGTTGACCACGCGCACCTCGATGCCGGCGGCCTTCAGGTGCTCGACCTCCTCGCCGCCGCGGCCGAAGATGAAGGGATCTCCACCCTTGAGGCGCACCACGTTCTCGCCCTCGCGTGCCGCCATCACCATCAGCTTCTCGATGAAGGCCTGCGGTGTGCTCTTGCAGCCGCCGCGCTTGCCGACGTGGACGATGCGCGCACCCGGCGCGGCCAGTGCCACGACCTCGTCGCTGACCAGGTCGTCCACCATCAGCACGGTGGCCGCCTGGATGGCCTTGACGGCCTTGAGCGTCAGCAGCTCCGGGTCGCCGGGGCCGGCGCCGACCAGGGTGACCAGGCCTGCGCCGGGAAAGGTGTCGATGCTGCTGCTCATGCTGTTTCTGCCATGGGGGTCGGGGTGGATGCGTGGACCAATTGCAAGATATGTTCCACCTGCAGGGCCAGCGAGTCCGGCACCGGTTTGCGCCCTGCCAGCACATCCTGGATGTAGGCGGCGGTGGTTTCGGGCGAGATGTCCTTGGGCAGGTCGGGCAGATCGGTGAGCGTGCCCTTGCGGCCTTCCTGCAGCGCCACCCGCCGACCGGCAATGAAGCCGTCCATCTGCGGCAGGCGGCGGGCGTCGGCCACCACTTCGCCCTCGGTGCCGCGCAGCAGCAAGGCCGTGGAGCCCATCAGTTCGAACACCTCGGCCATCGAGATGGCGTATTCCGGATGGGTGTAGCTGCTGACGATCACGGCCGGGCCGGCGCAGGGATTCATCAGCTTGACCAGGCTGTGGCCGGAGTTGCGCAGGCCGACAACCCGCCGCACGTCCAGCAGGCGTTTCAGGCCGGGGCTGAGCAATTCGGTCGGCAGGTAGGCCGCTTCGCCGTTGGCAATCGGACCCACCGAGGTGCGCGCACGCATGCCCAGGGCCTCGAGCACGTGCGGGACGAAAACGCGGCTGGTCTCGGTGGCCGTGCCGTGCACCAGCACGGGCACGCCGCGCTGCGCCAGCAGCAGGGCCAGCAGGGGCGTGAGCACCGGCAGCTTGCGCGCGCCGTTGTAGCTGGGCAGGACCACCAGCGGCTTGTCACCCGCGGGCACATGGTTCAGGCGCGCAGCCATGGCATCGAGAAAGCCGGCCATCTCCTGCGCTGTCTCGCCCTTGATGCGCATGGCCAGGCAAAAGCCGCCCAGTTCCAGGTCGCTGACCGTGCCGTCCAGGATCTGGCCGAACAGGTCGGTGGCCTGGGCGCGGCTGAGCGAACGCGCGCCCTGCTTGCCGCGGCCGATTTCCTTGATGTACTGGCTGATGCCCATGGTCTTTGCTTGTTGCCCCGATTTTCACAGAGCGCTGATGACTTCCAGCTATATGCCGAATATGGCCATCATGCCGCCTGCGGCAGGGCGCTGGCCGGCAGGCTGGCGCGCACCATGCGCTTGAGTTCGGGCACGCAGGAGCCGCAGTTGGTACCGCACTTGAGCGCTGCCTGCAGCGAGGCCAGGCGCGCTTCGGGGCCGCCGGTGGCGCTGGACAGCTGGTGGGCGATCGCCGTGTCGCTGACATTGAAGCAGGTGCAGATCTGCTTGCCAGCGGCGCGCACGGCCAGCGGCGGCTGGCCGCCGGGCGCCAGCAGCTGGCGGCCATAGGCCTGGGCCGGCAGTTCGTCCTGCAGCAGGGTGCGGATCCAGGCCTGGGCGCTGGTGTCGCCGGCCAGCACAAAGGCTTCCAGCTGGGCCTGGTCGCCGTGGCGTACCAGGCGCATGGCGCGGCGCTGGCCCTTGCGCTTGTCGGCATAGCGCAGGGCGTCGGCCCCACCCACGCCCATCAGGCCCTCGATGCGTTGCAGCAGCTCGTCGGGCGGCGCCTCATGGGCTGCGGCGCGCAGCATCACGCCGGCGCGCTCGCGTCCGAAGGGCACACAGGAGGCGAAGGGGAACAGGCCCATGATCTGGCGCAGCTGCTCGCGCGTCGCCAGGGCGTCGGCCTCGGGCAGCCAGGCCAGGGCCAGCAGCGACCAGGGCAGTTCGGCCTTGAGGATCTTCACCGCCGCGTGTTTGAGTTCGGGCTGCTTGGAGCTGGGGCAATAGGCCGAGGTGGTCAGCGCGTTGACGCCAGCGAGCCGCTCGCCGCTGGCGGAGCAGCCGCTGAGGAACTCGCCGCCCCAGTGCATGGCCATGAAGGCCTGGTTCAGGCCCAGCGCGTTGCTGGCCTGCGCCGGCACCACGATGGAGCCGCGCTTGCTGGTGACGTGGACCAGGTCTCCTTCGACCAAGCCGCGGCGCTGCATGTCCTGAGGATGCAGCTCGATGGACGGCTCGGCCACATGGCCGAACAGCCGGCCCAGCGTGCCGGTGCGGCTCATGCCGTGCCAGTGGTCGCGCAGCCGGCCGGTGGTCAGCGAAAAGGGATAGCGCGACTCGCGCGGCTCGGCCAGCGGCTTGTAGACCGTGTTGGCGAAGCGCGCTTTGCCATCGGCCGTCGGGAAGACGCCGTCTTCGTACAGCCTGGCCTTGCCTGTGCTTTGCCCTTCGCGCAGCGGCCATTGCTGCGGCGCGCGCTCCAGCATGGCGTAGCCCATGCCGGTGATGTCCAGGTCGCGGCCGCGGGTCGATTCGCGGTGCTCGTTCCAGATCATTTCGGCGCCGGCGTCGGTCAGGGGATAGGGGAAGAGCGTGGGCTGGCCGGGCCGCAACTGTTTTTCGAGCCGCTGCGCGAATTCCACCGCGATCGCCCAGTCATGGCGCGTGCCGCCGGGCGCCGGCACGGCAGGCAGCACCCGGCTGATGCGGCGTTCGCTGTTGGTGACGGTGCCGGTCTTCTCGCCCCAGCTGGTGGCCGGCAGCAGCAGGTCGGCGTAGTCGCAGCTGGCGGTGGTGGAAAACGCCTCCTGCACGACGATGAATTCGGCGCGCTGCAGGGCGCGGCGCACCGTGGCCTGGTCGGGCATGGACTGGGCCGGGTTGGTGCAGGCAATCCACAAGGCCTTGATCTCGCCGTCGGCCGCGGCCTGGAACATCTCCACCGCAGTCTTGCCCGGCTTGTCCGGCACCGAGGGAACACCCCACAGTGCCGCGACTTCGGCGCGGTGCTGCGGGTTGGCCATGTCGCGGTGGGCACTGAGCAGGTTGGCCAGGCCGCCGACCTCGCGCCCTCCCATGGCATTGGGCTGGCCGGTCAGCGAGAAGGGGCCGGCGCCGGGTTTGCCAATCTGGCCAGTGGCCAGGTGCAGGTTGATCAGGGCGGCGTTCTTGGCCGTGCCGCTGCTGGACTGGTTCAGGCCCTGGCAGTACAGGCTGAGTGTTGCGGGGGATGTTGCGAACATCTTCGCCGCGGCGAACAGGTCTTCCTTGGTGATGCCGCAGATCTGGGCCACCAGCTCGGGCGTGCAGTCGCGCACCGTGGCCTTGAGTTCGTCGAAGCCGCTGGTGTGGGCGGCGATGTAGGCGGGGGCTGTCCAGCCCTCCCACAGCATGATGTGCAGCAGGCCGTTGAACAGCATCACGTCCGTGCCCGGCTGGATGGGCAGGTAGAGATCGGCGATCTCGGCGGTGTCTGTCTTGCGCGGGTCGCAGAAGATGATCTTGAGCTGCGGGTTGGCGGCCCTGGCGTCCTCGATACGGCGAAACAGGATGGGATGGGCCCAGGCCGTGTTGCTGCCGACGATGAAGATGCAGCCGGCGTGGTTGACGTCGTCGTAGCAGTTGGGCGGCGCATCGGCGCCCAGGGTGAGCTTGTAACCGGCCACCGCGCTGCTCATGCACAGGCGCGAGTTGGTGTCGACGTTGTTGGTGGCGATCAGGCCCTTGGCCAGCTTGTTGAAGACGTAGTAGTCCTCGGTCAGCAACTGGCCCGAGATGTAGAAGCCGACCGCGTCGGGCCCGTGCTCCTGGATGACGCGACCGAAGCGAGCGGCCGCCAGGTCCAGCGCCTCGTCCCAGCCGACGCGCTGCGGTGTGTCGCCGCGCTGTTCGCGGCGCATGGGATGCAGCAGGCGGGCCTGGCGGGTGATGGGTGCGGTGGCGGTCAGATGCAGGGTCGAGCCCTTGGTGCACAGGCGGCCGAAGTTGGCCGGATGGTCCGGGTCGCCGCGCACGCCGGTGATCTGCTCACCCTCGCTCTCGATCACCACGCCGCAGCCCACGCCGCAGTAGGGGCAGGTGGACTTGGTTTCTTTCAGGGCCATGTGCAGGACTCAGGCTGTGTGCGGTGCCTGCACGTCGAAGGTCTGGTCGCCGACGGCGCCGGTGCTGGCCTGGGGACCGGCCTTGGGGGCGGCCAGGTCCAGCGCCAGGGTGGCCAGCTCCACCGCGTCCAGCAGCACCTGGCCGGCCTCGACCTTGCAAGCGAATCTGGGCGTGCAGCCTTCGTCCGCGCCCTTGGCGCAGCCATCGTCCAGGCCGATGGTCCAGTTGTGCAGCGGGCAGGCGACGCTGGTGCCGAAGACGATGCCCTGCGACAGCGGGCCGCCCTTGTGCGGGCAGCGGTCCAGCAGGGCGAAGACCTGGTCCTCGCTGTTGCGGAACACCGCCACGTCCACCCCTTGGGGCCGCGCCACCCGGCGCGAGCCCAGCACCGGGATGTCTTCGACCCGGCAGATGACGGTCCAATCGTTCATGTTCATGCCTTTTGCTCCGCCAATTCCAGCTTGTTGAACTGGCGGGTGTCGACCGCCGCCTTGTCGTGCTCGAACCAGGGGTCGGGCTCGCCGTCCAGGCTGAACTGCAGGCGATCCCACAGGGCCTTGCGGCCTTCGTGGTCCTCCAGGATCTTCTGCTTCACATGCTCCATGCCGACCCGGCCCACGTAATGCACGGTGCGCTCCAGATACCAGCCTTCCTCGCGGTACAGCTGCAGGAAGGCGCCGGAATACTCCAGCACCTCGGCGGCGGTCTTGAGCTTGCAGAAGAACTGGCCGGCCTCGGTCTTGATGCCGCCGTTGCCGGCGATGTAGATCTCCCAGCCGGAGTCGACGCCGATCACGCCCACGTCCTTGATGCCCGACTCGGCGCAGTTGCGCGGGCAGCCGGAGACGGCGAGCTTGACCTTGTGCGGCGCATACATGCGCCACAGGGCGCGCTCCAGGTCCTTGCCCATCTGCGTGCTGTCCTGCGTGCCGAAGCGGCACCACTCGCTGCCCACGCAGGTCTTGACCGTGCGCAAAGCCTTGGCATAGGCGTGGCCCGAGGGCATGCCGATGTCCTTCCAGACGTTCTGCAGGTCTTCCTTCTTGACGCCCAGCAGGTCGATGCGCTGGCCGCCTGTGACCTTGACGGTGGGGATCTTGTACTTGTCCACCGCGTCGGCGATGCGGCGCAGCTCGTCGGCCGTGGTCTCGCCGCCCCACATGCGCGGGATCACCGAGTAGGTGCCGTCCTTCTGGATGTTGGCGTGGCTGCGCTCGTTGATGTAGCGGCTTTGCGGATCGTCCTGGTACTCCTTGGGCCAGGTCGACAGCAGGTAGTAGTTGACCGCCGGCCGGCAGGAGGCGCAGCCGTTGGGTGTGCGCCAGGCCATGGCCTTGTAGACATCGGCGACGGCCAGCAGGTGGTCGGCCTTGATGGTGTCGCGCACTTCCTGGTGGCTGCGGTCGGTGCAGCCGCACATGGCCTTTGTCTTGGGCGCGGCCGAATAGTCGCCGCCGGCGGTGAACATGATGATCTGCTCGACCAGGCCGGTGCAGGAGCCGCAGGAGGCGCTGGCCTTGGTGTGCTTGCGCACCTCGTCCAGGGTGAACAGGCCTTTTTCCTTGATGGCCTTGCAGATCGTTCCCTTGCTGATGCCGTTGCAGCCGCAGACCTCGTCGGCGTCTGCCATGGCAGCGGCGCGGTTCTGTCCCTGGTGGCCGGTGTCACCCAGGTTGGACTCGCCGAACATCAGCTTGTCGCGGATCCCGGCCACGCTGCGGCCCTCGCGCAGCAGCTTGAAGTACCAGCTGCCGTCCACTGTGTCGCCATACAGGCAGGCGCCCACCAGCTTGTCGTCCTTGATCACCAGCTTCTTGTAGACGCCGCCGAAGGGATCGGACATCACCAGCTCCTCGGTGCCTTCGCCGCCCATGAATTCCCCGGCGGAAAACAGGTCGATGCCGGTGACCTTGAGTTTGGTGGAGGTGAGCGAGCCGGTGTAGCGGCCGATGCCGTACTGGGCCAGGTGGTTGGCCGCCACCTTGGCCTGCTCGAACAGCGGCGCCACCAGGCCGTAGGCGATGCCGCGGTGCGCCGCGCACTCGCCCACCGAATAGATGCGCGCATCGGTCACGGTCTGCATGGTGTCGTTGACCACGATGCCGCGGTTGCAATGCAGGCGCATGGCCTCGGCCAGCTGGGTGTTGGGGCGGATGCCCACGGCCATGACCACCAGGTCGGTTGCGACCTCGGTGCCATCCTTGAACTTGATCGATTGCACGCGACCCTCGGCGTTGCCGGTGAGCTCCTGGGTCTGGGCGCCAATCATGAACTTCAGGCCGCGGTCTTCCAGCGACTTTTGCAGCAGCTTGCCGGCCACATCATCGAGCTGGCGCTCCATCAGCCAGGGCATGACGTGGACCACGGTGACCTCCATGCCGCGCAGCATCAGGCCGTTGGCCGCTTCCAGGCCCAGCAGGCCGCCGCCGATGACGACTGCCTTCTTGTACTTGGTCGAAGCATCGATCATCGCGTTGGTGTCGGCGATGTCGCGGTAGGCGATCACGCCTTGCAGGTCCTTGCCCGGCACAGGCAGGATGAAGGGATTGGAGCCGGTGCACATCAGCAGCCTGTCGTATTCCTCTTCGGTGCCGTCGTCGGCGCGCACGATGCGCTTGACGCGGTCGACCTCGACCACCTTCTTGCCGGCGTGCAGGGTGATGCCGTTGTCTTTGTACCAGTCCCAGGAATTGAGCACGATCTCGTCCAGGGTCTGCTCGCCAGCCAGCACCGGCGACAGCAGGATGCGGTTGTAGTTGGGATGCGGCTCGGCGCCGAACACGCTGATGTCGTACTGGCCGGGCGCGATCTTGATCAGCTCTTCCAGGGTGCGGACGCCGGCCATGCCGTTGCCGACCATCACGAGTTTCATCTTCTTCATCGCGGAACTCCTGTCTGGGAAAGGGGGACGCCGTTCATTGCGCGCCGGCCTCTGAGGGAGGCACAGCAGCAAAGACTGGAAGGGGGGGCGGTCCGAGGCCAGGCTTGGCGGCTCGAACTGGACAGCGCACGGCGTTGTGCGCGCGACCGAAGGCAGGGATGCACGGTCCGGGTGCAGCGTCACACCCGTTGGCAAGACTGAGGCATGGACCGTGCCAGTTGTGCGGGGCTTGCACTATGCTGGAGACCCTTTTGCCTGCTGCTGCGCCGCCGTGACCACTGTTTTGCTGATCCAATCGCCCGACCCCGCCGCACCGGCGCTGGCCGCCGACCTGCGCGCCGCCGGCTTCACCCTGCAGGACAGCATGGAACCGGTGCATCTGGTGCGCGAGGCCGTGCGCGGCAGTCCCGATGTCCTTGTCTGCTGGGTGGCGCGGCCCGATGCCGCCTTCTTCACGGCGCTGCGCACCCTGCAGGCTCAGCAGGCCCTGCCGGTGCTGGTGTTCACCCAGGATGCCGGCGTCGAGGCCATGACCCAGGCGCTGGAGGCCGGCGTCCACGCCTGGGTGGTCCAGGGCTATGCGCCGCAGCGCCTGCGGCCTCTGGTGCATCTGGCGCAGGCCCGCGCCGCCCACGAAGCGCGCCTGCGCGGCACGCTGGCCGACCTGTCCGAGCGTTTCGAGGAGCGCAAGCTGGTCGACCAGGCCAAGGGCCTGCTGATGCGCGCCAGCCGGGTCTCGGAGGAGGAGGCCTTCGGCTTGTTGCGCACCGCTTCCATGCATGGCAACCAGCGCGTCGGCCAGGTCTCTCGCCAGGTCATCGATGCCGCGCGCACGGCCGAGGCGATCAACCGGGCCGGCCAGCAGCGCATGCTGTCGCAGCGCCTGGTCAAGCTCTATGCATTGGCCTGCAGCCAGACCGATGCGCCCGCCGCCCTGGCTTTGCTGCGCCAGTCGGTGCAGCGGGTCGACGAGAACCTCAAGGCACTGGACAAGGGCCTGTCCGATGCCACCTACGGCGACCTGCTGCGCGCCACACGCGCCGGCTGGGAGGGCTTGCGCACCACGCTGGAGCAGGCCCCGGTGCTGCAGCAGCTGGCGGCCCTGGACAGCCAGGCCGAGGCCATGCGGTTGCAGGCCGACGCCCTGGTGCTGGCGCTGGAGGGCTCCGGCCAGGCAACGACCGTGCATGTGGTCAACGTGGCGGGCCGCCAGCGCATGCTGTCGCAGCGCGTGGCCAAGCAGGCCCTGTTGGGCGTGACGGGCGCGCTGCTGCAAGAGAGCATCGTCGCTGTCGAGGAAGGTTTGGCCAGCCTGGCTGCCGCGCCCTTGTCCACGGGCGAGATCCGCGAGCTGCTGGCGGCGGCGCAGCAGGCCTGGGCCGCGCTGCGCACGGCCTTGCCGCGCGCAGGCGATACCGCAGGCCGGCGCAAGCTGGCCGCTGCCAGCGAAGAGCTGCTGGCGCTTTTCGAGCGGCTGACGGCGGCGTACCAGCACAGCGTCCAGGTTCTGTTGGGTTGACGGCGGCACGGCCAGCGGCGGGGTTCAGGCCGCCTGCTTCTCCACATGGGCCTGGCGCGTGTAGAGGAAGTCGATCACTGCCTTGCGGTAGTGCACGTATTGCGGGTCTTCGGCCAGCGCCACGCGGTTGCGCGGGCGCGGCAGCTCCACGCTCAGGATCTCGCCGATGGTGGCGGCCGGCCCATTGGTCATCATCACGATACGGTCGGACAGCAGCACTGCCTCGTCCACGTCGTGCGTCACCATCACCACCGTGCTGCGTGTCTTGGCCACGATCTGCAGCAGCTCGTCCTGCAGCTTTGCGCGCGTCAGCGCATCCAGCGCGCCAAAGGGCTCGTCCATGAGCAGCACCTTGGGCTCCATCGACAGGGCGCGTGCTATCCCCACCCGCTGCTTCATGCCCCCGGAGATTTCGCCCGGGCGCTTCTGCGCCGCGGCGGTCAGGCCCACCAGGGCCAGCGCCGCCTCGGTGCGGGCCTTGAGCTGCGCCTTGTTCTCGGTGGCGGCGAACACCCGTTCGACCGCCAGGTAGACGTTTTCGAAGCAGGTCAGCCAGGGCAGCAGGGAATGGTTCTGGAACACCACGCCGCGGTCCGGGCCGGGGCCTGAGATCTCGCGGTTGGCGCAGATCAGGGTGCCGTCGCTGGGCAGGGTCAGGCCGGCGATCAGGTTGAGCAGGGTGGACTTGCCGCAGCCCGAGTGCCCGATCAGTGCCACGAACTCGCCCTTGGCAACCGCTAGGTCGATGTCGCGCAGCGCGACGAAGGGACCCTTCTTGGTCTTGAAGGTCTGGCCCACGCCCTGGATCTCGATGTACTTGCTGTCACTCATGATTTGACCTCTTCAAAGGTGAATGCCGTGGCCAGCTTGATCAGCGCGAACTCCAGCAGCAGGCCCACCATGCCGATGACGAAGATGGCGATGATGATGTTCTTGACGTTGAGGTTGTTCCACTCATCCCAGACCCAGAAGCCGATGCCGACGCCGCCGGTCAGCATCTCGGCCGCCACGATCACCAGCCAGGCCGTGCCCACCGCCAGTCGCACGCCGGTCAGCATGTAGGGCAGGACGGCGGGAAACAGGATCTTGGTGAAGATCTTCCATTCGCTCAGATTGAGCACGCGGGCCACGTTCATGTAGTCGCTGGGCACGCGCTGCACGCCGACGGCGGTGTTGATCACCATCGGCCAGATCGAGCAGATGAAGATGGTCCAGATGGCGGCCGGGTTGGCGCCCTTGAACACCAGCAGGCCGATCGGCAGCCAGGCCAGGGGCGACACCGGCCGCAGCAGGCTGATCAGCGGGTTGAACATGCGTGACAGGAAGGTGAAACGGCCAATCAGGAAGCCGGCCGGGATGCCGACGATGGCCGCCAGTCCGAAGCCCATGGCCACGCGCTTGAGCGAGGACAGGATGTTCCAGCCGATACCCTGGTCGTTCGGGCCCTTGGAATAGAAGGGGTCGCTGAAGACGCCGACTGCCTGCTTGAAGGTCTCGGCCGGCGAGGGGATGCTGGCACCCGTGCCCATGGACACCATGGCCCAGATGCCGACCAGGAAGGCCAGGCCCAGCACCGGCGGCAGCACCTGCAGCCACAGGCCGCGCCAGTCAAAGGGCTGGCGCGTGACGGCTGTCGCGGGCTTGGTGTGCATGGGCTCGTTGGCCGCCACGGCATGGGCGGCCGAAGGCCCGGTGCGCGGCGATTCGGAGGGCTCGGGCATGACAGAGGTAGGGGTGTGGAATACGGCGCTGACCATGGCGGCTCCTTAAACGCGGACCTTGAACGAGTCGGCATACTTCTTCGGGTCCTTGCCATCCCAGGTGACGCCGTCGATCATCTTGACGCTGCGCATCACGTCCTTGGGCACGCTGGCCTTGGCCTGGGTGGCGGCCTGCTTGTACAGGTCGATCTGGTTGATCTGCTTGGCGACGGCCAGGTAGTCCGGATGCTCCTTGAGCAGGCCCCAGCGCTTGTGCTGGGTGAGGAACCACATGCCGTCGGTCAGATAGGGCATGCCCACCAGACCATCGTTGTAGAACTTCATGTGGTTGGGGTCGTCCCAGGTCTTGCCCATGCCATCCTGGTAGCGGCCCAGGATGCGCTGGTTGATGGCGTCGACGCTGGTGTTGACGTAGCTCTTGTCGGCCACCGTCTCGGCCATCTTCTGCTTGTTGGCAAGGCTGGCGTCGATCCACTTGCCGGCCTCGATGATGGCGGCCGTGACGGCGCGCGAGGTGTTGGGATACTTCTTGACGAACTCCGCCGTCGTGCCCAGCGCCTTTTCGGGATGGTCCTTCCAGATGTCCTGGGTGGTCACGCCGGTCACGCCGATGCCGTCGATGATGGCGCGGTGCCCCCAGGGCTCGCCCACGCAGTAGCCATCCATGTTGCCCACCCGCATGTTGGCCACCATCTGCGGCGGCGGCACGGTGATGACCTTGACGTCCTTCATCGGGTTCACGCCGTATGTGGCCAGCCAGTAATACAGCCACATGGCATGGGTGCCCGTGGGGAAGGTCTGGGCAAAGGTGTATTCGCGCTTTTCCGTGGCCATCAGCTTGGCCAGCGAGGCGCCATCGACGGCGCCCTTGTCGGCCAGTTTCTTGGACAGCGTGATGGCCTGGCCGTTGTGGTTCAGGTTCATCAGGATGGCCATGTCCTTCTTGGGGCCGCTGGTGCCCAGGTGCACGCCGTAGATCAGGCCCCACAGCACGTGGGCCATGTCCAGTTCGCCGCTGACCAGCTTGTCGCGCACGCCGGCCCAGGAGGCTTCCTTGGTCGGGATGATCTTCACGCCGTATTTCTTGTCGAAGCCCAGCACCGAGGCCATGACCACGCTGGCGCAATCGGTCAGCGGGATGAAGCCGATCCTGACTTCCTCTTTCTCTGGCTTGTCCGAGCCCTGGGCGTAGACCATGCTGCGCAGGGCGGGCGAGACACCGGCCACGCCAACAGCGGCGGCCTGCAGCACGGTGCGTCGTGAGAGTTTGGTGCGAAGTGTGTCGTGGTTCACGGTGTTCTCCAGGCAGAAGTCAAAGCAAAGGCAAAAAAGAAAACGGCGCCCATCGCACCACTGCCTTGCAGTGGGGATGGACGCCGTTGTCCAGAGATTCAGGGTTGAAAACCGCAACCTGTGCCGCCGTTGGCCCAGGTCTCCCGGAGTTCAAAGCAGGGACTGTGCCAGCCTGCGCATTTGACCTTGTTTTCCCTCTGTGGAGGCCTGTTTTCCGGCCTGCTGGAGCGCTGCTGGCCCGCACGGTTTTGGGCCTTTTCGTGCCTGGGCGGGCACGACTTTTGTGCGCCGCCGCAAAAAGAACTCAGCGGCCGGCCGGCAGGGCCTGGGCCAGGGCCAGGACGGCTTCGGCGACGTCGATCAGGCGCCGCTTCTGGTTCATGGCCATCTGGCGCAGGGTCTTGTAGGCCTCTTCTTCGGTCAGTTGCCGGTGCGCCATGAGCAGGCCCTTGGCGCGTTCGACCACTTTGCGCTCCTTGAGCGTCGCACGCACGGTGTCGAGCTCGTCGCTCATGGCCTGCAGGCGCTGGGCCTGCTCCTGCACCATGCCCAGGATGGAACGCTCCAGATGCGGGCCATAGCGCGTCGGCATGCCAGGCCCGGCGCCGCCGGCCTGGCGTGACAGGTCCTCCAGGATGGCCTGCTGGTCGCGCAGCTCTTCCCGGGCCTGCAGGATGCGGCGTTCGCACAGCCGCCGCAGATTGGCTTCCAGCACGTCCTCCACCGTCTTCATGGCGTCGATGCGGCGGGTGCAGCACTCGTACCAGGTCTGGCTCAGGCCGGGGTCCAGCGCCGCTTCGGCGCGGGCGGTGCAGCCGACCCGGCGCAGACGCTCCTGTTCGGCCCGCACGCTGGCGTCCTGGCTGGCGTGGCAGGCGGCCAGCACGGCGGCATCGCTGAAGTCCTGAAACACCTGGAAGCAGGAGTCCTGCGATTCGATCAGATGGCGCCACTGCTGCTGGCTGGGCAGGTCGGCCTGGCCCGAGGCGAACACCGCCGCGCCGCAGGCACGCTCCTGGCCGGCGAACTCCTTGCCCTGCATGAAATTGAACAGGGCGACCAGGGCGCGCGAGATCTCCGGATCGGTGGCGCTGTCGGCCGCCTCGAAGACCACGGCCAGCAAGCCCGCAATCAGGCGCACAAAGGCGACGGTGGCCTCGCGCGGTGTGAGCGCCTGGGTGGCGATGCGCTGGCGCAAGGCGGGCAGGGTGTCCAGGGCGTGCAGGACGATGGCGACCCTGCTGAACAGGCGGGCGCCGTTGCGAACACGCCCGGTCTCGGTGTCCAGCAGGTCGAACTGGGCCAGCACGTCCTGCGCGGCGCGCTCGCATTCGAGCACCTGCTGCAGGCGCTGGTCGCCATAGCGCACGCCATGCGAGCCCAGGTAGATGTTGGAAATGCCGCGTTCGCGCTGCAGGGCATGGACCAGGCGGCCGACCACGCCCACCAGTTCACTGGTGCGGGCGAGCTGTTCGAGCTCGCCGATCTCGCACTGGCGGGCGGCAACGAGAAAGTTCAGGCGCGAGGTCATTGCCAGGGCATCAGCAACAAGCGTGCCGCGCAGACTTACACTTCATGCATGCTTGTCCTGGGAATCGAGTCGTCGTGCGACGAAACCGGCGCTGCGCTGGTCGAGGCGGGCGCCGTCGGCGTGCCGCGGCTGCTGGCCGACGCGCTGCACAGCCAGATTGAAATGCACCAGGCTTATGGCGGCGTTGTGCCCGAGCTGGCCAGCCGCGACCACATCCGCCGCGTTCTGCCGCTGACCGAACAGGTGCTGCAGGCCAGCGGCCGCCGCCTGGATGAGGTGGACGTGGTGGCCTACACCCGCGGCCCCGGCCTGGCCGGGGCGCTGCTGGTGGGCGCCGGCGTGGCTTGCGCGCTGGGCGCGGCTCTGGACAAGCCGGTGCTGGGCGTGCACCACCTGGAGGGCCACCTGCTGTCGCCCTTCCTCAGCGCCGATCCGCCGCAATTCCCCTTTGTCGCCCTGCTGGTCTCGGGCGGCCACACCCAGCTGATGCGGGTGGACGGCGTGGGCCGTTACGAACTGCTGGGAGAGACCATCGACGACGCCGCCGGCGAGGCTTTTGACAAATCGGCCAAGTTGTTGGGCCTGGGTTACCCCGGCGGCCCGGCGCTGTCGCGGCTGGCGCAACAGGGCAGCGGCACGGCCTTCAAGCTGCCGCGGCCGCTGTTGCACAGCGGGAATCTGGACTTTTCGTTTGCCGGACTGAAGACTGCGGTGATGACGCAGGCCAAGAAGCTGGGCGACGAGCTGGAGGCGCGCAAGGCCGACCTGGCGGCCTCGACCCAGGCCGCCATCGTCGACGTTCTGGTGAAAAAGTCTCTGGCGGCGTTGGAGGTCACGGGCCTGCAGCGCATCGTGGTGGCCGGTGGTGTGGGTGCCAACAGCCTGCTGCGCGAGCAACTCAACGCCGCGTGTGCGAAACGCAGCGTGCGTGTGCACTACCCCGAACTGCAGCTGTGCACCGACAACGGCGCCATGATCGCCATGGCTGCGGCCATGCGTTTGCAGGCCGGAATGCAAACAGCCAGCGGGGTTTACGCATTCGACGTAAAGCCCCGCTGGCCGTTGGCCGAGCTGTCGCAGACAGCGCTTAGCTGATCACGATCTGCTTGACGTTGCTGACCGGGACCTTTTTGGCCAGGGCCAGGGTCAGCACGCCGTTTTCCAGCTTGGCACTGGTGGCTTCGACGTCGATGTCCTGCGGCAGCTCGTAGGCGGCCTTGAACTGGCGCTTGGCTTCGGCCTTGGTCTCGATGCGCACCACGGCGCCTTCGACGTTGATGGCCAGTTCGTCGCGGGTGATGCCGGGCACGTCCAGGGTCACGGTCCAGGCCTTGTCGTCCTGCTCGACGTTGAGGCCACGGGCGGTGTTGGCGGAGAAGGCGTCATTGACGAAGCGCTCGAAGCTGCGGTCGAATGAACGGTACTGGGGCGAGACGGCGCGGGTGCGGACAACGGGTGCGAAAAACATGGTGGCTCCTTCAAGCTGTGGTCACTTACACTGCGCGGCTTTCAACCGATTGCCGCTTGCATCCTATCTGCGCATCCGCGGCTTCTTTTCAAGAGAAACATGCAAGCTAAAAATCTGCGCCGTGGGGTCTTGAAATCATTGGCAGCAGCGCTATGTCTGCCCGCCCTCGCGCTGGCCCAGGGCACGCCGCCGATGGTGAAGATCGCGGTGATCGAGGGCTTTTCCGGCGGCAACGCCAACGGCGGTGAGGCGGTCTTTCGCAACCTGGTGTGGGCGGTGGAGCGTGTCAACCAGCGCGGCGGCGTCAAGACCGCCGAGGGCGTGCGCCGGCTGGCGCTGGAGCGCTACGACAGCAAGGGCCAGACCGAGGAGGCGCTGTCGGCGCTGCGCTCGGCCATCGACGACGGCGCGCGCTTCATCCTGCAGGGCAACTCCTCGGCGGTGGCCGCGGCCATCATCGACGCCATCAACAAGCACAACGAGCGCGAGCCGGGTCGGCGCGTGCTGTTTCTCAACTACTCGGCCGTCGATCCCATCCTGACCAACGAGAAGTGCAGCTACTGGCACTTCCGTTTCGACGCCCACGCCGACATGCGCATGACGGCGTTGATGTCGGTACTCAAGGAGGACAGGGCGCTCAAGTCGGTCTACCTGCTGGGTCAGGACTACAGCTTCGGCCAGGCCGTGCTGCGCGAAGCCCGTCGCCAGCTCGGTGCGCTGCGGCCCGACGTGCAGATCGTCGGCGATGAATTGCACCCGTTGCTGCGCGTGAAAGATTTTTCCCCCTACGCCACCAAGATCAAGGCCAGCGGCGCCGACGCGGTGATCACCGGCAACTTCAGCAACGACCTGACGCTGCTGGTGAAGGCTGCGCGAGAGGTGGGCTTCGACGGCAAGTTCTACACCTTCTACGGCAACGCGCTGGGCGCCCCGGCGGCGCTGGGCGAGGCTGGTGTGGGCAAGGTGCTGGCAGTGGCCGACTGGCTGCCCAATGTGGCCGCGGCGCAGAGCGAGGCCTTCTACCAGGCCTTCCGCCAGCGTTATCCCAAGCCGGCCGACGACTACGTCCACATGCGCATGCAACTCATGATCGAGGCCCTGGCCCAGGCCATCGACCGCGCGGGCTCGGTGGAGGCGGGCGCCGTCGCCCCGCAACTGGAGCGCGCCAGCGTGTCCTTCTTTGGCCAGGGCGGCAGCATGCGCGCGGCCGACCACCAGTTCCAGCAGTCGCTGGTGGTGGGCGTGATGGACCGGCAGGGCACGCCGGGCGTGAAGTTCGACGTCGAAGGCTCTGGCTACGGCTTCCGGGTGGTCAAGACCATTGCGCCGGCGCAGGCGGAAATGCCGCAGTCCTGCAAGATGGTGCGGCCCTCCTAGAATCGCCGCATGCGCCAGGCCATCCAGAACCTCGAAGAGTCGAAAATCCGTGAAGTCGCCAACGCCGGCATGGGGCGCAGCGACGTGCTGGCCTTCTGGTTCGGCGAAAGCGACGAGGTCACGCCCGACTTCATCCGCCAGGCAGCGATCGAGTCGCTGCAAAAAGGCGAGACCTTCTATGCCCACAACCTGGGTCTGCCCGAGCTGCGCGAGGCCGTCGCGGCCTACGCCAGCGCCTTGCATCCGCGCGTCACGAGCGACCGCATTGCCATCACCTCGGGCGGTGTCAATGCCCTGATGCTGGCGGTGCAGGCCCTTGTGGACGCCGGCGACGAGGTGGTGGCGGTGACGCCGGTCTGGCCCAATCTGACGGCCCAGCCGCTGATCATGGGTGCGAGGCTCAAGACCGTGGCCCTGAAACCCGTCAACGGCGCCTGGACCCTGGACCTGCAGGCCTTGCTGGACGCCATCACGCCGGCCACCAAGCTGCTGATCGTCAACGCTCCCAACAACCCCACAGGCTGGACGCTCAGCCGTGCAGAGCAGCAGACCATTCTCGAGCATTGCCGCAAGACCGGCACCTGGATCCTGGCCGATGAGGTCTACGAGCGGCTGTACTACGAGCCCACCGCCAACGGCTGTGCGCCCAGCTTCCTGGATGTGGCTGCGCCCGATGACCGCCTGGTCGTGGCCCACAGCTTTTCCAAGAGCTTTCTGATGACGGGCTGGCGCCTGGGCTGGCTGGTGATGCCGCCGGCCATGACGCCGCAGATGGGCAAGCTGGTCGAATTCAACACCTCTTGCGCCAGCGTGTTCACCCAGCGCGCAGCCATTGCGGCGCTGCAGCGCACGGACGAGGTGACGCCGCGCGTGGTGGCCCACCTCAAGCAGTGCAGGGACACCCTGGTGCCCCTGCTGCAGGCCCTGCCCGAGGTGCGGCTGCAGCCGGCAAAGGGCGGCATGTATGCCTTTTTCCAGCTGGAAGGCCATGCCGACTCCCTGGCCGTGGCCAAGCGCCTGGTGGCCGAGGCCGGCCTGGGCCTGGCCCCGGGCAACGCCTTCGCCCCCGAGGCGCAGGGCTGGCTGCGCTGGTGCTTTGCCTCCAAAGACCTGGCCCGGCTGGGGCAGGGCGTGGACAGGCTCAAAGCCTGGCTGGCCGCCCAGGCCCGTTGAGGCATTCCGGGCTATAATCCCGAGGCTTTGCATTTCTGCAAGCGCACGTGGGCCGCAGTTCCAGCTGCCCACGCAAGTGAAACCCTCCTCATGGCCCAGAGCCGTGAAATCCAAGGAAAACCAATGATCGCATCCTCTATCAAGGCCGAAGTCGTCAAGGCCAACGCGCGCGCCGCCAATGACACCGGCAGTCCCGAAGTGCAAGTGGCCCTGCTGACCGCCCGCATCAACGAGCTGACGCCCCACTTCAAGACCCATGCCAAGGACCACCACGGTCGCCGCGGCCTGCTGCGCATGGTGAACCGCCGCAAGAGCCTGCTGTCCTACCTCAAGGGCAAGGACTTCGACCGCTACGCCGCCCTGATCGCCAAGCTGGGCCTGCGCAAGTAAAGACAATTTGCAGACAAGAACGCCTGAGTTAGCCCGCTAGCTCAGGCGTTTTTCACTTCGGAGACGGCAAGACGGATGCGCGCTGTGTCATTCCACCAGGCTTCGCCCATGAGGGCTGCTGGAATGGCATCGTGTTCGACACCGCCAGCCTCCGGGACCCCGACGCAGCCTGATGCGCCGACAACCAGGAGAAACAGAACATGAGCATCTTCAACAAAGTCACCAAGTCCTTCCAATGGGGTCAGCACAAGGTCACCCTGGAAACCGGCGAAATCGCCCGCCAGGCCTCTGGCGCAGTGGTGGTGGACATCGAAGGCACCGTGGTGTTGTGCACGGTGGTTGCCTCCAAGTCGGCCAAGCCCGGCCAGGACTTCTTCCCGCTGACCGTCGACTACATCGAGAAGACCTACGCCGCCGGCAAGATCCCCGGCAGCTTCTTCAAGCGCGAAGCCAAGCCCAGTGAACTGGAAACGCTGACCAGCCGCCTGATCGACCGCCCGATCCGCCCGCTGTTCCCCGAAGGCTTCCTCAATGAAGTGCACGTGGTCATCCACACCGTGTCGCTCAACCCCGAGGTCGATCCCGACATCGCCGCCATGATCGGCTCCAGCGCCGCGCTGGCGATCTCCGGCATCCCGTTTGCCGGCCCGATCGGCGCCGCCCGCGTCGGCTACATCAACGGCGAGTACGTCCTGAACCCGGGCCAGACCCAGCGCAAGGATTCCAAGCTCGACCTCGTCGTCGCCGGCACCGAAGTCGCCGTGTTGATGGTCGAGTCGGAAGCGCAGCAGCTGTCCGAGGAAATCATGCTGGGCGCCGTGGTCTACGGCCACGACCAGAGCAAGATCGCCATCAACGCCATCCACGAGCTGGTGCGCGAAGCCGGCAAGCCGGTCTGGGACTGGCAGCCGCCGGCCAAGGACGAGGCCTTCATCGCCAAGGTCACGGGTTTTGCTGAAGACAAGCTGCGCGCCGTCTACCAGATCCGCAGCAAGCAGGCCCGCACCCAGGCCCTGCGCGAAGCCAACGCCGCCATCGTGGCCGATCTCAAGGCCGACGGTGCCGAGTTCGACAACGCCAAGGTCAACGAACTGCTGTTCGAGATCGAAGCCAAGATTGTGCGCAACCAGATCCTGTCGGGCGAGCCCCGCATCGACGGCCGCGACACCCGCACCGTGCGCCCGATCGAGATCCGCACCAGTGCGCTGCCGCGCACCCACGGCTCGGCGCTGTTCACCCGCGGCGAAACCCAGGCCCTGGTGATCACCACCCTGGGCACGGAACGTGACGCTCAGCGCATCGACGCGCTGATGGGCGAGTACGAAGACCGCTTCATGTTCCACTACAACATGCCTCCCTTCGCCACCGGCGAAGTCGGCCGCATGGGCTCGACCAAGCGCCGCGAAGTCGGCCACGGCCGCCTGGCCAAGCGCGCGCTGATCGCCGCGCTGCCGAGCAAGGAAGAGTTTCCCTACACGATGCGCGTTGTCTCGGAAATCACCGAGTCCAACGGCTCCTCCTCGATGGCCTCGGTCTGCGGCGGCTGCCTGTCGCTGATGGACGCCGGCGTGCCGATGAAGGCCCACGTGGCCGGCATCGCCATGGGCCTGATCAAGGACGGCAACCGTTTCGCCGTGCTGACCGACATCCTGGGCGATGAAGATCATCTGGGTGACATGGACTTCAAGGTCGCCGGCACCACCGACGGCATCTCGGCGCTGCAGATGGACATCAAGATCCAGGGCATCACCAAGGAAATCATGCAGGTCGCCCTGGCCCAGGCCAAGGAAGCGCGCATGCACATCCTGGGCAAGATGCAGGAAGCCATGGGTTCGGCCAAGACCGAGGTCTCGACCTTCGCTCCCAAGCTCTACACCATGAAGATCAATCCGGAGAAGATCCGTGACGTGATCGGCAAGGGCGGCGCCGTCATCCGCGCGCTGACCGAAGAGACCGGCTGCCAGATCAACATCGAGGAAGATGGCACCATCACCATCGCCGCCACCGACGCCGCCAAGGCCGACGTCGCCAAGCAGCGCATCGAGCAGATCACCGCCGAAGTCGAAATCGGCAAGGTCTACGAAGGCCCGGTTACCAAGATCCTGGACTTCGGCGCCCTGATCAACCTGCTGCCCGGCAAGGACGGTCTGCTGCACATCAGCCAGATCGCCCACGAGCGCGTCGAGAAGGTCACCGACTACCTGACGGAAGGCCAGATCGTGCGCGTCAAGGTGCTCGAGACCGACGAGAAGGGCCGCGTCAAGCTGTCCATGAAGGCCCTGCTGGACCGCCCGGCCGGTGCCTACGAAGGCGAGCCGCGCGAACGCCGCGAACCGCGCGAGCAACGCGAGCCGCGTGAACAGCGCCAGCCGCGCGAGCAGCGCGAGCAGCAGGCCCAGCCGCAGCAGCCGCCGGTCGACTCGCAAGAGTAACGCTATCTTTTTGGTAGCACCCTCCGCCCATTCGGCGGGGGCTTCAGGCCTGAATGACCATGCAAGTTGTTGAAATCAGCTCCTATGGCCCGCCCGACGTCCTGCGTCTGGGCGAGCGCCCCGACCCCGTGGCCGGCGCCGGTGAACTGCTGATCCGGGTCGCCGCCAGCGGTATCAACCGCCCGGACGTCCTGCAGCGCACCGGCAACTACCCCGTGCCGCCCGGCGCCTCCGACATCCCGGGCCTGGAAGTGGCCGGGACCATCGTTTCGGGCGATGCCCAGGCGATGGCTGCCGCGGGTTTCCAGGTCGGCGACCGCGTCTGCGCCCTGGTGGCCGGCGGCGGCTACGCGCAGCTGTGCGTGGCGCCGGTGGGCCAGTGCCTGCCCGTGCCCAAGGGGCTGAGCGACATCGAGGCGGCCTCGCTGCCCGAAACATTTTTCACCGTCTGGAGCAATGTGTTCGACCGCGGCCGCCTGCAGCCCGGTGAGAGCTTCATGGTCCAGGGCGGCACCAGCGGTATCGGCGTGACGGCCATCCAGTTGGCCAAGGCGCTGGGCGCCACCGTCATTGCCACCGCCGGCAGCGACGACAAGTGCGAGGCCTGCCTCAAGCTGGGCGCGGACCACGCCATCAATTACAAGACCAAGGACTTCGCCGAAGAAGCCAAGGCCATCACCGGCAAGGGCGTCGACGTCATCCTGGACATGGTCGCTGGCAGCTATGTGGCGCGCGAAGTCGGCTGCATGGCTGAAGACGGCCGCCTGGTCATCATCGCCGTGCAGGGCGGTACCAAGGCCGAATTCAACGCCGGCCTGGTGCTGCGCAAGCGCTTGCTGGTCACGGGCTCGACCCTGCGCCCGCGGCCCGTGGCTTTCAAGGCTGCCATTGCCGCATCGCTCAAGGCCAGGGTCTGGCCCCTGCTGGAGGGCTGCGCCATCAAGCCCGTCATCCACAGCGTGTTCCCGGCCGCCAGCGCGGCCCAGGCCCACACCCTCATGGAATCCAACCAGCACGTCGGCAAGATCGTGCTGACCTGGTAGGGCCCGACGCGACATGAGCAAGAAGAAACTGATCGCGGGCAACTGGAAGATGAACGGCAGCGTGGCTGCCAACGATGCGCTGGTGCGCGCCGTCATCGCTGGCATGGGCGCAGCCGACGACTGCACCGTCGCCGTCTGCGTGCCGGCGCCTTACCTGGCCCAGCTGCAGATGCTGCGCGCCGGTTCGGCGCTGGAACTGGGCGCCCAGGACGTGTCGGCCCAGGAGCAGGGCGCCTACACCGGCGAGGTGTCGGCCGCCATGCTCAAGGACTTCGGCGCACGCTATGCCCTGGTTGGCCACTCCGAACGGCGCCAGTACCACGGCGAGACCGATGCGCTGGTGGCCGACAAGGCCAAGGCGGCACTGGCGCACGGCATCACGCCCATCGTTTGTGTTGGCGAGACCCTGGCCGAGCGGGAAGCGGGACGGACCGAAGAAGTGGTCAAGCGCCAGCTGGCCGCCGTCATCCACACCAATGGGCATTGCATCAGCGAGATCGCCGTCGCCTACGAGCCCGTCTGGGCGATCGGCACCGGCAAGACCGCCACGCCGCAAGAGGCGCAGCAGGTCCATGCCGTGCTGCGTGCGCAGCTGCATGCAGCCACGGCGCATGCCGACCGCGTCGCCATCCTTTACGGAGGCAGCATGAACGCTGCCAATGCCGCCAGCCTGCTGGCCCAGGCCGACATCGATGGCGGCCTGATCGGTGGCGCCTCGCTGAAGGCGCCCGATTTCCTGCAAATCATCGCCGCCGCCCGCCTCCAGCGGGATTGATGCGCACCAAGAATAGGAGTTATTTCAAATGAACGTTTTTCTCACCATCCTGCTGGCCGTGCAAATGCTGTCGGCCCTGGGCATGATCGGCCTGGTGCTGGTCCAGCACGGCAAGGGCGCCGACATGGGCGCGGCCTTCGGCAGCGGCGGCTCGGGCAGCCTGTTTGGCGCTACCGGCAGCGCCAATTTCCTTTCGCGCACCACGGCCGTCCTGGCCGGCGTGTTCTTCGTCTGCACCCTGGCGCTGGCCTACTTCGGCAACCTGCGCCCGGTCGAATCCGGCAGCGTGCTCGACCGCGCAGCGGTTGCCGTCCCTGCGCCGGCTGCTTCCGGCGCCGCCGGCCAGATCCCCGGCACCACCGTGCCGGCCGCGCCTGCGGCTGCGGTGACGCCGCCTGCCACGCCGGCCTCCGGCGCGGCGCAGATTCCGACCAAATAAGCTTGAACGAATCACTCGGCCAGCTCTGCTGTGCCGGGGAGGAGGCCCGGTTTCCGGGTAAACTCCAAGGCTGCCCGGAAAGCCAATGATCGCAAGATCCCTCATGCCATCCGGGCAGCAAAAACCGCCGTCGTGGTGAAATTGGTAGACACGCTATCTTGAGGGGGTAGTGGCGAAAGCTGTGCGAGTTCGAGTCTCGCCGACGGCACCAACAAAAGAGCCAGCCGGGCGCGCCCCGGCTGGCCATAAAAGCGCGGATCAGGCCCCAAGATGAACCTCGACCAGTACCTTCCCGTCCTCCTGTTTATCCTGGTCGGCGTAGCGGTCGGCATCCTTCCCCAGGCCATCGGCTGGTTCGTCTCCGGCGCGATCGGCGTGCGCAAGCCCGACGCGCAGAAGAACTCCCCCTACGAGTGCGGCTTCGAGGCCTTCGAGGACGCGCGCATGAAATTCGACGTGCGCTACTACCTCGTCGCCATCCTGTTCATCCTGTTCGACCTGGAGATCGCCTTCCTCTTCCCCTGGGCCGTGGCGCTCAAGGAGATCGGCGCCGTGGGCTTCTGGTCGATGATGGTGTTCCTGGCCATCCTGGTCGTGGGTTTCGTCTACGAATGGAAAAAAGGCGCGCTGGACTGGGAATGACATCCCGGCGGCTGCCAAGGAAGTACTGACATGGCTAACGAAGGCATTCTCGACAAGGGCATGGTCACGACGACCGTGGACTCGGTCATCAACTGGGCCAAGACCGGCTCGCTCTGGCCGATGACGTTCGGCCTGGCCTGCTGCGCGGTGGAAATGATGCACGCGGGCGCCGCCCGCTACGACATCGACCGCTTCGGCATGTTGTTTCGCCCCAGCCCGCGCCAGTCCGACCTGATGATCGTTGCCGGCACGCTGTGCAACAAGATGGCGCCGGCCCTGCGCAAGGTCTACGACCAGATGCCCGAGCCGCGCTGGGTGCTGTCCATGGGTTCCTGCGCCAACGGCGGCGGCTACTACCACTACAGCTATTCGGTGGTGCGCGGCTGCGACCGCATCGTGCCGGTGGACGTCTATGTGCCCGGCTGCCCGCCGACGGCCGAGGCCCTGCTGTACGGGATCATCCAGCTGCAGCAGAAGATCCGCCGCACGCAGACGATTGCCCGGGCCTGAGGACATGACGATGACCAATGCCTACGCCGTCAATCCCGACACCCTCAAAGACCACATCGCTGCCACCCTGGGCGCGCTGGCAAAGCGTGTTGACGTCCGGCTCGGCGAGGTGACGGTCACCGTTGCCGCTGCCGACTACCTGGCCGCCGCGAAGATGTTGCGCGACGCGCCCGGCTGCCAGTTCGAGCAGCTGATCGATCTGTGCGGCCTGGACTACGCCGACTACGGCAACGGCGGCTACGACGGTCTGCGCTACTGCGTGGCCACGCACCTGCTGTCGGTCAGCCTGAACCAGCGCGCGCGCCTGAAGGTCTACGCGCCCGACGACGACCTGCCGGTGGTGGACTCGGTCAACGGCATCTGGAGCGCCGCCAACTGGTTCGAGCGCGAGGCCTTCGACCTGTACGGCATCGTCTTCGAAGGCCACGACGACCTGCGCCGCATCCTGACCGATTACGGCTTCATCGGCCATCCCTTCCGCAAGGACTTCCCAGTCTCGGGCCACGTCGAGATGCGCTACGACGCAGAGCGCGGCCGCGTGATCTACCAGCCGGTCTCGATCGAGCCGCGCGAAATCACGCCGCGCATCATCCGCGAAGACAACTACGGCGGCATCAACGGCTGAGCGTCATGGCAGAAATCAAGAACTACACCCTGAACTTCGGCCCGCAGCACCCGGCAGCCCACGGCGTGCTGCGCCTGGTGCTGGAACTGGACGGCGAAGTCATCCAGCGCGCCGACCCCCACATCGGTCTGCTGCACCGCGCGACGGAAAAGCTCGCCGAGACCCGCACCTACATCCAGTCGCTGCCCTACATGGACCGGCTGGACTACGTCTCGATGATGTGCAACGAGCACGCCTACTGCCTGGCCATCGAGAAGATGATGGGCATCGAGGTGCCGGTGCGCGCGCAGTACATCCGCGTCATGTTCTCCGAGATCACCCGATTGCTCAACCACCTGCTGTGGCTGGGCGCGCACGGGCTGGACTGCGGCGCGATGAACATGCTGATCTACTGCTTTCGCGAGCGCGAAGACCTGTTCGACATGTACGAGGCGGTGTCCGGCGCGCGCATGCACGCGGCCTACTTCCGCCCGGGCGGCGTCTACCGCGACCTGCCCGACAGCATGCCGCAGTACAAGGTCAGCAAGATCAAGAACCAGCGCGCCATCGACAGGCTCAACGAGAACCGCCAGGGCTCGCTGCTGGACTTCATCGAGGACTTCACCAAGCGCTTCCCGCACTACGTGGACGAGTACGAGACGCTGCTGACCGACAACCGCATCTGGAAGCAGCGCACCGTGGGCATCGGCGTCGTCACGCCCGAGCGCGCGCTCAACCTGGGCTTCACCGGCCCGATGCTGCGCGGCTCGGGCATCGCCTGGGACCTGCGCAAGAAGCAGCCGTACGACGTCTACGGCCAGATGGACTTCGACATCCCCGTAGGCAAGACGGGCGACTGCTACGACCGCTACCTGGTGCGCGTGGAAGAGCTGCGCCAGTCCAACCGCATCATCAAGCAGTGCGTGGACTGGCTGCGCGTCAACCCCGGCCCGGTGATCACCGACAACCACAAGGTGGCGCCGCCGGACCGCGAATCCATGAAGGCCAACATGGAAGAGCTGATCCACCACTTCAAGCTCTTCACCGAAGGTTTTCGCGTGCCCGAAGGCGAAGCGTATGCCGCCGTCGAGCACCCCAAGGGCGAGTTCGGCATCTACATCGTCAGCGATGGCGCCAACAAGCCGTACCGCCTGAAGATCCGTCCGCCGGGTTTCCCCCACCTGGCCGCGCTGGACGAGATGGGCAGGGGCCACATGATTGCCGACGCGGTTGCCATCATCGGGACGATGGACATCGTGTTCGGGGAGATTGACCGATGATTTCTGAATCGACCAAGGCCCGCTTCGCGACGGAAGTGGCCAAGTACCCCGCCGACCAGAAGCAGTCGGCCGTGATGGCCTGCCTGGCCATCGTGCAGCAGGAACTGGGCTTCGTCAGCCGCGAGAGCGAGAACGAAGTGGCCGCCTACCTGGGCATGGCACCGATCGCGGTGCACGAGGTCACGACCTTCTACAACATGTACAACCAGCAGCCGGCGGGCAAGTACAAGCTCAACGTCTGCACCAATCTGCCGTGCCAGCTGCGCGACGGCCAGAAGGCGCTGGAACACCTGTGCCACAAGCTGGGCGTTGAAATGGGCGGCACCACGGCCGATGGCATGTTCACCTTGCAGCAAAGCGAATGCCTGGGCGCCTGCGCCGACTCGCCTGTGCTGCTGGTCAACGACCGCACCATGTGCAGCTTCATGAGCAACGACAAGCTCGACCAGCTGATCGACGGTCTGAAGGGAGCTTCCGCATGAACGCCGATCAGGTTCTCTCGCAGTTCCAGGCCACGGGTGTTCAGACCTGTTTCCACGGCCGCCATATCGACCCGCAGATCTACAAGGACCTGGACGGCACCAACTGGCGCCTGAAGGACTACGAGGCGCGCGACGGCTACAAGGCCCTGAAGAAGATTCTGGGCGCGGGCGGCGGCGAGCCCATGACGCAGGACCAGGTCATTGCGACGGTCAAGGAATCGGCATTGCGCGGCCGCGGCGGCGCGGGCTTTCCCACCGGCCTGAAGTGGAGCTTCATGCCGCGCCAGTTCCCCGGGCAGAAGTACCTGGTGTGCAACTCGGACGAGGGCGAGCCGGGCACCTGCAAGGACCGCGACATCCTGCAGTTCAACCCGCACATCGTCATCGAGGGCATGATCATTGCGGCCTACGCAATGGGCATCAGCGTCGGCTACAACTACATCCACGGCGAGATCTTCCAGACCTACGACCGCTTCGAGGAAGCGCTGGAAGAGGCCAGGGCGGCCGGCTACCTGGGCGACAAGATCCTGGGCTCGGGCTTCAGCTTCCAGCTGCACGCCGCCCATGGCTTTGGCGCCTACATCTGCGGCGAAGAAACGGCGCTGCTCGAGTCGCTGGAAGGCAAGAAGGGCCAGCCGCGCTTCAAGCCGCCGTTCCCGGCCAGCTTCGGCCTGTACGGCAAGCCGACCACCATCAACAACACCGAGACCTTCGCCGCGGTGCCCTGGATCATCCGCAACGGCGGCCAGGCGTATCTGGAGTGCGGCAAGCCCAACAACGGCGGCACCAAGATCTTCTCGGTCTCGGGTGACGTCGAACTGCCGGGCAACTACGAGGTTCCGCTGGGCACGCCGTTTGCCAAGCTGCTGGAACTCGCCGGCGGTGTGCGCAAGGGCCGCACGCTCAAGGCCGTGATCCCGGGCGGCTCGTCGGCGCCGGTGCTGCCGGCGCACATCATGATGGAGTGCACGATGGACTACGACTCCATCGCCAAGGCCGGCTCCATGCTGGGCTCGGGCGCCGTCATCGTGATGGACGACTCGCGCTGCATGGTGGAGTCGCTCAAGCGCCTGTCGTACTTCTACATGCACGAGTCCTGCGGCCAGTGCACGCCCTGCCGCGAAGGCACGGGCTGGTTGTTCCGCCTGGTGGAGCGCATTCACACCGGCCACGGCAAGCCCGGCGACATGGACCTGCTCAACTCCATCGCGGACAACATCCAGGGCCGCACCATCTGCGCGCTCGGCGACGCAGCGGCCATGCCGGTGCGCGCCATGATCAAGCACTTCCGTCCCGAATTCCAGGCGCTGGTCGACAAGGCGCAGCAGCAGACGGCCGTGCAGGCCTGAGGCGAACGAGAACCATGGTTGAAATCGAACTCGACGGTCAGAAGGTGGAGATCACCGAAGGCAGCATGATCATGCATGCGGCCGACAAGGCTGGCACCTACATCCCGCACTTCTGCTATCACAAGAAGCTGAGCATTGCGGCCAACTGCCGCATGTGCCTGGTCGACGTGGAGAAGGCGCCCAAGCCGATGCCGGCCTGCGCCACGCCCGTCACCAACGGCATGATCGTGCGCACCAAGAGCGACAAGGCCATCAAGGCCCAGCAATCGGTGATGGAGTTCCTGCTGATCAACCATCCGCTGGACTGCCCGATCTGCGACCAGGGCGGCGAATGCCAGCTGCAGGACCTGGCCGTGGGCTATGGCGGCTCCGCCTCGCGCTACGACGAGGAAAAGCGTGTGGTGCCGGTCAAGGACGTGGGCCCGCTGATCTCCATGCAGGAGATGACGCGCTGTATCCATTGCACCCGCTGCGTGCGCTTCGGCCAGGAAGTGGCCGGCGTGATGGAGCTGGGCATGATCCACCGCGGCGAGCACTCCGAGATCACCACGGTGCTCAACGACACCGTCGACTCCGAAGTCTCGGGCAACATGATCGACCTGTGCCCGGTGGGCGCGCTCACCAGCAAGCCCTTCCGTTACAGCGCCCGCACCTGGGAGCTGTCGCGCCGCAAGTCTGTCAGCCCGCACGATTCCACCGGCGCCAACCTGATCGTCCAGGTCAAGGGCAACAAGGTGATGCGCGTGTTGCCGCTGGAGAACAACGACGTCAACGAATGCTGGATCGCCGACCGCGACCGCTTCTCCTACGAGGCGCTCAACAGCGACGAGCGCCTGACCCAGCCCATGCTCAAGCAGGGCGGCGAGTGGAAGTCGGTCGACTGGCAGACCGCGCTCGAGTACGTGGCCAACGGCCTCAATCAGATCAAGGCCGACCACGGCGCCCAGAGCCTGGGCCTGCTGGCCAGCCCGCACAGCACGGTCGAAGAGCTGTACCTGGCCGGCGCCCTGGTGCGCGGCCTGGGCAGCGAGAACATCGACCACCGCCTGCGCAACGCGCAGTTCCCGCAAGCCGAAGGCGTGCGCTGGCTGGGCACCTCGATCGCCTCGCTGTCTGAACTGCAGCGCGTCCTGGTCGTGGGCTCGAACCTGCGCAAGGACCATCCGCTGTTCGCGCTGCGCGTGCGCGGCGCCGCACGCAAGGGCGCTGCCGTCTCGGTCGTCAACGACGTCGAGCACGACTGGGCCATGCCGCTGGCCAATGTGCTGGTCGCGCCGGCCGGCCAATGGGGCCAGGCCCTGGCCAATATTGCCGCCGCCATCGCCGCTGAGAAGAGCGTGTCCGCGCCCGCCGCCGGCACTGCGAACGACAAGGCCACGGCCATCGCCAAGTCCCTGCTGGGCGGCGAGCGCAAGGCCATCCTGCTGGGCAACGGCGCGGCACACCACGCCAACGCCACCGGGCTGCTGGCCCTGGCCAACTGGATTGGCGAGCAGACCGGCGCCAGCGTCGGCTACCTGACCGAGGCGGCCAACACGGTTGGCGCGCAGCTGGCCGGCGCACTGCCCGGCGCCGGCGGCCTCAACGCCGGCCAGATGCTGGCGGGCGGCCTCAAGGCCGTGCTGCTGCTCAACACCGAGCCGCAATACGACTCCGCTGCCGGCCGCGCTGCCGTCGCCGGCCTGAACAAAGCCCAGATGGTCGTGACCCTGAGCCCCTTCAAGGCCAACCTCGAATTCAGCGACGTGCTGCTGCCGATCGCCCCCTTCACCGAGACGCCCGGCAGCTTCGTCAATGCCGAAGGCCGCGTCCAGGGCTTCCACGCCGTGGTCAAGCCCCTGGGCGAGACCCGTCCGGCCTGGAAGGTGCTGCGCGTGCTGGCCAACCTGCTGGGCCTGCCCGGTTTCACGTTCGAGTCGGCAACCGAAGTGCTGGCCGCCGCCCGCGGCGCCCAGGACGCAGCCGCCAGCCACGTGCAAGGCAGCAAGCTGGGCAATGCCACGGCCGCGGCCGTGGATGCATCGGCAGGCGCTGGTACACCGGTCACTGCCTCGATCTACCAGCTCGATGGCACCGTGCGCCGCGCGCCCTCGCTGCAAATGACGGCGGATGCGCGCATGGCCGCCCAGGCCGAAGGAGTGGCAGCATGATCGACGCCATCTACGGCTTCGGCAATGGCCTGATCGGCGCCGGTTGGTGGACCAGCATGGGCTGGCCCGTGCTGTGGACCCTGATCAAGATCGTGGTGGTGGTCGCGCCCCTGATGGGCGCCGTGGCCTACCTCACGCTGTGGGAGCGCAAGGCCATCGGTTTCACCCAGATCCGTGTCGGCCCCAACCGCATCGGTCCCATGGGCCTGCTGCAGCCGATCGCCGACGCGCTCAAGCTGCTGACCAAGGAAATCATCATTCCGACGGTGGCCAACAAGGGCTTGTTCCTGCTCGGCCCCATCATGACCATCATGCCGGCCCTGGCCGCGTGGGCGGTGATTCCCTTTGGCCCGGATGTGGCGCTGGCCAACATCAACGCCGGCCTGTTGTTCATGATGGCCATCACCTCGCTCGAGGTCTACGGCGTGATCATCGCCGGCTGGGCGTCCAACTCCAAGTACGCCTTCCTGGGCGCGCTGCGCGCCTCGGCCCAGATGGTGAGCTACGAGATCGCCATGGGTTTTTGCTTTGTGGTGGTGCTGATGGTGGCCGGCAGCCTGAACATGACCGACATCGTCATGGGCCAGGGCAAGGGCCAGTTCGCCGAGATGGGCGCTGGCTTCCTGTCGTGGAACTGGCTGCCCCTGCTGCCGATCTTCGTCGTCTACTTCATCTCGGGCCTGGCGGAGACCAACCGCCACCCCTTCGACGTGGTGGAAGGCGAGTCGGAAATCGTCGCCGGCCACATGATCGAGTACTCGGGCATGAGCTTCGCGATGTTCTTCCTGGCCGAGTACGCCAACATGTGGCTGGTCTCCATCCTGGCCGTCATCCTGTTCCTGGGCGGCTGGCTGCCTCCGTTCGAGTTCCTGTCCTTCATCCCGGGCTGGATCTGGCTGGGCGCCAAGACCTTCTGCGTGGTCACCATGTTCCTGTGGGTGCGCTCGACGTTCCCGCGCTACCGCTACGACCAGATCATGCGTCTGGGCTGGAAGATCTTCATTCCGGTCACCCTGGTGTGGCTGGTTGTCGTGGGCCTGTGGATGCAGACCCCGTTCAACATCTGGAAATAAGCCAATGAGCACCGCCGTTTCCAACCCGTCCGCCTTCTCGCTCAAGGACTTTCTGTCCAGCTTCATGCTGGTGGAACTGTTCAAGGGCCTGGCCATCACCGGCAAGTACGCCTTCAGCCGCAAGATCACGGTGCAGTTCCCGGAAGAAAAAACGCCGCTGTCGCCGCGCTTTCGCGGCCTGCACGCTCTGCGCCGCTACGAGAACGGCGAAGAGCGCTGCATCGCCTGCAAGCTGTGCGAAGCCGTCTGCCCCGCGCTGGCCATCACCATCGAGTCGGAGCAGCGTGACGACGGCAGCCGCCGCACCACGCGCTATGACATCGACCTGACCAAGTGCATCTTCTGCGGCTTCTGCGAAGAGAGCTGCCCGGTCGACTCCATCGTCGAGACCCATGTGCTGGAGTACCACGGCGAGAAGCGCGGTGACCTGTACTTCACCAAGGACATGCTGCTGGCCGTGGGCGACCGCTACGAAGCCGAGATCGCGGCCAACCGGGCGGCTGACGCCAAGTACCGCTGATGCGGGCCTGAGACAAGAACAACCATGGACGTCAAAACCGGTCTTTTCTACCTTTTCTCGGCAGTGCTGCTGTTTGCAGCCTTCCGCGTCATCACCGCCCGCAACCCGGTCTATGCCGCGCTCTACCTGGTGCTGGCCTTCTTCCAGGCGGCCGCCGTGTGGATCCTGCTCAAGGCCGAGTTCCTGGCGATCTCGCTGGTGCTGGTCTATGTGGGGGCGGTGATGGTGCTGTTCCTCTTTGTCGTGATGATGCTGGACATCAACGTCGACAGCCTGCGCGCGGGCTTCTGGAAGCACTTTCCGCTGGCCGCCAGCGTCGGCGCCCTGATCGCGCTGGAAATGGCCGCCGTGCTGATGGGGGGCTTTCGCCTGGGCGAAGATCCCAAGGCGGTGCCCGCTGCGGCCCAGGCCGTGGCCGGCTACTCCAACACCAAGGAGCTGGGCAAGCTGCTGTACACCCAGTACCTGTACCCGCTGGAAATCGCCGCCGTGATCCTGCTGGTGGCCATCATCGCCGCCATCGCGCTGACCCTGCGCACGCGCAAGGACAGCAAGCACATGGACCCGGCCCAGCAGGTGCGCGTCAAGGCGCGCGACCGCGTGCAGCTGGTCAAGCAGGACCCCACGGTGGCAGCGCCGCCGGCACCGCCCGCTGTCGAAGGAGACAAGGCATGACGCTCACCCTCGGACATTTCCTCTCGCTGGGTGCCATCCTGTTCGCCCTGTCGGTGATCGGCATCTTCCTGAACCGCCGCAACCTGATCGTGCTGCTGATGGCCATCGAGCTGATGCTGCTGGCGGTCAACATGAACTTCGTCGCGTTCTCGTACTACCTGAACGACATGCACGGCCAGGTCTTCGTGTTCTTCATCCTGACGGTGGCCGCGGCCGAGTCGGCCATCGGCCTGGCCATCCTGGTGCTGCTGTTCCGCAACAAGTCGAACATCAACGTCGACGAGCTCAACACGCTCAAGGGTTAAAAAGACAATGAGCACAACCCTCAACGCTTCCACCTTGCTGGTGGTCCCGCTGGCTCCGTTGGCCGGCGCCTTGCTTGCCGGTGTCCTGGGCACCAGCTTCGGTGGCAACTGGATCGGCCGCCGCCTGTCGCACACCCTCACCATCCTGGGCGTGCTGGTGGCCTTCATCATCTCGGCGATGACGCTCAAGAGCGTGGCCGTGGACGGCGCGCGCTTCAACCAGACCATCTACGAATGGATGGTGGTTGGCGGCCTGAAGATGGAAGTGGGCTTCCTGGTCGACGGCCTGACGGCCATGATGATGTGCGTGGTGACCTTCGTCTCGCTGATGGTCCACATCTACACCATCGGCTACATGGAAGAGGACGAGGGCTACAACCGCTTCTTCGCCTACATCTCGCTGTTCACCTTCTCCATGCTCATGCTGGTCATGAGCAACAACTTCCTGCAGCTGTTCTTCGGCTGGGAAGCCGTGGGCCTGGTGTCCTACCTGCTGATCGGCTTCTGGTTCAACAAGCCCACGGCCATCTTCGCCAACATGAAGGCCTTCCTGGTCAACCGTGTCGGTGACTTCGGCTTCATCCTGGGCATCGGCCTGATCGCCGCCTACGCCGGCACCCTGGGCTACGTCGAGACCTTCGCCAAGGCCGGCGAGATCGCCAAGCTGGGTTTCCCCGGCACCGACTGGCAGCTGATCACCGTGATCTGCATCTGCCTGTTCATCGGCGCCATGGGCAAGAGCGCGCAGTTCCCGCTGCACGTCTGGCTGCCCGACTCGATGGAAGGCCCGACGCCGATCTCCGCGCTGATCCACGCCGCCACCATGGTGACGGCCGGCATCTTCATGGTGGCGCGCATGTCGCCGCTGTTCGAGCTGAGCGACACGGCCCTGAGCTTCATCCTGGTCATCGGCGCCATCACCGCGCTGTTCATGGGCTTCCTGGGCATCATCCAGAACGACATCAAGCGGGTGGTGGCGTATTCCACGCTCTCGCAGCTGGGCTACATGACGGTGGCCCTGGGCGCCTCGGCCTACTCGGTGGCCGTGTTCCACCTGATGACGCACGCCTTCTTCAAGGCTCTGCTGTTCCTGGCGGCCGGCTCGGTCATCATGGGCGCGCACCACAACCAGGACATCCGCTGGATGGGCGGCATGCGCAAGTACATGCCCATCACCTGGATCACCTCGCTGCTGGGCTCGCTGGCCCTGATCGGCACGCCGCTGTTCGCCGGCTTCTATTCCAAGGACAGCATCATCGAGGCGGTGCACTTCAGCAAGCTGTGGGGCTCGGGCTTCGCGCACTTCGCGGTGCTCGCCGGTGTCTTCGTCACCGCCTTCTATTCGTTCCGCATGTACTTCCTGGTGTTCCACGGCAAGGAGCGTTTCGACCAGAATCCGGACGCGCACCATGACGACCACCACGACGCGCATGGCCATGACCAAGACGACCACAAGCCGCATGAGTCGCCCTGGGTGGTGACGGCGCCGCTGCTGCTGCTGGCCTTCCCCTCGGTGGTGATCGGCTTCCTGGCCATCGATCCCATGCTCTACAGCGAGTTCCTCAAGGACGCGATCGCCATCGACAACGACAAGCATCCGGCGATGGCCAACCTCGCGCGCGAGTTCCACGGTCCGCTGCAGATGGCCTTGCATGGCCTGACAACCGCGCCGTTCTGGCTGGCAGTGGCCGGCGTGGCCCTGTCCTACTACATGTACATGGTCAACCCGGCGCTGCCCGGCAAGATCAAGGCGCGCGTCGAACCGCTGTACAAGCTGTTGGACAACAAGTACTACATGGACTGGTTCAACGAGAACGTGCTGGCACGCGGCGCGCGCGCCCTGGGCACGGGCCTGTGGCAGGTCGGCGACCAGAAGCTGATCGACGGCACCCTGGTCAATGGCAGCGCACGCGTGGTCGGCTGGTTTGCCGCCGCCTCACGCCGCCTGCAGACCGGCTACATCTACCACTATGCGTTCGCAATGATCATCGGCGTGTTCCTGCTGATGACGTGGTTCGTCTGGTTCAAACGCTAAGGCTGGGAAAGAAGAAAAATGGGTTTGTTGAGCCTTGCCATCTGGACGCCGATCGCTTTCGGTGTCGTCCTGCTTGCCCTGGGGCGTGACGACCAGGCCCGCGCTGTGCGCTGGATCGCGCTGATCGGAGCCGTGATCAGCCTGCTGGCCACGCTGCCGCTGTACCAGGGCTTCAAGCTGGGCACTTCGGCGATGCAGTTCGTCGAGAAAGCGCCCTGGATCGAGCGCTTCAACATCTTCTACCACCTGGGCCTGGACGGCATCTCGTTCTGGTTCGTGCCTCTGACGGCCTTCATCACCGTGATCGTCGTGATCTCGGCCTGGGAAGTGATCACCGAGCGCGTCAACCAGTACATGGGCGCCTTCCTGATCCTGTCGGGCCTGATGATCGGCGTGTTCAGCGCGCTCGATGGCATGCTGTTTTACGTGTTCTTCGAGGCCACGCTGATCCCGATGTACCTGATCATCGGCATCTGGGGCGGCCCCAACAAGATCTACGCGGCCTTCAAGTTCTTCCTGTACACGCTGCTGGGCTCGCTGCTGATGCTGGTGGCCCTGGTCTTCCTGTACAGCAAGGCCGGCGGCAGCTTCGACATCCTGACCTGGCACAAGCTGCCGCTGTCGGCCACCTCGCAGACCCTGCTGTTCTTCGCCTTCTTCGCCGCCTTTGCGGTCAAGGTGCCGATGTGGCCGGTCCACACCTGGCTGCCGGACGTGCACGTCGAGGCCCCCACCGGTGGTTCGGCCGTGCTGGCCGCCATCATGCTCAAGCTGGGAGCCTATGGCTTCCTGCGCTTTTCCATGCCCATCGCGCCGGACGCCGCCCACGAATGGGCCTGGCTGATGATCGCGCTGTCGGTGATCGCCGTCATCTACGTGGGCCTGGTGGCCATGGTGCAGCAGGACATGAAAAAGCTGGTGGCCTATTCGTCGGTCGCCCACATGGGCTTCGTCACCCTGGGTTTCTTCATCTTCAACGACCTGGGCGTGGCCGGCGGCATCGTGCAGATGATCGCCCACGGTTTCGTCTCGGCTGCGATGTTCCTGTGCATCGGCGTGCTGTATGACCGCGTCCACTCGCGCGAGATCGCCAGCTACGGCGGCGTGGTCAACACCATGCCCAATTTCACCGCCTTCGCCTTGCTGTTCGCCATGGCCAACTGCGGCCTGCCTGCCACCGCCGGTTTCGTCGGCGAGTGGATGGTCATCCTGGGCGCTGTCAAGGCCAACTTCTGGCTGGGCCTGGCGGCCGCCACGGCGCTGATCTTCGGCGCGGCCTACACGCTGTGGATGTTCAAGCGGGTCTACCTGGGCCCGGTGGCCAACGACGATGTGCGCGGACTGACCGACATCAACAGCCGCGAATTCCTGATGCTGGGCCTGCTGGCCGCCGCCGTCATGTACATGGGCATCTACCCGAAGCCCTTCACCGACGTCATGAACACCTCGGTGGCCGACTTCCTGAAGCACGTGGCTGCTTCCAAACTGAACTGAACGGACAGCCATGCTGGACAAACTGAGCCTGATCGTCGTTTCGCCGGAGATCCTCCTGCTGGCGATGGCCTGCGTCATCGCCCTGGTGGACCTGGGCGTCGTGAGCCGCCTGCGCACCCTGACCTACGGTCTGACCATGGGCACGTTGGCTGTCGTGGCCTATTTCTGCGCCGACTTCGCGATGGCCGGCGGCACCTTCTACGCGTTCGGCAAGATGGTGGTGAGCGACCCGCTGGGCAACTGGCTGAAGTTCTTCGCCACCATCGCCGTGATGGTCACCCTGGTCTACGGCCGTCCCTACGCCGGCGACCGCGACATGCTGCGCGGCGGCGAGATGTTCACCCTGTCGCTGTTTGCGCTGCTGGGCATGTTCGTCATGATCTCGGGCAGCAACTTCCTGGTGATCTACCTGGGCCTGGAACTGCTGACGCTGTGCAGCTACGCCCTGGTGGCGCTGCGCCGCGATCACGCCACCGCCACCGAGGCGGCCATGAAGTACTTCGTGCTCGGCGCCATGGCCAGCGGTTTCCTGCTGTACGGCATCTCCATGCTGTACGGCGCCACCGGCTCGCTGGACATCAACGAGGTCTTCAAGGCCATCGCCAGCGGCCGCATCAACCACCAGGTGCTGGTGTTCGGCCTGGTTTTCATCGTCGCCGGCCTGGCCTTCAAGATGGGCGCCGTGCCCTTCCACATGTGGATCCCCGACGTCTACCAGGGCGCGCCCACGGCGGTGACGCTGATGATCGGCGCTGCACCCGAGCTGGCCGCCTTTGCCATCGCCATCCGCCTGCTGGTCGAGGGCATGATTCCGCTGGCCCTGGACTGGCAGCAGATGCTGATCCTGCTGTCCGTGGCCTCGCTGCTGGTGGGCAACCTGGCGGCCATCGCGCAGACCAACCTCAAGCGCATGCTGGCCTACTCCACCATCGCCCAGATGGGCTTTGTGCTGCTGGGCCTGGCGGCTGGCGTGGTCAACGGCAACACCAACAACGCCCAGTACGCCTACAGCGCGTCGATGTTCTACATCATCACCTACGTGCTGACCACGCTGGGCAGCTTCGGCATCATCCTGCTGCTGGCCCGTGAAGGCTTCGAGAGCGAGGAGATCGCCGACCTGGCCGGCCTGAACCAGCGCAGCCCGCTGTTCGCCGGCGTCATGGCCGTGTGCATGTTCTCGCTGGCCGGCATTCCGCCGCTGGTGGGCTTTTACGCCAAGCTCACGGTGCTGCAGGCCCTGGTCTCCAGCGGCCAGACGCTGTACATCGGCCTGGCCGTCTTCGCCGTGATGATGTCGCTGATCGGCGCCTTCTACTACCTGCGGGTGGTCAAGGTCATGTACTTCGACAACCCGATCACCGCCACCACCGTCTCGGCCCCGGCCGACGTGCGTGCCGTGCTGTCGATCAACGGCGCCCTGATCCTGGGGCTGGGCATTCTGCCCGGCGGCTTGATGGCGCTGTGCGCCGACGCCGTGATCAAGACGCTGGCGACCTAGTCTTCCTTGGCCATGTCGCAGACCGCCTCCATCTGGCTGGTGATCGCGCTGGCCCTCGCTGGTGCCAACCTGCCGTTTCTGAGCCAGCGCCTGCTGGGCGTGCTGCCGCTGGCGCGCGCCAAGCCCTTGGCCTGGCGACTGGGTGAGCTGGTTCTGCTGTATTTCATCGTCGGCGGCCTGGGCCTGCTGCTGGAGCAGCGCGCCGGCCAGATCGCCGCGCAGCAGTGGGAGTTCTACGCTGTCACTGCCACTTTGTTCGTGACGCTGGCCTTCCCCGGCTTCGTCTGGCGCTACCTGTTCAAACACCGCAGGAAATGAGCACTGGCGACGACACTCACCTGGTCGAAAGGCATCTGGCCAGCCAGGAACTGCTCAAGGGCGGTTTCCTGCATGTGGTGCGCGACACGGTGGCCCTGCCCGACGGCAGCACCGGCACGCGCGAGTACGTGCGCCATCCCGGCGCGGTGGTGGTCGTGCCCATGCTCGACGATGGCCGCGTGGTGGTGGAGCGCCAATACCGCTATCCCATCAGCCGGGTCGTGACCGAGTTCCCGGCCGGCAAGCTCGACGCCGGCGAGGACCCGCTGGTCTGCGGCAAGCGCGAGCTGCTGGAGGAAACCGGCTACAGTGCGCGCGAGTGGGCCAGGGCAGGGGAGATGCACAACGCCATCGCCTACTCCGACGAGGTCATCCACATCTACTTCGCCCGCGGCCTGCAGGCCGGCCAGCGCAAGCTGGACCAGGGCGAGTTCCTGGACGTGCTGGCGGTGCCCCCGTCGCAGCTGTTTGAGGCCGCGCAACGCGGCGAGCTCACCGACGCCAAGACCCTGACCTGCATGCTGTGGCTGCAGAACGTCTTGGCCGGGACTTGGGTTTTGGACTGGCAGTCCTAAACTAGCGCCATGAAGGTCCTGAATCTGCAGTGCGCCCACGGCCACGGTTTCGAAGGCTGGTTCGGCTCGGAAGACGACTTCCAGAGCCAGCTGCAGCGTGGTCTGGTGGAGTGCCCGATGTGCGGCGACACGGCGGTGACCAAGCTGCTGAGCGCGCCGCGCCTGAACCTGGGTGCCGGTAAGCAGGAGCCGGCGCAACAGGTGGCTGCCTTGCCCGACGCGGCGCTGCAGGCCGCCTGGATGAAGATGGCGCGGGAAGTCATCGCCCAGACCGAGGACGTGGGCGAGCGCTTTGCCGAGGAGGCGCGCCGCATCCACTACGGCGAGGTCCAGGAGCGCGGCATCCGCGGCCAGGCCTCGCGCGAACAGACCGAGGCCTTGCTGGACGAGGGCATCGCCGTGATGCCCATGGCGCTGCCCAAGGCCCTCAAAGAGCCCTTGCAGTAAGGCGCCCGGGCCTGCCATGTCCGGTCTGCTGAGGAATCTGCTCACCCTCCTGACAGCATGGCCGCGCTACGGCAGTTGCGCGCCCCATGCCACTGTCGCTTCAAGCTACCGCGTCACGCCGCTGGACACCGGCATCACCACGCTCAAGAGCGACCGCTACCTGCAGATCGCGGAATCAGCGCAGGTCGACTTCCTGCTCAACACCGGTCTGATGGGCGGCTTGCTCAAGCAGCGCATCCAGTTCGTCAACCTGGCCCAGATGGTGCGCTTCGGCAAGGCCGTGCGCCTGTTCGACAAGCTGCAGGTGGACACTCGCGTGGCCTTCGCGGACGGTAAGTGCGCGTACTTCTCACACAGCTTCAGCGTGGGCGGCGAGCCGCGCGCGCAGGTGCTGGTGAAGATGAAGTTCAAGCAGGGCCGCATCACCGTGCCGCCGCAGCAGGTGCTGGGTGCCTTCAGCGGCGACAAGCCCGCCCAACTGCAGCACTGGGACGACAGCCTGCAGGCCTTCTGAGCACGCTCAGCGCTTGCCGGCGATGTAGCGGTATTCCTGCGTCAGGCCGCCGAAACCATAGGCCTCGGCCCGCACGTCCTGCACGTGGATGTAGCTCTCCGGGTGCAGGTCGCCCAGCAGGCGGCCGAAGGCGGCGAAGCTCTCGGCGATGTACTGCGCCTTCTCGTCCTTGGTGTTGGTGCCATCCACCACCTTGATGTCGAAGTAGAAGCTGCTCTTGCCCTGCGCTGCCAGCGTGGCACCGCCCACCACCCAGTGCGCGGGATCCACGTAGTCGATGGCGATGGAGGTCAGCTCACGCTTCTTGTGCAGGATGCGGCTGGTCAGCTCCAGCAGCATCTCGCTGACCTGCGTGGTGAGTTCTGCGCTTGCGGGGCGGCTGAGCTTGACGTTGAGGATGGGCATGGTGGTCCTTTCGATGGCTTGCGAAAAATAGTTAGCTATGCAACTAACTGGGCGAAAAAATGAACCGCTTCATTTCAGGGCGCTGCAGACGGCCCGGACCTTGCCGACGGTGTCGAGGAAATTCTCCTTGCCCACCTGCTGCTGGATGCGTTTGGTCACGGCACCGCTGGCGGCGTTGATGCCGTCCTGCAGGGCCTGGGCCTTGCGCGTGGGAAAGAGCGCCCAGTGCCGCGCATCGACACCGGCGTCGCGCCGCTCCACCAGGCCCAAGGCCTGCAGCCCGTCGATCAACCGCGTGGCCGTGGGGCGCGAGATGGTCAGCTCGCTGGCCAGCCCGGCCTGCGACAGTCCCGGCCTGGCCAGCACCAGCCGCAGCAAGAAGCCCTGCGGCGGCGTCACGCCGAAGGGCTTGAACGCCTGCGTCCATTCCCGCTCGACCAGGCGGGCGAGGGCCGTGGTGTTGAAGTACAGGCAATGGTCGAACATGGGCGCATCATAGGCGCAATTGGTTAGCTATGCAACTAACTCGTCCTGTCCTTGCGGACAAGTGAAGAGAAGCGGGATCTTGCCGGGCAGCGAGAATGCGCGATGAACATCACCTCCCCTTACTCAAGATTCGCCAAGACCGCATCCCGCTTCTGCGGCAGGCCGCGAACCTTCGTGCTGGCGGTTCTCGTGATCGCCGTCTGGGTTGTCACAGGTCCGGTTTTTGGTTTCAGCGACACCTGGCAGCTGGTCATCAACACCGGAACCACGATCGTCACGTTCCTGATGGTGTTCCTGATCCAGAACACGCAGAACCGGGACACCGAGGCCATTCAGATAAAACTGGATGAATTGATCCGGGCAACGCGCGGGGCGCACAACGCCTTGCTGGACCTGGAGGAACTGGAGGACGACGCGATCGACGCCTTTCGGCAAAAGTACCGCAACCTGGCGAACGCAGCGCGTGCCGAGCTCGACCTCGGCACGCAGGACACGGGCACACCTGAGTGTTGAACCCCATCAATCCATGAATTGCAGCGCCGCCAACCTGGCGTAGGTGCCGTTGGCCGCCACCAGCTCGTCGTGCGTGCCCTGTTCAACGATGCGGCCGTGGTCCAGCACGATGATGCGGTCGGCCTGCTGCACCGTGGCCAGGCGGTGGGCGATGACCAGTGTGGTGCGGCCCTGCATGGCCGACTCCAGCGCGGCCTGGACCATGCGTTCGCTCTCCGCGTCCAGCGCGCTGGTGGCTTCATCCAGCAGCAGCAGGGGCGGGTTCTTCAGCATGGCGCGGGCAATCGCGATGCGCTGGCGCTGACCGCCCGACAGGCGCACGCCGCGCTCACCCAGGAAGGTGTTGTAGCCCTCGGGCAGGGCGGTGAGGAAGTCGTGGGCGAAGGCTGCGCGAGCGGCGGCAACCACCTCGTCGTCGCTGGCGCCGGGCTTGCCGTAGCGGATGTTCTCCATCGCGCTGGCCGAGAAGACCACCGCCTCCTGCGGCACGATGCCGATGCGCGCTCGCAGGTCCTGCAGCGAGAGATCGCGCGTGGCCACGCCATCGAGCAGGATGCTGCCCTGCTGCGGGTCATAAAAGCGCAGCAGCAGCTGGAACACCGTGGTCTTGCCGGCGCCGCTGGGCCCGACGAGGGCCACCGTCTCGCCCGGCTGCACCGCCAGGCTGAAGTCCTTCAGCGCCGGGGCCATTGGCCGGGACGGGTAGTGGAAACCGGCTGCTACGAATTCAATAGCGCTTCCAGCGCTCTGGACGGGCGCTGCAGCCGGATTCAATGGTGAAACCACGGGAGAGCGGGCATCCAGCAGCTCCATCAACCGCTCGGTGGCGCCGGCGGCGCGCAGCAGGTCGCCATAGACCTCGCCCAGCACCGCCACCGCGCCGGCCAGGATGATGACGTAGACAACGGTCTGGCCCAGGTGGCCGGCCGTGATGCTGCCGGCCAGCACGGCTTGCGTGCCCTGGTACAGGCCCCAGAGCAGGGCCGCGCTGGTGGTGATGATGATGAAGGCGATCAGCACCGCACGGGCCCGGCTGCGGCGCACTGCCGTGCCGAAGGCATTTGCCGTCGATGCGTCAAAGCGTGCCGCCTCGCGTGCCTCGGCCGTGTAGCTTTGCACCACCGGGATGGCATTGAGCACTTCGGCTGCGATGGCGCTGGAGTCGGCAACCCGGTCCTGGCTGGCGCGCGAGAGCTTGCGCACGCGCCGGCCGAACCAGGCGCTGGGCAGCACCACCACGACCAGGATGGCCAGCACCTGGGTCATCACATAGGGGTTGGTCCACACCAGCATGGCCAGCGCGCCCACGCCCATCACGGCGTTGCGCAGGCCCATGCTCAAGGACGAGCCGACCACGGTCTGCACCAGGGTGGTGTCGGTGGTCAGGCGCGACAGCACCTCGCCGGTCTGGGTGGTCTCGAAGAATTCCGGGCTCTGCTCCAGCACATGGGCGTAGACCGCGTTGCGCAGGTCGGCCGTCACCCGCTCGCCCAGCCAGCTGACCATGTAAAAGCGCGCTGCCGAGAACAGGCCCAGCGCCACCGCCACCGCGAACAGCTCCAGGAAATTGCCGCGCAGCGCCAGCAGCTGCGTGCCCTTGTCGGCGGCCGAGAGCCCGCCGTCGATCAGGCCGCGCAGGGCGACCGGGAAGGCCAGGGTGGCCACCGCCGCCAGCACCAGGAAGAGGCCGGCCAGGGCGATGCGCCCACGGTAGGGCCGCAAAAAGGGCAGCAGGCCGGACAGAGAGCGGGGCGAGCCCTGGGCGGGCTGGGTGGGGGAGGAGGCCATGGCGGCAAGTGTAATGTTGTCTGTGCAAAGACAGCCTTGACAATAAATGCCTAGGCAACTAATATGGCGACCATGGTTACCCCCACCCCAGTGCCCGCCGAGTTCTACGACCCGGCCCATTACAAGCCGGACGAAAGCGTCGGCTACCTGATGCGGCGCATCCTGACCATGGTGTCGGCGGAGGTCGAGCGCGATCTGCTTCCCACCGGTCTGACCAACGCCCAATGGGTGCCCTTGTTCAAGCTCTACGTGGGCTCGGCCAGCACGGTGGCCGAACTGGCGCGCGATTGCAATCTCGACGCCGGTGCCATGACGCGTTTGCTGGACAGGATGGAGGCCAAGGGCCTGGTCAAGCGCCTGCGCTCCAGCGAAGACCGGCGCGTGGTCAACCTCGAGCTCACGCCCGAGGGCAAGGCCGCGGCCAAGCGCATCCCTGTCGTCCTGTGCGGCGTGCAGAACGCCCACCTCGCAGGTTTCACGCGCGAGGAATGGCAAACATTGAAGAGCCTGCTGCGCCGCATCCTGGGCAATGCGCAGGCCATCCAGTCCGAAAGATAAGAAACATGAGTTCCAAGAAACTGTTCGCGCCCACCGCGCTGGTGCTGGCGCTGGCCCTGGCGGGCTGCGCCGACATGTCGGGCATTCAGCCGCAGGCGCAGCAGCGCGACGCGGCCTCGCTGGGCCTGACCGGCACGGCGCCGCAGGCGTCCCAGGTCGACGCCCAGTGGTGGCGCGCCATGGGCGATGCCCAGCTCAATCGCCTGGTCGACCAGGCCATCGCCGGCAACCCCAATCTGCGCATTGCCCAGGCCCGCCTGGCCCGGGCCCAGGCGGTCACCGAAGTGGCCAACTCGGCCAAGCTGCCCCAGGTCAACGCCTCGCTGGACGCCACCCGCCAGCTCTACACCGAGAACGGTCTGGTGCCCAAGCCCCTGGCCGGCACCATCAGCGAGAACGGCACGCTGCGCCTGAGCGCCAGCTGGGAGCTGGACTTCTTCGGCAAGTACCAGGCAGCGCTGGACGGGGCCCTGGGCACGGCCCGCGCCGCGCAGGCCGACGTCGATGCCGCCCGCATCCTGCTGGCCAGCAACGTGGTGCGCAACTACGGCCAGCTGGCCCGCATCAACGACCAGCTGGCCGTGGCCACGCGCACCCTGGCCCAACGCGAAGAGCAGCTGCGTCTGGTGCGCGACCGTGTTGATGCCGGCCTGGACACCCGGCTGGAGCTCAAGCAAAGCGAAGGCAGCCTCCCCGAGGCACGCCAGCAGGTCGAGGCTTTGAACGAGGCCGCCAGCCTGTCGAAGAACGCGCTGGCCGCCCTGGTCGGCCAGCCTGGCATCGCGATCACGCCGGTGACGCTGGCCTCGCTCAAGCTGCTTGGCGCACCGGCCGTGCTGCCGGCCGACCTGCTGGGCCAGCGCGCCGACATCGCCGCAGCCCGCTGGCGCGTCGAGGCCGCGGGCTACGACATCAAGAACGCCAAGGCGCAGTTCTATCCCAACATCAACCTGGTGGCCTTTGCCGGCCTGTCGACCATCGGCCTGGGCCGGCTGCTCGACTCCAACAGCAGCGAGTGGGGCATTGGCCCGGCCATCCGCCTGCCCATCTTCGAGGGCGGCCGCCTGCGTGCCAACCTGCGCGGCAAGACCTCCGACTACGACGCCGCGGTGGAGAGCTACAACGCCGCCGTGATCGATGCGGTGCGCGACGTCGCCGACCAGCTCGCTTCCAGCCAATCCGTGGCGCGCCAGCAGGCGCAGCAGCGGCTGGCGCAGGACGCCGCCGAGGCCGCCTACGACATCTCCATCCAGCGTTACAAGGCCGGCCTGGGCAACTACCTGAACGTGCTCGCCGCCGAGAACGCGGTGCTGGCCCAGCGCCGCCTGGCGGTCGACCTGGCGGCACGCAACCTGGACAGCCAGGTTGGACTCATTCGCGCGGTCGGCGGGGGCTACACGCCCGACACCGTCACCGCCGCCCAGAAATAAAACACGCAAGAAACACCGACAGGAAACGCCATGACTGAAGCTCTCGCCCCCAACGCCGCCGCTGCCGGCAATCCCAAGCGCAAGAAGGCGCTCACCCTGCTGGCCAGCGTGGTCGCCATCGCCGGCCTGGGCTGGGGCAGCTACGAATGGCTGGTCGCCAGCCACTACGAGTCCACCGACAACGCCTACGTGCAGGGCAACGTCATCCAGATCACGCCGCAAATCGGCGGCACCGTCATGGCCATCCTGGCCGACGACACCGACTTCGTGAAGGCCGGCCAGCCGCTGGTCAAGCTCGACCCCGCCGACGCCAAGGTGGCGCTGGACCAGGCCGAGGCCAACCTCGCCCAGACCGTGCGCCAGGTGCGCACCCTGTACGCCAACAACGGCTCGCTGGCCGCCCAGGTTGCACTACACCAGACCGACGTGATCAAGGCGCAAAGCGAGGTCGCCCGCGCCAACGACGACCTGAACCGCCGCCAGTCGCTGGCTGGTAACGGCGCCGTCTCCAAGGAGGAACTGAGCCACACGCAGACCCAGCTGGCCAACGCCAAGAGTGCCTTGTCCGCTGCGCAAGCCGGTGTGCTGGCCGCCAACGAGCAGCTGGCCGCCAACCAGTCGCAGACCGAAGGCACGACCGTCGAACAGCACCCCGCCGTGCTGGCCGCCGCCGCCAAGGTGCGCGAGGCCTACCTGGCGACGCAGCGCGTCGCGCTGACCGCACCGGTGGACGGCTACGTCGCCAAGCGCACCGTGCAGTTGGGCCAGCGCGTGGCTGCCGGCACACCCATGATGTCCATCATCCCGCTCAAGCAGGTCTGGGTCGACGCCAACTTCAAGGAAGTGCAGCTGCGCAAGATCCGCCTGGGCCAGCCGGTCAAGCTGACGGCCGATCTGTACGGCAAGAAGGTCGAATACAAGGGCACGGTCGCCGGCCTGGGCGCCGGCACCGGCGCGGCCTTCTCGTTGCTGCCGGCGCAAAACGCCACCGGCAACTGGATCAAGGTGGTGCAGCGCGTGCCCGTGCGCGTTGTCCTGGACGCTGATGAAGTGGCGAAAAACCCGCTGCGCGTGGGCCTGTCCATGGACGCCGAGGTCGACGTCAGCCAGCAGGACGGCAAGACCCTGGCCGACGCGCCCAGCACCGCCGCGCAATCGGCGCAGATCCTCAAGCCGCAGGACGCCGGTGCCGATGCCGAAGTGCGCCGCGTCATCAGCGCCAACCTGGGTCGCGGCCGCGCCCCGGTGGTCGCACCGCCGGCGCGCGCTTCCGCCGCCCCGGCGCCCACGCTCGCCGCCGCCCCCGCGGCCAATGGCCTGAACTGAGATGGCCGGTCCCGCCGCGCCCGTCGCGCACCAGCCGCTGGAAGGCTCTGCGCGCACCTGGGGCACGATCGCGCTGTCCGCCGCCACGTTCATGAACGTGCTGGACACCTCGATCGCCAACGTCTCGCTGCCTGCCATCGCCGGCGACCTGGGCGTCAGCCCCAACCAGGGCACCTGGGTCATCACCAGCTTCGCCGTGGCCAACGCCATCGCCGTGCCGCTCTCGGGCTGGCTGTCGCAGCGCTTTGGCCAGGTGCGCCTGTTCGTCGCCAGCGTCGTGCTCTTCGTCATTGCCTCCTGGCTGTGCGGCCTGGCGCCCAACATGCCCACGCTGATCGGCTTTCGCGCGCTGCAGGGCTTTGTCGCCGGCCCCATGATCCCGCTGTCGCAGTCGCTGCTGCTGGCAAGCTATCCACGTGCACTGGCCGGGCTGGCCATGGCGATGTGGGCCATGACCACCCTGGTGGCGCCGGTGATGGGGCCGCTGCTGGGCGGCTGGATCACCGACAACATTTCCTGGCCCTGGATCTTCTACATCAACATCCCGGTGGGCATCGCCGCCGCCCTGGCCTCGTGGGCGCTGTACCGCAAGCGCGAGAGCACCATTCGCAAGCTGCCCATCGACACGGTGGGCCTGACCCTGCTGGTGGTCTGGATCGCCGCGCTGCAGATCATGCTGGACCTGGGCAAGGAACACGACTGGTTCCACTCGCCGCTGATCATCGCGCTGGCCGTGGTCGCCGCCGTGGGTTTTGCCTTCTTCGTGATCTGGGAGCTGACCGACAAGCACCCGGTGGTGGAACTGCGCCTGTTTGCGCGGCGCAACTTCTGGGCCGGCACGCTGGCCACCTCCATCGCCTACGGCCTGTTCTTCGGCAACGTGGTGCTGCTGCCGCTGTGGCTGCAGCAGTTCATGGGCTACACCGCCACCGACGCCGGCATGATCATGGCGCCGGTCGGTCTGATGGCCCTGGTGCTCTCACCGCTGGTGGGCAAGACCGTGGGCAAGGTGGATCCGCGCAAATACGCGACCTTCGCCTTCATCGTGTTCGGCCTGGTGCTGTGGATGCGCTCGCACTTCAGCACCCAGGCCGACTTCGGTACCATCCTGGTCCCCACCGTGATCCAGGGCGTGGCCATGGCCTTCTTCTTCATCCCGTTGATGACCATCACCATGTCGGGCCTGACGCCCGAACGCATGCCGGCCGCTTCGGGCCTGACCAACTTCGTGCGGATCACGGCCGGCGCCATGGGCACCTCGATCTCGACCACGCTGTGGGAGAGCCGCGCGGCCCTGCACCACACGCAGCTGGCCGACGCGGTCAACCTGGGCAGCAGCGCCACCCAGTCAACGCTGGCCGGCCTGCAGGCCTCGGGCCTGACGGCGGAGCAGGCCCTGGCGCAGATCAACCGCATGGTCGACCAGCAGGCCTTCACGCTGGCGGCCAACGACATCTTCTATGCCTCGGCGGTGATCTTCATCCTGCTGATCGGCATGGTCTGGCTGACAAAGCCGCAGAAGGCCGGTGCGGGCGCCGCCGATGCGGCGGCAGGGGCGCACTGAGGCTGCTCCGAGCGCAGCCGCTCAGAGCAGCCACTCGATGGGCAGCAGCATCATCAAGCCGACGCCCAGCAGGCGCATCACGCCGGTCTCCGGCGTTCGGTTGTGGGTGATCTCGCCGGCGCCTGTGCGCTCGATCCAGACCACGCTGCCGTTGGGCGCCAGGCGCAGCTCGTAGGCATTGGCCGGGACCTCGGCCTCGACCACCCTGGCCAGCCGGCCGGCCAGGGCAGGGCTCTCCAGCACCACGCCCATCTCGGTGTTCAGGCGGATCGAGCGCGGGTCCAGGTTGAGGGAGCCGACGTAGACACGGCTGCGGTCCACCCCGAAGGTCTTTGCGTGCAGGCTGGCGCCGGAACTGCCGCCGGTGCTGCCACCGATGCCATGCCGTTCGCGTGGCTTGTCCTGTTCGCCCATTGGCAGGGAGCCGCGCTTGAGTTCATACAGCCGAACGCCGGCGCGCAGCAGCTCGCTGCGGTACTTCACGTAGCCCGCATAGACCGGGCCGACGTCGGTCGCTGCCAGCGAATTGGTCAGCACCGTGACATTCACTCCGCGCGCGGCCATGTCCACCAGCGCCTGCGCGCCCTGCTTGCCGGGCACGAAGTAGGGCGAGACCAGGATCAGTTCGCGCTGCGGCACGCCCAGCGCCGCTTCCAGATGCGGCAGCATGTGGGTCTCCTTGCGTTCGGGCGGGTGCAGCACCTTGGCCGGGTCGTCGTGGACCAGGCGGGCTGGCACCCATTCGAGCGGCACCGTGCCGGCAGCCGCGTTGCGCACCAGTTGCATCTCGTGCACGGTGGCGAGGTAGGCTGCGGCCAGGGGACTGGCGCGAAGGCCGTCCCAGGCGCTGCGCACCGCGGCGATCTCGTCGGGACTGGCCGCCGGCAGCAGGCTGGCGGCGGGATAGGCCGAGGGGCTGTTCCAGTAGGCGTCGAAGGAGGCGGAGATTTCCGGCACCACCGCGCCGGCCAGCACCACGTCCAGGTCGGTGAACTCCACCGGCACCTCGATGCCCATGTATTCGTCGCCGATGTTGCGCCCGCCGACCACGCTGACCTGGTTGTCCGCGGTGAAGGACTTGTTGTGCATGCGCCGGTTCAGGCGCGAGAAGTCGGTCAGGTAGGCAGCGGCGCGCCAGTTGCGACTGGCGAAGGGATTGAACAGCCGCACCTCGATGTTGGGATGGGCTTCCAGCGTGGCCAGCGTGGTGTCGAACCCACCGGTGTTGACGTCGTCCAGCAGCAGCCGCACGCGCACACCGCGGTCGGCAGCCTCCAGCACCGCCTGCGCCATCAGGCCGCCGCTGGTGTCGCTGCGCCAGATGTAGTACTGCAGGTCCAGGCTGCGCTCGGCGGTCTGGGCCAGGAGGTAGCGCGCCGCAAAGGCCTCGCGGCCGTCCGGCAGCGCATAGGCACCGGTCTTGCCCGGGTGGGCGGCCGCTGCCGGTGCGGTGGCCCGGCCCAGGCGCGTGGCGCCGGTGTCGCTCAGGGCTGTGCTGGGTATCTGCTGCAGGGGCGCCGGCAAGCTGGCGCAGCCGGCCAGCAGCGCGGCCAGGACCAGGAGCGGCCAGAAGGCAATGCGCCGGGCCTGCACCACGCTGCCTTGCGCGCTACTTCAGCTGCTGGTCGACGGTGTACACGGTCCCGCCCCAGCTTGCCTGCAAAGCCATGCCGGATTCGGGCACCTGGTAGATGTCAATGTACGGGTTGAAGGAGCGCACCATGCCCCCCTGGCCCGCGCTGACCGAGGCGCCGATGTCGGCGCCCGCGTCGCCGGCCAGGATGAATTGGTCCATCGCGCCCTTGCTCTTGAAAACGAAGATCTGGTAGACGCGCTGCTTGCCCACACCCGGGCCGGTGCCGGCGCGTGCACTGGTCATGAAGACCGGCTTCTTGGTCGTGTTGTCGAACAGCACGCCCTTGCCCTTTTGCCCGACCAGGAAGATGGCGTAGATCGACGACACGTCGAACACCGCGTAGCCCGGGGCTTTTTCCAGCGCGGCGCGCACCTCGGGCTGCAGCTTGTAGAGCCGCTCCAGGCCGTCGGTGGCCAGCTTCAGGCGGGCCTCCTGCTCGGCCTGCTTTTCCTGCGCGGTCAGCGGCACCGGCTCTTCGGGCTGCTGGGCCAGGGCAGGACTGCCCCAGGCCAGCGCCAGTGCGGTGGTGGTGGTGGCCAGCAGGGCCGAACGGGGCTCAGGGAGCCAGCGGAACTTGGGCAGCAATTTCATACATCACCACGGCGTGAATTTTGTTTTCGATCTGCAGGTAGCGCGCCAGCTTGCGGCCCGGCAGCACCGGGACCAGGCGGGCGGCCATGGCCTTGCGCAGCTGCAAGGAGAGTTCGTCGGCCGCGCCCGCTTCCTTGAGGATACGGGTGGCCTTCTCGTCGGTCAGGGTGTTGGCGTTGAATTCCTTGGCATAGTTGGCGACGACGGTCGCCAGCTGGCTGTTGGCACGTTGCAGGTCCTTCTGGTAGGCCTCGTAGAGCGGCCAGAAGGCAGTGGCCTCGGCCGGCGTCAGGTCCAGGTTGGCCGAAACCACCTGTTTCTTGTCGGCCATGAGCTTGTCGCGCAGGACCTGCATGGCGCTGTCGGGCGCCGGTGCGGCGGCGGGGGTGCTTTGTGCGAAGCAGGCCGGTGCCAGCAAGGCGCCCGCCAGCATCAGGGGGGGCAGCAGTCTTTTCATGGGCGCTCCTTTCAGGCAGCATGCGATTGATCGACCTTAGCGGCTGGGGCTGGGCGGCGGAATGGGACCTTTGTCCTACCCAGCGGTCAAGGGCATTGACATGAGAATTCTTTTGGGCCTTGTTCTGGCGCTGCCGGCATTGTGCGCCGCGCAGCAGCGGCAGGACTATTTCGGTGATCCTTTTGTCCAGGTGACCTCGGCCCTGGCCGGTTGCCCCACGCCCGAGCCGCCTTCCATGACACCAGAGGAACTGCGCGCCGCGGCCCATGTGCGCTCACAGCACGGCGGCAGCTGCTACCGGGCCGGCCGCTGCCGATTGCCCGACTCCTACCAGTACGACAAGGAGATCATTCCGCGCGTGCAGCTGTACCTGCGCCAGGACGGGCGCTTTGGCGACACCAGCGTGTGGGCGCTGGGAGAGCGCCGCCTGGTCAGCCTCAAGGGCTGCGTGCAGTCGCTGGAGCAGGCGCTGGCGATGGAGCGCGCCGTGCTGCTGGTCGACGACGTGATGGGGGTGATCAACCAGTTGATGGTCGGCACCAGCGGCAAGCCGCCGTATGAGGCGGCCCGCCAGCCAAAGCCCTAGAAGGGCGCGTCGGCTTCTTCTGCGGTGGCCGGTGCCGGTGCCGCGGCCAGCGGGGCGGCTTCGTCCATCTCGCCGCCGAGTGCCTCCAGCAGGTCCGGGATCAGCCCCGACAGCTCGCCGGTGAGAATGGCGGCGTCGGCATCGAAGCCGTCGTCGTCCTTGCCCTTGTCCTGCGCGCCGTCCATCACCACGTCCAGCAGCTTGATCTTGCGCACCTGGGCGCTCTCGGTCAGCACGAAGGAGACGCGCTCGTTCCAGGTCAGGGCCAGCTGTGTGGGCAGCTTGCCTTGGGCGATGTGCTGGGCCACCTCGTCGATCTCCAGCGTGTGGCGCGAGTAGCGCACGGTGGATTTCTGTTCGTCGGGCGTCTTGAGCTCGCAGTCCTGGTCCACCGTGAAGTTGTACGGCGCTTCGCGGGTGGACAGCCAGTGCGACATGCAGGCGCTGGCTGTCATCTGGGTCTGCACCGGCTTCAGGCCGATCGAGGGATGCGAGCCGGGCACTTCGCTCAGCGCTTCGACCAGGGCCGTCACCACCTTGTCGGCGCCCGACAGGCTGCCGGCATCGACCACCAGGAAGCGATTCACCGGGTCCAGCCACAGCAGGGTGCTGGATTTCTTGGTGAAGGCGCGCGGCAGCAGGTCCTGCACGACTTCTTCCTTGAAGGCCTTCTTGATCTTGCCGCCAACGCGCTCGTGGCCGGTCTCCTGCTTGTATTTCTCGATGCGCTCGTCGACCGCGGCCTTGACAGCTGAGGCTGGCAGCGCGCGCCGCTCGGTGCACAGCTTGAGGATCAGGTGGCCGGCCACGCTCTCGGCCAGCACGGTGCTCTTGTTGCCGCGCGGCGGCACCCAGCCCAGGGAATCAGGCTGGGTCGGCCCGCAAGGCAGGAAGCGCGCGGCCTGCAGGGCTGCTTCGAGGGCGTCGAGGGGAGGGAGGACGAAATCGGGGGAGATGCGGAAGAACGAGGAGGCTTTGAACATCGGGAACCTGGGGAAACGACAGCCCATTCTAGGGGGCGCCGTGCAGGAATTCCCGGGCCTGTTTATATTGCGGCTCCCTTCCAAGAAGCACGCAATGACCAAGCTCTCCAAATTCCCCATCACGGCCAAGTGGCCGGCCCAGCATCCCGAGCGCATCCAGCTTTACTCGCTGCCCACGCCCAACGGCGTGAAGGTCTCCATCATGCTGGAAGAGACCGGCCTGCCCTACGAGGCGCACCTGGTGGACTTCGGCAAGAACGACCAGATGACGCCGGAGTTCCTGTCGCTCAGCCCCAACAACAAGATCCCGGCCATCCTCGACCCCAAGGGCCCCGGCGGCAAGCCGCTGGCGTTGTTCGAGTCGGGCGCCATCCTGGTCTACCTGGCGGGCAAGTCGGGCCGCTTCATGCCCAAGAGCGACGCCGGCCGCTACGAGACGCTGCAGTGGCTGATGTTCCAGATGGGCGGCATCGGCCCCATGTTCGGCCAGCTGGGTTTCTTCCACAAGTTCGCCGGCAAGGACTACGAGGACAAGCGCCCGCGTGACCGTTACGTGGCCGAATCCAAGCGCCTGCTGGGCGTGCTGGACAAGCACCTGGAAGGCCGCAAGTGGATCATGGGCAAGGACTACAGCATTGCCGACATCGCCACCTTTCCCTGGGTGCGCAACCTGATCGGTTTCTATGGCGCCGGCGATTTGGTGGGTTTTGGCGAGTTCAAGAATGTGCAGCGCGTGCTCGACGCTTTCGTCGCCCGGCCGGCGGTGGTGCGCGGCCTGAACATCCCGGCCCGGCCCTGAGCCTGAGAGCGTTGTGACCGGCTCATAGGCGCAGTGCCTGTGCGTAGCCGGTCATCTCCAGATAGCCGCGGCCGACTTTGCGGCCATTGCTGTCGAACAGCTCGCTCAGGCCTTCCCAGTAGATCGCGCCGGTGGAGCTGCGGCTGTCCAGCTCCTGGTTGTCCAGCACGGCCTTGACCGTGTAGTAGTCGGCCGGTGTGCGCACCATCCATTCGACCGGGTAGCTGGCCTGAGACAAAGGGCTCTTCCAGCGCCGCTGCGGCCGGAAGACCGCCTCGCCGGGGCTGAAGACATAGAGGCTGCCGCCCTTGGGCGAGCGGAACGAGCCGCCGTCCCACAGCGTACTGCCATCGCGCCGGCGCAGGCGGAAGGCGGTGAGCGCGCTGCCATCGTCGAGGTTCATGCCGAGCCAGTCCCAGCCCACGGCCTGCGGGTGCAGCACCTCGTCGCTCCATTCGTGGTCCAGCCAGGCCTTGCCCTGGATGGCAAAGTCGCGGCCCTGCAAGCGGATGCTGCCGCTGGTGGCCAGCTGCGGCTGGCTGTAGTAATAGCTGGCCTGCTTCGCGTCCGGGCCCTTGCGTGACAAGCCCTTGTCGCCTTGCAGCAGCAGCGCCTGCGTCGGTGCGCACAGCAGGTCCAGGCTGAAGTCGGCTGCGGGCAGGCGCGCGCGGTAGCTGCCATTGGCCAGCCGCTGCAGTGACCAGTCGCGCAGCCGCAGCCGCGTGTCGCCCTCGGCGGCCAGGGCGATGTCGAAGCCCTCACGCGCGATGCGCTGGTCGTGCCAGAGCTTGCCGCCCTGCAGGTCGGTGATGGCCGCGTGCGCGAACACCAGTTGCCTGGCGGCGAACTGCGATGCCATGCCCTGCGTGGCATCGACCCGGCTGCGAAAAAAGGTCAGCTGGAAACCGAACTCACGGTCGCCGCTGCTGGCATGCCCCGTGATGTACCACCACTCGGTGCGCATGGTGGGATGGGCGCCGTGGTCGCGTGGAAATTGCAGTTGCTGGGGCGGCAGGGCGAGGGAGGGCGCGGCCAGGCCCAAGGCGGGGAGGGCGAGGAGGAGGGGGCGGCGGCGCATCATGAAATTGAGGCTGTCGCTATTGTCTGCTTCCGGCCGAGGCTGTGTGGAAACACTCCGGCCCTTGCGCTGATCGATGACCGAAGGCCGCCGAACGGCGGCAAGTTCATACAGGTAGGCTAGAGATGCCTGGGAGCCTATGTGGGCCGGTTTGGCGTCTTCGCGGAGCTCTGAAGCGTCCAAACGGGCTCATGCCCCCAAGAGACGCATCGCTTTCATCGTTTTGGGCATACCCAAGATGCTCAGCACTCGCTTGAGGTTGTAAGCGAGCACCTGCAGGCTCATCTCGGTGCTCACATTGGCGAGTCCTCGGGTCAGGAAGTGGGTTGATCCCATCCAGTGCTTCAACGTGCCGAACACGTGTTCAACGGTGCGTCGCCGCACCGTCATCTGCTTGGGTTTCCTCTCCAGCCTGGCGTGCAGCCGCTCAAGGATCTCCTCGTGCTCCCAGCGGCGCACACGTCGCTCCTTGCCGG
>NZ_CAKZHQ010000001.1 GCF_936925435.1 uncultured Ramlibacter sp. | reverse complement strand
CATCTGGTCGGCGCCCCCTGCCCCGCTCAGCGTGTCCTTGCCCGCGCCGCCCTCGAGCAGATCGTCGCCCGCCGCGCCCTTCAAGGTGTTGTTCATGCCGTTGCCGCCCAGGCGGGCACCAGCGTCCGTCTGGATGGAGCCGTTCTCCACGTTGGCCGTCAAGGTGTAGTCGCTCAGGGAGCTGTAGACCGTGTCGGTGCCGCCGGCGGATGTGTTCGCCACCGTCTCGACCACCATGTCGTCCACGTTGTCCACGTAGTAGCGGTCCGAACCTTTGCCGCCCAGCAAGCTGTCGGCGCCGCCCCCACCGTACAGGCCGTCTGCCCCGCCACCGCCTTCGAGCGTGTCGTTGCCAGCTTTGCCCTTCAAGGTGTTGCTCAAGCCGTTCCCGGCCAGGCGGGCACCAGCGTCCGTCTCGATGGAGCCGTTCTCCACGTTGGCTGTCAAGGTGTAGTCGCTCAGGGAGCTGTAGACCGTGTCGGTGCCGCCGACGGATGGGTTCGCCACCGTCTCTACCACCATGTCGTCCACGTTGTCCACGTAGTAACGGTCCCAGCCGTTGCCGCCTTCCATCAAGTCGGCACCGGCTCTGCCGTACAGTCCGTCCGCACCGCCCAGGCCTTGCAGATAGTCCGAACCGTCCGAGCCCTGCAACTGGTTGTTGCCCCCGTCGCCGACGACCACCATCGCGTCCTCGACCACGAAGTAATAGTCGGATGACCGCAGCCAACCGGACTCGCCGGAGATGTCGATGTGAAAGGACGCCCAGTCCGCGGCGTCGGCGGTGAATGTGACGCCGGCCAGCGCAGCGTTGAGCGCCGCCGCTTCGCCCGAGATCTGGATGCCATCGCTGTCGGCATCCTCATCCACCAGGCCGTTGATCGTGCCGCCGCTGGGTGTCAGGTTGAGGAACTTGGTCCCGCCGTCAGGATCGACGATGCCGAAGTCGGCCAGCGCCCAGGCGATGCCGGCGCCAACCGTCACATCGTGACCGGGAATGCCGAAAAAGTCCGGGGTGTCGACGTTGGCGACAGTGTTGACCTCGGTGAGGGCCTGCACCGTGGCGGCGCCACCCGTGCCCTGGCTGCCGGTGTTGCCGTCGCTGAACAGCCAGCCGATGGTGATGCTGGGGTCCGGCGCCTGGCTGTTGACGATGTAGGTCAGGTTGTGCACCACATCGTCCAGGATGGCCTGGGTGGTGCCGGCGTTGAAGCTCAGCTTCAGGCGGCCGGGGGTGGCGCTGTCGTAAGTCCCGATCACGACGTCATCCCATTCGAGCTGGCCGCAGCCGCACATGCCCAGCAAGCCGGTCGTGCCGAAGGCGTCGTCCGCGTCCGGCCCGCCGACCCGCTGCAGCACCAGGGTGGCGCCGCCGTAGTCGCCGTCGCCGCCGTTGCGTGCCGACAGTTCGGGATCAATGATGCGGCCAAGGGGCGCCATCACCGTGCCAGCGCCATCGTCCTCCTCTGCGACGACAGGAACGGAAAAATCGGTGCCAGCCCCCAGCTGTCCATCCACTGCTGTGCCATCCGCTTCGAAGCCGGCCAGGACAATCTTGTCTTGTTCAAGGTTCCATCCGGCGAACAGCAGTTTGCCGTCCTCCCGGACGATCATGTCGGTGCCAAACCAGGTGCCGTTGCTGGTGAACAGGCCGGCGTTGCCGAAGCCGGTGTCAAACAAACCGCCGTCATCGAGCCGGACAGCCTGGGTTTGCCCACTGTCATAGTTTCCGCCGCTGAGCACGATGCTGCCGTCTGGCTGCAGGCTCATGCTGTCCAGACTCATGAAGCCGATGGCGACGCTGGCAATGCCCGCCGCGCCGAAATCCTCGTCCAGCGAGCCGTCTTCGTTGTAGCGCAAGACCACCAATCCGCCATCCCCGCTCAAGACGATACCGGCCACCAGGATCTTGCCATCCGGCTGGATCACGACGTGGCAAGCACGGGCCCGTATGCCCTCGCCCAGGTCGGGTTCCATCATGCCGCCGTCGCCAAAGTCCTCGTCCAGGCTGCCATCGCTGTTGTAGCGTGCAATGCCGATCGTTGCCGATTCTCCGGGAAAAGACGTAACCACGGCCACGATCTTGCCGTCCGCCTGGACCGCAATGTTCACCATCTGGCCTGAGAAGGCAGCGGCGTGCACCATGCGACCACCGTCGCCGAAATCCGTGTCCAGCGAGCCATCGCTGAGGTAGCGCGCCAGCGCGAACCCATGCGCCTCGCCTGCGTAGACCTCGCCGGCCACCAGGATGCTGCCGTCGTCCTGCAGGACCAGGGAACGGCCCTCCTCATAGGTCCAACCGGAAAACCCTGGCGCCACGACGCCAGCGTCGCCGAAGTCCGCGTCGAGCGTGCCATCGGCCTGCAGGCGCCAGAGGCTCAACTCCCATGCACCGGTGGGCCTGGACGCCCCCATCAACACGATCTTGCCGTCGGCCTGGACCTGCACGTCCCGGACATCAGAGACGTGGCCCGGGTTCAGTTGGGCGATGCCGGCTGTGCCGAAACCCGTGTCCAGGTTGCCGTCGGCGTTGAAGCGAAGCGCGACGATTCGATCGTTGAAGCGGTTTGCCACCACGATCTTGCCATCGGTCTGCTGGGTGACCACCACTCTGTTAGTTACATCAAAGCCCGGGTCCTGCAGGACGTTGCCGATGGCACTGCCCAGCACCGGGGCGGTATTGATGCCGGTGGGCAGGCTGGCCGTGAAGTTGTAGGAGGCGGTGGTCGTCGAAGTGTCATCCTCCACCTTGATCTCGATCGAGGCCGCGCCGCCGCCGGTGGCAGTGAAGGTCGCATGCGACAAGGCCTCGTTGAGGGTGTACGCATCGCCGACAAGCTGGATGCCGGAAGTCCAGGGGTCCACGTCGATCAGGCCGCCAATGCTGCCGTTGTGCGCCAGCAGCGTTACATCCAGTGAACCTGAATCGCTGTCGCTGACGCTGAAATCGTCCAGCGCGACTTCCTGGCCGGCGATGACGGGGGTGGTGGCCGAAGGCAGGCCGGCTATCGCGGGCACATCGTCGACCACGGTGGCCTCGACATAAACCTCGCCTTGCACCGCCCCACTCTGGCCATCGGTGAAGACCCAGGCGATGGCGCCGGAGGTGTCGGAGTCCGCATGGGTGCTGGCATAGGTCAGCAACTGGACCGTGGTGTCCAGGCGCGCCTGGCTGGTGTAGGCATTGAAACCCAGTGTCAGCACACCGCCGGTGAGGTCGACGGTGCCGATCTCCGTGCCGTCCAGCACCATCTGACCGTCCACGAAAGACAAGCCGCCGCTGGCACCGAAAACATCGTCAGCCGAGGCCCCGTCGCTTCTGACAAGGGTGAGCATGGTGTCGCCGTAATTGCCCGCGCCGCCGTCCAAGGCTAGCTGCTGCGCCAGGTCCGCGTCCACGATGCGCAGTCCGGGCGCCAACAGCACGGGCGGGCCGTTGTCGGCGTAGCTGACCCGGTCAAACAGTTCTTCGTTCTGGCCGAAAGCCTGGTCAACGCTGCCATCGGCATTGATGCTCGCCAGCGCCGCGTAGCCGAAACTGCTGCCGGTGACCAGCAGCTTGCCATCCTCTCCCACCGGCGTGACCGCGGCGCCGATGTCCATGGGCACATCGGTGTATGTGGCCACGCCATCGCCATCGAACGAGCTGTCCAGGCTGCCGTCGGTATTGAGGCGGGCCAGGAACACCACGCCAGGATCGCCCTCGCCGGTCACCACGATCTTGTCGCCCTGCAGGGTCACGCCGCCCGCAATGTCATCACCCGCAACATCCAGCCTGACAGCGCCATTGCTGCCGAAATCCGTGTCCAGGCTGCCGTCGCTGCCCTTGAGGCGCACCACCAGGATGTCCGCTCCGTCTTCCCCAATGCAGGTACCGGTCAGCACGATCTTGCCGTCGGCCTGCAGCACCATGCCGGTGAGCGAATCGGCAAGCGTGTATGTCGTCACCGTCATCAGGCCGTTGCTGCCAAATGAGCTGTCCGCCTCACCGCTGGCCAGGAAGCGCGCCACCCCATAGCGCAGCGAGGAGCCGTCGGCGACCCAGCCCGCCACCAGCAAACAGCCGTTGGCTTGCACGGCCGCGCAGACGCCGAGTGCAAGGGCCCCTGCCTGCACAAAGCTGAAGCCCGGCGTTGCGCAGGCGCTGTTGTAGCTGGTGTCCAGCGCACCGTTGCCGTTCAGGACGATGGCCATCAGGGAAGAACCATCCGAGCTGGCGATCAGGATCCGGCCGCCCGGCTGGATCGCCAGGCCAGCACCCTCCAGCGGGACTGCAGGGTCGGTCTCGAACTTGCCGCCGGTTCCGAACGAGGTGTCCAGGCTGCCGTCAGCATTGAAACGGACCACGCCGACATGCGGAGCGTGGAAGTCTCCCACCATCCCCGAGAGCACGATCTTGCCGTCGGCCTGCAAGGCCATGCCGCCGACGTCGCCGAAACCGTCGAAGTCCACATAGGAAGACCCACCGCCCGGGCCGAAGCTCTCGTCGATGCTCCCGTCCGCGTTGAAGCGGGTCAGCATGAAGTCGCCAGCGGCGGCACCGGAGCTGGAGGCCACCAGGATCTTGCCGTCGTCCAATGCCAGGACAAAGCGACCGGACTCCGTGACTGACGTATCGGATGGGAGCACGACCTGCATGCCGGTGGCGTTGTGGAACACCGGCGTGGAAATGGCCTCCAGGTCGTAGTGCGCAGTGCTGAGCTCGGAACCGTCGAAGACCGTCACGTCGATGCCGGCGTCGCCGTCAGCCAAAGCGGTGAACCGCAGGTTTGCCAGCGCGGCATTGACTGTGGCGGCATCGCCGCTGAACTGGATGCCGTCGGTCCCCTCATCATCGTCCGTGATGCCGCTGAGCTGGCCATTGATCGCCGTGAGCGACAGGTTCAACTGGTCGCCATCGAGGTCCTCGATGCTGATGGCGTCGATGGCAACGGCCTGGCCGACTTCGATGTAGGTGGGGTCGGTCGGCCCGCCGGAGATTGTCGTCAGGTCATTGATCGCGGTGATCGCGACCGTGGTCGTGGCCGAGCCGGTGCTGCCCGTGCCGTCGTTGAGTTGCCAGCTGATCACCGCGGCCGCCGGTGGCGCGTTGCTGATGTTTTCGTAGGTCAGCTGGCTGACGACCGCGTCCAACACTGCCTGCGTGACATTGCTGTTGAAGGACAGCACCAATTGGCCGGGGACGCCGAAATCGGCCCAGCCGACGTAGGTGCCCTCCCACCGGAGGTGGGCGCCGCCGACGGCGCCCTCGAAATCAATCGTGCCGCTCGCGCCGAAATAATCGTCCGCGTTGGCGCCGCCCGCGCGCTCCAGCGTCAGGATCGTGCCGTCATAGTTGCCGAGATAGTTGCCATAGCCGTCGTCCAGCGTCGCCAGGTCGTCATCGACAACCTGCAGGCCGGGCGCCAGCACGATGGGGGGGTCGCCCTCGGTGAAATCTGCGCTGCTGTTCGCGTTGAAAAAAGGCGATGCCATGGGGTTCCCCGTGAGAAATTTCACGAAGCCTAAGGCAATTCAACTGTTTTGTGACAAAAAGTTTTCATTTTCCGCCCTCTGTTTGGGGGAGGAGCTGCCGGCACTCAAAGGCGGCTGTGCGCTTGCGAGGCCGCGATCAACTTGTCCAGGCGCGCGGCCTGCGTGGTTTCGCGCTTGGCGCTGAGCACCCGCCAGAGCATCTGGTGGCGGTAGCCCGGCGGCTGGGCCTGGAAGAAGGCCCAGGCCTCCTTGTGTTTGCGGAACACCGCCGCCAGCGCCGGCGGCAGCTCGGTCAGGCGCTCGGCCTGCTCGAAGGAATAGATGCGCGATTTGGCCTCGCTGCGGGCGGCAAAAGCCTTGCGGCCAGCCGCCTTCATGCGCCCGGCCTGCTCCAGCGCAGCCACCTTGGCGATGTTGATGGCGCTCCAGACCGAGCCCGGCTTGCGTGGTGTGAAACGTATCTGGTAGCTGGTCGCGTCGATGCGCTTGCGCACGCCATCGATCCAGCCCACGCACAAGGCCTCATCGACTGATTCGCTCCAGCTCATGCTGGGGCGGCCCGAATCCTTCTTGTGGAAGCCGACCACCAGCTCGGTGGCCGTCTTCGCATTCTTCGTCAGCCAGGCGCGAAACTGCGCCGGCGTCTCGAAGAAGCGAGCCGGCTTGAGCGCCGACGGGCCACCCCTAGGCGCGAAGGCCCCCTCGGGGGGCAGCGAGCCACACGCAGTGGGCGAGCGTGGGGGCACTGATCACCCGACCCACTTGCGCGCGTTGCGCCAGATCCGCATCCAGGGACTCAATTCGCTGCGCTCGCCGCTGGTCCAGCTCATTTGCGCGTTGCGGAAGACCCGCTCGGCGTGCGGCATCATGGCCGTGAAGCGGCCGTCGGCCGTGGTCACCGCCGTCAGGCCGCCGGGGCTGCCATTGGGGTTGAGCGGATAGGCCTCGGTGGCCTGGCCGTGGTGGTCGGTGTAGCGCATGGCGGCGATCACCTTGGCCTGGTCACCGCGCTGGGCGAAGTTGGCATAGCCCTCGCCGTGCGCCACCGCGATCGGCAGGCGGCTGCCGGCCATGCCGGCAAAGAACAGGCTGGGCGACTCCAGCACCTCCACCTGCGACAGCCGGGCCTCGTAGCGCTCGCTGCGGTTGGTGGTGAAGCGCGGCCAGGCATCGGCACCGGGAATGATGTCGGCCAGTTCGGCCAGCATCTGGCAGCCGTTGCACACGCCCAGAGCGAAGGTGTCGTCGCGGCCGAAGAAGGCCTGGAACTGCGCCGACAGCTGGTCGTTGAAGGTGATGCTGCGGGCCCAGCCTATGCCGGCGCCCAGGGTGTCGCCGTAGCTGAAGCCCCCGCAGGCGACAAAGCCCTTGAAGTCCTCCAGCCTGGCGCGGCCCGATTGCAGATCGGTCATGTGGACGTCGTAGGCCTCGAAACCGGCTTCGCTGAAGCACCAGGCCATCTCCACATGGGAGTTGACGCCCTGCTCGCGCAGGATGGCGACGCGCGGCTTGCTCAGGTTCAGGAAAGGCGCAGCCACGTCCTCCTTGGGGTCGAACGTGGTGTGGACCTGCAGGCCCGGGTCGGTCGGGTCGCCGGCAGCGGCGTGTTCGGCATCGGCGCCGGCCGGGTTGTCGCGCTGCTGGCAGATCTTCCAGCTGACGGCGTCCCAGACCTGGTGCAAGTCGGCCAGGTTGGCGCTGAAGACGGCCTTGGTGTCGCGCCAGACCTGCAGTTCGCCCTTGCCCGCATCGATGGTCGAAGACTGCGGCCGGGTGCTGCCGACGAAATGGCTGTGCCTGGACAGGCCGTGCTCGCGCAAGACCTGCATCACCGCGCTGCGGTCCTCGCTGCGCACCTGCAACAGCACGCCCAGTTCCTCATTGAACAAGGCCTTGAGCGTCAGCTCCTCGCGGCGGACGCTGACCTGGCCGGCCCAGTTCTTGGCGTCGCCATGCTCGGCCCGGCTGTCGGCGATGCCGTCGCCCTCGGTCACCAGCATGTCCACGTTCAAGGCCACGCCGACCTTGCCGGCAAAAGCCATCTCGCAGGCCGCGGCAAACAGGCCGCCGTCGCTGCGGTCGTGGTAGGCCAGGATCTTGCCCTGTGCGCGCAGCGCGTTGACGGCGTTGACCAGTTGCACCAGGTCCTTGGCATCGTCCAGGTCGGGCACGCTGTCGCCGGTCTGGCCCAGCACTTGCGCCAGCATGCTGCCGCCCATGCGGTTCTGGCCCTTGCCCAGGTCGATCAGCAACAAGGCGCTGTCCTGCGTGGCATCGAGCTGCGGCGTCAGCGTGGGCCGCACGTCGGCCAGGGTGGCAAAGGCGGTGACGATCAGGCTGACCGGGGACACCACCTTGCGGTTGTTGTCGCCGTCCTTCCACTGCGTGCGCATGGACAGACTGTCCTTGCCCACGGGAATCGAGATGCCCAGGGCCGGGCACAGCGCCATGCCGACGGCGCGCACGGTCTCGTACAGGGCAGCGTCCTCGCCAGGCTCACCGCAGGCCGCCATCCAGTTGGCCGAGAGCTTGACCCGCGGCAGCTCGAAGGGCGCTGCCAGCAGGTTGGTGATGGCCTCGGCCACCGCCATCCGGCCCGAGGCCGGGGCGTCGATGGCCGCCAGCGGCGTGCGCTCGCCCATGGCCATGGCCTCACCGGCAAAACCCGCGTAGTCGGCCAGGGTGACGGCGCAGTCGGCCACCGGCACCTGCCAGGGGCCGACCATCTGGTCGCGGTGCGTCAGGCCGCCCACGGTGCGGTCGCCGATGGTGATGAGAAAGCGCTTGGAAGCCACCGTGGGGTGGCTCAGCACCTGGATGGCGATGTCCTGCAGCTTGACGCCGTTGAGATCCAGCGGCTGGAACTGGCGGACCACGGTCTGGACGTCGCGGTGCATCTTGGGCGGCTTGCCCAGGAGCACATTCATGGGCATGTCCACCGGCTGCAGCTTGGCGCCCTCGTCGGCCAGCACCAGATGGCGCTCCTCGGTGGCGACACCGACCACGGCAAAGGGGCAGCGCTCGCGCTCGCAAAAGCCCTGGAACTGCGCCAGCGATTGCGGCGCGATGGCCATGACATAGCGCTCCTGGCTCTCGTTGGACCAGATTTCGCGCGGCGACAGGCCGGACTCTTCCAGCGGCACCTTGCGCAGATCGAAGCGGGCACCGCGGCCGGCGTCGTTGGTCAGCTCAGGGAAGGCATTGGACAGGCCGCCGGCGCCCACGTCGTGGATGGCCAGGATGGGATTGGCCGCGCCCAGTTGCCAGCAGTGGTTGATGACCTCCTGCGCACGGCGCTCGATCTCAGGGTTGCCGCGTTGCACCGAATCGAAGTCCAGGTCGATGGCGTTGGCCCCCGTGGCCATGGAACTGGCCGCGCTGCCGCCCATGCCAATGCGCATGCCGGGGCCGCCCAGCTGCACCAGCAGGGTGCCGGCCGGGAACTCGATTTTCTGGGTCTGGCCGGCCTCGATGCTGCCCAGACCGCCGGCGATCATGATGGGCTTGTGGTAGCCGCGCTCGATGCCGCCGGCGCTTTGCTCGTACTCGCGGAAGTAGCCCAACAGGTTGGGCCGGCCGAACTCGTTGTTGAAGGCCGCGCCGCCCAGCGGGCCCTCGGTCATGATCTGCAAGGGGCTGGCGATGTGCCCGGGCTTGCCGCCAGCCTGGTCGGACCAGCCGCCCCAGAGCTTGGAGACGGTGAAGCCGGTCAGGCCGGCCTTGGGCTTGGAGCCGCGGCCGGTCGCGCCCTCGTCGCGGATCTCGCCGCCGGCGCCGGTGGAGGCGCCCGGGAAGGGCGAGATCGCCGTGGGGTGGTTGTGGGTCTCCACCTTCATCAGCACATGGTGTGTTTCGCTATGTTTTTGATAGCTATCCACGCCCAATTTACGGGGGGTAGAGGCCGATCTGGCTGCGAAAGCGGCAACCGGCGAGCCTTCCATGACGGAGGCGTTGTCCGAATAGGCCACCACCGTGTGCTGCGGCGCCAGCGCATGGGTGTTGCGGATCATGCCGAACATGCTCTTGTCCTGCGCCGCGCCGTCGATGGTGAACTGGGCGTTGAAGATCTTGTGCCGGCAGTGTTCGCTGTTGGCCTGGGCGAACATCATCAGTTCGACGTCGGTCGGGTTGCGCGCCAGGCCGGTGAAGGCGGCCACCAGGTAGTCGATCTCGTCCTCGGCCAGCGCCAGGCCCCATTGGGCATTGGCCTGCTCCAGCGCCGAGCGCCCGCCGCCCAGCACGTCGACCGACTCCATGGCCGCGGCCGGCAGCTCGGTGAACAGGCCCTGGGCCTGCTGGCGGCTGAACATGGCGCTCTCGGTCATGCGGTCGTGCAGCAGGGCCGCCACGGCCTGCAGCTGGGCGCCGTCCAGCGCGGCCTTGCCCAACAGGCCGGCCTTGAGCTGGATGTGGTACTCGGTGATGCGCTCGACCCGACGGATGGCGATGCCGCAGTTGTGGGCGATGTCCGTGGCCTTGGAGGCCCAGGGCGAGACCGTGCCAAAGCGCGGCGTGACCACGATCAGCGGCCCGCCGGCGGGGCCCTGGAAAGGCTCGCCATAGGTCAGCAGCGCGGCCAGGCGCTGCTTTTCGGCGACGTCGGGGGCATGGTCGGCGCCGACCAGGTGCACGAAGCGGGCCGTCAGGCCGCTGATCTTGCCGTCGATGGCCTGCAGGCGGGGGAGAAGTTGCTGGACGCGGAACTCGCTGAGGGCATTGCCGCCCTCGAATTCGGTGGTGTGCAGGGTCACTGGTAGGCCTGTATGGGGTCGGGAAATCCTGGGCCGGCGGGCCGCTGACTGGGGCTCGCCGTGGAGTTTTGATTTTACCTGCGGGGGATTTCGCCCTCTGGGATAATTGGGCCATGAGCATCACGTACAAAGACGCCGCCGAGATCAAAGGCATGCGCGAGGCCTGCCGCCTGGCCTCTGAAGTCCTGGACTACATCACGCCGCACATCAAGCCCGGGATCACCACCAAGGAGATCGACCGGCTGGCCGCGCAGTGCATGGCCCAGCAGGGCACGGTCTCGGCCACCCTGGGCTACCAGCCGGGCGGCTACCCGCCCTACCCGGCCTCGCTGTGCACCTCGGTCAACCATGTGGTCTGCCACGGCATTCCCAACGACAAGCCGCTGAAAAAGGGTGACATCGTCAATGTCGACGTCACCGTCATCAAGGACGGCTGGTTCGGCGACAACAGCCGCATGTACCTGATCGGCGAGGTCTCCATCGCCGCCCGGCGCCTGGTCAACCTGACCTACGACGCCATGTGGCACGGCATCGTGCAGGTGCGCCCGGGCGTGCGCCTGGGTGACATCGGCCACGCCATCCAGAAGTTCGCCGAGAGCAACGGCTTCTCGGTGGTGCGCGAGTTCTGCGGTCACGGCATCGGCCGCAACTTCCACGAGGAGCCGCAGGTGCTGCACTACGGC